>CAVXNX010000001.1:0-105586 GCA_963763215.1 uncultured Bacteroidales bacterium
TTGACAATGCCCCGTCGCCGCCCGACTGGCTGGCCGTCAGCGGGTATATGGGCGGTAATTTCAATTATGATCCTTCCATCCCTTTCGAATCCGAGCTGAATTACTACAAATCAGGTTTCGCCTATATCGAATCCCAGAAAGCCGGGCTGTCGGCCTTCCGGAAAGCCATGTTCAAAAATTATTCAGAGGCTTACCCGCTTTTCCTGTATGAAGGGAATATGACCAACGACAGTCCTTCCTATTATGGGAAATTTGGTCAGGCCGTGGCTTACCTCGATTTCTGCGCATCCATGATCGCCTCCGGGGGTGTCAGTATCCCCGTCATTTTCAATATGAACCAGGGACAATGGCGGATCATCAACAATGATAATTTCGGTTACCAGCCTTTGCCGCTGTATTACACGGCCAGGCTGTTCAACACCTGGTGCAAAGGAACAGTTCTCAAATCGGCCTGGGCGGGGGAGACGGCCACCAGCACCTTCAACCGCCCTTATACCTACCCGGTTGTCAGTACGTATGTTTTTAATGACAGCACCCGCTATTCGTTGTTGATGGTGAACCGGGACTACGAAAACGCCAGGGGTGTGACGCTCACCCTTCCGTTTACCGCTGTCAGCGATACGGCCCGGCTCATTGTGTTGTCAGCTTCCGGCTGGGATGTCACACAGTCATCCGGTATTGTCCAGAGTGAAACCACGGTCCCTTTCGGCGACGGCTACCAGATTGATCTCCCCCCGTTTTCAGTGGCGGTACTGGTCTTCCGGGGGCCCGACAGCGGGATGACGACCATGACCGGTTACTACAGGCATATCCCTGTCGATTCCATCTCCCTCTATGAAAAATCGGGGACCGATACCATAAAGTCGGACCGGGGAACGGTTTATCTTGCCGCGAAGGCTTACCCTTCAAACTGTGATATTCCGTACTATGATCTCCGGCTCATCACGGAAGAGTCTACGGCCGTTCCGGGGACATTCAGCGAGGCGTCGGGCATGCTGAAGGCCAGTGGGACGGAGGAAGGAAACGGGATCATCCGGGTGGAGGCCATTTCCCACGAGAATCCTGCCATCCGGGATACACTGACCCTGGTCATCATCAACCAGGGCAGTGACGCTGACGGAGTGACGGCATCTGTTGAACGGAAAGTGGGCGTTTTCCCAAACCCGGCCGGTGGCGAGGTTCAGATCACCTTTCCACTGCCCGCCGGAAATGCGGAAATCCGGATCTGGGATATCACGGGCCGGACAGTCTTCCGGAAAACCGGCCTGACCGGGATGTCGACACGGCTGAATGTTTCGGGATGGGACAGAGGGATCTTCCTGGGGGAATTCAGGGATGGCCAACAGGTCATACCGTTCCGGCTGATCATCTCCGGGAGGTGAGCTTCAGGAATGAAAAATGCTGAAATTCACACTCCCGTAATTGCGGTGGTCTGAATATCCGGGGAGATGGCTGAAGCTGTGACTTTTTGAATGCTCCAGGATGAACCATCCTCCCTCGCTGAGCAGGTGACTTTCGAGGATCCTGACAGGAACCTCCTCGAAATTTTCAAGGTCGTAAGGGGGATCGGCAAAAACGATGTCGAAGGTGGCAGGTTGTTTTTCGATATACCTGAACACATCAGATTTGATGATCCTGACATTTTCCATGCCCATCGATCGCGCCGTCTCTTTCATAAATTCGGCATGGATGAAATTTTTATCGATCATCTCCACATGCCGGGCCCCTCTCGACGCGAATTCAAATCCGATGCTGCCTGTACCGGCGAAAAGATCGAGCACTTCCAGCCCTTCAAAATCGAAATAATTATTCAGGATATTGAACAGGCTTTCCCTGGCAAAATCCGTGGTGGGCCTTGCCCGGAAGTTGGTGGGCGGATGGATTCGCCGGCCTTTGTATTTACCGCTGATTATACGCAACCGGTGCTTTTTAGGAGATTGATAAAATAATTCTCATTCAGGTCACCGGCAAGTTCAAAGGGAAATTCATTTTTCAGGTGGGTGATCCGTCCCGACATAACCGGCGAGATGCCTGACCGCCGGGCTCCGCTCACCGAGAGTGCCCGAACAGTATAGCCCGAGGTTCTTCCGGTCCATGCCGGTTTTTGTGAGTGTGTTCAGGGTATGGTAAACAACGTCGTTTTCATCGGCCGCACGGATGATCGTGTGCAGCGCAAGTTTCTGATCCCGGAATGCCGTTACCGAGAGAAGCATCCCGGTATGGTGGATGAAGAGCCCTTCCCGGCAGGGACAGCAGGAATGGATGTATTCGAGATAAGGAACGGAGGAATGCATCACCGAAGGGGAATTGTGAAACAACTTGATCAGGCTGATGGTCTTCTCATCGAGTTTAAAAAGCAGAACCGCCTTGTGGAGGGGAACCTGGCAATCCATGACCTGATCGTAAATCTTCATGGGGTGATTGTAGCTGAAATACAGATCGCGGAGATCTTCAGAATAAAGCTCATCCGGGACAAGAGTGATCTCAGGTGTGTTCACCAGTACCACCGACATGGCAAACCTGAGATTCATCACGGGGAGAAGATCCGCATTTTCCCTGAATTCAGAAAGGTTCCCGGCAAAATCTTCGCTCTGCCGATGTAAAAGGAAAAGGATGTTTTTGTGTATGTCGGCTATTAAGACAGAAAATCCATCCGGGTTGAGCTGGATGGATAGTCTGTATGCAATTGTTTTATTGATGTTATAATGATCGGATACGTACTTAAAATCATTCATGTGACCATAATTATTCCCAGTTTCCGGTAAGAGTGCCTTCGTTCATCGAACCGAATTTCAGGCCGGGGTAATTGGTGATCTTCTGTTTCTCATCGGCAGCGTTTACAATGAGTTGAGGATCAAGGCCCTTCAGCAGAACGCTGTAAGGAACAGACACTTCCACAACCTTAACCGTCAGTTTGGAAGGTGTGACGTACTCACCGGCCTTCATTTTAAATTCTTCCCCTTTGGTGAAAGGAACGTACCGTAATGAGTCGACCGGGAAGTTCTTGCCGTAGAGGGAGTCCTTCACCGGAACTTTCGTGATCGACCTTTTGATGATTCCTCTCTTGAGTGCGATATCCCTTGCCTTTGTGAGACCTACGGAGTCAATGAGATCTTCCGGAATGGTCCCGATAGCCTTCGTGATGGAAAAAGAATCATTCTTGAGGAAGGAAATCAGGGTATCGAAACTGCCTGTATATTCTAATTTACATCTTTGTAAGCTTTCTGCGCTTCGCGGATTTGTTCCATCCTGGAAATGGCTTTCTTTTCCCTGAAATCTTTCGCTTTGTTAAAGCGAATAGGTGTCATGATACTGTCATAGACAAGGTATCCGAGGACAACGATAGCAATTCCAAGGATAATTTGGAGAACTGTTCTCATTACTTTTGGTCGTTAAATGGGTTTATAGTTTGCGCACAAATTTAGCAAAAAAAATAAATTATAATTTGAAAATTATCATTTCTTTGCAGGCATGTTGAAAAACTACATTGAACAGGAATTTAGAAATAATCTGGATTTCGAGCCGACTCCGGGTCAGGAAATCCTCCTCGGGGAGCTTTCCGGCTACATCAGTTCGCCCGGTCCGCATGAACTATTCCTGGTCAAAGGATATGCCGGCACCGGTAAAACGACCATCGTCAATGCTTTAGTACGCACGCTGACGTTTTTAAAGCACCAGGCTGTCCTTCTGGCGCCGACGGGCAGAGCGGCAAAGGTCCTGGCCTCCTATACCGGGCATCCTGCTTATACCATCCACAAGAAGATCTACCGCCAGAAAAGCGGGAGGGACGGGCTCGGGGCATTCACCCTCGACCGGAACCTGCATAGAAACACGTTTTTCATGGTGGATGAAGCCTCCATGATCGGCGACCGCAACCCGGAGAGTAACCTTTTCGGCTCGGGGGACCTGCTTTCCGATCTGGATGCTTACGTGCATTCGGGCACGAACTGTCACCTCGTGCTGATCGGCGATACCGCCCAGCTGCCCCCCGTGGGACTGGCGCTCAGCCCGGCGCTCGACCGGCGAAAGCTGGAATCCATGGGATTTGATGTCAGGGAAGTTTACCTGCGCGATGTGGTCAGGCAGGCCGAAGGTTCGGGGATCCTGGCCAACGCCACCGATCTTCGCAGACTGATCGAAGCCAATGAGGTCTCTATGCCACAATTTGTTACGGAAGGATTTCCCGATATCCGGCGCATCGGCGGAGCTGAACTGCTCGAAGAACTCGAAAACTGCTATTCCCGGTACGGTGAAAACGACACCATCGTGGTCAGCCGGTCGAACAAGAGGGCCAACCGGTTCAACCAGGGCATACGCAACCAGATCCTGTGGAGGGAAGAGGAGATCGCCATGAACGATTTGCTGATGATCGTCAAAAACAATTACTTCTGGACTTCCGGAGAAGAGAAATTTGATTTCATCGCCAATGGCGATATCGCCAGGGTGGAGCGCATTCACCGGTACCAGGATCTTTATGGCTACCGGTTCGCCGAAGTGACCCTGACGTTCGTCGATTATGAAAAACTGGAACTCGACGTGGTCATCAACCTCGATACCCTGGCCATCGATACCGCTTCCCTGCCGATGGACCGGCAAAAGGAATTTTTCAACGCCGTTATGGATGATTATGCGGATGAATCCGACCGGAAAAAACAGGCGGAAAAGGTTCTCCGGAACGAGTGGTTCAATGCCCTGCAGGTCAAATTTGCCTATGCGGTCACCTGCCACAAGGCCCAGGGCGGACAATGGAAGGCGGTTTTTATCGATCCGGGGTATTTTACGGAAGATATGCTGAATGTTGAATACCTACGGTGGATGTATACCGCCGTGACGCGGGCGACAGAAAAACTGTACCTGGTGAATTTCCCGGATGCGTTTTTTGAGGAAGATTAATGACCGCATTTTTTGGGGGTGCTTTGGCTGATCGCCAGATTACCATATACATTTCGGAGAGGGAGGGATTTATTTTTTCCCGTCATGAATCATGCTCACGGTAACTTCGGAGAAGGAGGATCACCACATCACCGCATCACCACATCACCACATCACCACATCACCACACATCACCACATCACCACATCACCACATCACCACATCACCACATCACCACATCACCACATCACCACATCACCACATCACCACATCACCACATCACCACATCACCACATAATCCGTCCGGGCATGGTTATGGGCTTATCGTTATTAAGGTTTTTTAAAGGGTGGGTATCCCCCCGCCACCCTGCGCACCTTGCCCCTTCATCCTTCGCGAACCCATATCTCAGCGTCCGTTTTCGCACATTTTGACGAAAAGTTTTCAACAAGCCCCGTATGCCCAATAAAACGAGGCGTTTCTGTTTTTGAAGGATGTGAACCCTGCCGGAACAATATCCTCAAAACGGATCAAAAATAATGACGAAAATTCTCCTCTTCACTTTTCCAGGTTATATTCCAGCCTGAAATTCAAGGACAGGGAATGGGATAAGAAATCGTCCATATAGGGATTCACCAACGCTTTATGTATAATAGGATGGATCAATCCCGTCCTATAGAAAATAAATATCCGCAATACCATCTAACAGGCATTCGAGGAACATTTGCGTTGAATCCCCATTGAGTACCACATTTTTTGACACGAACATTTTTCCGTTATCAAAATGATAGGCTTTAAGATCTTCCGGTCCGTACTGTTCAGTCTCTGCATTCGAAGCATACTTAAAATGGCATTTCCGGAAACTCGCGGGGTAGTTTTTTTGTTCAATGTACCCGTGAACGGTGTCACCCGTTGTACGGATGATAAATCCCGGTGAAAAGGACGATTGCGCGCGGGCATCGGGTTCGCAGTGATAAACCCGGCCGACAGGGCAAGGCAGATCAGGAATTTGGATAAGGAAAGTCCTTCTCCGTCTCCGGGAGGAGTGATGATGGTCTTTCATTTTGCTGAAGTATTTGGATGAGCCCCCAACTGAATTGACGACGAAGGAATGTTGCACCGGGGTAACTCTAAACTCAAATTTCGACCAATTTATGAACGAAAAAAAATTTACGGTAATAAAGTGACTCGGGTCAGAGCTCCGGATGATCAAAAGAAACACGTTGCAGATATGGAATTCATGGAGACATGTCATCAGTCTGCTAAATAGTGCTTGCAAGAAAACGCCAATAGCTGCGTTATGCTCGACTTCAAAACAGTCATTTACGAATAGTAAACTCCTGTTTTTCAGTCATCGCAAGCCTTGCTCTTGACGTTTTCTTATCAAGCACGGCTAAAAAACATGAGTTTTCTTTCTGACACTAAATATCATTTCGATTTTTCCCGAACAAAAAGCATATCGAAAATGTCAAATAATGAATACTTTACTCTTTCCTGCAGGTCTTCACAGCGAGCATTTTACGCTGTTTTCCAACATAATAGACGAATATGGGGCTAAAGACAGCACATCTGAAGAGGTACAGGGATCTGGCAATGCTTCTCATCAAGTACGGCCGGGAAGACATTGTCAGGGAATCGGGGCTGTACGAGCCTTCATACAGTGAGGATGAACTTTCATTTTCAAGAGCCAAGGCGGAGAGCCTGCCGGATGACCTGGAGAGACTTGGCCCCACCTATATCAAGCTGGGACAATTCCTGTCCACCCGTTCTGACTTCCTTCCTCCCCCTTACCTCGAATCATTGGCCAGGTTGCAGGATAAAACCGAGTCATTTCCTTTTGAGGAGGTCGGGAAGATCATCTCCTCCGAACTGGGTATCCGGATATCGAAGGCATTCGAGAGATTTGAAAAGACACCGGTTGCTTCAGCTTCGCTGGCACAGGTTCACCTTGCGGAACTTCGCGGCGGGAAGAAGGTGGCCGTCAAGGTGCAGCGTCCGGGCATTCGCGATCAGATCTTCAAAGACCTGGACGCTTTTGATGAAATTTCAGCTTTCCTGGAAAAAAACACCTCCACCGGGAGGCAGCTGATGTTGAATAGCACACTCAATGAGTTCCGTAAATCACTGATCCGCGAACTGGATTACCGGCAGGAAGCGCGCAACCTCATTCTCCTGAAAAGAAACCTCGAAAAATTTACACGACTGGTCGTCCCTTCCGTCATTGAAGACTATTCCAGTTCCAGGGTCCTCACCATGGATTATGTCGAGGGCCGCAATATCGTCAGGCTCTCTCCGCTCACCAGGCTGGAAATGGATGGCGCGGAGCTGGCGGAAGAACTCTTCAGGGCTTACCTTCAGCAGATCCTCATCGACGGGTTTTACCATGCTGACCCGCATCCGGGAAATATATTCCTGACCGACGATAACAGAATTGCCCTTCTCGATCTCGGAATGGTCGCCTATATTCCCCAGGATTTGCAAATCAAGCTGATGAGGCTGCTGATCGCGATCAGCGAGGGAAACGGAGAGCAGGCCGCCAATTATGCCCTGGGCATCAGCCGGAAAGAAGAACAGGCCGATGACCTCAATTTCCGGAGGGAAGTGTATGAACTGATAACACAGTTCCAGGATCCGAAGCTGGAGAGTATCCAGGCCGGTAGGCTTGTCTTCGAGATGATGAAAATTTCAGGCGCCAACCATATTCGCCTGCCTGAGGAACTCATCATGCTCGGGAAAACGCTGCTGAATCTGGACGAAGTCGGTCGCACACTCGATCCTCTTTTCGACCCCAACGCTTCCTTGCGGAAAAATACGGCCGATATCATGAGGAATTACATGAAAAAGAGTCTTTCGCCCGGGAGTTTCTTCGAATATATGCTCGATATGAAGGAGTTTTTCGAATACCTGCCGGCCAGGATCAATAAAATCATGGACTCCCTGGCAAAGGGAAATCTCACGATCAAAGCCAGGGTGTTGGATGAAAAATTCGTTATGGATGAATTGAAAGAAATGGCCAGCCGGCTCACCATCGGGCTGATCCTCGCTTCGCTGATCATCGGGGCAGCTCTGCTCATGCAGGTGAAAACGCCGTTTACGATCCTCGGCTACCCGGGCATCGCCATCATCTTTTTCCTTATTGCCGGAATTGGTGGCGTGATCATTTCTTTCAGGATTATCTTCGAAAAGTGGAAGAGAAAGAAATAACCGCCGGCACATTTACCTATTCCCCGATAATCTTTACCAACACCCTTTTGCGGCGCTTTCCGTCAAATTCCCCGTAAAAGATCTGTTCCCATGGTCCGAAGTCCAGTTTTCCGTTACTCACGGCAACCACCACTTCACGCCCCATGATGGTGCGTTTGAGATGGGCATCGGCGTTGTCTTCGAAGCCGTTATGCTTATACTGGGAATACGGTTTTTCGGGGGCCAGCTTTTCGAGCCAGACCTCAAAGTCCTGGTGCAGGCCGGGCTCATCATCATTGATGAAGATGCTGGCCGTGATGTGCATGGCATTGACCAGGACGAGCCCTTCAGTGACACCGCTTTCCGCCAGGCACTGCTCAACTTTCGGTGTGATGTTGATGAGTTCCCTGCGTTTCGTAACGTCGAACCAAAGCTCTTTGCGATACGATTTCATGGCAGTATTTTATTATTGTGACTAATATTTTGCTCTTTGGGTCCGGGGGGCAGGGGAGGGTGGTTGGTGGACGGTAATCAGTAATCAGTAATCAGTAATCAGTAATCAGTAATCAGTAATCAGTAATCAGTAATCAGTAATCAGTAATCAGTAATCAGTAATCAGTAATCAGTAATCAGTAATCAGTAATCAGTAATCAGTAATCAGTAATCAGTAATCAGTAATCAGTAATCAGTAATCAGTAATCAGTAATCAGTAATAAATCAGTAATCAGTAATCAGTAATCAGTAATCAGTAATCAGTAATCAGTAATCAGTAATCAGTAATCAGTAATCAGCTGTCAGTTAAGTGTTAATCAAAAACTTCCCTCACTTTCTCACTTTCTCACTTTCTCACTTCCTCACTTTCTTCATCACTCCATCACCCATCACTCCATCACCTTCATCACTTCCTCACTTCCTCACTTCCATAACCTCATTGTCTGATCAACTCTTCACTTCACCAAATACCAAATCACCAAATCACCAAATCACCAAATCACCAAATCACCAAATAACTCCCCCCCTCAAACCAGTTCCATCTCTTCCTGCAGCCTGACGATCCTGGCATCGAGGTCCCTGTCGACTTTCGAGAAATCTTCCCGGTGATCCAGGCTCTGGTTCACGCTGAAGTAATATTTAATCTTGGGCTCGGTGCCTGATGGCCGGATCGAGATCTTCGTCCCGTCTTCCAGGAAAAATTGCAAAACGTTGGAAGTGGGCAGACCGATCATGGTTTCGTTCCCGCTGAGCTGATCATAGGTCATGCTGCTGCGGTAATCGGAGATCTTCACGAGCCTGGCACCGCCGAGGGTTACCGGCGGGTTCTTCCGGTAATTGTCCATCATCCGGTTGATCTCTTCATGACCTTCCTTCCCCTTTCTGACCACTGAGATGAGCGCTTCCTTATAGAAGCCGTATTCGAGGTAAATATCCACCAGCACGTCGAACAGCGATTTTCCCTGGTCTTTGGCCCAGGCCGTCACCTCGGCGATCAGGGCACACGACATCACCGCATCTTTGTCCCTGACGAAGTCCCCCTCGAGATAACCATAGCTTTCCTCGCCTCCTCCGATGAACTTCAGTTTGCCTTCGTGGCGTTTGATGATGTCGGCGATGTATTTGAAACCGGTGAGCACATCGAAATGTGCAACCCCGAATTTATCGGCCATCTTGTTGAGCAGGTCCGTGGTTACGATGGTTTTGCAGATAAATTCATTTCCGGTGAGTTTTCCTTTCTGCGACCAGGCGTTCAGCAGGTAGTAGATGAGAAGGGAAGCGGTCTGGTTCCCGTTGAGGAGGCTGATCTTCCCTTCCTGGTTCCTGACAGCAATGCCTACCCGGTCGGCATCGGGATCGGTGGCCATGACCAGGTCGGCATCGATCTCTGTGGCTTTCCGGACGGCCATCTCCATGGCTGCCGGCTCTTCCGGGTTGGGCGATTTCACGGTCGGGAAGTTGCCGTCGGTGACATTCTGTTCCGGAATGCTGTTTATATTTTTGAAGCCCATTTTTTTGAGCGCCATTGGCACAAGTCTCACGCCCGACCCGTGGATAGGGGTATAGACGATCGTGAGGTCCGATTGCCGTTTGATGATCTCCGGGTTTACCGACAGGTCCCTGATCTTATCCGTATAGATGTCATCAATCTCTTTGCCGATGATCTCGATCATGGATTCATTGCCGTCAAATTTGATCTCCTCCGGCGTGGTGATCTTTTGCACTTCATCGATGATGTTTCGGTCGTGCGGGGCAATGATCTGTCCGCCGTCATTCCAGTATACCTTGTAACCATTGTATTCCTTGGGATTGTGTGAGGCGGTGATCACCACACCGCTCTGGGCGCCAAGATGCCGGATGGCAAAGCTGAGCTCCGGGGTGGGGCGGAGGCTGTCGAACAGGAATACCCGGAAACCATTGGCGGTGAAGATTTTGGCAGCCGTTTCGGCAAACAGCCTGCTGTTGTTGCGGGAATCATGACCCACGACGACCTTGATCTCCGTCTTTGCTCCGAATTGTTTGCGGATGTAATTGGAAAGTCCCTGGGTGGCCATGCCGACTGTGTAGATGTTCATCCTGTTGGTGCCAACACCCATGATTCCGCGCAGTCCGCCGGTGCCGAACTCCAGGTCCTGGTAAAAGGACTCGACGAGTTCTTTTTCATCATTCTCAAGAAGATCCTTCACCCGTGAACGGGTTTCTTCATCAAATGCCGGGCCCGTCCATGCTTGGGCTCTTTGTCTGACGCGAGTGAGCATATCGTTGGTTTCCATAGGGATGCTAAATTTGTTTTTGATAATCGATGATACATTCGGAGAGGCTGTCTCTCCAGTTGGGGATTTCTATATGGTAAATCTCTTTTATTTTGGTTTTGTTCAAAACGCTGTAAAAAGGCCTTGGGGCCGGCAGGGGAAAATCTTCCGTCACGATGGGCAAAACGTTCGCCTGATGCCCCGACAGCCTGTTGATCTCACAGGCAAAGTCGTACCAGCTGGTCACGCCCTTCCGAGGAGTAATGGTAGATCCCGGGAACGAATTTTTCCGGATCGCCGGTGCAGATGCTGACGATCTGCAGGATGGCAGAAGCCAGATCGGACGCCGCGGTGGGCGTACCGGTCTGATCGAAGATCACCTTCACCTCCTTCTCCCGGGCCGTGAGGGCATGCATGGTCCTGAAAAAATTATGACCGTAGACCGAGTAAAGCCAGGACGTGCGGAGGATCAGCACATGGGGTTCTTCCCGGATCAGCTCCTCGCCCCTGAGCTTACTCTGTCCGTAAACTGACTCCGGCCCGGGGATGTCTATCCTCGGTATAGGGCCGGTACTGACGGCCGCTGAAAACATAGTCGGTGGAAATGTGGATGAATCTGGCGCCTGACCTGGCTGCCGCATCGCTCAGGTTTTTCACTGCATCGGCGTTGAGCCGGAAACACAGCGCCGGATCCGTTTCCGCCTTGTCCACCGCGGTGTATGCGGCACAATTGATGATAAAGCCGGGCTTCACCTCCATGGCCAGGCGTTCACAATCAGCCGCATTGGTGATGTCCAGTTCTTCGATGTCGGTAAAAATGAAGTCAAGGCCGGGGTTCGCCGGGGCGAGTTTTTTCAGACTGCTGCCCAGCTGACCATTCGATCCTGTTATCAGTAATTTTGTCATGTTAAGGCCCGGGAATTAGGAATCCCGGCTTTTAACGTTCAAAGGTAAAGTTAAATTGAGCATTTTCAAAGGAAGGGAGGGTGGCATCTTTGGATGAAACCCGTTCCTGTCCTTCTTCAATTTTCCAGTCGATGGCCAGGGAAGGGTCATTGTAGATGATCCCGCCTTCGGAACCCGGATCGTAATACCGGTCGCATTTGTAGAGGACGATGGCGGTCTCGCTCAGGACGGAGAAACCATGGGCAAACCCGGTGGGGATATAAAACTGCAGCTGGTTTTTGTCTGAGAGTTCGATGCCCGACCATTGTCCGAAGGTGGGCGAATTTTTCCTGACATCGACAGCCACATCATAGATGGCTCCCTGGATCACCCTGACCAGTTTGGTCTGGGCATGGGGCTCGAGCTGGTAGTGCAGGCCGCGGATCACCCCGTAAACCGATTTTGACTGGTTATCCTGGATGAAGGTTTCGGTGATCCCGGCTTTCCGGAGTTCGCGGGCATTGAAACTCTCGAAAAAATACCCCCTGTCGTCGCTGAATAACTTTGGCTCAATGATGAGCAGCCCGGGAATCCCGGTTTCTTTAAACATCATAATACGTCAATATGATTAATAAACGCCCGGATCGCCAATCGGTTCAGGCCGGTGCCGCCGGATCCGGAAGATCTCTTTTCAACCTGCGCCGGTAAACGTCTGCTTCCGCTCTCCGGCAATGCGGATGAGATAATCGGCGTACTGGCTCTTCCCGTGTTCCCCGGCAAGCCTGAGGAGCTGATCGGTATCGATATACCCCTTGATGTAGGCCACCTCTTCAATGCATGAAATTTTCAGGCCCTGGCGTTTTTCGATGGTATAGATGAAGTTGGCAGCCTGGAGGAGGCTCTCCTGGGTTCCCGTGTCGAGCCAGGCTATACCGCGTCCGAGAAGCTGAACGCTGAGTTGTCCTTCTTCCAGGTACCGTTTGTTCAGGTCCGTGATCTCCAGCTCGCCCCGCGGCGAAGGAGAGAGGGACTTTGCTTTTTCGACCACGGTATTGTCGTAGAAATAGAGGCCGGTGACGGCGTAATTCGACCGGGGTTCACGGGGTTTTTCGTCCAGGCTCAGAACGTTGCCCGATGCATCGAACTCCACCACGCCGTAACGTTGCGGGTCATTGACGTAATATCCGAAAACAACGGCGCCTTCGCGGAGAGCGGACGTCGCTGTCAGAACATCGGGTAAGCCGTGACCATAGAAGATGTTATCACCCAGGATCAGGCATACGGGCTCACTGGCCGATAAACTTCTCCCCGATGAGAAAGGCCTGGGCCAGACCTTCGGGACGGGCTTGTTCGGCATAGGTGAACTTCAGTCCCAGCTGGCTGCCGTCTCCCATGAGTTCCTCGTACATCGGCAGGTCACGGGGCGTGGAGATGATCAGGATATCGCGTATCCCGGCCAGCATCAGGACCGAGAGGGGATAGTATATCATGGGTTTGTCGTAAACCGGGATGATCTGTTTTGAAATGCTGCGGGTCAGGGGGTAGAGACGCGTCCCGGAACCGCCGGCAAGGATAATTCCTTTCATGATTCGTCGATATTATGGATTCGTTTTTTTTGAGTTCAGGCGGTCATTTCCTTTTTCAACAGCTGATCGAAATAGTCGATCGTCTTTTCGAGTCCTTCCTTCAAAGCGACCCGCGGCTCCCAGTTATCGAGGAGTTCGCGGGCCCGGCTGATGTCGGGTTGCCGCTGTACGGGATCATCCGACGGAAGGGGTTTGAAGCACAGTTCCGATTTCGAACCGGTCATATCGATGATGATCCCGGCCAGCCGCCGGATGGTAAATTCGCCCGGATTGCCGATATTGACCGGACCTGTGACGTCGTCGCCGGTGCCCATCATCCGGATGAGACCTTCAACCAGGTCGTCGACATACTGGAAACTGCGTGTCTGATCTCCATTGCCGTAAATGGTGATCGGTTCGTTTTTCAGGGCCTGGACGATGAAGTTGGAAACGACGCGGCCGTCGTTGGGATGCATCCGCGGTCCGTAGGTGTTGAAGATCCGCACGATCTTGATCCGGACATGGTTCTGGGCATGATAATCATGAAACAGGGTTTCCGCACACCGCTTGCCTTCATCGTAACAGGAACGGATGCCGATGGGGTTGACGTTCCCCCAGTAATTCTCTTTCTGCGGATGGATCATCGGATCGCCATAGACTTCGCTGGTGGAAGCCTGTAATACTTTGGCCCTGACGCGTTTGGCCAGCCCGAGGATATTGATGGCTCCCATGACCGACGTCTTGATGGTCTTGATCGGGTTAAACTGGTAATGGATGGGTGAAGCCGGGCAGGCAAGGTTGTAGATCTCATCCACCTCAGCATAATACGGAACGGTCACATCGTGCCGGATGAGTTCAAAATAGGGGTGGGGGAGGAGATGGACAATGTTGGTCTTTGATCCGGTGAAGTAATTGTCGAGGCAGATCACTTCGTTTCCTTCATTCAGGAGTCGTTCACAAAGATGACTTCCGATAAACCCGGCGCCGCCGGTAACCAGGATCCTTTTCATAGTCAGGGCTTAATGGGTTTCCTCCCGATGCTGTAATAGGTAAAACCAAATTCCTGCATCTCGGAAGGTTCATAAATATTTCGTCCGTCGAAGATAAGCTTTTCCGTCATCAGTTTTTCCATGACCCGGTAATTGGGCACCCGGAATTCGGGCCATTCCGTTACGATGACCAGTGCGGAAGCGTCGATCAGGGCTTCGTACATGTCCCGGGCATATTCGATGCGGTCGCCCAGTTTCCTGCGGGCCTCACCGATGGCGACCGGATCGTAGGCGATGACAGACGCTCCGTCTTTCAGCATCTCCCCGATGATCACCAGGGAAGGAGCCTCGCGCATGTCATCGGTCTTGGGCTTGAAGGAGAGACCCCAGACAGCGATCCTTTTTCCCCTGAGGTCGTTTTTGAAATGCGACCTGATCTTGGCCGGAAGGACAAGCTTCTGCCGTTCATTCACCGTTTCCACCGCTTTGAGGATGTCGAGGGAATACCGGTTTTCATCCGATGTTTTGATCAGTGCCTTCACATCCTTGGGAAAACAGGAACCCCCATACCCGGCACCGGGATAAATGAACTGGGTGCCGATGCGGCTGTCGCTCCCGATGCCCTTTCTCACGTTGTTGACATCGGCGCCGACGATCTCGCACAGGTTGGCAATGTCGTTCATGAAGCTGATCTTGGTGGCCAGCATGGCATTGGCCGTGTATTTCGTCATTTCGGCCGAAGGAATGTCCATGAACAGCAGCGGATGACCGTTCAGCAGGAACGGTTTGTAAAGACGCTGCATAATCTTCTCTGCCCGCTCGGAATCCACCCCCACCACGATCCGGTCGGGTTTGAGGAAATCATTGATGGCGGCGCCTTCCTTCAGGAATTCCGGATTCGAGGCCACATCGAATTCGAGCCCGGCATTCCGCTCTGTGAGGCTTTTCTGCACAACCTCCCGGACTTTCCCGGCCGTTCCGATGGGGACGGTGCTTTTGTTGACAACCACGAGGTAATTCTTCATATACCGCCCGATATCAGAGGCCACACCGAGCACATGACGAAGATCGGCGCTCCCGTCCTCACCGGGAGGCGTACCCACGGCGATGAAGGCCGCATCACAATCGGCCAGGCTCTCTTCCAGGTCGGTGCTGAAAAACAGGCGTTTCTTCTCCACATTGGTGCGGACCATGTCCTCGAGCCCGGGCTCGTAAATGGGCACAATGCCCCTGTTGAGCCCGTCAATTTTTTGACTGTCAATATCGACACAATGCACGGTAATGCCCGTCTCGGCAAAACATGTCCCGGAAACCAGTCCGACATAACCTGTCCCTACGATCGTAATTTTCACTTTTCTGCAATTTTTTAAGTCCTCAACCTGGTTTGTTTCATGGCGCCATGCGGCCGGAAAAAGAGCTGAAACCTGGTTTGAGGGTCAAAAATAGATGTTTTGATCCATTTGACCCGGTTTTTTTTTCTGTTTTAGGAATGCTTTACGTTAACGTCCTCATTTTCATGTAACTGTTTGAAGAACGGCATCCCTTCAGGCTCATGTCTCCAAACATCCAGCCGGGTTGATTTGTCTAATTTACAGAGATGCAGCTGATTTCAGTTGGAAATTCAGCGATAATTTATAGCGCAATGGATAGTAAGTTTCTAAATCTTTTTATACTTTTGCACCTCGAAATAAGCCATATAATGTCTAATTTACTAGAATTAAATTCATTATTTCATGACAGAAGAAGAAAAAAAGAACATTAATGAAAACGCTGAGAGCGTTGAAAATGCAGAACAAAACCAGCAGGAAACTACTGAAAACCAGGTCAATGATTTGACCGACCACGTGAAAGACGTTGAAAAGTCGGAAGAAATTCAGGTCACAAACGTCAATTCTGAAGCACAGGCCGAAGCCGAGGAAGAAAACATTCCCGCCGAAAGCGAAGAACCTGTGGCTGAAGTGACACCGGAAGCCGGTGAAGAAGAAAACCGGGAAGAAGCTGCCGCTCCCGAAGAAGAAACTGAAACAGCTGTGAACGAGCCGGCTGTTGCCGAAGCATCACCAGCTCCCGCCAGCAGTGCGGAAAATGCCGGTGAAGCCGGGTTGAATGATTTCGACTGGGATGCTTTCGAAGAAGGAACGATGGAATTGTCGAAAAGCGAACAATCGAAATTCGAAGAAAAGTACAATGAAACGCTTTCGACCGTCGCCGAAAATGAAGTCACCGACGGGACCGTCATCTCGATGAACAAGCGGGAAGTGGTCATCAACATCGGCTACAAGTCCGAAGGTGTTGTCAGCCTGAACGAATTCCGTTACAATCCCGACCTCAAACCGGGCGATACGGTTGAAGTTTATGTGGAAAGTAAGGAAGACAAAAAAGGTCAGCTCGTCCTTTCACACAAAAAAGCCCGGGCGATGAAGTCATGGGACCGTGTGAACCAGGCACTCGACCAGGACGAAGTGATCAAGGGGTACATCAAGTGCCGGACCAAGGGCGGTATGATCGTCGATGTCTTCGGCATCGAGGCCTTCCTTCCCGGTTCGCAGATCGATGTCAAACCCATCCGTGATTATGACGCATATGTCGGGAAAAACATGGAATTCAAAGTGGTCAAGATCAACCACGAATTCAAGAACGTTGTCGTTTCCCATAAGGCCCTGATCGAAGAAGAACTGGAACAGCAGAAAAAAGAGATCATTGCCAAACTCGAAAAAGGACAGGTTCTCGAAGGAACGGTCAAGAATATCACCTCTTACGGGGTATTCATCGACCTTGGCGGTGTCGACGGTCTGATCCACATCACCGACCTCTCCTGGGGCCGCGTGAACCATCCCGAAGAAATCGTCCAGCTCGACCAGAAACTCAACGTGGTCATCCTTGATTTCGACGATGACAAGAAACGCATCGCTCTCGGTCTGAAACAACTGACTCCCCACCCATGGGATTCACTCGATGAAAACCTCAAAGTGGGTGACAAAGTCAAGGGCAAAGTCGTGGTTATGGCCGATTATGGTGCTTTCGTCGAAATCGCCCCCGGTGTCGAAGGTCTCATCCATGTCTCGGAAATGTCATGGTCACAGCACCTCCGCAGCGCACAGGAATTCCTGAAAGTCGGCGATGAAGTCGAAGCGGTAATCCTCACCCTCGACCGGGATGACCGGAAAATGTCGCTGGGGATGAAACAGCTGAAAACCGACCCATGGGAAAAAATCGACGAGAAATATGCTGTCGGAAGCAAACATACGGCTAAAGTCCGCAATTTCACCAACTTCGGCGTATTCGTTGAAATCGAGGAAGGTGTCGACGGTCTGATCCACATTTCCGATCTTTCCTGGACCAAAAAGATCAAGCATCCCGCTGAATTCACAAACATCGGCGATGATATCGAAGTGGTCGTCCTGGAAATCGATAAAGATAACAGGAGACTCAGCCTTGGTCATAAACAGCTCGAAGAAAATCCGTGGGATGTATTCGAATCCATTTTTGAAGTCGGTTCGATCCATGAAGGAACCATCATTGAACTGACCGACAAGGGTGCCGTTGTGGCCCTTCCCTATGGTGTCGAAGGTTTCGCAACCCCGAAACACCTCGTCAAGGAAGACGGGACACAGGCCAAAGCCGATGAAAGACTCGAATTCAAAGTGATCGAGTTCTCAAAATCAGCCAAGAAAATCATTGTATCACACAGCAGGGTATTCGAAGACGAGCAAAAGTCTAAGAATGAGACAGAAAAGAAGTCTGCCGAGGCCACAACCAAGAAGGTTCAGAAGAAGATCCGGCAGAATCTCGAGAAGACCACATTTGGTGATATCTCTGATTTGGCAGCACTTAAGACTGAGATGGAAGAGAATGAGAAGAAAAATGCTGAGAAAGACGAAGAAAATAACTAAATTAGCTTTGTAAAATAAATTTTTCAGCAATGGAATTTAAAACCGACAAATTCGAAACCCATACTTTGATCAAAGTATTGGAAGAAAAATTGGATACACATATCGCTCCGACCCTCAAGTCCGAGCTGGTTCTGATATCCGGTAACGGCGAAAAGAACATCATCCTTGATCTGAGTAACTGCCGCTATTGCGATTCTTCCGGTCTGAGCGCCATCCTTGTAGCAAACCGTCTCTGCAAAAATGCCAGCGGCACTTTTGTCCTGACGGGTCTGAACGACGCTGTCGAAAGGCTTATCACCATCTCGCAGCTCGATACCGTTCTGAATATTGCTAACACTGTTGAGGAAGGTTTGGATTTGATCAGGAATGCTGAAAAATAACAGGGCTGATTACAGTGACATTTTCGTTAACCATATTGGGCAGTAGTTCAGCATTGCCCACTTCGAAACGTTTTCCCACCGCTCATTTGCTCAATGCAAATGAGCGGTTTTTTTTGATTGATTGCGGCGAGGGGACGCAGATCCAGCTCCGGAGGTTCCACACCCACATGGGGCGCATCAGCCGAATCTTCATCTCCCACATGCATGGCGACCATATCTTCGGGCTTTTCGGCCTGCTGTCAAGCTTCCAGCTCCTGGGGCGCCAGGCCGATCTGCATCTTCACGGGCCCGGTGAACTCAATGAGCTGATCAACTTCTACCGGAAAAATTTTGCCCAGGAAGGGGATTTCCGGATGATCGTACACCCGGTGGGACACCGTTCACCGGCGGTGATCTTTGAGGACGAGCGCGTCGAGGTGACGGCCTTCCCCCTGAAACACAGGGTCCCCACCACCGGTTTCCTGTTCCGGGAAAAACCGGTGGAACTCAATGTCAAAAAGGAGGCCCTCGATATCTACAAGCCATTGATATCGCAGGTTGTGGAGATCAAAAAGGGAAAGGATCTCCTGCTTTCCGACGGGACCCTTGTCCCCAACGAGGAACTCACGCTTCCTCCCTGGAAGACGCGGTCGTATGCCTATTGCACCGATACCGTTTATGATCCCGGTATTGTGGAGATCATCCGCGGCGCGGACCTGCTTTACCATGAGGCAACCTTTCTTAACCGGGACAGGGAGCTTGCCGCACATACCCTGCATTCGACGGCAGAGCAGGCTGCCATGATCGCCCGTGAAGCCGGCGCCCAAAAACTCCTGCTGGGCCATTTTTCATCGCGCTACAAAGACCTCAATCTTTTGCTGGATGAAGCCATGGCTGTTTTCCCCGAATCCTGCCTGGTGAATGACGGCGATGTGTTCCAGGTGGAACGGCAGAGGGAGGATGCCGCTGAATGGAGAAACAAAAGCTGAAGCATAACCCTGTTTGGCGGCCGGTGTGCGGTGGAAAGGATCCCGGGCGGTAAAAATCCCGGCCGGTGCTTTTTTCGCGACAAACCGCCTCATTCCGGTTTAGATTGTTAATTTTACACGTTAATTACAGATGATGACTACGGCAAACGAGAAAATTCTGATCCTTGATTTCGGCTCTCAGTATACCCAGCTGATTGCCCGGCGAATCCGGGAACTCAACGTCTATTGTGAAATCTACCCGTTCAACGCTTTTCCGGAGCCTGATGCAACGGTGAAAGGTCTCATCCTTTCCGGAAGTCCGTCGTCGGTGCGCGATGCCAATGCGCCCGTTCCTTCCATCGACCATCTCCGGGGAAAGCTGCCCGTATTGGGCATCTGCTATGGGGCACAGTTTCTCGCCCAGCACGATGGAGGAGAATGTGGCGCCCTCTGCCACCCGTGAATACGGACGGGCCTACCTGGGATTCATCGATACGGATAATCCGCTTCTCCAGGGACTCTCACCCAACACCCAGGTCTGGATGTCGCACGGGGATACCATCACCGACCTTCCCGCACAATTCCGCGTCATCGCCAGTACCGCCGATATCCGCGTCGGCGCTTTTTCCGTGGAAGGGGAAAAGACGTTTGGCCTCCAGTTTCACCCCGAAGTTTACCATACCACCGAAGGGTCCCTTATCCTTCAGAACTTCGTCGCCGGGATCTGCGGTTGCCACCAGAACTGGACCCCGCTGTCGTTCATCGAATCCACGGTCGAAGAACTGAAGGTGACCCTGGGTCAATGACAAAGTCGTTCTCGGACTCTCCGGCGGAGTGGACTCATCGGTGGCCGCCGTGCTCCTCAACAGGGCCGTGGGAGAGAACCTCACCTGCATCTTTGTGGACAACGGCCTGCTCAGGAAGAACGAGTTCGAACAGGTTCTCGAATCGTATAAACATCTTGGGTTGAACGTGATCGGCGTGGATGCCAAAAAGAAATTCCTCGACGACCTGGCCGGGATCACCGATCCCGAACTCAAGCGCAAAAGCATCGGCCGGAACTTCATCGAGGTCTTCGACCAGGAAGCTCACAAGATCAAAGAGGTCAAATGGCTGGGACAGGGAACGATCTACCCCGATGTGATCGAATCGGTTTCGGTGAACGGTCCCTCGGCGACCATCAAATCACACCATAATGTCGGCGGGTTGCCGGAGAAGATGAACCTGAGGATCATTGAGCCACTGAAGCTGCTGTTCAAGGATGAAGTGCGGCGGGTGGGCAAGGCCCTCGGTCTTCCGGCCACGCTGATCGGCCGTCATCCTTTCCCCGGGCCCGGGCTGGCGATCCGGATCCTCGGCGAAGTCACACCGGAGAAAGTCAGGATCCTCCAGGAAGCCGATGACATTTTCATCACCGCTCTCCGCAATACGGGATTGTACCACCGGGTATGGCAGGCCGCTGTCATCCTGCTCCCGGTGCAGTCGGTCGGGGTGATGGGCGATGAACGGACTTACGAGAATGTCGTGGCACTCAGGGCTGTCGGCTCCACCGATGGCATGACGGCCGATTGGTCGCACCTGCCTTACGAATTCCTGGGACGTGTATCCAACGAGATCATTAACCGTATAAAAGGCATCAACAGGGTCGTGTACGATATCAGTTCGAAACCTCCGGCCACCATCGAATGGGAATAGTAGCAGAAGACATTGACGGTCAGGATTGGTTTTTTCTGTTCTGAATCAACAATTTAAATTCCCTCGTTGTTACATTCTATATTTCCTTTCGGTGATCCGGGCTGAGTGATATTGCAGAACAACGCACGTCGGAACCCGGGAAAGACAGTACCCGGGAAATCTTTCCGGTTGTTTTTTACAGGGATGAAAATGCATTCCCGATATTGAAAGGAATCGATTGAAACGTTCCTGTTTTTGCAACCGGCCGGAGGATCATCCCGTTTCATTTGAGAAACGGCGGCGGTGGAAATGGGAAACCTGATAATTCTTAAAGAAGGAACTCATGAGATTGACAAAAAGTCATTGTTATCCTTGCAGGCCTCTCAGTCCTGTATCTTAACCC
Organism: uncultured Bacteroidales bacterium; assembly: GCA_963763215.1. GTDB lineage: Bacteria > Bacteroidota > Bacteroidia > Bacteroidales > DASQZK01. The sequence continues at coordinate 21,534 of CAVXNX010000001.1, forward strand.
CCGGATTCGGACAGATCACCGAACAATCACTGAAATTCGGTGAGGTGCTTAATGATATTTCACATTATTATGTGGATACGGTGAATGAGGACCAGCTTGTGGGCAAGGTGTTGCGAAATATGCTCCATGATCTTGATCCCCATTCCACCTACCTGAGCAAGGAAGAAGTGGCCGCCTCACAGGAACAGCTTGAAGGCGGCTTCGAAGGCATCGGCGTTTCCTTCAACATCCTCGAGGATACCATCTTCATCGTCAATCCCATTGCCGGCGGGCCTTCGGAAAAGGTCGGCATCCATTCCGGCGACCGGATCATCAAGATCGACGGGGAAAAAGTCGCCGGCGTCGGCATCACCAACCTCGATGTGATGAAAAAGCTGAAAGGACCCGAAAGGCACAAAGGTCAACGTGACCATCGTCCGCCGGCATGTGGAGAAGCCGCTCGAATTCACAATCACCCGCGACGAGATCCCCATTTACAGCATCGATGCCTCTTATATGGTGAAGGATAACGTGGGTTACATCAAGCTCGCCCGCTTTTCGAACACGACCATGGATGAATTCAACGAGGCCATGAGCAAACTCCAGAGCCAGGGCATGCAGGACCTGATCCTCGATCTCTCGGGCAACGGTGGCGGCTACCTCTACGTGGCCATCGACCTGGCCGACCAGTTCCTTCCCGGACGACGGATGATCGTTTACACCGAAGGGGTGCACAGTCCGCGCAGGAACTATTATTCAACCGACAAAGGTTCTTTCGAGAACGGGAAGCTGGTCATCATGATCGATGAGACCTCAGCCTCGGCCTCGGAGATTGTCTCCGGTGCCATGCAGGACTGGGACCGGGCCGTGCTGGTCGGACGCCGCTCCTTCGGAAAAGGCCTTGTCCAGGGAAGGTTTGAACTGAACGACGGATCGGAGATCCGGCTTACCGTCGCCCGTTATTTTACCCCTGCCGGCCGGCTGATCCAGAAATCCTACAGCCAAAGGGTACGAAGCCTATTCCCATGAGCTCCTCGAACGGTATAACTCCGGCGAACTCAGCGGCGAGGATACCAAGCATTTCCCCGATTCCCTCAAGTACCATACCCTGATCAAAAACCGGGTGGTCTACGGCGGGTGGCGGTATCCTTCCCGATTACCTCGTGCCGATCGATACCACCGAGTATTCAGATTATTACCGGGATCTCATCAGCCAGGGTATCCTGAACCAGTTTATCCTCGAATATGTCGATAATCACCGGAAATCCCTACATGCCGATTACCCGGCCTTTGAGGATTACTTGAAAAAATTCACGGTCACCCCCGCGATCATTTCCGATTTGCAGAAATATGCCGGCAGCCAGGGCGTCACGCTGAACAAGGAAGAGTTCGAGACCAGCCGGGATATCATCACCCTGCTGATAAAGGCTTATATCGCCCGTGACCTTTGGGATACCGAGGCGTTCTACAGGATTTACAACCAGAAGGATCCGATCTTCCAGAAGGCCGTGGATGTCATGACGAAGGATGATCTGTACAAGGTCAAATTGCAGGTCTACAAAGGAAAGTGAAAAAACCGGGAATCCTTTTGCTGCATTGTCTTCCCGGCTGGTAAGTTTCCCGGCCGGAAATCCTTAATCCCCGACCCGACATGTTCCTCTGGTTTTCGAAAAACTATATTGAAGTCCTGGGCGCCCTGACAGGACTTGTTTACCTGTATTTCTCCATCCGCCAGATCATCTGGCTGTGGCTCCTGGGCATCATCTCCTCGCTGCTCTATATCTATGTGTTCTTCCATGCGAAGTTTTATGCGGATATGAGTCTGCAGGTATACTATTTCTTCATCAGCATTTACGGCTGGTATCACTGGCTTCATCCCGGAAACAAAACCGGTGGAAATGACGAACTTCCTGTCACGGGAATCCGCTGGCGGATCTGGATGATCCTGCTGCTCATCACACTGATCCTGACGGCCGTCTCCGGGTACGGGCTGAAAAATTACACCGATTCCCCCATGCCATATCTCGATGCCTTCACCACTTCGGCAAGTATCGTGGCCACCTGGATGCTCGCCCGCAAGATCGTTGAGAACTGGTTGTTCTGGATCGTGATCGATGCGGTTTCAATGGGGATGTATATTTATAAAGGTCTGTATCCGACGGTAATCTTATTTTTAGTTTATACTTTTATGGCGTTTATCGGATACCGTCAATGGAAACAGGATATGAAAAGGGAGTGACCCGGATTGTGGTCACCGGACCGGAGTCTACAGGCAAGACCAATATTTCCGATTACCTGGCCGGGGAACTGAAAGCGTTATGGATCCCGGAGTATGCCCGGTATTATGTTGGTACGCTGCGGGAGAAATACTCGTATGCCGATATCGAACATATTGCCCGCCGGCAGATCGCCGATTACCTGAAATATTCAGGAAACGGACATCGTATCGTAATTTTCGATACCTGGCTGATTATCACCAAGATCTGGTTCGAAGTGGTGTTTGAAAAATATCCCACCTGGCTGGATGAGAAAATTGACGGTCTTCCCATCGACCTGTACCTGCTCTGTTCCCCCGATATCCCCTGGGAGAATGATCCGGCCAGGGAAAACGGGGGCGAAAACAGGATCATGTTGTTTGAACGCTATAAAGCGGAAATCAAAGCGCTGAATGTCCCTTTCCGGGTGATCTCGGGAACCGGGCCGGAACGGTTCAGGATGGCTCTCAGCGCGGTAAAAGAAATACTATCATGATCAGAAGCATTGGAGATCAGTTTGTCGCAACCACACTTTTCGGACTTGAAGATGTCCTTGCCGGTGAACTTCAGGAACAGGGAGCGGAAAACATCCGGCCTTTTCACCGGGCCGTCCGTTTCTCGGGGAGCCCTGCCCTGATGTACAAACTCAATCTCACCCTCCGCACAGCGATCCGTATCCTGGTGAATATCAAATCGTTCACAGCAAGAAACGAGGAGGATTTTTACGACCAGGTGACCGCCATCGACTGGAACGGGTATTTCCCCCCGTCACGCTCCATCACAGTCAACAGTGCCGTGAATTCGAAGTATTTCTCCCACAGTCATTACATCGCCCTGAAGGCCAAAGATGCCATCGTCGATAAGTTCAGGAAACAAACCGGAAAGCGGCCCGATGTGGATGTCAATAATCCCGACATTTCGATCCACGTGCACATTAATGATTTCCGTGTCGACATCTCGCTCGACAGTTCCGGGGAGCCCCTCTTCAAGCGGGGTTACCGCACCAGCCAGTTTATCGCCCCGCTCAATGAAGCCCTGGCTGCCGGTATGATCCTGATGAGCGGCTGGCGGGGCGAGAGTGATTTTATCGACCCGATGTGCGGCTCGGGTACCCTACCCATCGAGGCTGCCATGATCGCCCTGAATGTACCTCCGGGTATCCTGAGAAGTTCTTTTGCCTTTATGAACTGGAACGATTATGACGAGGACCTCTATACGCACATTGTTGAGAGTCTTCTGGTCAGCAAACCTTTTCACCATAAAATCAGGGGGTACGATATTTCTGCCGAAGCCGTCACCCTGGCCAGGGATAACGCCGCCAAGGCTCTTCTGGGCGACATGATTGAGATCGAGCGCGCCGATTTTATGGAAGTGCGGGCTCCCGGAGAGGAAGGGCTCATCATGATGAATCCCCCCTATGGCGAGCGGATCCGCGAAGAGAGGATCGTCGACTTCTATAAATCCATCGGGAACCGGCTGAAACAGGAATTTGCCGGGTATACCGCCTGGATCCTCAGTGCCAATACGGAGGCACTCAAATACGTGGGACTGAAACCGACCGTGAAAAAGGAACTGCTCAACGGAAGCCTTAAATGTAAATTTCTGAAGTACGATATGTTCAAAGGAAAACGGAAAGATCAATTCGGCAATGGGCAATTCAACATAACATAGACTTATAACGGGCAGAAAAGTTCAGCATTCTTGTTTTTTTCTTACATTTACGAAATATTTATGATCCGTGAGCTGAAAAAATTTCGCGAATCATTTTTTTTATTTAATTTTAAAAGATCATGCAACCCTTAATGTTCAGGGGAAGTCAACTGTTTAAGAATCTTTTTTAATACGTGATTCCGGATTACTTTTTGTATTTGAGTTTTTTTTTATATTTGTTGAGCAATTGTTAACTGCGTATTCCCTGTACGTACTTAAAAGAAATAAAAGCCTCAATGAGCTTTGATATTAACGAGTATTATGAGAAATTAAACGGTGGCGATGTTCTCCTTGCCTACAAGGGCAGTATTACAAGTGACCTTATAAGTAATGTTCTCGAGGTCGTCGAAGCGAAACTCGATGATCTTAGCGAAACATCAAAGATTCGGAAAAAGGTCTACAATGTCCTGGTTGAAAGCCTTCAGAATTTGTATCACCACATCGAAGAGTTACCCCAACCCATGAGGGACGATTTTGAATCCAAATTTGGTGTTCTGGTCGTTTCACGGGTTGACAATAACGTCTACAAAATCACCACCGGTAATTTCGTCAACTCAGGAAGGATTAAACCCCTTAAAGATAAAATTGATAAAATCAATTCCCTGTCAAAGGATGAATTGAAGGACATGTATAAATTCATCCTCAATCATCAGAAAGTAAGTGCAAAGGGAGGCGGAGGGCTCGGCCTTGTCGATATCGCCAGGAAGACCGGCAATAAGCTTGAATACAATTTCCAGGACTACAATAACGATTACTTTTTCTTTAACCTGGATGTGTTTGTTTCCTGATAAATTTTTTAAAATAACCCAAAAGTAAAAAGCGGAGTATGGAACCTATTTCGATTGAAGGAACTGCGAAAACCCCTACTGTAAAGTTTGATGCCGGGACAGGGATCATGGAGATCAAGGGAAGATCAATTCCTGAAAACTCAATTGAGTTTTACAAGCCACTGGTTGACTGGCTCGATGAATATTCCAGGGGCCCCAAAGAACTGACCCAGGTTAATGTTCAGCTCGAATATTTCAACACCAGCTCATCCAAATGCATTCTCGATGTCTTCAAAAAACTGGAAGCCATTCAGAAGGGCAAACAGGAAGTGATCGTCAACTGGTATTATGAAGAAGATGATGAAGATATGCTTGAGGCAGGTGAAGATTATGAATCCATTATCCGGGTTCCCTTTAAAATGATCGAAATTGTGGAATAACCCATAACCCCGTCCGATCAATAAAATATGAAAGCCGTTTCCTCTGAAAACGGCTTTTTTTATGCCCTGCCAAACCGTCTAATCCCTCCTTGCGGATTGGCATATCTTCTTCTTGAAAACGCCCGGACCTAGGATGTCGACGCATCTCTGCCGAAAAAATCAACAGCCTTTTTCAGCAGCCTGAAATACAGCACCAGGTAAAGAATCAGGCTGGAAAACCAGATCACGGTGGTGTTGACCCATATCGTGGGAAAGAACCGGCCGAAGGCCATCTTCCGCGGAGCGTAAAAATGCGCTCTGATGAACCGGTATTGCGGATCGAGGTATATCGGGTCCGTCTTCTGGATCAGCTCCCCGTGGTATTCCACGATGCGCTGGAACTCGTTCTTGTTGGTCACAAATTCCTCGAGGCTTTCATTGAAATACCGGCGTTTCAACCGGGCAATGGAATCCTGGTTCTCATGCATCTTCTGCTCGTTCTTTTTTTCATACACATATTTATACAAGCGGTTGTAAAAGTTCCTCAGGTCGCTGAGATAGGTGTAGGTTTCGTTCAACAGTGCGGGGGTGACCTCTTCCATCCTGAGCTGGTCGGCATTTTCCAGATTGTTCAGAGGAATGCCATTCTCTTCCTGGCTCAGACACGTACGGTAAATGTATTCCTTCCCGATTTCCCTTTTCAACAGGCCGAGCAGGTAGGAAATATGTTCCTGTTTTGAAGGGTCATCGAAATGTTTTTGCGCATACCTGACCTTATTGATCAGATCGTTCAGGAGGAAATTATCCTTGAAGCTGGCATTGGAAATGAGTTTGTCTTTCGCGTAATATCTTCGCTGATAGTCGTTTTCCATGAACTGGTAGGTGGCCAGACCTTCGTAGGCCCAGCGGGCCGACATCATTTCCCCGTAGAACGGGATCGACTGGGGATTTGAAATGTCCGGATTCAGCTTTTCATACTTGACAATGATCCCGCTGAGGACGATCTGGGGGATCACCAGGAAAGGGATCAGGATGTAAATGGTGACCACCGTCCTGAAACTGTCGGAAATCACCAGTCCCATGAGGTTTGCGTTGGCCCAGGCACTAAACAGGACGAGCCAGTACACGAAATACATGCCGTGGATCTGAAGGATGCTGTTCCCGACGACCACAAAGAGAGCGGCCTGGATGGCGGAGATCATGAAGAGTACAAAAATTTTCGACATCAGGTAACCCGACCAGCTCAGGTTCAGAAAGGCTTCCCGTTTCAGGATCTTCCGGTCTTTGATGATCTCTTCGGCGCTCACGGTGAGCCCGATAAAAACCGCCACGATGACCGACATGAAGATGTACACCGGAAGGTTGCTGTTTTCGCTCAGGGTGTAACCGAAACGGTTGGCCACGTCCACATCGAAATACCTGATGATGTAGGCGAGCAGAAAAGCCAGCACCGGCGCCTCGAGGAAATTGATCACCATGTACTGGAGATCACTCACTTTCTTGAGGATATCCCGGGTGACAAAAACGCGGAACTGTTTGAATTTCCCGGGGATACGGAATGAAATCCCGGGCAGGTCGTCTTTTCCCGCTTCAGGCACGTCTTCCTCCATATGCTCTTCCCGGAAATACTGGCTCCATTCCACCGGAGAGATCTTCCTGACATCGGTCAGTTTCCCGTATTCATCGATGACCGAGGCTTCGACGATATTGAAGATCTGCTCCGGGTTGACATTCCCGCAGGCATGGCATTCGCTTTCATTCCAGTTGGCATGGTGAACCCGCGACTTGAAGTAGATGATCGAATCGACAGGATCGCCGTTGTAAATGAGGTATCCTCCGGTATCCAGGATGAGCAGCCGGTCGAACATCTTGAAGATCTCCGAGGATGGCTGATGAATGACCACAAAAACCAGCTTGCCTTTCAGGGAAAGTTCCTTCAGCAGGTCGAGAATATTTTCCGAATCCCGGCTGGAGAGCCCTGACGTGGGTTCATCCAGGAAAAGAACCGCCGGCTCCCGGATCAGTTCCAGGGCGATATTCAGCCGTTTTCTCTGTCCGCCGCTGATCTTTTTGTTCAGGGGAGAACCGACTGCGATATCCTTGATCTCAAAGAGCCCGAGATTCCGGAGGAACTGGTCCACCGCCTCTTCGAGCTGGCCTTCGGTGTAGTTGTCGAAACACAGCTTGGCATTGTAGTACAGGTTCTGGTATACGGTCAGTTCTTCAATGAGGAGGTCGTCCTGGGAGACATGGCCGATAAGACCTTCGACTTCATGCCTCCGGGCATGGATGTCGAGCCCGTTGATCAGCACTTTGCCGGAAGTCGGGAGCCGAGGTGCCATTGAGAACATTTAACAGTGTCGTTTTGCCGGATCCGCTGGCGCCCATGATACCGACCAGACGTCCCGACTGTTCCGTGAAGGTTATATCGTGAAGCCCCGTTTTGCCCGATTTGAACCGGTAATGTACCTGCCTGACCTCAAAAACGATCCGGGAATGGATCTTATCATCGGCGAACCGGCTCACGATATCGCTGTAATACACCGGATCGATCTGCTGGTTCCTGATCGATGACCCGCTGGTGAAGGCATAGACCTTCTCCTTTTCGATGAGCTGGCCGTTCATGTTGATCTCGTTCACGCCGATATACCGGATGAAATACAGGTTAGCCGAGCTGATGTGAAGCACCCCGATCTTGCCGAGCAGATTGTCCACCTTCATGTGCCGGACCGCTGTCCGCTCATCACCGGGAGTCTCTTTGTTGTCGATGATCAGTATCGCCTCCGAATCGGGAACTTGTTCGAATGAGAACAGGACGAAATCCTTGATCAGTGAATATTCGCCGGCACTGATGTTGAAGGTCTCCGCCACGGTATTCACAAATTCCATTTCCTGCGGGGTGATCCGTAAATTGTCGGATTTGATGAATTCCAACAGATGGATCAGGACGATGATCTTCTGGGGCTGTGCCAGTTCCTCATTGATCTCGGTGCATATCTTGAGAACCCTTACCGAACTGGCCGAGATGCGCCGGCGCCGCGATTCGGTGTCCTTTTGTTTCTGCTGGTGAATGCTGTAATAGTCGTCGAAAACCTTCAGGTACTCCGACACCAGCTCCTGGTTGAGCTGCCGTTTCAGGAAGGATTCAACGATGGTGCGCCGGTCCCTGGCGTTGCTCTCCGGCCTCGCAATAATGGCGAAAAGCTGCATCAGCGCTTTTAGGATCTGCTCACTCATGTATCGGATTTTAGCCTTCGGAAATGCGTGCTGTTCCCTTTACCGGAATCGAAAATAAACATGTCGAATATAGTAAATATTATGAGATCCGCCGTTAAAAAGTTTAAGTCTTTGCCGGTTCATCCCGCCCTCTCCAATCCCACTGTCATTGGGTTTTTCTCCGGAAGGGAGCGTTGAAATTCGTTACTCTTCCACCCCCTGAGACATGCCCCGGCAGATTATTTATTATCTTTGTCGGTTGCACAGAACCCGCAACGGGGTGCCGTATTCTATTAAAAAACATATCAAAAATGGCCGTTATGAGAACATGGTTGTTGTCGTTCGTTTTACTGACAGGTTTGAGCGCCTTGAATGCCCAGGACCAAAAAGGGATGTATTTCCCCATAAATCAATACCACAAAAAACCGCTACCGGAATTCAGCCTGACGAAATCGAAATTGCCTCAGCCGGTATACGATCAGGATACGAACTATGTTGCGTGCTACTGGAAGGCATGGGAACTCGCCTTTACGAATATGTACGAACCCACCCCTGAAAACGGATTCGTTTCCCAGTATATCGATGCGGGATTTAACGACAATATTTTTTTGTGGGACATGAGTTTCATCTCGATGTTCGCCCGCTTTGCCACACCTTATGTGCCGGCAGTTTCGGCCCTCGATAATTTTTATGCGAAACAACATGCCGACGGCGAGGTCTGCCGTGAGATCGTTCGACAGACCGGGGAGGACTACGCACCGTGGACCAATACGGAACATGAGCCGCTGTTCAGCCGATTCGGGATCTATTACCTTTCCGGGAATAAAGATGCCGGTGGTTTATATCGGCCGGAAAACGCCTGAACCACCGCCTGTCCTGACCCTGGAAGGTCTGAACCACCCGGTTTTGATCTGGGCCGAAATGGAAAGTTTCCGGCTAACGGCCGACACGGCCCGGCTGAAGATGGTCTGGGAGCCACTTGTCCGTTACTACAACGTGCTCCGGAAATACCTGAGGCAGGGGAACGGGTTGTATATTGCCGACTGGGGGCAGATGGACAATTCCCCCCGGAACCAGTGGCTGATGAACGGGGGCACCGCGGTGGATATCTCGTCGGAGATGGTGCTGTTCGCAAGAAAACTTTCCGACATGGCCGCTATCATCGGCAAACAGGACGAGGTGGACCAAATACCGGGCCCAGGCCGATTCCCTCTCCGGCCTTATCAACGCCCGGATGTGGAATGCCGATGATCATTTTTATGATGATCTGACCCTCAGTGGCATACCCATCACCATCAAGACGGTGGGAGGCTTCTGGCCCCTGATCGCTGGTGTTGCCGACAGTGTGAAAGCCGGCTGGCTCTCCCGGGAACTCGATAATGAGAACACTTTCAACCGCAAGCACCGGGTGCCCTCGGTGGCTGCCGGTGAGGTCGACTATGATCCGAAGGGCGGTTACTGGAGGGGGGCCATATGGCCGTCAACCAATACGATGGTTATCAGGGGACTGGAGAATTATGGCCTCGACGACCAGGCAGCGGCCATCGCGTTAAATCACCTGAAAAATGTGGTCTCCGTTTTCGAAAAAACCCATACCATCTGGGAAAACTATGCGCCCGACACCATCGCCCCCGGTTTACCGGCCAGGCCCGACTTTGTGGGCTGGTCGGGAATCGGGCCCATCGACTATTTCATTGAATATGCCATTGGCATCAAGGCTGATGCGCCGCATAATACCATCGTCTGGACGCTGAGAAGCAACGACAGGGTTGGGGTTAATCAGTTTTGGTTTGGCGGAACGACAACCGATCTGATGTGCGGGAAGCCGGATTCCCGCAACCGCCGGGAAGTCAGGGTTTCCAGCGATCGGGCCTTTACCTTGAAGATGGAATATGACGGGAAGGAAATCACCAAAAAAATTTCCGCCGGAAAAACTGTTCATTTTCAGCTGAAACCCTGATAATATCCGGATATTCAAAAGCAATCCCTGATGCCGGTGTCCTTTCTGGCATCAGGGGTGATCCCTTTTCTCACCCCGTCCCGGGATTCATCCTTTCCTTTTGGCACAGGGCCTTTCACGGCGGCTGACAAGATGTCAGCCGGTCGCCGGATTCTCGTCTTGGCTTCAGATTTGTTGCATTCGAGTCTTGAGAAAAGGAGTTGAAAAATATGAATGTGAATAATCTGACCATTAAAGCACAGGAAGCCCTTCAACAGGCTTTCACCATTGCAGCCGGGTACACACACCAGGCTGTCGAAACAGGACATTTGCTCAAGGCCGTTCTATCCACCGGGGAATCCGTCACCGGTTTCATTCTCGGAAAGTTCGGGATCAACAAGGCGAATTTTGAGAAAGTCGCCGACCGGATCGTAGAAGGATATCCGAAGGTATCGGGGGGCGAACAGTACCTGTCGAATGCTTCGGCCCGGGCATTGCAGAAGGCGGAAACCCAGGCCAAAGCCATGGGCGACCAGTACGTTTCGCTGGAACATCTGTTTCTCGGGCTGCTTGCTGCCGGTGATGAGGTGTCGCAGGTCATGAAAGACAGCGGCATGGATGAGAAGAAAATGAAAGCGGTCATCTCTGAATTGCGGAAAGGGTCGACGGTCGATTCACAAACGGCCGAGGATACCTACAATGCCTTGAACCGCTTTGCCATCAACCTGAATGATCAGGCGGCCAAGGGAAAACTCGACCCGGTCATCGGCCGCGATGATGAGATCCGGAGGATACTCCAGATCCTGTCGAGACGGACGAAGAACAACCCGATCCTCATCGGTGAGCCGGGAGTGGGAAAAACGGCCATCGCTGAAGGCCTCGCCCACCGGATCGTCGACGGAGATGTCCCGGAAAACCTGAAGAACAAAAAAGTCTATTCCCTCGATATGGGAGCGTTGATCGCCGGCGCCAAATACAAGGGTGAGTTCGAGGAAAGGCTGAAAGCCGTGGTTAAGGAAGTGATCGCATCCGAAGGCGATATCATCCTGTTTATCGACGAGATCCATACGCTTGTGGGTGCCGGGAAGAGTGAAGGGGCCATGGATGCCGCCAACATCCTGAAACCTGCCCTGGCCCGGGGTGAGCTCAGAGCCATCGGCGCCACCACCCTGAGTGAATACCAGAAGTATTTCGAGAAAGATAAGGCGCTGGAACGGCGGTTCCAGATCGTCATGGTCGATGAACCCGATATCTTCAGCACGATCTCTATCCTTAGGGGGTTGAAGGAACGGTATGAAAATCATCATAAAGTCAGGATCCGGGATGATGCACTCATTGCCGCCGCTGAATTGTCGAAACGCTATATCACCGAACGTTTCCTGCCCGACAAGGCCATTGACCTGATCGATGAGGCCGCGGCCAAGCTTCGCCTGGAAATGAACAGCCTTCCCGAGGAGATCGATGAGATCGAACGAAAGATCAAACAGCTTGAGATCGAACGCGAAGCCATAAAAAGGGACGGTAAAACCGCCCGCGAGAAGGAGATCAGTGAAGAGATTGCCAATATGACCGAGGAACGCAATAAACTCAGGGCAAAATGGCAAACGGAAAAAGGGCTGATCGAGAAAATCCAGAAGGAAAAGGAAGCCATCGATCAGTACAAGCTTGAAGCCAATGAGGCCGAGCGGCGGGGCGATTACGGACGCGTTGCCGAGATCCGTTACGGCCTGATCAAGGAATCGGAAAGACGCATCGAAGATCTCAATGCAGAACTGCGCGATGAGCAAAAGGATATGGCTCTGATCAAGGAGGAGATCAGCGATGAGGATATCGCCGAGATCGTGTCACGCTGGACCGGCATCCCGGTGAACAAGATGCTTCAGAGCGAGAAAGAGAAGCTTCTTCACCTGGAAGATGAGCTCCACCAGCGCGTTGTGGGACAGGATGAAGCCATCGCCGCCGTGGCCGATGCCGTGAGGCGGAGCAGGGCCGGGTTGCAGGATTCGCGAAAGCCCATCGGCTCGTTTATCTTCCTGGGAACAACAGGGGTCGGTAAAACAGAACTTGCCAGAGCCCTGGCCGAATTCCTGTTCAACGACGAAAGCCTGATGACCCGGATCGACATGTCGGAATACCAGGAACGCCATTCCGTATCGCGTCTCATCGGTGCTCCCCCGGGATATGTGGGCTACGACGAGGGTGGGCAGCTGACGGAGGCCGTGAGAAGAAAACCCTATTCCGTGGTTCTGCTCGACGAGATCGAAAAAGCCCATCCCGGATGTGTTCAACATCCTTCTCCAGGTGCTCGACGACGGCCGGCTGACCGATAATAAGGGGCGCACGGTGAATTTCAGGAATACGATCATCATCATGACATCCAACCTCGGCTCGTCGATCATCCGGGAAAACCTTTCCGATCTTGAAGGAAAAGACAAGGACAGGCTCTTTGAAGAGACCCGGCGCCAGGTGTTCGATCTTCTGAAACAGACCATCCGGCCGGAATTTCTGAACAGGATCGATGAGATCATCATGTTCCGTCCGCTCGATGAATCTCAGATCATGAAGATCGTCGGACTGCAGTTCGACCAGGTCAGGAAGATGCTCAAGGACAATGGGATCGATTTACGCATCAAGGATGCCGCCATCGAATGGATTGCGGAGAAAGGGTTCGATCCGCAATACGGCGCCCGCCCGGTGAAGAGGATGCTCCAGAAGTACGTGGTCAACGAACTCTCGAAACAGATCCTGTCTGATTCAGTCAACCGGGACAAGCCCATCGTGATTGACGTCAGGGACGGTCAGCTGGTCTTTACCAACTGACGCCATTTACCGGTCCGGATTCGGCTGAAGCTCCGGAAAAATAATACCCCGTATCGGAAATGATTCCCGGTGCGGGGTTTGTTTTCTTTTGACTTCGATGGGGTAAGAGCCACAGGCCGCTTCAGAAACTCTTTATGGCATCATCCCGGGTGTTGTAGATCTCGAAGACATTGTGAAGCTGAAGGAGTTTGAAAAGTTCCATCACTTCCTCTGAGATGTTGCAGATCTTGAAGGATCCGTTGTTGTTATTGGCCGTCTTCATGATCGACAGAAAAGCGCCGAAACCGGAACTATCGATAAAGGATATCCCTCCGAGATCCAGGACCAGCCTGGTGTTCGGGGTGTTGAAATAACCGTTGATCTCTTCTTTCACCGGCTCGGTGATCAGGGCATTGAACCGGTTGACATCTTTGAATGCGACAACAAGAACACCGTCAATATTTTCAATACTCAACATAATTCATGTGTATTATTGTTCGGCCATCTTTTTTTTGTACAGTTCCAGTTCCCGCACCGCTTCCCGGCATTCTGAAATAAACCTGTCCACATAGCCCTGGTACTTTTCGGGTTTCCGGCCATCTTTGGCCAGGATCTCAAATTCCTTCAACATCCCGGCAAGGTCCTCCATCCCCATGATCGCTACGGACGATTTGGCTTTATGGGCCAGCTTTCCCAGAGCTTCATAATTCCCTTCATCGAGCAGATGCTGGAATTCCCCATTGAATTCATCCACCTGGACGGTAAAGATATCAATCATCTCATGAATCAACTCATGGTTGTCACTGCTCATCGACTTAAGGTAACTCAGATCGGTTTTCATCGTTCATCTCCCTGTTTCGTATTCGAGGTCAAAGTAAAAAATTAAAACGATCAGTATCAAATTCTGTTACCATAAACCTGTTCATTAAAAGTAGATTTTTTTTTTAATTTCTGCATCAAAAGTCTTTGTATTTAATTGGTCGGTGGTCGGTGGTCGGTGGTCGGTGGTCGGTAGTCGGTGGTCGGTAATCGGTGATCGATCGGGGAGCTCCACGTACTAAGCGGGTCCGATATCTTTTAATACGGGTGAATCATACTTTTTTTGTGGAGGTGTAAAGATTTTTGTGCAATTAAAAGTGACACACTTAATTAAACATTCCCCCGACCACCGACCACCGACTTCCGACCACCGACCACCGATCACCGATCACCGATTACCGATTACCGATTACCTACTACCGACCACCGCCCACCGACTCCATTCCTTTTAACACGGATTCGTTAAAAATCTTTTATTTATACGAATAACTTTCCATGCCTGTTACCGTATAAGCAGAATAATTCATTAATCCACTGTTATGAAAAGAATTGCCATCCTCGTCCTATCTCTCCTGGTCCCCGCAGTTCTTAGCCATGCACAATCATCTGAAAAAAACAAGAAAGAGGCAAAAGTCGCTTATAACCAGGCAGTGACCTATATCACGGAAGGCAATTTTGAACCGGCCCTGACTTATCTCGATGCCTGCCTGGATCTCGACAGTGCGTTCAACCAGGCACTCAGTGCCCGGGCAAAGGCAAAAGTGGAAACGGGGAACATCAATGGGGCCTTAAAGGATTTCCGGTTACTCAGCAGAGGATCCTTCACTCGGTGAACCCTATTTTTACCTTGCGTATCTAAATTTAAATGATCAACCCGGTGAAGAAATGCTTCAGGATCTTAACCTCGCGATTGAAAAAGGGTATAAGGAATCTCAGGCCTGGTATTACCGCGGTTTGTGCAAGCTCCTGGCCGGTGATTACACAGGCGCCGTGGCCGATTTCACTGAGGCCATCAATGAAAAGGCCGGTTACGCCCTGGCGTATCATAACCGCGGCACCGCCAAACGTCAGCTTGGGGATATGCAGGGAGCCCTTTACGATTACCGGATGGCCACCAATTACCGGCACAATTTTCCCGAAGCGTTCAATAATATGGGAAGCGTCAAGATCATCCTGGGCGATTATAACGGCGCTGTCGAGGATTACACCGTGGCCGTTAATCTCGCCCCTGATTTTTATATCGCCTGGAACAACAGGGGGACTGCTGAATATTTCCTGGGCGACCTGGAAGCGGCCTTGCATGATTTCAACCAGGCAATAAACGTCCGGGATACGTATATACCGGCCCTGAACAATAAAGCCGGCGTCCTGGCTACACAGAAGGACTACGATGGTGCCGTGGACATCTTCGACCGGATCGTCACCACCGATCCCGGTTTTGCCCGGGCATACCTGAACCGCGGACTGGTCCGGGAACTGAAAGGCGATATCGAAGGCGCATGCGCCGACTGGAATAAAGCCCTGGAGCTGGGGATCACGCAGGCTCAGAATTATGTCAGGGAATGCAAATGAATCTAAGACCTTAACTATGAACGTTCGATTTGTCTACCTCCTTTTGCTGACGACCCTGCTTGCCGGAAACATACAGGCCCAGAACATTTCCGACGGGTTGAAGATCCGGAAAAGTGAATTTAAGACGGAACAGGAAGAAGGATTTAAAGAAGCATGGAACAGTCTTAAACTGGCCAACGATTATTTCAGCGGGGGAGTGGGGACGTTCGCCCTGGCCAGGGAGCATTATCTCTTTGCCCACCAGTACAACAGCGAAAACAGCATCCTGAATTACCGGATCGGGATTTGTTACCTGTATACCGATGACAAGTATGAAGCCCTGAAATACCTGAGAAAAGCTTTCGATACCGATCCGGAGATCAGTCCGGATATTCATTTTTATCTCGGACGTGCCTATCACCTCACCCTCGATTTTGACAAGGCAAAGGAACACTATATCAAGGCCAGGGACCTTTACTCCTCGGCTGGCATGGTCGATATGGTCGTGAAGGTCGATAACCTGATCGGTGAATGCGAGAACGGAAAAACAATCGTTGAAAACCCCCGCAGGGTTATCATCACCAATATGGGCGACAGCGTCAATTCGGCATACGATGATTACCTGCCCGTGTTCGCTGACCATGATTCAGTCCTCTACTTCACTTCACGCCGGGTGCCGGAGGGAAAGATCAAGCGGAATCCCTTCGATAACAAATACTTCGAAGACATTTACGCCTGCCGGCTGGGGAAAGACGGATGGATGGGCGCCAGGGCCCTGCCGAAACAGATCAATACGCGACATAACGATGCCGCTCTCGGCATTTCGCCCGACGGAAATTCACTTTACATCTACCGCGGTCTCAGGAACGGCGGAGATATCTTATGTGAGTCAATTCAATCCCAAAAAAGGAGTGTGGAAAAAGCCATCGGGTCTGCCGGGAAAGATCAACAGCAAGCAGACGGAAGGTTCTGTTTATTTCACAGCCAGCGGTGATACGATGTATTTTATCTCCTCCAACGAGAAGCTGACGGTGGGCGGGAAGGATATCCTCTTCACCGTTAAAAATGAAAAGGGCCGGTGGCAGGATCCCCGGAATCTCGGAAGCCTGGTGAATACGCGTTACGATGAGGAAGGTATTTTTCTGAATGCTGCCGGAAATGAACTCTGGTTTTCATCCAGGGGCCATAATTCCATGGGCGGCTACGATATTTTTCATTCTGTCAGGCTGGATGACGGAACATGGTCCGATCCCGAAAATATCGGGTATCCCATCAATACCCCCGATGATGATCTCTTTTTCAGGGAATCGGCAAACGGCAAATACGCCTATTACACCACCATCCGCGAAGGCGGGATCGGGGCGAAGGACCTCTACAAGGTCGTGTTCCTGGGCTCGGAAAAAGAACTCATGCTCAGCAATGAGGATGTTCTGGTTGCCGGTCTGAAGGATTCGGTGAAAACCGGATTTTTCAGCCTTCCTGAACCCGTGGAGATCGATTCATTCTATGAGCTGACCGGGCATGTGCTCGATAAGGAGACGGCGATCCCCTGTACTGGCGAAGCTTGAATTCATCGACCTGGCCAATTCCCGGATCGTCGCCACCTCGATTACCACCGACAGCGGGATGTACAGGGTGAAATTCAGCGAACCCAAAAATTACGGTATTGAGGTCCAGGCCAGGGACTATCTCTTCTTCCTCGATGCCGCCGACATGTCCCAGGCCAGTTCCGATGAACCGACCATTAAGGATTTCCTCCTCGAAAAAGTGAAAGTCGGGACAAAAGTCGTCCTCGAGAATATTTACTTTGAGACCAACAAGGCCACCCTCAAGCCCGACTCGTACGAGCAGCTCAACCAGGTGCTGAAATTCATGCAGAACAATGAAACTGTCCAGCTCGAGATTTCCGGGCACACCGATAATACGGGTTCGCTGAAATACAACACCAAACTTTCCGAAGAGAGAGCCAAAGCGGTGGTCGATTATCTCGTTGCCCAGGGGATCGATGCTTCCCGGCTGCAATGGAAAGGTTATGCCTTCACCCAACCCATTGCTCCCAATAACACGCCCGAGGGCCGCGAGAAAAACCGGAGGGTTGAATTCAAGGTGACCGGGAAGTAGCATTCTCGACATCCAGCTCAATCTCTATGACCAGATGATCGACTACCTCCTGGCCAACAGGCAATATCAGACGGTCAGATAATGCTTTAAGGGCCCGGTTTCGCCTCGCGTTCCCGGCCCCTTCACTTTTCAATTCCCCGCACCGGCAGTGCTGAACTGCTCTTAAACAATTTTAATTCCACTAAAAAATCATACTTTTGTCGGGTCAAATGATCACCCCAAAAACATCGACTAACAGCCAACACGTATGAAACGTACCGTATTTTATGAAATACACCGGCGGGCAGGAGCACGACTGGTTGAATTTGCCGGTTTTGAAATGCCTGTGGAATACTCCGGCATCATTGATGAACATCTCACTGTCAGGGAGAAAGCCGGACTTTTTGATGTCTCTCATATGGGGGAGATCTGGGTGAAGGGGAACGCGGCGCGGGATTTTGTGCAGAAAGTCACCACCAATGATGTCGACCGGCTGGTCCCGGGCAAGGTGCAATATTCCTGTCTTCCCAATGGGGAAGGGGGAATCGTGGATGACCTTCTCGTGTACATGTTTGAAAAGGACAAATACCTTCTCGTGGTCAATGCTTCCAACACGACCAAAGACTGGAACTGGCTCAATGCCTGCAATGATGTCAATGCCGGGCTGGAGAACGCTTCCGACCTCATATCCCAGCTTGCCATACAGGGGCCGCTTTCGGCCAGGATCCTGCAAAAGCTCACTTCCATCGACCTCGGTAAAATCAAATATTACACCTTCGTTACCGGAACTATCGGCGGGATCAACGATGTCATCATCTCCAATACGGGTTATACCGGCGCCGGAGGGTTCGAATTGTATTTTCCCAACGATCATGGTCCGAAACTGTGGAAAAAGATCATGGATGCCGGCAGGGAGGAAGGGATGAAACCCGTCGGCCTGGCTGCCAGGGACACACTGCGGCTGGAAATGGGGTACTGCCTTTACGGCAACGATATCGACGATTCGACCTCACCCATTGAAGCCGGTCTGGGCTGGATCACGAAATTCGGTGATAACAACCAGTTCATCGACAGGGAACGATTGCTCCGGCAGGAGGAGGAAGGGGTCACCCGGAAACTCGTGGGACTGGAGATGATCGACCGGGCGATTCCCCGCCAGCATTACAAAATCACGAGCCTTCACGGGGAAGAGATCGGCGAGGTGACTTCGGGAACCATGTCGCCGGTGCTCAAAAAAGGCATCGGCATGGGATACGTGCGTTTCCCGTTTAATACGGAAGGCACCGAACTGGCGGTCCAGGTCAGGAATCAGGCCATGCGGGCACGGGTGGTAAAACTGCCTTTCATTAAAACAGAATAGATCAGGGAAGAATGGAGAATCTGCTTAAGGTTGAGGTTTGTTTCTCACCGGCATTGTATACCTATTTTGAAAATCCCGAGGCGGTGACGATCGTCGTGGATATCCTCCGGGCCTCTTCGGCCATCTGCACGGCGTTCATGAACGGGGTGGAAAAGATCATCCCCGTGGCAACGCTCGAAGAAGCGGAAGGCATGAAGGAACAGGGATATATGGTGGCTGCCGAACGGGACGGCATCGTGCAGGGATTTTGCCGATTTCGGAAATTCTCCCTTCAATTTCACTCCCGAAAAAGTTCGCGGGCAACACATCGTTTACAGCACCACCAACGGCACGCAGGCCATTCAGCTGGCATCCTCCAGCGCGGAGGTGATCGTGGGCTCCTTTCTGAACCTCTCGGCCGTCGTCGATCATGTGATCCGCAGCCGGCGGGATGTCCTCATCCTTTGTGCCGGCTGGAAAAGTAAATTCAACCTCGAAGATACCCTCTTTGCAGGCGCTGTCGTCGACCGTCTCCTGACGCGAGGCGATTATGCCACCATCTGCGACTCTTCACTGGCTGCACAGGATCTGTGGACCCTCGCCAAAAATGACCTTGTGGGTTACGTCGAAAAAGCGGCCCAACGCCACCGCCTCAGAAAGAACAACCTCGATGATGTGATCGAATACTGCCATACCATCGATCTGACCAATGTCATCCCGGTCCTGGAAAACGATTACCTGGTCAATCTTCCCCGCTGAGGGAACCGGATTGTGAATTAATTAACAATTCGCTGCAATTTATCAACCATTGGCCGTTTTAACATGAAGAATCGTAATTAATTTTCTAATTTTAACTCAAATTTTAAAGCAAACTATCCAAATTACCTCAGATCATGAAAAAACATAATTTCTATGCAGGACCGTCCATCCTTTCAAGGTTCACCATTGAAAACACGGCTAAAGCCATTCTCAATCTGAATGAATCCGGGTTATCCCTCCTTGAGATCTCGCACCGGAGCAAGGATTTTGTCAAAATCACCGACGATGCCATCGCCCTTTTCAAGGAACTGCTTTCTATTCCATCGAGGCTACTCAGTCCTGTTCCTCCAGGGAGGGGCCAGCATGCAGTTCTGCATGGTTCCCTACAACCTCCTGAACAAGAAAGCCGCTTACCTTGACACCGGTTCCTGGGCATCCAAAGCCATCAAGGAAGCCAGGATGTTTGGTGAAGTTGATGTGGTTGCTTCCTCCAAAGCCGAAAATTACGCGCATATCCCCAAGGGATGGAATGTCCCTGCCGATGCCGATTACCTGCACATCACCACCAATAACACCATTTTCGGTACGGAAATTAAGACCGATTTCGACGTCAATGTTCCCCTTGTGGCCGACATGTCATCCGATATTTTCAGCCGGCCGGTCGACATTTCAAAATATGCCCTCATCTATGGCGGTGCCCAGAAAAACCTGGCTCCTGCAGGACTGACCTTCGTTATCGTGAAGAATGATGTTCTGGGCAAGGTGGAACGTCCGATTCCCACCATGCTCAACTACCAGACCCATATCGACAATGAATCGATGTTCAATACGCCTCCCTGCGTGGCCATTTATGCTGCTTTGCAGACACTGAAGTGGTACAAACAGCAGGGCGGGGTGGAAGCCATGCATAAGACCAACCTTCAGAAAGCCGGATTGCTTTACGGCGAGATTGACACGGAACAAACTGTTCAGGGGAACCGTTACCCATGAAGAGGACCGTTCCATCATGAACGTCTGTTTCGTGATGAATGACGAATACAAGGAAAAAGAAGCAGCCTTCCTCGAATTTGCCACCTCACGGGGCATGGTCGGTATCAAGGGCCACCGTTCCGTCGGCGGATTCCGGGCATCCATCTATAATGCCATGCCTCTCAGCAGCGTACAGGCGCTCGTGGATACCATGAAGGAATTCGAAAAAAATATCTGATTTGTCAATACCCGGAACTGTACCGGACCAAAATCCATGACCTATGAAAAAAATACTTGTGGCTACCTCCAAGCCTTTTTCGAAGACAGCTGTCAATGCCATCCGGAAAATCGTTGAAGAGAGCGGTAACGAATTTCTCCTGCTTGAAAAGTACAGCGCGCAGTCGGAACTGGTCAAGGCGCGTTAAGAATGCGCATGCCCTGATCATCCGGAGTGACATCGTCGACAAAGAGGTCATTGCTGCCGCGCCCGAACCTCAAGATCGTTGTCAGGGCCGGTGCCGGTTACGACAATGTCGACCTGGCCGCAGCAACAGCTGCCGGTGTCGTGGTGATGAACACGCCCGGACAAAACTCCAATGCCGTGGCCGAACTGGCTTTCGGGATGATGATCTATCTCAACCGCGGCGGCTTCGACGGCGCCACCGGGACCGAACTCCGGGGAAAGACCCTTGGCATCCATGCCTACGGCTATGTCGGACGTATCGTGGGGATGATCGCCAAAGGCTTCGGAATGAATGTCTATGCCTTCGATCCGTACATCGATAAAACCCTGATCGAAAACGACGGCGTCAACTGGGTCGGAACGGCAGAAGAACTCTATGGCAAATGCCAGTATGTCTCGCTGCACATCCCGGCCAACACTGCCACCAAGGAATCCATCAATTTCGAGCTTCTCAGCCGAATGCCCGAAGGAGCCACCCTGGTCAATACAGCCCGGAAGGAAGTGATCCATGAGCCGTCGCTGCTGAAAGCCTTCGCGGAACGCCCGGATTTCAGGTATATTTCCGATATTGCCCCGGGATGCGCCGCCGATATCCAGGCCAAATATGAAGGCCGGTTCTTTTTCACCCCGAAAAAAATGGGTGCCCAGACGGCTGAAGCCAATATGAATGCGGGGGTTGCCGCAGCAAACCAGATCGTCGCGTTCTTCAATACGGGAGACGTGAAATTCAAAGTCAACTGAAAACCTGCGGAAAGACGGATCCCGAAGGTGCCGTCTTTCCCGTACTGATAATCTGCGGTACGGGCGTGAGGAACGAACGCTGCCGTCCGCACAAAATGATGCATTGAAATGGCTATACTTAAAGCGTTCAAAGGTTACAGGCCGTTAAAAGACCATGTCAGCGAGGTGGCCTCAAGGCCTTACGATGTGCTGAACTCAGAGGAAGCACGTGAAGAGGTGAAGGGAAATCCCTATTCCTTTCTCCATGTGGTCAAACCGGAAGTGGATCTTCCCGAAGACGTGGATCTCCACTCCGATGCGGTTTATCAGAAGGGAAAGGAAAATCTTGACCGTCTGATCGCTGAAGGACTGTTCGTCAGGGATGAGGAAGACAGACTTTATATCTATGCCCAGACCATGTTCGGAAA
Source organism: uncultured Bacteroidales bacterium (assembly GCA_963763215.1). GTDB lineage: Bacteria > Bacteroidota > Bacteroidia > Bacteroidales > DASQZK01. Next base: position 43,766 of record CAVXNX010000001.1, read on the forward strand.
GACGCAGTACGGTATCGTGGGTTGCGCGGCCGTTGAAGATTACATGAACAACGTGATCAAAAAGCACGAGCTCACCCGGCCCGACAAGGAAGAAGACCGGATGAACCATATCCGGGTCACCAATTTCAATGCCGAACCTGTATTCTTTGCCTATCCCGATAATCCGAAACTCGATGAGATCGTTGCCGGGATCGTCAACGGAAAACCCGAATATGATTTCACCACCGGCGACGGGGTTGGTCACCATTTCTGGGTGATCTCCGATAAGGACACCATCGCGGAAGATCACCGGCATCTTCGACAGGGAGATCCCGGAAACCTATGTGGCCGACGGCCATCACCGCACGGCTGCTGCAGCGCTCGTGGGCAACGAACGCAGAAAGAATAATCCGGACCACCGGGGAGACGAAGAGTACAATTACTTTCTCGCCGTCCATTTCCCGGCCAGCCAGCTGACCATCATCGATTACAACCGGGTGGTAAGAGATGTGAACGGCTATTCCACCGCCGAATTTCTTTCGATGCTGAGCGACAGTTTCCAGATTGAGGAAAAAGGGGCGGAGATCTACAAACCGCGGCAGGTCCATAATTTCTCGATGTACCTTCACCATAAATGGTATTCACTCACCGCTCGCGAGGGAACCTATAACGACAACGACCCGATCCGCGGTCTCGATGTCACCATCCTTTCCAACCAGGTTCTCGAACCGATCCTGGAGATCACCGATCTGAGGAATTCGAAGCGGATTGATTTTGTCGGGGGGATTCGCGGACTGGAAGAACTCAAACGAAGGGTCGATTCGGGAGAGATGCGGGTTGCCTTTGCCCTTTACCCCGTTTCGATGGAACAATTGATGCTGATCGCCGACACCGGCAACATCATGCCACCGAAAACCACCTGGTTTGAACCCAAACTCAGGAGCGGACTGGTGATCCATTCGCTCGACTGAGGGAGGAAAAATCAGGTAGGCGTTGGGTGAACGCTGGCGGCAGTTGAAAAATCGGAGACAGGAAATTTAAGACCGGCAGGATTCTCCATCGGGAGCATCCGGATTCAATGGGAGCTCTTATCCGGATGCACTTTTCCTAAAACCATTGCCATTTCTACCGGCAGATCCTTGAGGGGGCGAAAGGACCGGGCTCTGAATGCATCTCATCCGGGTCCCCTCTCACGTGCCTTGTTTCATCCTTCACCCTTTGCCGATTTCCATAAACTGAAATCCGTTGATGATCAACCCCATCCCGGTTAAAAATCCCGTTATTTCGAAAATTCTTTTGAACTTCCTCATACGCATTCAGGAATGATTTGCGTTGGACCAGTCACAACCTGACTCTGGAACGACTTCGAATCCGGGCAGGGGATAGTGGCATTGATCTTGAAATTTAATTAATTACATATAAAAAATTAAAATATTCTGAATAAAAAAAATTATTAATTACTTGAATGGCAATGGTAATCATGTAATTTATCAATTGTTATCAATCATGTATTAAAAGAAAATGCATATTTATGTTTTTAATAATAATAAATAATAGTAGTTTTGTTTTGGATAAGCGGAAACGACGGAAAAAGACCCGGAAATGACGGAGGGTCGTTTTTCATGTCGTAGTGATTTTATGCATATACATCATCATTTCTTAATTCAGCCTGTTATGAAAATCAAAATCACGGCATTTTCGATGCTATTCACCTTATGTTTGTTTGCGTTTTCGCATCTCTCGGCACAGAGCGGGGGACCCGCCCTGACCCTCGAAGATATCTACAAGAATCACGTTTACCATGATAAAGGATTTGGGCCGATCCGGTGGAGCAATGACGGGAAAGGTTATTTAACCCTCGAAACGGGTGAGTCGGGTAAAGGAAATGAAATCATAAAGTACGATGCAAAGACCGGTGCGAAAAGCATTGTTTGTTCTTCCGGAATGCTGACCCCGGAAGGTGCCGACAAACCCTTGCATGTGGCTGATTATCAATGGTCACATGACAACGGGAAATTGCTGATCTTTACCAATACCCGCAGAGTATGGAGGTTAAACACACGGGGGGATTACTGGTTACTGGATCTCAAATCCGGAAATCTCCGTCAACTGGGAAAAACGGTGAAACCGACAACCATGATGTTTGCCAAATTCTCTCCCGATGACAGCCGGGTCGCCTACGTCAGCGAGAACAACATTTATGTCGAGGATCTCCGGATCAGGTAAGGTAACGCGGATCACCGATGACGGGAATGAATATACCATCAATGGAACCTTCGACTGGGTTTATGAGGAGGAACTGGGCGACAGGGATGGTTTCCGGTGGAGTCCTGATGGTACCAGGATTGCTTACTGGCAGTCAGATACCCGGGGAACGGGCATTTTCCGGATGATCGACAATATCGATTCCATCTATCCTTCAATAATTAGCTTTCCCTACCCCAAAGTGGGCACGACAAATTCGGCAGTGAAAATCGGAGTCGTCCCTGCCGCAGGGGGTGAGACGAAATGGTTTGATATACCGGGTGATCCCCGCAATCATTATCTGGCCAGGATGGACTTCATCCCCAATTCTTCCGAAGTCATGATCCAGCAACTCAACCGCATTCAGAACACCAACCGGGTTTGGACCGGTAATGTGAATACCATGGAGCTCACTAATATCCTTACGGATAAAGATAAGGCCTGGCTCGATATCCACGACAACATTAAATGGCTTGACCATGAAAAATTCTTTACCTGGACCAGTGAAAAAGACGGATGGCTTCACCTTTTCCTGGTATCCCGGGATGGGAAATCCCAAAGCCTGATAACAAAAGGAAATTTGGATGTGGTCAGTATCAATTGCATCGATGAGCAGGGGGGTTATGTTTATTATATCGCGTCACCGGATAATTTCACCCAGCGATACCTCTACCGAAGCAGAATAGATGGCAAGGGTGAAGCTGAGCGGGTGACTCCTGATAAATGGACCGGACAGAATTCCTATAACATATCGGATAATGCCCAATGGGCCATTCACACGTTTCAAAATACGGTCACGCCACCGAGAATATCGCTCATCCGGTTACCTGCCCATAAGGAAATCAAACTCCTCGAGGGCAATGAGGAAGCCAAACTGCGCTATGACCGGCTGGGGTTGAATCCCAAAGAATTTTTCAAGGTCGACATTGGAGATGTCGTGTTGGATGCCTGGATGATCAAACCGGTCGGATTTGATTCCACAAAAAAATATCCCGTCATTTTTTACGTGTATGGCGAACCGGCCGGCTCAACGGTTCAGGACAACTGGGGCGGAGGAGATCTGTGGCACCAATATATGGCGCAGCAGGGATATGTGATCATGAGCGTGGATAACCGCGGCACCGACGTGCCCCGGGGGACGGAATTCAGGAAGAGCATTTACCGCCAGATCGGAATTCTCGCCTCTCACGATCAGGCGGAAGCCGCAAAAAAAATCTGTTCCATGTTTGGGTTCGTCGACCCTGCCCGGATAGGAATCTGGGGATGGAGCGGAGGCGGGCAAATGACGCTGAATTGCCTTTTCAGGTATCCCGACATTTACAACTCGGGACTGGCGGTCTCATTTGTATCCGATCAGCGGCTATACGACGATATTTACCAGGAGAGATACATGGGACTGCTGGAAGACAATGCCAGGGGTTATCATGATGGTTCGCCCATAAATTTTGCTAAGAATCTTAAGGGCAACCTAATGATCATTCATGGCACAGGCGATGATAATGTTCATTACCAAAGCTTTGAAATGTTGGTCAATGAATTGATCAAAGATAACAAGCTCTTTTGCATGATGTCCTATCCGATGCGTTCCCACGGGATCTATGAGAGAGAAAATACCTCATATCATTTGCGTGAAACAATGGAAAGGTTCTGGAAAACCCATCTTAAACCGGGCGCTGAGTAAGAAAGGAATTATTCGCTTTTTGGTCTTTACAAAATCATGATCATTTCAAGCTATGATGTCAGATAATTTTGATTCCGTCGTCTGGGAGGCAAAGAGGAGACCTGCCGATTCCTGGCAGTACTTTTGGCCTGGCGTTGCAGTGTTCTTGATATTTCTGACGGTTATTCCCTGTGGATCAGCTCTGGGGCAGGAAAAAATTGTTCCTTATGTAGCAAAATCCTGGATTCCTGAAGTTTGGGTATCAGATCCTCCCGACGGTTGTCCTTTCAAACTTTCGGCCGTTTATACTGGTCTGGCTTTTACCGGTAACCATGTCAGTTATACGGATGCCGATACATGGTATCCTTCATGGGCTTCCAACGGCAACATGTACAGCGGATGGACGGATGGTGAGATCAACCTGGAAAGTGTACATTCCAGCGGTGGGGCAAAAGCCTGTACCGGCAATGCCGTTATTGAAGGGGATGATCCCATGGATCTGAAGATCACTTCTCTGGGATCGGAAAATGCATCCGCCCTGCCTTACGCTGGCAGGTATCCCTGTGCGAATCTGGTCTATAACGGGATATGGTATTACGGTACCTATGGAGTAGACTTCGACCCGAAGCCGGAGAACCAGAAATACAGCTGGGCAGTATGCGGACCCCTGCCGGGATTCCGGATATCCAGGGATTACGGTAAATCGTGGACCCCCTGTCCGCACACGCTCAATGACCCCCTGTTCCCTGAATCCGGAAAAAACGGCCGTCAGGTGAAGATGGGAACGCCACATTTTGTGGACTTCGGGCAGAATATGGAGTATTCTCCCGATGGGAAGGCTTATCTTATCGGACACGGGGCTGTCGACAACGATTCGTTGCCCCGGGTGGCCAATAACAGCTGGGTGGCCGGTGATGCCGTTTATCTTGCCAGGGTGAGCCCTTCGGTTGAAACGATCAATAATTTGCCGGACTATGAATTTTTCAGTGGTTATGATGATCACGGAAAACCTGTCTGGTCCCATGAATTTTCCCGGATCAGGCCTGTGCTGGAATGGAATAATCATATGGGGTGCGCAACCCTAACATGGAACCAGCCACTGAAAAAGTACCTGATGTGCGTGATTGATGGTTGGCCGGGAGTTTCCGACATGAGTACCTATATTCTGGAAGCGGATGAAATAACCGGACCGTACAGGCTTATAACCTATATGAAGAATTTTGGAAGGCAGGCTTATTTTGCCCATATCCCTTCAAAATTCATCAGTGACGACGGTAAAAGTTTCTGGCTTAGCTATTCGGCCAATTTCCATATGGATTATTTTGGGAACAGAGCAGTGGAAAATCCCCCTGGAAGCCGCTATGCATGGGATCTTCAGGAAGTGAAACTGCTATCAGCGGATGAAGAAAGATCACTGAGGCAAAAACTCAAAAATGGGCAACCCGATCCACTAAAACGGGATGAAAATCTTGCCCTTCATGCAAATATTACCGTTTCTTCGGCGGCCAGAAAATGGAGGCCGTTTACCGAATTGATCCAATATTTTGGGACCGGGGCGGTAGATGGCGAGGTCGGAACCGGAGATGACAGTAAACTCCATGAGTGGATAAGTGACGGAGAAAAAAATACGGCTTTCCTCAGGCTTACCTGGGATAAACCGGTGAACGTATCAAAAATATGGCTGTTCGACAGGCCCTCCCTCAAAGATCAGGTTGTATCGGGAATGCTCGTATTCAGCGACGGATCAACGGCACATGTATCTGAATTACCGAATGATGCAGAATCTGCAAGGGAAATAAATTTCCCGCAGAAGAAAATTGAATGGCTGTCCTTCATTGTGACCGGAGTGTCGGAAACGACTACAAATGCCGGGCTGGCAGAAATTGCAGTATTCAAATAAAAGGAAATTCATCGATATGAGCATAAACAAGAAATCAGTTAAATTAAAGCTTTATTTATTGGATCATGATTTTCATCGATAGCATTACCATCAAAGAATCCGTGGATTATCCGACCTGGGTGGATACCATGGAAGAAGCATTGAAAACCTATGTTTCATCCGGTCATTATACGCCCAGGAGGATGCATCTGGATCATGGCGCCGATACCTTCCTCCTGATGCCGAGCATTACCGATAACTATTGGGCGACGAAGCTGGTTTCGTTCTGCCCGGGAAACAGGAACCTGGGGAAACCTTCCATTTACGGCACCATTATTCTCAATGATTCGAAAACCGGCGAGCCCCTTGCGGTAATGGACGGGTCGATGATCACGGCGATGCGAACAGCCGCATTGTCGGCAGCGGGTATCCGAAACCTGGCGCCGCCCTCGGCAACCTCCCTTGGGATCGTGGGTACCGGCAGCCAGGGAATTTACCAGGCCCTTTTTGCATGCAGTGTTTTACCCATTACCAGGATAACCGCATTCGACAGCCATAAGGGTAACCTTGAAAAATTTTCCGCCGGAGTGAAAGACCGATATCCGGATATCGATGTTGTTTATGCCCGGGATTCGGGTGAAGTGGCCCTTCAGTCTGAAGTTGTGATAACGGCAACCAATTCGGCTACACCGGTTTTCGAGGATATTAAAGAGTTGTTTACCGGCAGGTTATTCGTCGGCATCGGTTCCTATAAACCCGATTGTATGGAATTTCCCGAACAGCTATTCCGGCAACTGGATGAAATATTTGTGGATACGCCTGATGCAAAACGAGAAAGCGGCGATCTTTTCACTACGATTGGAAGTCACTGGATTGCGGATGATAAAGTATATCCTCTCGGTCATGTTTTAACGGGAGAAATCCAGGTTTCGGAGAATCCCACGAAGCTTTTTAAAACGGTTGGCAATGCGATATTCGATCTTTTCGCCGCCAAACTTATCTATGAGAATTACCGGACGAAAAACCTTTAACGGGTGCCGGTTTGAACAACTGAAACATGGCAATTGGTAATGGATTCAGAATAATGGCAAATCAAAAGACATCTAAAAAAATGGCAGTATGATCGGAAAGTTAAATTTAATTGATGCAGTGATCATTGTGGTCTATATGCTGGGCATCCTGATCGTCGGATTGTTGTCAGTCAGGATCAAAAAAATGACCAGCGACGGCTATTTTCTCGCCGGTCGCGGGCTGAGGTGGCCCATTATTGGCGCCGCCCTGTTCGCCTCGAACATATCCACCATTCATTTGATTGGATTAGCTGCTTCGGGATACAACGAGGGATTGGTCTGGGGAAATTTTGAATGGCTGGCTGCCGTAACCCTGATCCTGCTGGGACTCGTATTTGCACCGTTTTATTTCAGAAGCCGGATCTCAACGCTCCCGGAATTTCTCGAAAAGAGGTACAGTCCGAATTCCCGGACAGTGCTCGCCTTTATCGGGCTTCTGGGCGCACTGTTCGTGCATATCGGCATGAGTCTTTATGCCGGTGCCGTGGTTTTCAATGCCTTTTTCGGGATCAGCGTCGTTACCTCAATTGTGATCATTTCGCTCATAACGACCATTTACACAGTGCTGGGCGGATTAAAGGCGGTGGTTGTCACCGAGAGTATTCAAACGGTCATTCTTATTGCAGGCGCCATACTGCTCACCATCATTGGCATTGCCCATTTGCCTGATGCCGGTGTTCATAATCTTGCGGAGTTTAAATCGATGCTTAAACCCGGACAGCTGAAGATGCTTCATACCGAGGCAAGTTTGAAGGCTCTGGGTCCAGGGGGCTTTGAATCAGGTCTTACCTGGTATGCCTGTTTACTGGGTTACCCTATCCTGGGCCTCTGGTACTGGTGTAGCGATCAGACCATTGTGCAACGTGTTCTGGGCGCAAAAACACAGAATGATGCACAACTCGGGCCTGTTTTTGCCGGATTTCTGAAGATCCTCCCGGTTTTTATCCTGGTCCTTCCCGGAGTCGTCGCCTATGTTCTGTTTCGAAACATCATCGGGACCAATGCCAACCAGGCATTCCCTGTCATGATAAACCAGCTGCTCCCTGTCGGGCTGAAAGGCATAATGGCCGCATCCCTGCTGGCAGCTTTGATGAGTACGATAGCGGCTGCACTCAACAGTTCGGCTACGCTGGTGGCCGTGGATATCGTTAAGCGACTGGATCCGGCGGCCACAGACAGGAAGCAGATCCGCGTTGGGCGCATTGCCGCTGTTGTGGTGATGATCCTGGCCATGTTCTGGTCGACCCAGGGAGACAAATTCTCCAGCATTTTTGAAGCCATCAATAAAATTGCCGCCGCAATCGCACCTCCGGTAGCGGTGGTATTGTTGTTCGGCGTCTTTTCCAAACGCGCGACGAAGGAAGCCGCCTTTATCACCCTGATCTCGGGTCTGATCCTTGGGAATCGGATTATTTTGTTTGGATTTCGAGCCGGTTAGCGGGTATATGTACCTGACCAAGGGGCTTCATCTTCCTTTCATGATGCAGGCCTGGTGGTTGTTTGTCCTCTGTACCGTGATCTTCTTTACGGTAAGTTACCTTACCCCCGCGCCCGATCCAGAGGTGATACAGAAATATACCTGGAAAAATCCCCTCGCTGTTCTGGTCAGCGGAAAGTTTGACGGCAGAAAGGATCCCAGACTCTGGGTGGGCATCCTGGTATTGACATTGGTAATACTTTATATCGTTTTTTCATAACGTAAGCATATGAGACAAGCCATTATGATTTCACCCGGTATCATCGAATTCCGGGATGTTCCGGAACCGGAAGGTCTGAAGGAGAATGAAATCCTGCTCCGGATCAAAAGGATCGGGGTCTGCGGATCGGATGTTCATGTCTATTACGGCGAACATCCGGCCACGCCTTATCCGGTGGTCCAGGGACATGAATACTCGGCCATCGTGGAAGCCGTTGGCAAAAATGTCACCAGGGTAAAACCCGGGATGAGGGTTACTGCCCGTCCCCAGCTGGTCTGTGGCGAATGCGGGCCGTGCCGGCGCGGACAGTACAATGCCTGCCAGAATTTAAAGGTTCAGGGCTTTCAGGCACCAGGTGTCGCTCAGGATCTGTTTGTGGTCACTGAGGACCGGATCGTTCCGTTTGCTGATTCCATGACGCTGGAACAGGGTGCCATGATCGAACCGGCAGCGGTGGGTGCCCATTCCACCCGGAGAGTTACAGGAGTAAAGGGCAAAAATGTGGTTGTTTCCGGGGCCGGCACGATTGGAAATCTTGTTGCCCAGTTCGCCAAAGCCCGTGGGGCAAATAAAGTGCTTATCACCGACGTGAGTGATTTCAGATTGAATGTTGCGCGGGAATGCGGACTGGAGGGCACGCTGAATGTTAAGAATACGCCTTTTGAGGAGGGGGTGAAAGACTACTTCGGTAAGGAAGGTTTTCAGATCGGTTTTGAAGCTGCCGGTATACAGGCTTCGCTCGATAAGCTGATGCAGTATGTGGAGAAAGGGGGAGAGATTGTCATCATCGGCGTCTATGCGCAAAACCCGGTGGTCAACATGTACTACCTCGGCGAGCACGAACTGAATGTTTTTGGATCGATGATGTACCGGCAGGAAGATTATGAAGCGGCTGCGGAAATGATCGCGGCCGGGAAGATCATAACCAAACCGTTGTTGAGCAAAAGCTTTCCGTTCAATCAATATCCCGATGCATACAAATACATTGAGAAGCAAGGTGATAAAAGTATGAAGGTCATGATCGAATTATAATCCCTGGTATGAAAAAACACTTTTTGGTAGCCGGTATCGGAGAGTTCCTTTGGGATATGCTCCCCTCGGGCAAAAAACCGGGTGGCGCTCCTTTTAATTTCGCATGGCATGCCGGACTGATGGGTTGTGAAAGTCATATCATCAGCGCCATCGGGAAAGATGAAGCCGGACTGGAGCTTAAGGAGTTGATGCTGGCATCGGGCTTATCCGCCAGACACCTGCAGGAGAATGATTTTCCCACGAGTACGGTGAGCGTGGTGCTTGATCAGTACGGACAGCCGGAGTATACCATTCATGAGAATGTTGCATGGGATCACCTCGAATGGAATCATGAACTTTCGGAACTGGCTGTTCAACTGGATGCCGTTTGCTTTGGGAGCCTTGCCCAGCGCAGTCCCGGTTCAGAACAATCCATCCAGACGTTCCTCGGCGCTTTATCGCCCGGATGTTTGAAGGTTTTCGATATCAACATCAGGCAGACGTATTTCACCAGGGAACTTATCGACAGGTCGCTCCGGAATGCCGATGTTCTCAAATTGAATGAACAGGAATTGCCGGTGATCTCCGGCTTTCTAAATATCAGCACGCGGGTCGGCGAGCAGGATCAGTTGGATCTGATCCTCCGGGAATATCCTCTGAAGTATATCATTTACACAATGGGAGCCAGGGGCAGCCTGATCATGCGTTCAGGTGAAACCTCATTTCAGGTTCCCCCGAGCATAAAGGTGGTGGACACGGTCGGCGCCGGAGACGCTTTCACGGCAGCCTTTATTTCAGGCATTCTGCGGGGACTTCCCCTGAAGGAGGTGCACAAAAGGGCAAATGAAATTTCCGCCTGGGTCTGCACCCAGGAAGGAGCAACCCCCGAACATTTATCAGGATCATTTTTATTATAATCAAAAACACAACGATATGAAGAGCTTTAATTTTCATCAGACAACCAAAATCCTCTTTGGAAAAGGCAGGGTGAATGAGCTGGCTGGGATTGCAAAAAACTATGGATCACGGGTTTTACTGGTGACTACGCCTCCGGCGGTACCTGCCCTACAGGAACAATATGAAAGGGTCATCCGGATTTTAGAAAACGAGGGACTTGAGGTTGCCCATTTTGACCAGGTCATCCCCAATCCAACGACGGATGTCATCGCTGCCGGATCAAAAATGGCCCGGGATTTCGGACCTGATGTGATTGTCGGACTTGGAGGAGGTTCCTCAATGGACACGGCGAAAGCGATCTCGGTAGGAGCGACGCACGAAGGATCGGTATGGGATTATTTATTCTTTAAATCTCCCCAGCCGGATCCGGCTAAACTGATTCCGGTTATCGCGGTCTCCACCACCTCCGGAACCGGTTCCCAGGTTACTCAGGTGGCCGTGGTAACAAACCCTGAGATCCGTGATAAATCGGCTCTTTTCAACAATATTCTCTATCCGGATGTCGCCATCGTCGATCCGGAGCTGATGGTGACCGCTCCGAAATTTGTGACGGCCACCACCGGTTTTGATGTCATGTGCCATGCTTTTGAAAGCACGATCAATCCGGGAACAGGGGCTTATGTTGATTTACTGGCCTGGGAGGCCATTTCACTGGTCATTGAAAATCTTCCCCACCTCCTCGACGATCTGACCAATGTTGATTTGAGAGAAAAGATGGCATGGGCCGATACCCTGGCCGGACTTTGTATTGCAAACGCCGGCGTAACGCTTCCCCATGGCATCGGGATGGCCATTGGCGGTATGTACCCCCATGTTGCCCATGGCGAGGCGTTGGCCATTGTTTACCCTTCTTGCGCCAGGTTTACCTGTGAAGTAGCCTTCGCTCAGTATGCCCGGTTGGCGCGATTGATGAATCCTGGTTTGAATGGTGTTTCCGAGCAGGAGGCCGCATCCGCCAGCCCGGAAGAAATCACGAAATTTCTGCGCTCGATCGGCCTTTATAAGAAGCTCAGAGAGGTGAAAATGCCTGAAAATGAGATAGACGCCCTTACCCGGCAATCCATGGTCCTTCCGGACTATAAGGCAAATCCGAAGGTCGCTACGGAACAGGAAATGAGAAAGATCATTATGGAAAGTTATTAAAAAGGCACATCCCTGGGAACGGAAGAACGAACCCTTCGGAATTTGCAGATCAGAGTATAAAAGATTTAAATTTCATTTGTTGAATGATTGGCCTGCTCTATCGATGACAGTTCTGAATGACAATCTCCTCCGTCATGAATCGCCAGGATTCCTGCCGGAGATATTCCGGCTGATGCCACGTTTACGGTGGTGATCCGGAATAGCCGGTTTACCTGCAATGCTGGCCGGGCATGGATCTGAATGACCCATCATTCTGCCACGGCATGTACCACAATCTCTCTGTCGGTTTCCGCGTTGAACCGGGGTGAGGGGACGACAGCACGGGTGAGAACAATATCTTTGACAGGGACGCAAATTCCCCGGTTTTCACCATGGTGATGAAACCAATCACGCTGAGGTCAGGTGGAAGATCATCCTTCCCGAATCTCTCCGGTACACGGACAGAGGTTAACTAAAAGGTTTGATCATGAGAAACGAATTCGTATTGATGTCGGTGATGCTGGGAATGCCTGTGGTTTTGCAAGCAGCGAAGAATCCCGTTCCCCCGAATATCGTGGTCATTTTTTGTGATGATCTCGGTTACGCGGACCTCTCGTGTTACGGTTCCGTTTGGAACCAAACCCCGGAAGTCGATAAAATGGCCGTGGAAGGGCTTAAGTTTACCGATTTTTATGCCGGCGCTCCTGTTTGCACCCCGTCGCGTGCGGGGTTAATGACGGGTTCCTATGCACGGCGGGTCGACCTGGATCTGGATTCCCAAAACCAGTGGGTTCTTTTCCCCGGGGCCCATAAAGGCATTAATCCGGAGGAAACAATATTACCGGAAGCATTAAAAAAAGCGGGATATTCCACCGCAATTATCGGGAAATGGCATTTGGGCGACCAGCCTGAATTTTTTCCCGTAAATAATGGGTTCGATTACTGGTTCGGACTGCCGTATTCCAACGACATGGGGATCAATAAAGATGAAAAGGAGCTGTTACCCCTCATGCAAAACGATAAAGTGATCGGTGAGATCAATCAGAAGAGTGATCAGGAATTATCCACAATAACCAAACGATATACAGAAGAAGCCATTAAATGGATCGGTGAAAATGAGGACCATCCGTTTTTTCTCTACCTGGCGCATACCATGCCGCACTATCCCGTTGCTGCCCGGGAGGAGTTTCATCATATGACCAACAATCCAAAGGAAAAGTATGGGGCAAGCGTGGCGGAAATCAGCTGGTCGACAGGAAAAATCCTGGATTTCCTGAAAGCAGAGCATCTCGCCGGTCATACCCTGGTGATCTTTACCTCCGACAATGGCGGAGCCCCAGGCATAGGGGCAAGCAACGGGATTTTGAGAGGCAGGAAAGGACAGGTCTGGGAAGGCGGGATCAGGGTCCCTTGCATCGCCTGGTGGCCCGGGAAAATACAACCCGGCACGACCTGTTATGCTCCCGCTTCTGTGCTGGATTTCTATGAGACCTTTACCGCATTGGCAGATGTAAAGCCTGATGACAGCGTCAGGCGGGATGGCATAGATATTTCCGATTATTTTTTTCATCCCGGGATGAAGCAGGGAACCCCGTCCTTATTATTACTGGCATGTCGGATATCTTCAGGCGGTGCGGTATGGCGACTGGAAATTGTGTCTGCTGGGACAGGGGCAGTTTACTGAGGACGAAAAGCAAAACATGAAAAAAAGCTCTTATGGATCGGTTCAATATACGGATCGAAATGAATTATATAATCTCCGCAATGATCCCGGCGAACTGCATGATGTTTCGGAAAAATATCCGGAAATAGTGGATAAAATCCTTCAAATGGCGGATAAAGAAAAAAGAGCATTCGGGCAATATCCGGACAAAGGACCGGAAGTCAGGAAAACGCTTTTCATTGAATCCCCGGAACGGCTTGTCAAATAAGTTAATTCCCTGGAAAGACTGAGGAAGGAAGCCTTCCTTATGTGGACAATGGGTGCAGGGTACCGGGCGAATGGAGTAGAAATAAATTGAAAAAGGATATTTGACATCAACATAATGGATCCGGATTGATCCATTTTAAGCGTTTTTGATTCGTCAATTCAAATTATTTGAAAATAAAGGACATCATGAAAAAGAGCGATAAACACCGGGAAGATCGGCTTCAGGATCATTTCCACATTCACAGCCGTCGTTTTATCGGCCTGTATGGCAAAAGGCCAGGTCGATTTTGGTGCCTACTATACAAAGTTAAAGACGGGCGAACCCTGGGAAGAATATTCCCGCACAGGCGATCATGCCGATATTATCGTGAAGATCGCGGGAGAAGGAGGCGAACTGGTTTTCTGGAGGGGCAGCAGCTATTTGCCTTACTGGAAAACCGGTCAGGGTCAGTGGGCCTTTCCGGTGATCGTTCCGCGGAGCGGAAATGGGACATCAATCATGCCTGACAAGGCAAATGTCTATTCTCATGCGGAGATCATTAAAAATGATCCCGGCGAAATCATCGTTCACTGGAGGTACCTCTCAGAATTCTCCGAAGGGAACCCTCATCAGGATGTGGACCCGGATAATTTCGTGGAAGAGACATTCACGATCACCCCTGACGGCATGGTCAAGCGGGTCATTAAAAAGGGAACGGCGAAGATCGACGACTGGAATGACCCTGCATTCCAAACCACGCAATTCCTTCAGTTGAGTTCCGGGGGCATAAAACAGATCAGCCTTACAGAGCCAACCCGTTCGTTAACTCAAACACGGATGAAGGGTAATCCTGAACGGGGGCCAGTGATTGGGAAGCCTTTGGTCAGGTTCGATTTTGACGGGGGAATGGGTGATCGCGTGGAAGAAAAAATATCGAAAACACGTATCGGGATCCCCGGTAACAAAACGCTTTGGAAGAAGGGCATTTCGGGAACCGCACTGGAATTTGACGGATATAATACCGCCGTTGCCTTTCATCCCGAAGGGGTGGATTTCACGGGCGGAAGTCTGACCCTTGAGGGGTGGATCGCCCTGGGAGCTTATCCCTGGAACTGGGCACCGCTTGTCCAGCAAGGCGATAATGAGGGATTTTTCCTGGGCGTAAACAGTCATGGCTACCCCGGATTCATGGTGAAAATCGATACCGCCTGGGAGCAATTGACGGTGCCGGATCAACCGCCCTACACCGATTCAAATCACATGAAATTATTCAGATGGTATGATCTGGCGGGTACTTATGATAAGAACGAAGGCATGATGCGACTTTATGTCGACGGAGTCGAAGTGGCCCGTAAAAAGGTCGGTAAAAATGGTATCAACGGTGCTGATGCGGATATCCGGGTCGGGAAGGCGGGCATCATGAGAACCCCTACCGAAGGCACCCATGATACCTATCCCAGTGATTTCGGGATCGACGGGCTGATCGATGAAGTCCGGATTTATGATAAAGCCCTGAGTGCCGGACCAGGTTTCAGCTTCCTGTTCCAATTTTAATCCGGGTACCACGATCGTCAATTCACCCGATATGCAAAAGCGCATCTTTCCGTCCTTCATCAACAGACGGTGAATTTAAGGCCGTTTATACGCACCTTCCTTATTATGAAACCTGGGAGAATATGTTCCGCTTTGGCAAATATGCCGATGTGGTGGTGGGTTTTGATGAATCTCCGGTAAAATTTATCTTCTGGCGTGGCGTAAGCTACATCCCCATGATCGTCAATGAGGCCGGTCAGTGGTTCACGAATGAGTTCGATGAGACCGGTTTTACCAAAGCGGCGCCCGGCGATTGTGAGCCGATGTCGGATAAGGGTTGCTGGGATTCACATGTCAGGATCATTGAAAACAACCCGGCCAGGGTCGTTGTGAACTGGCGGTACCGCCTCACTGAGCCGGGTCATCACTGGGCGAATTACGATTCGGTGACCGGTTGGGGCGATATCTCCGACTGGGATTATTATATCTATCCCGATGGCGTGGCCTCTAAAGTCATGCGCTGGTATTCAGATAAACCTGATGCCTGGCATGAATGGGACGAACAAATTGCCGTTTTAAGCGAAGGACAACACCCGGAAGACGTGATCGAAAAAACACCGGTTATGGTCCTGGTCGATTCAACCGGAAAAGCTGAAAATTATGACTGGAACCCGGATCCGCCCAAACCCGATTTCAAAGGCCGTTTGATTCAGATGATCTGTTATACAGGCAAATACGATCCTTATACCATTCAGAAATTTACCCATGGAGATATCTATGAAGGTGAACGGACATGGTATTCCGTATTTCCAAGCTGGAACCACTGGCCCACCGCCCAGATCAATTCCTCAGGACGGAATGCCAGTTTCCCCGACAGGGCTTCGCACAGTTCCATCTCCCATTTATACTGGCCGGAGTACCGGAGAGTGGACGGGAAGACCGCATACATCGAAAAAATCCTGATGGAAGGAATGACGGACAGGCCCGCAGCTTCGCTCACCAGCCTGGCGAAGTCATGGCTCAATGCTCCTCCCGTTACGGGAGTATCCGGAGGAGAAAGTCAGGGGTATGACGCTTCGCACCGGGCGTACCGTTTCACATTAGGGGACGGGCCTTTGCGGTTTCAGATCACTGCCAGTGACCAAAGACCGATCCATAATCTGTGCTTTGAAGTTCGAAACTGGAAAAGCAGAACCACCAGCGCAAATCTAAAGATCGACGGAGTTTCCCAAAAGCCGGGGCCGGGTTTCCGTCAGGGCGTCAAAATCGATACCGATGGAACATTCACCCTTGTCCTCTGGGCGGAAATACAATCCGGTTCTCCCCGGAATTTTGAGATCACCGGAGAGTGATACCAGGGTGGACCCGAATTTATTGACACTTGGTCTGCTCATCTGCTGTTCCGCCTTTCCGCAGTGGGTTGGGAATTCTTCTTCCTTGATAATGATTACAAAATGAAAATAAAAAAGGGACGAGAGCCATTTGATCACATTTGAATATTTATAAAATACTATAAAACAATAATATAAACGCTTAAAATCTATAAAAAAATACATAGCATCAACCAGGGAGAATGATTTAAACTTCATTATCTCGTCAATATATTATTAATTTGCAATTAATAAAAATAATGATAAATTTGTTGAGATAACTTACGCCCCCTATCATGAAGAAAGCCATTCTTGTTTTTGTCTCAGCGACCTGTATCCTGGCAGGCGCGTTCTTCCCCACCTTTGCACAGACTAATGAGCAATCCGGCAGTGGTGATCAACTGGAAGGCAGCGGCCTGATGGGCTATATTTCGGCAAAGGCTTCGCAGCCGGATTCCGGTTACGGCGCCGGCGTGGGATTTTACGTTTCGGTATATCCCATCCTGCCCGAGCCCATCGATAACTTTCAGATCGGGCTCGCTTCCACCTGGATCATTCCAAGGAATGCGGATGACAAAGATCAACCCCTGTGTCCGCCGGGATCGTATGCGCGGGATAACTGGCCACGCCGCGGGCCGACATACGGATCTGTTTTTCAGACGATCGAAGGAGGACTTGGGATCTGGGGCAGCACACAATTCCGGGCCGGGTATAAAGCTCCGAAATTTCAGATTGTGGGTGTACCCGATTGTTATACAGGAAATTATCTGATATCTCCGGGATGGTCAAATACCACAGAGGCTGCCGATGAGAACAATATGGGCATCGCCCAGCTCAGCAACCGTTTCATTATCCCTCCCGATGGATTTACCTTCCAGAGTGATCCCAACGGCGAATTATTCGGTTATTCCTGGATGGCCCTCCCTCTCATGGATAAGAAAAGCGGACCTCCTCCGACAGGGGACCAGCACTGGACCCTCTTTCTGGCCCTTGCCAACTTTAAGGGTCCGGTGGCCTTCGTGATTCCCGAATCATGGAGTAAGATTTCGGCCGATTACCACTTCGACTATGGCCGGGGATTGGATGCACAGGAAGGTCTTGCCGGAGGCGGGGCTCAGGAATTTAATACCGTGCCGTATTTTGAGGTCAGGGACAAAAAAGGAATCACATGGTCTAAAGTCCCCAACTTCATTTACCCGGTCGACGACAAGGGGAGGACCGATCTTCTGCAGGATGTACGCTACTATTCAGACAAAGCCCTGGCAAATTCGGTTCTGAACTGGAGACATGGAGGAGAAGCCTCTTCCGGCCGTTTCAATACCTCCGGCGACGCCTCCTTTCTGGCCCCTATAGCAGCGGCTCCCATCAGTTTCCGCCAGGGTCCTGAAAATGTGCCCCTGAAAGGGATCGGTGAAGTGGTGGAAACCACGGTTTTTGATTCCTATACCTTCGGTCTTCAATGGCATAAAAGTTCCATTAGCCCAAACGGGGATTTCCCCCGGTACTATATGCAGACCGATAGTGGAAGGATCGCCGTCGCTGCTTCAAAGGTGCCTGAAGAACTGCGAAATAAAAAATTCAAACCGGCGGTGAACAAGAATAATTACTTCTCCCCCGACAGCGGGGCGTGGAGTTCCCCGGGTCCGGTTAACGGTCCCTGTTATGCCCTGCTTGCCGATGGCTCCAGAATTACCTATTACTGGTACCGGTTTATGGATCAGCCTTCGCTGCAACAATATAAAAAGACCTGGACCAGGGAGATGTTTGAACAGCTCCAGGATATCGTTGAGAAGATCCAGAGAAACTGGACGCCCGATCAGGAATACATGCCCGCTCCACACGACGGCAAGCCGCTTATCTCGATCGATCCTGGATTGCTGGTTACACCGCCGGCAGGACTGGAAGTGGGTTATGTTCCCATCGTGGTCAGGCAGGAAGCCGCTCATTAAAAAGAACGGAGTCCGGAATTTGAGGTCATTGAAGATAAATAATGCAATACCTCGTGCATATGATAAAATTACCGCATCTTATTCTGTCCATGATTTTCCTCCTGGTCATGATGAATGCCAGGGGGCAAATCGGCATTCGAAAGATTGAACCTGTCGGATTTGACCGGGTGGAGATCAATGATGATTTCTGGAAGCCCCGGATCGTGTCGGTTAGCAAGGTCACCCTGCCGGTCTGCATTGAACAGACCCAATACAAAACCGGCCGGATCAGGAATTTTGAAAAAGTTGCCGCCGGCAAAGGGGAAAAGCACGAAGGGATCTATTATGATGATTCCGACGTCTACAAAGCTCTGGAAGCCATGGCGTATTCGCTTCAGAACAATCCGGATCCTGTGCTGAAAGCGAAGGCGGAGGAATGGATCGGTAAGATCGCTGCAGCCCAGCTTCCCGATGGCTACCTCAATACCTACTATACGCTGGGTGATCTCAGTCAGCGGTGGACCGATATGGACAAACATGAGGATTATTGCGCGGGTCATCTTATTGAAGCGGCGGTTGCCTGGTACAATGCCACCGGGGAACGCAAATTGCTGGATGTCGCCATCCGGTTTGCCAACCATATCGATTCGGTTTTCCGCCAGCAAAACCGGCATTGGGTATCGGGACATGAAGAGATCGAACTTGCCCTGGTCAAACTCTATAAGACCACACAGAATAAGCGTTACCTGGATCTGGCAAACTGGTACATCGAACAACGCGGCCACGGTTATTTCAGTGAAAAACGCGGGGGCCGGGATTATTGCCAGGATGCCCTGCCCGTCAGGGACCAGAACCGGATCACCGGACATGCGGTTCGGGCCATGTATCTGTATACCGGTGTCGCCGACGTCGGAGCCGCTGAGAATGATCCGGGTTATCTGAACGCCATGGATCAGGTCTGGCAGGATGTCGTTTACCGGAACATGTACATCACCGGTGGTATTGGTTCTTCGGGAAGAAATGAAGGGTTCAGCCGCGATTATGACCTGCCCAATGAACAGGCATACTGTGAGACTTGCGCATCGGTGGGGATGGTCCTGTGGAATCAGAGAATGAACCTTTTAACCGGAGAAAGCAAGTATATCGATGTGCTGGAAAGAAGTCTTTATAATGGTGCTCTGGATGGCCTTTCCCTGAAAGGCGACCGTTTTTTCTACGGTAACCCCCTGGCCTCGGAGGGAGGATATTCAAGATCAGAGTGGTTCGGAACGGCCTGCTGTCCTTCCAATATTGCACGACTCACCGAATCGGTGGGGAATTATATTTATGCCAGCTCAGACGATGAGATATGGATCAACCTCTTTATTGGCAGTACCGGCGTCATCCCGCTGAACCGCCAAAAGATCAAAATAAATCAGGAAACCCGCTATCCCTGGGATGGTGAGGTCAGGATAACCGTAAATCCGGAAAAAACGGCCCGGTTCCGGGTGGCTGTCCGGATCCCTGGATGGGCGGTTGACCGTCCGGTGCCCGGAGATACCTACCGGTACCTGGAAAAAGCCCCGGATTCGGTCTCGTTTTCTGTGAATGGCAAGCCGGTATCCTGCACAATGGAAAAGGGGTATGCCGTCATCGAAAGAAACTGGAAGAAGGGCGATTATCTCGAATTGAATCTTCCGATGACCGTGCGAAGGATCGTAGCCACCGACGAAGTCGAAGCCGATCGCAACCGTGTTGCCTTGCAGCGCGGCCCACTGGTATATTGTTTTGAACATGTGGATAATGGTGGTCAGGTCGGGAACATCATGATCCCCGACGCCACCCGTTTTACCGCTGAATTTAAACCCGGGGTATTGAACGGATTAGTTTTGGTCAGCGGCAAGGCAACTGCGGTTATCCCCTCTGCCGACGGTTCATCGGCGACAACAATAACAAAGGAAGTCACTGCCATACCCTATTATTCCTGGGCCAACAGGGGAGAAGGCCAGATGCAGGTATGGATGCCAAGGAAAATTGCCGCCGTCAAACTGGTTTCGTATTGATCCGGCCGGGAATCATTCCGCCTGTTTCCGGTACGAACGAGAATTGAACCGGCTGCGTATTCCCGAAGTCATAAAAAGATCAGGACACATACAACTCCCGTTGCTCCACAGGATGTTGACATGGATTATATTCTCGATACCGGAGGCAACCTCTCTTATCACCCGGAAATACAGGGAACCCTTTGTGGTACCGGAGAAGGTGTAACGTGGCCATGTGATTCCGGTTTGACATCGGAACAATTTATATGCGTCTCAAATTTAAATTTGCCGGAGTAAAACTCCCGTTTATCTTTACCCGTTTCCACCGAAACGTTCCTGCCGGCGGATTGGATCGAATTTATTCTCCTGGCAGAAATATTTCCCCATGCTGCAAAACGGAAGGAGGTTCCGGTCCATTGTTCATAGTGGATCGGTTTTTTAAAGTGTACCGGACAGGTATTCTTCAGAGTGGTTTTTTACATTCCTGCTGCTTTCGCGAGAAAAAGATTATAAAAGCTATCCGGGGATCTCTAAAAAAAAATCGCATTTAATTTTATAATGAAATTTAAAATTGATAAATTGGTTCGGTCTAATCATAGCTGAATCAGGATAAAAATAAAGCGGGTCTTTTTTAGGCCAGCTCAAAAACCGACAAGATGAAAAAACGCGTAATCAACCTTTTAATTCTCTTCCTTATCCCCCTGGGTGGTTTTTCGCAGGAATCCCCTCATCGTCTTTTCTCAAAATCCGGAAACCGGCTCATCTGGGAGAATGCAGGCGAGGTCTTTTGGATCGAAAGTTACGGCCCGAACACTCTCCGGTTCAGGTCTTCAAAAAGTTTGCATATTTCCGATCAAAACTGGAATATTCTCTCCCAACCGCAAGTAACCCCCGATATTGAGATCCTGGCCGGGAAGGCCATTATTACAAACGGAAAGATCCGTGCGGAAATTCGTGAATACGATGGGCTGGTCACCTACTATGACGCCCAGGGTCATATTCTCCTGAAAGAATCAGAGCCGGACATTACCACCCAGGATGCCCGCAAGTATAAGAGCAAGGGGAGTGACCGTTTCGGTATTGAACTGCGGTTTGATGCTGACCAAAATGAACATCTTTACGGAATGGGACAGTACCAGAATGATTGCCTGGATCTGAAAGGCTCTGTCCTGGAACTTCAACAACGAAACAAGCAGATCTCGATCCCTTTCCTCCTTTCGAGTAAAGGATATGGTTTTATCTGGAATAATCCATCCGTGGGCCAGGCCGATTTTTCGATGACGCATACCCGTTTCACCGCTGACTACGCAAAGCAGATCGACTACTTCATTTTCGCTGAAGATTCGCCGGCTGATCTCGAAAGGCATTATGCAAACCTGACGGGCAAGTCGCCCATGATGCCGGCATTTGCCACCGGCCTCTGGCAATCCAAACTCCGTTATGCTTCTCAGGATGAGCTTCTCGCTGTTGCCCGGGAATACAAGAAACGGGATCTTCCCATTTCCGTGATCGTGGCCGATTATTTTCACTGGGCCCATTCGGGCGATTGGGATTTCGATCCGAAATTCTGGCCGGATCCGGTAGCTTTGGTAAATGAACTGGATTCCATGGGCATAAAATTAATGGTATCGGTCTGGCCTGTTGTTGAAAGTGCCAGCGAAAACTACCCGCCGATGCTTCAGAACAATTACCTGATCCGGACCGAGGAGGGGATCAATCTGTCCATGGCTTACCGGGGGGGACTTACCTATGTTGATGTCACCAATCCCGATGCCCGGCATTATATGTGGGATCAGATACACAAAAATTATTACCGCGAGGGGGTTCGTATGTTCTGGCTCGATGAAGCCGAACCGGAGATCGAGCCGCCTGATGTTAGCAATATCCGGTATTTCATCGGCAACGGAGCGGAAATGTCGTCCATCTACCCCTTCTATTTTGCTCAAACCTTATACGAAGGTCAAAAGCAGGCCGGGCAGGATGATGTGATCAACCTGATCCGTTCTGCCTGGATCGGAAGTCAACGCTTCGGCACCGTCCTGTGGTCGGGCGATATACTGGGAACTTTTAAAACTCTGCGGATGCAGCTGAAGGCCGGATTGAATATTTCCTTATGCGGGATCCCCTGGTGGACCACCGACATCGGGGGCTTCTATTTCGCCAAAGATAAGGAAGAACAATTTCATGACCTGATGATCCGGTGGTTTCAGTTCGCCACGTTCTGTCCGGTAATGCGGATGCACGGAGACCGGCCCCCGCGTCACAAAATCGAGGGCGCCCTGGTCGGATCCGGAGCCGACAATGAAATCTGGAGCTATGGTGAGGATGCCTATGAGATCATGTCGCATTACCTCAAGGTAAGAGAACGCCTGAGGCCCTATATTCTGAAAAACATGGAGATCGCCTCAAAAGAAGGACTTCCCGTTATGCGGCCACTTTTTATCGATTTCCCATCTGATCCGGCAAGCTATTCCATTGATGATCAGTACATGTTCGGACCTGATCTGATGATCGCTCCCATTCTCGAGTACAAAGCGGTATCGCGAAAGATCTATTTTCCAGCGGGTTCTGAATGGAAAGATGCCCTGACCGGGAAAATCTATAAGGGCGGGCAGACGGTGGATTATAAGGTAAACCTCATGAATATCCCCGTTTTCAGCAGGAACAGGTTTGATTTTACGCTGAAAGAGGAATGATCTGTTCTTTGTTTTTCAGGTATTCACTAAGGAATATGACCCGGAAAGGAATGGGAGGCCGATCCCACTGTTGCTAAAAAACGGGATGACAGAAGGAATTAAACCGATCTAAAGCTGCACATGTCATGATGGATAAAAAATTCAAATATGCCGCAGGGGTATTTTTATTGGCCGGATTAGGCGCAGGTTGTGCTTCACACAATACAGAAAAGAACCCGGCAGCCTCCCAATATTGTGGTTTTCCTGGCCGATGATCTTGGGTACGGCGACCTTGCCTGTTACGGGAACCCGATCATCAAAACGCCGAATATCGACCGCCTGGCAGAGGAAGGCGTTCGCCTGACCGATTGCCATGCCGGGGGAACGGTATGCTCTCCTTCACGGGCGGCCCTGTTGACGGGCAGAAATCCGTACCGGAGCGGCTTTTTCTATATTCTGGGGGGCGATACCTGGCTCAGGTCGGAAGAAGTCACCATTCCCGAAATGCTGAAAACCAGGGGGTATGAAACCTGTTTTGTCGGAAAATGGCATCTGTCGGTCCTTGAAAAGAATAAGAGAAACCAACCCGGTCCCGGCGACCAGGGTTTTGATTACTGGATGGGGACCACACATAATGCTTTCGACGGACCGGCCAATACGAAAGATTTCATCCGGAACGGCACGCCGGTCGGACAGGTAAAAGGCTGGTACTGCGATGTGATCGTGGATGAGGCCAGTCGCTGGCTGAATGAAAAACGGGATAAATCAAAGCCATTCTTTCTTTATATCGCTTCCCATGAACCGCATACGCCAATCTCTCCTCCCGAAAAATACAGCGCGATGTACGATACGCCGGAAGTTGATTCCCTGGAACATACCATAAATTACGGTTATATAAAAAGGCCGGACCGCGATATCTCGGCAAACAAAAAAGAGTACTACGGTACGGTTACCCAGCTCGATCATGCTTTCGGACGGTTGGTGCACACCATCGATAGTCTGGGGTTACGCGAAAATACCCTCATTTTCTTCACCAGTGATAATGGCCCGGAGGATCCGGTCACCAATGAAGAATCACTGGGTCAGTGGGATGATCCGATCCGCGATAAATGCTTTGGTACACCCGGCGTTTACCGGGGTATGAAGCGATATGTATACGAAGGCGGTCACCGGGTCCCGGGGATTGTCCGGTATCCGGGGGTCATACCTGCCGGTACCCAAAGCGATAAATTATTCAATGGGACGGACCTATTTCCAACGTTGTGCAAGCTGGCCGGTATCCCCCTTCCCGACAGCATCCATTATGACGGGATGGCCAATTTCGACGCATTCCTCAATAAAAAGGTGCAACGAAAAATCCCCGGGATCTGGTTTTATCCGAACTACGAGGATACCTACTTCAGGATGCCTGAGGCGGAGATGCGCTCCGGCGACTATACGATTGTGGGATGGCTTCCTCCAAAACCGGATTCGGTGAAACTGAACGACTGGTTCTTTCATAACCAACCGGTAAAATACGAATTGTACGATCTCGCCACCGATCCCGGACAGCAACACGATCTTTCCGGAAAAGAATCCGGAATGGTCGATACACTGGCTGGCCGGATGGACCACTTATGGGTGGAGATGAGGGATGAAGGCAGGGCAGAAAAAAAATAGCGGTCCGATCTGTTGGAAGAACACGTATATGGTGGTTGATTAAATAGTGTCAGAAAGAAAACTCATGTTTTTTAGCCGTGCTTGATAAGAAAACGTCAAGAGCAAGGCTTGCGATGACTGAAAAACAGGAGTTTACTATTCGTAAATGACTGTTTTGAAGTCGAGCATAACGCAGCTATTGGCGTTTTCTTGCAAGCACTAAATAGTTGAATATCATGAACAAGATTAATCTATTGGTCATAACCGGCGCCTCTTTACTGGCGATCGCTTCGGGTCATCCGGATAAAAAAGAACGCAAGGACCAGGCTCCCAATATCCTGGTTATCCTGGCTGATGACCTGGGATATGGAGATGTGGGATGCTATAATCCGGAGTCGAAGGTGCCGACTCCCAATCTGGACAGGCTTGCGGGTGAAGGGATCCGGTTCACCGATGCCCACAGCCCTGCCACCGTTTGTACGCCTTCGAGGTACAGTATTCTCACGGGCCGGATGGCCTTCCGGACCGGATTTCCCGGAGTTTTCGACGGTGCCGGCGGACCTGATCTGATTGAACCAGGGAGGCTGACGTTGCCTCAGATGCTCAGGAACCAGGGGTATTCAACGGCTATGGTTGGGAAATGGCACGTCGGACTTACCTTCCTGGATAAAGAAGGAAAACCCATCTGCCGCAATGGTCTGGAAGCGGTAGAAGAGATCGATTATTCCCGTCCTATTCCGGATGCCCCCATCCACAGGGGGTTTGATTATTTCTTCGGAACCGCATGCTGCCCTGGTACCGACTGGCTTTATGCCTATATCGTTGGCGACAGCATCCCTGTTCCTCCCACACATATCCTGGATCGCGCCAATCTTCCCAACCATCCTTATTCGCACGATAACCGGCCGGGAATGGTGGCTCCTGATTATGACCTGACACGCGTCGATATGGTCTTCCTTCAGAAAAGCATTGATTTTCTGAAAAACCATGAAAAAACCCAACCCGGAAAACCATTTTTCCTCTACCATTGCACATCGGCAGTGCACCTGCCATCCTTTGCCGCCAAAGAATTTCTTGGGAAAACGAAAGCGGGTCCGCATGGGGATTATATCTATGAGCTCGATTATATCGTCGGTCGTTTGATGGAAACGATTGATTCATTGGGGATTGCCAAAAATACCCTGGTGATCTTTTCCAGCGATAACGGTCCTGAGACCACAACCGTTGTCCATATGCGCCAGGATTATAATCATGACGGAGCAAGACCCTGGAGGGGACTGAAAAGAGATCAGTGGGAGGGAGGCCACCGTGTCCCCATGATCGTCCGCTGGCCTGCCAAGATCAACGCAGGGAGAACCTCGGACCAATTGATATCCCTGACTGATATCATGGCCACCTGTGCAGATATTACCGGCGCCAAATTACCAGCGGAAGCCGCTGAAGACAGCTACGATATGCTTCCTGAATTTCTGCAAGCCCAGGACCGGCCCATACGGCCATACCTCCTGACGGAAACATGGACAGCCAAAATGGCCATCCGCGAGGGGAACTGGAAATACCTTGATCACATGGGTTCGGGAGGGAACAATTATTACCAGGGAGAACTGGTACCCTATGCCCTTCCGGAAGAAGAACCCGACGCCGCCGGGCAGCTTTACAACCTCGAAACGAATCCGGGAGAAACCCATAACCTGTATTTCCAATATCCTGTTATCGTGAAAGAGCTGAAGAGCCAGATCGACCTGTCCAGATCCATGGGCAGGAGTGCACCGCTGTTCAGGGAAAATCAACAGAATACTGCCTCAAAACCGAGAAAACGATGAATAGATCGATCCTGTATAAAGCGTTATTGCCGGTGCTATTGTGTTCGGCATCGCTGCTCATGTTATCCACCGAAAGTCCCGTCAAAGAAGATGGGCTGGCGCTTACCCCTCCCATGGGATGGAACAGCTGGAATGCTTTCCACCAGGATATCGACGAAAATAAGATCAGGGAAATTACCGATGCCATGGTCAATTCGGGGATGAAAGATGCCGGTTATGAATTTGTGGTTATCGACGATGGCTGGATGGCAGCCGATCGGGACGATCAGGGCAACCTGCAGCCTGACAGGGAAAAATTCCCCAATGGGATGAAGGCTGTTGGTGATTACATCCACAGCAAGGGTTTAAAATTCGGCCTCTATGAATGCAGGGGCAAATTCACCTGCCAGAAACTTCCCGGAAGTTACGGTCATGAAGAACAGGATATGCGAACGTTTGCTTCGTATGGCGTCGATTACGTGAAACTGGATGCCTGCTATGCGGAAAGGAACGGCCGGTCCAGCAGCACAGACCTGGAAATTTACAGTAAGGCTATCGACAGGTCGGGACGCCCCATGATCCTGAGTATCTCTGACTTTGGAAATGGTTCATGGGCCTGGGGGGCAAAACGTTATGCCCATCTTTGGCGCACTTCATACGATATTTCTCCCGATATGGATGCCATCTATTATTGCGCGAACACCACAGGAGGCGATGGTGTCATCCACCCGGCATTTAACGGACTCTGGCAGTTTGCCGGTCCGGGACACTGGAACGACCCGGATATGCTGGAGGTGGGTATGCTGGAAAATCATCTCCAGGACCGGGCGCATTTCAGCCTGTGGTGCATTCTGGCGGCTCCACTGATGGCCGGTAACGACCTGAGATCAATGACCGGCGACGTGGCGGAAATTCTGACGGCCCCTGAAGTGATCGCTGTGGATCAGGACAGCCGGGGAATGCAGGGCTATAAGATTTACAGCAAGGATGATCAGGAGATCTATAATAAACCCCTTTCCGACGGAACCACTGCTGTCCTGTTGCTGAATAAGAGCGACAGCGTCTGCAGGATGACCGTACGCTGGAATCAGATTGGATTAAGCGGCAGCCAGAAGGTAAGAGATCTCTGGGAACAGAAGGACCTCGGGAAATTCACGGATTCCTTCACGACAAGTGATCTTCCTCAAAACGGTCTTATGCTGATCAGGATAGGCACCCGGGGTAGTAAACCTTTACCAGGACCTTCACCCGTGCCTGCTGAAAAATACACCGCCGCCAAAAACGGGATGACCTGGCTGAGCGATCTATATTATATCATGAAACAGGGCAGCGCCCCGGTAGCCGACAAGAATGCAAGTGACGGGATCATCTCCCTGGGTGGACGAAGCTACAATAAGGGTCTGGGTTGCCGCGGAAATTCCCGGATCATGTACGTTCTCGGCGGCAGGGTGGATAAATTAACGGCAGTTGCCGGAATTGATGATGGATACAAGGGCGAGGGGACAGCCAGGTTCAGCATTCTTAACGGAGATTATTTCGGAGGACAGATTCTTTTTGATAGCGGAACGATCGGAAAAGACAGTGTTCTCAATGTTGATGTTGATGTAAAAGGCGTTGAAAATATCCTGCTGATGATCGAAAGTAAAGATGTTCCTGCAGACTGGGCCGATCTAAAGGTTATGGCACATGATTAAGACAATGAAAAAAAAGGCTACGGCTGGTATCCGGCCGCTTCTGATTCTCCTCACCGGGTTCGCAATGATGCAATCCTCATGCAGTCCTGAAGGAAAAGCTGTGGATCCCAAATCCAAAGGGGATGTCATGCTGCAAAACGTTTATGATCTGGCCGGAAGAGTGGTTGGTGACCGCTCGAAAGATTTTATTTTCCAACTTTCTGAAGCGGATTCTGCGAAAGATTTCTTTGAAGTTTCTTCCCGGGATTCGAAAGTGCTGATTACCGGAAATAACGGAATATCTTTGGCTTCCGGTCTGAACTGGTATCTGAAGAATTACTGCCGGTCGCAGTTCACCATTATCGACCGGCATATTCAACTGCCGGAAAAACTGCCTCTGCCTGCTTCCCCACGCAAGGTTGTTACTCCCTTCAGGTACAGGTATTTTTTCAACGTCTGCACCTTTAGCTATACCATGGCATGGTGGGACTGGAAAGACTGGGAGAGGCAGATCGACTGGATGGCCATGAACGGCATTAACCTTCCGCTGTCCATTACCGGCCAGGAAGCTGTCTGGTATGACGTGTACAGGGAACTCGGTTTATCAGAAAAACAGATTAAAGATTTTCTGGTCGGTCCGGCCTATCTTCCATGGGGCTGGATGGGGAATATTGACGGTTTAGGCGGGCCATTGCCCGATTCCTGGATCGTAAAACACAAAGATCTGGAGCAAAAGATCCTGCAGCGGGAACGGGCCCTGGGGATGACCCCCGTTTTACAGGGATTTACAGGCCATGTCCCTGAATCCATAAAAACCATTTTTCCCGGGGCTAAACTTCATAAAACCGGAAACTGGTCGGCCGGATTCGGAGGTACCTATTTTCTTGATCCGTCAGACAGTCTGTTCCAACGTATCGGAAAAATGTTTATCCGCAAACAGACGGAGTTGTTCGGTACGGATCATTATTATTCGGCCGATTGCTTCAACGAGGTTAATCCGGATACGGACGATCCCGGATTTCTTGCCCGGATGAGCAAATCTGTCTATCATTCGATGGCCTCAGCCGATCCTGAAGCCGTCTGGGTTATGCAGGCCTGGTTTTTATACTACAGCATCAATGATTTCTGGAAGGAACCCCAGACGAAAGCCCTGCTGGGAGCTGTACCCGATAATAAACTGATCATGCTTGACCTTTATGGCGAACGGCATCCTGTTTGGAAAAAACGGTCGGCATTCTACGGTAAACCATGGATATGGAACGTTCTGCATAATTTCGGAGGAAGGACCAGTATGAGTGGTGATCTCCACGAAATGGCCGGCAATCTGCAGGATGCTCTGAAAAGTGACAGCAGCGGGAACCTCTCCGGTATCGGGATGGCCATGGAATATTTCGGAAATAACCCGGTGGTTGAGGAATTTGTTATGAACATGGTCTGGGAACCGGAACTTCCGGATATCGGCCAATGGCTTGATTCCTATACGATCAACCGGTATGGGGAAAAGGATGAGCATGCCTTGAAAGCCTGGCATGAGATGCTGGCAACAGTATACAGTACCCCAAATCAAAATGGCACCTTCACCTGCGAACGCCCCGGTTTTTATCATCCGAAATGGGCATACCGCACCAGTCCCAAACCTGATTATAATTCGAAGGTCCTTGCCGATGCACTGGATAATCTGTTAACGTGCTCTGACAAATTCCGGGGCCTGGATACCTATCAGTTTGACGTGGTAAATCTGACAAGACAATTTCTCAGTCCGTTGGGATGGTACTGGATCCTTGAACTGGAGGATGCCTATGATAAAAAAGATTTACAACGTTTCCTTTCATTAAAGGACAAATACCTTAACCTGATCAGGGATTATGACCGGCTCTTGTCAACGCGGAAAGAATACCTGTTGGGAAGGTGGCTGGAAGATGCGAAAAGGTGGGGGGATTCGGAGAGCGAAAAATCGTTGTATGAGTGGAATGCCCGCAATCTCATCACCCTTTGGGGTGAAAAATGCACTGAAAACCAGTACGATGATTTGAATAATTATGCCTACAAGCAATGGTCGGGTCTGTTCACTGATTACCATCTTGTCAGATGGACCGGGTTTTTTGATTCGGTGGAAGCCGATATCCGGAATGGCAGGGAATGGAACAGAGCGCCTTTTCTTGAATCTTCCTGCCAGTGGGAGAAAAACTGGTCTACTGAAAAAGATCTTTTCCCTGTGGCCCCCTCCGGGGACCCGGTTGAAATTTCCCGTGAAATGTATTTAAAGTACGCCCCTGCTGTTCTTGAATTCAGCAGGAATTATGACGCCTTATAAAGCAAACTCCCAACTCCTGTTCCCTCCGGTCCCGATAGGGTCCCAAGTGAGAATTATCACCAAAAAGTGGTACCTTCCGATTGATGATCCCAGCCTGGGTATCTGTCCTGTAACAAAGGCAATTCTGGAGGAAATTTAACTTTTTATCAGGGGATTATGACATTGACTCTCTTTATTTTTCATAACTTTGCATTATTTTTCATGGAAAGATTAAAGAGATTCAATGACATTAAAATAATACGGTTTAAAATATTTTATCATTGTTTAAAAAATGGATGTTTGTGGACGGCAACGTAACACTATTTTTATTAAATTTAATATTCATTTCTTGTGCATAAAAAAAGGTGCCATTCGTGAATTACACGAATTGTAATTCTATATAAAAGCGATTAAGTTCAAAAAATCAGATTTTGAAAAATTATAAAACCGAATCCATCAGTAAGAATTCACTGAGTAAGCATAACAAATCCTGTATTTTACATACGGTATGGGAACATAAGGGTATTTCCCGGCTGGAAATTGCCCAAAAAACCGGCTTGAGCACGGCGACCGTTTCCAGGTTGGTCGAATCACTTATGAATGAGGACCACTTACTGGAAGAAAGACAATCGATTCCGATATCGAGGGGTCGTCCGATGAAATCGCTTTATTTTGGGAATAACCAAAGGTTCATCATCGGGATCGATCTTGGTACAACCTTCATCAGGGGAATTCTGACAAACATGAATGCTGAGCCGATCAAGGAGACGGAAGTCGTTACGGAGTCGGATAAGGAACCTGAATATGTGATGAATAAAGTGGTGGAGGTTATTGAACGTCTTACCAATACCAATCTCATTAATCCGGATCAGATTATTGGGGTGGGAATCGCTGTTGCCGGTATTGTGAATCTGAAGGAAGGGCTTGTGGTTTATTCCCCTGCATTTCACTGGCGGAATGTGGAATTCCGGAAGTTTATTCAAAGCCGTGTGAAAGTGCCGGTTTTTTTTGATAACGTCAGCAGGGTTATGGCTTTGGGCGAGCTTGCATTTGGTGTGGGTAATGATTACAACAACATGGTTTGTATCAATGTGGGCTATGGGATCGGTGCCGGGATTATCATCAACAAAGCCATTTTCTATGGAACAGAAGGGATGGCCGGTGAATTTGGTCATGTGCCTGTTGAGGGAGATCAGCTTATCCAGTGCCCCTGCGGGAAAAGAACGTGTCTTACCGCATACTCCTCCGGGGATGCCATTGCTCAGAGGGCCAGGCTGAAATTGAAGGACCAAAGTTCCGATCTTCTCATGGATCTTTGTCATCATGATTTACAGGACCTTACTGCAAAAATGGTTATCCAGGCGGCGAGGGAAAATGATCCCCTCGCCTCAGAAGTGTTCCGGAAAAGTCTCCATTATCTGGGGACATCCATTGCGGGGATGATCGATATTTTCAACCCGGAAGTCGTATTTATCGGCGGAGGGGTTTCGATGAATGGAAACATCTTTTGGGAGCCGCTTACCCAGATTATACACGACAATGTCTTTAACCGGGACTTAAGGAAGTTTAAGCTCATGCCGTTGACCTTCCAGGACAGGGCGGCGTTATACGGAGCCATCGGACTGGTGATCAATGAAGTATTGAATATGGATATCTGATGACTTTCACCACCTGAAGAACCGGTAAGGATCATCCCATTCCTCAGGCTCATCCGGATAGAAGCCGGTAAGCCATCTTTTCTCTCCTTCCTCCGCACCTTTTTTGAAACGTCCGGCCAGCGGAGTGGAGCTTTCGGCTCCCATATTTCCAAGGACACGGCTCAAAAGAAAGGACCATCGACGGAAGGTCTGTTTAACATTGTGCTGACCATTTCCATAATCCAGGTGCCATGGAACGAGCTGGCAGAAAATTGTTCCCGTTTTCTCTTCCCCGGCGAGAATTCCGTCTCCCAGAATGATACTTTCATTAT
The DNA here is from genome assembly GCA_963763215.1 of uncultured Bacteroidales bacterium. Classification (GTDB taxonomy): domain Bacteria; phylum Bacteroidota; class Bacteroidia; order Bacteroidales; genus DASQZK01. The sequence goes on from CAVXNX010000001.1 coordinate 76,197, forward strand.
TCAGTTTCGTAAGGGACAGAGGCGCCCGGTTGTGGGCGTCGGCTGGAGATATTCCGGTGAATGGGGATATCATTCCCTGAGGTTCGAAATATGAAGAGATGTGTTCCCCGTTTTTCATTTCAACAGGGAAAGGCAGGATCGTACCGGCGACTTCCGGGGTGAGACCAACCGCCAGTAAGCGGCCGCCCTGCCTGATCCATCCGGCGATAAACCTGCGGTCGGGTAAAGCATCGATATTTCCGGGTCCGAGGATAAAGATCCGGTTATGGGGCCGCTCATCCTTTCGATAGGCAGAAACGGAAATACCGGTTTTTTTCAGGTGTTGAATTCCCGGCTCTTCGCCGGCATAAACAACCTGACGTTTCACCGACGGTTTCCATTTTGAAACATAGGAAAGGATGTTCGAAACGAGACGTGCAGCTGCCGGTTCAAATTCGGTCCGGCCCGTAACATCCATCTGACAGAACAGGATCATGCCTTTTCCTTCATGGTACTCCATAAGCGGGCTGTACTGGAGGCTGAATCCGCCATCGATCAGGGGCAGGAAATCACCGCAGGCCGGTTTTTCAATCAATGTGCTGGCTGTATTTCCACGGTTCCCGCAACGCCAGATCCGGGTCACCGGAATGTCACACCAACGAATGGTTGGCGCCCCATTGAAAACATGATCATCTGTTTCGTAATTCAATCTTTCCGGCAGGAGAGAGGATGATCCCCTCCAGTTGCACAGATTTTCATTCGTGAGCCCTTCCAATACCGGATGGTCGGGTATCCGGGCAAAAACCTGCCTCAGACCGTAATTCTGGATCCGGAAGCCCAGCCTTTTTTCGAGAACTTCCGATGTCTGCTCAAAGACGATGGTCTTTAGGCCGTCACGGACAGACGTCAGGTCGGGTCCGTCGTTGTCTACATCCAACGCTTCCCGCCCGATGATGACGACTTCGAATTCTGAGAGGTCACTGCTGCTGTCGATCATCTGATAATTCATCCCGGTCTTGTCGAGCAAAGCGCGGGTGTAGCCTTTTGGATCGAACAATGCCGTGGCGGTTTGGGGGAGATTCGAACGGACCTGAGGCAGGACGTGAATTTCGAATGAATCTTCCTGCATTTCCCCATTGCTGAAATGAAACGTTGCTGTCAGAGTATATGTGCCCGGATGGAGACTTTCGGGAAGTTCTAATTTTACCGGAAGCCGTTCCTGGTGCCCGGCTTCGAGTCCGATGCTGTGGTTTCCGGAAACGGGTTGCTCAAGGTTGAACGACCAGGAGCATTCGCAGGTGACCATCTCCCGTGAATTGTTGATCACGATGAGTTGCTTTTCAAAGGTTTCTCCCGGAAGGAAATGATGATCCCTACTGGTGAACGCTTCTTTTTTCCCGCCGATATATGCCAGCAGGGGCATATTGTTCCGCATCAACTCCCGGGCAGCCACAGTGGGAATCCAATCTGAAGGGCCGTTTCCGATATCCGTTTCCATCGTTTCGGTAGGGGAAATGAAATCGGGGCTGAATCCCGGTTTTTGCAAATGTTCCCAGTCGGTGGTCAACGATTTAACCTTACCCGGTGAACCATGCTTTCTTTTCCAATACGCACTGTGATCCCATGGGGAATTGACCGACAGTCCCCACGTGCGGAAGGCCCTCCAGTGTTGCCGGATATGCATCGCGTAGATTGGGTTGCATTCCTCCAGCTTCACTGAACCAAAAGGGTAGGGGTAATCCCAGCGGTACCAGACTTTACCCTCCCGGAAACGTTCCGCTTCCCACCGGAGATTCGTCTTCTCCTCTTCGCTGATCTCATAAGCATGATCGCCCATAAACTGGGAATTCCATTCCGCCAGGCAGAATTCATAGGGTACGGCCGAGGTGCCGAAGGCCCTTTTACCTTTGTACCACCCCCTGTAGAGGCCCCAATCCCAGGGAAACGGAGCGCCAAACTCGACCAGGAAAAGAGGTTTGATCCCGACTGTTGCCCAGTGTCCGAACCAATCGGCCAGTTCCTGGATCGGAACCCAGTTGGGATAAAAATTGGAGGTATGCATCGTTCCAAGATTGCCCGACGAATGGTGATAGACAATCCGCCAGGGATCAAGGCTGTGGATAATCGTTTCTGCCCGCAGGGCTTTCTGAATGTTTCCGGACATGGAAGGGCGGTATATTCCGTCGATCCGGTCCGGATTCATATCTTCATTATACCCTGTGGCATTATGGCTCGTGGCGTAAAAGACCACCGCAGGATGATTGCCGGCTACACGGGTATAAAATGAGGCATGCCTGGCGTATCCATTGTTCCGGTCGGCGTCAGGGGTATCCCAGTTGTATTGTCCGAAATGAGGCTGGGAGAGGGAAAATAACATACCCACATCATCGGCAGCCCGGAGAATTTCTTTGAAACTGAGATGATCGCCCGGTTCAGTGCCATAATTATGGGAATAAACCAGATTGATGCCAAAACTTTTTAACCTGAGCATCGTTTCCCTGGCACCTTCATAAGCCGACCGGGCAGCCCCGATCTGGGCGTTATCGAAAGGAACCGCCGACAGGAAGATCCGCTTCCCGTTAAGGTAAAAATCCCGTCCTTCGATCCGTAATTCTCTGAAGCCAATTCGTTCGGGGTAGGTCACATCCACAATTCTCCCCCGCCAATCCAACAAGGAGACCGTGAGATTGAACATATTCCCGGGAGTATGGATATCCCAGAGTTTATCAGGTATCCAGGATTCGGTCAGCCTGAGTTCTCCATCCTCCAATTCCTGCCGGGTAAAACTTCTGCCAATGATTTTTACCGCATCGCCATCCTGATCCGCGATCCTGATCTGCAATGAATAAGGATTTTTCTCCTCAAGATTTTCAAGGGGCATTCTCATTTCGATTTTTTTCTCCCCGATCCGGGTATTCACTCTCACATCCCCGAGCCGTGCTTTGCCCGGGGTGCTGCAAAGGAAAATATCTCCGCACAATCCTTTGTTAATGACCAGTCCTTTCCCCTGCCTTGGCGCATTGGTATCGCTGTAAATGGCTACCACTTCCTTCAGCGGAATGGCGGTAACTTTCATGGTAAGCCGGTATTTTCCGCCAGGCCGGCACATGTCGGTTACGTCGAGTTCTCCGCCTGGAAACAATAATTCGCCGGCTTTCCTGCCGTCAATGAAAATCAGAGCGTCTGAGTTCAGATAGGATGTGCCAATGATGATCCTTCGGCCTTCCCACGGTTCGGGAATGGTGATCTCACGATGGTACCACGCGGCCTCAATATTTTCCAGTGACTGATCTTTCCAGTCGGGATGGGGATAGATGTCCTGGGAGTCTCGTTGCATGTAATTTTTAATTCCGGGCCACCTTGCCGGTACTTTGAAATATCCCCAGCCGTTTTCCGGTATCCTTTCGGTTTGGACAGGACCGGGCTGCCATTTCCATAATCCGTTGATGCAAATGCGTTCCCGGGTGGGTGTGGTTTCATGAAAGGCTCCGGGTATATCCCAGGCGGGAGTGACACCTTCGGGTAAAATGCCACCGGGATGAAGGATAAGGCCGGACAAATGCAGGCGGGAAACGCTGAGCAGTGAAGGGTTCAGCATTCCTGCACCGGCCATAAACATACCTGATGATTTCAGAAAGGACCTTCGGGATCTTTGCCCGTTTGCTCTTTTTTTCATAATTGCGGTTTGTCCGGTGAGAACGGGTGAGAGAAGTAGCATGGCTTCCTGTCTGACCAAGTTAAGGAATCATCCGGACAGGCTTGGAAAGAAAGAAAGCCAGGGCGGTTGAGAAGGCCGATTTTATCAGGAACCGCCTTCTTCCTGATTTATCACTCATTCTGCGATTTTTCCTTGATCGACTGATCGGTCAGTGCAATGACATAAAACGATGGTGATCGATCATCCGGATCAAAAGTCCGTTTATATCCTGATTATAGCAACGATCCATAATGAACCACCCGGAGTCAGGAGGATGGTTAACGTGCCTTTTTTGTTTCGACGACAATCACACCATTAGCGCCTCGTGAGCCATAAATTGCCGCCTGGGTGCCATCAATATACCGTATGGATCTAATATTGGCCGGCACGAGGAATGATACATTCGATACCGTCACCCCATCAACAACATATAAAACCTCCTGACTTGATGTAAAGGAATTTTTCTTTTGGGTCAATACTTTTTCTCCATTCACATCGACATTATAGATTTCATTATCGATAAGCTCAAATATATTATTGTACTGGGTGTAATCCTTTTCGCCTTTTAACGGATATTTGCTCATAGCCGTTTTGAGTGCCTGCGGGCTGATATGCCCATTGCTGGTTGCGTCGTCAAAACTATGGGCGCCGTTGCTGTAAATGAGATCAATTTTCAAGTTATCAGGATCTTCCAAATCGTTCAATTTTACATTGACATGATCAAATCCTTCTGCATCAACCTGCAAACGGTCTTTACCGGAATATTCAATGGTGAATTTTCCGAGTGAATCGGTGAGGGTTGAACGCTTTGTTTTACTGGTGGTGATCTCAACATTTTTTAAGGGGATACTTTTAAAAGTCGTTACTGTCCCGTGGATATTTTTATCCTGTCCGAAAGCTGTAATACCTGATAATAGAATTGAAAACAGTATGAATATCCTGAGAATTGGTTTCATGATTTTTGATTTTGGATTAATTTGAACGATACTTACTAATTACTTTATGGGCAAGATGATTGTATGTCCGTTTGCCGTTTATGTATATCAAAGATAAGGAATTATTTAATTGTTTGAGAATAGTTTGAGAATAGTTTGAGAGTGGTTTGAGGGTGGTTTGAGGGTGGTTTGAGAATAGTTAGAGGAGAGAGAGTGTTCAACAAAGTGTGTCAAATTAAAAAATGCTTAAATTGACAACACTTATGAAAGAAAAAGAATCTAATTTTGAAGAATTCAGCAAGAGGATTGCTGAACAACTTCGTGAGGGTAAATCAATTACGGGAAAAGAAGGCGCCCTGACACCCTTATTAAAGCAGCTCATCGAAGGAGCCATGGAAGGTGAACTTGATGAACACCTGAAAATGACCAAAGACCAAACTGGTAACCGGCGCAACGGCCATACCCAAAAAAATCTCAAAAGCTCTATTGGGGGCTTTGAGATTTTTGCTTCCCGCGACCGCGATGGCAGTTTTGAACCTCAGACAGTTGCGAAACGACAACGAGTCTTACCGGGGGATTTAGACGAGAAGATCCTTGCCCTTTACAGTCGAGGTCTAAGTTATCGGGATATACGCTCTCAACTGGAAGAGATCTATGGGGTAGAGATCAGTGATGGTACTATAAGCAGTATTACTGATCGTATTATTCCGCTGATCCGTGAATGGCAGAACCGCCCTTTGGAGAGGCTGTATCCTGTTATTTGGATGGACGCCATGTATTTTAAGCTACGCGATGAAGGAAAGGTAAAGACTAAGGCATTATATACCATCTTGGGGTTAAATATGGAAGGACAAAAGGAAATTTTAGGTCTTTACCAGGGTGGTAAAGAGAGTGCAACATTTTGGATGCAAGTTCTATCGGATCTAAGTCTACGAGGGGTAAAAGATATTTTGGTTGCCTGTATCGATGGTCTCAGTGGGTTTGCAGACGCTATTGAGAATATTTTTCCAAAAACAGAAGTTCAACCTTGCATCGTTCATCAGGTCCGTAATACGATGAAATACATTCCCTGGCGTAATTATCGGGAATTCATGAAGGATCTTAAGGAAGTCTATAAAGCAAGTACCCTGGAACTTGCTGAATACAATCTGGATAAGCTGGAAGAAAAATGGGGAAAAGCATATCCGATACCCATTAAAAGCTGGCGAACTAATTGGCATCGGCTTTCAAATTACTTTAAGTATCCTGATGCGATTAGAAGGCTGATCTACACCACCAATGCAGTGGAAGGCTATCATCGTATGGTCAGAAAGGTCACTAAATCAAAAGGGGCTTTTACCTCTGAAACGGCTGCATTAAAACTGGTCTATTTAGCAACGATGAACTTCCAGAAAAAATGGAAAAATGGAACCAGAGAATGGCCATTAATTTTAAATCAATTAACACAATATTTTGAAGACAGAATTTTAGAGGATGACACACTTAATTGAACATTCCCAGATTTCAACATTCTTCTCAAACCACCCTCAAACCACTCTCAAACCACCCTCAAACCACCCTCAAACCACCCTCAAACCACCCTCAAACCACTCTCAAACCACTCTCAAACCACTCTCAAACCACTCTCAAACCACTCTCAAACCACTCTCAAACCACTCCCAAACTATCCTTCCCCCCTCAAAACCCTTTAATAGCTGCTTTTGCGGCCTTCCCTACGACATCGTGAGCCGATTGGATGGATTGAGCATGCTGCAGATATTTCAGCTGTGAACGTCCGCCGCATTTGCCGATTGATCTCAATGCTTCTGCCATGACCAGGTAGCTCTTGTCGGATTCAAATATCTTTTTCAGTTTGTCAAGATATGAATGATCACCGGTTTGCCCAATGGCCCTGACTGCTGCGATTCTCACTTTGGAGTTTTGATCTGTGGTGGCTTTCAGAAACAGATCTGTAAAATCAGGATTGTGGTACTCTGAAAGCAAATTGATGGCCGCTTCGCGCACTGCCCAGAATTTATCGTTTACAGCGACATCTTTCCAGGTATTGATCGTTTGTTCCGAATCACTGAATTTTTTCAATTCACTGAGCGCCCAGAGCTTGTCAGCAAAGGGGGCAATTATTTGTTAAATGTGGGGCCGGATGGCAAGGGGACGATAATTCCTCAAGCGGTTCATATCCTTTCCGAAATGGTTTCGTGGATGAAAATATATGGCTCAAGCATTTATGGCGCTGACGGGATTCCTGTAAAACCGCCTGAACGCGACGAGGAGTATCCCCGGCTGGCCCGGATTTTCAATCTGGCCCGTGAATACAGGGATATCCTGGTCAATGGCATTGTACTACCGGAAAATAATTACGGAGAAAAAGCCGTCTCCAGGGGAGACGGGCAAACCCGCCTGATTACCCTCAGGAACATGACCTGGGAACCCGTGGTCAGGAACATCAAACTGGATGAAGAGATCGGTCTCACCAAAGGGACCCGCGTCGAACTGAAGCTGCTGCATCCAACGGAACGATCGATCGGGCAGTATAAATGGGGAGAAACCGTTCCGGTTGAAGTATTGCCTTTCCGCTCCTGCCTGCTTCGGGCAAGTTCAGTAAAGAAAAAGGAATTATCCGTTGACGGATGTGATTATGAGATCGTTCAGGATGTGCCCGGAAAGCCTGTGTTGATCCATTTACTTGGTTTTCCCGGTGAAAGGAAGACCATAGATGTCCGTGATCCGGGGCATAAATTTTCCGGCGCCAGCCTGGACGGGAAGCCGGTCGATGAAATCCTTCACGGAAAACAACTGGAGATCATTTTTCCGGGGAGCCGGTTTACGAAACCCTATCACCGGAAATTGGACGATATGAAGGCGGCAGGGGTTCCTGAGTTTGCAGAAAGCTTGTATGAAGCGACCTGTTTTGCTGCCGACAATAATGCGCTGGAGGTCCGTTCGCTGGTCAGGTCAGGTCCGACGGAGATCCCGCAGGTCCGGGAAGCGCGGGATGCTTTCTTCAACCAGTCCTCTTTCAAAGACCGCGGACTTTGGGACCGGTATATGTTTGACGGGGATCCGGAAACGTCCTTTTATGTGGACAGGCGTCACGGCATGCGGGATCTCAGGATAAACGGAGGCGCCTTCCGGTTGGACCTCGGTAAGATCATGCAGCTTGACAGCCTGAAGATCATCGTCTCTGGTGAGCAGGATCTGCAGCCACTCAAAACCTGGCAAAATCTGCAGGTTGAAGTCTCACCCGATTTAAAAGGCTGGACGGAAATATCCCTCCTGGCCGGCCGGGAAACCATCATTCCTTTTGGCGGGAGAACGGCTTTTCGTTACCTCCGGCTTCCGGTGACTCCTGAAAATATTTCAGAAATTGAGGGTTATGTGCATGGCAAACCGGTGGACAGGGAGGGCTGGAGGGCGTCCAATTTATTCAGTCCCTATATTGCGGCCAAACCAGAGGCAGCGTTCCGGACCGGTTTTACCCTGGATGAGATCCCGGAAGGAAGTTACCTGGCCGTTGCACTCAATGGCCGGCACGGGGATGAAGGTGCCTATGCGGCTATGATGGTGGACGGAAAACCCGTGGGCGCTCCCGACAGGAGCCCTTCCTACCGGTGCAATGCCTGGGAATACCCGGTAGTCAGGACAGACTCGAATTATACGTACTATTTTCCGTTGTCGGAAAAAATGAAAGGTGCCACTATCGACGCATGGGTCCTGGTGATGAAGGACGGTCTTTCTGAGTTCAGGCCGGAGGTTTGGATCACTGCTTACCCCACCCCGTACGAAAAAAAGGAGCTGGTCCTTACAAAAAGATCAGAAGATGAAAGGCTAAACTCCCTTCAGCTCCGTAGAAGGAACCTCAAACCACCCTCAAACCACCCTCAAACCACCCTCAAACAATCCTCAAACAACCTCAAACCACCCTCAAACCACCCTCAAACCACCCTCAAACCACCCTCAAACAATTTTCATTGACCCTCCATCACAATCCGAACCGGCCCCAGCAGTCCGGATTCCTGCAACCTGTACTCTTCATCGCCGACAGGAGTATGGCTTTTCCTGATATAGGGCTGGTTCGTCCGGCAATACCTTTTCCCTGAGGTTGAATTCATATCTCCGGTCAGGCGATTGACCCACATATTGGCAACCTTTATTTCCAGTTTGTTATTCCCCTCGACGACTTTATCGGTAATATTTAAACGAAACGGGCTCGTCCATAAAATACCGGCTGATTTTCCATTCACGATCACTTCGGCTACATCCCGCACTTCACCCAAATCAAGGGTGATGTGGCGATTATCCTGAAGGTCCTCTGCTGAGAGGTTGAAATCATGGGTATACCGTGCCGTACCGGAAAAATACTGAATACCTTCATTTTCAGAGTCCGTCCATGAAATGAGTTGATTGAGCCTGACGGATGCCGGAGCACCCCAATTTTCAGGAAATGAAAGCGTCCATGGTCCGGTTATCTCCTTCGTCTGACCCTCGGTAGTCCAATTATATTTGGGCAGATTTCTGCGCCGGGAATTGAAGACGATGAAGCATGATCCGTAGGAGGGCAACCGGAGATGTAATTGCGTTTTGCCGTCGGCATGGTCTACATCAGAAATAACATACTGTTCTCCTGTAACAGGATCCCAAAATTCAGGTTTCCCGCTTGTGATCCTGAACTGGCACTCTTCAGAAACCGGTTTGCCGGTTTTGTTCCTCACGAAATAGATATCGGTTTTGCCGTCTTTCCGGTGAATGAAATCCATCGTTGAAACCTCGCCGGTGAAATCCTTTTCAACCGACAATTTTTGGAGTGCCTCATCGACAGTCATATTTGTATAAAAATCGCCATGCACTTTTTTGGCTATTTCCGGATTCTGTATCAGAACCTTTGCCCCGGCATGGATCATCTCTTCAACCTTTTTCATGACCGGATCGGGGATAACCTTTTTGTCGGGCAGTACCAGGAGTTTATAATTCATCCCATCGGGCAGCACCAGCTTCCCTTCCGATACGTTCATCCGGTTCAACAGCACTTCCGTATTGACGACGTCAAAATCATGCCCGAAGCTCAGGCCCTCAATTCCCGGTTTATCCGGAGATCCCTGTACTTCAGGGAAAAAATTAGGGGCTTCGTCTCCGTAATACCAGGCCACATCGGCCACGAAGGTTCCCTGCCTGAGCATATACGAACACCTGGACAGGTAGTCCATGAATGGTCTGGCGTATTCCCACCACGTTGTGGTCGGGTTCACGTCCAGACCGGCATGATATGTCCTTCCCGGCAGGCCGAATTCGGGACGCGTATTGGCGAAGGCATGAAAGGTGATCTCATTCAATCCTTCACAAAAGGCGCGATCTACGTCCTTTTTCAGGTCATGGGGGGCATCTTTCCACCGTCTCCAGGTGGTGAATGATTCGGCGTCAACCAGGGAGCGTCCGTAAATATGAGATGCACTGGCTATTTCCTTCACCAGGAAGATATGATACGGATTCTGGACCCAAAATTCACCACGGGGAACCGTTGAATTTCCCAAGGCTTTCAGGGCATCCACCGGACACGAATCCCAGATCGGCGGGCCGGGTCCGCCCGCCTCGGCCATCAGCTCCATGCCATAATCCGCCAGAAACTTACTGCCTGTGATATAATGACTTAAGATGAGCTGATCACTGACTGTCTTTTTGAACTGATACAGGAACTGATCATATCGGCCGGGGAGTTTCCACCCGTTGAATGCCGGCAGATAGGGGAGGATGTCATAGTGATAGTGAGCACGGAAAATGCTGTCCATAGCACCTGTCCATGGGGTTGATTCGCTTAATTCCATGCTGTCGAATTCGAAATAACCCAGCCCGGATTCCCGGGCATTATCCTTTGTGATGCCCAGCCGGTTGAGAAAATACGTCAAATGCCTCCGGGTGGCCGCAGGATCGAAGAAATCGATGAACAGACCATTTGAATTGGGACTGGGGACGATCAGGTGCTGGCCGGTGTTTGAGCAAATGAACCGCAGCAAGGTCCATTTTCCTTCGGGGACCTGCCATTTCAATTCGTTTCCGTCAAAATTTCGGTTCAGAATGATCACATCCGAGAGGTCATTGATCTTCTTTTCCGGGTTGGCGGGAATGGCCAGAACGGCCACTTCCTTGTAGTAAACCGGTACGCCGTTCCCGTCTTTCGGACATTCTTCAGGAACCTCAGGAAAAGGCAACGTGCCGGAAAAGGATTGCGGACCGGTGACATCGAGCTCAGAAGAATACAGTGCTTTTGCTGCCCAGTCGGGTTTAACCCATGAACCTCCTGCGTTCCAGCCACTGGAGGCAACGAGACCTATTTTCATGCCCAGGCGCTTCCCTTCAGATAAGGCGTACTTGATGTTCTCCACCGATTCATCGCCCATAAATTCCGGGCCGATCCCATAGGCTCCATCCGGATTATAGACAGCTTGAACATCCCATATCTCTGCCCGCGCCATCCCTTTTTCCTTCATTTCTTCCAGGTCGTGCGTCAGGGAAGCTTTCGTCACATCACCATTCAGCCAGCACCAAAATGCGCCGGGCCGGTATGATGCCGGGGGATTTACAAATTCTTCCGATAATTGTATCAGGCTCCTGATCCCGTCGCCCGATTCGGTTTTTTCTCCCGCCGGATTTGAGCATCCCGTCATGATCAAACAGATCACGGTAAAACCCATTAAAATCACTTTCATTTTCATTCTTTTATGTATTTTTTTCATTCCGGTTCATTCTTTTCCCAACCTCCCAACCTCCCAATCCCATCACCCCATCACCCCATCACCCCATCACCCCATCACCCCATCACCCCATCACCCCATCACCCCATCACCTCATCACCTCTCTCCCAACGCCGCAACATACCCCTTGTCCATCATGTCAATAAAGCCCAAAAGCGCGCCCCAGTGATAAAATGAGTCGCTCCAGGAGTCGTCATTACCCTGACCGGTTTCAGCACTGTAGTTTTCATACACGTGTTTCTCCGTGGTCCAGGATTGTAAGAGCAAATTCTTCGATTTTTCAGCCAGATCCTTTTGTGCCGCGGGCAGATCGTAATTCCGGATACCCAGGTAAACCAGGAAATTCAAAGGCGCCCATATCCGCCCCCTCCAGTAATGGTTATCCTTGTATGCCGGGTCATTTCGCGCAATAGAAGGCAGGATATATTTCCCCCAGAATTCATCCGGATTGTAAAAATGTTCGTTGATCATCCGTTCAGCCTGTTCCTGGGTAGGAACTTTCGCCAGTAGCGGGTAAAATAAGGTGGGTGACAACCGGTAGCTGAATTTTCCCGTTACCAGATCTTTATTCAGATAGAGTCCAGACTTATCATCCCAGAGCTTTTTAAGTTTCGTTGAATATTTTTCCGCCCTTTCCGTTAATTCTTTCTTTATTTCTGATTTACCCAATATGCCGGCGATTTCAGCCAGGCTCTGGCAATCTGAAATATAAAGGCTCATCAGGCCCACATCGGCCAGGAGCATGCGATGGCTTACGGTATCAAAAACCGCATCATCCCACATCGGTGAATTATCCATCCCCGATTCCCATTTGGCCGCCTTCATTTTTCCGGATTCCCTCTCCGAACGGTATTTACTGTTTCCAATGTCATACGGATCGGTGCCGTAGACCAGGTATCCGTCGATGTCCCGGTTAGCCGCCCGCCAACGATTCCAGCTCAGCAATTCATCAAACACGTCCTGTAAAAACCATTTTTCATGGTACTTTCGATAAATCTCCCTGACAACCAAAGCGCCAACCTGAGGCTCTGTACGGTCCTCACTTTTATTTCCGGGTTGTGAGTTATTTGGAATGAATCCGTTCCGGGTGATCTCTTTCGTGATCGCAATCGCATTGGCATAAGCCAGGTCCTTGTTGTCCAGCGATAGCATATATGAGGCAAAATACGTGTCCCAGTCAAATAGAACCCATCCGCCTGAAGGAGCGGCCCAGTTGCGACTCACAGGCGTTATAACCCTGTCGTTGATGGGATCGTAAATGGTGTTCCAGGCCAGTACGGAATGGATCGCATTGTAGCATTCGGGGGTTTTGGGGTACTTTGATTTTCCTTCCGGAACTTTTGCCCTGGCATCCTGCAACATCTTTTCGATATCTTCTTGGGTCCTTGACTTGTCCGATGAGATCGTCGTGATCTTATCCAACGGGATCTTTATATAACCGGCAGTGGTTACCGGCCGGCCCCCGTTCACAAACAACTGGATGTTTTGAGAAGCAGTTTTTTCGGTAATCTTATTTCCGTCGATGGATATTTCACCTTTCCGGTTCCAGAACATTTGGGGAGCGATGATCAAAGAATCGTACCGGGAACCCCCGGCAGGGCTTATGAACAGATCCAGGTCACGATCGTGGGCGGCGCTTCGGACCCGCACGTGAATATTTCGCCACTCCAGTTCCAGTTCGGTATATGAACCTTCGTAACTACGAAGTCCGGGAACAACATGCTCCCGGGTGTCGAAATCCTCTCTTCCGATCAATGCATCCTTAAGAGTATCTCCCGATTGTCCGTCCTTGAACATCAGTTTCAGACCGAAACCTTCGGGCAGTAAGACATGGGCCAGGACGCTTTCTGTATTCCAGGTGTTCCATCCGGTCGTTAATTTTTTTTGCAGGGCTTCAGCTTCTTTTTCCGCACCCTCCGAACCGGATGCTTTTTCATGGCTTGCCGCGGTGCAAGAAAAGAAAACCGGGATCAAAAAAATGACCAGGCATGACCCTACGGAGTGATTTAAAAGTTTAATTTTCATGTTACGACAGGGTTTGAATCGTCATCATCTTTTTTATAGTGATCCGGGCAAACCAAATGACCTCTGCTGATCTTATAAGGGTTGCCGGGCCGGGCGGGATTCGTCTTACGGAATGATCCTGTTTAACAGGTTCCTCACTTTTTTCTTCCTCACTTTCTCACTTTCTCACTTTCTCACTTTTTCCACCTCCCAACTCCTCACCCATCACCCATCACCCATCACCCATCACCCATCACCCATCACCCATCACCCATCACCCCATCACCTTACAAGTTTCTCCTTATTCAACACCTGAATGATACTATCGCAATCATTCCTCATTTTCAGGAGTTTATCCTGATACTCCGGATCTCCCGCCAGGTTGTTCTTTTCCCAGGGATCTTTAGCCATGTCGTATAATTCTTCATGTTGCATGTCGTGGCGATACCGGAAATATTTCATGTCTTTGGTTCTCAATCCCTCGCTGGGTGGAATGATCGGAACTTCCCACAAGTGTTCGCAAACAAATTCCTCACGGTCTTTGGCCGGATTACCTCCTGTTGTATAATCGACGAGGCTTTTTCCCTGCCAAACGGAAGGAGCTTGCAAGCCGGCAAAATCAAAAATGGTGGGGGCGATATCAATATTCAGCGCAATATCATCAACATCCCGGTGCTCAGGATTACGCGGATCATAAATGATCAGGGGAACTCGGAGGGAGTTTTCGTACATCAGCCATTTGCCGGCAAGTTGGCGTTCGCCCAGGAACTGACCATTATCGCCCATGAGCATGATGATCGTGTTACCGTCAATTCCTTTTTCTTTCAGTAATTTGCGGATTTTGCCAATTTCAAGATCGATCCCGGAGATCATTCTGAAATACCCTTTAACGCTATGCTGATATTTTTCAGGGGTGTCGTACCTCCAGGTCCACCGGGTGCGGTTTTCGCCTTCCCTTACATAAACCGGTTGCGCCATGAACCACTTGTCTTCACCCATCCGTGGAGGCGGTATGGTGATATCGCGGTAGAGGCTGTCGACGGTTTTTTGCCAGAAGTACTGATCGGGAGCCGGGTCATGGGCATGCGGAGCACTGAAGCTCAGGGAAAGGCAGAAAGGTTTTCCGTCGGGTACACTGTTGATAAAGTCAAGCGCTTTCTGTCCCGTGTAACGTGTCAGATGAACCGTATCCCCGTCGAGTGTTTTATAAAAATATCCCCTGCGATCGGGAAAACGGGTATTACGGTCGTACGATTCGCAAACATCGAACAAGGATTTAATGCTGTCGTATCTCACCCCGAATTTTCCGAAAAAGCCGGTATAATAGCCCGAATTCTTCATTAATTCGGGATATGATTCCTTAATATAAGCATCCTTTATATTCCCCGCGCCAAAGGAATACCCGGTGGTACGCTCCTGCATGCCGGTCAAAATGCTTGCCCGGCTGGCAGCACAAATGGGGGTGGTTACAAAGGCATTTTTAAAATAAATCCCTTCACGGGCCAGCTTATCCATTTCGGGAGTATGAATAATGTCATTCCCGGCGTATCCCATGGCATCCCATCGCTGATCGTCAGTAAGAATGAAAATGATATTCGGCTTTTTCGTTTCTCTTTTGCATCCATAACTGGTCAGCAGTGCTGCAGCCATTGCAATGTAAGAGAGTTTGTCTGTGAGTTTCATCTTCAATTTTTTTAGTCATTCGACAGGATATCTTTTTTCGCTCTACCGCAGCATCAAACACATCACCCTTGCTGCTCTACGGCTTGGATTTCCGGCATTTCCGGACCCGAACCCCGGTTGCCGTTGCTGAAATTTCCTGATCCAGGATGTCTTTTTCCGGTCCTGATCAGAGTGTCATTTGTCCATGTGATCGTTCCGGGTACCAACATCATTGGGTTCTTAAATGTAATAATTGCTTATTGAAATTAAAAATGAATGTTTTCGTTTCGATATTCGACCGGCATTGACTTTATTGTCAATCCGCAGTTCTGATCCTGTATGCTGACTGAATTCCGGACAATCGGGATCAGAGATCCTTTTGACGGTGATGCGACCCGTCAAGCAAGTCAGATATACAGCCACTGATCGCATTACCCTACAAATCATATCCTTTTGCACTTGGGTGAAGCTTATCCGGCATCAGGTCCTCCGGGATATTCCCTTCTTCGTCCAGGAAAATTTTATTCAAATCGACATAGAAGATATGCTTATGATCTGCAACTCCTGAAAAAATTTTGCTCGCCTCTGCATTTATCGGTCTTAAGGTTGAGTTCTTTTCCCCGCGTGGAAATATGGAAAGAAGAATGATCTTCGTATCAGGCAATTTCTGTCTGACCGTTGCGACAATTTTTATGACACCGTCGGCGATCATTTCCGGGGAATGACCTCCTGAAGCATTATTGGTGCCGATCAGGATCACGGCAACACCAGGGTGAATATGATCAAGTTCACCATGATCCAATCTCCAGAGCACATGTTGCGTCCGGTCGCCGCCAAAACCCATGTTCACGGGATTGTATTTGCTGAAATAGCGATTCCATGATTCAGAACCGGTATCTTCCCAGTGGTGAATAATGGAGTTGCCGATGAAGATCAGGTCCGTTTCCTGCGATTCATTTCTTTTTAAAATCGCATTATGCCTGTCCATCCACCAGCTCTCCGCCCAACTGGCCGTTTGAACAGCAGGAACGACGGCTTCGTGATTTTTTGTCAGGGAATGATGAAGTAACGTCTTTTGTGTGGTGCAACCGTGCAATGCGATGATGATCAGCGACATCAAAACAATCCGGGCAGTGCTAAAATGCGTGTTTCTCCAGCCTGGCATCCTTTTCTTTCCTTCAAGGTTTATACAAAAATAAAAATTAATATCAATTTGAAATTAAATATGTATATTTATTTGTTATTTTCGTTGAGGGAATTTAAAATTCTGAATAAATTCCTTAATCAATTTAATATGGAGCCTTAAAATCCCTACGGCATGAGGTTTCTTTCAAATTTAATCAGAAATCCAACATCCATTGAACAGATCCTGTAGGGTTTGCATTTTCCCGGAGCCCGGAGAGACAGAAGTTGTTTCCTGACTCATGGCAATCACAAGATCCAGCCGGTTGCTCAGATCCTCTTAAAAAGGAGAGGACGCCGGTCATACGGTAAAAGATCATCACGGATGGAACCATGGAATGAAAAAAGTAAATTCAAAAACGGATGAAAAAAATCAGGTATTTCACACTGTTTTTTGTTTTTGTTATCCTTCATAACAGCTGCAGCGACAGGGCTCCTGTTCTCTATGATAACTTCCGGAATCCTCCGGCAGAAGCCAGGCCATTTGTCAGATGGTGGTGGAACGGGGACTGTGTTGAAGAAGATGAGATCAAACGTGAACTGGATGTATTGAAAAACGCCGGGATTGGGGGAGTGGAGATCAATCCGATACGCATGCCGGTAAGAGCAGATAGTATAGACGTAAAATCTCTCACCTGGTTAAGTCCGGAATGGAACAGGATGGTGAAGATTGCCAGCGAGAGGGCCAAAAAGAACGGAATGCGCACCGACCTGATCGTCGGATCGGGATGGCCTTTCGGGGGTGAATTTCTGAAAGAAGGTGAAATGATCCAAAGGGTCATTACCCTTGAAAAGGACTTGAAAGGCCCATCGGTTTTTTCTTCAAGCGCCGGTGAATTGCTGAACGGGGTTCCGCAGGGGAGTGAGGATCAAAAAGTACAGCGTGAGCAGATCCTGTTTCTTACCCTTGTCCCGGCGAAACTGGATGATCTTAAGGAATGCACCGATCTGACTTCCCTGCTGGCTGGCCACGAAAAGATAAAATTCAATGTCCCGAAAGGCCGGTACAAATTAATGATCGGTATATGGCAGGAAGGATATCGAACTGTAACCTACGGAGCACCGGGATCAGACGGGCCGGTGCTGGATCATTTTAATAAGGCTGCCGTACGTAAATACCTCGACCGGCTTTCCGGTACACTTGAAAAGGAGTTTGGAACCGAGCTGGGAGATTACCTGTGGTCCTTGTTCTGTGATAGTATTGAGCTGGGGGGCGCTAACTGGACCACAGATTTTTCAGAACAATTTCACCGCTTATGCGGATACAGCCTGGAACCCTACCTTCCCTTTGTTTTTTACCCTCCGGGCCGGGGATATAAAGATGATATCCATTTTTCTGATTCCATGGCTGATCGACTGAAGAGGGTCCGGTACGATTATAATAAGACCCTGGTGACCCTTTTTCTGGAGCGCTTCACCACGACCTTCAAAGACTGGTGTAATGAGCACGGTGCTCTTTGCAGGTACCAGGCGTACGGTTATCCCTGGCTGGTGGGTATTTCGGAAGGATATTCCATCCCGGATATCCCTGAATCCAATAACTGGCTTTTTTCCGATCCGCTGCCCCATGGCTTTCTTATATGGAATAAGTACGCTTCATCATCAGGGCATATCGCGGGCAGACCCATCATCAGCTGTGAAGCCATGACCAATACGGGAGGCGTTTTCAAAGCCTCCCTGGAAATGATAAAGCAGGCTGACGATATGAATTTTATCACCGGGATAAACCATTCCGTGCTTCATGGTTTTAATTATTCTCCCCCGGAAGCCGGATTCCCGGGATGGGTTCGTTACGGAACCTACTTCAATGAGCAAAACCCATGGTGGCCCTATTTCAGGCATTGGTCCGACTATAACGCACGCCTGTCGGCGGTTTTCCAGGCATCTAAACCCTGTGCTGATATCGCCATACTCTGCCCCACAGCGGATGTATGGAGCCAGGCCGGTCTGTGGAGACCCAAATTCTATACGACGCCCTGGTACGGATATCAATTGTGGAAATCATTCAACCATAACGGCCTCAATGCTGACTATGTGAATGAGTCAATGATCCAAAAGGCAGAATTTGACAATGGTGAGATCCGCATGGGTGAGATGAAATACAAGATGCTCGTTCTTGCGGATGTTGAATCCATTCTGCAGGCAACAGCCGAAGCGATAAGGAAATATGCTGAAGCGGGAGGAAAGATCGTCTTTATCAACAGGCTGCCCGGACGTTGCCCATCATTGACAAACATGGAAGAGGAGGATAAGAAGGTTAGAAACAGCATTCAGGAAGCCATGCGTTCATCCCGCGGATCCGTTGTGATGGTGAAAGAACCGGCAGGGAATGAAGAACTGATCCCCTGGACAAAAGAGCTTCTTGGGAAAATGAAGGTTAAACCGGACATATCCATATCAAACCCGGACCCGGATCTTTACCAGATTCATTACAGATCGGGGGATATGGACATTTTTTTCTTTTCCAACCAGAATGAAGATAATGGCATCCTATTCCGTGCCGGCTTCCAAAACGGCAAAAAAATTCCGTGGAAGTGGGATCCGGAAACAGGACTGAGGGAAGTTTACCGGTATGGCGCTGATCCCGGAAATTTCGAGATTAAACTGGGACCGCTGGAATCCCTGCTGCTCGTTTTTGATAAAACACACAGACGCCAGCCATCGGTGAATTCCCCAACCAGATCAGATTTCATGACCCTTGATTCTTACTGGACCCTTAAGTGTTTCCCTATTGACGGGGCGGTGTTTCAGCTTGATCTCCCTCATCTGGTCGACCTGGGAATGACGGATAATAACCTTTTAAACACATTTTCCGGACGTATTGAATACAAAACAACCTTTGAATTTCCCGGAAATCCTGATGCCATCCTCGATCTTGGTAAGGTCACAGACATAACGGAAGTCGTGGTAAACGGCGAGAATGTGGGGACAAGATGGTATGGTGAACCTACCTATCCGTTAAAAGGAATTTTAAGAAAAGGAACGAATACCGTAGAGATCACATTAACGACAACGCTATTTAACTATTGCCGAACGCTGAAAGATAATCCTGCCGTCAGTCGCTGGATAACAACGGATAAGCCCGAGTCTTCCGGTTTAAAAGGCCCTGTCAGAATAGTGTATTGATACATGAAAAATTCAAAAACCGGTCCCGGGGATCAATAGCCGGATCACCGGCATAGTTCAAGTGGTTCTCAGGGCATTAATCGGCATTGAGATGGATCAAAAAATGAATCGCGTGAAAAAATTAAGTGTGATATTCATCATCGTCCTGGTATGCGTTCAATCGCCTGCTCAGGAAACGACTTCCGATTTTTATTCCGGGATTGAATACGTAAAGCTGAAATCAGAAATTGCCAGCGGATGGAACACCTGGAATACCTATAGTGTACTGTCGTATGTGCTATTGCCGGAAGCCATATCGATTGACTTCAGCCTGAAGGATAAGGCAAGCGGCGAGGTGTTAAAAGAAGCGTTAATCGGGCGAAGAGGGAAAAATGCCGAATCTGTCCGTCCACTTGGTCACGCCACCGATGGTTCATACATTGATATGGTGGTCTCCTGGAAAACGAGTGAAACCCGGTTCCAGTCATGTTCTGCCGGAAAAGAGATCTGCTTTCTGATTACTCCCCGGGCTGAGAATTCGGCTGCTGAAATCAGAATACGACCTGCAAAAGCCTATTGGGACCGGCAGGGTAGGGTCAGCGTTGGAAACGACAGGTTAGTATTTGATTTGCCTTCCGGAAAAATTCAGCTCTTTGTTACCAATGAGCATGGTCGGAAAAACGACACCACTTCTTCATCCCTCGTATACAGCGCAGGAACGGAAATTGCCCTTTCAACAGACTCAACGCTTACCTATAAAGAGATCCGGAAAAGAATCCAACTATCTGAAAACGAGTACAAAAGCAATAGCCTGAAATACGGCCCCGACAAGGACATCTATCATGCGGTCCAGAATGTGCTGGCGTGGGACATGATCTACGATCCCTGCGAAAAACGTGAGTTAACAACCGTCAGCAGGCTGTGGAACACCTACTGGGGAGGCTATGTCATTTTCTGTTGGGATACGTATTTTGCTGCCTACATGCATTCCCTGGAAAATAAGAACCTGGCTTATGCCAATGCCATTGAGATGACCAACAGCATCACCCCCTCGGGGTTTGTCCCCAATCTGAGCGGTTCGAAGGGAATCAAAACCAGTGACCGCTCGCAGCCACCGGTGGGCTCTTTTGTGGTCAGGGAGATTTACAGACATTACCGGGAAAAATGGTTTCTGGAAGAGGTATTTGATAAACTACTGACCTGGAATCGCTGGTGGCCGGCAAACAGGGATACGGACGGATTTTTATGCTGGGGATCCTCGCCTTTTGAACCTTACCTGAGAAAGATGGATAAAAATGCCCATACCCGTTTCGGTGCTGCACTTGAATCCGGACTGGATAATTCGCCCATGTATGATGACATCCCTTTTGATACGGCCCGTAACCAGTTAAAACTGGCAGATGTGGGGCTGATGAGCCTGTATGTGATGGACTGTGACGCATTGAGTGATATTGCCGGCGTCCTGGGCAAAGAAAAGATCCGCGACGAATTGCAGTCAAGGGCTAAAAAATACCGTACGAACCTGAATAAACTGTGGGATGAAAAGACCGGAATGTATCTCAACAAGCGGCTGGATACCCATGAATTCAGTTACCGGTTGTCGCCAACAAATTTTTATCCCCTGTTGGCAAAAGCTCCAACTCAGGAACAAGCAGAGAGAATGATCAATGAACATTTTTATAATCCTCAGGAATTCTGGGGCGGTTATATTTTACCGTCGATAGCCCGTAATGATGAAGCTTACAAAGACAACAGCTATTGGCGGGGACGAATATGGGCGCCCATGAACTTTTTGGTTTATCTTGGACTTAGAAATTATCATCTCGAAAAAGCTCAGCAGGATTTAGCCTCCAAATCCTCGGAACTGATGCTAAGCCAATGGTTGAACAATGGATACATCTGCGAGAATTATAATTCAGTGACCGGTCAGTGCGACGATGTCGGCAGCTCGGATTTATTCTATCATTGGGGAGGATTATTGGGATTCATCTCCTTAATTCAGGACGGTTTTGTTCCCCGGCCTGAAGAGGGTCTCTGAGGAAGGTAACGCTGTTTTGGATTCATATGAAATTGACGGATACATGAAAAAACTCACCATCACAGGCCTGCTGATTCTCGTACTGGGAATGCAGGCTAAAACGCAGGAAAACATCTTTCCCGGGGCTGATGAGAACACGCCTTCGCGGGCACAGTATTTCAGCTGGATTAACAATACCAATGAAGGAACCACTGAAGAACAGACCCGGATCAATTTCGGATTCTTCGAATGGTTAAAGAAGGAATACGGAATGCAGCTCGATATTTATGCGTTTGATGCTGGTGCAATAGATGGTAAAAACTTTTACGGAAGCATTGAGTCCGACAGGTTTAAAAAACAATTTCCGGAGGGTTTTGATCCTCTCTACAAAAAAGCCAAATCGCTGGGGATTCGACTCGGAGTCTGGGGGGGACCCGATGGCTTTGGTGATTCGCCTGAAGAGGAGCAAGCCCGGATTGATCAAATGGTGAAATTGTGCAGAGATTACGAGTTCGAGCTCTTTAAGTTTGATGCCGTATGTGGGCCTCTGCGACCGGAAAAGGAAGATGCTTTTATTGAGATGATGAAAAACTGCAGGAAATACAGTCCTGATCTGATCCTGCTCAATCACCGGCTGGGCCTGAATAAGGGCAAACCTTACGCGACGACATCGTTAATGGGGGGAGCTGAAACTTACATTGACGTCCATATGACCAATACCATGACAGCTCCTCATCACCGGGGACAGGCTTTGAGCCGGGGGATTCCTCCCGGACTGGAACGTTTAAGGGAGGATCATGGGGTCTGCCTTTCATCCTGCCTCGATTACTGGGATGATGATCTTATCCTGCAGGCTTTTAACAGGTCGCTGATCCTGGCTCCTGAGATCTATGGTAATCCCTGGTTGTTGAACGATGATGAATATCCAAAACTGGCCAGGATCTATAATTTGCATAAAAAATATGAGGATATATTGATCAACGGGATGGTCCTTCCGGATGCTTACGGACCTCATGCCGTGAGCCGGGGAGACAGCCAAACCCGGATCATAACGCTCCGGAACCTGAGCTGGACCGATACGGTTTATACCATCAGGCTTGATGAGGAGACAGGGCTTCAACCTAAGGGGAAAATCACTCTGGTCCAGATACATCCGACGGAGAAGATCCTGGGAACGTTTAATAAAGGCGACAAAGTGGATGTCCGTGTGCAGCCTTTCAGATCGTGCATGATCATTGCCACCACGAGGGAATATGATGAGCCGGCCATTTATGGTTCTGATTTCAGGGTCATCAAAAATGTTCCTTCCCGGCCTGTCGAGATTGAAATTCTCGGAATGCCGGGCACCCGTTCTGAGATTAAACTACTGGATCCCGCGAAGTATAAAGAGGCTACGCTGGATGGGAAAAAAGTCCCGGAATTGATGAAAGGGAAAAGGGTGAAGATTGGATTTCCGGGTGATCCCCTCGTCCATAACGTTCACCGGAAGTTGGGCGGTCTCTCTGAGATCCCGGTTCCGGATGATGCGGAGGCGCTTTATGAAGCAACGGTCTTTGCTGCGGATAACAATGCGCTGGAAGTTCGTTCACTGAAACGGTCCGGGGAAACTTCCATTCCCGAGGTAAAAGCCGCCCGGGATGCGTTTTTTGATCAGAAGGCTTTTGTTGACCGGGGGATATGGGACAAGAACATGTTCGACGGTGATCCGGGAACCGGATTCTGGCAAACCACCCGGTATCGCCATGGAAGTGGCTGCTTGCGACTCGACCTTGGAAAAGTACAGCAGGTTGACGAATTGATCGTCCATGTTCCCGATATGTTTTCTTTGCTTCCTCTCCTGCCTGAAGAGGGAAACATTGTTGAAATTTCCCCGGATCTGAAAAACTGGGAACGCATAACCTACCTTGCCGCCCTGGATATGAAAATACCCATTGGTAAGGCTACGCGCTATCTGCGTTTCAGGAGTTTTCCCCAGCAGATCACGGAGATCGAGGGAATGACCGGCGGAAAACAGCTGGACAGAAGCCAATGGAGGGCTTCCAACCTGTTTGAATATCCTTCAGTTAAAAAAGCGCAAAAGGCCTGGAAAACAGATGTCGTTCTTGATGAGATCCCGGAGGGAAGTTACTTATGTGTGGCTCTCGAGGGTAAATTAGGAGTCGACGGTGCTTACTCCGCTGCCAGAATTGATGGTAAACTGGTCGGTTCCCCGGACCGTGCCCCTTCATTCTTCTGCAATCCATGGGAAAGCTTCAACGCCCGGCAGGATGCCAATTATACATATTATATTCCCCTGAAACCGGAATATAAAGGAAAAACCATTGAGGTCTACGTGCTGGGATTCGACCCGGAGAACCTGGATTTCAAACCGGAATTATGGATCACGGCTTATCCCTTTCCATGGGAAAAAAAGAAACTGACCCTTGTAAGAAAAATGGAGCGGGGAGGTGATGAGGTGAGGAAGTGATGAGGTGATGCATCAGATAAATATAAAACCATTTACATGAACGGTATTCCATGTAAAACAAATCTCGATGGCAATCGATATAATCTGCTGAAGATTATATTTTTTACCGGCTTTCTCTTTTGTATAAACATAAAAATGATTGCCGGTCCGTCGAATATAGCTCCCCTTGCAAAAGTAAGTGCGTCGGCGGAACTGGACTCAGCCTGTTCATCTGAAAAGGTCATTGACGGACTCATTGATATCGCCGGTATCGGGGAGTGGGTATCAAACAGCCGGGAGAATGCCTGGGGGGAAATTGATTATCCATGGATCCAGTTTAAATGGGATCAAAAGCATCTCATGGACAAGATTATCGTTTATGACCGGCCGGAATTTAATTCAGATGCCTTCTGGCTGACGCAGTGGAATCTGAACATCTTATGGGGCCTGGCCTGGCCTGAGGTGTTGGATGATTTTTCTGCCAGCCTGGTCCAATTTGCAGATAATGGGGGATTGCTTGCCCCGGGGACCCTGTGCGGGCGGTTATTCCTTCATCATGACCGGCTGCCCGGCGACGCCTCTGATCGTTAGCGCCTATATGAAAGGTTTGCTTCATAAGGTGAACAGTGAACATGCTTTCAGGATCATGGAACAAAATCACAGCACGGTGGAATGATGGGGGGTGATGAGATCAACTTTTATGTAAAACACGGATGGAGACCCAATAATGCGGGAATAACCCTGGAATGGTACTTTCCAGGACTGGGCCCTGTCGCAGATGGCCCTGAAGCTGGGTCATCGGAAGGATGCTGCGTATTATCTGAAAAGATCGGAAGGGTGGAAAAGCCTGTTCAATAAAGATGAGAACCTGATCTTTCCCAAAGATAAAGAAGGCAATTGGGTACACACCGATCCCCTTAGCGGAAGGGGATGGGTTGAGGCCAATGCCTGGCAGGCCTCGTGGTCCGTTTCACATGATATAAAAGGACTGGCCGAATTGATAGGAGGTAAATGACTCCTTGTGCCAGAAACTGAATTATGCCTTTGAAAAAGCCGAACCGGAACATTTTGTATTCGCCTACAGCAGCGGTTATGTTAGTTATGCAAACCAGCCGGGATGTTCAAATGCTCATGTTTTTAATTATGCCGGCAAGCCCTGGCTGACGCAATACTGGGTAAGAAAGGTCAATGAGCTGGCCTATGGCGGGACATCCCCTGATCTGGGTTACGGAGGTCATGATGAAGATCAGGGTCAGATGGGGGGCGTAAGCGCTCTGATGTCAATCGGGTTATTCAGCCTGAAAGGAACGGCTTCTGCCCATCCGGTTTACGAGATTACCAGCCCTGTTTTTGACGAGATCCGGATCAAGCTTGATCAGCGCTATTATCCGGGTAAGACCTTTACGATAAAGACACATAACAATTCTGCAGAGAATTGCTATATCCAAAAAGCCGAACTGAACGGTAAACCCATGAACCGGTTCTGGTTCCCTCATGAGGAGTTTGCAAAAGGCGGGTTGCTTGAGCTGTGGCTGGGAGATAAGCCGGATAAGGAATGGGGGGTGGACGATGGAGAAAGGTGAAAGGAAAAAGGAAAAAGGAAAAAAGGAAGAAGAGGCTCTGACGGTTGGAATGGCGTCCGATCAACAAATCAACAATTGGAAGAAAAAGGAAAAAGGCAACGAAATCACCAAGATCTCCATAAGATCCATCCGTACGGACAGGTCGCGACCTGTCCTCCATGAAAATTAGTTAAGGCAAAAGGAAAAAGGAAAAAGGAAAAATGATGAAATTTATAAAAAGAATTTTTGGGAGATCCATAATTACCATTACCCTCACATTGATCTGCAACGGCATGATAGCCCAGTCGGCCGTTCAGGTTAATATCACAGGCAATTCGGCGAAAATCGAAAATGACCGGATCGCTGTCGTATTTGATCTCTCAGATGGCACCTATTCCGGCCTTTCAAAACAGGACGATGTGAAAATGTTTAAAAATGCCTGGTACCGGATCGGGGAGGGCCAGATCTGGTCGGAGGTGAAACGATGAAAATAACCATTGCCATTCCGGAACGCAAGAAATACAGCGCCTCTGATGTAAAAAGCGATCATGCCAGAGTATCTCTGAAGCAGGATGGGCAGTATGTTACCATATCTGCATTTTCAGAAAAAAACGAAAAAAGTAATTTGGAAGTCTTTTTCTAGTCGAAACGGCTGTTCTCGTGCCGGGAGAGCCAAAAGTGCAGGAGAATTAAAATTTGAAATGAGTTACCTGCCTCATCTTTCAGAACAGATAACTGGAATGATGCAACACAATCTGAATGATTAAAAATTTTAAGACATATTTCCTGATACTGAAATACTAAACATGATTAAAATGAAAAAGATCACATTCATCGATCGTCTTTCCGACCAGGGCAGAGGCCCCGGTAAGTCCGGGAGCCTGTTCCGGTTTTTAAACAGGAAGGGCCGCCGGATCCTGTCCGTCGGTGCCGCTGTACTTTTTATTGCCTCCGTCATTTTTGCCTGTTCGCAGGAGACCAAATCTAAATCAAAAGAAAGCACCATCCGTAAAGTGAATGTTGGCGGGTACTTTATTGTGAAAAGGGAAAATGTCGACGAATCCTATAATGCCGGATTTTCCCTGTATGCTGAAGCCTGGCCCTTGCTCAGGAAGTATACCGGTAACGAATTTCAGTCCGGACTTTTCGGGACCTGGATGCATCCGGAGGAAGACAAACCTCTTCCCATCGAAAAACTGTATACGGATATCGAAGGCGGACTTGGCTGGTGGCGTGAAACACGATTTCCCACCGAAACGCCCAAATTTATTATGGGGGGCGTCCAGTTGAACTTTGCCGGTTGGGCCAACGGTCCGGGTGCCGGCAAGGGAAGGGACTGGAGTAAGCCTCAGGGCAAGTATGGTGTGGCTCAACTGAGTCCCTGGATTATGTTTCCTCCCGATGGTCTTAATCTGAAACAGGGTACCTGCGGTGAATTGTTCGGATACGGATATCTGCCCCTGCCACTGACAAAGGCAAAAAAGAAAACGGCAGGTAAAGATGTTGTGACCGGAAATCAGTGCTGGACCTTATTTCTCAATACGGGAAACTTCAAAGGTCCGGTGGCATTCTTTACGCCGTATTTCTGGTCACAGGCTTCCGTGGAGGATCCGCGCCTGAACGGGCTGTTTTTGGATACCCGTCCCTCTAAAGCCAACAAACCTTACGAGATGGAGACCCAATACATTCATACTTTTGAGGCCACCGATTCGAAAGGTGAAACATTCGCCCGCATGGCTCCAACCCAGTTCCCGGTAGGACCTGATGGTCAATCGGTCATGATGAACCGCCTCATGGTCTATAATAAGAAGGCGCTCTGGGATGGCGTAAAAGCCTGGTTTGAAGGTGGTAAACCAGTTGATGGTGCCTTTGATCCCAGTGGTTCCTGTCTGCAAAAGCTTACCGGAGGGATCCGTTCAAGCTGGAGTATTTTCGATGACAGCATACCCAAAAATAAACGTGCCCCGTTGAATATCAATTCTTTTTTGAGCACAGACTCAACGGATTCGTCAACTCTGGCGCTCCGGTGGAATAGCAACCTGATGACCAGGAGGGAAACAGAAAACGGGCCGGTACTGACCCTTCCGGAATATTATCATCTGGTGAAAGAAGGCAATGATTCCATCGGTAAATGGGTTGCCGTGGCCCCCAACGATGTGCCTGAAGAAACCGGACTGCAACAGGTGAGCTTTAACAATACCGACGAAAGTTCGCCGGAACCCTTAGTTACCCCTGATGATGCAGAAAGCTGCTGGAAAAAGCCCGGTCCCGCCGCCGGACCCTTTAAAGCAAAACTGGGTGATGGTAGTACTGTGACCTATTACTGGTACCGTTTCGCCGACCAGCCGGCGTTGCTCAATGCGGATCTGACCAGGGCCGAGCGTGAGGAGCTGCAGAAGCGGGTTGAAAAACTCCACCGTTACTGGACGAAGGACCGTGAGTATCTTCCCCCGCCAACAACAGGTAAACTGGCAGATATCGACCCGGCCCTGATTGTCACTCCGCCAAAGGGCATGGAAATCGGTTACGTTCCGATCATTACGCGGCAGGAGAGAGAATAAGGAAAAAGGAAAAAGGAAAAAGGAAAAAGGTGAAGATATCTCCCGAAGCACCCACCCGTAGGGACAGGTCGCGACCTGTCCTCCGCGCAGGTTATTTGAAAGGCAAAAGGCAAAAGGCAAAAGGTGAAGAAATCGTAGGGACAGGTCGCGACCTGTCCGCTGTGAAAGTTATTTGAAAGGCAGTGTTATCCCCGTCGTGGAGGGACTAAATGAAATGAAATACCATGAAGAAAAAAAAAGTTCTGATCTTATTAATCCTGTTTTTTACCGCTTTAAGCAGCAATGTCGGGGCGCAGAAGTTGAAAGTCTACATTCTGGCCGGACAATCGAACATGCAGGGTTCAGCGGATAAACGCACCTTTGCAGCCATAGGTGACGACCCGAAAACGGCTCTGCTTCTTCACAAGATCCTGGATCAGAACGGCAATCCTGTGGTTTGCGACAATGCGTGGATCACTTACATCACCAAACGGGATGGTGAAGATACCGTACTGCAGGGGAAGGTAAAGGTGGGATACGGCTTTGACAACGACCGGATCGGCCCCGAGTATGCTTTCGGACTCTTTATGGATGAAGCCCTTGATGAACCCATCCTGATCATTAAAACGGCCTGGGGCGGTAAGTCGCTGGCTGTGGATTTCCGCCCTCCGGGTGCAGGGCCCTATATCCCCGGTGAAAAAGAGAAGCAAAAGGGAACAGTGCCCGGGACGGAAGAGGTCGGACATTACTACCGGGAGATGATCCGGTTTGTCCATGCAACGCTGAAAGATGCGGAAAGCATCCGCAAGGTCGTCCCGGGATACGATGAAAAGCAAGGATACGAACTGGCCGGTTTTGTTTGGTTCCAGGGCTGGAACGATATGTGTAATCCCTATTATATCAAACAGTACACATCCAACATGATCCAATTCATTCATGATGTCCGCAAGGAATTTCATGCCCCGGCTCTTCCGTTCATTGTCGGTGTCCTTGGCGTCTATGGCACGGATCCCGACAGCCGGAAATTTGACAAGACACTCCCGGTGTCTGCGTTCCGCAAGGCCCAGTTTGACGCTGTGGAACAGTACGACCGGAACGTGCCCAAACGATTTCGCGGCAATGTGATTGCGGTGGACAGCGGTCCGTTTTATGAACTTGGGCTGAGTGACATATACTGGAAACAACGCTTGATAAATACCTGGAAGGAGCGTGTGGAGCAAGGAAAAATGACCCCCGCGGAAGTCAGGGAAGAACGCAAACGCTACGGCATAATGGATGACGAACTGACCCCTGAAGAACAAAAGATATGGGACCGCTGCGCTTCCAATGCCGAATACCACTACCTCGGCAGTGGCAAAACCTTTATTCGATTCGGGAAAGCCCTTGCGGAAGCCATGCTTAAAATGAATCCAAAATGAAGAGGTTGTTCAGGCAAATCCTCCGTACCTCCCGGTTTTTGGCAGGAAGGAAATTTTCTCCTGAATGCAGGTCAAGGAAGGAGCGAAACGCTAATAGAAT
>CAVXNX010000002.1:0-397228 GCA_963763215.1 uncultured Bacteroidales bacterium
GGCAAGATGACCATGGACCAGGAGATCGATATGATCGGTGGATAGAAGGTGAATCCCAGCGGCAAGCTGCCCATCTCCATCGAAAAGAAATGGGAAGACGCCCCGGCTTACAAAAGCTATTACGATGAAGACAGGACAAGCATGTCCTATACACGGAAGGCATTTTCGCCGGTTACCGGCATTACGACAAGGAACACATTGAACCACTCTTCCCCTTCGGATTTGGCCTGTCCTATACCACTTTTGCCTACAGTAACATCAAGGTGAACCGGGAGAAATCCAACGCGGACAAGGGGATCACCGTTTCCTTCGATATCAAAAACACCGGAAAGGTCAAAGGAAAGGAAGTTGCCGAGATCTATGTTTCGGATCCCGTTTCTTCCCTTCCACGGCCTCCAAGGGAGCTGAAAGGCTTTGGCAAGGTCGAACTTGAACCGGGCCAGTCAAAAACCATCAGCATTGCGCTGGGTAAGGATGCCTTCTCCTTTTACGACCCGGGTAAAAACGGCTGGGTCGCCGAACCCGGCGAATTTGACATCCTGGTCGGGAGTTCGTCACGGGATATCCGGCTGAAACAAAAAGTGACCATGGAATGAATGATTAAAGGATAGGCCATCTTCTCGGTGAACAGATCGAATGTGCGGGCCTGTCAGGGACCCTGGACGAATGGATGGCGGATGGACAAAATGAAAGAAAGGGATTTCCTGTGCCGGAATCCCTTTCTTTACTAACCACTTAAACCTAAAAAAGAAAACTCTTCTTAAAATCTTTTGAGCATCCAGGGCTCAAATTCCATATTGTCTTCGTTGAACGATTCGTTGCTGGTCTTATTGAAAGAGGTCATCATCCAGGGTTCAAACTCCATATCATTTTCCTGGAAAGCGGATGCATCGTTGGTGGTGAAGTTGTGCATCATCCAGTCTTCGAATTCGAGGTTCTTTTCAGCCACGACTTCTTTCCCGGCAAATTCCCTGAGTTCGAGCATCCAGTTTTCGAACTTGAGCTCTGAATCAATGGTTTTTTCAATCTTGCGGATAACTCTTTCAGCTTTTGCTTTTTTCTCTTTTTTGCCTTTGTTATTGTCGGCGTAAACATTCGTTCCCATAACCAGGATCAGGAGGGCGAGGATGATATGTGTGGTTTTTGTTTTCATGGCTGTCAGATTTTTTGATTTTTTCATTTTCACGTTGTTGATATACCCATTTCATTTTCTGTGCCATAAATTGTAAAAGATTAATAAACAAAAATATACAACTGTTTTACCTGGATTGGGGGACCGTTAAAAGTGAACGGTTTTGTGACAGGGGTGTACGGAACCGTACAGGGGGGATAATCGTTTGGCTTGGATGGCAGGCTGTCGCGGCCCCGCATTTACACCATTTGCTGGAAAAGCGGTTGCGTACGGCCATGGGCGTGTTTTCTCAAGGGCCGTGAAGGTATGGCGATTTAACTGCAAACGGGGAGGATCTTCATGGGGATCTGGCTGAGACCCGGGAAAAAGGATTTTATGTCCAATGCCATAATCCCCCACAGTTCCGTATATAACCGTCCCGATTGAATACAACCCCGAAAAGATAAATTCCTGGGGACAATGAGAGATTTCTCAGTCGCTGCCGCTCCTTCGAAATGACAGACCTCCTGGTTCAGGGGGGAGTAGCGGGAAGAGCAGGGAGGGGGCATAAAGCCGCGCATCGCGCGGCTTTATGCCCCCTCCCTGCTCTTCCCGCTACTCCCAAAACAATCCTTTCAGCGTTGTCATTTCGAGGGAACGCAGCGACCGAGAAATCTCTCATCAGACTCCTGAAACAACCATAATAGCGACCGAGAAATCTCCTGTGTATGCATCCTGTAAAGAAGATCCAAGCGAGTCATTAAAATCAGGTTCATACGATGTGATGAGTTGATAACAATAGATAAAATTGATAACTTATCGTCAAAAAGGCGGAAACGGGGACGCTGAGATCTCGTGGCTGAATCCCATTAAGAACGGAAGGCCTGGTCGTCGGGAATGGGTAACCAAATACACCGGATAACGTCTTTCGGAGGAATAAAACCTACGTGCGTCCTGTTACAAAACCGGTATCCATTCAAAAATCTGAGCGAAAAGAATTTTTAAAGCAGGAATTATTCCTTATCGTGATTTTTGAGGATCCGGACAGCTCTGGACGGATTAAAAGACCAGCTGGGCATTTTCCGCCTGTTGATATGAAATTAGGTGTCGCAATTTGCGACTTCAAGTTGAATCTTGATAACTTAAAAACAAACCGATGTCCAAAGAAATGCAAATACTCCCGGATGAAATCATAATCAGCAAAATATATATGATACGGGGCAAAAAGGTGATGATTGACAGAGATCTGGCCGAGTTATATGATGTTGAAACAAGGGTTTTAAACCAGGCTGTAAGGCGTAATGAAAAACGTTTTCCGGAAGATTTTATGTTCCAGATGATCAAAGAAGAAATGGAAAATTGGAAATCACAAATTGTGATATCCAATAGTGAAAAGATGGGATTAAGAAAACCTCCGCTGGTATTTACAGAACAGGGAGTTGCCATGTTGTCAAGTGTTTTGAACAGCGACCGGGCAATTATGGTGAATATCCAAATCATGAGGGTATTTACAAAAATGCGTGAACTGGTGGAAACGCATAGAGAAATATTACACAAGCTTGAACACCTTGAAAAGAAGGATATTGAGCAGGACGAGAAAATAATGCTGATATTTGAATATCTGAAACAACTTGAAAAAGCCAAACAAGAAGGACTGGAATTTAAGAACCGGCCGAAGATAGGATTTAAGAAGTCGAAAGAATAACCCATCCCACAGGGCAAAAAATTCCCGCTTCTCGTCTCTCAAAGCTTGCACGGTATTTTTCGCCCCTCCGCTCGCCCCCGCTTCTGCAATTTTTTCTGTCATAGCCTGTCCCGATCCATCGGGGCTTTTTGTCCTGCCCGCTTGCAGCACATTGCTTTTTCTTTTTCAATTGAAAAAATAAAAAACAATCCTTAATCCGGTATTCTTTACATTAAGGCGCACTCCCGCAAAAAAGAAAAAGCAAAGAGCTGCCCCAACCCTACAAACAACCGAGCGAAGCGAGCTCGTGAACACCATTAAAAATAAACACGATGTGAACAAAAGGACCTGCCATAAAAAATTGCCCAAAGCTATGTTAACATAATGCGCCACTATGTTAAATAGCCGCGCAGCCAGCCCGCCGCTTCGAACCAGGCTCTTTCCTAAAACCGGGAAAATTACTTCTAACCGTGTTCAACACTAAGGTGAATCTCCGCCAAAGCTCTTAAGGCCCATTTTTAAGCCACCGGCCTTTCCCCACGCAAGGTCAAGCCCAAAGGTTTTGAAGAAAAAATTATATTTGGCATGTACCGGAAATTATCCTGAGTCTGAAACTACTTGCAGAAACGAAATCCGTAAAAATTTTTTCTCCAAAAACCTTGCCTGCCCCGATCGCTATCGGGGCTGGCTTTGGGGGTTGCCTAAGCGGTTGAAAATGGCGTGATGTGTTAAAACAGCCATGACTTTTTCTTTTAACTGAATGATTTTTAAACTGAAATCCCAGATTTTTTTCAATTAAAAGAAAAAATGATAATTTTAAAATGAAAGTAAAGTTCTTTGAACGGGCCGGTTTGCAGGAAGTCTGGCATTGTTGAAAGGCTTGATTTTAGTGGAGTAGTTGTTGGAGTTGCCTGAAACGGGGGGACTGTCGTAAAGAAGATTCCCCGGATCCTAAATCGTGGTCGAGATCAGGAATGTCGCAGCAAATGCAATGATGGCATACAACTCCGGGAACACAGCAAGGATCATGGTATTGCCGAACACATTATATCCCGATCCGATTGCAGCGATGCCGTTGGATATGACACTTCCCTGGCGCATGGCCGAAAAGAGCCCAACAAAACCAAGGGCCACCCCCGCCGCAAGGATCGCAATCCCCTGGAGCATTGTCATCTGGTCGGTGACCACTCCCGAGCTGTTGATGACAAAGAACCCGGCAAAGCCGTAAAGGCCCTGTGTTCCGGGAAGGGCGCTCAGCAGCATATAGTTTCCAAAAGCAGCGGGATTCTTTTTCAGGGCTCCGACTGTGGCATTACCGCCCATCGACACCCCTATGGCACTGCCTGTCCCGGTGAGTACAACCATCAGGGCGAGGCCGGTATAGGCCAGGATTACCGGCACGTTCGCCAAATTCATCGTCATATTTGTTTCCATAGTGATTTTTCCTTTCGCTTCATTTATAATGATTAGTCAGCATTATATGATTCCGGAGTTTAATCACAGGTCGCAACGATTTTCACCCATCCGACTTCATTTCAATCTATTTCAGATTCCCGGCCCTGACGGCCACGGAAGGGTGTTTCAGATTGATTTCCGGGGACCCGATCTTCTCTTTTCCCATTTCTGGAACTTCCTGCCGTTCTGAATGATCACTCTTCTATGCTAAATGGTCTGTATTCCTTTCCTCCTCCCTCAAAACCTGCATTCTTATAAAATTCGACAAAGGTCAACCGCATCGGGTGTACAAAGGCTCCCAACGTGGCCAGGAAGAGATTAATGGAATGGCCAGCCAGCAATACCACCAGGAAGAATAGCCATCCTACCCAGGGGATCTTTAGCATTTGCAGTGAAATGTCGTTGAACACAAAACCGAGTATGGCCGATGATATTCCCAACGCAAAAAGTCTGATGTAAGAGAGCAGGTCGCCGAACAGGCCGGTGGTCATGCTGTATGAATCCCATATCCCGCTGCCAATACGGGCAAAAAGACCAGTCCCGGGTTTGTTAAGGATGAAGATGAACAGGCCCGATAAGCCCAGCAGTCCGTAAAAAACCCATTTGAGGGCTTCACCCGTGAAAAGTCCTGCCGCGTAGAGCACCATGGTCAGGATCAGTACCAGCCATCCGGCAGGGGCGAGGGCATACCGGTATCCCTTGTGGTGGATGATATTCAGTACCCTCACAAATATGCCAAAGACAATCTGCACCGCTCCGATCAATAATGAAAGATAGAACATGCTGAGGGGGTCCTGCATCAGGTGACGGAATTTCCTGATAAACGGGATGCCTGATTCGGCGCTTCTGAGCACCTCTTTTGCATACTGCCCTGCCGCATCTCCGGTTTCCTTTTCCACCGCTGCCATGAAATTATTCCTGTTTCGGAAGGTCATACCCTCCAGCTGCCGGAGTTGTGCGGTTACCGATGCCGGTACACCTTTGTGGTCAAGTTGTGCGTAGCTTCTGGCTGTCAGTGTATATCCGCTGTCGACCAGGTTAATGCCGAAGAATGTACCGGAAAGGAGACCGAAAACGATGGCTGCCACCCCGAAATATTGCCCCAGGGTAAGAAAGGGCCTCAACCGGTGTTCTTTTTTCAGTTTAAGTTTGACCAGTGCCCCGAGCAGGATAAAAACGATCCCGTACCCGGCATCACCCAGGCAGAATCCGAAGAAGATCATAAAGAACGGTGCAAAAAAGGGCGTCAGGTCGAGTTCGCCGTATCCGGGCAGGTCGAACAACCTGGTTATGGGTTCGAACAAGCTGCAGAACCGTGAGTTATGCAGCTGTACCGGGGGCGTCTCTCCTTCAGCCGGAACCGTTTCAATGATCACTGCACCGGCCTCTTCCGCCAGTGTGTTCACCTTTGCCGCAAATGCTGCAGGCACCCAACCTTCGAGGATCCGGAGGGCGTCACCGGATTCCCGTACGCGTATTCAGATAAACTTTGCTCAGGGAGAGGTCGCTCTCCAGGTGTTTCTTATATTTTT
The DNA here is from genome assembly GCA_963763215.1 of uncultured Bacteroidales bacterium. Lineage (GTDB taxonomy): Bacteria > Bacteroidota > Bacteroidia > Bacteroidales > DASQZK01. The sequence continues at coordinate 5,783 of CAVXNX010000002.1, forward strand.
CCAGCCGCTGTCCGAAGGCAGGATCCATGGCGGCCAATGACATCGTGATATCGGTCAGTTCATTCTCCAACGAACGAAGTTGATCGTGCAATTCCGCCAGGGAACGTTTTGCCGGCATTTCCCGTTCAGCATCAATGTCCACTTTACAATCCGCAGAGGCGACCAGCATAAACCATACATGTGTGGCATTGCGGTGTATTTCAAAGATAAAATAGTCTAGCTCCCGGATCGTTTCAAAATTGCGCACGGTCGACCTGAAAAGAGACACCCCGTACCCCGAATTTTCAGTCAGACCAAAGATCTTTTTCCGTGTATTCACCCCAGGGCTCCTGCCGCTCAATCATACTTCTGGTCTCATCGATGGAGTCACGAATTCTCCCGAGCCTGTTCCCGGCTTCTTCGACCTCGTTCATCAGAGATTCAGCATCAGGGTCCCGTTCGACCTGGCGGTTGATCTCTTCCAGGCTGGGTTCCGCCTTGGCCCGGGCACCGGTAAGGATGGCCAAAATACGTTCAATCCTTGCGATCCGTGCTTCCTGTTCAGACAGTGAATCGCCCTTTTCCGGGTTTTCCCGTTCGACAACATGAAGCACCCCGAGCTGACCAAGCTTCGTGACAAAATTTTGGTAATCACGGTGGAACACCATGAAAGCCTGTTTTTTCATTTGTGTGATCATAAGCGTACTTCCATCTTATTTTGTTGCCGGCGCTTCACGATCTTCTGAGCCGCCTTGGTCAGGTTCTCCTCATCCTCCAGGAACCGTTTTATTTTTCGTACCGCACTTTTATAACCGGGTATCTGGACCTTTTCAAACAGGTTAACCTTCTGGGTGGTCTTCCGGCGGGCAGACTCGAGAATTTTTGCCTTAGCTTCCAGAAGTCTGTACCTGGCTTCCATTGAAATCAAACGCTTGAGGAGTTCCACCCCCTCGTGGTACCATTTGGGTTCAGAGAAAATGTTGAACTTTTTGATATCGAAGATGATCTCATCGGCTTCAGGTATGCTCACCCCGGCAATATTACCGTAGCGAAGTTTCACTTCCCTGACGCTGACCAGCGAAGCATCAAATTCGCTCCACAGCCTGATGTTCCGGCCTTGTTCCCCGATGAGCCGGTCGATCTCCCCGGTCAGGTTTCCGGCATCCCTGCGGGCATTCTTTACCTCCATCCGGAGAGCCGATTCTTTGTTTTTAAGCGTCGGGAGTGCTCGCTGCCGAATATTCAGCTGCCGGTTAAGGTTCTGAAGTGAAGTCTTGTTATATTCAAATCTCAGTGCCATTTCAGGATTCACGTTTCAGGTTTCAACGACGATGAATATGGTGCGGGCACCAGGGGGTGTCCAGGGATCAATTCTCAGGAAATCATGACAACCAAAACAAGCCCGTTCGTCTCTTTCCCCGAAGGGGCTCCTACCGGAACGCGAGCACCGGAGGCAGTGGCATCAGAACTTCCTCCTTGCCGTTCGCCTTCAATGAATATCGGCGGAAGCCCTATTCTTTCTCTACTTCTCCGTGTTTTCCGTTCCTCCAGTATTTCCTGACCAGATCTTCTTTAATTCCGGTCTCATTTTTTGAGAAGTGCTTACCGAACAGTTCCCAGCCCGTATCGAGCATCTCATTCATCTGCAATTTCACATCAACGGCGAGGAGCCTTCGGGTATATTCCGAGGCGAAAGCGAGGGTCCGCTCATCATAACCGGTCAGATCAAATCCATTCTCCTGCTTGGTTTTGGCGTTGGCTGCATCAGCATAGAGACGAATGGCCGTATTCATCACCTGCGGGTGGTCCTCGCGTGTTTGTTTACCGATGACGAGCTGTTTGAGCCTGGAGAGTGACCTGAACGGATCGACCACCACCCTGCCCACATCGCTGTCTCGTCGCAGGAAGAGCTGGCCCTCGGTAATATAACCTGTATTGTCGGGAATGGCATGCGTGATATCTCCGCCTGAAAGTGTTGTCACAGCGACGATGGTTATCGACCCGCCGTCGGTAAACTGCACGGCCTTTTCGTAGATTCTTGCCAGATCGCTGTAAAGCGACCCCGGCATCGAGTCTTTCGAGGGGATCTGGTCCATCCGGTTTGACACGATCGACAGGGCATCAGCATAAAGGGTCATATCCGTCAGAAGCACAAGCACCTTCTCATGGCTTTCCACGGCAAAATATTCTGCAGCCGTGAGGGCCATATCGGGCACCATCAGACGCTCCACCGGAGGATCCTCCGTGGTATTGATAAAAGCGATGACCCGCTCGAGCGATCCGGCATTTTCAAAGGTATGGCGGAAAAAAAGGTAGTCATCGTTGGAGAGGCCCATCCCGCCAAGGATGATCTTGTCGGCCTCGGCCCTCAGAGCCAGCAATGCCATGATCTGGTTGAACGGCTGGTCGGGATCCGCGAAGAAAGGGATCTTTTGGCCGGTCACCAGGGTGTTGTTCAGGTCGATGCCGGCAATACCGGTCGTGATGAGCCGGGAAGGTTGCTCGCGCCTTACCGGATTCACGGAGGGACCGCCGATCTCACGCTCTGTACCTGTCAGTTCAGGTCCACCGTCAATGGGATCTCCGTATGCATTCAGAAAGCGGCCGATCATATCGGGGCCGAGCCTGAGTGATGGCGGATGACCCAGGAAGATCACTTCTGCATCGGTGGGAATCCCTTCTGTTCCGGCGAATACCTGGAGGGTCACCTCATCGCCCATGATCTTCACGATTTGAGCCAGGCGGCCGTCAATTAAAGCCAGCTCGTCGAATCCGACATGTTCCGCCCTCAGCGTGCAGGTCGCCTTATTGATCTTTTCTATCCTGGTGTAGATCTTATGGAAAGCCTTTTTAGACATAAGCGACCCTCCTTTCCCCGATCAATGCATCGAGCTCTTTCTCATACGTTTTGAAAGCATCGCCGCCGAATTCACTGTAGTTCATTTGCCTGAGCACATTGATCACGTTACGGAAGTACTTCGCCACCTCTTCGAAACCGGTGAAATGGTATTCATTCGCCGTGATCCCGGTTACTTTTTCAAGCATATATTTCTGTCGCCCTATGGGAGTCATGCGGTCGATGACATCATATGCATCCTGCTGGAGAATAACGAAATCGATCAACTCCGACTTCCACAGGATGAGGTGTCGTTCAACGGGCAGACCATCATCGCCAAGGATGTTGATCTGTTCCCGGATCTCCTTTCCGCGTATCAGGAGATCGCGTGCCGCTTCAACCATGTGAAGCCAGTTTGCTGAAATCCGTTCCGCTATCGAATTTCGCACTTCATCATATTCAAGGTACTTCGAATAACTCTCGATGGGATCGATCGCCGGATAACGCTTTGAATCTGAGCGTTCCTGGGAAAGTGCGTAATAGCACCTGGCAATTTTCTTTGTTGATTCGGTCACAGGCTCCCGGAGATTTCCACCCGCCGGCGACACGGTTCCTATAAACGTGATTGATCCCGTTGCGCCATTCTCCAGTTCAACAAATCCTGCCCTTGAGTAAAAATTGGAGATGACAGCGGGAAGATCCATCGGGAAAGCGTCCGGTCCCGGAAGTTCCTCCATACGATTCGACATTTCCCGGAGCGCCTGCGCCCATCTCGATGTCGAATCTGCCAGGAGCAACACCCTGAGCCCCATGTTCCGGTAGTACTCGGCGAGGGTCATGGCCGTGTAAACCGATGCCTCACGGGCTGCGACCGGCATGTTTGATGTATTGGCTACGATGGTGGTTCGTTCTGCCAGCTTCAGCCCTGTATGGACATCTTCGAGTTCGGGGAATTCTTTGAAAATCTCGACGACCTCGTTTGCCCTCTCGCCGCAGGCCGCCAGGATCACAATATCCGCATCCGCTTGTCTTGATATGGCATGCTGAAGTACCGTTTTACCACATCCGAACGGTCCGGGGATAAAGCCGGTTCCCCCTTCCGTTATTGGATTGAGCGTGTCGATGGTGCGAATTCCGGTTTCGAGTATCCTGAAGGGTCTCAGTTTGCGCCTGTAGTTCTTCAGGGGCCTCTTGACCGGCCACTTCTGGAACATTTTGATCTCTTTCTGTTCGCCGGTCCCGTTTTCAATCAAAGCCACATTCTCCATGACGGTGAATCTTCCTTCCGGCTTAATGGATCTGATTTTCCACTCACCTTCAAGGGTAAATGGGGCCATGATCTTGTGCATGATCCTGTTTTCCTTCACCTCACCAAGCCATGCGCCTGCCGTTATTATCTCACCCACGGTCACGAGAGGCTTGAAATCCCATAATTTTTCTTCATCAAGAGGTTTCGTATAGTCACCCCTCTTCAAAAATATTCCCTCCATGGCATTGAGGTCGTTCTGCAGCCCGTCGTAGTTTTTGCTGAGGATCCCGGGGCCCAGGGTAACTTCCAGCATATTTCCCAGAAATTCAGCCTCAGCACCGATCTTCAATCCTCGCGTACTTTCAAACACCTGCACATAGGCTCTGTTATCATCGATACGGATGACCTCGGCCATCAGCTGCGTGTCGAGGTGCCGGATCATGCATATCTCGTTCTGGGCCACTTTACCGTCGGTTTCAATAATGACCAGATTAGCGATGATTCCTTTTACTTTTCCGTGTGTTGCCATCGGTTCATGCTTTTGGTAATACCGGATTTATCTGGGCCATAATGGATTGCATGGATATGGCCAGGGCATTGTTTATGGTTTCTGACAGTTTCTCCCTGCCCGCCTGAACGGTCATGATGTCCCATCGTGATGCAATGATCAGTTTTTGCAGGTAGGCCAGTATGGCATCCACAGTGAAGAACCCGAACAGGGTCAGTTTTTCGGTCATATCCCAGCGCAGGCGATCATAGCGAAGCTCCGCTTCAGCCATGGTGAACGTGTCCCTGATCGTGAGAATCTCATCGAAGTATTCATATTCGGGATCCTTCACAAGGACCTTCCCGGATGTCTCATGCAAATGGGACGTAAAGAGGCTGTCACCGGCAAGTCCCTCATCAGGATGGTTTAAACCGGATTGGCTGTTAATCAGATAAGTGAGCATATTCGAGAGGTTATATTCAAACTCCGTGTATTTCCTGACAAACCCGCAGGCTTTCTCCATGACCCAATGATAGTAGCCATCGTCCAGTTCCCGCCGGCATTGAAGTCCACGGGTCCTTCCGACCCGCCGTAGCGAAACAGGACATCGGACATATATGGTGGCAGAATATGCTTTTCCGGCACGATGGCCCCAAAAATCTCCTGCTGTTTTTTAAAATCATCGTCGTTGAAATTTGCCATTCCCTGGTTAACCGTATTTTTTCCCTGGAGAAAAAGAACCAGATTCCGGTTATCGTAGCGTAACAGCATCAGGTTTGCCATATGCATATCATCAGGATGCAGCTCGCGGCGCAGATCTCCGACGAATTTCTCAGGTGTGGTCCACAAGGCCGAACCGTCGAACATGATCTCTGGCAAGCCTGCCACAAAGCAGTGATATTGTCTTTGTTCCATCATTTGTGATCCCCGTACAGGAAGCTTTTGACAACCGGTCTTAATTGTTCCTTCAGAAATTCCTCAAAGGCTTCATCGGTGAGGCTGATTTTGTAATATCCGTTCGATGGCCTGATTTCGAATCCTCCGGAGATGTTTTTTGAAGGCTTCATGGTGAGATCATGACTGAGCATTTCGCTGGCCGAATCCCTGAACTGCTTTTCCACCGTCCGGTGCAGGTGGTCGGGAAGAATGATTTCAAGGTTGACATCTTCGTTGCAATTTTTCCAGTTTTCGACCACTTTCAACAGCATAGAGGTCACAAAGTGAGGATCGTTCATGTTTTTTTTCACCGGATCATGGACCACGTTGGCCAGTAGCAGTTCGCTGATATCACGACGAAGTTTACAGAGTGACTGTTGGATGGAAAGACGCAGGTCCGCCCTGACCCTCTCAGCATACTTTTCGGCTTCCTGACGGGCTTTTTCCAGGATTTCGGCGGCTTCCTTTCGGGCATTTTCCCTGATGAGCTCGGCCTCTGATCCAACCTCCTCCCTAACCCTGATCGCTTCAGCCTCGGCCTTTTCGAAACCTTCCTTCCGGATCTTTTCCGTTAATTCCCGGAGTTTGTTATCTATTTCCATAATCCTTTTTATTTAAGGATGATTTACGAAAACCCACGTCCAATTTGTCCTCCATAGGCGTTGATTCCTTTCTGTCAGGCCCGTTTACCCGTCACCGGCCTGGTGATTCCGGGGGCTGGATCCTGGCGGTAAGGGATCACGCAGAAGACCGGCATATCTGCCCGGTGTATGATCTCCCGTGCAAAACTTCCCACCTTATTATCGAAAATGATTTTTTCCTGGTGTGTCATGATGAGCAGAAGGTTGGGCCTGAATTTCCGGGCATACTCAAGGACGACGTCTCCCATGGGCCCATCGGCCTGCTTCAGCAGCACCAGTTCGACCTTTATTCCTTCCTTCCGCATCTCATTGACGATCTTCCGGCCCTTTTGGTAGGAAAAGCTGCGCAGGTGATGGATATCCCTGTTCATGACGGAAACCACATGTATCTCAGCTCCGAAGCGCCTGGCTATCGATTTGGCCCACCCCACTGTATGCTCCGTCTTTTTGGTGATGTCGACCGGTAAAAGGATCCGGTCGATACCTTCCAGCGCAGGTTTCTCCTGGATGGTCAGCACAGGACACACCGAGTTCCCGATAAGCCTGTTGGCGTTCTCCTGTTTAAAAAGATTTTGCCTGGTCCGGATGCGTCGTGCTTTTTTGATGATGATCAGATCGGATGACTTCCTCCGGGCAACTTTGAGAATGGCCGGAATAATTTCACCCGTTACCACCTCGAGCTCCACATTTTCAGGTAATGAACCATCTTTGAGGCAATCCTGAACCATCCGCTTCAGTTTTTTCAGGGCTTTCTCGGGTTTCTGCACACGCCGGCGAGGCATGAACAACCGTTCCATGAGAGTTGCCTCGCGCACGACGTTCAGAATGGTTATCTGCGACCCATATTTACTGTGGAAGTAGCATGCCTGCCTGAGGGGAGCCTTATAATCACCCTTGAGAGGTACCGGAACCAATATCCTGTCCAGTTCACCACAAATCTGTCTCATGGCTTACTGCTTTAGATAGGGAATATCAATCCTTTGTACCGCCTTCGGATCCAGCCGCTCGTCCCGGGGAGTGATCGGGCCGGCTTTGAGAAAGATGATGGGCTGTCACCGTTGAAGGCTTGAATTTCAGTCTGGGTGGCGGGAACGCAATTTTCTTTTCTGCAGGAAGAAAAGAATGAAAGGATTAATCCTAATCCGAGGGTTACAGAAATTCAGGTTTCAAAAAATTTTACGCGAAAACCAATTCGTTTAATCAAAACAAAGGAACTTATTTGTCTGATGATCATTTATCCGCGATGAATGATCATTGGCCGGCCGTTCTATTCCCCGATTCTTGCCTGATTTATTTGCACGATTTCCCTCTTGAATTTCATCACCGGATATGGCTAACTAAAAATATGATATTTTCCGGGATATTCCATATTTTGCCGGATGAAAATTTAAGTTGGAAGTCGGAAGTTGGAAGTTGGAAGTCGGAAGTCGGAAGTTGGAAGTTGGAAGTTGGAAGTTGGAAGTCGGAAGTCGGAAGTTGGAAGTTGAAAGAAAAGAAGAAACGATGATGCAATGGCGAAAGTATTTTTCCATTGTCCTACAAATTCCCTAAAGAAGAGATGTCGTATTTAATCAGTCGGAAGTTGGATTTCTGACCACCGATTACCGACCACCGACCACCGACCACCGACCACCGACTACCGACCACCGACCACCGACCACCGACCACCGACCACCGACCACCGACTACCGACCACCGACCACCGACCACCGACTACCGATCACCGCCCCCCGCCCCACGGTTCCTAATCATTTCTCGGCTCTTCCTTCCGCCAGAATGTCTCCCGTCCCAGGAACCGCATGCCAAGGACATAGCCCTTCAGTTTCAGAAGGTTGAAATCCTCATTCTCGAACCACATATAGGCATCGTAGGTCTTGCCGCTTTCCGGGTCGTAGATGGTTCCGTCTTCCCAGGTATTTTCCTCTGGATTGTAGTGAAATCCTTTCAAAATGATGAGGTTCATCAGGGGCTTTTCGCGGAGGGATAAATCCGGATTTTTGTTGTCTTTTTTCGGACCGCCGTTTTCGTTGGGTACACTGAGCCATTCGATGCGTCCGTAATAATCCCCGTTACGGGCCTTGTATACATGAACCTGGGAGGTGCCTTTTTCCGTTAGCCAGTAACCGTTGATCTGGTCGTCATTCTGACTGTAAAGAGACAGGGTGGTGCAGGCCAGAAACGTGATCCAAAAGATTTTTTTCATGTTTTCTCAGGGTTATCGGGTAAGATTAATTGGGATGAAAATGAAATTCGCCTCCAAAGGATGATTAGCAAAATACGCTATTTTTTTTGAATTGTTCTCTGTTCAGGTAAATGACCGGTGAAAACCCGGAAGTCTGCGCCGTCTCCCCGGCCGGCAGCCTCTTTTCCCGCCCCGGGGTCCTGTCAGGGTTTTCTCAGGTAGGTAAGGAAGGTATGCGGGAAAATCATCTTTTCCGGACGCTTCAACGTGTTCACGGCCGATTTCGTTCCATTCATCGTAATTGATGGCCGGGAAAAATGTATCCGCTTCAAAATGATGTTCCACGCGGGTGAGATAGATCTTCCTGGCGTGAGGGAGAAACTGTTTGTAGATCATTCCTCCGCCGATCACGAAAGCTTCCTCGTCGTCCAGGAGGTTCATCGCTTCCTCGATCGACCCGGCCATGGTGCAGCCTTCGAATTTTTCCCCGGGCACATCGGATATCACGATGTTTCGCCGGTCGGGGAGGGGCCCGTTGGGAAGGGAAAGAAAGGTGCGCCGCCCCATGATGACCGTATGGCCCGTCGTGAGTTTTTTAAACCGCCTGAGATCATCAGACAGTTTCCAGAGCAGGCGGTTGTCTTTTCCGATGGCATCGTTGGCGCCGGCAGCGACAATGATGGAGATGTTTTTGTTGGTGACGTTTCCCATGTCGATGTCATTAAACGGATATTTCGCCACGGATGTGTGGCTGGGGGTTATAATTTTCGAGCCGGAAATCGTCATAACGGAAATCGAACACCGAAGTGATACCGGGGTTGAGCACCAGCCGGGGGAGCGGGCCGGGTGTCCGTTTGAGTTGAAGATCGACCTGGTCGAGATGGTTGAGGTAGATGTGAGCGTCTCCGAGGGTATGGACGAAATCTCCGGGCTTGAGGCCGGTCACCTGGGCGATCATCATGAGGAGTATGCTGTAGGAGGCGATATTGAAAGGAACACCGAGGAAAAGATCGGCGCTGCGCTGGTACAGCTGCAAGGAGAGACGGCCTTCGGCAACATAGAACTGGAACAGGATATGGCAGGGGGGAAGGTTCATGTTTCCAAGGTCGCCGACGTTCCATGCGCTCACGAGATGCCTCCTGGAATCGGGGTTGGTTTTCAGCGATTCGATGACCTGGCTGATCTGGTCGATGTGGCGGTTATCCGGACCTGGCCAGGAGCGCCACTGGTAGCCGTAGATGTGACCGAGGTCACCGTTCTCGTCTGCCCATTCATCCCAGATCTTCACACCATGGTCATGCAGGTACCTGACATTCGTATCTCCTGCCAGGAACCAAAGCAATTCATGAAGAATCGATTTCAGGTGAAGTTTCTTGGTGGTCAGCAGGGGGAAACCCTCTTCGAGGTTAAAGCGCATCTGGTAACCGAAAACACTGATCGTCCCGGTACCTGTCCTGTCTTTTTTCCGAACCCCGTTTTCCCTGACATGCGAGAGAAGATCCAGGTATTGTTTCATGATGAATCATTTCCGGTTTGCCTTTTCAAAGGTAGAAAATTTGAATTTGGGAATGAAATTTTTGGGGCGGTTGATATGAACAAAGGCGTTGATTTCTTTTTTTAACCGACATTTGTCGCCATAACTGGCAAATCTTAATATCTTAGCTTCGAATTTTGTTTCCTGATGAACGCATTTGGACGGTATATCTTAATCGGGCTGGGGATCCTTGCCATAGGGTTTATCCTGTGGTATTTCAGCAGCATCGTCGCCTATGTCATTGTCGCCGCTGTCCTGTCCGTCGTTGGTTCCCCGGTTGATCGAGATTCTTAGCCGGATCAGGATCGGCCGGATTCGCATACCTGCCGCGATAGGTGCACTGCTTACGCTCATTCTCCTATGGGTGCTTTTCCTGGGCTTTTTCATGGTGTTTATTCCCATTGTCGCCAGGGAGGCCAATGAACTGTCGGCGATCGATGTCGATACGTTTATCAGCCGTTTGCAGGAACCCATCAACAAGATCCAGGCCGTCTTCCAACATTTCACCCTCAGTGGGGAGAATGGTCAGTCTTTGACGGAATACATCAGGGCAAAACTGATCGGTGTACTGGATTTTTCCTTTGTCTCCAATCTGCTGGGCACACTGGCGTCGGTACTGGGTAACATTTTCGTCGCCATGTTTTCCATTTCGTTTATCACCTTCTTCCTCCTCAAGGACCAGAACCTGATCACGGAGGCGGTCGTTCTCCTGATCCCTGCCAGGCATGAAACGAATGTAAGGCATGCGATGCATTCGGTGAAAAAACTGTTATCGAGATATTTTATCGGGATTGGCATCCAGCTGACGGGGATCCTGATCCTGGTCACCATCGGAATGAGCATCGTGGGTTTCGGATTCAAGCGCAGCCTGCTCATCGGGCTCATTGCCGCCATCCTGAACGTGGTGCCCTACCTCGGTCCGCTCATCGGGACCTCGCTGGGGATTCTTCTGGGGATCGCGTTTCGGATCAACCTTGAATTTTCTGCCCTGCTGCCGTTGGCCGGTTACATGCTTATTGTTTTTCTCGCCGTGCAGATGATCGATAATTTCGTTTTCCAGCCGCTGATATTTTCCAACAGCGTCAAGGCCTATCCCCTGGAAATATTCCTGGTGATCCTGATCGCCGGCAGCTTGGCCGGGGTTACGGGCATGATCCTTGCCATACCCGGCTATACGATATTGAGAGTCTTTGCGAAAGAGTTTCTCAACAAGTTCAGAGTTGTTAAAAAATTGACGGAAAAGATTTGAGCGTTATTTTCCGGAATCTCTATATTTACATGAATATTGACAGGATGAAGACGTATTTTTTATGGAGCATGGCTGGTTTTTTTTCACGGGTGCATTTCAGCTGAATGCACAGGTCAGCCTCCATGCAGATACGACTTCAGGTTGTGGTTCCCTCGAAGTGGCTTTTTCCCTTGTACCGCCCCCTGCCTCAGACACGATAGATAAGATTCTGTGGGATTTCGGCAACGGCAAAACAGCCGACGGTACCCTGACCCCCTCCGCCTTATACAAAGTCCCCGGAACCTATGATGTATCCGTGACCATAAATGGCAACCGGGCCATTTCAGCCGAAAATTTCATTACCGTTTATCCCTCTCCTATAGCCGGATTTTACTATTCCGATACCCTGGGCGCCGGTGAATTTTCATTTCTTTTCGCGGAGACCGGAGGGTCGGATCCGTCCAATAACTCCACCTATGCCTGGTCATTCGGCGACGATGCCACGGCCCTCGGCAGGCGTGTCGTTCATGATTACGGCTCGGCTGGAAATTACACCGTGAAACTCGTGGCGGAAGATCCCGCCGGATGTGCCGATTCTGTCTCCCGGCAGATTCAGGTCAACGAATTTCTTAAACTTCCCAACGTGTTCACCCCAAATGGTGACGGCCTGAATGACTTTTTCCGCATCCGCACCAACGGCCTCAATACCTATCGTCTTTTCTGTATATTCCCGTTCTGGGATCCTGGTATTCCGTTCCGAATCTCCCTACATTGTCTGGGACGGGCATACTTTTTCCGGCCAGGAGTTGCGTAACGGAATTTACTATTACACAGTGAACCAGGTAGATGGGGATAATCGCATCCTGAAAAAAGGCTACGTTCACCTCCTGAGATAACGATATTTTTCAAATTTATTGGTTCTAAATAGGGGCATATATCTGTTCATTTCATTCAGCGATTGGCGCTAAATTCATATATTTGGTTGTGTGCTGTTGCATTATTTCTCGTGCTGGGTTGAACAGAGTTGGAGATGTAATATTAACTTAATTAGCCTGGGATGTTAAGATTTTCTCGTCAAACTACTGCTAAACAGGTCTTCTCTTTTTATTGCCTTCTGTTTCTGTCTTTCCTTATCCCACAGGTTACAGTTTTCGGGCAATCCACATCCAGCGATTCTCTCGATACCCGGCTTAAAAATCTAAATGCTTCCGAGCTGACGCGCGGGGAACGGTTATTTTACGGCCTGGTTTATAACGGTGACAGGTCGGTGAACTGCGCGGGGTGCCATAACACGGTTTTCATCGATACCATGAACTGGAATCCCAGTGCCATGGAGATTGCGGTTAAATACAAGGACCGTTCCATGTCCGATCTCGTGAAAACCCTCCTCAAACCTCGGGGACGTAAACTATCCGAAGTTCATAAAAATATCGATCTCACCCCTGAAGACATCGTCATGATCAAGGGATTCATGGATGAGTTCATCACCCAGGGGATTACTCCTCCCAAACCGGTTTTGAATAAACTGATCCTTTTCATACTTGCGGTTATTCTTTTTCTCTGGGCCGTCACCGACCTGATCATCCTTAAGAAAGTCAGGCGGAAATGGATAAACCTGATCGTCATCGTGGTGACAGGCGCATTCATCACGGATGTCCTCGTGGTCGAAGCGGTCGATATCGGGCGATCGCAGTACTACCAGCCCAACCAGCCTGTGAAATTTTCTCATGCTGTCCATGCCGGGCAGAATCAGACGGCCTGCATCTATTGTCACAGTTCCGCTGAATACAGCAAGGAGCCAACCATCCCCGCCATCAATGTGTGCATGAACTGTCACCTGATCGTTCGGAGCGGCAGCCGTTCCGGGTCTTTTGAGATTGCCAAGGTGGTGAGCGCTTACCAGGATAAGAAACCCCTTGAATGGATCCGGGTTCACCATCTTCCCGATCATGTCTTTTTCAGTCATGCGCAGCATGTCGGGGCGGGAGGCGTCGACTGCGCCGAATGTCACGGTGATGTTACCAAAATGGACCGCATTATGCAGGTTTCCGACCTTTCCATGGGATGGTGCATCGAATGCCACCGGACCCGTCAGGTCAATTTCGATTCAAATGTGTTCTACAGCCAGTATAAAAAACTGAAAGGCCGGATCCAATCGGGCGACCTCAATAAAGTCACCGTTGAAGAGATCGGGGGGACGGAATGCATGAAATGCCATTATTGAGCGGTACCGGAGCGTCCTTATCCGGCCGGGAAAAGCCGGAATCGTTGCCGGGTGCGTTCCGGAAGCCGGTTAAACGTCTTTGAAACAGAGCCTCCTGTCCATCACCGGCCAGCCTGGATGCCGCTTCCGGCCTTTGCCTGAGAGGGACGGACGGATGAGGCACATGGAATAATCTAAAATTCAGTTATATGAAAAAATACTGGAAAAGCCTGGATGAATTCCGGAATGTTCCCGACACGGAGAGAGAACGGCATGAAGAGACCCATAAAAATGCCGTTCTTGATCTTTTTCAGGCTGAAGTGGCCCATGCCAGGTCATCGCGAAGGGACTTTCTCAAGCTTTTCGGTTTCAGCCTGACCAGCGCTGCCCTGGTGGCCAGTTGTGAAAAGCCGGTGATCAAGGCTATTCCATATGTCATTCAGCCCGAAGAGATCACCCCGGGGAAAGCCAGGTATTATGCCTCTTCATTTTTCGATGGCAAAGATTTTTGCAGCATCCTGGTCAAAACGCGGGACGGCCGGCCCATTAAAATTGAGGGCAATGAGCTGGCCTCCTTCAACAAGGGCGGCACAACCGCCAGGATCCAGGCATCGGTACTGTCACTTTACGATGACGCCCGACTGAAAGACCCGGCGAAAGGATCACAGAAAATGTCATGGGAAGCGATGGATGACGAAATCCTGTCCGGACTTCTGAAAGCTGATGCCGGCGGCCGGGAGATCGTCCTGCTGAGTTCCCATATCCTCTCTCCCTCGACGCGCCGGATCATCGGTGAATTTGGGAAATCGTTCCGGAATTTCCGGTGGGTCACTTACGAACCCATTTCCTGTTCCGGCATTCTTGAAGCCGCAGAAAAATGTTTCGGTCAGGCGCTGATTCCCGATTACCGTTTCGATAAAGCTACCCTCATCGTCAGTTTCGGAGCCGATTTTCTGGGTTCGTGGCTGGCGCCTGTACGTTTCATCCGGCTTTATACCGACCGGCGCAAGCTCACCAACGGGCAAAGAGACATGGTCAGGCATATCCAGGTCGAATCGGGGATGAGCCTCACCGGTTGCAATGCCGATGAACGCTACATGATGAAGCCTTCAGCGGAAAAGGCCCTGCTCCTGCAGCTTTACCAGCTGGTGAGCGGCGGAAAGTCCGGCGGACAGGCTTCTTCGGCAGCCGGCGAGCCGGATTTGAATAAAATCGCTGCTGAGTTGAAAAATAACCGGGGCACCTCGATCGTCATTTCCGGAAGTAACGATCCGGAATGCCAGGTTCTCGTCAACGGCATCAATCAGGCCCTGGGAAACATCAACAGGACCGTCGACCTCAACAATCCTCTGAACCTTGCCGGAGGCAGCGACCAGGATATGGCTGCCCTGGTCGGGGATATGAACGCGGGGAAAGTGGGGGCCATCCTCATGTTCAACGTCAATCCTGTTTACGATTACCCGCTGTCCGGGGAATTTGTTTCCGGGCTGCAGAAAACGGGACTGTCGGTTTCATTTGCCGGAAGTGCCTGTGAGACAGCCGCAGCCGCCTCGCATGTCTGTCCCGTTCATCATCCCCTCGAGTCGTGGGATGATGCTGAGGTCAGTCCCGGGAATCTCTATCTTTCGCAGCCCTGCATCAGCCCGATGTTCAATACACGGTCGTTTGCCGACAGCCTGCTCGCCTGGATGCACTCAGACAACGATTATTATCATTATATCCAGGATCACTGGAAAGAAAACATCTTTCCCGGCAAAGGCGATTTCACCGCCTTCTGGAACCAATGCCTCAGAGACGGACTTTACACCTACTCCGTTTCCGGTGAATGGAAGGCCGCATTCAATCCCGCTCCCGTGGCCGCCATCGGGGCCGAAAAGGAGCCGGAACCGGGAGGCTTTGAGATTCTCCTTGCCGACAGTGTGCAGATGGGCGACGGGCGCCATGCCAATAACCCATGGCTGCAGGAGTTGCCCGACCCGGTTTCGAAACACGACTGGGAAAATGTGCTCATGATTTCCCCATCCGATGCGGAGAAGACTCGGCCTTCGAAACGGCGACATCGTGAACATCGACGGGAAGAGCGGAGCTCCCGGTACTCATCCAGCCCGGGCAGGCGCCGGGGACATGCCTTGCCGCTCTTGGATACGGAAGGAAAAATACGGGGAAAGTCGCCGATGGCGCCGGGGTCAACATGTACCCGTTCATCACCATGGAAAACGGCAGGCGTCTCTACCATGTGAAAGGCGTCTCGGTGGAACCAACAGGCAGAAAGGTGAAAATTGCCCTGACCCAGCTGCACAATTCCATGGAGGGCAGGCACATCATCCGCGAGACCGTCCTGGAAAAGTACCTCGAGAATCCGGCCTCCGGCAATGAGATGCATGAAGAATTTGAAAACAAACATCGCACACTGTATCCCGAACCGGAATATAAGGGTTTTCACTGGGGAATGGTCATCGATCTCAATGCCTGTGTGGGATGCAATACCTGTGTCATCGCCTGCCAGGCTGAGAACAACACGCCTGTTGTGGGCAAGGATGAAGTATACCGGCGCCGGATCATGCACTGGATGAAAATTGACCGGTACTACGGGGGCGAACCCGATAACCCGGAAGTTTTCTTCCAGCCGATTCTCTGCCAGCATTGCGATAATGCACCCTGCGAAAATGTGTGTCCCGTTTCAGCCACCAATCACAGCAGTGAAGGGCTGAACCAGATGACCTATAACCGGTGCATCGGGACGAAATACTGCATCAACAACTGCCCTTACCGGGTGAGACGATTCAACTGGTACAAGTATACCGACAATAAAAAGTTTGACTTCGACATCCATTCCGACCTTGGGCAGATGGTGCTGAATCCGGATGTGGTGGTCAGGGACCGCGGGGTTGTTGAAAAATGTTCCTTCTGCGTGCAGCGGATCCAGGAAAAGAAGCTTGAAGCGAAGCTGGAGAACCGGACCCTCGAAGGATGGTGAGATCAAGCCGGCCTGCGTGCAGTCCTGTCCGGCCGGTGCACTGGTGTTTGGTGATCTGAATGATCCGGAGAGCCGGGTATCCAGGCTGATGAAGGATCCCAGGAACTATCATCTGCTTGAGGAGATCCATACCCTGCCTTCGGTGGGTTATCTGACCCTCGTGAGGAACAAACAGGAAGGCAATATACCTAACGTCTAAAAATCCTGCCCATGTATAACAGATTCATCAGAGGACCATTAATAGAAGGCAAGAAGACCTACTCACAGATCAGCCGTGAAATTCTCAGGCCCATGGAGGACCGGACGGGGAAATGGTGGTTTGCCGCCATGACCCTCGCCACCCTGGCCACTTTATGGGGAGTCGTGGCCATTTATGTCACGGTCTCACAGGGTATCGGGACCTGGGGGGTGAACAATACGGTGGCATGGGGCTGGGCGATCGTCAATTTCGTCTGGTGGATCGGTATTGGTCATGCCGGTACCGCTTTTTCCATCTTCCTCCTGATCCTGCGCCAGAAATGGAGAACATCGATCAACCGGTCGGCTGAAGCGATGACCGTCGTCGCCGTCGGATGTGCGGCCCTCTTCCCCGCTCTTCATATGGGAAGGGTCTGGCTGGCCTTTTTCATTTTCCCCTATCCCAACACGCGGGGGCCATTGTGGGTCAATTTCAACTCGCCGCTGTTCTGGGACTTTTCGGCCATCACCGCCTATCTATTGATCTCCTTTTCCTTCTGGTACCTGGGAATGCTTCCCGATTTCGCCACCATCCGGGACAGGGCAAAATCCAAAATCCGAAAAGCCATCTATGGGTTCTTTGCCATGGGCTGGACGGGTTCATCAAGGCAATGGGTGCGCTTTGATTCCCTCGGGTTTCATCCTGGGAGGCATAGCTGCTGTTCTCGTGGTATCCGTGCATTCCATCGTGGCCACCGATTTCGCGGTGTCTGTCGAACCCGGCTGGCATACCACCATCTTTCCGCCATATTTTGTTATCGGGGCGATATTCTCCGGTTTTGCCATGGTGATGACCCTGATGGTGATCATGAGGAAAATCTATCATCTCAATGACTACATCACCGACAATCACCTGGATGCCATTGCCAGGATCCTGATCTTTATTTCCCTGATCATGGGTACATCCTATATGACGGAAATTTTCGTTGCCTGGTATTCCTACAATACCTATGAGATGTCGACCTTTTTCCATCACCTTCTGTCCGGTGAATTTGCCGTGCCCTTCTGGACCATGCTTATTTTCAATGCTATTATCCCCCAGCTCTTCTGGTTCAAAAAGATCCGGAAAAATCCATGGAGCCTGTCTCATCATATCCCTGGTCATCAATATCGGGATGTGGTTTGAACGCTATAATATCGTTGTCGGATCCCTTTCCCACGACTACCTGCCTTCGAACTGGGCAAGCTATACGCCCACCTGGGTGGAGATTGGCGCCTATGTCGGTACCCTGGGCATTTTTGCTTCATTCATCCTGCTGTTCTTCAGGTTTATCCCGGTCATCGCCTTGAGCGAGGTCAAGGGCGTTCTGAAGGTGGGCAGCACGAAAAGAAGATTAACCTAAAGATCAAACGAAAATGGCCGGTAAATTCAAAATTGGTGTTTTCAGCGAGGAGGACAAAATGCTGGCCTCCCTGAAAAAGCTCCTTGAACTGGGATTCCCCGTCTATGATATTTATACGCCCTACCCGGTTCACGAGGCGATCCATCTGCTCAAGCGAAGGTCGCGGATTCCCACGGCAGCTTATTTCTACGGACTTTTCGGAGCCATTGCGGTCCTGGCCTTCCTGTATTTTGCCGCCGTGGTGAACTGGCCCATCGTCTATGGCGGGAAACCGTTTAATTCTTTCCCGTCCTTCATTGTCATCACGGTCGTCATTACGATCCTGATCGTTACCCTCACCAGCCTGGCGACTTTCTCGGCCGTCTCCGGGCTTTATCCCGGTGAAGGTGAATCCTGTTCCCGACCTGCGGGTGACCGATGATAAGTTCATTATCGTGATTGACCTCAAAACGCTGGGAGAGGAACGATTCCTCGAAGCCGGGAAGATCCTCGGCATGGACGCCGAAGAGGTGAATGATTCGGGGATGGAAGTAAACAACGCAAAACAGTAGTCGATGGGAAGATACAGAAAATACCTGATGCCCGCGGTCCTTTATAATCCTGATCACTTCAGGCTGCGACAGGAACAGGAACCATCCGGGGTGGGATTATTTCCCCGATATGTTCTATTCCAAGGCCTATGAGACTTATGCTCCCAATCCCAATTTTGAAAACGGAACAACAATGCGGGTTCCGGTGGAAGGCACCATTCCCCGTGATTTTACACCCTTCCAGTATGCCAACACGCCTGAAGACCGCATCAGGGCGGGAGAGGAGCTCTCCAATCCCTTAACGGTAAACCAGGCGGTGATCGAAAGGGGAAAACATGAGTTCGAGACCTTTTGCATCGGTTGTCACGGGCCGAAAGGTGACGGTAACGGTTACCTGCATACCAGCGGGTTGTATATCGTCGTGCCCCGCTCGCTGGTCGGCGAAGAAGCCAGGAACCTGAAGGACGGGGAGATCTACCATACCATTACCCTGGGCTTCGGATCAATGGGCGCCCACGGTGCGCAGATCAGGCCGGATGACAGGTGGAAGATCATCGCCTATATCCGGAATGTACTCCAGCCTCAGGCACTGGCCGATACGACCGCCAGCAAACCATGATGTGATAAACGTTATTAAAAATAAAAGATATGAAGGAAGATTTCAAAGTATCCCGGTCTTTCAGTGTCATATCGGCAGTTCTCGCTCTCCTGGGCCTGGCGGTAATGGTCTATGCATTGATTGCAGAACCCCAGAGAGGCTGGGCCGATTATCTCCTGAACAATTACTATTTTCTCTCCCTTTCGCTGGGGGGTGTGTTTTTCATCGTCATCCAGTACATCTCGCAGTCGGGATGGTCTTCAGCCTTTAAACGGATCCCTGAAGCCATGATGGCTTACCTTCCCGTGGCCGCGGTGTTTTTCCTGTTGATGTATTTCGGCATTCATTCCCTCTATACGTGGAGCAGCCAGGGGGTTGTTTCCGCCGATGAGGCGGTCAGCCATAAGCATATCTATCTCAATATCCCGTTCTTCCTCTTCAGGCTTGTCCTCTTTTTTGCTTTATGGATCATCTTCGCACGGATCCTCCGGCGGTATTCCCTGTCGGAAGACAAGGCGGGCGGTGTGAAATATTTCCATAAAAGCGAATACTATTCGCGAATCTATGTTTTCATCCTCGCGATCACCTTCATCTTTGCAACATTTGACTGGATCATGTCGATCGATGTCCATTGGTATTCGACGGTCTTCGCGCTGAAAAATATGACCTCTGCCTTTCTCCACGGGGTTTCGGTGATCATCCTGATCCTGTTTATCCTTCGCCGGCAGGGGTATTTCACATTCATGAACAAATACCACCTCCACGATTTTTCCCGCTATCTTTTCATGCTGGCCATCATCTGGGGTTACCTGTGGTTTGTCCAGTTCATGCTGATCTGGTACGGGAATCTTCCTGAGGAGACGGTGTATTATTATTACCGTTGGCAGGACGGATGGAAAGCCCTCTTTTTTGCCGAGATCCTCCTCAACTGGGCTCGTGCCGTTTTTCATTCTCCTTCCGGTCAGTGCCAGCCGGAATTCCACCCTGATGACGATCGTCATCGTCATCCTGTTCGTGGGACAGTATGTCGAACAGTACCTGGAGATCGTTCCCGGTGTGACCGGCCAACTCCATTTCGGATTCCTGGAGATCGGCAGTTTTATCGGTTTTGCCGGACTGTTTTCACTGGTGGTGTCTTATGCCCTGTCCCGGGCCAAACTCATCCCGGTTCATCATCCGTACCTGGAGGAAAGCCTGGAACACAAGTTCGCCTAATATTTCCCTGTGGTGATCATTTCGAAGATATACCGCGGCCTGAGGCTTTTTTCGCTGGACATTGTGGCCGGGGTGATTGCGGGTTCATTTTTTGCCGCACATATCTTTGGCACGCATCTGCCGTGGGCTTACCTGGCCGTCATCGGGATGACAGTCTGGCTGATCTACCTTGCCGATCATGTGATTGACGGGGTGAAAAAACACGGGGAATCTGGCTATGCTGCCCACCGGCTGTTCTACCGGTACAGATCCCCTGTCATCCTCCTCATTCTGGTGGTGGGAATTTTCGATTTCAGGCTCGCGCTCTATAGGCTTCCCCCGGCAGTCATCCAGCTCGGGCTGATCACCGGCGGAGCCACATTCGTGTATTTTATGTTCACCCTGATCTCCGATCGCATCGATACGGTGCTATTTATCAAGGAACTCTGGATATCGGCGATCTATACAGTGGCCGTATGGGGAGGACCGGTCATTTATGCAGGAAACGATGCGGCACCCTGGCAGATCATGATCATGGTGAGCTATGGCTTGCTGGTCATGTCCAATGTGCTGTCGTACAGTTATTTTGAATATGACATCGATGTGGCCGATCGGGAGCACACTTTTGCCGTCGATTTTGGCAGGCGTTCAACACGGATCGTCATCTACATACTGATTTTTGCGTCAATGGTCCTGTGGCTGGGTACGGAGCTCTTCACCGGTGAAGCCGGGGCAGCCGAAATGACCGTCCTTGGAGGAATGACGGCAGGGATGCTCGCGTTGATCACCTTCCATTCGCACTTCAGCCGTCCTGATTATTACGGGAGTTACGCAGATGCGTTGTTTTTACTGCCCTTCCTCGTCCTGATCTGGAACTGAGTTTTTTAATCCCATATCCCAGGAAAGCCGTTGTGAAAAACGAGAATGATCCGTAAATCACCGGGACGATCGCCATCGCCGGACTGCCCAGGAGGGTAGTGGAAACGAAGATGGCCAGGGCACTGTTCTGCAATCCGACTTCAACAGAAATGGTAAACTGGTTTCGTGTGGTCAGCTGAAGCGCCCGGGAAACCGACCACCCGGCGAGCATGGCCAGGATATTCAACAACAGGGCCGGTACAAACAATTCAAGGTAATCGATCATCTGGGCCGACTCTTCACTCTGATCGATGAAGATCACTCCTGAAAAAACAAAGCAGCAGCAACAGGGGAAGGATAATGCGGAGCGGTTTCTCGAGCGAAAGGGCAAAACGCGGCATATAATGCCGGATCAGAACACCGATGGTTGCAGGGACGGCCGTTACCACGAAAATATTCAGGATGGTGATCATCACCGGAAGGTGAATGGCTGAATGCTGGCTCATGAAAAACCAGATGGCCGCACTGACCACGAGAGGAATGGTGACCAGGGTGATCATACCGTTCAGTACGGTAATGGAGATGGAAAGGGCCACATTCCCCCGAAGCAGAAAATTGACCAGGTTCGAGGTGGCTCCCCCCGGGCATGCGGCAATGAGGATCAGCCCGACTTTATAGACCGGGTCGACATGGATCACCAGGTCGATCCCGAAGGCAATCAGCGGAAGGAGAAGCATCTGGCAACAGAGACCGACGATGACCGCTTTGGGGTACAGGAAGATATGACGGAAATCTCTGAACTCTATGGATAATCCGGTTCCGAGGGTGATAATGCCTAGTGTCAGGGGCAAAAGGTAATCTGAGAATAGATTTTCCATGGGCTTTCAAAGGAACAACAAAAATAGTGAAATTGAAAGTAAACTTTGTTAACTTTCTGTATGTTTATTAGATGCGTTTACCGTGCAACGTTAAGTGCTGTTATTCAGTCGTTAAACCTGTTTTTTTCCTGAATCCGGAATAAGGTTTTTTGCCCGGAGTGATTAATTTCACCACATCATGGTCAGATTCTACAACCGCCCTGCTTTTAAGGTGTCGGAGCTTATCATTATTTATATCGGATTGCCGCTGTTATACTTCTTCAACCTGATCCCTGTCCATAAATCGATTCCGTTACTGGTGGTTTTCTTTGTTTTTCTCTACTTCCTTTTACGCGACAGAACGTTTAACAGGAATTCATTTGGTTTTAACGGGTTCAGGGACTGGCGCCCCATCATCTTCAGGTTCCTGGCTTTCGCCATGGTGACCACCTTCCTGGTCTGGATCTTCATCCCCGGCCATTTTTTTATCATGCCGCGGACCAATCACATGGCTGTGGTTGCTGATCATGGTCTTCTATCCTCTTTGGTCGGCCTTTCCCCAGGAGTTGATATACCGGGTCTGGTTTTTCAACCGGTATCGCGACCTTTTCAAAACGCGAATGGTTCTTCATGCTCACCAATGCCTTCCTGTTTTCCTTCTCCCATATCATCTTCAGGAACTGGCTGGCACTCGCCCTGACCTTTGTCGGCGGATTCCTTTTTGCCCTCACCTACAAACGCAGTCAATCACTGCTGACGGTTTTTATTGAACACACGCTCTACGGGGATTTCATTTTTACGGTGGGAATCGGCCAGTTCTTCTACATGGCACTCAGCCGTTGAAGACCCGTTTTCAGCTGTCTGAACAAGCACGATCCAGAGGATCACCGAAGCGGTTTTAATACCGGCCACCATCAGGTATCTCCATCTTCCGGCCAGGATGGCCTCTGCATTCCCGTTCATGAGATCATGCAGCGACGATCACCGGGAAAAAACCCGAGAAAGCCGAAAGCAGGACAAGGAACCACCACCACATGACAAGGGACGCATGGGACCTTTGGTCCCCATCCTCGTTCAGGCCGGAGAGACTCATAGATATCGCGCATGATGAGGTAAGGATAGAAGAGGTTCATGACGGGTACGATCCAGGCCCATACCGTCCAGGAAGGGGAATGAGAGAGGTAATAGAATTCCTCGCGGCTCTTCAGGTAGGTGTACATCCGGTATGACCATCTCAGGAAGTAGAAGATGATAAAGATACGGGTCAGGATTCTCAGGACCGTCAGGATATAACCGGCAATTTCACTGATCCCCGGGATGGCCGGGCCTTCGTTGCCGGAATCGAGACTAAGTGACAAATGGCTGTACCATAGTGTTTTAAAAAAACAGAAAGGAGGGTGATGACCAGCAGGATCGTGAACAGTTCCCGGACCCGGGTCGGTGTGTTCGATGACATCGTTTTTTTCGATCATGGCAGCATTTTGTCGATGATGAGGATGACCATAACCACCATGAAAAAACTGTTCAGGAGGATGAAATACGTATTGCGGACGGGAGTAGACGGTATATTTCGCGGAAGTCCGGAGAAGACGGAAAGAGAACCGAGCGTGAGGATGAGCAGGATGACCCGGGTGACGGGGGTATGGAGGATGCCGAGGGTGGCGAGGGATAGGGCGGTGAACAGGGATGCCGCGATCCAGGCGAAGGTGATGCTGGCGATCTGCTTCCTTGAGAACATCGAGGTCAGGCTGGGCAGTCCGGCATTTTGGTATTCCTCCCCGTACCGGAGAGTCAACAGCCAGAAATGGGGAACCTGTCCGATAAACAGGAGGAAGGCCAGGGTCAGCGAAGTGGAGTCGGTCAGCTGTCCGCCCGCTGCCGTCCATCCGATAAGCGGGGGCATGGCGCCCGTGATGGCACCCGGAACGGCGGCGAAAGCAGTTACCCTTTTCAGGTAGGTATACAGCCCGTTATACCAGGCGATGGTGAACAGGCCCAGTGCCATCGCCAGGGGTGAACCGAAGACCAGGAGCAGGGCGATGCCGGCGATCAGGGAGATGAGAGAAAAGAACAGGGCCGCACCGGGGCTAACCGATCTGACTGGCAGAGGGCGGTTGCGCGTACGGTCCATCATAGCATCGGTGTACCGTTCCTGGACCTGGTTCAGCGCGGATGCCGAACTGCCAAGGAGGATAACTCCCAGTACCACGCCAACGGTGTGAAGATCAATGACGGGTTTACACAGAAAATAGCCCGTGAATGCCGTAAAACCAACGGGAAGGATGATGGAAAGCTTCCCGAGCTTAACATATTCTTTCAATGAGATTTCCTCCCTGCTATTCGTTCAAGGATTTCAGGTATTCGATGATCTGATGAATATCCTGGTCGGTGACCACACCCTTATAGGGCTGCATCAGTCCCTTCTGGAATCCCTTCACAACCTGTGAATTGGGGTCATAAATGGACTGCCGTGACGTAAGCGGAATCGACGGTGACCGTTTTTTCCTGTCCGTTTTCGATCACAACCGCCGGTTTACCCCAGATCCCGAGATAGGAGGGACCGACAAGCTTCGATCCGTCGGAAGAATGGCAGGCGGTACACCCATTTTTTTGCAGGATCTGCAATCCGGCGGCCGCCGGTGTTTCGCCCTTCGCTGCCGGTGTTGCCGCGACGCTGGTCGTATCATTGTACCATTTCTCAAAATCTTCCTTTGGGCAGAACTTCCACGCTCGACGACATATAGGAATGGCGCAGGCCGCAATATTCGGCACAGAATATATGATAGGACCCTTTGTTTTGGGGGATGAACCACATGATCTTCTGCCGGCCCGGGACCATGTCCTCCTTCAGCCTGAAGGCGGGAATGTAAAAACTGTGGATTACATCGAGCGACAACAGTTTAATGGTTACGGGTTCATTGACCGGCACGTAGAGTTTGTCAGATCTTTTTCCGTTTTCATAAGCAAAGGAAAAATTCCACATCCTGGCCGTGGCAATGACCTGCCGTGCTTTTTTTGGGGGGTTTTTCATCGGTCTCCACCCGGCCCATCCGTAGTAAAACATCAGGAGGGCGAGAATGGTGGGGATCACCGTCCAGGTGATTTCCAGTGCGGTACTGCCGACGATCTGCTTGGGATAGGGATTTCTTTTCCGGTTGTACCGGATGATGAAATACACCATGGTGGCAGTAAGGCCGATCAGGAAGACGAAACAGATGCCGAGAATGAACACAAAGGTCTGGTCGACTTTATGAACGAAGTTTGAAGCATCGAGTCCTGTGGTTGAATACATATGACGGTCGTTTCAGAAGTATTGCTCTTATCTGTAAATATAGTCGATGAGGGTGGTGCCGATCACGAACGCGATAAGCAGGATCACCCCGGTCACCATGAAGGCGAAAAATCTATTTTCAAATTTCAGGTGCATGAAAATGGTCAGGACCAGGGTGGATTTGATGACGGCGATCAGCAAAGCGGCAGCTACGGTCAGCGTTCCAAGCTGGATTTGTGTCACGCCCACCGAAGTGAGCGTCAGGGTCACCAGGGCCACAAGAACCAGGAAAAGTGTCCTGTAGGGAACGATATGGGTTTTTTCTTCAGGCATGACATGAAGTTTTTCAGGTTACCAGGTAAAACAGCGGGAACAGGAAAATCCAGATCATATCGACCAGGTGCCAGTACAGTCCGCTGTTTTCGAGAAGAACATAATTTGTGGGGGAGATGCGCCCCTTGCGGATATACACCATTACGAAGCCGATGAATGTCAGCCCGATGATGATATGAAAGGCATGCAGACCGGTCATGAAATAATACAGGCCAAAGAACAGGATATCACCCTGTCCCCAGCTTTCCATGATCTCCGATCCGGGGTAGATATGATGATGGATCTTGGTGCTCCATTCAAAATACTTGTTGACCAGGAAGGCGATTCCCAGCACGACGGTCACGGTCAGGAGGCCCAGGGCGAGTTTGATGGAATTTTTCTGCATCGCCGTGATGGACATGGCGATGGTCATACTGCTTGTCAGGAGGATGATGGTGTTCATCGTGCCGATGAAAACATTGAGTTCCTGGGCGGCCAGGTGAAAGGCCTCGGGATGTTTGAACCGGTAGACCGAATATACCACGAACAGTCCCCCGAAGAGCAGCATTTCGGTGAAGAGGAAAAGCCACATTCCGGTTTTTGATGCAAGATCGTCTCTGTGTTCTGACATAAGACTGTTTTAAGGTTAGTTGTAGTCGTACGGTCCCCGGGTAATGACCGGGATGGTTGCGAAATTTTCAACCGGCGGGGGTGAGGGGATCGACCATTCGAGGGTTTTTCCTCCCCAGGGATCCTGTTCGGCTTTCGGGCCCCGTCGGGCGCTCCTAAAAAGATTGATCAGGATGATGAGGAACCCGGAGATCAGGATCCATGAACCGACGGTTGATACCACGTTGCCCGGATGGAACATGGGGTCATAATCGTAATATCTTCGTGGCATACCCATCATGCCCAGGTAAAACATGGGTCCGTAAAGCGTCAGGAATCCGATGAAAAAGATCAGCCAGCCCGTATTGGCCATGCGTTTGTTATACATCCTTCCGAACATTTTGGGGTACCAGTAATGGATGGCACCCAGGAAGGCGAAACCGGTGCCGCCGAATACGATGAAATGGAAATGCGCCAGCACGAAATGGGTGCTGTGCAGGTGGACATTGGTGGCCAGGGATCCCAGGACAAGTCCCGATAAACCGCCGATCATAAAGACAAAGATGAACGACGCCGCCCAGTAGAACGGCGTGTCGAGAAGGATGGATCCCTTATGCATGGTGGCGATCCAGTTGAAAACCTTGATGGCACTGGGAATGGCGACGAGAAAGGTCAGGAATGAAAAGGTGAAGAGGGCCACGCCGCTCATGCCGGACGTGAACATATGGTGCCCCCAGACGAAATACCCGACAAAGGCAATGGCGATGGTCGATCCGACGATAAACTTATACCCGAAAACGGCTTTGTGCGAGAAGGTGGGGATAATCTCCGAGATGGCGCCCATGGCCGGAAGGATCATGATGTATACGGCCGGATGGCTGTAGATCCAGAACAGGTGCTGATAGAGCAGGGGGTCACCTCCGAGTGTGGGGTCGAAAAAGCCGATATGCAGGGTGCGTTCGGCAATGATCATCAGCATGGTAATGCCCACGATGGGGGTTGCCAGGATCTGGACCCATGCCGTTCCGTAAAGCGTCCAGGCAAAGAGGGGCATTTTCAGCCAGGTCATGCCCGGGGCTCGCATCCGGTGCATCGTCACGAGGAAATTCAGACCGGTGAGGATGGAGGAAAAGCCGATGACAAAGACGCTCAGTACGGCAGGCAGCATATTGGTTGACGTCTTGAAGCTGTATGGCGCATAGAAGGTCCATCCGGTATCGGGAGGGCCGCCGCCGGCGAAAAGGGAATAGATGACCAGCGAGATCCCGGTCAGGTAAATGTACCACGACAGCAGGTTCAGCCGCGGGAAAGCGACGTCTCTGGCTCCAATGAGGATAGGGCAGAAAAAAATTACCAAAGACCACGGGCAGGCCCGGAATGACAATGACAAAGATCATGATCACGCCGTGGACGGTGAAAAAGGCATTGTAAGCCTGCGGACCGACGATCGTCTTTCCCGGGGCAATGAGCTCGAGCTTCATCAGCAGCCCCAGCGAGGCGCCAATCAGGAAAAAGGTCATGATGGTAAACAGGTACAGCAGGCCGATGCGTTTGTGATCGGTGGCCAGGATCCATTTGAAAATACCCCTGCGCTTACCGTGATATTCAAGGTAGCTGGGTTCCCTGGCCGTCTGGGTGGCGTTCATCTCAGGCATGTTTGGGTTTTCGTTTGGCAAAGACAAGGATCAGGAAAATAACCAGGGCCATGAAGGTGATCACAGCTCCGGAAACTTTCAGGACATTGAATACATATTGGTTACCTTTTGAATCGTAGGAATAGCAGAAGGCCAGCAGCCGGTTGATCGAGGGACCGATCTTGCCGTTTGCCGCCTCCACCATGGTGATCTTGATGTCGAAGGGTAAAAACTCAATTCCTCTCAGGTACCTGGTGATCTTCCCGTCGGAAGCCAGGGCAACAAGACCGGTGGGATGGGTGTACTGACCGGCGATGCGCTTGTAGTGGAACCCGACGGATTGGGTCAGCTTCGCGATGTTCAGGCTGTCACCCACAAAAAACAACCAGTCTTTGCCGAGTTCAGGCTTCTGCATGTTCTTCAGGTAATTATCCTTTTTCTGGATGGCCAGGCTGATATCCTCAGTGGGATCAAAACTGACGGTCAGGACCTGGTAATCCTTTCCGAAATTGAGATCCACCTGCTCAATGACCTTGGAGATGCCCCACATCAGCGGACTGCAGGTCCCGGGGCAACGGTAATACACCAGGGAGAGAATGGTGGGTTTGTTCACAAGGTCCTTCAGGGTGACCGTGTCGCCCTTTTCATTGATCAGCCTGGTGCCGAGATCGACGTACTGACCCTGCCGTTCTTCAAAGCCGATATCGATGGGCGGCGGTGAAACCGGTGTCTGCGAAAAGCCGGAAAAAAACGAAAACAGGCACACGATGAATGCAGCAAAGCTGGTGAGTTTCATGTTAGTGTGATTTCATATTCAGAGTATAAATTTATGATATTTTTGATAACGACCAAATCCGAAACGCAGCCCTTATTCTCTAATATTTTTTTTTAAAATCGTTATAAATAACCACAGTTGTCCGGTAAAAAATGAAAAATGACGTAAACACGATTTTTGCTTAATGGCACGGCGCGGTGGCCGACAACCGAACCCGCGGAAGCGGAGAGCCCACGAACACCAATGAATATAATAATGATGTACATAAAAAAATAAATGACCGTCGGGCATGAGAACGAGAAATGATGAGGTATGAAATACTCTGCTTATCGATAGAGATGACTGGAGATTGCATATCGCATCATTGTCATTTTTTTAAACGAACACCAATGATAAATCACAAAAAAATTTTGGTGGTCAATAAGCTGGTGTTGTTCAGGTTCTGATTTTAGGCCTTTACGGGAGGTGAACCACAATACCGGGGAAATTGTTCATCTTTTCACGCCAGGGATGCCCGGTGGGTTTTACATCGGGAGATATATCTGCGCTCCTGGGCTTTTTCAGCTGTTTTTCATAATCATTTCATATATTTATATATTTGCTCACTAAACACGGGTTCCTTTTTATGAAAGCGCCTCTCTTTACCCGGGTCTTCAGATTTTACGCCGACGGATTCAGGAACATGTCTTCCTGGGGCCGGCAGGTTTGGATCGTCATCCTGATCAAGTTGTTTATTTTATATGCCGTATTGAAGTTGTTCTTTTTTCCCGATATCTTGCAAAAAAGATTTGATACGGATGCACAACGAAGCGACTATGTCCTCGAGCAACTCACCAAATAAACCCTGAAATATGCTTGAAAATATTGATCTTTCCCTTGTTGACTGGTCAAGGGGGCAGTTTGCACTGACAGCCATCTACCACTGGATATTTGTGCCGCTCACCCTGGGGTTGTCATTCATCATTGCCTTCATGGAGACCATCTATGTCAGGACGGGCGATCCGGCCTGGAAAAAAATCACGCGTTTCTGGATGACCCTCTTCGGCATCAACTTTGCCATCGGGGTTTCCACCGGGATCATCCTGGAGTTCGAGTTCGGGACCAACTGGTCGCAGTATTCATGGTTCGTCGGCGATATTTTCGGCGCACCGCTGGCAGTAGAAGGCATCATGGCCTTTTTCCTTGAATCCACCTTTGTCGCCGTCATGTTTTTCGGCTGGGAGAAGGTCAGCAAGCGGTTCCATCTGCTTTCGACATGGCTGGTGGCCGTCGGCGCGAACCTTTCCGCCCTCTGGATCCTCGTCGCCAATGCCTGGATGCAGTCACCTCTGGGCATGCAGTTCAACCCGGAGACGGCCCGCAATGAAATGGTCAATTTCTGGGAGGTGCTTTTCTCCTCCACGGCAGTCAATAAGTTCCTGCATACCACCACGTCCGGATTTGTCCTGGCCTCGGTGTTCGTCATCGGGATCTCGGCCTGGTTCATGCTCAAAAAGCGCGAGGCCCTCTTTGCCAGGCGCAGTATTCTCGTGGGAGCCGTATTCGGGCTCATCGCCTCCATTTACCTGGTATTTACGGGCGATTCATCCACCCGGGAAATCGTGCATTCCCAGCCCATGAAATTTGCCTCCCTGGAAGGGCTCTATCACGGACAGGCCGGTGCCGGGCTCGTGGCTATCGGCGTGATGTCGACTTCAGGTTCCGACCCGGAGAATGAAAACATCAAGGATTTCGCCCTGCGTGTCGAATTTCCCAACCTGCTGTCGTATATGGCCTATGGAAACTGGAATGCCTTTGTTCCCGGGGTTGTCGACATGGTCAACGGGAACCCGGAGCAGGGCATCATGTCGGCCAGGGAAAAGATCCGCCGCGGACGGATGGTCATCGAAGATCTCAGGGCCCTGAAAGATGCCAGGAAACGCAGCGATATCACCACCTACGAGACCCTGAAGGCAAAATTCTATGACGATACTTATAAGGATCAGTATTTCAGGTACTTCGGTTACGGTTTCCTGGACGACGAGATGAGCCTGATCCCCAATGTTCCCCTGACCTTTTACAGCTTTCACCTAATGGTCCTGCTGGGCTTTTACTTTGTCCTGTTTTTCGTCCTTGCCCTCGTCTTTCTTTACCGTGATAACCTTGACAGGCGGCGGTGGTTCCTGAAGCTGGCGATCATCACTATCCCGCTGCCCTATCTTGCCAGCCAGGCAGGGTGGATCGTGGCGGAAGTGGGCCGGCAACCCTGGGTCATCCAGGATCTGATGCCCACCATGGCCGCTGTGTCACATATCGATACCAGCGCGGTGCAGGTCACCTTCTGGCTGTTTGCCGCGGTGTTCACCGCCCTGGCCATCGCAGAAGTGAAGATCATGACACGCCAGATTAAAATCGGACCTAAAGACGGAGGACATTAATATGCTCGAAAATATCTCATACCTCGCCCTTCAGCAGTACTGGTGGATCATTATCTCACTGCTGGCAAGCCTTCTCGTGTTCCTGATGTTTGTCCAGGGAGGTCAGACCCTGATCTACGTCCTGGGAAAGAATGATACCGAAAAACGGATCCTTGTCAACGCCCTCGGACGCAAATGGGAAACGACTTTCACCACCCTCGTCACCTTCGGCGGCGCCTTCTTCGCCTCCTTCCCCCTGTTTTATGCCACCAGTTTCGGCGGCGCCTACTGGGTGTGGATGGCCATCCTGTTTTGCTTCATCATCCAGGCCATCGCTTACGAGTTCAGGTCGAAGCCCGATAATTTCCTCGGGAAAAAGACCTACGACGTTTTCCTGATGATCAACGGTTTTGCTGCGACCTTGCTCATCGGGACGGCTGTCGGAACATTTTTTACCGGCGCCCACTTCACCGTCGACGATATGAACAGCTCTTCATGGGCTTCAAACTGGCATGGACTGGAAGCGGTTGCAAATTTCAGGAATGTCTCCCTCGGCATTGCCATTTTCGCCCTGACGCGCATTCTGGCCATTCACTATTTCACCAAAAATGTCGACCATGCGGAAATCGAGCAGCGTTCACGGATCCATCTCTGGATCAACACCGGGATTTTCCTGCTGGCCTTCCTCTATTGGCTCATCAGTCTCCTGCTCAGCAAAGGATTTGCCTATGATCCCGATACCTTCATCGTTTCGCGTGAACCATTCAAATACCTGCATAACATCCTGGAGATGCCTGTCGTCGGGATCATTCTCGCCGGGGGCATTGCCCTTGTGCTCTACGCCATTATCCGGTCACTGGCCGGAAGTTTTCCAAACGCCATCGCCTATTCGGGAACAGGCACGGTTCTCACGGTCTTTGCCGTTTTCCTGGTGGCCGGTTTACATAATACCTGTTATTATCCGTCGGTGACCGACCTGCAGAGCTCGCTGAATATCCAAAACAGTTCATCAAGTCTCTACACCCTCACCGCCATGAGTTATGTTTCACTACTGGTCCCCTTTGTCTTCGCTTATATCTTTTACGCCTGGAGATCCCTGAACCGGAAAAGGATCGACAGCCGTGAAATCGAAGGGGATTCCCATGCCTATTAACTAAATTGATCATCATGTTCATACACTCCATCCTTTTTTACCTTTCCTGGCCCGTCCTGATCCTGGTCTGCTATGGGTTCATCAGCCTGGCCCGAAAAAATTTTGAACAGCGCTGGGATTCAACGGAGGATCGTGAATAACGCGTAACCTTACCGGCAATACCACGTGACGATGCCGGTAACAACTTCGATGCCCGGTGGAGGCATTGCCGTGACGGACTTATTTTGTCCTGCTGAATAAGGTTTCCCCAAGGGAGATGACGATGTAAAGAAGGACGGCCAGTGCAACACCTTCGATCCGGAAAATGAGGATCAGCACCAGGGAAGCGGCCAGGAAAGCATACTTCAGAGCATTGTTTTTAAGGGAATAGTCCTTGAATTTGAAGGCGAACATCTTCAGCCGGGAAACCAGCAGAAAGGAGAGGCCGAGGGTGAGGATGAGGACCGGAACGGGATACAGCGGGATAACGCTGGTTTCACCGTGAGCGAAAGCGATCCCGGCGGCGGCAAAAAACAAGGCATTGGCAGGAGTGGGAAGGCCACGGAAGGCATAGATTTGCTCTTCATCGTTGTTGAAAATGGCCAGCCTGAGTGCCGACAATGCCGGGATCAGCAATCCTGCGAGGGCGAAGATCAATGTGGTCCCGGAATCGTGGCCGTTCATGGCCATCTGCATGCTGTAAACGATCAGACCGGGTAACAATCCGAAACTGACCACGTCGGCGAGGCTGTCGAGCGATTTTCCGATCTCTGAATGAACATGCAGGAGTCGGGCCAGGAAGCCGTCGAAAAAATCGAAGACCGCTGCCAGGAATATCATGGCCGAGGCCATGGCGATGTTGCCGTTAAACAGGAGGATCACCCCGACGGAACCGGATGTGAGGTTCAGAAGAGTGACGGTATTGGGAATGTGTTTTTTCATTCGTTGAGAATTTCGTGAACAAATTTGATCATAATTTGATTTACAAAAAAGCATTCATCAAATTTTTACAGGTCACCGGGAACGCCCGTCAGAAGCAGGGAAGCGGTCGGTGAACGATCTTTTTGTCTTCCCGGATGTTACCTGTAGTGTATTTTGCCTATTAATCTGAACCGTTATGAAAGAAACATTTTCCGAATTACTCAGCACCATAAACCAGAGTTACTGCGCCGACGTGCCTTCGATGATTGAATCGCATAAGTTCGTCGACGATCTTATCCTCCTTCTTTTCCCGATCAAGGAAAACAAGAATATCAGCAAACGGGAGATCGAAATCCGGCTTGACCGGATGAAGCTCCGGCTGAAGGAATTGTTGATCCCCCTGGAAAAGGATCTGAGTAAAAAGCCGGAATCCCTGGTCAATGATTTCTTCAATCAACTTCCCGGCATCTACCGGATGCTGCTGGATGATGCGGAAGACCTTCCTGAAATCGGATCCCGCTGCCAGCTGCGTTGAAGAGATCATCCTGTGCTATCCCGGTTTTCATGCCCTGACCGTTTACCGTATTTCGCATATCCTGTATCAACTCGGGATACCTGTCCTTCCGCGGATGATCAGTGAATATGCCCATGGTAAAACCGGGATCGATATTCACCCGGGGGCCTCCATCGGGGAGAAATTTTTCATTGACCACGGAACCGGGATTGTCATCGGGGAAACCGCCGTGGTGGGAACCTGTGTGAAAATTTACCAGGGCGTGACACTGGGGGCCATGTACGTGGAGAAAAAGATGAAGAATACCAAACGTCATCCCACCATCGAAGACAATGTGATCATCTATGCCGGGAGTACCATCCTGGGCGGGGATACCGTGGTCGGGCACGACACGGTTGTCGGTGGCAATGTGTGGCTCACTGAAAGCGTCATCCCGTTTTCAGTAGTCTACCGGCAACATAAAACCATCGTGCGCGACAGTAAAAACTACAAGGAGCCCATAAATTTCGTCATCTGAAAAATCCATTGATATGAAAGTCAACACCATTCTCGAAACCATCGGGAATACGCCCCATGTCAGAATACAACATCTTTACCCTGCCGGTGCAGAAGTCTGGGTCAAACTTGAAAGAGCCAATCCGGCCGGCAGTATCAAGGACCGGATTGCCCTGAGCATGATCAGCGATGCGGAGAAGCAGGGCATCCTGAAGCCCGGCTCCGTGATCATCGAGCCGACCAGCGGTAACACCGGGATCGGACTCGCCATGGTGGCGGCGGTAAAAAAGTACCGGGTCATCATCGTCATGCCCGAATCGATGTCGGTGGAAAGGCGGAGGATCATGACCGCTTACGGCGCCGAGCTGGAGCTCACCCCCCGGGAGCAGGGGATGAAAGGGGCCATGCAGCGGGCCGAAGAACTGAAGAGCGAGATCCCCGGAGCCTGGATCCCCTCGCAGTTTTCAAACCCGTCAAATCCCCGAATCCATGCAGAGACCACGGCCCGCGAGATCGTGGAGGATTTCCCGGAAGGCTTCGATTACCTGATCACCGGTGTCGGCACCGGCGGGCACATCACCGGGGTGGCACAAGTGCTGAAGGAAAAGTTTCCAAAGATCAGGGTTTTTGCTGTCGAACCCGACCAATCGCCCGTTATCAGCGGGGGAGAACCCGGTCCCCATCCCCTCCAGGGAATCGGCCCGGGCTTCATCCCCGAAAACCTGAACCTTGAATACCTCGACGGAGCCATCCGGGTCACCCGTGAAGAAGCCTTTAACTATGCGCGCCGGGCTGCCCGGGAGGAGGGCCTTTTCGTCGGGATCTCCTCCGGCGCTTCCCTGGCCGCCGTTGCGAAAAAAATCGGTGAGGCGGAGCCGGGATCACGGATCATCACCTTCTGTTACGACACCGGTGAACGATATCTTTCGGTCGACGACCTGTTCTGAAAATGCCCACCTGTCCCTTCCCCGTGAGCTGATTTGCGGCTTTCACATGTCAGATGGCACATATTCCGGTGCTTTTTAGTAATTTGCACCGTGAATCATCAACGGACACGCTGCCGGAAATGCCTGACGGCCCGGCGAATCTCTCCCGGCCGGCGATGGAACCGTTTTTTCGTGAACCCTTGACAAATGGACCAAACATGATCATTGCTGTAGATTTCGACGGAACCATAGTAGAACACCGGTATCCTGCCATCGGCAAGGAAAAACTGTTTGCCTTCGAGACGTTGAGGTCGCTTCAGAAACAGAATCACCAACTGATCCTGTGGACATTCCGGACCGGTAAAGCACTCGATGAAGCCGTCGAATACTGCCGCCGCCATGGCGTGGAATTTTACGCCGTTAACAAAAGCTACCCGGAAGAACAGTTTGACGAAACAATGATGAGCCGTAAAATCCAGGCGGATATGTTTATCGATGACCGCAATATCGGCGGATTCCCGGGCTGGGGAGAGATCTGGCATATGTTGAACCCGGAGGAATCACCGGATGTCGAACAGCAACTGAGAAATCTACCCCAGAATAAAAGATCCGGTCTTCAATGGTTAAAAAATTTATTTTCCTGATGAAATACAGAGTTTTACTACCGGTCCTTCTCTCTGCCGGCATCGTCTTCCAGTCATGCGCCCATGACCATACGGGTAAAAAGACCACCGGCACTGAGCCAGCCCCGGTGACCTCGAAGCCGAAAGCTGAACTCAGGATCGACGCACCTGCCGGGCAGAGTGTGATCATCCCCGGTACAGCATTTTGAACTGAAACTCTCCCTGAAGGGCGACCATGTCTCTGTCGACTCGGTGCAGGTATACCTCGGGCCTTCCCTCATCACGGTGCTGAAAAAAGAAATGTCGGCCGAAATAAACGTGGGAAAGATGAACCCCGCCAGCAGTTTTGTCAGGGCACGGGCGTTCCTGTCGGACGGAACCGACCTTTCCGCCTCGGTGCCCGTTGAGGTGGTTTCCGACATCATTCCGGATCACTATACTTACCGCGTCATCCGTGAGTTTCCCCACGACCCCAAAGCCTACACCCAGGGCCTCGAATACGTCGATGGTTATCTGTATGAGGGGACGGGAAATTACGGAGAGTCATCACTCCGCAAGGAAGATCTGGAAACCGGTCAGATCCTGAAATTCCGTAATCTCCCCAGCGATATTTTTGGAGAGGGGATCACCTATCTCCATAACAAGATTTACCAGATCACCTACAAGGCGCAGGTCGGCTTTATTTACAATGCCGCAAATTTTGAATTGATCCAGAAGTTCTATTACCAGAACAAGGAAGGATGGGGCCTTTGCAACAACGGAACCCAAATCCTGATGAGCGACGGCAGCAACCAGATCTATTTTATGGATACCACCTACTTCAGCCAGCAGAAAAAGATCGAGGTATTTGACAACAAAGGTCCGGTGGACCTGCTCAACGAGCTGGAGCTGATCAAAGGCAGGTTGTATGCCAACCGGTACACCACCAATGAGATTGTGATCATTGACCCGGCCACGGGAAAAGTCGAGGGGAAAATCGACATGAGCGGGATCCTCAAGCCCGAAGACCGGCATCCCGGGATCGACTATTTCAACGGGATCGCTTACGATAAAAAGAATAACCGCATTTTTGTCACCGGGAAATACTGGCCGAAACTATACCAGGTTGAGTTCATTAAAGTGAAATAACCGCTTCACGCGCTGAATTTCCCGGTGATGATCCGGACGCTGCGGGGGATGATCTCAAATTCAAAGGGTGTATGGCCCAGACTTTCCCCATCGGTTTCAAGGTAAATAGACCGGGGCGAATCGATGATAATATTTTTCCCCATGAACGACTGGACCTTCGGATGCGTTTTTATCTGGCCGTTGTACAATTTGGGCAGACTCCGGATGACTTCGAGTTTACGCATTTTCTTGATGATGGTCAGGTCGAACTGTCCGTCGTCGGCAACGGCATCGGGAACCTGGAGCATGCCTCCCCCGTTGTATTTGCAAATGCCTACGTTCATGGAGAAAATGTCATGCTGGTATGTGGTGCCGTCGATAATCAGTGATGCCGTGAAATGGCGGTAACCGAAAAGCTTGGCGAAGATATTCATGAAATACAGCACCTGACTGTTTTTCCCTTGTTCTTTGAGTTCATTGCTGCGTTTGGTGACGATGGCGTCGAAGCCGATGCCGGCGATATTGATGAAGTACCGGCCCAGTTTACGGTTCTGCTTGGTAAACACCACCCTGCCGGCGTCCTGGACAAAGGTGTTGCCCGTTTTAATGACCCTGGCAGCCTCACGATAGTCGAAGGGAATGCCGAACATCCTCGACCAGTCGTTCCCCGTTCCCACCGGGATCATCCCGAGGGTGATATCGGTAGTCTGGTACTGCTTCTGGGCGAAAAGCCCGTTGATCACTTCATTGAGAGTGCCGTCACCTCCAACGACGACAATGCGGGTAAACCCTTCATTGATCTTATTCCGGGCAATGATCATGGCATGGAACCGCCGGTTCGTAAATACCGGTTCAAAACCGGGCAACTCTTCCCTGAGTATTTTCTCAATCCCGGGCCAGTCGCGTTTGCATTTGCCGGCACCTGCATTGGGATTGACAATGATCAGCCATTTTTTGTCGGACATGATTTCTTCATCTTGAATCACGGAATGTAAATGTAATCTTAATTTCCGAGAAAAAATTCACACGAATTATCCCATGTTATTTGTTTTTAATTCTAATTTTGACACTCAGTAAAATGAAATTTACATTCGGCATTATCGAGTGATTATCTGCTATTTGATTGATATGCAGGCGCTTTTTGACCCCTCCCTCCAATTGTTAATAACGTGTTAATAAATGCAAATCAAATGTTTACAATAAGGAGTTAGGGTGAAAAAGGGTGCTGGCATTAAAATAGTAAATTTGAATCCCTCGTAAAATTCACTATATTTTGCTTTAAAAAGGAACAGTTCATGGGCAAAGTCATTTCACTTGCTAATCAGAAGGGCGGAGTTGGAAAAACGACAACAGCGATCAATCTGGGGGCAAGCCTGGCCGTACTGGAGAAGAAGACGCTGATCATCGATGCAGATCCACAGGCCAATGCCACATCGGGGACGGGTTTTGATCTCAAGAAGGTCAAGACCAGTATTTATGAGTGTCTGATTGATGAAGTCGATCCCGCGCGGATCATTCTGAACAGCGAGCTGGAGAATCTCGACCTCATTCCTTCCCACATTGATCTGGTGGGAGCGGAGATTGAGATGCTGAACATGCCGGAGCGCGAATTCATGCTCAAGAAAGTCGTTGAGCGCATCCGTGATGCCTATGATTACATCCTTATCGATTGCTCACCCTCACTCGGGCTGATCACTGTCAATGCCCTCACGGCTGCCGATTCGGTGATCATCCCTGTACAGTGTGAATATTTTGCGCTCGAAGGTCTCGGTAAGCTGTTGAATACCATCAAGATCATCCAGAACCGGCTTAACCCGTCACTTGCCATCGAAGGGTTTTTGCTGACGATGTATGATGCCCGTCTCCGCCTGTCGAACCAGGTCGTGGAAGAGGTCAGGCGGCATTTTCAGGACATGGTTTTCGAGACCATTATCCAGAGGAACATCAAGCTCAGTGAAGCCCCGAGTTTTGGTAAGCCGGTGGTGATGTACGATGCCGAATCCAAGGGTTCGGTGAACTATCTCAACCTTGCCCGGGAGACTGCTCCAGAACAATGATCAGACGATGATGTCCAATGAAGAAAAAATTATAGAATAGCATTATGGCCAAAAAGAACGCACTTGGCAGGGGGCTTAGGCGCTTTGATTGAAGATGCCGGCCAGGAAAACCAGTCCCAGGTACCTGCTGCAGCAGTGAATGAAATATCCATTCGGGAGATTGAAGCCAACCCGTGGCAACCCCGGTCGAAATTTGATGAAGAGGCGCTGGACGAACTGGCCGATTCCATCAAGGAGATCGGCATCATCCAGCCGGTGACCGTCCGGATGCTCGATGAACGGCAAATACCAGCTCATCACCGGTGAACGGCGATACCGTGCAGCCCGGAAGATCGGGATGAAAACCATTCCGGCTTTTGTCAGGAGCGCCGAAGACCAGAACATGCTCGAAATGGCCCTCGTGGAAAATATCCAGCGTGAAGATCTCGATGCCATCGAGGTGGCCATCAGCTACCAGCGGCTCATTGAAGAATGCGAACTTACCCAGGAGAATCTCAGTGACCGCGTGGGCAAAAAGCGGTCTACCGTGACCAATTATCTCCGCCTGCTCAAACTTCCGGCCGAAATACAGCTCGGGATCCGCGAACAGAAAATCACCATGGGTCATGCCCGGGCGTTGGTCAATGTTGACGATAAGGATACCCTGCTGACCGTCTATGAACAAATTGTAGCCAACGAACTCTCCGTCAGAAAAGTGGAAGAGCTGGTCCGGAGGCTGCAACAGAATGACGAAGGCAGCGAAAGGAAAAATGAGCGCCGTCCCTGTTTCTCCCGACCCGGCCTACGAAGACCTCCGCCATGCCCTCGCACGCCATTTCGGGGCCAGTGTCGACTTCAAACGGAACAATAAGGGAGCAGGGAAAATCGTTATTCCTTTCAAATCGGATGAAGATCTCGAAAGGATCATCGCAATTCTGGATAAACTTAATGCCTAAAAGAGTTTCCCACGAACGGGCAGGAACAGGCGTTTTCCCTCTCTTCCTCCTGTCCCTTTTGTTCATGTTCCCCTACCTGGCGCTGGCTCAGCAACCCCGGGAGGAGGGAGATACACTCGCTGTCCAGGCAGAAGAAAACAGAGGTGACCGACACCCTCGCCCATAATCCCTCACAAGGCCGCCATTTTATTCGGCGGTTCTCCCCGGACTGGGTCAGATCTACAACCAGAAATACTGGAAAGTCCCGATCATCTATGCCGGTTTCGGAACCCTGATCTACTTCATCGATCACAATACAAAATATTACCGGGATCTCCGGCTTGCCTATATTTACTATCCCGATTACAAATCGAAGTACTTCAATTATGATCTGACTCAGGATCAGATCAAAAATGGAAAGGATATATATAAGCGATGGCGGGACCTCAGTATTATCCTGACCGGCGGATTCTATATCCTCCAGATCATAGACGCCACGGTCGATGCATACCTTTTCGACTGGGACGTCGGTGAGGATATCTCACTCCGGATCGAACCCGCCCCTGTTATATCCCCTGGTATGCCCGGCAACTCTTTTGGTCTGAGGGCTTGTTTATCATTTTAGTTTTATTTTTATTTGCGTAAGACAAACATGTGATTTAATGAAGGGAAGAATTATTACTTACACTTATGACCGCAGTGATGATCATCCCCGCGGTCTCAGGGCAGGAGAATGAATCAGATACATTGTCAGTGCCCAGTACCGAAATGATGACCGGCTTTGAAGACAACCTCGACAGCCTTCTCAATCTCTATTATGTTCAGCAAACCATCCAGTTCGATGATGCCGATAGTATGTACCTCGCCGAAGATGACACGCTGGTACCCGATTATCCCGATTCTGTCTATATCGACCGTCTCAGCCGGATCCCCATCGGTGGTGGAGCTTTCCTATAACAGGATCGTCAAGAATTTTATCGACCTGTATACCCGTCAACGACGGGAACGCGTATCGGTCATGCTCACCCTTTCTCAGTATTATTTTCCCCTCTTCGAAGAGGTTTTCGATCATTACAACCTGCCTTATGAACTGAAATACATGCCCGTCATCGAATCGGCACTCAATCCCGCGTGCGGTTTCAAGGGCAGGGGCAACCGGGATCTGGCAGTTCATGTATTCCACCGGCAGACGGTACGACCTGACCATCAATTCCCTGGTCGATGAACGACGGGATCCCTATAAGGCCACCGTCGCTGCCGCAGAATTTCTCAAGGACCTCTACGATATCTATAAAGACTGGGTCCTGGTCATCGCAGCCTATAACTGCGGACCCGGGAATGTGAACAAGGCCATCCGGCGTTCCGGCGGCAAGAGAAATTACTGGGATATCTACTATTACCTTCCCCGGGAAACACGGGGTTATGTCCCGGCCTTCATCGCAGCTGCCTATGTCATGAATTACTACGATAAACATAACCTGGCTCCCGTCCCGGTCGATTTCGAACTGAACTCCGATACCCTTATGATCCACGATAAGCTGCACCTCAAACAGGTTGCCGAAGTGCTCAATATTCCCATCAACAGCTCCGTGATCTCAATCCCCAGTATAAGTACGATATCATCCCCGGCGACAGCAAGATTATATCCTCCGGATCCCACAGGTCCATGAGATGCGGTTCATCGAACTTCAGGATTCGATTTTTGCTTACAAAGACAGCATCTACTTCAACCCCAACAACATGATCGTGAATCCGACAGCCAGGCATTACCAGGTCCCCGAACTGCCTTCGAGCAAATACACCCAGATGACATATACAGTCAAACCGGGTGATAACCTGGGATTCATCAGCATGTGGTATAACGTAAGGATCTCCGACCTCAGGTACTGGAATAATATCCGGTCGCAATATGATCCGCACCGGCCAGAAACTCGTGGTCTATGTGCCCAACGGCCGTGCCGAAAGATATAAAAACGTCAATACCGCCACTTTCGCTGAGAAACAGCGCCTGACCGGTCAGCCCGCAGCCGTGTCATCACCAGCCTCCGCTCCGAAGGACCAGGAAGCTTCCGCTTCTGGTGACTACATGTACTATACCGTTCGTTCAGGAGATACCCTTTGGGATATTGCCAAAAAATTTCCCGGGTGTGACCGATCTGGAGATCGCGAAAACCAACCAGATCAAATACGGGGAGAATATTAAGCCGGGTCAGGTGCTCAAGATCAGGAAAAAGATCTGATGTCTATGCACTAATCCCCAGGCCATGAAACCACACCAGATCTTGACATTTCTCATTAGTGTTTTCCTGGTGCTGTGGATCCTGGCCCTGGTTTTTCCTGAAAAAGGATTCCGCCTTGGCCACCGGTTCTCCCTGCAGTTCGCCCATCCGGACGATTTCTTCACGACCGATACCACTCCCTATGCCGATATATCGGGTATCCTCATGAACAGCAACGCCGCCGGGGCCCCGCCGATGGATCCGCTTTACCGGCCCGGCACCGTGCGCCATTCCCGACACCCTGGTCCCAGCGATCCCCGACACATCAGGGCGACACAGCCGGGGCGGCTGCCGACAGCCTGGAGAAAATCACCCGGCTGATCGAACTGCCGGCAAATAATCCGGAGATCTTCAATGCCTTTTTCCGTGAAATCTCACGGATCCGGTCAACTCACAAACTGATCCGGGTTCTGCACTACGGCGACTCCCAGATCGAAGCCGACCGGATGACCGGGTTTATCCGCAAGAGTCTGCAGACTTCTTTCGGAGGTTCGGGTTGCGGACTGATTCCTGTGGTCCCCCTTTATAACGGCAAAATGTCGATAAAACAGAGCTGGTCGGGGACATGGGACCGGTTTACCGGATTTGTCAACCAGGACAGCACCCTCGGACATAAACGCTATGGTGCCCTTTTTGCCTTTTCCCGGTTCCGGCAGCGGGAGCGATGCTGCCAGACTCAGCTTTTCACCCTCACCCCTCGGCTACCGTACCTCCCGGTCATTCAACCGTTTCTCCCTTTACCTTGGCGGGAAATCGGCCTCTGCCCACCTTAAAGTGTTTGCCGGTGATTCCTTGCTGGACTCCCTGGTGATTTCACCGCGGAAAAATTATGCCAGGTACACCTGGCAAACCACTGCGACACCGCCTTCATTCACTCTCGAATTCTCCGGGACCACAAGCCCGGAAATTTATGGCATCGCCATCGACAACACCTGGGGTGTCGCCGTCGACAATATCCCGCTGCGGGGCAGTTCGGGCCTGGTGTTCTCCAAGGTCGATACCCTATTGCTGAAAAAGATGTACGCCGACCTGAACGTCGGAATGATCCTCCTTCAGTTCGGAGGAAATGTCATTCCCTACCTGAACGGTGATTATGATTATTACGAACGGCTTTTCCGGCGGGAACTCGGCGTGATCAGGAGGATGCTTCCCGGCGTCCCTGTCATTGTCATCGGTCCCTCCGACATGTCGAAAAAAGAAAACGGAAGGTACATGACCTATCCCAACCTGGAGCCTGTGCGCGACGCCCTGAAAAAGGCCGCCCTGGATTCGGGCTGTGCATTCTGGGATATGTATCAGGCCATGGGAGGGAAGAACTCCATGCCGAGCTGGGTCTTTGCGGAACCCCCGCTCGCCATCAGTGACTTTGTGCATTTTAACCCGCGTGGCGCCAGGATCATCGGAGAAATGTTCTGCAATGCCTTTTTTCTGCGAATATGACAAATGGCTGGAGAAAACACAGACCTATGCCGAAAAACAGCCATAAATCTTCAAAAAACGGTGAATGTTGACGGACCTTAGAGATATATTTCTGTTTGATCCGGCCAGACCCCTGCTCTTCACCCAGATCTATTTCTGGGTGTTTTTTGCCCTGGTGCTGGCGGTTTATTCGGTGATATACCCGCATAAATCGCTCCGGAATGCTTTTCTTTTCCTGGCCAGCCTGTTTTTCTACTGGAAGACCAGCGGACTTTTCTTCCTTTTGCTGATCTTTTCCACCTTCGCCGATTATGTGCTGGGATTCCGGATCTATTACAGCAACCGCCGGTTCTGGAAGAAATTTTTTGTGACCTGCAGCATCGTCGTCAACCTCGGTCTGCTTTCCTACTTCAAATACGCCTATTTTATCACCAACACGGTCAATTCACTGCTCCATACCCATTTTCAAGTCTTTAATTTTTTGGCTTACTGGTCGAATGCCGTCACCGGTTCCCATTTCAATGTGGCGGCCATCGGGTTGCCTGTCGGGATTTCTTTTTTCACGTTCCAGACCATTTCGTATTCGGTCGATATTTACCGGGAGAAGCTGGACCCGGTCAGAAATCCCATCGATTTCGGCTTTTATGTTTCATTCTTCCCCCAGCTCGTGGCCGGACCGATCGTGAGGGCC
The DNA here is from genome assembly GCA_963763215.1 of uncultured Bacteroidales bacterium. Taxonomy (GTDB): domain Bacteria; phylum Bacteroidota; class Bacteroidia; order Bacteroidales; genus DASQZK01. The sequence goes on from CAVXNX010000002.1 coordinate 49,727, forward strand.
TCTGAGTTTATCCCACAGCTTTACAGGCGGTATCATCTCTCGGTTGAAGAGTTCGGTTATGCGCTCTTCCTGATTTTGAACGGGCTGACGAAAAAAGTGTTCATCGGAGATTACCTGGCGGTGAATTTCATCGACCGTATTTTCGGTAATCCAACCGGGTACACGGGATTTGAAAACCTGATGGCACTCTATGCCTATTCCCTGCAGGTTTATTGTGATTTCTCGGGATATACCGATATCGCGATCGGGATCGCCCTCATGCTGGGGTTCCGGCTGCCCAAGAATTTCAATTCACCCTACAAGGCCGACAATGTCGGGAATTTCTGGAAACGCTGGCATATGTCGCTCTCCTCCTGGCTCAGGGATTACCTCTACATTCCCCTGGGCGGTAACCGCAAGGGGAAATTCCGGACGAACGTCAACCTGATGCTGACTATGCTCCTCGGAGGTCTCTGGCATGGTGCCAGCTGGCAATTTGTGATCTGGGGAGGGCTGAATGGCATCGGACTGATCGTATATAAATACTGGAAGCGGATAAGCCCCTATGAGAACAGCACCCACTGGCTGGCTCATTTTTGGAAAGTCTTCCTGACGTTTAATTTCATCACCTTCACACGGATCTGGTTCAGGTCGGATTCTATGCTGCATGTCCGGCAGTTCATCAGCCAGGTGACCCGTCATCTCGATCTCTCGGTCATCCCCGATGTGTTGATCGTCCTATGACAAGGTGTTTGGCATCATGATCCTCGGATACCTGGTGCACTGGCTGCCCTCCGGTATAAAAGCCGGATACCGGGACTGGTTTATCCGGACGCCGGCTTATGCCAAAGTTGGGATCGCTGCTGCAGTGGTCTTTCTCATCTACCAGTCGTGGTCGGCGGAATTGCAGCCGTTTATATATTTCCAGTTCTAAAAAGGAACACGGGGGAAGTGTGGAACACGGGAATATGGAACACGGATTAAACGGATGTGGACGGATGGGCACGGGTTTTATATAGGATGGTTGGGCCTTTGGCCCTGGAAGAGGGAACACGGATTCCGATAGCTATCGGAACAGATGGGACGGATGGGCACGGGTTTTATATAGGATGGTTGGGCCTTTAGCCCTGGAAGAGGGAACACGGATTCCGATAGCTATCGGAACAGATGGGACGGATGGGCACGGGTTTTATATAGGATGGTTGGGCCTTTGGCCCTGGAAGAGGGAACACGGATTCCGATAGCTATCGGAACAGATGGGACGGATGGGCACGGGTTTTATATAGGATGGTTGGGCCTTTGGCCCTGGAAGAGGGAACACGGATTCCGATAGCTATCGGAACAGATGGGACGGATGGGCACGGGTTTTATATAGGATGGTTGGGCCTTTGGCCCTGGAAGAGGGAACACGGATTCCGATAGCTATCGGAACAGATGGGACGGATGGGCACGGGTTTTATATAGGATGGTTAGGCCTTTGGCCCTGGAAGAGGGAACACGGATTCCGATAGCTATCGGAACAGATGGGACGGATGGGCACGGGTTTTATATAGGATGGTTAGGCCTTTAGCCCTGGAAGAGGGAACACGGATTCCGATAGCTATCGGAACAGATGGGACGGATGGGCACGGGTTTTATATAGGATGGTTGGGCCTTTGGCCCTGGAAGAGGGAACACGGATTCCGATAGCTATCGGAACAGATGGGACGGATGGGCACGGGTTTTATATAGGATGGTTAGGCCTTTGGCCCTGGAAGAGGGAACACGGATTCCGATAGCTATCGGAACAGATGGGACGGATGGGCACGGGTTTTATATAGGATGGTTAGGCCTTTGGCCCTGGAAGAGGGAACACGGATTCCGATAGCTATCGGAATCCGTGTTCCCTCTTCCATATTTCCGTGCTCATCCGTTTAATCCGTGTTCCACACTCCACATTCCCGTGTTCATCCGTCTCATCCGTTTAATCCGCGTTCACTCCCCCGCACCCGTGTTCATCTGTCAAAATCCGTTTAATCTGTGTTCTATATACCGGTACGGTTCTTCAGGGAGCACGAAATACCTTGTATTCAGATCATGCACGTTCCATTCCTCCCAGAAAGTCACACAGAGAAAAAGATCGGGATACTGAATGTAGTCAGGAAGATCTTCCTTCCCAGGGAAGACGTAGAGGGTTGCTGAATGCTGTGGCCCGTCCAGGCTACTCATCAGGAGCGTCTCAACGGGAATGCTCCAGGTGAACATCACGCGTTCGGAGTCGATGTTATCACTCCACGTGTAAAACTTCCTGCCCGGCTCTCTTTCCAGAACCTCCGTCAGGGATTTCAGGTAATGGATCCTTTCCCGGTACCTCCATGACTGGTGAACGATCAGGACGGCGGCAAAAAGGAAAGCCAGGATAAGGAAGGCTTTCCTCAGGTTCAGGCTGACCCGGACCAGAACATCCTGAACGAAGGGGAGAAAAACGAAGAAATTCATGACCATCAGGTTTTTATCCATCTCAATGGCCGACCCCCCGGCATAATAGATCAGGTTGTGAATGAGCAGGAATCCCCCGATAAAGAGGTTCATCCATATCCATTTGAGAAATTGCCGCTGCCACAGGTAAAAGACATTCATCAGCAGGAAGATCAGCAGAGTGGCCAGGTAGTCCTTGAAAATGCGTAGAAGAATGTATTGCGTGGCATAGAGATGCAGAAAATCCGGCAGGTTTCTGGGTGAATTCCTTAAGATGACCCATCTTTTCGGCATCATAGGCGGAAGTTCTGCCGGCAACCTGTCCGGCCGCGAAAAGAAGCAGGGTAAATCCCAGCAACAGCCAGGGGAGGCGGGTTTTCCAGGCCGATCTGTCGATGGTGTAGAAGCCGACGATGAACAGGACCGGGAAAAAGGTAATGGGATGTGAAAAATAACACAGCAGGATGGCAATGAGCGAAAATACAACACGCCCGACAGACCCGCCTTTACGGTCGAAAATTCCTGCCGGGGAATACAGCAATGCGAACAATACGATCGCCCAGGCTAGTCCCAGGGTGGATTCGGCTACGGGAAGGTAAAGGCTGTGGCTGACGCCCACGGTGAAGGTAAGGATAAGCAGCAAGGCAGCGGTGTAGGTGCGGAGAACGTTCCGCGCCAGCAGGTATTGCAACCAGAGGATCGCCATGAAAGTCATCGAATACGTCAGGACGAGGATCTTCAGGTTCAGTCCCAGTTTTATGGCAGCCAGCACCGGGATCTGGGTGATGGAGGCAGCATACCGCCCCTGCTCGATGTTAAACGTGCCGAAGTTGATCATCTTGAACAGGTAGAAGGCGGAATCGGAATTGATGATCCTTTCTCTGGCGAAAACGATGGAAAACAACAGGAGGAAAACAAAGAAGAGGTTCTCGAGGATGACGGGCCTGTTAAGCCGGCTGTTCCAGGCTTTTAGCCCTAATAAGGATGCAGGTTTAAGAAGCTTCATCATGGGTTGGTTTTTTCCAGAACCTCTCCCGGCAGGTACCGGTATGGTTCCTCCGGTAACCGGAAATACCGTTCATTGAGCTGACCGGTTTGCCATCGCGGCCAGAACGTCGTGCACAGGAACAGCCGGGGATCGCTGATATAGGACGGGAGGTTTTCAATATCCGCAAAAGGATAGATCGTTTTGGAATATTCAGGACCATCGAGACTGCTGATGATCAGGGATTCAAAAGGGACCGCCCACAGGAACAGAACCTGCGGGCTGATATTTTCCTGCGATGTATAAAATTTCTTCCCATCCTGATTCTGCAGGACATCGTTCAGCTGAAGGTAATAACGGATCCTTTTTTTATAGGGTTCCTGACGGGCAAGGATGGTGATCATGGCGAAAACCAGGATGAGGATCAAAAAACTGCCTTTCAGCCAGGGCCGTAATTTCCTGTTTTGATAGACATCAGCCGCGAATGGAAGGAAAACCAGATAATTCATAACCATCAGGTTTTTATCCATCTCGATATTCGATCCGCCGGAATAATAATCCACATTGTAGATCAGGATGAAACCCAAAACGAAGCTCATAGTTAAGATCCACTTCAGGAACTCTTTCCGTGCAAGGTAATATACGTTCAGAATGACGAACAGAACCGTGGAGACAAGGTAAGTGCTGAAGAGGTGTTTTGCCAGGTATTTCGTGGAATAGAGTTCGAAAAAATGAGGAAGGTTACCGGAGATGGTCTGCATTCCGCTCAGTTTACCCCCTTCATACGACGATGTATGCGCCGTGAGGAACAGGAACCTGAAGGAGAACAAAATAACGGTAAACATGATCAGGATCCAGGGGACATAATTTTTCCATTCATGCCGGTCGATCATAAAAAAGCCGATAATGAACAACACCGGGAAGATCGTGAGCGGATGGGCAAAATAGCAAAGGATGATGACTACTGCCGAAAGGGTAATGCGGAGGGGATCCCTCCATTTCGGCCGGGTACGGGGAAAAGGATAGTACAGGACCGAGAACAGGATCAGCGTATAAACCAGGCCCTGGGTCGATTCGGAAACAGGCCGGTAAATACTGTCGGTCACTCCAACAGATATGACCATGACAAGGGCCAGGGCGGCCCCCGGGTTTTTGAGCCCGTGCCGGATCAGCAGATAGACCAGCCAGAACAGAAAGATAAAACTCAGGGAATAGAGATAAACCAGAACGTTCAGGTTCACTCCCGCTTTCACCCCGGCGAGTAACGGGATCTGTGAGATGAAGGCGGAATAACGGCCATGCTCGGTGTTGAAATGCTCAAAATTGACGATTTTGAAGAAATAAAAAGCCGCATCGGAATTGATGATCCGTTCCCTGGCAAAGACGAAGGAAAACAGAAAGAGGAAGATGAAAAACAGGGCCTCAAAATGCTTTTGCTTCGGTTTCGGGAAAGAAAGTCCGGACATGGTCAGTTACGTTTAATCTTGGCTTTTTCATAATCTGGATGATCGAGATATTTCTCCATCCCGGGATAGTGAGCGATCTTTCCAAAGCTGTGCCGGTAAGCTTCCCATGTCATGGAATCCCAATGGATGGCGCCGTAATAGCTCTGAATGTGATGGTAAATGCCTAAAACTGAAGTCAGGCTGAAAAGGATGAAGAAGGCGCCGCGGATCATCCGCTGACGTTTCGTGATCGCCGTGATGAAAGCTGCCATGCCCACGGCCATCATGCCGTAAAAATCGATCATGGGCCGCATGCCGAATCCGCCCCCGTACCACCAGCACCACCAGGATGAAATGATATAGATGGAAAGGATGATGGTGACCGGAAAGGCCAATGTCCATTCCTTTACCTTGTTTTTCAGCATGAACAATCCTGCCATGCCAAAGATCATGACCGGTGTGTAAATCAGCCAGCCTTTCCGGAACCCGATCAGGACCTTCAGGATCTCCGGCTGCATCCAGAAAAATCTTTCTTTGCTGCCGTAGGAAAAGAGCAGCCATTTTCCGCTGACGCTCTCCCAGTAAAGGAATTGTGGCAGCCATACGAGGAAGGACAACAGGATCATGACGGCAATGTGCCATTTCTTATCCCAGAATTCCCTTAGGCGTTCCTTCGGGGAACGGATATCGTAAAGCAGGAACACCAGAACGATCACCAGGTCGGTGGGGCGGATCAGGCTGATAAGGCCGGTGAGAAGTCCGAGATAAACAGAGGTTGGCCAGGATCGTTTTTCGTACCATCGGATGGTGCACCAGAGGAATAAAACGATGAGCGTGAATTCGAACGAATGCGGCATCGTGGCCGCCTGCGTGGTATAGGAAAAGAGATTGGTCGCCAGCCCGGTTGCCAGGATGGTAAGTGCCGCAATCGTTTCGGTAAAATACCGCACCAGGATCTTTCTCAGTACCAGCAAGCCGAAGATCAGGTAAAACAGGCTGCTAAATTCGAGGGCCACGTGATAAGGCAACGAATACCCGTCAGCCGGATATTTATCAGAATGAAGGGCATAAACATGTGCCGCAAAGAAGAACGGAGAATAAAGGATCGACAGTCCCATCGAGGTCTTGATCACGTAGTTCTTGTTTGGGAGTCGTACCGGCCAGATTTTATCGGAAAAATACCTGGCGTCCTTATCGATGAACTTAAGGCTCAGGTCATGATAAATAAAGGTGGCCGGCAGGTAAGCGTAGTAGGAGAGGGTATCCCAGAAGATGACCCCGTGACCGGTCTTCCAATACCTCACATTCATGATCTGGAGAAAATAGACACTGATGACCAGGATCACGGCGAGGTATGAAAGTCTCTCCCTGATATGCCGCAGAGTTTTCATAAGCGTTTTCCAAGACTGTATTTAAGGATAGTCCAGATCATTTTGATGCCGTCGAAGGTACGTATTTTTTTCCCTTCGCCCTGGTTACGTGGGAAGTAATTCACGGGCACCTCGCTGATGTTGTTCTTCCGGATGCGCATGGCTTTGATGATGATCTCGGCCTCGAATCCGAAGCGGTTTTCCTTCAGATGGAGCTGTTCGTAAAGGTCCCTGTAGAACAGCTTATAACCGCAGGCCATGTCGGTCAGTTTCACATTGATCAGGACGGAAGTCAGCCAGGTCATCAGGCGATTGGCGATATAACGGCGGTAGGAGGAAAGTGGCCTGGGAATTCCGGGCAGGTACCTCGATCCGTTCACAAACTGGACATCCAGTTTATGGAGAGTGTCAATCATCCGGGGTATGTCGTCGGGGATAAGCTCCAGATCCGCATCCTGGATGAAGATCAGATCGCCGTCTGAATGTTCGATCCCGTAACGCACCGCGGCGCCCTTACCGGAATTCGTGCTCAATTTCAGGAGAGATAAGTTCCTGCTGCCATTGGAGATGTATTTTTCCACGATGGAGCATGAGCCATCCGTGGAACAATCATCGACGACCACGATATTCACGTTCCGGATATCGGTGGGAAACCGCACCTTACCGATCCGGTCCAGGGTTGTGGCAATCAGATTCTCTTCATTGTAAAGCGGGATAATGATATCCAGGGTCATACCAAATGGAAAATTCAGGTTCGGAGTTTAAAGATAAATGAAAAAACGGTTTGACGATCAGACGGTAAATATTTATTGTCAAATGCTTTTCGCCGGATGGGTTTCAAATCGGGAATTAATTATTAATTTTAGTTTTTATTCGTTATCGAATTCAAATGCGATAGATGACAATCAGCATCGTACTTCCCGCTTTCAACGAGGAGGGTAATGTTCAGTTCATATATCATGAGATCCTGGCCGCCCTGGCTGCCCGCCGGGATACTCTTGAAATCATTTATGTTGATGACGGAAGCTTAGACGGCACCTTTGACCGGGTAAAGGAAATCGCCGTCGGAGACGCCAGGGTAAAGGGGATCCGGTTTACCCGCAATTTCGGCCACCAGGCTGCCTTACTGGCCGGACTTCGGAGGCAAAAGGAGACCTTGTGATCACCATGGATGCCGACGGTCAGCACCCTCCGGAGGTGATCAGGCTCCTGCTGGAAGAATATCAAAAAGGTTTCGATATCGTAAATACCCGGAGAGAAAGGACCCATGATGCGGGTTGGTTCAAACGGCAGTCGTCCAGGTGGTATTACCGTATCCTCAATTCATTGACGGATACGCCTATTCAACCCGGTTCCTCCGATTTCCGGTTGATGACCGCACAGGCTGTCAGGGCTTTCCTGGAAATCGGGGAACAGTCCCGTTTTACACGAGGACTGGTCGGTTGGATGGGCTTCCGGCAATCGGCAGATCAGCTATGTTGCGCCCGAACGGTATTCAGGAAAATCAAAATATACATTCCGGAGGATGATGCGTTTCGGCATGGATGGAATTACGGCATTTTCATCGAAACCCCTGCACATGAGTTTCCGACTGGGCCTGATCGTCCTGATATTCGATTTTATTTTTGCTGTCTATTCCATTATCATGCATTTCGAAGGGAAAACCATTACCGGATGGACTTCATTGATGATCATTATTTTGATGCTCGGTTCCATTCAGCTGATCACCATCGGGATCCTTGGGGAATATCTGGGAAGGATTTTTATCGAAACCAAACGGCGGCCTCATTATCTTTATCCTGGAAAAGTGTTAGAAAAATCCACTGTTTATGAGTCCATACAGCCATCGCAAAAATGAAATCGCTCCCAAATGATAATCCTGATGATCATCGCCACCCTGATTCTTTCATTCATTGGATTTTACAATGGTTACCCGCTGGTGTATTCTGATACCGGAACCTATATTTACAGCGGTTTCGATCATTTTATCCCGAAGGACAGGCCGATTACCTATGGTCTGTTCATCGATCTTTTCAGTTTCCATTTTTCACTGTGGACAGTAATCATCGTGCAGAATTTCATCACGGCATGGGTTATGATGAAGGTGATGCAAACCCTGGAGATCAGGCGGGATAAATTCACGTTCATTTACCTTGCCGTGATCGCTTTTCTTGTTTTTTTCACCGGGATCGGCTGGTATACCAACCAGGTCATGCCTGATTTTTTTGCTCCTCTTTCGATCCTTATCATCTATATTCTGCTTGAGAACAGGCATACAGGCATTCTGTCTTCGATCGTACTTTATATCCTTCTGGTTTTTTCGTTGATAACCCATTTCAGCCATATGCTGATCGGGCTGCTTTTGATCCTGGGCCTGTTTTTACTGAAATACAGCTGGAAGAGATATTTTCATCATCTTTCGCTGAAACGCCTTATCATTCTGGCCGCTTGTGCAGGTTCCGCGTGGATAGTGCTTCCTGGCGTCAATTACCTGGTTGAAAAGAAATTTATCCTGTCGAAAGGATCTCATGTTTTTCTCATGGGACACCTGGTTGATACCGGGATCATGCAAAAATTTCTCGATGAGAAATGCAAGGATCCTGAATATGCCGGGAATGCGATGTGCCAGTACAAGGATGTCCTACCGGTCGAGCTGGCGCAATTTATATGGAATGACAGCATTCTGGAAAAAACCGGCGGATGGGAAGACAGCCGTGAGGGTTACAACCAGCTGATCAGGGGTACGTTAAAGGATCCGAAGTACCTGGGTCTCAATATCTTTAAATCGGCGACGTACGGATTGATCCAACTGACCCAGAATGAGATCGGGCAGGGTCTTACGGCCTACGGAAAAGGTAGCGCTCCCTGGGGACAGATTTACTGGCGGTTCAGGGACGAAGTGAATAATTACCTGAATAGCCGGCAAAATAAATGGAATGGTGCGCAATTGACATTCACTACCCTGAATAAGGTACAAAATATCATTTTATACCTGTCGGTTTTTTTGATGCTGGGTCTCTTTTCGAAGGTTTGGCCCGTAAGGGTGGATGTGGATGATCGGTCGATGACCTTCCTGTTGTTCATCCTGATGGCTGTTGTTCTGAATGCTTTCGTCACGGCTGGATTGAATTCACCGGTTTCCAGGTTTCAGGCCCGTGTTGTCTGGATGATACCCTTTGCACTTCTCCTCCTGATGGTGAAAAATGATGTTTTCTGCCGTGAATCAAAGGAAAAATCCGTGTCCAACCCGTAACTCAACGGCTTTGAAAAGACATCAAACAGCAATCCAACGATTTTCCTGGTATCTATTCACCGGCTCAATCCTGATCAATCTCATCCTGCTGGTTGTCCTGTTTGCCACCCTGGATAGGAGCCAGACCTACCATTTTTTCACTTCTGATTCGCTGTATCTGGCATCCATCTATCGCGATCTTTTCATCGATCACAACGGTATTGCGGGATGGCATCTGAATGGCGCCCCGAATATCTTCCCCGATATGATGATGTTTTTCATCATCCGGAGTTTTTTTAACAGTTTTATTCCGGCGACTTTTGTTTTCAGCCTGTTGCAGCTCGCTATTCTGCTCGTCCTGCTGAGTGTGTTATATAAACAATTTTTTAAAGACCTTACCTTCTTCCATCTTTCAATTGGTACATTGCTGATGTCACTTTTCCTGATTGCGGCTTTCACCGGCGAAAAGGATTTTAACAATTATACGTATTACCTCATCATCTCCGAGCTTCCATCTCAGTGCATTCATCCTCTCATTGCGGCGCTTATTCTTCTGATCCGGTATCTGGACGGAGGGAAGATTCGCACCCTGGTCTGGTTATTCCTGCTCTGCATCGTTGCCATCATCAATGACCGGCTTTTCATGGTTTTATTTTCGATTCCCGCCTTTGCCCTGCTTGTTCTTCTTATCCGCGAAAATCCCGAACCGCAGGCAGATCCTGATTTTCCTTGCTGCCAATATCCTCTCAGGAGTCATAGCGTTGGTGCTTTTTGACCGGCTCAGGTTTCATTCTCCGGTCCGGATAATTGAACTGGGTTCAAAAATTGGCAGATTCGATCAGATCGTTCCTTCCTGGCAGATGTTCGTGAAACAGCATTTGTATTACATGAAAAATCCCGATGTGCGGGGAATCGTGGATTATCTTTTTCTTTTCACCATACATGGTGCATTTCGTCTTCTTCGTAAAAAATTTTAGCCGGTATCTGAAGGAAAAGGAATATTCCTTTCATGAACTGACTTATTTGCTTCTTTTTTTAGCCGTGACGGTTTTGACCTTGCTCAGCCCGTCATAAACGGGTAGTTATATCGGATGGGACATCATCCGCTACAATATATACAGCCTGTATCTCGGTATTTTCAGTTTGGGATACCTGGTCTGGAAGTTAGAAAAGTTTCTCAGGCGCGGCAATATAATAAGTATAGCTCTGTCGCTGATTTTATTTATTGGAGGTTCATCATTCATCATTTCAAAGATCAGCAAGAATAATATCAGGGAGGGATTGACAAATTTTTTCCATTACTATCCCGACCAGGTTGCATGTATGGATTCCCTCGCCCGGGAGTATGGATTAAAAAATGGGGTCGCCAGCTATTGGCAGGCCAAGCATATCACCATGTTCTCCAAAGAGCATTTGCATATTTTCACCGTCTTTTCCGACATGAGTCCCTGGTATCATGTGATGAACCAGAACTGGTATTACTACAAGGACCGTTCGCACAAAAAGGCCAGGGAATTTGATTTTGTGATCGGATGGAAGATAGACTCTGCAGCGATCCGGAAATACCTCGGCGAACCGGTCGATACCCTTCACTGCCCTGGGGAATTCGACATTTACCGGTTTAAAGAGTTCAGGTATGATATCTGGACCCATCTGCCGGTGAGAAATCAAAAGTAAAACCGTAAAAAGTAAAATGGCCGAAAGGAAAGAACGACATCAGATTTTATTCTTTCGGACGCTGATTTTTTGGGACAATTCCTATTAAGGAAGAGTGCTTTCTGTTTGCTGAGGCCGAAGCATCTTTGGATAATAAAAGGAGTTAATAAGGGGAAGGATGAACCCGGCTGGGAACTTCGGAGCATAATCTGGCAGATGGCCATCGGAGGAATGAGGCTTTATGGATGGAACGAACCTCTCCTCAGCTGGGTGCCTGGGAGACCGGGGAACATGAATGGATGACGCCCCTCGGCTCCGCTCGGGGACCGGACTGCATGAATGAATGACCGCCCCTCGGCTCCGCCCGGGGGCCGGGCTACATGAATGGATGACCGCCCCTCGGCTCCGCTCGGGGACCGGGGTCAATCGTGCTTAAAAAATAGTGAAATGTCGTTTCGGCTCCGCTCAACGACCCGGGGGAACGCACATATTTTTAAACTCAACACTTACTACGATGAAAGGCTATATGTATATTCTGGCATGTGAGGATGGGTTTTACTATACGGGGAGTACTACAAATCTGGATTTAAGAGAGGCAGACCATTGGATGGGTGCTGGGTCGAATTTCACACGAAAACACCGGCCGGTGAAAGCTGTTATATTATGAAGAATATGATAATATAGGGGATGCTTTCCGGCGGGAGAAGCAGATACAGGGATGGAGCCGAAAAAAGAAAGAAGCCCTTATGGAAGGAAAAATGAAAACTCTACATTACCTGGCGGAATGTAAAAACAATTCCCATTACAAAAAAAGACGAGTGAGAGGATTAACGAATTTCCGGCAGAGTCCTTGCGGATTGAGGCTGCATGGATGAACAACGGCGCCTCGGCTAAACGTGGATACCTGGATACGTGGATACCTGGTAACGGCAGCGTTCTCAGGGGTCCGCGGTTGCTGAGCGAAGTCGAAGCAACCCACCAAAAAGACAGTGCATCCCGGTTGCTGAGCGGAGCCGAAGCATCGCCGGGTGATACAGGAAGTTAGCGGGAGAAGAGTGCAGCCGAAGCACCACCGGATAATACAGGAAGTTTGAAAGGGAAGAGTGACGCCCGGCTGGGAACGGGTGGAAACTGAAAATCGGCGTTTCTTTTTTTGGTTTTTTCTTTCCTTACCGATCACCGATCACCGATCACCGAATACCGGCTACCGCTTACCGAATACTATCTGCTTCCCCTGCATTGAACAACCCTGAGGACGGACAGGTCGCGACCTGTCCCTACGGGTGCCACCGATTATCGATTACCGATTACCGATTACCGATTACCGACTACCTCCTACCTCCCCCCTCCTACCTCCCCCCCCTCTCACCGGCTTATCGGCTGCGCAAACTGCTTCACATCTTCGCCCGTGATCGTCTTGTCGCACAGGATGATCAGCCTTTCCAGCACATTACGGAATTCCCGGATATTGCCGGTCCAGTTGATTTTCTGCAGCTCCTCGATGGCATCGGGGGTGATCTTTTTCAGAGGGGTGCCGTATTCGCGTGCAGATGATCTCGTTGAAATAGGCGGCCAGCTCGGGAATGTCCTCTTTCCGTTCGTTGAGTGAGGGAACATGGATGAGAATGACGCTCAGGCGGTGGTAGAGGTCCTCCCGGAAGGTATTCTTTTCGATCTCAACTTTCATGTTTTTGTTGGTTGCAGCGATGATCCTGACATTCACATTGATGTCCTTATCGCTGCCCACGCGGGTGATCTTGTTCTCCTGAAGGGCCCGCAGAACCTTCGCCTGGGCCGAAAGGCTCATGTCGCCGATCTCGTCGAGGAACAGCGTACCGCCATCGGCCTGTTCAAATTTCCCTTTCCGTTGTTTGATGGCCGAAGTGAAGGCGCCTTTCTCATGCCCAAAGAGTTCACTTTCGATGAGTTCCGAAGGGATGGCGGCACAGTTCACTTCAATGAACGGGTTACCCGCCCGTTCCGATTTTTCGTGGAGAGCTCTGGCGACCAGTTCTTTCCCGGTACCGTTATCGCCGGTGATCAGCACCCGGGCATCGGTGGGCGCCACCCTGTCGATCATCTCCTTGACTTTTTTCATCGCCGGTGAATCGCCCACCATTTCGAAGGTGCGGCTCACCCTTTTCTTCAGAACGCGCGTTTCCGTGATGAGATCGGATTTGTCGACGGCATTGCGGATGGTGATCAGGAGACGGTTGAGATCGAGGGGTTTTTCAATGAAATCATAGGCGCCTTTTTTAATGGCCTGCACGGCGGTATCGATGTTGCCATGCCCCGAGATCATGATGACCTGGGCATCGGAGGGTTTCTCCATGATCTTTTCCAGGACCTCCATGCCATCCATCTCCGGCATCTTGATGTCGCAAAGAATGATATCGAAACTGTCGGCGGCGAATTTTTCAAGACCTTCCGGTCCGCTCGATGCCAGTTCCACTTCGTGCTTTTCGTATTCCAGGATCTCCTGCAACGTGCTTCTTATGCTTCTTTCATCATCTATGACCAGGATCTTTGCCATCGACAGTTGGTTTTATATGTTGAGAATTTCAGCAACCACGCCCTCTTTGAGAGCAAAATCCGATTGGATGATCTTCCGGATGCCGCATTTACGAATGGTAAAATTAACAAAAATTGTGGCCAGAACAATCATATCCACCCTGACGGGTTCCATGCCTTCCATTTTCATCCGTTCGTCGGCCGTGGAACGGATCAGACGTTCATGCAGTTCGGAATAATCGTCGATCCGGATCTCGCGGGCATGATCCCCGTTGAGTTGGTAGCGGCCGGGGATCTGGTATGCCAGCAGGGTGGAAAAGGTCTCGAATGACCCTGAAGCGCCCACGAGTTCCTCAGGATGGAACTCTTCGGCGGCTTTGAAAAGCGGTTGGAGATTTTCGTCCAGGTAGTCCTCGATCCTGGCGATTTCCTCACCGGTGATGGGATCGGACGGTTCAAATTTTTCCAGGAGCCTTGCCATCCCGAGATCGAAGCTGTATTTCCAGTAAATTTTCTGGTCGTCGGCAATGATGAATTCATTGCTTCCCCCGCCAATATCGAGGATGAGGACCTTCCGGTCGCTGAGCCTTAAAGACTGCCTGACGCCTTTGTAGATCAGTTCCGCTTCGCGTTCACCGGGGATGATATTGACATAGAGGTTGAACCGGTGGTCCACTTCCCTGAGAAAATCCGTGCCGTTTCTGGCATCCCGGATGGCGGAAGTGGCATAGGCGTAAACTTTTTCGGCCTGGTATGTTTTGATTTTTTCGAAATGGTTCTCGATGGCCGTGATTCCCCTGCCGAAAGGCTTCCGACGTGATCATGCCGTTGTTTATCCCTCCCTGTCCCAGTTTCACTCCTTCTTTAGATGAATGAACGATTTTCAGTCCATCTTCTTTTCCTGTTTCGGCAATGAGCAGGTTAAATGTGTTGGTTCCGAAATCGAGTATGGCAATTCTCATGATGACATTGAATTGATTGGTGAAAAAGACAGCCGGCCGGGTCATCCCGGGTAGAATCACGGCAGTCAGGAAAGCCGGGTTTAGTTCTTATACATCAGCCATTTGAGAAGTTCGGCATAGTTCACTTTCTTTCCGTACATGAGAATGCCGGTGCGGTAGATCTTTCCTGCCATCCACGTCGTTCCGAGAAAGGTCAGGATCAGGATGACGGCAGAGGTCACAATTTCCCATGCAGGCGGGTGAAAGGGTATACGGACCATCATGACGATCGGGGAGGTGAGCGGAATGAGGCTGAACCAGAAGGCAAGCGGCCCTGCCGGATTCTCGAATGGCATTGATCATGATGAAGATCCCGATGATCAGCGGAACGGTGATCGGTAGCATGAACTGCTGGGTGTCCGTTTCATTGTCGACCGCCGAACCAACCATGGCAAAGAGGGAGGCATAAACATAAATCCACCGATAAAATAGAACATGAACATACCGATGATCAGCCCGAAATCCACCGTGCCAAGGGAATTGAAAGTGTCCTGGAAAATCTGTTCATTGTTTTGATTTTCGCTCTGATAGGGTTCTGCCGACGAGCTCCTGGGGAGACATGATATTCCTCTGCTACTTGTCGGTAGGTGCCTCGGTCAATTGCGGGAAGAAGGCTTTCTGCACGCCGGTCACGATACCAAAGGTCAGAATGACCCAAAGGATGAACTGGGTCAGCCCGACAAGGCCAACTCCGACGATCTTGCCCATCATGAGCTGGAATGGCCTGACGGAAGAGATGATCACTTCGACGATCCGGCTGGTCTTTTCTTCGATGACCCCGCGCATGACCATGGCACCGAACAGGAAGATGAAAAAGTAAATGAGCATGCCCCCTGCATAACCAATGCCCATGGCCAGCCCGGCATGACTTTCTTTTTCACCACCCTCCTCGGTGAGCGTAATATTCCGGAGATTGACCTTGGTGGCCACCGATTTGAGGATGGCGTCCAGGTTTTCGATGTGATGGGCTTTCAGCTTTTCTCTCTCCAGCTCCTTGTCGAGGGCATTGGCGATATACATCCGCGTCGACATGCTGGGTTGCTTGTCGGAATAGAGGATGCTGGTGTTTGATGCCAGGATGTTACCGGGGATGTAGAGAATGGCGTAGTAGCCGCTGTTGGCCAGGTTGTTCTTCAATGAATCCATCTCCGTGCCGGGGATGTAAGTGAATCTGACATACTCCGACTCGCGGAAGATTGTTCAGGAAAATGGTGGAACTGTCGACCACGGCAATGTTTCGTTCATCTTTTTCCTGCATGGTGGCCAGATAGGTCGGGACGATGAGGAAGGCGGCAAAGAGGACGGGACCGAGGATGGTCATGACGATAAATGATCTCTTGCGGACCCTGGCGAGGTACTCGCGCTGGATGATCAGGAATATTTTATTCATAGGGCGGATTCTTTGGCGTTGGTTTCCTCAACAACCCGGATAAAGATGTCATTCATCCCGGGAATGACTTCATTGAACGACTGGATTTCAATATGCGGAAGAAGGCTGCTGATCAGGACATTGTTCTCGGGCAGCTTCCCGGATTGGATCCGGGCGGAGTGAAGGTCATGGTTCATTTTTTCACTCACGATCCCGAAGGAAGGGGGAAGGACGGCCCGCATTTTCGCGGGATCGCCGAAATAGGAAATTTCGTAGGTATTTGTTCTGAAGGATTTCCGAAGTTCTTCGATCTGCCCTTCCAGGATCACTTTCGATTTGTTGATCAGCGAGATGTGATCGCACAGTTCTTCAACCGAATCCATGTTATGGGTGGAAAAGATGATGGTCGCCCCGTTCTCCCGCATCGCCAGGATCTCCCGTTTCAGGAGATTGGCATTGATGGGGTCGAAACCGCTGAAAGGTTCATCGAAAATCAGGAGTTTGGGCTCATGGATCACCGTGGTGATGAACTGGATCTTTTGCTGCATGCCCTTCGAAAGTTCTTCGACCTTCTTGTTCCACCAGCCGGTGATCTCGAATTTTTCGAACCAGTATTTCAGCTTCCGCATGGCATCGGGCCGTGACATGCCTTTCAGCCGGGCAAGATAAAGGGCCTGTTCACCGACTTTCATTTTTTTATAAAGACCTCTTTCTTCGGGCAGGTAACCGATATTGGCCACATCGGCGGCCACCAGCGGTCTGCCCTGGAGACTGATCTCCCCGCTGTCGGGGGCTGTGATCTGGTTAATAATCCGGATGAGGGTTGTTTTCCCGGCGCCGTTGGGTCCCAGCAAACCGAAAATCGAATTTTCCGGGACATTTATCGAAACATGATCAAGGGCCAGGTGGTTGGAAAATTGCTTGACGATTTGACTCGCGTTCAGGAATTCCATTTTTCAGAGGTATGTTATTCAAAGAAGTTCTTCATCCGTTCGAAGAAACTCTTCTCATTTTTGTCGGGATTGGGAATAAAATTAGGTGATTCCCTGAGTTTTTCAAAGACCTTGGTCTTCATCTTTATTAACTTCTTTCGGGAACCATACATTAATGGAAACCAGCAGGTCTCCTTTCCCGTACCCATTGACATCCGGAATTCCTTTTCCTCTGAGCCTCAGGATTTTGCCCGGCTGTGTTCCCTGGATCGATACGGATTTTGACCTTGCTTTCGATGGTTGGGATCTCAACGGTTGTGCCGAGAAGGGCATCGGGCATGCTCAGGTAAAGGTTGTAGAGCAGGTCGTTGCCGTCCCGGATGAGGTCGGGATGCTTTTCTTCCGTGATCACCACGAGGAGATCGCCGTTGATTCCGCCACGCCGGGCGGCATTTCCTTTCCCGGTCACTTTAAGTTGCATCCCCTCTGAAACGCCTGCCGGGATGTTGAAGGAGATGGTTTCTTCCGAGGGAAGGATGCCTTCCCCGTAGCAGGTGTTACACTTCTGGGAGATGATTTTACCTTCCCCGCCGCATTGCGGACAGGTGGAGGTGGTCTGCATCTGTCCGAGGAACGTATTGGTTACCCGGGTGACATGGCCGGCACCCCGGCAGGTGGAGCATGTTTCGTAGGCGGTACCGTCTTTGGCACCGGTTCCGTTGCAGTCGTCGCAACTACGTATTTTTTGACTTTGACTTTTTTCTCGGCACCATTGGCAACCTCATGGAGATTGAGCTTTACCTTGATGCGAAGGTCGGAACCGCGGTTTGTCCTCCGCCCCGTTCTCCGTGCCGCTTCTTCCGAAACCCGCCAAATCCGAAATCACCGAATATATCCCCGAAACTTTCGAAGATATCCTCCATGCTCATGCCTCCGGCATGGTAGCCATTGGATCGCGCCTCCCTGGAAGGCGGCATGGCCGAACTGGTCATACCTTGATCTTTTCTGAGGGTCGGACAGGATCTCATACGCCTCGGCAGCTTCCTTGAACTTGTCCTCGGCGGTATGGTCATCCGGGTTCTTATCCGGGTGATATTTCAGAGCCATCTTCCGGTATGCCTTCTTGATCTCCTCCTGCGTGGCTCCTTTCGAAACTTCCAGTACCTCGTAATAATCTCTTTTTGTCATTGGTTTTTATTCCCCTATTATAACTTTTGCATACCTGACAACTTTGTCATTGAGCAGGTATCCTTTCTCAATCACATCCACAACTTTGCCCTTCTTGGTCTCTTCCTGCACCGGGATCTTCGTCACGGCTTCGTGCATATCGGTGTCGAATTCATCGTTGAGGGAATCCATTTCCCGGATGCCGTGCTGCGTGAGGAAATCTTTGAATTTATTGTAATATGAGATAAATGCCGGCGCGGATGGCTTGATATCCGTTGCTTCTTCCATCGAACCCATGGCCCTTTCAAAATCGTCCATCACCGGGAGGATTTTGATCAGGACATCTTCATTGGCCGACTTCAGAAGTTCCATCTTTTCTTTCAACGTTCTCTTCCTGTAATTATCAAATTCAGCCGATAAACGCAGGTATTTATCCTGAACTTCCATCAGTCGCTGTTCACAGTCATCCTTTGTCTGCTCCGGTTTCTCCGGTTTCCTTTTCCGGTCCCTTCACCTCCTGCTCTTCCTTAAGCTCTTCTTTTTGAACTGCTTTGGGATCCTTCATTTCCTTTTCCTTGTTCATATCTTTCACTTCATTCACTTTACTGGATGATTTTTTTGCCATATTCATGTGGATTAGGTTTCAATGAGATGCCTGCTGATCCACAAATTTTCTGCCAAGACACCAACTGGCGACAATTTGGCATGAAATATCCGTCCGTACCTCTTTTTTGGCAGTACGGCCAGGATCCAGACAGCTCACCGGTCGGGGTAATGTTGGGGCTTAATCTTCCATCTGGCTGAAGCTGTGCGGCCAGACTTTCACCTCTCAGACCCTTGGCGACGATGATGCCATTGCCGTCGATCAGGTAATTCATCGGGATGCCTGTCACCTGGTACATCGCTGCTGGAACCGATTCCCAGTATTTCAGATCGCTGACATGATTCCTCCAGGAAGATGGTCACTCTCAATGGCGCTGACCCAGTTATTCTTCTCGGCATCGAGCGATACACTGTAAATGGTAAAGCCGTCGCCATTTTTGAAATGCTTGTCTTTGAAGGTCTGGTATGTTTTGACCAGGTTGGGATTTTCATGCCGGCAGGGAGGGCACCACGATGCCCAGAAATCGATGAGAACCACTTTGCCCCTGAGCGAGGATAACTTGATGATTTCCCCGTCGGGGGAAGGATATTCCAGTTCCGGTGCACGATTTCCGATGTTCAGCCCGACTTTCGCCTCAGTCTTTGTTGTTTGGGTTTGGGGAGCGGACTTTTTGTCTGAAGATGTGTTGCTCCTGTTTCCCGAGCAGGCTGCGATGGCGACGATCCCGGCCACCAGAACGATAAAGATCTTCTTCTTCATTTTACTTCAATTAGGTTTATCTAGATATGTAAATTTATGCAAAGATAAATAAAAATTTTTTTATTGTGGATTAAAGTCGTTCAATGGAGGCGCCGATGGCATTCAGACGACGGTCGATATCTTGGTATCCCCGGTCGATCTGTTCGATATTATGGATCGTGCTCACGCCCGTCGGCCGACATGGCGGCGATAAGCAGGGCAACTCCTGCGCGGATATCGGGGGAAGTCATGGTGGTGGCGCGCAGCCGGATTTTCTTATCCTGCCCGATCACGGTTGCGCGATGCGGATCGCAGAGGATGATCTGGGCGCCCATGTCGATCAGCTTATCGACGAAGAACAGGCGGCTTTCGAACATTTTCTGATGGATGAGAACACTGCCCTTGGCCTGGGTGGCGACCACGAGCATCACGCTCAGCAGGTCGGGGGTGAGGCCCGGCCAGGGAGCATCGGCAATGGTCATGATGGCGCCGTCGATGAAGGTTTCAATCTCGTAATGATCCTGTGCCGGGATATGGATCGTCATCGTTTTTCACTTCGATGCGGATACCCAGTCTCCGGAAGGATTCCGGAATGATGCCGAGGTGGGGGTAACCGACATTCTGCATGGTGATATCGGAGCCGGTCATGGCGGCCAGCCCGATAAAACTTCCGACCTCGATCATATCGGGGAGTATGGTGTGATCGGTGCCTTTCAGCGAAGTCACTCCTTCGATGGTGAGAAGGTTGGATCCGATGCCGGAAATTTTTGCCCCCATCCGGTTGAGCATGAGGCAA
The DNA here is from genome assembly GCA_963763215.1 of uncultured Bacteroidales bacterium. Lineage (GTDB taxonomy): Bacteria > Bacteroidota > Bacteroidia > Bacteroidales > DASQZK01. Next base: position 69,969 of record CAVXNX010000002.1, read on the forward strand.
AGCTGCTGGACGTAAGGTTCACAGGCGGCATTGTAGATGGTGGTGATCCCTTCCGCGAGCACGGCTGCCATGATGATATTGGCGGTACCCGTGACGGAGGCTTCATCGAGAAGCATATAGGCGCCCCGGAGTTTGCGGGCATTGACGTGATAATGGTACCTGCGTTTATCGAAGGTGAACTTTGCTCCCAGGTTCTGGAAACCGGTGAAATGGGTATCGAGCCGCCGGCGCCCGATCTTGTCGCCACCGGGACGGGGGATGAAAGCTTCCCCGAATCTTCCGAGAAGGGGGCCGACGATCATGCACCGATCCCCGCAGGGCAGCGCTCTTATCCCTGAAATTCGTCGCGTCTGGAGGTAGGACGATATTGATGTTGGCAGCCGTGAGCGCATAGCGGTTTTCCGACATCCCGGGTGATCCGCACGCCCATGTCGCTGCAGGAGCTCAATAAGCTTGTTGACATCACTGATGTCGGGAATATTGCTGACCGTTACTGTTTCAGGGGTGAGAAGGCAGGCACACAGGATCTGGAGAGCCTCATTTTTGGCTCCCTGGGGTATGATTTCGCCTTTCAGGCGGTGGCCACCTTCGATGCGGAAACTGCTCATAGAAAGCTGAACGCGAGTTATTTGGATTTTCTCTGCGGCCTTTTTTTCCGATTTTTATTCAGATATCTCCCTGGTTTCCAGCAGCTTGATCACATCATCGGTATTCTCGATCCTGCCCGCCCGAGAGTTCCTTCAGATCGCTGAAGATCTGCTGGTCATCAACAGCTTCACGGTTCCAGGTGAGATATGATTTTTTCATGTGGTTGGCCAGGACGGCGATAAGTTGTTCCTTTTCTTCCCCTTCTTCCATCTCCAGGGCTTTTTTGAGCATCATCTCGAGGGAATGGCCGTAATGTTTGTATTTGATCCTGTTCTGGTTATAGGGAATACGGTTGGGTTTCTCGGTGAGTTTTGAAGGCTCGGGTTTTTCATAGGGCGAATCGATATCCAGTTTGAAATCGGAAATGATGAAGAGATGATCCCATAGTTTATGTTTGAAATCCCCCTGTTCGCGCAGATGAGGATTCAGGTTTCCCATGATGCCGATGATGGTCCGGGCGGCACGTGTTGCGTTCTTCGCGGTCTTCGAGCGTGCAGATGTGATCGACCATTTTCTGGACATTCCTGCCGTATTCGGGAAGATAAAGTCTTTTCCGGCTGGTATTATAATCGTAATCCATGTTTTCCATCTTTTTTTGCAAAGGTAACTGAAATTAATGGGGTTAGCAAACTAAATATAACGGAGCAAATATTCGACTATAATTTTACCCTCATCCGGCAGGACAACCATTTCGCACCGGCTGGCGGGAAAAAAGTTGACCTTCCTTATGTTTAAAGACTGGATCAACAGGTAAACATTTGAATCAGGACCGGGTCTCGAAACAACTAAATGCTCATTAGATCATTTTGTAACAAACTAGGGGCGAAACACAGGGAAGCGGGCATCTCAAACACTGGAAAACCCGAAAAATTCTCTTATCCGACAATATTCAGTTTCGCAAATTTCAGCAAAAGCTGTTTCTGCCCGTGATCTTTAAAGAAAACGGTCGCTTTGACATTCGGCGGATTGCCTTCCTTGCCGATGACTTTTCCCCGTCCGAAGCGGGGATGTTCGACCTCCATGCCCACCTGGATCTTTGCCGGATCGACGTTTCCGGCATCCGGTGCCGGACGGTTTCCGTTCATTTTCACCAGTTTTTTACCCGTGAGGAGGTGGAGGGGACGATCCTGCGGCTTCCGGCTTCCGGTGCGACTGATGCTCCCGTTAAGGCGCTGCCCTGCCGGATTCCTGCCGGGCGGACAGTGAAGGTGGCAGATCCAGAAACTGTTCATCGATCTCGGTGATGAACCGGCTGGGGTTGCAATTGGTGAGCAGACCCCACCGGTAACGTGTGCCGGCAAAGGAGATGGTGACCCGTTCTCTTTGCCCGGGTAATGGCTACATAAAACAGCCGGCGTTCTTCTTCCAGATCTTTGGGAATGGAAGAAGACATCTGAGAGGGGAAAAGTTCCTCCTCCAGCCCGGCAAGGAAAACATGCCTGAATTCCAATCCCTTGGCGGAATGAACCGTCATGAGCGTCACTTTGTTCATGGTCTTCTTCCTTTTCATTGTCGGCATCGGTATATAGTGTCACCGTTTGCAGGTAATCGGAAAGGGATGTACTCCCGGCATTTTCTTCATTTTCATTGAAGTCCCGGATACTGTTCAGCAGTTCTTCGATATTCTCCGACCGGCTGATGCCTTCAGGTGTTTTGTCGGAGCCGAGATCCCTGAGGATGCCGGTGGCTGTGGTAACGTGATAGGCCAGGTCGAAGGCTTCCATTTCCTCGGCTTTCTGCCTGAATTCGTTGATCAACCTCACAAAGCCGGCCAGTTTCTGATGCGTGCCTGAATTAAAAGCCGTGCGGAGGAACGGGCCGTCTGTTAAAACTTCCCAGAGCGGAACATCGCGCCCGGTGGCCGTAGCTTCGATCTTATCAAGGGTTGTTTTACCGATCCCCCGCAACGGAAAATTGATAATGCGTTTCATTGATTCATCATCGGCCGGATTGGCAATGACCCTGAAATAAGCCAGCACATCTTTCACCTCCTTGCGCTGAAAAAAGGAAACACCGCCATATACTTTATAGGGGATGTTCATTTTTCGCATGGATTCCTCGAAGATCCTCGACTGGGCATTGGTCCGGTAAAGGATGGCAAAATCACGGTACTGCACCTGCTCATAAAGCGATGCATCCCTGATCATGCCGGCAACCAGGAAGCCTTCCTCACTGTCGGTGCGGGCTTCGACAACCTTGATCCGGGCGCCTTCATCGTTTTCCGAAAAGACTTTTTTCGGGATCTGTCCCTGGTTTTTGGAGATGATACAATTGGCCGCATTGACAATATTCTGTGTCGAACGGTAATTGCTGTTCCAGCTTATAGGTGACCGCTTCGGGATAATCGCTCCGGAAGGTGAGGATGTTTTCGATCCGGGCTCCGCGGAAAGAATAGATGCTCTGCGCATCATCACCAACAACACAGACATTCCGGTGCTGCTGGGCCAGTTTCTTCACGATAAGGTACTGGGAATAATTCGTATCCTGGTATTCATCCACCAGAATATACCGGAAGATGTTCATGTACTTATCCAGAATGTCCGGGTGATCGCTGAAGAGGATGTTGGTATTCAGCAGCAGATCGTCGAAATCCATGGCCCCGGCTTTTTTGCACCGGCTGGCATATCGTTTGTAAATATCCCTGATCATCGGCCTCCGCGTGCTTTTATCGGTGGCTTCAATGTTGCGCTTGGCCGCATAAGCCTCTGCAGTGATCAGGTTGTTTTTGGCATTGGAGATCCGGCCGAGAACTTCGGCGGGTTTATAGATCTTGTCATCGAGTTTCAGTTCCTTGATGATGGTCTTGACCAGGTTGCTCGAATCCTGCGTATCATAAATGGTATAGGTTGACGGATAACCCAGGGCCGCTGCTTCCGCCCGGAGGATCCGGGCAAAGATGGAGTGAAAGGTTCCCATCCAGAGATGCCGGGCATTTTTGAATCCGACGAGGGCGGCAATCCGTTCCTTCATCTCATTGGCCGCCTTGTTGGTGAAGGTCAGAGCCAGGATCTGGGAAGGTGGAATGCCATCTGAGCATATTGGCGATACGGTAGGTCAGAACCCTGGTCTTTCCCGATCCTGCTCCCGCAATGACCAGTGACGGTCCCTTAAAATTGACCACCGCCTCTCTCTGGGGCTTGTTCAGTTCTGCTAAAATCTTATCCACAACTTCCCATTTGAGTTGCCAAAAATAGAATTTTTAAGATTAAATTCGTCACTATTCAGCGATAGTTATAAACGGTGAAGAAGATCCTGTGTTCCGTGCATCGCTATTGCCCCTGACCCTAAATAATTTTGACTTTGCCGTCCGCCCCTGGTCTCCTTTATTCCCCTTAATCCCTTTCCGGTAAAAAAATCAGCGTTCTATTTCACCATTTCATTGCAGAAGAGATATTTTTTTTGAAATTTCGCAAAATAATTCGCTCCCGGATAAGTTATTGTAACACCAAACAACCCAGCTCTTGCTACAGACTTCATATAAAATATATTTCCTGGCAGCCATTTTTGTCTTCCTGGCAGCCGGTGTCTTTGGCCAGATCACCTCCCCGGGGGGCGCTCATTCAAAATACATCATTTACCGTGTTTCCGGATCGACCGACAGCATGCTGGTTTTTACATTCTATGAGTTGCCCGGGCGGACCGTCACCGGCAGCCTCGATGCAACGGGCCCTTCGGCCGGGAACTTCAATTTTGAATGGTCGGCCTGGGATACCGTATCCATGGGTTTCGGGCCTGTTTTCCAGACGGATAACAGTACTAACCGGTCATCCGTAACCGCACTACAAACCGGCGGATACAAGGTACGGGATTTTAATGGCGCGGGTGTCGACACCATCTTCACGGCCTGGGTTTTTATCGACGATCTCCGGGTCAACATTGAAAAGACGCCATCAGGTAATGTTCTCCCATATAAATACACCTGCGATTTCCTCGTGATGAGCGGATCGGTGAGTCTGGATACATTTTATTTTTACGATCCGGCCTCTCACGAGCGGATCCTGATGCAAGAGAATGAAAACGGGGAACAGAGACCCGTGAACGGATTTACCTTCCTGTGGACCTCGGACAATGCCAACCTGACCATCCCTAATGCCGACGTGTCCTCGATCCGAATACCACCTATCTGCCTCCTTATAAAGACACATGGTATTTTCTCACCGCAACCGACAGCTTCGGGATGAGGGTCAGGGATTCGGTATTCTATGAGAGCATCCAGGTGAAATCGGAATTCAGCTTCATGTTTTTCGACAGGGCGGAAAAGAAAGAATTTGTTGAACCATCCGCCCCGCCGCAGGACGGAGCTCCCTTCCTGGTGAAATTCACCAATCAATCGCTGAACGGATCAACCTTCGAATGGATCTATGCCGATTCTGCGAAGTCCGGTTTTTTCGCCGACGAGTTCACCAGCGACGAGGGTTATGAGCCTGAATACACCTATTTTATACCCGGTGATTATTACCCGGCCCTGGTGGCCACCAGCGAAGCCGGATGCATCGACACCTTCCGCGTGGAAACCCCATCACTGTGCTGCCGTCCGAACTCAAGGTACACAATGTGTTTTCCCCGAACGGAGATAACATGAACGACTATTTCAAGGTGAATTCAAGTCGATCAAACAATTTACCCTCCGGATATACAGCCGGTCAGGCGTCCTCGTTTATTCCGCCGATGTCAATGACCTGTATTCCTGGGACGGGTGGGACGGCAAGATTAAGGACTCCAACCGGGAGGCCAGTCCGGGCGCATATTATTACATCATCGAAGCAACAGGGTACGATAACATCAATTACAGGAAAGGCGGTTACAAGGGGGTGGTTTATTTGTTCCGATAGATTTTGCCGTGACAGACTACGAACGCCCTCTCTATTTTTTTCTTTTTCCCTTTTTGACGTCTTCTCCGATCGAATAATCCAGCTGATTCCTGAATCCCTTAATGAAAGCATTGGAAAAAACATTCCAGATGCCGTCCCAGACGCCGACCTTCATTTTATTAATGTCTCCTTTCAAGGGAACTTCCGTAGCGAACTGGTCTTTGCTCTGATTCTCGAATATCTCGGCTATAGCGCCGGTTATGCCTTCCCAGACTTTGTCCGTCAGCTTTTCATTCTTCTTCTGCGGGTTGAGAAATTTGACATTTTTGAAAACCGGTTTAACATAGCCGTCAATAACACCGTTATTCATCAGGAATTCGGCGTACAGATTGAATGTTCCGGCTTCTGCGTCGGCATTGAGATAGGCTTTCAGAAAATTATTCAATTTTGTGAACTCGACATTTTCGAGGTTGAGGTCAAGATCAATATTCGGAATTTTCTTAAGGACATTGAGCCGCCCGTTCAGCTTAAAATCTCCGTCTCCATAGGTTTTTGCCGTTGCAACGAGGGAGGAAGGAAAATTTTCCGAGGTGTCAATCACATTGCTGAGATTGGTAACCAGCAGATGAAGATCGGTCATTTTGATATCAATTTTGGGTTTCGTGGTAAAATCTGAAAAGGCCAGAATACCATTGTTGATTTCAATCATGTTTATATCGAGTGGAATGAAGCTTTTCACCTTAGTCGCCCAATTCACTCCTTTTCCGTTTTGTTTTACCTTGTCGTATCCTGGCCGGTAACTGCAAAGTTAACCACCGGTTTGTCAAACAGGATCTTCCCGACGAGCTTTCCGTGAAGGAGGGATTTCCAGTGTACCGACAGATCCAGCTTCCTGATGCTGATAAAAGGAACCGGTACGGTATCACTGACGCTAACAATGGTCAGGCTATCAATGATATAAGCCCCCCTGTACAAACGGAGATCCACATTCCTTATCTCTCCTTTGTAACCCTTCATATCGGCAAGATTCTTATTGATCACCTTCCTGATCACTCCCGGAAGGAGAAGCCGTACAATAAGAAGTACGGCAACGATAACAGCCGCAATGACCAATCCTTTTCTCATAGGAAGAATTTAAAAATTCTTATTGCCGGGAGTGGTGCAGGAAAGAAAGGTGAGGGAGAGATTTCCCGTTTTATAATATGAAGAAACATGGATGTTGAGGGAAAAGTTTTGGCAGCGATGAACAATGACAAGGTAATGTTCGCCCGAAAAAAAAGAGGGTCAGACATGATGGTTCAGGATGCTGACGCTACAAAAATGACTCCGGGTTATTGGGTTACGGCAGGGTTGAAGGGGAAGGTTCCGGCGTCATGTGGCTTTTGGGTGGATGGACCTCAAGGTGGCAAGCGGGGAGGGGAAGATCAACATTCCCGTCTATACTCGTGTTTTAGGGTAGGAGATAGTGAATATCATAAAAGGCAGAGGGATAATGTGGATTAGTCCCTCTGCTTTAATGAATGGCTGATGAGTATGAAGTCGAAAAGGATTATTCTTCTTCCTGCTCGGCTTCGTAAGCTTTGAGCAGCTGATCCTGGATGTCTCCGGGAACCGGGGCGTATTCACTGAAGTGCATGGAGTACATTGCCCGTCCGCTGGTGAGTGAACTCAGTGCGGTGGAATATTTGTTCATTTCGGCCAGGGGCACTCTGGCGGTGATTTTTTCAAATCCCTTTTCACTGCTCATGCCCTGAACGATAGCACGGCGGCCCTGGAGGTCACTCATTACGTCGCCCATCCTGTCGGAAGGAACGAGTACTTCCACCACGTAGATGGGTTCCAGGATTTTCGGACCGGCATTTTTGAAGGCCATGCTGAAAGCATTCCGTCCGGCAAGCCTGAAGGAAATTTCGTTTGAATCGACCGGGTGCATTTTCCCGTCATAGACAAAGACCCGGATATCCCTGGCATATGAACCGGTCAGCGGACCTTCTTCCATCTTTTCCATGATCCCCTTGAGAATGGCCGGCATAAACCGTGAATCGATGGAGCCTCCGACGATACAGTTATAAAACCAGAGGATCCGCCCCAGGGCAGTTTATGTTCTTCCCTTCCCCGGATGGAGATCTTATATTCCTTATTGTTGATTCTGAACATATCCGGTTCCGGCTGGTCCTTCGATATAGGGTTCGATGATCATATGAACCTCGCCGAACTGGCCGGCACCGCCCGACTGTTTCTTGTGGCGGTAGTCGGCCTGGGCCGCTTTGGTGATGGTTTCCCGGTAGGGGATTTTCGGGGTGACGAATTCGGAATCCACCTTATAAAGGTTATCGAGCTGCCACTTGACGATATTCAGGTGATGTTCACCCTGTCCGGAGACGATGATCTGCTTGAGTTCTTTGGAATGTTCAATGAGCAGGGTGGGATCTTCGTCATGGATCCGGTTCAGGGATTCGCCGAGTTTTTCTTCTTCACCCTCGCTGGCCGGTCTGATGGCCGTACGGAATTTTGGCTCGGGGAAAGCGATGGGGGCCAGTTCGACATTGCCCGCAGTGAGGGTATCATTGGTTTTGGTGGCTTTCAGTTTGACGGTGGCGCCGATATCGCCGGCAGACAGGTTGGTGACTTTGTTCCTGTTTTTCCCGATAAACGGCAAACAGTTGTGAAAGCCTTTCCTTGTTGGACGTGCGGGCATTGGTAAGATCCATGCCCTTCGGTGATCTCTCCGGAGATGACCTTGAAGTAGTTGATCTCACCGATATGGGATTCAACGGAGGATTTAAAGACGAAAAGTGTGGCGGGACCTTTGGGGTCAATTTTCACTTCATTGCCTTTTTTATCCTACACGCCGGCACCTGGTCGGGGGTGGGGAAGACATTGGAAATGAACTCGAGCAGACGGCCGACGCCCATATTTTTCCTGGCCGAGGTGCAGAAAACCGGGATACATGCCCCCGTTCAGGATGCCGGTGGAGATCCCTTTCCGCATTTCATCTTCTTCAAGCGTTTCTTTTTCAAAGAAGATCTCCATCAGCGCTTCATCATTCTCCGCAGCTTTTTCAACCAGTTCGGCCCTCAGTTCTTCCGCCTGTCGGCTTCGGAAGCAGGGATATCGGTGATTTCAGGCTTTCCGCCATCGGCAGGATATTTATAGAGTTTCATCTGGATCAGGTCGATAAAAGAATCGAAGGAGGGTCCGGCATTAACAGGATACTGCAGGATGGCGACTTTCCCGCCGTACCTTTCCTTCATCATTTCGAGGGTCTTCTCGAAATTGGTTTTTTCATGATCGAGATGATTGACCACAAAGATCATCGGTTTCTGAAAACGTTCCACCCATCTGTTATGAATCTCGGTACCCACTTCGAGCCCGTTCTGGGCATTGATCAGCATAACAGCCGAATCGGCCACATGAAGACTGGAAACAGCACCTCCCACAAAATCATCGGCACCGGGAGCATCAAGTATATTGATCTTCGTATTGTTGTATTCGGTATACAGGACACTTGAGAAAATGGAGCCTTGCATTTTCCTGCTCGATGGCATTGAAGTCGGAAACGGTGTTCTTTGCCTGAGATATCGCCGCGGCGGTCGATAACACCCCCTTCAAACAGCATGGCTTCAGCAAGGGTGGTTTTTCCTGAACCAGCATTGCCAAGCAGAACAATGTTTTTAATCTGATTTGTGGAATACGTTTTCATATGTTAAAAGATGAGTTAGATGAATATTTGCGTATTGTCTTTAATTTCAAAGAATAAACCGGATTTGATGCGGGAATTGCAAAAGTAATAAATTTTTAAAAAGAGACAAGGTGTGGGCGAAAAATCATGAGGATTGTCACATCCGGCGGTCACAGCGCTCACCTTAATCCACTCATTTTAACCTCGCCTCCTGATCAAAATTCTTTCACTTTTCATTTTCTTGCATACATATTATATATATATTCGCAGCCCGAAAAGCATCCGGTATCGTTTTGATGTCACGGGCAAGGCACACTGGTTTTTTCAGTCAAAATCAGCCAAATAAATTCCGTAAAAATTATTGTTTTTTTAAAAAAAAGAATACCTTTGCAACCCGTTTCGGAAAAAGTTTATTTAAACATTAGAATTTATACTGTATGCCAACGATTCAACAGTTAGTAAGAAAAGGTCGGCAAAAAATAGTTGAAAAGAGCAAGGCACCTGCCCTGGACGCCTGTCCGCAGAGGAGAGGGGTATGTGTCCGTGTTTACACAACCACGCCCAAAAAACCGAATTCCGCCATGCGGAAGGTTGCCAGGGTAAGGCTGACCAATGGAAAAGAAGTGAATGCTTACATTCCCGGAGAAGGTCACAACCTTCAGGAGCACTCCATTGTTTTGATCCGGGGAGGCAGGGTAAAGGATCTTCCGGGTGTCCGTTATCACCTGATCCGCGGTGCTCTCGATGCATCCGGCGTTGAAGGAAGGACGCAGAGGCGTTCAAAATATGGTGCGAAAAGACCTAAAAGTAAATAAGTAAGAAGAAATGAGAAAAGCGAAACCGAAGAAAAGAATTCTGCTTCCCGATCCAAAATTCGGAGATCCGGAAGTTACCAGGTTCGTGAACAACCTGATGCTCGACGGAAAGAAGAGCATTTCATACGGGGTTTTCTACGGGGCGATGGATATCATTGCCGAAAAAATTGGGTAAGGAAGGTAAATCACCCGTTGAGATCTGGAAAATCGCCCAGGACAACATCACTCCCCAGGTTGAGGTAAAAAGCCGCCGTGTCGGTGGGGCAACATTCCAGGTTCCTATGGAAATCAGGGCCGAGAGAAAAGTATCCATCGGCATGAAGAACCTGATCTTTTTTGCACGCAAACGTTCCGGCCATTCCATGGCTGAAAAGCTTGCCGCAGAGATCATGGCTGCCTACAATAATGAAGGCGGTGCCTATAAGAAAAAAGAAGACACTCACCGCATGGCTGAAGCCAATAAAGCTTTTGCCCATTTCAGGTTCTGACAGGAGGAACTAGAAGAGAACAGTAGCAGAAAATAGAGAGGAAGAAGAAGAACAGATGAATAAGGATCTGAAATATACCAGGAATATTGGGATCATGGCCCATATCGATGCGGGTAAAACCACCACGACGGAACGTATTTTGTTCTACACGGGGATTACCCACAGGATCGGTGAGGTGCATGAAGGTGCCGCGACGATGGACTGGATGGTGCAGGAACAGGAGAGGGGAATTACCATTACTTCTGCTGCCACAACAGCATTCTGGAATTATAACGATAATAAATACAAAATCAATATCATCGACACTCCCGGGCACGTTGATTTTACCGTTGAAGTCGAACGCTCACTGCGTGTGCTCGACGGTGTCATCGCTGTTTTTTGCGGTGTGGGTGGTGTTGAACCTCAGTCGGAAACCGTTTGGCGCCAGGCTGATAAATACAACGTACCCCGGCTCGCTTTTATCAATAAGCTCGACAGGGTAGGAGCCGACTTTTTCTCCGTGGTTCAGGAAATCAGGGATAAACTCGGTGCCAACTCCGTTCCCATGCAGATCCCCATCGGGAATGAAGACAATTTCCGGGGCGTCATCGACCTGATCGAACGCAAGGCCGTGATCTGGCACGAGGATGAAACCCTCGGTGTGAACTATTCCATGGAAGAAGTTCCCGAAGATATGGTGGAACTGACCGAGGAATGGCGTGAAAAACTCGTTGAGGCCGTCGCCGTTTCCGACGACACCCTCCTCGAACGTTTCCTGGAAGACCGGACAGCCATCACCGTTGAAGAGTTCATGGAAGCCACACGGATGGCCACCATCAAGCGGCAGATCGTTCCTGTTTTCTGCGGCTCTGCATTTAAAAACAAAGGCATCCAGCGCCTTCTCGACGGTATCGTTGCCCTCCTGCCCAGTCCGCTCGATGTGGATGGCGTCAAAGGCATCAATCCCGACAACGACAAGGAAGAACTCAGGGAACCCGATTCAGACGCTCCCCTGTCGGCCCTGGCCTTTAAAATCGCCACCGACCCGTTCGTCGGACGGCTCGCTTACCTCAGGATCTATTCCGGTACGTTGAAAGAAGGAACCATGGTGCTGAATACCCGGACAGGGAAAAAGGACCGGGTGAACCGGCTCTACCAGATGCACGCCAACAAGCAGAATCCCCGGCAGGAAGTCGAAGCCGGCGATATCTGTGCCGCCGTCGGATTTAAGGATCTGAGGACCGGCGACACGATCTGTGCCATCAATAAACCCATCATTCTGGAAAGTATGTCGTTTCCCGAACCGGTGATCAATGTTGCCATCGAGCCCAAAACCCAGCTCGACATGGATAAGCTCTCCATGGCACTTCATAAACTTGCCGAAGAAGATCCGACATTCCAGGTCAAAACCGACCCCGAAACCGGCCAAACCATCATCTCGGGTATGGGCGAACTTCACCTCGAAATTCTCGTCGACCGGCTCAGGCGTGAATTCAAAGTGGAATGCTCCCAGGGACGCCCGCAGGTCAACTATAAGGAAGCTATTACCGCCACCGTCGAACACCGGGAAGTCTTCAAGAAACAAACCGGTGGCCGCGGAAAATTCGCCGACATTTCGGTGAGGATCTCTCCCGCCGACGAAGGGGTGACCGGACTTGCAGTTCATCAGTGAAATCAAGGGCGGAAACATTCCCAAAGAATATATCCCGTCGATTGAGAAAGGCTTCAGGGAAGCCCTGAGTAACGGTCCTTTGGCCGGGTTCCCGGTCGAAAGCCTGAAAGTTGTCCTTCTCGACGGTTCATATCCACCCGGTCGATTCCGACTCAGCTTTCCTTTGAGATCGCTGCGAAAAACGCCTTCCGAAAAGCTGCGGCAAAAGCCAAACCGGTTCTTCTCGAACCCATCATGGCGGCCGAAGTCGTGACCCCTGAAGAGTACATGGGCGATGTGATCTCCGACTTCAACAAACGGCGCGGACAGGTGGAAGGAATGGAATCCAAGGCCGGAGCCCGAGTGATCAAAGCCAAAGTCCCGCTCTCTGAACAGTTCGGTTATGTGACGGTCCTCAGGACACTTACATCGGGCCGGGCAACCGCAACCATGGAGTTCTCGCATTTCGAACCGGTGGAAGCCAATTTGTCGAAACAGATACTTAGAAAAAGTAAGTGGTAAAACATTTGCATAACAACTAAAAAATGAGCCAGAAGATTAGAATTAAACTCAAGTCGTACGACCACAATCTGGTGGATAAATCTGCCGAGAAGATTGTCAAAACGGTAAAGTCTACCGGTGCGGTTGTCAGCGGACCTATTCCGCTGCCCACGCATAAAAGGGTTTACACTGTACTGAGGTCAACATTCGTGAACAAGAAAGTCAAGGGAACAGTTCCAGCTCTCTTCGTTCAAACGCCTGCTCGATATTTACAGTTCAACACCCAAAACGATTGATGCACTGATGAAACTTGAACTCCCCAGTGGTGTTGAGGTTGAGATTAAAGTATAAATTTCGTAAAAGCTAAATAACATGCCAGGATTAATTGGTAAAAAAGTCGGTATGACTTCCATCTTCGACGAAGATGGTAAAAACGTCCCCTGTACGGTAATTCAGGCCGGTCCATGCGTAGTGACCCAGGTCAAAACCGTCGATACTGACGGCTACGCCGCTGTTCAACTGGCCTTCGAAGAAAAAAAGGAAAAGAAGACGACAAAAGCAATGCTGGGTCATTTCAAAAAAGCAAACACCACGGCCAAGAAAAAGGTCATCGAACTGAAAGGCTTTGTGAGGGACTGGAAACCTGGCGATGTGATCACCGTGGATTATTTCAAGGACGATATCTGGCTTGATGTTGTCGGAGTGAGCAAAGGTAAAGGCTTCCAGGGTGTTGTCGGACGACACGGTTTCAGCGGTGTCGGTGATGCCACCCACGGCCAGCATAACCGGCTTAGGGCTCCCGGCTCCCTCGGCGCATCGTCCTACCCCTCCCGCGTATTCAAGGGAATGAGGATGGCCGGACAGACCGGAGCGCAAAGGGTGAAAGTCCTGAACCTGAAAGTCGTGAAAATCATCCCTGAAAGTAATCTCTTGTTATTGAAAGGTTCCGTTCCAGGTTCTAATGGTTCATATTTAATTATTGAGAAATAATGGAGTTAGCTGTATTAAGTATAAGCGGTAAGGAAACCGGTAAAAAGGTTGAACTTGACGAATCGATCTTCGGGATCGCTCCGAACGATCATGCGATCTATCTCGATGTGAAACAATACCTCGCCAATAAAAGGCAGGGAACACATAAAGCCAAGGAAAGAGGCGAAGTGGCCGGAAGTACCCGGAAGATCAAGAAACAAAAAGGTACCGGTACGGCACGGTTCGGCGATATCAAAAACCCCCTTTTCCGTGGCGGCGGACGTGTATTTGGCCCCATGCCCCGGAGCTATTCCTTCAAACTGAATCAAGAAAGTCAAACAGCTTGCCCGATTCTCAGCCCTGTCCTATAAGGCTCAAAATAACCAGGTCATCGTCGTGGAAGATTTTAACCTGGATGCACCGAAAACCAAAGAATTCGTTGCCATTCAGAAAAATTTGAACGTGGACGATAAAAAGTCACTTTTCGTTTTAAAAGATAGAAATAATAATTTATATTTGTCGTCTCGAAATTTGCAGAACTCAAGGGTTATAACTCTCTCAGAATTAAATACTTACGAGATAATGAACGCAACAACTCTGTTGTTTGTGGAGAGTTCCCTTGATGTATTGCAATCAACGACCGAAAAAAATTAAGACTAACAGGCCATGGATATTTTAATAAAGCCCATTGTGACTGAAAAATTCACCAGCATGAGTGAAAAGAGCAACCGTTATGGCTTCCTGGTGGATAAAAAAGCCAATAAAATTCAGATCAAAAAGGCCGTTGAGGACATGTACAACGTGAAGGTAAAATCGGTGAATACGATGATTGCCGGCGGCAAGCTGAAAAGCCGGTTTACCAAGAGCGGAGTTGTTGCCGGGAAAACCCCCACGTCCAAACGTGCGGTGATCACCCTGGCAGAAGGTGAAACGATTGATTTCTATAGCAATATTTAAATAAAGATGGCAGTACGAAAATTAAAACCTGTTACACCAGGTCAGCGATTTAAGATCATATCCAGCTTTGATGATATCACCACATCCGTGCCGGAAAAGTCTCTTCTTGCCCCTTCGAAAAAGAGCGGCGGAAGGAACAACACCGGTAAAATGACCATGAGGTACACGGGTGGCGGTCACAAGAGGAAATACCGGATCATTGATTTTAAAAGAGAAAAGGATGGCATTCCTGCCGTGGTGAAAACCATTGAATACGATCCGAATCGCTCTGCACGCATTGCCCTGGTTGTATACGGTGACGGAGAAAAGCGTTATATCCTTTGTCCCAACGGACTGAAGGTCGGACAGACCATCGAATCGGGCGTGGATATTGCTCCCGAACTGGGTAACACGCTCCCGCTGGGCAAGATCCCCCTGGGTTCTATCGTGCACAATGTTGAGCTGAAACCCGGAAAAGGCGGATCAATTGCCCGCAGTGCCGGCTCTTCGGTTCAGCTGACCTCCAGGGACGGTAAATACGCCATTCTGAAACTGCCCTCCGGTGAAATGCGGATGGTTCTGGTGACCTGCCGTGCCACTGTCGGTTCAGTCTCCAATGCCGACCATGGTCTGACCAAGTCGGGAAAAGCCGGCCGGTCACGATGGCTCGGCAGAAGACCCAGGGTGAGAGGTGTTGCCATGAACCCGGTCGATCACCCCATGGGTGGTGGTGAAGGACGCGCCTCCGGCGGCCACCCGAGGTCAAGAAAGGGTCTGATCGCCAAAGGGTACATCACCCGGAAAAGAAAGAATGCTTCCAATAAGTTTATTGTTGAACGTAGAAAGAAAAAATAACACGATATGAGCCGTTCACTTAAAAAAGGTCCCTTTATTGATTTTAAACTGGAGAAAAGGGTTCTTGACATGACCCAGACCGGGAAAAAACAGGTGATCAAAACCTGGTCGAGACGATCGGTGATCTCTCCTGAATTTGTCGGACAGACCATCGCCGTTCATAACGGAAATAAATTCATCCCGGTCTACATCACCGAAAACATGGTGGGCCATAAACTGGGTGAATTTGCCCCGACCAGGATCTTCAGGGGACATGGTGGTAAGCAGAAATAATAAAATCCAGATAACCGTATTAAAATGGGTGCAAGAAAAAGACACAGATCTGAACAGAGAAAAGAAGAACAGAGCAACGTATCGTTAGCTGTTCTGAGGAATTGTCCTACTTCTCCGCGCAAAATGAGGCTCGTTACTGATCTGATCCGCGGCATGGAAGTGAACCATGCTCTTGATGTCCTCAAATTCAGCCAGAAAGAGGCGTCCCGGAAGGTGGAAAAACTCCTTTTGTCGGCCATTTCCAACTGGCAGGCCAAAAACGAAGGCGTCAGAATTGAAGACAGCAACCTTTACGTGAGTGAAATCTTCGTTGACCAGGGAAGGACACTCAAAAGACTCCGTCCGGCTCCCCAGGGCCGTGCCCACCGGATCAGGAAAAGGTCGAATCATGTGACCATCGTGGTCGACAGCATGAATGTTAATGAGGAAATTGAAACAAACAACTAATAGATGGGACAGAAAGTTAATCCGATTTCAAATCGTTTAGGGATCATCAAAGGATGGGATTCCAATTGGTATGGCGGAAAGGATTACTCGACCAAACTTGTTGAGGACTTTAAGATCCGCGAATACCTGAATGCCCGTCTGGCAAAGGCCAGCATTTCGAAGATCGTTATTGAACGTACCCTGAAGCTTATCACCGTTACCGTGAACACCGCACGTCCGGGGATCATCATCGGCAAAGGCGGCCAGGAAGTGGACAAGCTGAAGGAAGAGTTGAAAAACATCACCAAGAAGGAAGTTCAGATCAACATCTTTGAAGTGAAACGTCCCGAACTGGATGCCACCATCGTTGCCAACAATATTGCCCGCCAGGTTGAAGGAAAGATCTCCTATCGCCGTGCCATTAAAATGTCCATCGCTTCGACGATGCGGATGGGTGCCGAAGGAATCAAGGTTTTGATCTCGGGACGGATCGGAGGCGCTGAAATGGCCCGTAATGAAACCTATAAGGACGGACGGATTCCGCTTCATACCCTCCGCGCCGATATCGATTACGCTCTCAGCGAAGCCCATACCAAAGTCGGTGTTATCGGGATCAAAGTATGGATCTGTAACGGTGAGATTTTCGGAAAACGTGATCTTGCCCCCAATATCGGAGCCAAAAATGTCAAGCCCAAAGGCGGGTTCAGGAAAAAAGGCAGGAAATAAGAATTTGAAATTTACATATAGCCATGTTACAACCAAAGAAGACTAAGTTCAGAAGGCAGCAGAAGGGGCGTATGAAAGGCAATGCCCAGCGGGGCAATCAGCTTGCATTCGGTTCTTTCGGGATCAAATCACTGGAACAGGCCTGGATCACCGGCCGCCAGATCGAAGCAGCCCGCCAGGCAGTGACCCGTTACATGAAAAGGGAAGGCCAGATCTGGATCCGTATTTTCCCCGATAAGCCCATCACCAAGAAACCTGCGGAAGTCAGGATGGGTAAAGGAAAAGGTGCCCCGGAAGGTTTCGTTGCCCCCATCACCCCCGGCCGGATCATCATGGAAGCCGAAGGCGTTCCTTTTGAAATGGCCAGAGAAGCCCTCCGCCTTGGTGCTCAGAAACTTCCTGTAACAACTAAATTTGTCGTCAGACGCGACTTTGATTTTAACCAACAATAAACGATTTGCAGATGAAGAATTCTGAAGTCATAGAGTTATCCGATAAGGAACTTCTTGAACGGATCAATAGCGAGAAGGAGACGCTGGTGCGCATGAGGCTTAACCATGCTGTTTCTCCCCTTGATAATCCCATGAAGATCAGGGATACAAAAAAGAATATTGCCAGGCTCCTGACCGAATTGCGGAAAAGGGAACAGAGCCCCCGCGAACAATCCAAAAGCTAATTTATACCCATGGAGACGTTAAGAAATTTTAGAAGAGAGCGCGTCGGTGTCGTTGTCAGCAATAAGATGGAAAAATCGATTGTGATTGCTGTGAAAACCAAGGCTAAACACCCCATCTACGGCAAATTCGTCAATAAGACATCCAAATTCATGGCTCATGATGAAAAAAATGAGTGCAATATTGGCGACACCGTCAGAATAATGGAAACCAGGCCGCTGAGTAAAGGTAAAAACTGGAGATTAGTAGAAATTATTGAAAGAGCTAAGTAACCATGATACAGCAAGAAAGCAGACTGTTAGTTGCCGATAACAGCGGTGCAAAGGAAGTGCTTTGCATCCGGGTGCTCGGTGGTACCGGAAGACGTTATGCCAGTATTGGCGATAAAATCGTCGTCAGTGTTAAAAGCGCTGTGCCTGCCGGTGAAATTAAAAAAGGCCAGGTGAGTAAAGCCGTGGTTGTCCGGACCAAAAAAGAGGTTCGCCGCCCCGATGGTTCCTATATCCGTTTCGATGACAACGCCGTAGTCCTTCTCAATAACGTCGATGAAATGCGTGGCACCCGTATCTTCGGCCCCGTGGCCAGGGAACTGCGTGACAAATACATGAAAATTGTATCACTGGCACCTGAAGTATTATAATATTAAAAGCAAATCCAGATGCAAAGGAAATTTCATATCAAAAAAGGAGACCAGGTTTACGTCAATGCCGGTGAATACAAAGGCCAGCAGGGCAGGGTCCTCGAAATATTCAGGGAAAAGGAAAGAGCCATCGTGGAAGGGGTGAATATGGTGTCAAAGCATACCAAACCCAATGCGCAGAATCCCCAGGGCGGCATTACCAAACAGGAAGCTCCCATTCATATTTCCAACCTTAACCTTATTGATCCGTCAAGCGGAAAACCGACCCGCATCGGAAGAAAACTTAACGATAAAAACAAAGTTGTCAGGTATTCTAAAAAATCAGGAGAGGAGATCAAGTAATGGACTATACACCGAACCTTAGGACCAAATATATCGAAGAGGTCGTGCCGGCTCTGACAAAAAAATTCAGCTATAGAACCGTCATGCAGGTTCCCCGGCTGACGAAAGTCATCATCAACTCGGGCGTCGGTCAGGCCGTTGCGGATAAAAAACTCATCGATGTTGCACAGGATGAACTGTCGAATATCGCCGGTCAGAAAGCCATCCAGACCTTTTCCACCAAGGACGTTTCCAATTTCAAACTCAGGAAAGGAATGCCCATCGGCGTCAAAGTCACCCTGCGCCGGGAAAAAATGTTTGAATTCATGGACAGGCTGATCAATGTTGCCCTTCCCAGGATCAGGGACTTCAACGGTGTCGGCAGCAAGTTTGACGGTAAGGGAAACTATACCCTCGGGATCAGCGAACAGATCATCTTCCCGGAAATCGACATCGACAAGATCAGCCGGATCATGGGCCTTGAGATCACCTTCGTGACCACCGCCCGCACCGACGAAGAAGGCATGGCACTGCTGAAAGAATTTGGATTACCGTTTAAAAAATAAAAATCGTTCGTATGGCTAAAGAATCAATGAAAGCTCGTGAAGTTAAGCGTAAAAAAATGGTTGAACGGTTCGCTGAAAAAAGAGCACGGCTGAAAGCTGAAGGCGATTACATTGCCCTGAGCAGGCTTCCGAGAAATTCCAACCCGATCCGGTTGCATAACCGCTGTAAACTGACCGGCAGACCAAAAGGATATATGAGGCAATTTGGAGTCAGCAGGATTGTTTTCAGGGAAATGGCTTCCTCAGGACTCATTCCCGGTGTGAAAAAAGCAAGTTGGTAACAAAGAGATAAATAATTAAAGAGATGACAGATCCTATTGCAGATTATCTTACCCGAATCAGGAATGCCGTGATGGCAAAGCACAGGGTTGTGGAAATTCCTGCCTCAAACCTGAAAAGGGATATGACCCGCATCCTGTTTGAAAAAGGATATATCCTGAATTACAAGTTCGAGGAAGCAGGACCGCAGGGTAAAATTAAAATCGCCCTCAAATATCACCCGGAAACCAAAGTTCCGGCGATCAAAAGGATTGAACGTGCCAGCCGGCCGGGGCTCAGAAGGTATGCCAACCATAAGGAACTTCCCAGAGTGCTCAACGGACTCGGTGTTGCCATTATTTCCACCTCACAGGGTGTGATGACCGATAAGGAAGCCCGCGAAAAGAATGTCGGCGGTGAGGTTTTATGTTATGTATATTAAAAAAATTTAGAGATGTCCAGGATAGGAATTTTACCCATAGAGATCCCGCAAGGCGTCACGGTCAGCGTTGACAAAGACAATGTGGTGACGGTCAAGGGACCCAAGGGCGAACTGC
Source organism: uncultured Bacteroidales bacterium (assembly GCA_963763215.1). Classification (GTDB taxonomy): domain Bacteria; phylum Bacteroidota; class Bacteroidia; order Bacteroidales; genus DASQZK01. The sequence goes on from CAVXNX010000002.1 coordinate 89,745, forward strand.
AGCAGGAAGTCAATACCGATATCAAAATCAGTGTTGAAGAAAATGAAATTGTGGTCTCCAGGCCAACCGAACAAAAACGGCACAAATCCATGCATGGTCTGTACCGTTCGCTGATTTACAATATGATTCACGGTGTCTCCCAGGGCTATGTCATCAAACAGGAACTCGTCGGTGTGGGTTACCGGGCCGAAGCCAAGGGCCAGATCCTTGAACTGAGCCTCGGCTATTCGCACGAAATCTTTTTCCGGATCCCGGAGGAGGTAAAAGTGGAAGCCGTTACCGAACGCCGGTCCAACCCGGTAATTACCCTCACCAGCGCCGATAAACAGCTGATCGGCCAGGTGGCCGCGAAGATCAGGTCGTTCAGACCGCCAGAACCCTACAAAGGGAAAGGTATCCGGTTTGTCGGTGAAGATGTCAGGAGGAAAGCCGGTAAGTCTGCTAGTGTTTAATCATTGATAAATTAATATAACCATGGCTTTAACAAAGCGTGAAAGAAGGTTCAGGATAAAGAAAAGGATCCGCACGGATTTGACAGGCAGTGAATCCAAACCGCGTATGTCGGTCTTCAGAAGCAACAAGCAGATTTATGTCCAGATTATTAACGATAATTCCGGAGAAACGCTGGTTTCCGCTTCCTCAAAAGTCAAAGAGATCGTCGAAAAATACAGGGATCAACAAATCGGAACAGGCTAAGCTTGTTGGTAAATTAATCGCTGAAAAAGCCCTTGAAAAAGGGATCAAAGAAGTTATTTTTGACAGAAACGGTTATCTGTACCATGGCAGGGTTAAAAGTCTCGCCGATGCTGCCAGGGAAAACGGATTAAAATTTTAAAACGAAACTATGTCTACGAGTATCAGGAAAGTAAAGACGACCGATCTTGAATTAAAAGATAGGCTTGTCAGTATCCAGAGAGTGACCAAGGTTACCAAGGGCGGGAGAACATTCAGCTTCTCTGCCATCGTGGTGGTTGGAAATGAAGACGGGATCGTCGGTTACGGGCTTGGGAAAGCCAATGAAGTGACCACGGCCATTGCCAAAGGTGTTGAAGATGCCAAGAAGAACCTGATCCGGGTCCCGGTCTATAACGGTACCATTCCCCACGAGCAGCTTTCGAAATACGGCGGAGCGGTGGTTTTCATGAAACCGGCCTCGTCCGGTACCGGGGTAAAAGCCGGCGGTGCCATGCGTGCCGTTCTGGAAAGTGTCGGGATCAAAGACGTACTGGCCAAATCCAAAGGATCCTCCAACCCCCACAACCTCGTAAAAGCGACCTTCAATGCGCTCCTCGAACTCCGCGATCCTTATACCATAGCTCAGCACCGGGGTGTTACTCTTGATAAAGTTTTTAACGGATAAAAAGAAAAGTCAACAATGGCAAAGATCAAAATCACCCAGGTGAAAAGTAAAATCGGGAGCACCGAACGGCAGAAAAAAACGCTGGAGGCACTCGGCCTGAGGAAAATGCATAAGACCGTGGAAGTGGAAGCCACCCCCCAGATCCTGGGTATGGTCGGCAAGGTGTCACATCTCCTGAAAGTGGAAAAATTATAAAGTCTTTAACCTTTTATTTTTATAGAAATGGATTTGAGTAACTTAAAGCCGGCCAAGGGATCAACCAAAAGTAAAAAACGTATCGGTCGTGGCGAAGGCTCCGGCGCCGGAGGGACATCCACAAGAGGCCATAAGGGGGCTCAGTCGAGATCGGGATATTCCAGGAAGATTGGCTTTGAAGGCGGTCAGATGCCTCTGCAGAGAAGGTTGCCGAAATTCGGCTTTACCAATATCAACCGTAAGGAATATAAAGCCATCAATGTCAGCGTATCTCGCAGAATCTGGCCGAGAAACGCAATGTTACCGATATTGATGTCAACACCTTAATTGAAGCCGGTCTTGTTTCCAAAAACGACCTGGTGAAGATCCTCGGCAAAGGAGAACTCAGCAAATCGCTGAATGTGAAAGCTCATGCTTTTTCGGCAAAAGCCAAAGAAATCATTGAAGCAGCAAAGGGAACCGTCGAAGTTATAAAATAAACCGGCTAAATACAGACCATCGCATGAGAGCGCTAATCGAAACCATAAAGAACATCTATAAGATCGAAGATCTCCGGAAAAGGATCCTCTATACCCTTGGTATTCTTGCTCGTTTACCGCCTGGGAACAAAAGTGGTTCTCCCGGGTATCGATCCTACGGCACTTGAAGGGTTGAGGAACCAGACCGCTCAGGGCGTGATGGGCCTCCTGGATATGTTCAGTGGCGGTGCATTTTCCAATGCTTCCGTTTTCGGACTGGGGATCATGCCTTACATCTCCGCTTCAATCATCGTACAGCTGCTCGGGATCGCTGTTCCGTACTTCCAGAAGCTGCAGACGTGAAGGGGAAAGCGGAAGACGGAAGATCAACCAGATCACGCGCTACCTCACTGTCGGTATTCTGTTCCTGCAGGCACCGGGCTATATTGCCAACCTGCACGCCCAGGCTCCGGAAGCATTCACCCCCGGCTTCTCCCGGATCGGATCCATCCTTATCCTGACCGCCGGAACGATGTTTGTCATGTGGCTCGGCGAAAAAATCACGGACAAAGGAATCGGTAACGGGATATCGCTCATCATCATGATCGGGATTATCGCCCGGCTGCCCTTTGCCCTGGTGGCCGAATTCGGCGGCCGGCTGGAACAGGGAGGTCTTGTTTCCTTCCTGCTCGAGATCGTGGTCCTGTTCTTTGTCTTCATGGGCACGATCCTGCTTGTCCAGGGAACACGTCGTATTCCCGTTCAGTACGCCAAACGGATCGTCGGTAACAAACAATATGGCGGGGTGCGGCAGTACATTCCTCTTAAAGTGAATGCTGCCGGTGTTATGCCGATCATCTTTGCCCAGGCGCTGGTGATGATCCCCATTACCGTGGCAGGATTTGCCAATTCACAGGGGATGACCGGCTTCCTGGCAGCATTCTCCAATTTCAGGGGCTTCTGGTACAACTTTGTACTGGCGGTCCTTATCATCCTCTTTACCTATTTTTATACGGCCATCACAATAAACCCGGTCCAGATGGCCGAAGATATGAAGAAAAACGGCGGATTTATCCCCGGCGTGAAACCCGGAAGGAAAACCGTTGAATTTCTCGATACCATCATGTCGAGAATCACCCTGCCCGGTTCCATTTTCCTGGCAATCATCGCCATCCTGCCGACGTTTGCCATCATGGCCGGTGTCAATAACCAGTTTGCCCAGTTCTACGGAGGAACTTCGCTTCTGATCCTGGTCGGTGTTGTGCTCGACACCCTTCAGCAGATTGAAAGTCACCTCCTGATGCGCCACTACGACGGTCTGATGAAGTCGGGCGGACGGATCAAAGGCAGAACGGGCAGTGCAGCGGCTATTTAGCCATGATAAAGGAGACGTTCTTTGATGATATATTATAAGACGGCGGAAGAAATTGAAAAACTGAGAGCAAGCAATCTTCTTGTGTCCAAAACACTGGCTGAAGTCGCCAGGCATATCAGGCCGGGAATAACCACCGCTCGAGATTGACAGGATTGCAGAGACGTTTATCAGGGATCACCGGTGCGGTTCCCGCGTTCCTGGGATACAACGGTTACCCCAAAACACTCTGCACTTCTGTCAATGAACAGGTCGTCCATGGGATCCCTTCAGGCTATGTCCTGAAAGAAGGGGACCTTTTGTCGATCGATTGTGGTGTGATCCTTAATGGGTATTACGGCGATTCTGCTTACAGTTTTGCCGTCGGCGAGGTGGATAAGCAGTCTGACCGAACTGATGAGGGTGACCCGGGAGTCGCTGCTCCTTGGCGTTGAACAGGCCGTGAGCGGAAACCGGATCGGTGATATCGGTTATGCCGTTCAAACTTATTGCGAGTCTTATGGTTATAGTGTTGTAAGAGAAATGGTTGGTCACGGACTTGGGAAACATCTTCACGAAGAGCCCGAAGTTCCTAATTACGGCCGAAAAGGGACGGGAGTCCTGCTGAAAAAGGGAATGGTGATCTGCATAGAACCGATGATCAATATGGGAAAACGGCATATCCTGCAGGAAGCTGACGGATGGACCATCCGGACGAAGGACCGGATGCCATCGGCACATTTTGAACTGGCTGTGGCGGTGGATGACGGGAAACCCGATGTGTTATCAACATTTTCGTTATATTGAAGAAGTCATAAAACAAGCATAAGTCTATGTCCAAACAACCTTCAATCGAACAAGACGGTGTCATAACCGAAGCATTGTCCAACGCCATGTTCCGCGTTGAACTTGAAAACGGACATGTCATCACGGCCCATATCTCCGGGAAGATGCGGATGCATTACATCAAGCTTCTTCCGGGAGACAGGGTCAAGGTGGAAATGTCACCGTACGATTTAACAAAAGGGAGAATAACATTCAGATATAAATAAAATAGTGAAATGAAAGTTAGAGCATCTGTAAAAAAACGCAGTGCAGACTGCAAAATCGTCAGAAGAAAAGGGCGGTTATACGTGATTAACAAAAAGAACCCGAAGTTCAAACAGCGTCAGGGTTAAGGAATAGTGAAAAATAAAATAACCAGATAATTATGGCTAGAATTGTTGGCGTTGATTTGCCGAAAAACAAAAGAGGTGAAATCGGTCTTACCTACATTTACGGGATCGGCAGAAGTGCTGCCAAAACCATCCTGGGTAAGGCAGGTGTGGACAATAATATTAAGGTAAAAGACTGGAACGATGATCAGATCGCCACGATCAGGAAGGTGATCAATGAAGAGTTTAAGGTGGAAGGAGAACTGCGATCATCCGTACAGCTGAACATCAAACGTCTTATGGATATCGGTTGCTACCGTGGTATCCGTCACCGTATCGGTCTTCCCGTCAGGGGCCAGAGCACTAAGAACAATGCCAGAACGCGTAAAGGCAGGAAGAAAACCGTAGCTAACAAGAAGAAAGCAACCAAATAAGTATTAATAAGATGGCAAAAAAGACTGGATCGTCAAGAAAAAAAGTTGTTAACGTTGAACCGACCGGACAGGCGCATGTACATGCTTCATTCAATAACATCATTGTTTCCATGACCAACGGCTCTGGCCAGGTCATCTCATGGTCGTCAGCCGGTAAAATGGGCTTCAAAGGCTCAAAGAAAAATACCCCTTATGCAGCACAGATGGCTGCCCAGGATTGTGGCAAAAACGGCCTATGATCTCGGACTGAGAAAGGTGAAAGTGTATGTCAAAGGACCGGGTTCAGGCAGGGAATCAGCAATCAGGACCATCGATTCGATGGGGATTGAAGTGACGGAAATCGTCGACGTGACTCCTTTGCCACACAATGGCTGCCGTCCACCGAAAAGAAGAAGGGTATAATAATAAAATCGTAAATTCTTAAATAAATGGCGAGATACAGAGGACCAAGAACCAAGATTTCCAGAAAATTTGGTGAACCCATTTACGGGGCGGATAAAAATTTTGAAAAGAAAAATTATCCTCCCGGACAACACGGAATGAACAAAAGGAGACGTAAAACCTCCGAATACGGACTTCAGCTTAAAGAAAAGCAGAAAGCCAAATATACCTACGGCATTCTCGAAAAACAATTCAGAAATTTGTTTGAACGGGCTTCAGCCAGCAAAGGTGTAACCGGTGAAGTTCTGCTCCAGCTCCTGGAATCACGTCTCGATAACGTGGTTTACCGCCTTGGCATTGCTCCCTCCCGGGCAGCGGCACGGCAGCTTGTTACCCACCGTCATATCACCGTGAATGGCGAACTGGTTAATATACCTTCCTATACCCTCCGACCAGGTGATATCGTCGGCGTGAGAGAAAGATCCAAATCTTTGCTGACGATCACCGATTCACTGGCGTCACGCCGTAACACTTCAGCCGCATGGCTGGAATGGGATGGAAGTCAAATGGCAGGCAAATTCCTTAACAGACCTGAAAGACAGGAGATCCCTGAAAACATTAAGGAACAGCTGATCGTCGAACTGTATTCAAAATAATATAACTACACATTTTATTATGGCAATTTTAGCTTTTCAAAAACCGGATAAGGTTATAATGCTCGAAGCCGATGATCAATACGGTAAGTTCGAGTTTCGCCCGCTTGAACCCGGTTATGGCATTACCGTAGGGAATGCACTCAGGAGAATTCTCCTCTCTTCCCTCGAAGGATATGCCATAACAACCATAAAAATCGAAGGTGTTGAGCATGAATTCTCTACAATTACCGGTGTAATTGAAGACATGACTCAGATAATTCTGAACCTTAAACAAATCCGTTTTAAGAAGCAGATTGAAGATATCAATGATGAGAAAGTAATGGTGACCATTACCGGGCAGGATGTATTCAAGGCAGGCGATCTGCAGCGATTCCTCAGCGGCTTTAAAGTGCTGAATCCCGAACATGTGATCTGCCACATGGAAACTGACGTGAAACTCCAGATGGAACTTTCCGTCAATAAGGGCCGAGGATATGTTCCCGCTGAAGAAAATAAACCCGTGGATGCCGAATTCGGACTGATCGCCATCGATTCCATCTTTACCCCTGTGAAAAATGTGACCTTCGCCATCGAAAATTACAGGGTGGAACAGAAAACCGACTATGAAAAACTGGTCATGGATATCAAAACCGACGGTTCCGTTCATCCGAAAGATGCACTGAAAGAAGCCGCCAAAATTCTCATCTACCATTTCATGCTCTTCTCCGATGAGAAAATCACCATCGATTCGGATGAGAAATTTGCCAATGAAGAATTCGATGAAGAAGTACTCCATATGCGCCAGCTCCTGAAAACAAAACTGGTTGACCTGGACCTCTCCGTCCGGGCCCTCAACTGCCTGAAAGCTGCTGAAGTGGATACCCTGGGTGACCTGGTGAAGTTTAATAAGAACGATTTGCTCAAATTCAGAAACTTTGGTAAGAAATCCCTGACCGAACTTGAAGAACTCCTCTCTTCGATGAGCCTGAATTTCGGGATGGATATAAGTAAGTATAAATTAGACAAGGAATAATTCAAAATGAGACACAGGAAAAGCTTTAACCATTTAGGCAGGAAAGCCGGTCACAGAAAAGCGATGCTGGCAAATATGGCTTCCTCTCTGATCAAGCATAAAAGGATCACCACCACCACGGCCAAGGCTAAGGCTCTGAGAAGTTTTGTCGAGCCCCTGATCACAAAATCGAAGGATGATACCACTCATTCAAGGCGCGTTGTGTTCAGCTACCTCCAGGATAAGGATGCCGTTTCCGAACTGTTCCGCGAAGTGGCCGGTAAAATTGCCGAACAGTCCCGGTGGATATACCCGGATCCTCAAACTCGGGAACCGGCTGGGCGACAGTGCCGAAATGGCCATTATCGAACTGGTCGACTTTAATGAAAACCTCCTTGGCGGAGAAGCCGCAGGAAAAACCGGCGGCCGCAGACGTCGCAGAGGCAGTAAGAAAAAATCCGAAACCGGACAGCCGGAGGCTGAAACCACACCGACCGCCGTTGTTGAAGATGCTGAAGTGATCGAAGAAACCGAATGAACCGGAAGAGGCGAACAGCTCCGAAGCCAGCGAAACGAATCGAGCTGAAGAAACTGTCAAGGCAGAAAATAGCCGAGTGAAGAAGACCCAAACGGAAGAAGAAGAAAACGAAGATGAAGAACAGAAAGAATCGTAAGATTCTTCTGACGGCATATTTTTGATGTTAAAAAGGGATAAAGCTGTTTTCTGTCTTTATCCCTTTTTTGCGGACTACATTATTTATCATACTTAAAAAATTTCAATTATGGGACAAATTGTTGATGTTCATGCCCGCGAAATTCTTGACTCACGCGGAAATCCGACAGTGGAAGTGGAAGTAACCCTGGCCAGCGGCTTTGTAGGCCGTGCAGCCGTTCCTTCCGGTGCCTCTACAGGCGAAAATGAAGCTCTCGAACTGCGCGACGGCGATAAAGGTCGTTACAACGGAAAAGGTGTTCTCAAAGCCGTTGAAAATGTCAATACCATCATCGCCAAAGAAGTGATCGGCATGAATGCTCTCGACCAGGTTGGCGTCGACCGGAAAATGATCGAACTCGACGGGACCAAAACCAAAGAGCAAACTGGGTGCAAATGCTATCCTCGGCGTATCACTGGCCACAGCCAAAGCCGCCGCCATGTACCACGATATGCCGCTCTACCGCTACATCGGTGGCGCAAATGCCAAAAGTACTTCCCGTCCCCATGATGAATATCATCAACGGCGGTTCCCACTCCGATGCTCCCATCGCCTTCCAGGAATTCATGATCCGTCCCGTTGGCGCCAAAACCTTCCGCGAAGGTCTGCGGATGGGCGCCGAAGTTTTCCATGCCCTGAAAAAAGTCCTGAAAGACCGCGGACTCACCACCTCTGTCGGTGATGAAGGCGGATTTGCTCCCGAACTCAACGGCACCGAAGATGCTCTCGAATGCATCCTGAAGGCCATCAGGCTGCCGGATACAAACCCGGGAAAAAAGCCGAAGGCGGACAGGTGGCCATTGGCCTCGATTGCGCCGCTTCAGAATTTTACAAGAACGGTAAATACGACTACACCATCTTTGAAGGGGAAAAAGGGGCCGAAACAGATCATCTGCAGAACAGGCCGACTATATCGCTGAACTGATCAGCAAATATCCCATCGATTCGGTCGAAGACGGTATGGATGAAAATGACTGGGACGGTTGGAAAATCCTCACGGAAAAAATCGGCGGACAAATGCCAGCTCGTCGGCGACGATGTCTTTGTCACCAATGTCGAATTCCTGAAAAAAGGAATCGACATGGGCTGCGCCAACTCCATCCTGATCAAAGTGAACCAGATCGGGACGCTCACCGAAACCCTCGATGCCATCGATATGGCTCACCGGGCAGGATATACCACAGTGACCTCCCACCGATCGGGTGAAACGGAAGATTCAACCATCGCCGATATCGCCGTGGCTACCAATTCAGGCCAGATCAAAACCGGCTCACTCAGCCGCTCCGACCGTATGGCCAAATATAACCAGCTTCTCCGTATCGAAGAAGAACTGGGTAACAGGTCCGTCTACGGGTATGAAAAATAATCGGGAATTTCCTCCATCACATCGCCCCGGTAACTCCGGGGCTTTTTTTTTCTCTGCCACCCGCATTCATGCCTCTGAACCCCGGTGCATATCGATTTGTGCCAGTTAATTTTCTTTTTTCACCGCAATGGACCTTTGCTTCTGAAACCCAACGGCTATGGGGTAAACAAAACGTTTTGCAATGGTGCTTGTATTTAACACTGGTTCAGCCGTGATCAAATTAACAAATCTGTATCTGTATATATAAAAAATTATTATTTTTATCGTTTGATGACGATTGAATGCATTCATTAAACCCCAAAAATACTTATAATATATGTCCAACCTTAAAGACAGACTTTACGAAAAAATCCAGTCCTGGCGTCCCAGGACCGAGAAACTGTTCAAGGAATACGGTGATACGGTTGTTGACAAGGTTACCATTTCCCAGATCATCGGAGGAATGCGGGGGCTGAAAAGCCTTGTGACTGATATTTCCTACCTCGATCCCAATGAGGGTATCCGGTACCGGGGATACACCCTGCCCGAAGTATTTGAAAAACTGCCAAAACCAAAGGGCGGTGAAATGCCTTATGTCGAAGGTCTGTTTTTCCTCCTGCTCACCGGCGATATGCCCGATGATAATGATGTCGCCGAAGTGGCTGACGAGATCAACAAACGCAGGATCCTTCCCAGGTATGTCTATGAAGTTATCGATGCATTCCCCTGCTGCAGTCATCCGATGGCCATTTTTTCCACGGCCATCCTGACGATGAACAGGGAATCCTTCTTCACCAAAAAATACCATGCCGGACTGAATAAGCTGGATTACTGGGACCCTACCTATGAGGATGCCCTGAACCTGCTCGCCAAACTTGCCGGAGATCGGCGCTTATATTTACCGTAAACTGTACCGGGAAGGAAAACGGATCCAATCCAATCCCAATCTCGACATGGGAGGTAATTTTGCCCATATGATGGGAATTGATAAACCCTATGATGATGTCACCCGGATGAATTTTATCATTCATGCCGACCATGAAAGCGGAAACGTCAGCGCCCATACCGGTCACCTGGTAGCCAGCAGCCTTTCGGACATTTATCTTTCCATTTCGGCCATGATCAACGGACTTGCCGGACCGCTTCACGGCCTGGCAAACCAGGAAGTCCTGCGTTGGATCCAGGATCTCAGCGATAAAATGGGAGGGAAAATCCCCACCGAAGAGGAAATGAAGCAGTTCGTCTGGGATACCCTCAATTCGGGCCAGGTGATCCCGGGTTACGGGCACGCCGTTCTGAGAAAGACCGACCCGCGATATTCCCTGCAACGTGAGTTCTGCCTGAAGCATATGACTGACGATCCAGTTATTCAAATACACTGATATCCTCTACAAAGTGGTTCCTCCCATCCTCAAGGAACAGGGTAAGGCGAAAAACCCCTGGCCTAATGTTGATGCCCAGTCAGGGATCATCCAGTGGCATTACGGGGTCACGGAATATGACTTTCTATACTGTACTGTTCGGAATCGGCCGTGCCATTGGCATCTGTGCAAACATCATCTGGGACAGGGCCCTGGGGTATCCCCTGGAAAGGCCTAAATCCATCAGTACGAGCATGCTTGAAAAAATTGCCATGGGGATGAAAGATGATGATGAGTGACAACGCATAACACCTGAGCTGAAAACGAGATACCGGCGAAATGATTTTCACCGGTATTTTTTTCCTATTTTACCGGCACATGGGAGTGAACAAAACCTTGATACCCGGGCGTCTTTGGTTGAATATGTTTAATTTCGCTGATAAAATTCTGAAATGGCATACGGGAGTTTAACTTCATTTATCCATGCTCTTGAAGCAGCCGGTGAGCTGAAAAGGGTGGATGTCTTTACGGATCCCGTCCTGGAAATTTCCGAGATCACCGACCGGTTCTCCAAATCTGGACGGGGGAGGGAAGGCCCTCTTTTTCACCAATACCGGCACGGCGTTTCCCGTCCTGATGAATGCCATGGGTTCGTACCGGAGGATGTGCATGGCACTCGGGGTTGATGACCTGGATGACATCTCCCGGCGGATCGACGAAATTTTTAGCCGGTTCACCGGCGCAGGCGCCGGGATCATGCAAAAGATCGCCATGCTCCCGCAACTTGGACGGCTGGCATCCTTCTTCCCCGCACTGACTTCCCGGAAAGCCCCCTGCCAGGAAGTCGTCCTTCGCGACGCCGGCCTCTCCATCCTTCCTGTCCTGAAAACATGGCCCCCCGACGGCGGGAGGTATATCACCCTGCCCATCGTGCATACGGTAAATCCGGAAACCGGTGAACGGAATGCAGGCATGTACCGCATGCAGGTGTTTGACGATAAAACCACAGGAATGCATTGGCACAGGCACAAAACAGGAGCTTCCCATTTCGACAGATACAAAGCCCTCGGTAAAAAAATGCCCGTGGCAGTGGCTCTCGGCGGCGATCCGGTCTACACCTACTCAGCCACAGCACCGCTGCCGGACAATGTCGATGAATACCTTTTTGCCGGGTTCCTCCGGCAAAAGCAGGTCCCGCTTGTCCGGTGCATAACCCAGGACATCGAAGTGCCCGCCGATGCCGATATCATCCTCGAAGGTTATGTGGACCCCGCTGAAGATCTGCGCCGCGAGGGACCCTTCGGTGATCATACCGGTTTTTATTCGCTTGAGGACGATTATCCCGTCTTTCATCTGACCTGCATCACCCACCGGAAAAATGCCGTGTATCCCGCCACCATCGTCGGGATCCCCCCTCAGGAAGATGCCTGGATCGCCCGGGCTACCGAACGGATTTTCATGCTCCCCATCCGTAAAACCGTCGTTCCCGAAATGAAGGATATGGAAATTCCCGATTTCGGCGTTGCTCATAACCTGACCATTGTTTCCATCGACAAATCCTATCCCGGACAGGCGCAGGAAGGTGATGAATGCCTTGTGGGGTGCGGGCCAGATGATGTTCAACAAACTGCTTCTCGTTACCGATGCCTCCGCCGATATTCATGACCTCCGGACCCTGATTCCGGAACTGCAGACGCATCGACCCGCTGAGGGATATTCTGATTTCCTCCGGCCCCCTCGATGTCCTGGATCATTCTGCCGATTTTACCGGCTTTGGATCCAAAGCGGGAATTGATCTCACAAAAAAGCGAAAAGAAGAACTTTTCATCCGGTCAGCCGTACAAAATAGTTACGAAAACGACCATTACTCCCGGGAAGAAACCGATCAGATGCTGGGTGAGCGCCTGAGTGTCGCCCGTGAGAACGACTTGAAAGGATATTGTCTGATGAATATCACAAAACGGGAAGATTACACCTTCCTCAAACTGTGTTCAACACTCGCCGTCTCCGCCGAATACGCCGGGTTTGATTTTTTCATCTTTGCCGATTCCGGGGTCAACCCGCATGAGGAGAACGTGTTTTTCTGGTATATCCTTAATAATGTCGAGCCCGGCAGGGACGTGGTGCGGATGAAGGATCCGTCGGGCGCTGTCAGGGTATTCGTGGATGGAACAGCCAAAACAAAACATCATGACGGGTTTTCACGCCCATGGCCAAATCCGGTCGTGATGGATGAAGCGATCATCAGGCAGGTCGACAGCCGGTGGGAGGAATACAGGCTGGGTTCATTCCTTGAATCTCCCTCAAAGCATTACATGAAGCTCACCCGCGGACATGGAGCCATCGCGTTGGAGAATAATAACCGTCCCGCCTGATTTCATCCGGGCAACGGCTTTCTTCAGAAAATAACCCGGATTATATGACTGTAAAGCTACATGCGGCCATTATCATTTGCCTCCTGGTGCTGCCTTATCTGGCAAATGCCCGCGACGATGCGACCACATACCCGGGGGCCGAACTCTTCACGGTCGAAGATGGCATTTCACAAACACGGGTCATCGTCAATTATGTCGATTCATATGGGTTCCTCTGGGTGGGGACAACCGACGGACTCAATTGTTTCGACGGATATACCTTCCGGATCTATCGCCATCAGCCTTTTGATACCACGAGCCTCTCCAACAATTTTATCCGGTGTATCGCGGAAGACGGGAACGGAAATCTGTGGGTCGGAACCAGTGACGGTCTGAATTTTTTTGACAGGCAGACCGGGGAATTCAGACAGTATAAGAGGGCAGGGACGACCTCAGTGGAAACGGGCTTGCAGATTTATGCCGTCTGTTGCGATAGCCATGGCAACATCTGGTTCAAAACGGAAAAACATCTTCATGAGATCATTCCTGCCACAGGCGAAGTGAAGATCTTCAGACATTTTTACAATGAACGGGTCCCGATCCTTTTCAATAGCAATGGCGGGATGCTGGAAGATGCCAACGGCCTGATCTGGTTCGGCACCAAAGACGGGCTCTTTTCATTTGATCCGGAAACCTCTGAATTCAGGCATTTCTTTCATGATCCCCTGAACCCTCTTACCATATCTTCGGACCAGGTCAGAGCCATCTTTGAAGACAGTAACAAGGAACTCTGGATCGGCACCTCCGACGGACTCAACCGGTATGACCGCATTCACGATACCTTCCGGCGGTTCTACCCCGACAGGTCGCCCTTTACCGGAAGTCCCGAAAATGTGATCAATGATCTGACCGGGGACCAGGACGGGAACCTGTGGTTAACCACAAATTCCGGGATCAGCAAGTTTGAAAAACGGAATGCTGAATTTGAAAATTACAGTTCGTTGTTTGTCAATAAGACCCCCTTCACACTTTCGACTTTTAACACGATTGTCCGCGATAGAACAAATAACCTCTGGGCCGGAGGGTTTCAGGGGCTGGTCAAAATCGACCTTAAACCCCGGAAGTTCAGGGTTTATGATTCTTCACCCAGTTCCTTCCCCAGGCTTTCGTCGGATATGGTCTCATCCATCTTCGAAGACGGGAAGGATCATCTTTGGGTCGGTTTGTGGAACAATGGCCTCGATATCATTCAGTGGCCCGATGGCGGAGTGGAGCACTATTCAAGAAATGCGTCCGATCCCCAAAAACAGATCATCAGCAATAACATCAGGAGCATTTATAAAGACCGGCAAGGCCTGATCTGGATCGGCACCACTGAAGGACTGAGCCTTTACGACGGAAGACGGTTCATGAGCTTTGGCGACTATTTTAAATCCGTCCCCGGATTCGATCTCGAGGGGCGACACATTTTCGTGATTACAGGCGACCTCAGAGGCGATATCTGGATCGGGACCGATGAAGGGGTGTTCCGTTTCCAGCGGAAACTGGATCTCATCACCCACATCGATCAGATTTACAATGACAGCATCCGGACCCACATCAATGTCGTCTATGCCATCGTCACCGACCGCTCGGAACCAGGTTTGGATGGGAACGGACAATGGCCTGATTTCCTATCTTCCCGAACGTAACATCTACTACCATTACACGGAAAAAGATGATACGACCGGACTGATCGCCAAATCGGTTTTCTCCCTTTTTGTAGACTCCCGGGGCATCCTCTGGATCGGCTCTCCTTCGGGCCTTAGCCGCTTTCACCCCTCAACCCGTACCTTCAGCCATTTTACGGAGTCGGACGGGTTGCCCAATAATTTCATTTACAAAATTCTGGAAGATCGCGATTCCCTGCTGTGGATGAGCACCAACAAAGGACTTTCCCGTTACAACCCTGAAACAGGGATTTTTACGAATTATGGGATATCTGAAGGATTGCAGAGTTATGAGTTCAATCTGGGCGCAGGATTCTTCTCGCACGGAGGAGAGATGTTTTTCGGGGGAATTGCGGGTTTCAATGCCTTTTATCCCGACAGGCTGCCTGTGAACCACAGGGTTCCCCCGGTGGTCATCACCAATTTTGAGACGATCGATAACCAGGGGGTTAGCGATCATTATGTCTCTCCCGAAAATCCATCCATGAAGGTCAGGTACAACCAGTCGTTCAATATCGGTTTCAGCGCCCTCGATTTTACGGCTCCGTCGAGCAACAGTTACCGGTATTCGCTGAAAGAGCCCGGAAGTGGTGAAAACTGGGTGCCGCTGGGAAGTCAGCATTCGGTCACCTTCTCCAATCTTCCTGCCGGAGATTACCTTTTCAGGGTCAGCGGCACGAACAGCGATGGCGAATGGAATGAAAAAGGGACGGAAATCCGGATCATCGTTGTCGCTCCGTTCTGGAAGACCGGTTTTGCCTACATTTCTTATGTCATTCTCGGGATATTCCTGATTTACGTTTTGATCCAGTACCGGACTAAAACCCTGAGGCGGTCAAACAGGATTTTGCGGGAACGTGATGTGGCAGCCCGGGAAGTCGCCCGGCAGAAGGATCTGCTGAGCCGCAGGAACAAAAATATCGAAGACAGCCTGAAATATGCCCAGCGTATCCAGCAGGCGATGCTCACCACTTCGCGGCTTTTCAAATCCATCCTTCCGGAATCGTTCATCCTGCATAAACCGAAGGAGCTCGTGAGCGGCGATTTTTACTGGATCTCCGAGCTGGAAGGGAAAATCTTTGTGGCCGCCATCGACTGCACGGGTCATGGAGTCCCCGGGGCGTTTATGTCGCTCATCGGTTTCGAGCTGTTCCGCAAGATCATCAACATGCAACGGATATATGATCCGGGGGAAATCCTGAATGCCCTGAACTCCAATTTCGATGAGATCTTTGGGAACGTGGAAGATCTGGCCCTCAAAGACGGGATGGATCTGGCCTTCTGCGTTCTTGACCGCAAATCGATGATCCTGGAATTCGCCGGAGCCTTCAATCCCCTGTACCTCATCCGCGACAATAAACTGATCGAAGTCAAAGGCGACCGGTTCTCTGTCGGCGCCGACTCCGATCCCGACGACCCGATTCGAAAGATCTTCACGAGCCATAAAATGAAAGTCGAAAAGGATGACATGATCTACATCTTTACCGACGGGTATGCAGACCAGTTCGGCGGACCGGAAGGAAAGAAGTATAAATACCGCCGGTTAAGACACCTGCTGCTCACCATCCATCAGTTACCCGTGAAGAAGCAACGCGAATATCTTGAAGACAGCATCGAAGAATGGCGGGGTAACCTCGAACAGGTCGATGATATCCTGGTGATCGGGATCCGTCCGCAGTTTTAAAAGAGTGAGCCGGGGAGCCCGTAACAGAAGGGGCAGTTTTGACTTGGAGAGCTACGGAACTTTGGGGATCGAACGTCGAAGCGGGAAGAGGCATTATCCGATCAGTGTGCAGGGTTAACGGCACCAGCCGGACACCGTCATCCGGTCACTGCTTCATTCTAGGCTTCCTGTTCCAGCAGCCTTTTCATTTTATAAATCAGGATGTCCACCTGGAAGGGCTTGCTGATGTAGTCGTTCATGCCCACAGCGAGGCACTTTTCCCTGTCGCCCGAAAGAGCATTGGCGGTAATGGCAATGATGGGGGTCTGGGTGTTGGTGCTCGATTCGATCTCCCTGATCTTTTTTGTGGCAATGATGCCATCCATCACCGGCATCTGGATATCCATCAGAATGATATCGTATTTGGAAGTACCGAACCGGTCGAGTGCTTCCTTGCCGTTCAGAGCAACGTCCACATTACGGACGATATTTTTCAGGCTGAGCAGAACGATCTTCTGGTTGATGAGGTTGTCTTCTACCAGGAGGACGTTTGAGTTTTTCAGGTCGACTTTCTGTGGCTCAAGGATCGAAAGTTTTTCGACAGGCTGGTCGATCCGCCTGGAGAGGTCTTTCTGGTATTTGAGGGTGAAAGTGAAGAGCGTTTTGTGGTCCCGTTTTTCAACCGTCAGGTTGCCTCCGGAAAATTCGACCAACCGGGCTGTATTGTTCAGATCGAGAGCAGTGAATCCCTGAGGTGGCGCCAGGCATTCTTCATCGGCAACCACAGCTGCATTTTCTCCTTCAGGATTCAGGAAACAACTTGAAATGGAAAAATGGATGAAGATGTCATTGCGGCTCTCGTTCCGGGGTGAAGCTGCAATCATCAGTCTGAGCGGAAAATCACCCGCCTGCTGGACAATGCACTGAAGAAGATTCAGAAAGATCTGCTTCAGCTTAATCGGGTCACCCACAATATAGTTGACAAGTGTATCGGAAACATGATGCTCGATAATTGTTTTTTCATTGTTCCGGAAGAGCTTAACGATGTTCTCGAGGGTTGACCCCAGTTCGAAGCTGATATTGCTCTCCTTGAGCTGGATCATCTCGGGGCGGGAGACATCGATCATTTTATTGACCGCATCCACCAGGTTGTTCGTCGATGCCTGAAGCGTGTCGATCAGATCTTTCTGGGAACTGTCGAGGTTGGCGGCATTGACAAGATTGTTGACCAACAGGATGTTATTCAGTGAAGTGCGGAGCTGATGGGAGAGGCGTGAGATGAAATCATTCTTTTCCTGTGCCTCCTGCAGGGCTTTTTCGATCTGCTCCTTGTACATTTTGGTATCGCGGTGACGAACCTCGTCAAAGAGATACACCAGGAGAAGGAGGGCGAAATATCCCAGGAAGAGCGTCGAGATAAAATAGATGTTACGGTTGACAAGCGGAAAGTTCGTTTTCAGGAAAATTCCGGGGAGGAACAGGACCGGAAGAAGGACCGCGAAGATGATGCCTCTGCCGGGTCCCAGGAGGATCATCACAAAAATGGGATAGAGGAAAAACCAGAGCCAGGCATTGGGCATGCTGGCATACGAGTAGAAATTATAAAGAAAGGTTAGTCCTAATACCGTGGAGAGAATGATGGAAGATATGTTAAAATGCCTGACCGGGGAAAACACGATACGGTTGGCCAGCAAAAGGATGAAAGCACCCAGTAAAACACCGGCATTCAGATAATACCGGTCAGATACGAATCTCAGCCCTACGGTCAGAAGGATCAGCATGGCCATATAGGAGATGACCACATGAAGAAAAATACGGTGTTTTCGTTCATGATCCTTGAGAGGGACTTCCGGTGTCAGAATCCTGATCAGGGTTTCGGAAAAGTTCATAGAAAAACCTTATAATGCAGTGATGGTTAAAGTTGGCTAAGTTTTTCGCAGCTACGCGGGTAAATCATATACGTCGATACCGTTATAAAGTTACCCGCAATATGGATCGGGAATAATATTTTAATCATAAACTTTCAATACTTTCGTTTTAATAATAATTTTACTCCTAAGAACCCGAAAAAACATTGACGACAATAAAACCTGATTTTATGAACCGGATCTTCTTCATGCTTGCCGTTGTGCTGGTTAGCGTCCAGCTTATGGCCCAGGACAATAATGCCGGAAAGGTGAAATACTCTCCCGATTTCAAATTTAAGGAGGGTTTTTACATTGTTTTTGACCAGGTGAAAAATAATGATCCTGTTCCCCCGGCAAGATTGATTACCAATTTCGATTATTCCGACCCCGATTTTTATAAAAATGTGCTCTCAGAAAAGAGGCTTTCATTTTTCGATGTCCAAGGTGTAAGGCACGACATTGCCATGAATAAAATCTGGGGTTTCAGCCGTAATGGTGTGCTCTACATCCAGCTTAGCGAAGGTTTTAACCGGATAACCATCGTGGGCAGTATCTGTCATTTTGTCGCCAGCATCACCACGTATGAAAACCGCTTCTACGACCCCTATAATTATTATCCGTATTATTCACCCTACATGATGAGCCCGCGATCGTACAAAAATTCCGAAACCCGGCAGTATCTCATGGACTTTCAAACCGGGAAACTTTACGATTACGATGTCTCCAGCGTGGAAATATTGTTGATGAAGGACACTGAACTTTACGATGAATATATGGCCTTAAGAAAACGCAAAAAAAAGCAACTAAAATTCTTCTATATACGTAAATTCAACGAACGTAACCCTCTTTATTTCCCGGCATAATTCGGGAAACCGGAAATCTTCTGTTACTCATTACGTTTGATCAGGCGGGGGAGCACCATTAAAGTGCAGGTATCTTCCCCCGGTCGAATGCTTCCATAGAAGCATTGGAGTGTAAATGAATTGCCCTTCCCGGGCAGTTACAGATCCCGGGAAAGATGAAATCGGATGTTCACTTAAATGAGATAACCCATATGAAACGAATGACGCTTGCTTTACTCATGTTTGCCGGATCCGGCATCCTCTTCGCACAGAAAGAATATGTGCCCGACAAACAGGATCTTGACCATTTTATGAAGACGAAGACATACGTCGTGCTTGAAGAGAGCCCGATGTCTGACTTTAATTTCGAGATCAAGGATGTTATGGAAAAACTTTGGAAGATCAACGATTTCGAATTCATTAAAGCATCCGAATTTGCCAAAAAATCGCAGGATCCCAACTGTTCATTTCTTTATACCTCTCTCGTCAGCTTCGAACGCGACAAAACCGATTCCCGGTATGTCTTTCTGCATCTTTCGCTTGGCGGACAAAATCTCACCATCGACGATCTGAAGGATATTGTCTCCGTTCCCCTCGGTTATTACGGTGTTGATCCCGAGAACTATATTTATAAGCTTGGCATCATCGTCAAATTCATGCAGAACCATGTCAACCTGATGCGCGAACATCCCGAATACCTGTCTTCAAATATCTTCAAACACTACAATGACAATATGCAGGATGTGCACACCAAGACCCTTTACCTCATCGCCGACGAGCTGAGCAAGGAGATCAGTACGCCTGCCCGGATCAAGGCGATCTATCCTTACAAGTTCAAGATCGTGACCCGGGAAGAAATCCACCAGGCCATCCTCGACGGAAACAATGACATCGTGTTCCTTCACAAAGTCGGTCCTGAAGGGAAAAAGCTAAAAGCCCGGTGCTACAATATCCTGATCGGTGCGGGTGACGCGCAATTCTATTACTTCGACTACCACATGATCAGCGATAAGAAGCCCGACGGCCTGCTGGAGTCGGATCTGAAGAAACTGGCCAAATAATCGGAATAGATCCGGGTGCCGGGAGTGTTCTGCTATCCAAGCTGAACATTCCCGGTCACCTTGTCTTCGCTGCCTTCTTTTTCCCTCCCTTTTTTTTCTTACCCTAATCTTTTATAATTTCGCGGCTGTCGGGCTGACACTTGAAATTACCTGGCCGGCAGCGATTTTACCTTATAATTTGCACCATGTCCGTATCCAAACCCTCCATACCCAAAGGTACCCGGGATTTCACCCCTGTTGAGATGATGCGAAGGAACCATATCTTCCGGACCATTAAAGATGTGTTTGAACGGTTTGGATACCTGCCGATTGAAACACCGGCCATGGAGAACCTCCAGACCCTTCTCGGGAAATATGGGGATGAAGGAGACAAACTGCTGTTCCGCATCCTGAACTCGGGCGATTTCCTGTCAGGCGTTCCCGGAGAAATGCTGGAATCAGGTGATTCAGCGGGGCTTTCTTCCTTGCTCTGCGATCGCGGATTGCGCTACGACCTGACCGTGCCCTTCGCCCGGTTTGTCGTTCAGCACCGCAATGAACTCACCTTCCCCTTCCGCCGTTACCAGATCCAGCCTGTCTGGCGCGCCGACCGTCCCCAGAAAGGACGGTACCGCGAATTTTACCAGTGTGATGCCGACGTGATCGGGAGTGATTCCCTGATCAATGAAGCCGAGCTGATCCAGCTCATGGACGATGTGTTTACCGCCCTGAAAATCCGCGTGCGCATCATCCTGAATAACCGGAAAATTCTTGCTGCGATCGCCGAAACCCTCGGCGCCCCGGGAAAACTGACGGATTTTACCGTGGCATTGGATAAGCTGGATAAAATGGGACGTGAAAAAGTCCTGGAAGAACTCAGTGAAAAGGGCTTCCCGGCCAGTGCCGTCGAGAAACTCCTTCCCCTGCTGGATTTCACGGGCGACAATGACGGGAAGATCCGTTTTCTTGAAACGTACCTCCGGGAGTCGCAGACCGGCCTGAAAGGCATAGAGGAAATACGAACCGTCCTCGAAATGGCGGAGAGCTTTGGAATTTCCAGTGAAATAGTTTTCGATATATCCCTGGCCCGCGGACTGAATTACTATACCGGGGCTATTTTTGAAGTCAAGGCGCTCGATGTGGAAATGGGCAGTATCTGCGGCGGTGGAAGGTATGATGATCTCACCGGGATCTTTGGTATGCCGGGAGTCTCGGGTGTCGGTATCTCGTTTGGGGCCGACAGGATCTATGATGTCCTGCTCCAGCTCGACGCGTTCCCGTCTGAAACTGCGACGACCGTCCAACTCCTGTTCGTGAATTTCGGTGACAGGGAAGCCCGGCACATTCTGCCCATGCTTTCAAAAATCCGCAGGGCGGGCATTCATGCCGAAATCTATCCCGATGCGGCCAAAATGAAAAAGCAGCTCACCTACGCCAATAACAATCATATCCCATACGTCGCCCTGGTGGGCGAAGAGGAAATGGCGAAAAACCTGGTGACCTTTAAGGATATGGCCACCGGTGAACAGAAAGCCATGGATGTAAACCAGCTGATCGCTTTTCTTTCCTGACCGGCTTTGGAGTCCGGACAGCACTTTGGGCATCTGAAAGAAACCTCCGGGATGATCGCCGGTCCCATCCACGACCGTCTCGCTGTCCGCTGTTATAGAGCATAGGCAATTCCCTTTTTTTTTCTGTAATTCGAAATCAAAAAAGCAGGATACGATGAAAAACACCCATCTTATTGGCCCTGAACGCATAGGGTTTGTCCAGGCTGCCCCGGTTGCAAGGGGTGAAGTGACCCTGGACCTCTCGCAAGAAGCCATCCAACGGATCAACCGCTGCCGGGATTACCTCGACGAACGGCTCAGGGGAGGGGATGAGTTGCTATATGGGATCAATACCGGATTCGGATCTTTGTGCGACCGGGTCATTTCGAAGGAAGATCTGGGAACACTGCAGAAAAACCTTGTAAAATCGCATGCCTGTGGGGTGGGAGAGGAAGTCCCCCCGGAAATTGTGCGACTGATGCTTTTTCTCAAGATAAAGTCACTCTCCTATGGCAATTCGGGTATTCAGCTGCAAACCGTCGAACGGCTCATGGATTTTTATAACCTTGATATCCTTCCGGTGGTTTATCAATACGGATCACTCGGGGCTTCGGGCGACCTCGCCCCACTGGCTCATCTCAGCCTTCCTCTTCTGGGACTCGGTGAGGTCTGGTACAAGGGCCGGAAAAGGGCTGCCGGACCGGTTCTCGAAGAAACCGGACTCGGCATCATCGACCTGCGCTCGAAGGAAGGTCTGGCCCTGCTCAACGGGACACAGTTCATGAGCGCCTACGGGGTCTTTCTCTGCCTCAAGGTCTTTAAACTCTCCGAACTCGCCGATATCATCGGCGCCCTGTCACTCGACGCCTTCGATGGACGTATCGAACCCTTTCACCCGCTTATCCAGGCCATAAGGCCCTATGAAGGCCAAAAAATAACGGCGGAACGGGTGACAAGGATCCTCCAGGGCAGTGAGCTCATTGGCCGCAATAAGAAACACGTTCAGGATCCATACTCATTCCGCTGCATGCCGCAGGTGCACGGGGCATCCAAAGATTCCATCAACTATGTGGCCTATGTCTTTGAGAACGAAATAAATTCCGTGACCGATAACCCCACGATCTTCCCCGATGAAGACCTGATCATTTCGGCCGGGAATTTCCACGGACAGCCCCTCGCCCTGGCTCTCGACAACCTGGCCATTGCCATGTCCGAACTCGGGAATATCTCGGAACGGCGCACCTATCAGCTCGTTTCAGGAAACAGGGGACTACCTCCCTTCCTGGCGGCGGACCCGGGTCTGAATTCGGGATTCATGATCCCGCAATACACCGCTGCCTCAATGGTCAGTCATAATAAACAGCTGTGCACGCCCTCTTCCGTCGACAGCATCGAATCCTCACAGGGACAGGAAGATCATGTGAGCATGGGTGCCAATGCAGCCGTCAAAGCCTATAAGGTCATGGAAAACCTGGAGCGGATCCTGGCCATCGAACTCTACAATGCTGCCCAGGCCCTGGAATTCAGAAGACCGGTGAAAACATCTCCCTACCTTGAAGGTATTGTCGCAAAATACCGTGAGAGGGTCAAATTTATCGAAGAGGACCAGGTGATGTTTACAGATATCAATGAAACGGTACAGTTCCTCCGTGATATTAAATTATAGCCGGCTATCCGGATCGTTCATGCTATTCGTAGCGGAGGATATCCACCGGACTGCGCCTCGCTGTCCGCAGGCTTTTCAGGCTGACGCTCAATAAGGCGACCATCAGGGAAAAGAGGGCTGCAAGGAAGAAAATAGCCGGAGAAACGGTGGTCTTATAGGCAAAATTTTCCATCCATTTTTGGATGATCAGCCAGGCGACCGGCCAGGCGACAAGATTCGACAATAACACCCAGAAAGTGAAGCGTATCACCAGCATCCTGACTACACCTGCCGCCGTCGAGCCGAATACCTTCCGGATGCCGATCTCGCGCCTGCGACGTTCTGCCTCGAACGAGGCCAATCCGAAAACACCCATGGCGGCAATGATGATGGCAAGGATGGCAAAAGCCATAAAAATCTGGCCAAATTTCAGATCCGCTTTGTAAACCTTGTCGAGTTCAGTCCGCCACCAATAAACCGTCCATGAGATAGTAAGAAACGGGCAATTCAGGGAGGATCTGCTCTACAGGATCAATACCGTTGAGATCACTCTTCCTCCCCTGCGCTACCGGAAGGAAGACATCCCGCTGCTGCTCAATCATTATCTCGGTTTTATTGCCGGAAGTACGGATGCCATGAATTGTAACTATCGAAGAATTGTACCGGCATTTGATGGATTACCCCTGGCCCGGCGATGTCAGGGAACTGATCCATCTTGTTGAAGCGCCGTGATCCACCCCGAAGGGGATGAACTTACCTTTCGGATTTCCCGTTACGGCAGACAGTGACCTCCCCCTCGGCGGCCGGAGGATGGAAGACATCGGTATGGGACCTTGCCGGGCACAGCTGGACCGGGAGATGATCTTCGAGAGTATGATCAACCTGCTCGAGAAATCCATCGAGAATGCCCTTCAAGGCCTGTGAAAATGCTGAGATCACCATTCGCGTGGCGGGCTCATGCCATAGATGCCCCGGCAATTGTTGAATCCATGATAATGGTCCTGAATAACCCCGGAAAACATCCCGAAATTTTAATTCCGTTCTTTACAACGCGGAAAAACGGATCGGCGAATCGGGCTGAACGTATGCCGGCAGAACATGCGCTGCATCAGGTTCAGTGACCGTTGCCTCTGAACCGGGCCGGGGTACATCTTTTTATCTTGAATTTTGAACGTTCAGTTCAGCTTCAGAACCTGCCGGGACCTCTTCCGCCCGGCCTGTTCTCACGGATCTGCTGAAGAAGGTATTGTTTGAACTGGTTCTCGGAGATATAGATCATCAATACCTTTTCCGGGGGAAGGATTTTCTGGAACTTCTGGTTGTATTCGAGGAAAAGGGCATGTTCGCTGTTCTGGTTTTCGATGATACTTTTTCATCGTATCCTGGAGTTCGTCATCACTCATGTTTGTACCATTCAGGTTCACCGACCGGAGGAGATTTCTCGCTTCGATTCTCAGTGACTCCTTCCGGGCGGAATAGTCATCGTAAACCGGCCAGAATGTCCGTGCTTCATCCGGACTGAGGTTCATCTTTTGCGTGAAGAAGGCGATTTCCTGGGCTTTCAGTCGCTCCTGCATGGGGGTGCCCTGTGAAAAAACGCCGGTCAAAGGCAGCCATGCCAGGATGAAAAGCAGTGAAGCCATTTTCAGAATGATTCCGGTCCGTGTCATCTTTATCATTTTTACAAATTTTCAGTAAGTAAGCTGAGATCCACATCCTCGTCCAGGAGGTAGTTGATGGCGGCATCAGTGTAAGCCGAACGTTCCGTGGTGGTGTCGCCGGCCATGCTTTCAGTGTAAAGGCCCGAGATCTGATCGATATCATACCCTTCAATATTCGCTTCAACAACTCCGGCAAAATTGATCGGTTTGGCAGCTTCCCTGCCATGGATCAGAAACCTGACCGCGAAGGTTGAGAAGACGGCAAAGACGATGATCGATGCCGCAAGGGCCAGTTGGGCCCTGATCCTTATCCAGGGCCGGACCGTTTCCTGGCGCTCACCGGCTTCTTCTTCAATGCGCCGGTTCAGCCTCTCCGTGAAATCTTCAAAGTATCCCTCCGGAGCCCTGAAGGGACTCTCGTTGGGAATATCTTCCAGCCGGATTCTCTTTTTATGGTTGTCGGCAGACATAACGAAGGCTTTGTGCTTTGACTTGGAACATCGTAAAGGGTTTAATCGGCATTCAGGATTTTCTCCACTTTTTTAACCGCATGGTGATAGGATGCCTTGAGGGCACCCACAGAGGTTGAGAGGATCACTGCCATGTCTTCATATTTCATCTCCCCGAAATATTTCATGTTGAAAACGAGCCGTTGTTTTTCCGGCAGGGTCGCTACCGCTTTCATGAGCTTTTCGCGGATCATTTCGCTACCGTCAAGGCCGTCATCCTGAAGGGTTTCTGACAAGGTGTGCTCAACACTGCTCCACCTCATGTGCCGGTTTTGTTTCGATTTCCTGATGAAGGTCAGCGTTTCGTTTGTGGCAATCCGGTAGATCCAGGTATAGAGGTTCGATTCTTCCCGGAATTGATCCAGGTTTTTCCAGACTTTGATGAAGGTTTCCTGCATGATGTCATCGGTATCCTCATGGGTGAAGACCATCTGGCGGATATGCCGGTAGATCCTTTCACGATACCGGAGGACAATGGCATGGAATGCCTCTTCTTTCCCGTTCTGCTTAAACAGTCTGACTAAATCTTTTTCGGAATATTCCTGCATCGATGACCTGTATCAAGAAACCTCCTTTTGGACACGGCTTCGGAAAAAAGGTTTAATCACCCCGGAAGAATATCCCCGTAATCTGACCCGGAGGAGGTCAGTAGAGGCTCACCGTGAAATTGTCCCCTTCCCGGACCATGAAATCTCTCGAAATGCTATAGAGCGTTTGCCTGGCAGAGCCCGGGCGGAAAACAACCCGGTAAAGTCCCGGCTGAAGGTAAAGATCCTGTTGCCTGAGTGCGGGGTTGAGGTTGGTGACCCATTTCTGATCGCCATTTTCCAAAACATACAGGCTGCCGAAACCGTGGCTCGTCGAACTGAACATGACATGGCCGGGTCCGGCGATCTCAAGTGTCGTTGTATGACTCTGGAGGACTTCCACATCGTCGATATTGAGCCGTGGCAGTACCGGGATTTCGATATCGTACCGGCCGGTGATGTACTTTTCGATCTGGCCGATTGTCTGGTTGTTGAGTGTCTGCGTTTCCCCATGTTTCCGGATGATGAGCGGCAGGTCCTGGTAAGCGTTGCCCCTGGATGTCTTCACGACCAGGTATCCCTGAGGGGCGTAAACGGAGATGATGGTGTGTTCGCCGGGTGTGACTGTCACACTGTCGGCTTCCACCGGCGGAATGGTGTGGACTTTCAGGCGGTAGGTCATCAGGGGATCCAGCTCCAGGGTGTCGGGATTGCCGGTCTTGTTCATCGTGTGAATGTAATTGTACACGACCCGGTTGGTATACATGTCGTAGAAGGTCATGTTCACATTCGTCTCGGTGGGATTTCCCTTCTCATCGAGAAGGTTCACCTGGGCAGTGGTCTCATTGAGTGCCTGGTTAATGACGAATCCAAGCGTTTGCTTGAATTTGTTCTCCTGCCGGGCGTTGTAATAATAGCCCACGCATTCAAAAGTTTCCCGGAAACCCGGATCGAGCCCGATACCGATGACGAAAGGTTTGAGGATGATGCCTTTCTTCTGGAGTTCGAGTGAAACGGCGCACGGGTCTCCGTCGCACGCTTCAATCCCGTCGGTGATGAGGACAATGATGTTGCGGCAGTCGGGGCAGGGGGGAAAATCCGTGACGGCCAGTTCCAGCGAATGCGCGATCGGTGTGGTGCCTTTCGGTGTGATATAACGGAGTTTCTGGCGGATTTTTGCCGCATTGTTGGGGCCAAAGGGCACCTCCAGCTTCGTGTCGCTGCAATCCTGCGGAGGGACAGGGCTCTGGTGGCCGTATACCCGTAGAGCCATCTGTAACTTGTCGACATGCTCAAGACTGTCAACGATGTCAGTCAGGATCCTCCGGGCGATGTTGATCTTCTCATCACTTTCCCAGGTGCCCGACATGCTCTGCGAGGCATCAAAAACAAAAAGGATACGGGTGAGCTGCGCAGGTCTTCCCTGGATCGGGTTCTGACCCTTCATATTCAGCACGGCGGTAAAGATCAACAGGGCCGTTACCGGTAATCGTATTGATTTCAGGGCATGCATGTCATTTATAACGTAAATTCCTGAATTATGTTATATTTTGGAAAGGTAGGGCTTATCTGCCTTTGAGCGATATTTCACCACCGGAAGTTTTGAACCGTTCCACGATCCGGAGAGCCGGCAATGGAAAAATCCCTTCCTAACCGGGAAACGGTGCGTTCATCCACTTCACAGGAGAATTCTTGCAAGGGTCTCGCGTTTTTTATTTATTATTGTATTTGGTGAGGCACCGCGGAAGAATCTGCCATTGTGCACCAACCCAAAGCGTATTTCAAAAAGCCTGCGGGGCATTGCCATCAAATCGGGATTCATGCTAACTTCTAAATACACTGTTATGAAAAAACAAGCTTTCGTCTCATTCCTCGCCTGCCTGTTCATGACCCTGCCTGTCTTTTCACAAACCGGCAAGGTTTACGACAATCTGACCATTCAGAGTAAAATTCTCAATATGGAGCGGAAATACGCCATTTACCTTCCGCCCGATTATGAAACATCCGAAAGAAGTTACCCTGTTCTGTACCTGCTGCACGGTGCCGGTGATGACCAGACCGGGTGGATCCAGTTTGGCGAGGTGCTGCGGATCACCGACAATGCCATCAGGGACGGGATTGCCACACCGATGATCATCGTCATGCCCGATGCCAATACGGGCCACCGCGGATATTTCAATGATATCAAGGGAGACTGGCGCTACGAGGACTTTTTCTTCCAGGAACTGGTGCCTTATGTGGAGTCGACTTACCGGATCAAAGGTGAAAAGCGGTATCGCGCCGTTGCCGGTCTCTCGATGGGCGGCGGCGGAACGTTCATGTACGCCCTGCATCATCCGGAGATGTTCTCTTCCGCCTGCCCGCTGAGTGCCTCCGTCGGACCGCTTTCCCTCGACGATGCCAAACAATACTACAACCGCAACGGTGAAAAATACACGGATAAGCAAATTGAGGATTATTTCCAGAAACACAGCGCCCTTTGGCTGGTCAACAACATGCCGGTCGACCAGGTAAAATCGGTGCGCTGGTTTATCTCCATCGGCGATGATGATTTTCTTTATGAAGGCAACAGCCTGGTGCACATCGCGATGCGGAAAAAGGAGATCCCGCATGAATACCGGGTCAGAGATGGTCACCATAGCTGGACATACTGGCGTGAAGCCCTTCCCAATGTCCTGGGATTCGTCTCCGACGCTTTTCACCAGTTTTAAGCGTTGAATTCCGCCCTCGGGGTTCTTCTGTCTCCGCCGGCATCATGCAAGTGAACAGGAACAGACCGGACCTCATGCACGTTACTTTCCTCCCTAATAAAAACCTGGCACCCCGGGCCTTACTGTAATCCCGGGGTGCTCCTTTCATTAAAGCGTTTATGATATTGATCGATAAACCCTATCTTTCGGGGTTTTTGAAAGAGACGATTCTGAGAAATCAATTTTCCGTCATCCGGACGGCGGATGCCGGCATCATGGCAGCCGGTACCGACCTTCCGTTTATCCTGGAGGAAGAAGCCGTTTCCCGGATCAAACGTTCCGGCCTGCCTCCCTTGTATACGAGTTCGGAAAACAGCATCCAGTGGATCGAAAACAACCTGGGATTTACCGGTCTGCCCGGGAAGATCAGGCTGTTCAAAGACAAGGCAGCCTTCAGGGATCTCCTCAAACCGATGTACCCCGACTTTTTTTACCGGAAAGTCAGCCTTCGGGAACTGCACATGATCGACCCATCGGAACTTCCGTTCCCCGTCATCATCAAACCATCAACCGGCTTCTTCAGCCTGGGGGTCCACCGGGTTTCAGACATTGCGGAATGGGAAGAAGTGACCGGGTCACTGGAAAAGGAAATCGGGAGGATAGCTGATCTCTACCCCCGGGAAGTGGTCAATACTGAGGATTTTATCATTGAGGAATGCATCGCGGGGGACGAATATGCCATGGACTGCTATTTTAACGCCAAAGGAAAGCCGGTGATCCTGAACCTGCTCCGCCACCTTTTTTCGTCCGACGGGGATGTGAGTGACCGGGTGTACTTCACCTCGGCAGATCTCGTTGCCGGCCGGCTGGCCGACGTGACGGAATTTCTCACCGGGATGGGGGAGATGGCCGGGTTGAAAAATTTCCCGGCGCATGTCGAATTGCGTGTCGATGGCACCGGACGGATCGTTCCCATCGAAGTGAATCCCATGCGCTTCGGGGGATGGTGCACCACTGCCGACCTGGCCTGGTATGCATGGAATTTCAACGCGTATGAATATTTCCTGAACGGTGCCGAACCGGACTGGGAAAAATTACTAAGCCGGAAAGACCGCCCCCTGCACAGCGTCGTGGTGCTCGACAACAGCACGGGTATTCCGGGAACTTCGATCGGGGCTTTCGACTTTGAAAAACTCGCCCGTCAATTTTTGAAGCCCCTCGAAATCCGGCCCGTGGATCACAGGGTGTGGCCACTCTTCGGGTTTGTATTTGTGGAAACCCCGGCATCCGGTATGGAAGAACTTTACCGGATTTTGCGCTCCGATCTCAGGGAATATGTGACTGTCGAAGCGACCTCCTGAAATCCGGTCCTTAAACGTCAGGATGATCTGTGTTTCCAGGGCATGACCAGCCTCCTCCCCGGGATCGATGGACAGGCAGCTATCGGGTACCGGATCGCACCGGGTGAGAAAAGAAATCCGGGACGCGTTGCCGTGTCCCGGATCTGTATGTCCAATCTGTGAAAATCGTAAATGGATGCCGATGGAGGATCAAAGGACTTCTTCGGTTTCTTTTTCTTCCCATCCCTCCAGAAAAAGTTCAGCCTGCTGGAATACATTTTCAGCCGTATACCCGAGTTTTTCGTCCAGGACCTTGTAAGGGGCGGAGAATCCGAAAGTTTCCAGTCCGATCACCATTCCTTTTGACCCGACAAGCCCGGCCAGGGTGACAGGCAGACCGGCGGTCAGTCCGATGGTGGGAATGGTGGGAGGGAGGACCATCCGCTGGTATACCGGATCCTGGTCACGGAACAGCCCTTCCGAGATCGCCGAAACGACCTGAACGCTGATTCCCTTTTTCTCTCTGAGGAGGGCGGCGCCTTCGATCAGGGTCGATACTTCGGAGCCGTTGGCCACGAGCACCAGGTCGGGAACACCTGCAGTCTGTTGGACAATGTAGGCGCCCTTCTCCGCCTGGGCAGCATCCCGGTTCCGGGTCGAACCTTCTGCAGCCGGGAGGTTCTTGATGCCCTGCCGGGAAAGGATCAGGGCCGTGGGCGTGTCGTTGTTCCCGAGGGCCATTTTCCATGCCACAGTCGTTTCCGGGGCGTCGGCAGGTCGCAAGACGAGCATCGACCGGTCTCCGTGATGGTTGCGGAGATGTTCCAGGAGCCTCAGCTGGGCTTCATGTTCCACCGGCTGGTGTGTGGGACCGTCTTCGCCCACGCGGAAGGCATCATGGGTCCATACATATTTGACAGGGAGTTTCATCAGTGCGGCCAGCCTGACGGCCGGTTTCATGTAATCGGAGAAGACGAAGAAGGTCCCGCATACCGGGATGACGCCGCCATGCAGGGCCATGCCGTTGGAAACCGCTGCCATCGTCAGTTCGGAGACGCCGGCCTGGAGAAAAGCTCCGGAAAAATCACCGCGCTGAATTTCACTGGAGTTCTTCAGGAACCCGTCGGTCTTGTCGGAGTTCGAAAGATCGGCTGATGCCACGATCATGTTTTCGATATGCGTGGCGAAATAGGCCAGTACGGTTCCTGAAGCTGCCCGGGTGGCCGCATTTTCCTTCTGGACGATCTCTCCGAAATCAATATCCGGTGTCTGATCGCTGAACAATGCTTGGTATTTTCCGGCCAGTTCGGGGTTTGCCGCTTCCCAGCTTTCCTGCGCCGCTTTCCGGCGGGCAACTTCTTCCTTTTTGATCCGGATCATCTCGTCGAAGTATGCCTGTACTTCAGGGAAGATGACGAAGGGATCTTCGGGGTTCCCGCCGAGATGGGCGATGGTCTTTTCGAACGAAGCGCCGGCGGCTGATAAGGGCTGACCGTGGGTGGAGACTTTTCCTTCAAACGGATTCCCTGCATCGTCGAGGGCACCTTTACCCATCACCGTTTTCCCGATGATCAGTGTCGGCCTTGAATGTTCTTCCCGGGCGCTGTCGAGGGCATGCCGGATCTCATCGTGATTCTGGCCGTCGACGGTGAGCACGTTCCATCCCCAGGCTTTGTATTTGGCCCCTGTATCTTCATCGGTGACGTGATCGGTGGTTGTGGATAGCTGGACATCATTGGAATCGTAAAACATGATCAGGTTGTCGAGCCCCAGGTGGCCGGCAAGCCTGCCCGCGCCCTGTGAGATCTCTTCCTGGACACCGCCGTCGGAAATGTAGGTGTAGATCTTATGATTGATCCAGTCCCCGAAACGGGCGGCTAAAAATTTTGCGGCGATGGCGGCACCGACGGCATTGGTATGACCCTGGCCCAACGGTCCGGATGTGTTCTCGACACCCCTTTCAATATCAAGCTCGGGATGACCCGGTGTGGGGCTTCCCCATTGGCGGAAGTTCCGCAGATCGTCCATGGAGTACTTTCCGAACATGGAAAGGATGGAATACAGCATGGGTGACATATGGCCCGGGTCCAGAAAGAACCGGTCGCGGTTTGGCCAGGACATATCACCGGGGTCAAAAGTGAGGTATTCTGAAAAAAGAATGGTGATAAAGTCAGCACCACCCATCGCTCCTCCGGGATGACCCGAATTGGCTTTTTCAACCATGGCGGCCGAAAGGATCCTGATATTGTCTGAGGCTTTCTTAACAACGGCTTTGTTCATAGGGCTATTCATCTTTTATGGATTGCATGTTTATGTGAAGAGTGTAAAAGTACATTTTTCTTTAATAAAGTTAAAACCCGGGGGTCATTTTGGAACGGCATAAAAAACAGGCGGTGTCCGGATCCTGCCGCGCCGGGTTAAGGCGCGATTTGAGGGTTGTTGTGCTGAAAACACGATTAAAAAATGTATTTTTGCAACAAATTAAAACGTCTGTTATGGGTCTTCAATGCGGTATCATCGGTGCGGCCAACACCGGGAAAACAACGCTTTTCAACTGTCTTTCCAATACCAGGGCGGAATCGAGCCGGAATGCTTTCACCTCAAATAAATCGAACATGGGGATCATCAATGTCATCGATCCGCGGCTCGATAAACTGGCCGAACTCGTTCATCCCCAGAAAGTGGTCACGGCAACCGTTGAAATTGTCGATATCCCGGGACTGACACGGGGATCGAGTAAGGGTGAAGGCGTGGGAAATGTTTTCCTGGGCGATATCCGCAATACCGACGCCCTGATCCATGTCCTCCGGTGTTTTGACGACGAGAACCTGCCGCATATTGAAGGTTCTGTCGACCCGGTGCGGGACAAGGAAACCGTCGATCTCGAACTGCAGATCAAGGACCTCGAGTCGGTCGAAAAAAAGATCCAGCGCCTGGAGCGCGTGGCCAAATCGGGCGACAAGGATGCTAAACGCGGCATAGAGATCCTGAATATTTACCGGGAACACCTGGAAAATTTTCAGTCAGCCCGGACGGCTCCTGTCGAAGACAGGGACCGCCGGTTTATTGACGATCTCTTTCTGTTAACCAGCAAACCGGTCATTTACGTCTGCAATGTGGACGAGGCCTCGGCCGTGTCGGGAAATGCTTATGTGGATGCCGTGAAAGAAGCGGTCAAGGATGAACAAACGGAGGTGCTCGTCATCGCTGCCGCACTGGAAGCTGAGATCTCCGAGCTTGAGAATAAGGCCGACCAGGATGGAATTCCTCACCGATATCGGGCTTTCCGAACCCGGTGTAAACAAGCTCGTCCGCTCGGCCTATTCGTTGCTTAACCTTCAGTCGTTCTTTACCGCCGGCCCCAAGGAGGTCAAGGCCTGGACGATCCATAAGGGCATGACGGCCCCGCAGGCTGCGGGCGTCATTCACAGCGACCTGGAACGGGGATTTATCCGGGCGGAGGTTATCCGCTATGAGGATTACATCCGTTACGGAACTGAACATGCCTGCAAGGAAGCCGGCAAGCTGGCCCTGGAAGGGAAAAACTATGTGGTCGGCGACGGAGATGTCCTCCATATCCGTTTCAATGTCTGACATCCGAAGATTATTCTCCTGATGCTGCCCCGCCGGCCTTTTTATATCTTTGTCACAAACGGGATACAATGAGTGGTCGCTTTCTGTTATTCTTCGCGCTGGTGAGTCTGTTCTCCGTTGCAGTCAGCGGTCAGACAAGGCCAGATACTCTTCCCGGCATCCTGAGGTCGCGCGGTGAGATCTACGTGTCGGTGAATTCCGGTCACCTGAAAGCCACGGCTTACCTTCCTCCGGGCGTGAGTATCGACCGGGTTTCGGGTGACTCTGTCTTTATGTACTTTCATCCATCCGACACGGTTTTCATCAGGGCACACCGTCAATATATCACCCTTCTCGTTCCGCCTTCCGAAAAGCAAATCCCGGTCATGGCTTCGACGGCACGGCAGGCGCTCGACCTGACCGCTTATCCCACATGGCCGCAATATCTCAGCCTGATGAAAACATTTGCCGGGACCTGGCCGGAGATATGCACCATCGACACCATTGGCTTTTCAGTGAAGGGAAAAGCTCTTTTGGCTGCCGAAATCAATGTCGGGCATTATCAACAAAACAGTGTTCCGGAAATTTTCCTGACCTCCAGCATCCATGGCGACGAGTTGGTGGGGTACACCCTGATGCTCAGGTTGATAGACCTGCTGCTCACTGAGCACGACAGCGCCGGCGTGAAAGAGATCCTCGCCGGTAAAATCATCCTGATCAACCCACTGTCCAATCCGGACGGGACGTATCATCAGTCCGACACTTCCGTTTACGGCGCCATACGCGCCAATGCCAACCTGGTCGATCTGAACCGGAATTACCCCGATCCCCAGGATGGCGACCATCCCGATGGCAATGCCTGGCAGCCGGAAAATGTGGCCATGATGGCTTTCATGCAGCAGTATCCACCTAACCTGTCGGTGAATTTTCACGGAGGGGCAGAAGTGTTCAATTATCCGTTCGATACCTGGTCATACCGGCATGCCGATACCGACTGGTTCAGGTTTATCGGCCGCGAATATGCCGACAGTGCCAGGTCCCTGAACCCGGCCTATATGAACGATCTCCAGAATGGCATCACCAACGGTTATGACTGGTATGAAGTTAACGGCGGGCGGCAGGATTACGTGACCTGGTTTCTCAGGGGTCGCGAAGTGACCATCGAACTGTCGCATGATAAGATGCCGATGGCTGACCAGCTGAAGACGTTCTGGGACCTGAACCGCAGGCCGCTTCTTGATTATATCGCCCAGGCAGGATATGGTATCGAAGGCCATGTGACCGATGCCATAACGGGGGAACCGGTTGTGGCCACGATCACCATACCCGGGCACGACAAACTGAATTCCGAAGTCATGAGCGGATTGCAGGGCACCTTCTTCCGGTATCTCTATCCCGACACTTACCGGTTTGCGGTGAGCGCAGAGGGTTACAGGCCGGACTCCATAACGCTGACCGCTGAGAATTTCAGGCTCCGGGAGTTCAGCATCAGTCTTCAGCCTGAGGAAAGCACTTTGAACTATTCGGCACATATCGAACCCAATCCCTTCACCAGCCATTTCAGCCTGTATATCACGACTCCTGATGAGGGCTGGATCACAGCCCGGATTTACAACCTGCGCGGCAGCCTCGTGGATGAACATCTTTTCCTGATGAACGTTGGGGATAATACCGTTGAAGTCTCGCCCCGCATCTCCTCGCCGGGGTTGTACATCCTCGTCCTCTCCTCCCCGAAATTCCATACCTGGCTCAAAATCATAAAAGGATCATGATAAAACCACTCTCCCACCACCCTCAAACCACTCTCAAACCACGCTCGAAATCTCGATCTTCTCAAACCACTCTCAAACCACCCTCGAACAACCAGTCCCCCACCCTTTGATTTAATCTTCCAATTTATTAATTTTATACACGTATTTGCCTGAATCTGTCCGGTATGAATCCGGCTGCCGATCCGAAATGGCTTACACCGGATACCATGAATTCCTGCCGTAGTTTGAAAGATGTTCTGAAAAATTTCAGACCGTTAAACAAGCTTTCCGGTTTTCATGGTGTCGGATCAACAACAGATCCTGAACACAGCTGCGAGAAATTCCTTCTGAAAACGGTTAATGCGAATGGCAATGAAATCTTCATTTCCGGTATTTGCATTGGTGCTTATATTTTCCATCCAATTTAATACTGCCCGGCTCCGGGCCCAATGCGCCAGAATGAAAGAAATTAACCATGAATTATGCGGCTTCACCCCGCCCTGCCAGCTTCCATCATCACCTTCCCTGACAAGGGGGTATAGCTCTGGGAATCAATCTGTTCTAAAGACGTTTTAGCTGTTGTCGGGGCCCCTCCCCCCCGACGTCCCACGTACCCACGTCCGTCCACGTACCCCGTATCCCCGTACCCTACGTCTTCCCGTTCCCCTGTACACCCGTAAGTACTCGCTGCTATTTCCGTGTCCCGTGTCTGAATTTCGTAACCTATCTCAATCGAATACGTTTAATTTCTTAACTGTGAACCCAGGCCGGAGTTGAAAACGTTTCCGGAAGATCATTTTTCAACGAAAAAGGCAGGAACGGTTCGAATGTTTGGAAGACGTTTAAACAGTGACTCTAAGAACATATTGAAGTGAGAAGAAGCCTGATAACCATACTGTTTTTTATGGTGTATCTGTATACGAAGGCGCAGGACCCGCAATTTACCCAGTTTTATGCGAACAAGTTGTACCTGGCGCCCTCCTTTGCAGGAGCCGTCCAGCAGGACAGGGTCGCCCTGACGTACCGCAACCAGTGGCCCGAATTACCCGGAGTCTTTGTTTCCTATGCCTTTTCCTACGACCATAACTTTTCTGCCTTCAATTCAGGGGTGGGTTTCCTGTTTATGCGCGATGTCGCCGGCTCGGGAGACCTGAGCACTACCAATTTCGGGATCCAGTATTCCTATGATTTCCAGGTGAACAACTTTTGGCATATCCGTCCCGGCATTCATTTTATGTTCACGCAGACCGGGCTGGACTTCGATAAGCTCATCTGGAACGACCAGATCTCACCGGCAGGCACCACGCCCACCATCGAGCAGCCGACACTGAATTCGAAATCCGACGTGGATTTCTCCACCTCGCTGCTGGTCTATTCGGACCAGCACTGGGCCGGCTTCTCCGTCGACCATCTCCTGAAGCCACGGAATTCCCTTTACGATTCGGAAGAATTCGTCCCGCTGAAGGTTTCCGTATTCGGCGGCACGCAGATCGTCCGCCGGGGACGGCTTCTCAGCCCGATTGACGAGACCCTTTCCCTGGCCTTCCTGTATAAGAACCAAAACAAGACCAACCAACTCGACCTTGGCCTGTACTGGTACAAGGAGCCCCTCATCCTGGGCATGTGGTACCGGGGGATCCCCATCATCAACAGGGAAAAACGGGGGGATGCCGTCGCCCTTCTCGCCGGGTATAAGATCGACAATTTCAGCCTGGGCTATTCATACGATTTCACCATCTCCAAACTGATCTCCACCACAGGCGGCGCCCATGAAATATCGATGATCTACCAGTTTAAGACCACGCACAAAAGACTCAAACGGCATATGATTCCCTGCCCCGAATTCTAAAATCCTGCCTGCCCCTCCACGAATATTTACTTCTAGTGTTTACAGATCAACGGTAAAGAATTATATTTGTGGACATCATTTAAATTATCAATCCCAGATTATTATGAAACAACTCAGTTTAGTTCTTAATGTCGTTCTTATCATTGCCGTCGGTGTATTGTTTTTCCTCCATTTCAGTTCATCGTCCAAACCTGAAAAACCTGCGCCGGGCCACGACCAGAGCCAGATGACCGCCTGCTGCCGAGGCCGGACACATCGCGTATGTTGAGATCGATACGTTGCTCAACCAAATGAAGATGTACAAGGATCTCTCCGATAAACTCGCCGACAAGCAGAAGAAAATGGAAACTGAATTTGGTAACAAATACAAAAATTTCCAGGACCAGGTCAATGATTTCCAGACCAAGGTGCAGAAAGGTCTCCTGACCAGCCGCGAAGCCCAGGAACTCGATCAGCAGCTTTCCAGCAAAAGGGCGGATCTCGAGAACCAGCGGAACGATTACCTCAGGCAGCTTCAGGAGGAAAACTCGGTCAGCCAGAACAGGGTGATCGACTACATCCAGACTTACCTGAAGGATTTCAACAAGGACAACACCTACGAGTACATTCTTTCTTACAGTTTTGGCGGCGGGGTGTTATACGCCGATAACCGTCTCGACATCACCCAACAGGTGCTGAAAGGCATTAATGAGAGATATGCACAGGAACAAGCCACGTCAAAGTAACCCGGGATGGATGCTGCCAGCCGGTATCTGGAGCGTCATGCCGAAGGTCATCGCCTGATCGGCGAAGGGACACCGCAACATCTGGGGTATTGCGTCGTCATTCCCGCATACAGTGAATCCGGGCTGCATCACAGTCTGGATTCCTTGCTTCGTACCCGGCCCGCAGGCAAAGACGTGGAGATCCTCGTGGTGATCAACTGGCCGGAGCACTCTACCCCGGCCGTCAGAGAGCTCAATCGTATCCCTTTACCATGATTACCGGGACCGCTACCGCAACACCGGTCGCGACGATATGACATGCCATTTCATCCTGGCTGGTGATCTGCCCGAACGGTATGCCGGACCGGGCCTGGCGAGGAAAACCGGTATGGATGAGGCCGTCAGGCGATTCGCCGCCGCCGGCACCCCCGACGGGATCATCCTGTCGTTCGATGCCGACACGCTCTGCGATCCGGACTATTTCACCGCCATTTCCGATCATTTCCATCGGCATCCTGACGATAACGGTTGCAGCATCTATTTCGAACATCCCCTCAGCGGCAGTGATTTCAACTCCGAAGTGTACCGGGCCGTAACCTACTACGAACTCCACATGCGGTATTATCTCCGGGGGCTGCGAAATGCCGGTCATCCGAATGTCTACCACACGGTCGGATCGGCTTTCGCGGTGACGGCAGAGGCCTATTGCCGGCACGGAGGCATGAACCGCCGCAAGGCCGGGGAAGATTTTTATTTCCTTCAAAAGTTCTTCGATGCAGGCCGTTTCTCCGAGTGCAACACCACCCGCGTGATCCCGTCACCCAGGCCATCCGGCAGGGTCATCTTCGGGACCGGCGCGGCCGTCAGCGAATTTCTGTCCTCCAAAGCCGAACCCCTGACCTATAATCCCGCCGCCTTCGACAGCATCGGCACATTCCTGGCCAACGCCAGGTCAACTTTACCGGGCTGGCGAGGGCGCGATTGTTTCCTTTTTATCGGAGATGGACCCGGCGATGAAGTCATTTCTTGAAGCGCAGAACTTTGTCCCGGCCTTGCAGTGAGATCAATGCCAATTCCTCCTCTCCCGGGAGTTTCCGGAAAAGGCTTCTGCGGTGGTTCAACATGTTCAGGATGCTGAAATTCCTCAATTCCTCCAAAACCCTCTTCCCACCCGTGCCGGTGACCGGGGCGGCGGCTGCCCTGGCCGCCAAAATGGGAAGGGCAGGACCATGGACCCCGGAAAAGCTGTTGGCACTGTACAGGCAAATGGACAGGGAAGGAGTGTAACGCCGGAGGGATGCCGCGGAGGGTATCTTCTAATGGTCGACAATCACGAAAATATCCTCATTGTCTTTTTTCATGAGGTATTGCTCGCGTGCGAATTTCTCCAGATTTTCCGAATTGGTCATCAGCTCATTCATGCGGATGGAGTCGGCACTGATCCGTTCGATGTAATACGTCCTGTCATCCTGGAGTTGGTGGACCTCGCGGACAAGCTTGTAGCGGTCAAGGAGGTTATTCTGGTCGAAAAACAGGACCCACACCAGGAAGAGCGAGAAGCTCAACAGGTACTTGTTTTTCAGGACAGGCAGGATGATATCCAAAATTTTTCTGACCATTTCCGGGTTGGTTATGCGGCGAATATATAAAAAAAGGAAGGCCGCATGTACGACCTTCCCTTGAAATTATCAACAATCCGGCAGAAATCGCTCACTGCATGAACGGATATTTGAAATCGACCGGGGGATGGAAGTTTTCCTTGATGGTGCGTGGCGACACCCACCGGTAGAGGTTGATGATGGACCCGGCCTTGTCGTTGGTGCCCGATCCCCGGGAACCGCCGAAAGGTTGCTGTCCCACCACGGCACCCGTGGGTTTGTCGTTGATATAGAAGTTCCCGGCCGTATTTTCGAGCATGCAGGTGGCCACCTCGATGGCATAGCGGTCGACGGCAAAGACGGCGCCGGTAAGCCCGTAGATGGTGGATTTATCGAGCAGTTCGAGCGTTTCTTCGTATTTGTCGTCTTCGTAGATATACACGGTGAGCACCGGTCCGAACAGCTCTTCGCGCATGGTGACGTAATGGGGATCGGTGGTGAGGATTACCGTGGGGGGGATGAAGTATCCGGTGGATTTATCACAGGTCCCGCCGAAGATGACTTCGGCTTCCTTGTCCTTTTTCGCCTGTTCGATGAAGGAACACAGTTTGTCGAACGAGGCTTCATCGATCACGGCATTGAAGAAATTGCTGAAATCTTCCGCCACGCCCATCCGGATCTCGCTGAGCGCTTCCCCGAGCATTTTCCGGATCTCCGGCCACTTGCTTTTCGGCAGGTAAACCCGCGACACGGCTGAACATTTCTGTCCCTGGTATTCAAACGCTCCCCTGACGATGGCTGTCACCAGGTGACTGAGGTTGGCGCTGTTATGGGCGATGATAAAATCCTTGCCGCCCGTCTCACCGACGATGCGCGGGTAGGTCTTGTATTTATGGATGTTTTCGCCGATCGTCTTCCAGATATTCTGGAACACCTGGGTTGAACCGGTGAAATGGATACCCCCGAAATCGGGGTTCGAGAGGATCTCCTGACCGGCCACCGGACCCGGGACGTAGACGAGGTTGATGACGCCGTCGGGCAGGCCGGCTTCACGAAGGACTTCCATGATGACACTGGCTGAATAAACGGCGGTATTGGAGGGTTTCCACACCACGGTGTTGCCCATGATGGCCGG
This sequence comes from uncultured Bacteroidales bacterium, assembly GCA_963763215.1. Lineage (GTDB taxonomy): Bacteria > Bacteroidota > Bacteroidia > Bacteroidales > DASQZK01. Next base: position 130,191 of record CAVXNX010000002.1, read on the forward strand.
GGCTGTGGGCAGGTTGCCGGCGATCGATGTGAAGTTGAATGGGGTGAGGGCAAAAACGAACCCTTCCAGCGGACGCTGTTCCACCCTGTTCCACATGTGCTCTGCAGAGTTGGGCTGCTGGGAATAAATCTCGGTCATGTAATGGACATTGAACCGCAGAAAATCGATCAGCTCACAGGCCGAATCGATCTCCGCCTGGTTGGGATTTTTTGACTGTCCGAGCATCGTGGCCGCATTGATCTTGTAACGGTACCTTCCCGCCAGCAGGGATGCAGCCCGGAGAAAGACCGAAGCCCGGTTTTCCCACGAGATGTTCTGCCATTCTTTTTTCGCCTTCATGGCGGCATCAATGGCCATATTCACATGTGAAGCATCACCTTTGTGGAAATACCCCAATATGTGCCGGTGATCATGCGGCGGACGGATCGGTACGCGGTTTCCCGACCTGACCTCTTTCCCCCCGATGATCATGGGGAGGTCAGCTTCAATGGAACGCATTTCATTTATCGCCTTCTTCAGCTCACCCCGTTCCGGTGTGCCCGGGGCATAAGAGTATACCGGTTCATTCTGCGGTACCGGAACCTTGAAAAATCCTGTTGCCATGGTAAATGTCTGGTTTTATATGTTATTGATTCGTTGCATTCGGTGCGGGGAGATCCCGGGAAAACGATAAAAATAGTCGATTTTATCTGCACAGGAAGCCTGTAAACTCATATTATATAACAGCTTACAAAATTGCCGGAATACTATTTTTCCAATTTGAGGCGTCCGGCCTTAATGATTGCAACTTCAAAAGGGCCTTCCGCTTCGTATTTAATACCACCGGGTGAAAAATCCCACCTATTATTCAACAGTCATTCTCACCCCACGGTTGAAAATTACGCTTCCCTCATGTTATGGAAAATGATAAATGTCAGTCATTACGGCCTATACAGCTTTTCTTGCCGTGGGGACCGGCCTTTAACAGAATTTAACGTGCAGGAGGGTGTGGTCATTAAACAATATCCGGACCGTACTGTTATATTGGAAAAAGTAGTTATTTAGAATCATTCTAATTGTTGAATTAAAAAAAGTAAAGACATGGCATTTGAATTACCTAAATTAAATTATGGATATGATGCGCTGGAACCGTACATCGATGCTCGCACAATGGAGATCCACTACACCAAGCACCATGGAGGTTATACGACAAAACTCAACAATGCGGTCGAAGGGACCGATCTGGAAGGAAAGAGTATTGAAGAAATTTTCGCCCATGTATCCAAAGCCCCTGTAGCCGTCAGGAACAATGGTGGCGGATATTACAATCACACGTTGTTCTGGTCGGTCATGACTCCCAATGGCGGCGGGAAACCGAAAGGGGCCCTTGCCGATGCCATCGATAAAAATTTTGGGTCATTCGAATCCTTCAAGGAAAAGTTTAGCAATGCTGCCGCCACCCGGTTCGGGTCAGGTTGGGCATGGCTGATCATAAAAGACGACGGGAGTCTCGCCGTGGTTTCCACCCCGAACCAGGACAACACCCTGATGGATGTTGCCGAGGTCAAGGGCAAGCCGATCCTGGGTCTTGATGTCTGGGAACATGCGTACTACCTGAAGTATCAGAACAAAAGGCCGGAATATATTGACGCATTCTGGAAGGTGATCAACTGGGATGAAGTCAGCAAGCGTTTTAGCTCTTAAGATTGGTTTTGGTTAATTTTCAATTGGTAGTTAGTTAGCTTTTAAAGGCTGTTTTCCTCAGGAAGGCAGCCTTTTTCTGCTTTTTTCTCCACTTCCTTCATCACCCTGAGCAGGTTACCGCCCCAGATCTTGCGGAGGTCTTTGACGGTGTAGCCACGGCGGAGAAGTTCCGCCGTGATGTTGGGCAGCTGGCTGACATCGAAGCAGTCGCTCACCCCACCGCCCCCGTCAAAATCGGTGCCGATTCCCACATGGTCGATACCGGCGATCCGGACAATGTGGTCGATGTGGTCGACAACCTGTTTGACCGCGGCCAGCCGGGGAGGAAAGTCGATATCCACCTGGTGCCAGTCCTTCATAAAGACTTCCTGACCTTTCTGCATCGAGGGTATAATAATCGCCGTCTTTGGTGACGACGGCTTTGAGTGCCGAATCCCGCTGCGGATAGGGTTCAGGGGTGACCACGTAATCGCTGAGGATACACATCTGGATCACACCGCCGTTCCCGGCCAGTTCCTTCAGCAAGGTATCGCTGAGATTGCGCGGGTTATCGCACAATGCCCGTGCACAGGAATGGGAAGCGATCACCGGGGCCCTGGAGAGGCGGATGACGTCATCGAACGTTTCATCGGAAGCATGGGAAATATCGATCATGATCCCGAGGCGGTTCATCTTCTCCACGACTTTTTCGCCGAGCGCGGAAAGTCCGTGAAATTCAGGTCCGGCAGGATCGGTGGATGAATCGCAGATATCATTGTTCCGGGTATGGCAAAGGGTGATGTACCGGATGCCGAGGCGGTAAAAACTGTCGATAAGGCTGATGTTCCCTTCGACGGGGTAACCGTTTTCCATGCCGAGGAAAACCGTATGTTTGCCTGCCCTCGTGATCCGGTAGATATCGTCGGGATGGAGGGCGATCTCCATCCTGCCAGGATAACGTTGCACTGTGGCGTAGATGGAGTCGATGATCCGGCGGGCGGTTGCGGTTGCTTTTCCGTTACCGGCGGAGTCTCTGCCGGCCTGGCCGACGAACACGCCAAAGAAGATCCCGTCGAGACCTCCTTCGTCCATCCTCGGGAGATCAATTTTCGAACCTTCGGCAAGCGGATCGTGCCGCACACCAAACTCAAAACCGGGATCCATGAGGTTCAACGGCGTGTCGGTATGGCTGTCGATGGTGATCAATTGCTGATGGATCCTGGCAATCTCCGCGGGGGTATAGGTCCTGGCGGTGCGGGAACTGCATGAGGCGAGCAGCAGGACTCCTGTCACCAGAAGAATGGGGTATTTCATCATTTTTCGTTGTTTCCCGGGGGGGTGTTATACATATCCTGGACCGAAAACCGCTCGAGGATGGATTCATCGTTCACTTCTTTGGACAGGGAAGCAATGGTTTCGATGGGCACATCGTAGAGATCGAGGATCAGCAGTCCGTCGAGGGCATTGTTGAACTTCGGGTCGATGTTGAAACCGATGATCTTCCCGTTCTGCCTGAGGTATTTCTTGAGCAGGACCGGCATATTGTAGTTGGACGTATCGACGTCCTTGATGAACCGGTCGAATTTGTTCAGGTCATTGGCCGACTCCATGATGATCTCGGTGTCGAGATCGCGGTATTCTTCAACGACGAATTTTTTACGTGACCGGATATGACGGGCGAACGCATGGTTATAATGGTTGGCCATAATATAGCGGATGATCATTCCCTTTGAGAAATCAGAGAAGCGGTTGCTGATGCTCACCGGCCCAATGAGATAGCGGTATTCGGGGTTTTTAACCAGGAAATACAGGATGCCTTTCCACAGGAGGAAGAGTGGCATGGGTTTCTTCTGGTAATCGGCCACGATGAAGGACCGGCCAAGTTCGAGGGACTGTTCCAGTACCGGGATAGAACTTCGGGTTGATCCGGAAGAGGCTCTTGATGTAAAAGCCTTTGATGCCGTACTGGGCCATGATCTCCTTGCCTTTGCCCACACGGTATGCCCCGACGATCTTCTTTTCGTTGTTATCCCAGACAAAAAGGTGGTTATAATAGAGGTCGAACTCGTCGACGTCGATGCTGCGGTTTGTTCCCTCCCCGATCTGCCGGAAGGTGATCTCCCTGAGGCGCCCCAACTCGTTCATGATGGAGGGGAGGCAGTATGAAGGAGCGCAGAACACCTGGAACTCACCGTTTTCGAAAAGCATATAGCGTTCCCTGATCTGGTTGACTTCCTGTTCCAGTTGTTCACGCCTGACAGCGGGGATGACGGCCTCTTCCTTCTTTGAGCGGGCGATACCGGGGGCGAAGAATTTATGCACTTCGATGGCGGAACCAAGCGCAAAGGTTTTAGCCCGCAGGAACCGTCCGTACCGTTCGATGTCGGTAAACTGGGACTGATCCTTCACGCTGATGGGATTGCCGATCCGGACGCGGATGACCCTTTTTTTCTTGTTAAACAGTTCAGACGGAAGCCGGACGGTGCGCAGGGAAGGATGGATCAGGCCGAGCAGGTGGAAGATCCGGCTGTTCGATCCGGTGAAAAACACCGGCACAACGGGAACACCGGCTTTCCGGATCATTTTCAGCGCGGGGTTCTGCCATTTCCGGTCACTGATGCCCACCGTATACATGTTATAGCTCGACACCTCGCCGGCTGGGAAGATCCCCAGGGAGTTCCCGTCATGGAGATGCTTAAGGGCGTATTTGATCCCGGTCACACTCGACTTCACATCCTTGCGGTCCTCGAAAGGATTGACGGGGAGGATATAGTCCTTCACCGGTTCGACGCGTTGCATGAGGAAATTGGCCAGCACTTTGTAGTCGGGTCTGACCGTGGCGATGATCTTGACCATGAGCATCCCGTCGATCCCACCGAACGGATGGTTTGAAATGGTGATGAATGGCCCCGATTTCGGGATACGGCTCAGTTCTTCCTCGCTCACCTCGTAGTTCAGTTTCAGCTCGCTGATGAGGGAATCGATGAAATCGATGCCTTTTTTATGCGCGATTTCAGCATACAACTTATTAATCTTGTTGATGCGCAGGAGGAGCATCAGGACACGCGCCGCGCTGGCCCCGCCGAATTTGTTGAGCTTCGCCGCGGTAATGATATCTTCCGTCTCGATAAGCTTCTTCATGAAGTGCCGGTGTATGGTACTGTTCCAAAGTTAAAAGAAAATCCTCTTAATTTATGGCTAAAATTTTTTCCACGAAATAACCTCATCACCCCATCACCCCATCACCCCATCACTCATCACCCCATCACCCATCACTTTTCTTTCCGCGATTGACAACCCTCTCTCGCCCTTGTCGCACAGGCCTACATCACTGTGGGCCGGGCTCGTTCAGGTTCGCACCAATCGCGGGTTGCCTTCGCGCTCTGCTAAGGTTTTTTATCGTGGATAACGGAGAAACTATTATAAACGGTGTTGGTGGAGGGACGCCGGAAAATCGTATTCCGTTTTCTTTCAATTTCGACTTAAGAAGCTTTGAGGAAATAGTAACCGCGATCCGGATGCTTTGCTTCATCAGTATAGTCCTGAACACCGTTCTCACGCCCTTCATAACCTCATAACCCCATAACCTCATAACCCCATAACCTCATCACTTCATCACATTTTTTAAAAGAAAGTAACAAAGAAACCCTCCGCGATTGACAACCCTCTCTCGCCCTTGTCGCACAGGCCAGCATCACTGTGGGCCGGGCTCGTTCAGGTTCGCACCAATCGCGGGTTGCCATCGCGCTCTGCTAAGGTTTTTTTCGTGGAGAACGACGAAAGGATTTTAAATGGCGTTGGTGGAGAGACGCTGGAAAATCGTATTCACGATTCAAACTGATTCGCCTGATACGGTACTGACGACTAACCTTGTCCCTACGTCCTCCCGTACCCACGTATCTACGTAACTCCCGCCCTTCGGCTGCGCTCAGGGACCGGAAAAAATGAACTTACGTTTTGTTTGAGCAGGCGGGATCAGCAGGCGGGTGTGGAGCCGCGAGCGGCTCCACACCCGCCTGCTGATCCCGCCTGCTCAAACACCCTCAAAAAATGCGGATTCGGTTCCGGTCCCTGAGCGCAGCCGAAGGGCGGTTCATCCAAAGGATTTTCTTTTTCGTTTTTAAAAACAATTCGGTTTTTTTCATGTGAATCAGTCAAACCAGCGGGTATACTGTTTGTTGCAGTGCTGATTATTCCTTCAACTCGTTTTTCTTTTCAGGGTAAGAGTGCCTCAGGCCTGGGACAATACCTTTGGTGTTCGAAACCTTGATATTGAAACATCAAGGAATGTTTGAAATGAGATCAAAGTACAGGTTTTTAACATGAGCCCCTGCCCCTCCGCTAAAGCTATGCGGCACGCGGAACGGGGCGCAATCTAAAACACCAGATTTACGGATCAACTCCAAATCCATATGAACATTTCCAGAGAAAGAAAAATTGATCCTGGAAATTGATTTCGCCCCGTTCCGCGTGCCGCATAGCTTTAGCGGAGGGGCAGGGGCTTGAAAAAGCATTACCGAATTGTTTGACAACAGGATTTCGAACCGAGTTTGGTTTCAGCCAAGATTTGCATGACCTGTCCCTACACCCCACCCGTACCCATGTACCCACGTACCCGCGTACCCACGTACCCACGTACCCACGTACCACGTACCCACGTACCCACGTACCTACGTCCCAACGTACCTTCTTCCTCCGAATTTATCCCCAAAACCACATAATATTCCTGCCAAAAAACAGTTTTCCTTCCATGGATCTTTCCCGGCCAACCTTTCCGTAAAGTTCCTCCCGGAACGGAATGTTATGAATTGCTGATAAAGATTTTTGAACTCCTGGAAACAGGTGATTACTTTTGCAAAATCCTGAACGTCTGCAGGGCAGATAAAAATGTATTTGTAGAATGATGAAATATCATATGAGAATTTCCGCGATCATTTTGTCTTTGATTTTTTACGTTAACGGTTCTTACGCCCAGGACAGGGCCATCCCCTCGGAGACACCTAAACTCGTTGTCGGGATCCAGGTCTCGGGGATGCGCTACGATTACCTTGCCCGGTACTGGGATAAACTCGGCGACGGCGGATTCCGGCGCCTGATCGCCAAGGGGACCGTGTGCCGGAATGCTCACCATGATTACCTCGTCCCGGAATCGGGGAGCGGCTATGCCAGTATCGCCACCGGAACCTACCCGGATGTTCACGGTGTGGTGTCGAACTACTGGTACGACCGGCTCAGGGAAAAGGTGACCTACTGTATTGGCGATGAAAAAGCGCAAACCGTCGGCGGAAATTATGAACAGGGAAAATATTCACCCAAAAATATCATGGTCAGTACCATATCGGATGAGCTGAAACTGTCAGACCAGTTCCGGTCAAAAGTCATTTCCATCAGCATGGACCCTATGGGCGCCGTCATTTCAGGCGGACATACAGCCAACGGATGTTACTGGTACGACAATACCAACGGACAGTGGATCACCAGCGACTATTATACCGACAGCCTGCCGAAATGGGTCAGTGATTTCAATGATAAGAAATTCGCCGATCTCTACCTTTCAAGAACCTGGGAGACGATGCTTCCCCCGGATGAATACACTGCCAGCCTGCCCGATACCAGCTACCTGGAAACGGGGTTCGACGGCCAGCATTCCTTTCCCTACAATCTCGAAAAACTCAGTCATGCAAAACGCAACCAGGTCAATTACGCCCTTCTCAAAGCCACCCCCTTCGGCAATACCTATACCTCCGATTTCGCCGCTTCAGCCGTGGTGAATGAGAAGCTTGGCAAAGACGGCTACACCGACTGGCTGAACGTGATTTATACCGCCAACGCTTACGCGGGCGATTATTTTTCCTCCCGCTCGGTCGAAATGGAGGATCTCTATCTTCGTCTGGACAAGGATATTGAACATTTTCTCGATTTCCTCGATAAGGAAGTCGGACTCAAAAATGTGCTGATCTACCTCACTGCCGACAATGCCTCAGCCAATGAACCCGGCTACCTGAACGGCAACCGGATGCCATCCGGATATTTCAATTACAATGCGGCCCTCTCGCTCCTGAAAACCTATCTCAATGTCATTTATGGAAACGGTGACTGGGTGAAATTCTATTATGGCCAGCAGATCTATCTGAACAGGGTCCTCATCGAAGATTCCCGGCTGTCGATCCCCGAATTTCAGGACCGGGTGGCCCGGTTTATGGTCCAGTTTGAAGGGGTGTCCAATGCGCTCACGGCCAGTGATCTGGTGAAAAATAACTACACCGGCGGCACCTTTGGCAGCATTCAGAAAAGCTATAATCAGAAACGGTCTGGTGACGTGCTGCTCTACCTGACACCCGGATGGATCGAAAAAGGCGTCGACAGGCAATATGCGTCCTCGGTGCATTACGATACCCATGTCCCGTTAATATGGTATGGCTGGAAGATCGGCCGGAAATCCATCTCAAGACGGGTGTCGGTGACCGATATCATGCCGACGATCGCCAACTTCCTGAATATTTCCACTCCGCCGGGAATGGAGGGGAGCATTATTGGTGAAATTGACGAATAATCCTATCTTTATCCGGCCCGGCTGTAAGGTTCAGTCTTTGGAGGATTCCGGGCGGGGAATGCCTTGACCCATGAATAGAACCATCCTGAGATCGGCTTTCATCGCCGCCGTGATCCTCACCGGCACGCCACTTCATGCCCAGCAGAAATTCTGGGTGGAATTCAGGGACAAACCCGGTGTGTCGTTCAATCCCTACGAATATTTCGATGCCCGCACGATCCGGAAGCGCGAGGCAAAAGGGCTCCCGCTTGCCGCATATACGGATTTGCCGCTTAAAACCCGGTATGTCGATTCCGTCAACGCCATATCCCCGGTCTCATCATCCAGTCGCTGGCTCAACGCCGTCGCCGTTTCGCTCACTTCCTCACAAAAAGCAGAAGTGCTGCGGTTTCCCTTTGTGCGGGATGTCAGGCCCGTCGAGGGTCTTCATGTGACCGCGTTCCGTCCTTCCCTCTCACCCCCCGATTCCGGCATGATTTCCCTGATCAGGGCACAGACAGGATCGATGGGAGGCGAACTTTTCACCCGGTCCGGGATCGATGGTCACGGCGTCCGGATCGCCGTTCTCGATGCCGGCTTCCCCGGCGTCGATACCCTTCCTGAATTCACGAAGATCAGAGACGAAGGCCGGATCATCGACACGTGGGACTTTGTCAAAAAAAACAGAAACGTCTACCGTTTTAATTCCCACGGCACTGGCGTCCTTGCCTGTATCGCGGGAGTGGAGGACAGCTTGAACACCGGGCTGGCCACGGGCGCTGAATTTCTCCTGGCACGGACGGAAGTTCAGGCGGAGGTTTTTTCGGAGGAAGAAAACTGGTTTGCCGCCATCGAATGGGCGGACAGGCTCGGTGCCGACATCATCAGCAGTTCGCTCGGCTACACCTTCAACCGCTACTTCCCCAAACAAATGAACGGCAAAACGACCTTCGTGAGCCGGATGGCAAACCTGGCAGCCGATAAAGGACTGCTGGTGATCAATGCCGCCGGCAATGACGGCGACAACGACTGGGAGGTCATCGGTGCACCTGCCGATGCCGACAGTGTGCTGAGCGTGGGCGGAATCAACAGTGAGACCGGTATCCATATCGATTTCAGCTCCTACGGGCCAACATACGACGGCAGACTTAAACCCAATGTTACAGCATTTGCCGATGTGATCACCGTGGGAAAACACGGGGATCTCAAGAAGGAATATGGCACATCGTTTTCCACTCCCCTTGTCACGGGCTTTGCCGCCTGTGTGATGCAGATGCACCCCGACTGGAATAACATGAAGGTTTTCGAAGAGATCGAAAAGTCGGGCCATCTCTATCCCTATTATGATTATGCCCATGGCTACGGCGTGCCCCAGGCATCTCATTTTTTCGGCCGGCCTGAAAATGCGCGGCCGACCTTCACCGTTAAACGGGAATATTCGTTCCTGACCGTCTTTCCCGACTCAGCGGCGGCCGGCCTGCCTTTCCCACCAACGATTGTCCCCCCTTCACCTCTCTCCCTTCCACCAGTTCCACCAGTTCCCGGAGAGCCGAAAGATGTCAGCATCATCGTCCGGAGCGGGAATAAAACGGTCACAATAAACAACGCCGGCCGCAGCGGTGTTACTGTTGAGAAAAGGGACGATGACGTAAAAACGGCCGACACAGCATTTTACCATCTCGACGACCGGTACCTGTATTACCATTTTGCCGACCGGCAAACGGGAATTATCCGGTACTATGCCGTGGTCGATCTCGGCGATGCCAAAAGATACTCCATCGACCTGGACAATATGAAGGACAATGAATTGGTGATGATCCATTACCGGGGTTACACACAAAGCTATTCAAAATAACGCCATGAAGTACACTCTACTCATCCTCCTCTCCGTCTTCTTCATTCCGGCGGTCATGCCACAATCGGTGGTCATATCAAAAAATGTGGACGAGCAGTATAAAAGCACCTTCGGCCCCAATCTCCGTCATTACGGGCATTTCTATATCGGTCTTGCTGCAATGCCCGGCTTTGACGCGAATTCCGGCTCTGCGGTCGAACTTTTCGGCTCGGGGGAATACGCGGCCGGGTACCGCTATAAGCTCAAACTGCTTTCCTTCTATGCCCTGGGCCTCGACCTCTCCTATGAGCATACCCGGTACAACTTCAATATCGATGATCTGAGCGTTTTCAATCCGTACAACCCTCTCACCTTCGCCCAGGATGAGAAGCGTCATCTCCTGGTGAACAATGCCTTCACCCTGGAAATCTACCAGCGTATCAATTTCGGAAAGAGGGGCAATACACTCGGAAACTTTCTGGATATGGGAATTTACGGGAGCTGGAACCATACGGTCAAAGAGGTGATCGTCAAGACCTACGGCGACAATGACTACCTCGGCAAATCCCGCCTCGTCAACCGCAAACTGGACATCAACGAGCCTTTGAGCTATGGGCTCAGCGCCAGGATCGGTCACGAAAAATTTGCCTTGTATGGGAAATACAGGCTGTCACGGATATTTTAAAAACCGGTACGATATTCCCGAACTTCCGAAATGGCGAATAGGGGCTGAACTGGGTTTCTGAGCCGGACGGTGCAGATGCTTATCAGGCGGCTCAGACGAGATTTCTTGCTCTGGCGATGGAACAAAGCCGCGACGGGTCCTCCTCAAGGGCCGTTCCCACGACGATCAGATCGGCACCTGCCTTAAATATCGCGACCGCTTCCTCCTGATCGCGGATCCCTCCCCCCACAAGGAGGGGAACACTGATATTTTTTTTCACCTCGCTGATCATCTTCATCCCCACGGTTTTTGACGCCCCGCTTCCGGCTTCAAGATAGGTCAGTTTCAGACCGAGCATTTCGCCGGCCATCGCCGTGGCAACTGCAATCTCCGGCTTGTCGGCCGGAAGAGGGATCGTGTTGCTCATGTACTCGACCGACGTCTTTTTCCCGTTCTCAATGAGAAGGTAAGCGGTGGGAAGGACTTCGATCCCCGACCGGCGAAGCGCCGGGGCGGCAAGAATATGGTGCCCGATCAGGAATTCAGGGTTCCTCCCCGAGAGAAGCGACAGGAACAGGATGCCGTCGGCATTGTCGCAGACCTGCATGACATTCCCCGGGAACAGGATGACCGGTATCCGGGTGATCTCCTTGATGAAGGCTACCGTTTCCCCGATGGATGCATACAACAGGCTGCCGCCGACAAAAATATAGTCGGCGTGGCATTCATCGGCATGGCTGATAATGATCCGCAGGTCATCATCCGCGGTTTTGTCCGGATCAATCAGGACGGCCATCTGTTTTTTCCCTTCCCTCGAGCGGTAGATCTGTTCGAGAATGTTCATTTTTTGCATGTCCAGACAATTGCATAGTTTAAATACTTCCTGTAGCACAGACTGAAATCCTCGATGCCGTGAACATTCAGGACCCGTCCCCTGATCTGGCCCTCCTGCGCCGGGAGTGAAGGGAAAGATGGTGAGGTTATCCTTGAAATTGATGTCCTGTTTGTCGCAGATTTTATACAAGCGCTTCCTTGGCACACCAGTGGATATAGAGATGGTACGTCCGAACCTGGGGATCGTCGGTGATCAGTTCCTGCTCGTTGATGAATTTAAAGCTGATATTGCTGATCTTGTGTGACATGTACTCGAGGTCGATTCCTACCCGCCTGTCCTTGCTTAAAAGGATCGAGGTGAGATTATGCGAATGCGAAATGCTGATGCTGTAGGAATTCCCTTTCAGAAAGGGTTTTCGGTCCGCATTGTAGATGATCCTCGATTCCCTGCCGGTGAGATCGTTGATCAGGTTCCTGACACTGAGCCATTCGAGTTTTCTGCCTTCATTCTTAAAACCGGAAAGCACTTCTGTTCTCATCCTCATCGAGCCTGAGACCGGAATACAAGCGTGTCGAAATCTTCCGTGATCTTCCAGATACCTAAAAGACAATCCCCGCTAAGCCGTTCTTTCAGTATTAAACCCATAGATCAAAATTTTCATGCCATGAACCGGGTGGTTCGGAACACCAAATTTACGCATTTATTTGCTTTTGTCGAACCCTTGTTTCCAATGAAGGGTGTTGATCAGGTGTTCCACATCCTGCCTGATAAAGCGGATGACCGGGGCGAGTGAGTCTTTGTTGGGTTCGGCATTGAAATAGAGCGATCCCCGCAGGAAATGCGCGGTGCTGTCGGTGACAAAGAACTGGAGCGAGGAGGCAGTATTTCCTTTCAGGTCATAGAAGATGCCATAAACATCTGAGCTGTCGTTCCGGATGAGCGATTCATTGATGGCTTCGGCTTTGATCGTGTGCTTGTAAACCAGCGTGCGGCTGTCTTCGATGAATTTTTGAAGGTTGTGGTGAACCGGCTTATAACTCAGGTAAATGGTGGCGTTCAGTGAGGGGAAAAGGATATTGTACCAGTACGGTTCGGCATTGCGGTGCGGTATCGGGGACGATCCTGGCGTAAGCCGGGTATTCGAACGTGAAAGGGGCATTCGTGTCAAAGGTCTTGTAGGTCTTTTCCGGGTAATCCACCCTCAGGTAACCCCGCGGTTTCGGCGTATAACGCTCATGGCACGAGGCGATGATCCCGGCAGAGCCGAGCAGATAACCCGATCACGATAGCCTTTCTCCTGTCCATCCCGGTTATTTGGTTTTAAAAGGTTTATCGAGGGTCACCTTGATTTTTTTAATTCTCCGGTTATCGACCGCATTGATGGTGAAGGTGAACGGATCGACGGTGAATTTGTCGTTTACGGCCGGGATGTCGCCGATCACTTCCAGCAACAGACCGGCGAGGGTGTCGGCATCTCCCTTGATCTTTTCAAAGATATCTTCCTGGATGCCGAGGGATTTGTAAAAATCGTTCAGAAGGATCTTCCCGTCGAAGACATAGTTCCGGTCGTCGATTTTTGTGTAGTACGATTCGATCTCATCCGATTCATCGGTGATCTCACCCACGATTTCTTCCAGGATATCCTCCAGCGTCACGATGCCTTCCGTGCCCCCGTATTCATCCACCACAATGGCCAGATGGATTTTCTTTTCCCGGAATTCCTGCAGAAGAACATTGATCTTCTTTCCCCCGGGCACATAATAGCTCGGCCGGATCAGGGACTGCCAGTTGAACGAGTCATTTTTGCCGAGGTGGGGGAGGAGGTCCTTCACGTAAAGGATGCCCTTCACATTGTCAAAGGTTTCCGAATAGACCGGGATGCGGCTGTATCCCGATTCATTGACGATCTCCGTGAGCCTGCTGAGCTCGGTATTGATATCCACCGCCACCACATCCATTCGTGGCCGCATAATCTCGTCCACCTCGATATTGCTGAACCTCACGATACTTTTCAGGATCTTTTTCTCTTCCGTCACCACGCCGGTGGTCAGGTCCAGGGCATCGGACAGGTCGACCATGGAGATGTTCGGACTTTCGTGATGAAAGCTTTTTGTTGACCAGCGAGGTGGACACGATGAGGAACCGGCTGAGCGGGGAGAACAGCTTGTCGGTCATCAGGATAGGGTAGGAGATGAAGAGGGTGAACCTGAGGGCAAGATGATTGGCGTAGAGTTTCGGGATGATCTCCCCGACCAGGAGGATGAGAAAGGTCACCACGACGATCTGGATCATGAAGGCTGCCCAAACCGGGCTTTCGGTGAAGTCGAATATCTCCGTGGTGATGAAGGTTGAAATGATGACGATACCGACATTGATGAAATTATTGCTGATCAGGATCGTGGCCAGCAGGCGCTCGGGATTGGCCAGCAATTTCAGCACACGCCGTGACGCATTGGTGTGCATGTGCGACAGTTTGCTGCGTTGCCCGGGGTTCAGGGAAAAGAAGGCCACTTCGGAACCCGACATCACAGCCGAACCGATGAGCAGGATCACAATGACGACCATCCCGGTGATGATCCCGGGGGTGATCGGATTTAAATGGATGATCAACAGTGAAAGAATACCCGGTAAGTTCGCTTCTGAGTCCAAGAGGAAATCAGGTTAAGATTAAATCAGAACGGAAGGTCATCCGCATCATTGGTCCCTTCGCTCTTGTCGTTAAAGGTATCGTCTTTACCGGTATTTTGTTCCGGGGATTCAGCCTGCCGATCGGCCGGTGTAGAAGAGCCGGAGGACGGCGAATAACTGCTGCCTCCCGTCGTATTGTCCTGTGAGTCATCACTCCGCTTGCCCAGCATCTGCATATTGTCGCCGACAATTTCGGTAAAATACCGGGTATTGCCGTCCTTGTCATTGTATGAGCGCGTCCTGATACGTCCTTCGATGATAAAGCTGGGATCCTTTTTTAACGTATTTTTCACAGATTTCGGCAAGCCCTCTCCACACAACGATATTGTGCCATTCGGTTGTGGTGATGCGTTCTCCGTCCTTGTTCCTGTAAGATTCGGAGGTGGCAAGAGGAAATTTTGATACGGCGGTCCCTCCTTCAAGGTAGCGCGTTTCCGGGTCTTTACCGACATTTCCGACAAGGATTACTTTATTCACTGACATAGATTAATGGTGTTTAACGTGTAAAGATACAAAATTAATGTTAAAGGTCAGATTTATCGATGAAAATCACCCTCCGTCCGCTGCAGCAAAGGCATTGCTGTTTTGCCCGAGATAACTGCCGATCAGCCTGGGAAAGGCATAACCGTCGAGATGTCCGGCTGGTATGGAGATGAGTCCGTCGCCTTGCGGGCACGAATCTGCTCCGCTAACCGAAACATGGATGAACCGTGCCATGATCAGCTGGTGACTGAGCTGATGGCGGATCGTTTCCGAGATCTTACGGATCTCCGGCTTCGATCCCGCACGGAACCAGGTCTTCAGCATTTCACCGACGATCTCTTCCTCCCCGAGTTCACGTTCAGCTTCGATCAGAGGGAACTGGTACATCAGGTGCCAGATATCCTTTCTCGACACGCTGCTCAATATAAATATGGTCTCCCTCGGCAGATGATGAAAAAGTAGAAGAAGCGTTGGCGGATCCGCGTTTTCGTTTTATTGACCGGAAGCTCACCGGTCATCTTTTTCGAAAAGGCATAACAATGTTCGGACAACGGACACGAGGAACAGCCGGGATTGCTGGGGCGGCAGACGGTGGCGCCGAAGTCCATCATGGCCTGGTTGAAGGGCCCTGGTTCCATACCTTTAATAAGTGCATTGGCAGCATAGGTCAATTTCCTCCATGCCTTTACGCGACTTAATGTCGTGCAGAACACCGAAGATCCGGCTGATCACCCGCTTCACATTTCCGTCGATCGCCGGCACAGGCTTCCCCATAGGCAATGGAAGCGATGGCGGCTGCCGTATAGGGCCCGATACCCTGATGCCGGAGAAGCCCCTCGTAATTGGAGGGAAATTCCCGCCCTGTCGGCACGATAGGCGACCGCCGTGGCGTGCATGTTCCTTGCCCTTGAATAGTATCCCAGTCCCTGCCAGACCTTGAGCACCTCTTCAACCGGTGATGCGGCGAGGGTATAACATCCGGAAAGCGTTCCAGGAACCGTTTATAATAGTGCGATCCCTTGATGACCTGCGTTTGCTGAAGAATTATCTCTGAAACCCATATTTCATAAGGGTTTGAGGTGTTCCGCCATGGAAGGTCCCTCGCGGCCTCCCCGTACCATGTCATCAATATCTTGTTAATTTCCATTCACTTGAATTAAAAATATTCATCCCTCTCCGTCAAAAATAATGGATTTGTATTTTATTAATCGGGATAAAAAAATTATATTTGCATCTCCTATTGAAAAGATAATTGTAATTCATTGATAATTAAAGTGTTTTAAAATGACTAAAGCAGATATCGTAAACGAAATTTCCAAAAACACAGGAATTGAAAAGGTAACTGTACAGAAAACAGTTGAAGCTTTTATGGAAACAGTTAAGGATTCACTGAGCAAGAACAGAAACGTGTACCTCAGAGGATTTGGAAGCTTCATAGTAAAAAGAAGGGCACAGAAAACCGCCAGGAACATTTCCAGGAATACCACTATTATTATTCCTGAACATTTCATTCCTTCCTTTAAGCCTGCGAAGACATTCGTAAGTAAAGTAAAATCAAACGTAAAATAGTTTTAAATTTATTTGAGTTATGCCTAGCGGTAAAAAGAGAAAAAGACATAAGATGGCGACGCACAAGCGGAAAAAACGCTTGCGGAAGAACAGGCACAAAAAGAAGAGATAATTATTTAGTCTTTTTTGAAAAGTCCTTAAACCTAAAGATCCTTCCGGGTCTTTAGGTTTATTGTGTTGAACCGTCCACTTCCATTTTGTATATTTAAGGTATCAGATAATAAGGACTCAACGTGAGCAATGAATTGGTAATTGATGCTTCATCCAGTGAAATATCAATTGCCTTGCTTGAAGATAAAAGACTAATCGAACTGAATAAGGAGAAGACGGACACCCATTTCTCCGTAGGCGATATTTATCTTGGCAAGGTAAAAAAGATCATGCCTGGATTGAATGCAGCATTCGTAGATGTTGGTTACGAGAAGGATGCATTTCTGCATTACCTCGACCTCGGGCCACAGTTCAATTCCCTGAACAAGTACATGAACCTGGCCCTCTCAAGGAAAGGGAAGATTATACCCTTTTATAAGTTTAAAAGGGAACCGGATATCAATAAGGACGGAAAGATTACTGAAATTCTCAAATCGGGACAGAATGTCATCGTCCAGATCGCCAAAGAACCGATCTCAACCAAGGGGCCGCGGCTCGGATCCGAAGTTTCCATCCCGGGCAGGAACCTGGTACTGATCCCGTTTTCCGATAAGGTTTCCGTTTCTTCAAAAATCGAATCCGCACGAGGAAAAGGAACGCCTTAAAAATCTCCTTCTCAGTATCAAGCCAAAGAATTACGGTGTCATCGTCCGTACGGTCGCCGAAGGGAAGAAAGTGGCCGAGCTGGATACCGAACTTCGCGGCCTGGTGATGAAGTGGGAAACGGCTTTCGAAAAGCTCAAACCCGGAAAACCACCCAAACTGGTTCTGGGGGAAAGCAACCGGACCACGGTCATCCTGCGTGATATGCTCAACGGGAATTTCGAGAATATTTACGTGAATGAGCCGACAGCCTTCCTGGAAATCAAACAGTTTATCCAGGAGATCGCTCCCGAAAAAAGCCGGATCGTTAAACTGTATGATCAACCGCAACCGGTCTTCGAAAAATTCGGCATCGAAAAACAGATCAAATCCCTTTTCGGCAAAACCGTTTCGTTCAAAAGCGGCGCCTACCTGATCATCGATCATACGGAAGCCCTCCATGTCATCGATGTCAACAGCGGCAACCGGTCCAAGTCCGGCTCCGACCAGGAAACCAATGCCCTTGATGTCAACCTCGCCGCCGCCGATGAAATCGCACGCCAGCTCCGGCTGCGGGATATGGGCGGGATTATCGTGGTCGATTTCATCGATATGAATTCAAACGACCATAAACAGATGGTTTATGAGCGGATGAAGGAGATGATGGCCCGCGATAAAACCAAACACCACATCCTGCCCCTGAGCAAGTTCGGCCTCATGCAAATCACACGGCAGCGCGTCCGTCCCGAAATGCATATCGAGACCATGGAGAAATGCCCCGCATGCCTGGGCACCGGGAAGGTGGAGTCGACGGTGCTTTTCACCGAAACGATCAAAAATACCCTTGCCCGGGTTATGACCGAATATAAACTGCCCTACGTGCACCTGATGACGCATCCGTTCGTGGCTGCCTATATTAATAAGGGGCTTTTAAATTCCATCCGTAAAGAATGGAGCAAGGAACTGGGCACTACTCTCAAAGTCACTTCTTCGATCTCCATCAACATGCTCGAATTCAAGATCTTCGACAAAAACGGCGATGAAATCCTCTTTACCGAGTAGGAACGACAGCCGCCGGTGATCAACCTCACAACAAAATAAAACGCATTTAGCCCGCAACCTCCCGGTTACGGGCTTTTTTTTCAGGAGCCTTTCGCCCATCCACCAGCTTCAGGATAGGACGTGAAAAAATTTATATCTTTGTGCGGTAAAACCAATGTCAGTTATAATGAAAAAGTCCGGTTTCCTGCTTGCGCTCCTGGTCCTTCTCTCCCTCCATGCCTTCTCCCAGTTCAACATGCAGTCTCAAAGCCCCGTTTCATGGGATTTTTCAACCGTGAAGAAGGGCGATGGGATTTATGACCTGGTATTCAAAGCCACCATCGACAGCCCCTGGCACATGTACGCCATCGAGCTGGAACAATCGGGTCCCATTCCCACCACCATCAGCTTTACCCCCAACAAATCGGTGGAGTTTATCGGCGGTATCAAAGAACGCATCAAACCCGTGGTCAAATTCGATGAAGGATTCCAGTTCAACGTCGGGGCCTATTATAAAAAGGCCGGATTCAGCCAGGAAGTGAAGGTTCTGTCTGTTGAGCCGGTTACCCTGAAGGGAACGATCGACTACCAGTGCTGCAATGACGAAACCTGCCTGCCCCCGTTCCAGGATGATTTCACGTTTACCGTCCCCGGCAATCCCGCTGCCACGGCAAGCGAAACCACGGCGGTGAAACAGGAGTCGCCGAAGGCCGCGACCGGCGGCACCGAAAAACCCCGGATGGAAAATGACACCTCACCGGCGGCTGTTGCCGGAAATCCGGCATCTCAAACCCCGGCGGTGAGCCCGCAAACGGTTCCCGCGGTGGAACAGGCCGTGGTGACCAATCCCATACAAGCGGAGCAGAAATCCTTCTGGCTCTTCATCCTGATCTCCTTCCTCGCCGGGCTTGCCGCCATCCTCACCCCCTGCGTCTTTCCCATGATCCCGATGACGGTCTCCTTTTTCATGCGCGGAAGTGAGAAAAAAGGGCCTGCCATCGCCAAAGGCCTCGTTTTCGGACTGTCGATCATCGTCATCTATACCGGGCTCGGCGTCCTGGTGTCCCTCACAGGTCTCGATGCAAACATCGGGAACACACTGAGCACGCACTGGATCCCCAACCTGATCTTTTTTGCCTTGTTCATGGTCTTTGCCGCCTCCTTCCTCGGAATGTTCGAGATCATCCTCCCTTCCGGAATGGTCAACCGTGCCGACAAGCAGGCCGACAAGGGCGGATTTATCGGACCGTTCTTCATGGGACTGACCACCGTCCTGGTCTCATTCTCCTGCACGGGACCGATCGTGGGAACCCTTCTTATCGAGGCTGCAGGGGGTGAAGCCATCCAGCCAATCCTGGGGATGTTCTTTTTCTCCCTGGCCTTCGCCCTTCCCTTCACCCTCCTGGCCATCTTCCCTTCCATGCTGGGGAACCTCCCCCGGTCGGGCGGATGGCTGAATTCCGTGAAGGTCGTCCTCGGCTTTTTCATGCTGGCCTTCGGAATGAAATTCCTGAGCTCCATGGACCAGGCTTATCACCTCCATATCTTCACCCGTGAAGTCTACCTGGCCATCTGGTTCGTCATTTCACTGCTGATCGGTTTTTACCTTCTCGGCAAGCTGAAACTCTCGCACGACAGCGACCTGCCTTACATCAGCGTCCCCCGGTTGCTGCTGGCCATCGTATTTTTCGTCTTCAGCGTGTATCTCCTGACCGGGATTTTCGGCAATGACCTCAGGGCCATCTCAGCCATGATCCCTCCCAAATCGGAACAGAGTTTCCGTTTCGGCGGCACAGCCGCTGCCCCGGCGCCCGAAAACAACGAAACATACTGCGGCCCGGGAAAATACAACGACCTCTTCGAACTTCCCTATAACCTCAAAGGCTATTTTGATTACGACGACGGGATAAAATGTGCCGTGACGAAAAACAAACCGGTGTTCCTCGACTTCACCGGCCACACCTGCAGCAACTGCAAACAGATGGAGAGCCAGGTATGGTCGGATCCGGCCGTGTTGAAAAGACTCCGGGACAACTATGTCATCATTTCGTTGTATACCGACGATAAAACCCGGCTTCCCGAAAACGAATGGGTGACCACTTCCGATGGTAAGGTCCTGAAGTCGATTGGTGATATAAATAAGTATTTAGAGATCACCCATTTCGGGACGATCACCACGCCGCTCTATGCTCTCACCGATGCCAGTGGAAACCTCCTGGCCGAACCCATTGGAAAGGAACTCAACATTGACGCCTTCGTGGCGTTCCTGGATGAAGGCGTTAAAAAATTCTCTTCCCGCTAAAAACACGGGTCCGGTGCAGGGATCGCATGATTCACTGAAAATGGCCGCTGCATAAGCTCCCGGTGATCAAAGGTGAATTATCGCCTTTTTTCGCTGGCACGTTTTTTAAATATTGACTAAGTTTAGTGCAGCAAACTTTTCTAACCTGATCCATTTCGTATGAAAACCGGTAAACCTTTTACCCGTCGCGGTTTTTTCAAAACCTCGGCTTTGGCGTCCACCGTCGTCCTGGGCAGCGCGGCTGTCGGTTCATGTGCTTCACCCGTTGAAACCCCGGAGCGTGAGGAATTCCCTGTTTTTCACCACCCGTCTTTCCGGGAAGGGCAGGGGACCGCAGGACTTTTGTTTTCGCAGATCGGCTACGAGGCCGGTCACCCGGTCAGGATCATCGTCCGGCTCCCGATGCCGGGTTTGTTGAGTGAAGAAGCCGAATGCAGGCTGACAAGTGCCGGAAAGGACACGGTGCATAAAACCCCATGCCGCTATTGGGGCGCGCTTTGGGGGAGCCACTGGTGGGTGGCTGAATTTCCGTCCATCACCGAAACCGGCGAATGGTCGGTGGATATCTCCGACAGTGGTGAACGGCGGATATGGGACAGCGGACTTCAGACGGGCCAAAATCTTCTCTGGGAAGCCACGGTTCCCTGGGCATCGGTGGATATGCTCGAACGAAGGAAACTTTTCACGAAGGTGGGGGCGGGATGGCAGGATGCCGGAACACTCTGGGTGGAAAGTTGCGCGCAGAGCGCGATGATCATCGGATTGCAGGAATTGCTGGAAAAAGCCGGTGACCGCTTCGACGAAACATTCAAAAAACGCCTCTTCGAACAGATCGTCAACGGGTGCGATTACCTGGTCATGACGGCTGAAAAGGCCCGTGAGCTTGGCTTCCCGCGCGGAGCCATGTCGCACGACCTGCTGGGTCATGAGAAAGACATCCTTCCCAATGATGCCGCCAAAGCTGTGGTCGCGCTGTACCGCGCCGTGCGGATGCTGCCTTCAGATTACAGTGAAAAGAAGAAAAAATACAGCGAAACCGCCGGGCAGACATTCAACTGGCTCCTGGATACCGCCAAACCGATGGGCGCTTACGGCTTCAGCTTCAGGCAGAGAGGTCTGTCGCCCGAAACGGTGATCCCTGGCGACGAGTTTCAGACCCGCGACCTGGTGTCGATGTGCTGGGGCGCCCTGGAAAAATGGAAAGCGGAAGGGGAGAGTGATCCCGCATCGGAAACCTGTGTAAACCTCGCCCGGAAGATCATGGGACGGCAGATCACGGAGGAAAATCCGGAGAACGGGTATTACGGCCATTTTCGTGAATACGACAGCCTCGGTCACAGTGAAAAATCATGGTGCCATTGCATCGTGGGTAAGGATTTCGGATCCGATATCGGCGGATTTTATCCGAACTACCTGATGTGTTTCGTCGATATGCTCAACCTCTGGCCGGATCACGAGGACGCCGGCCGCTGGAAGTCAACGCTGGAACATTTTGCCCGCGGCTTCCTGATCCCGGCCTGTTCTGCGAATCCTTTTTCCATCGTCCCCCTTGGGATCTTCGGGGATGAAGGTCCCATCTGGTTCGCCGGCCCTTTTCACGGTACCAATACGATCTATGGATACACGGCAGCCCTGGCCCTCGAACTCTCGAAGCTCCTCAATGAACCGGTCCTCCGCGACATCGCCTACGGCAACCTCCAGTGGCTCGCCGGTCTCAACGCCGGTATCACTACCGATAACCTCAAAGCCTGCGTAATCTTCAGCACCGATGTTCCCGAAGGTGCGGCACTGCCGGCAAGTATGATGTGCGGTGTGGGCACCAGGCGCGCCGGCACCTGGTTCGGGACCCGCGGCGTGATCTGCAACGGCTTTTCCACCGGTGAACAGTTCAGGATGGATACGGATCCGACGCGGGCCAACGACGGGCCCTTCTCATTCACCGATGAAGACTGGATCCCCCACAGTGCCGCCTGGCTCACCGGACTGGTCAGACTTTAGCTGCCCCTCAGAATTTTCCGAACTTGAAGGTCATGTCCATCGTCAACCCCCGCAGGGCATCCGGCGGCGTGTCGAACAGTTGAATGTCGGTCGTGAAACGGTAGCTGACACCAAATGCGAGCCTGAAGAAGCGGACAATATTCAGTTCCAGCTCCACCCCGGGTTCGACGAGAAAAAAGGTGTCCGTGTCTTCAACCCAGCTGGAATGATTATCCCAGCTATTGTAAGTCCGGCTGGTGCGGGTGTAGGCGATGCCTCCCACGGCCCCCACGACGGGAAAGGAGAGATGGACCGGCGACCGGGGAAACAGGATCGGCTCCACAAGCAAACCCCCGTAGCCGCCAGTCAGGTTTACATCTTCATTATACACCGGGTCGTACTGGAAATCATTTATGAACCCGGAGCCGGCAAAGCCCAGGGCTATGGTATGATTGACAATCCATGCCCCACGGGCGCTCACGACCATCGCATCGCGGCCGTCGATGACGCTGTACCCGGCACCGAAGGAACCGTATCCGCCATTCGAAACCGCATGGGGACCGAAGAGGGTTTGTATCCCGCCCTGGTCCTGGTCCCGGTCATCGTTTCTCTGGGCATTGACCGTCAGCCCGCTGAGGATCAGTATAATCCCTAAAGTCAGTGTTTTCATAGGTGCTTTCTTTCGTGTTTGTGTCTGGTGAAGATTGTTTAAAAGCGATACCGTGCTGTCAGGGCAAAATCCCACAGTCTCAGCCGGAAAAATTGGATTGAGGAAAATTCAAAAAAGGGCTTGTAATCGATTCCGAAACTGACCGGCACCGAAACGAAACGGTATTCCGCACCGGCATACCCGTCAATACCGACAACGGGAGAGAACACGGGTTCGGGATAGAAATAGTCATGGTTCCACATCGAGCGGTAGCGATCGCTGAAATAAAAGCCGGCATGGGCGCCGAAGCCGTAAACGATAAAGAGATTCTCCACATAATCGTTGGGCTCGGGTTCGTGGATCTGGCGGAGCACGGTCAGCTGCAAACCGCCCTGCCGGAAGCTCAGGATCCCTTCATAGCTGAGCCGGTCACCCAGGTACTGGCGGTAAGTCAGTCCTGACGTCAGCCCGCCCCGGATCCCGGCTTCCCGGGTGAAGTTTTGGGCTTCCAGGCCGGACATCATTCCGAAAAAGAGGGCAAGAAGTAAAAATGGCTTCATGATCGTTTGTCGTTGAGGGTTAGGTATCATTGTGCGGGAAGCGCATCAGTACTTTCTGATCGTTCCGGAACCGCTGATGGACTGGGTGATGACCGGGTCGCCGCGGTAAAAGAGACTCCCGCTGCCACTGATGGAGACATCGAGTTTCCCGTCGACTGTGCAATAAATGTTCCCCGAACCGGAGATCGTCGCATAACAGTTTTCCTGTTCAAGGTTCAGGGTCTTGATCAGTCCGGACCCCGAAATGTGCAGGTCGGCATCGGTAGTCTTCCCCCAGACCTCGATGATCCCCGATCCACTCACGTGTGCGCGGATATATCCCAGGAAGGCAGCATGGGATTCGATGGTGCCCGAACCCGAAACATCGAGAAACAGGTTGTCGGAGGTGATGTGGTCGCAATAGATGGCACCCGACCCGGACATCTTCAGGGCATTGATCACGGGAGTCGAAACATAGACTTTCACGGGCTCGTTGGAACGGATGCATTTGTCGTTCCGTGTTTCGATGATCAGGCGGCTGCCCTGGATGTAGGTTTCAATGTAAGAGAGAAGATTTTCGTCTCCCTCGACCCTGAGGTTTTGATCTGTTGTGCCCGTGGTCACTTCAACCACGAAACTGCCGTTGGATTGGACTTCGTCAAAACTGCCGACCGTCCGGACTTCGGTAGCGATCCGGTTGTTGCCGCGGATGCATCCCAGCCCGAATTCTTCGCAGGATGACAGGAAAAGCAGCGGAATCACGGAGAGTAATGCCGCCATTCTGGTAGATGTGTTCATAACTGGTGTTTTTAATGATAAGATCTTGCCGGACCCTGTTGCCGGTGAGAAACGCCGGGCAGGGTCCGTTTTATTTTTCACTGATCGTGATATAGCATTTTTCAGGCGCTTTGATCCTCAGGCCGGGCAGATCATCCCCCGTTCCCAGCTTCCACGAGGAATGCAGTTCACCGGGAGAGGATTCTTCGGTTTTGATATTCCCCGGGGATTCATTGCCGGGAAAGGAAACACTGGCGTTCGCATTGTAAAAGACGTCGGAATGGTAATGCGACCCTTTGGCCAGGCTGAGGTTGATGTCGGTGTATTCCGACCTGAGGTCGAGGTTGCAGAAATCTTTCCGGACCTTGTCGATGGTGAGGTTCCCGAATTTCAGATCGGCATTGGCCTCGCATTTCAGGTTTTCGATCCAGATCTGGGAAAAATCACCGGATCCGAAAAATGTATTCACATCCGTGATGAAGAGTTTGTCGCGCCGGGAATCCACCTTCAGCTGGCTGGCATTGCTGATGTTGATGGTGGATGATTTCGAAGTGAGTTCCAGCTTGTCGGCCTGCCGGATCATCAGGTCCGAATAGGCCACCGTCAGCCGGCCGTCGGACAGGTGGTTGATGACCCCGGTGCCGAAATTGACTTCGATCTGGGCCTCTCCAATAATACTGTTGACTTTGATGTCGCCGTTGGAGAGGCTGACCTTGACCCGTCCGCGGATGTCGTCCATGTAAATGTCTCCGAATTTATTGATCAGCGTCAGGTTCACCTGGCCGGGACAGTAGATGGTGTAATTGATCTCAATGCTGTTTTTTCCCGTGATCAGGTTATCGGAGATGTTTTTCAGCTCGGTGAAGATCTGGTTCCCGGTATTTCCGAGGTCTGTGGTGGCCGTGACAAAATAGCCGGAGGCATTGAAATCAAAGCGGATGTTACTCTTGATCTTTTGGAGCCGCGACAGGTTGTTGGAACTGATCAGGGCGTTGGCTTCCAGCCTGACCGAATCCTTGTCCCACGGGATGACGCGAATCTGGCCGTATTTGTTATCAATCTCGATGGTCGTTTCCGGCCCGCACATGAAGGTCCGTTCCGCCGTTTTGTTGTCGGTGAACGTCTGACCTGCAAGGCTTGCCGGCCAGAACACCGGCAGCAGGAGCAACACGCTAAATAGCAGATTCCTTTCCCTTTTTTTCATGGTGAACCGGGTTTTGTTCGGTTTTCAGTTCAGTGAGCAGGTTCTCGAGGATCTCAAGTTTTATCCGGTAGTTCTGGATCATGGCTTCGATGACTTCATCGTTGGCGATGTTATCTTTGAGATCGTGCTTGAGGGAGGCATAGGCACTATCGAGCTCCGAGAGGTCCCCTCTGACCTCCGTGCCGAGACCCGGTACCTGGCGGAAATAGGGTTGAAGCTCCTTCATTTTCGCAGAGACCAGGTTATTGTAGTACGCTTCGGTTTCACGCAGCTCGGGGATGGCAGCGTAGATCCCGCTGTCCTGTTTTTCGCCGTTCATCATGCGCTGCTTATCGATGTAATCGTGGAAAACCCACGAAGCCACGAAGATGACAATCACGGCAGCCACCCGCATCAGGGCTTTACCGGCCCCGGAGTGCCATACCCGCCGGGTTGCCTGGCGTTTGCGGATCCCTTTCCAGATCCGTTCACCGGGTTCATAAATGTCAAAGTGTTCCCGGTTTTCGCTGATGAATTCCTCGAGCCTGTCTTTCATTCCGGTCGTATTAAAAGTTCCTTCATTTTTAGTTTTGCCTTCATATACTGGGTCCTGGAGGTCGATTCCGATATGCCCAGGATCTGTGAGATCTCGCTGTGGTCGTAGCCTTCGAGCAGGTAAAGGCTGAAGATCACCCGGTATCCCTCGGGGAGGTTTTCCATCGCCTTTCTCACCAGCCCGACGGTCAGCCAGCTCTGCGGATCGCCGTCTTCCGAAGAGTCGGGCAGGCCCTCCCTGTCTTTCAGATCGTCCCGGAAAACCAGGGGCACCTTTTTCTTTCGGAGCCGGTTGATGCAAACATGGATCACGATCCGTTTCGTCCATGCCCCGAAGGCCGATTCATACCGGTAACTGTCAAGCTTTTCAAAGATGTCGGAGAACGCATCCTGGAGGGCATCTTCCGCTTCCTGCCGGTTGTTGAGAAGCCGCATGCAGACATTGAACATGGCACGGGCATACAATGAATATAACTGGTATTGTGCCTTCCGGTTGCCGGCCTTGCTGAGCTCAATGATCTCCCTGTGTATTTCCCTGTAGGATGTGCTCAATGACATGGATTTTCGTATTGAAAGACACCGTTTTTTTTCCAGCGTTGCCTGACCCGGTAAAAATTACGAAAAAAAGTTGGGATAGAAATGGATGTCTCTCAAAGACAGGTCGATGACCGGATAAAGGGCGATCGGGCTTACGGTGTTGTCGATCCCGGTTTCGCCACCGGCTTAGCGGATCACCCAGATGCTGATGATCGCCGCGATCCCAAGAACGAAGATCACCACCCCGGCCACCTTGTTCATCCACCAGATGTTTTTCAGACGGAACCGGTCGCGCCAGTGATCGACAAAAGTGCTCAGGAGAAACCACCACACCCCCGAACTGATGGTCACGCCCGACACCATGGTGATGAGCCGGAAGAGACTGACCGGCCCCGAGGCAATGTTGATCCCGGCGAACATGGCCAGAAAAAAAAAGATCCCCATCGGGTTGGTGACGGTGAGAAAAAAGACGGAGAAGAAATCCTGCGACAGCTTGTTGCGGTTCATCCTCTGCATCCGGAGCTGACGCACCGGGTTCGTATAGAAAATGTGGATCCCGAGGTAGATGATGATGAACCCGCCGATGAGCTGAAAATAGATGTGCTGTTCCTTGATGAAGTGGATGATGAACGTGACCCCGAAACCGGCAATGAGTGCGAAAAGTGTATCGGCAGCCGTGGCACCAAGTCCAGAGTAGAAGCCCGATTTTCTACCCTTGTTCAGCGTCCGCTGTACGCACAGGACGCCGATTGGCCCAAGTGGTATTGAGGCCATCAGCCCTATGATGATTCCTTTAAAGAATATTTCGAGTTCAATCCCCATTCAAAACTCATAACGATTGTCACAAGGTGACTTTCTGCCAAAAAACACTGCGAAATGGTTTTCCGGAAAAAACACCCAGGTCCGGTTATCGACGTTATGAGAACCCTGCAGGGCTTCACGGGCAGAAGAATGACCCCACATTCCGCAATGCATTATTTAAGATGTACAAAGAAACTAATTCTAATCCATTTAAACTTCCATAATATAACAATATTTAAAAACTATCGTTGGATAAGGCGGATTTACGCCTGATTTCATTTATTTTGTGCTCCAAAGTTTTTGCTGATGACACGAAAAAAACAGTTGCTCCTCTGCCTTCTTTCAGGTCTTTTGTTCGTTCCGGCCTGGTACACATGGGGCAGCGGGCTCTTCCTGTTTGTTGCCTTCATCCCTCTTCTCTTCGTGGAAGACGACATGGTCAAACGTCATCTCAAAGGATCCGCCTGGTTCTGGCTCCCTTTTCTCACCTTTCTCATCTGGAATTTCCTCACCACCTGGTGGTTGAAAAACGCGTCGTTTCCGGGCATGCTGTTCGCGGTTGGAATCAATTCCCTGTTTATGTCGGTCCCGTTCTGGCTGTTCACCATTACCCACCGGCGGCTTGGTGACGGCTACGGGTATTTTTCCCTCCTATTTTACTGGCTGGCTTTTGAATTTCTCTACCTGCACGGTGAGATCTCCTGGACCTGGCTCAACCTTGGAAATGGCTTTGCCAACAATGTCAGGCTCATCCAGTGGTATGAATACACCGGCACCCTCGGCGGGACAGCCTGGGTGCTGATGATCAATATGCTGCTTTTCAAAACCATCCGCTCCGCTATCGACGAACAAAACGATCCGGCCCGTCCGCGTCGAAGCCATTCTTGCCGCCGTCCTTATCGTTGTTCCGATAACCTGGTCGATGATCCGTTACAAGACCTACACCGAGAAAAAAGATCCCTATTCGATTGCGATCATTCAGCCCAATATCGATCCCTACGAAAAATTCAACGATATCCCGCCCGACCAGCAAATGGATATCCTCCTGAATATCGCCGATTCCCTCGGTTCACCATCGACCGATTACTTTGTGGCCCCCGAAACCTTCATCAACAACAACCTGTGGGAAAGTGAGATCCATACGAACGAAAGCGTCGTGCGGATCCGGAAATTCATCGACCGTTACCCCCGGGCGAAATTTATCATCGGTGCAACGACCTACCGGCTCTACGATACCCTGGCCACGAACACGGCCAGGCCGTTCCAGGGAAAATACTATTACGACAGTTTCAATTCGGCGATCCAGATCGACACCTCCGGGAGTATCCCCATCTACCATAAATCGCAACTCGTTGTCGGGGTTGAAAAGATGCCTTACCCGCAGTATTTCAGGCTCCTGGAGAAGCTGACCCTCCGGCTTGGGGGGACATTCAGGAGCCATGGCACACAGACGTACCGCGAAGCCTTCCCTTCTCCACAGGACAGTGTGAGGGTCGGACCGGTGATCTGCTATGAATCCATCTTCGGGGAGTTTGTGACCGATTATGTCTCAAAGGCCGGCGCCAACCTGATCTTCGTGATCACCAACGACGGGTGGTGGGGCAATACGCCGGGATACATCCAGCACAACAGCTTTTCGCGGCTTCGGGCCATCGAGACGCGGCGCAGCATTGCCCGGTCGGCCAACACCGGTATGTCGTCGTTCATCGACCAGCGGGGCGACATCCTCCAAAAGCTCGGATGGTGGAAACGCGGCGGCATGGATGGCATCCTCAATGCCAACGATACCCTGACCTTCTACGTCCGTTACGGTGATTACCTTGGACGCATCGCCGTCTTCACCGGGATCCTTATTCTTTTGTACACGTTGGTGAACATCCTGATTAAGAAGACCGCGAAGGGGAGGTAAACACTAAGGCACAAAGACACTAAGGAATGGCAAACGGTTGAAGAGCGCGAAGGGGAAGTAAACACTAAGGCACAAAGACGCGAAGGAATGGCAAACGGTTGAAGAGCGCGAAGAATTCATAAACGCCAAGACTAAAGGAAAAGGGGTATTTTTCAACAATTACGTTCAAGGCCACCCGTAGGGGCGGGTCGCGACCCGCCCTTATACGTAGATACGTAGGTGCGGGAAGACGCAGGCACCGGTAATGCAAATCCTGGCTGAAACCAAACGTTATTCGAAATCCTGGTATCGAACAATTCGGTAATGCATCTTCAGCCCCAACGGGGCGAAATCACTAGCACAGGGTGAAGCCCTGTGTAAAAGGATGTCGGTAATTCCTAAGCCCCTGCCCCTCCGCTAAAGCTAGGCGGCACGCGGAACGGGGCGTAATCTAAAACACCAGATTTAAGGATCAACCCCAAATCCCTAAGAACATTTCCACAGAAAGAAAATTGATCGTTGGAAATTGATTTCGCCCCTTTGGGGCTTCGATTCTCATTCGCACTAATACACAGGGCTTCACCCTGTGCTAGTGATTTCGCCCCGTTGGGGCTAAAAAAATTTAGCAGAGCACGAAGAATTCATAAAAACAACGCCCTAAAGCACAAAGGAAAAGTGGTGTTTTCCAACAATTCCGATCAACGCCACCCGTAGGGGCGGGTCGCGACCCGCCCTTATACGTAGATACGGGAAGACGTAGGTATCGGTAATGCAAATCCTGGCTGAAAACAAACGTGGTTCGAAATCCTGATGTCAAACAATTCAGTAATGCATCTTCAGCCCCAACGGGGCGAAATCACTAGCACAGGGCGTAGCCCTGTGTAAAAGGACAATGGTAATTCCAAGCCCCAAATGGGCGAAATCTAAGACATAAGATTTAAGGATCAACCCCAAATTCCCAAGAACTTTTTCACAGAAAGAAAATTGATCGTTGGAAATTGATTTCGCCCCGTTCCGCGTGCCGCATAGCTTTAGCGGAGGGGCAGGGGCTTCGATTCTCATTCGCACTAATACACAGGGCTTCACCCTGTGCTAGTGATTTCGCCATGTTTCGCATGCCGCATCGCTTCAACGAAGAGGCAGGGGCTCATGTTAAAAACCTGTACTTTGATCTCATTTCAAACATTCCTTGATGTTACAATATCGATGTTGGCCTGTGCGACAAGGGCGAGAGAGGGTTGTCAATCGCGGAGGGTTTCTTTGTTTACTTTCTTTTGCCCTTGGATTACGAAGGTACGTGGGTACGTGGGTACGTGGATACGTGAGGGCGTGATAACAAGAATAGCCGTCAGTACCGTAACAGGAGAATCTGATTGAATCGGGAATACGATTTTCCAGCCACGTACCCACGTACCCACGTACCTACGTACCCCCGTACCCTTGTACCCCCGTACCCACGTATCCCCGTCCCCCTACCTGTCCATCCATTCCTTAAAACCCGCCACCCGTTCCCGGCTGACGAGGAGTTCATCCTCATCCATCCGGCCTTTGAGAATGATCTTCAACCGGCTGGAGGAATAGGCAATGACATCCTTGATGGCATTGAAACTGATGATGGCATTCCGGCTGATCCTGGTGAACTGCTTCGGATCGATCAGATCTTCTATCCTGTCGAGGGATTGATCCACCGGGTACGATTTCCCTTCACCCGTCATTAAAAAAACACATCGCTCCCTGATGTAAAAACAACTGATATCACTCGTCGGCACCGACTTGTAATGCTCGCCTATTTTCACGAGAAAGCGTTCCTTTGTCCTGGGCATGAAGCGGCTGATCAGGGACTCGATGGCCGTGGACTGTGAACCGGAGGCATGAAACTTCCTGTACTTTTCCAGCGCCTGTTTCAGATCTTCAGCACTCACGGGCTTTAACAGATAATCGACGCTATTCACTTTGAAAGCCTTGAGCATGTATTGGTCATAAGCCGTGGTGAATATGATGGGTACCCGGATATCGCATTGTTCAAAGATCTCGAAGCATAGGCCATCTTCAAGCTGTATATCCATGAAGATCAGTTCAGGAAACAGGTTCCCGGGTTGGACCGGTCCCTCTGCTCTCCTGTCGTGGAACCAGTTCACGGCTTTCTCGACCGACGGGATCACTTCGAGAATCACCGCTTCCGGCCCCGCCTGCCCGATCAACCTGATCAGGCGCCGTGAAGCGGGTTTTTCATCCTCAATGATTAATACATTCATTTCAGGCTTTCATTAAGGGAAGTTTGACGATAAATTTATCCTTGTTCTCGATGACGACGATCTCTTTGCCGGTGATCAGCTTCACCCTTTCATTGAGATTGGAAAGGCCGGTGCGATGTGACTGCGGCAGGATATTTTTTTTACGGACCGTATTGTCAACGGTGATGTAACTGTCATTCTCCTTGCCAATGCTGATCTTCAAAGGCTTTTCATCCGAAAGTGCATTATGCTTCAGCGCATTTTCAACGAGGATCTGCAATGAAACAGGGACCACCCTGAATTTTTCACTTGCGGGGAAATCGATATGCATTTCAATTTTATCTCCATCGCGTTCTTTCTGAAGATCGAAATACCGCTGAATAAAGTCGAGCTCCTGGTTTAACGGTACCAGGTCGGTTTCCTCGTTCTCGAGAATATACCGGTATATTCCGGAAAGTTCGCTGATATA
Source organism: uncultured Bacteroidales bacterium (assembly GCA_963763215.1). Classification (GTDB taxonomy): domain Bacteria; phylum Bacteroidota; class Bacteroidia; order Bacteroidales; genus DASQZK01. The sequence continues at coordinate 162,142 of CAVXNX010000002.1, forward strand.
CCGGTCGGCCCTGCCTGCATCCTCGTGTACGAGCTCGGAAAGGGTATTCAGGTTATTGAAAAGAAAATGCGGATTCACCTGCGCTTTCAGGTTCCTGTACTTGTAAACCAGGTTCTCCTCGCGGAGTTTTTGTTCCCGCGCGGCAGTTTTTTGCCACAAGACATAGAAGAAAGCAATGGTAAAGAACATCAGCCAGACGGCAAACCGGAAGTTGGCATAGCTCAGTTCCAGATTGAAAAGGTGTGACCAGAAACCGGAGAGATCCATGTCATTCGAAACATACCATACAAAGACACCTGCTGTCACGGATAAATTGGCAATCAGTCCCGCAATGACATAAAAGACGATCAGGTAGGGCAACAATTTCCTCCGCAACTGTTCCTGGCTGAACCGTTGTGCCCGGTTGACCATGAAAATGGCCAGGTATCCGATTCCTGCCGACATGATAAAGATGCTGAACATGCTCACCAGCAGGGTCTCGTGGAAGGGGTCCCCGGTTTGCCGGCTTTTCATTATAAAGGCAACGATGAAGCTGAAGATCAGCAAACCCCCATGGTATAGGACCCAGAATCGCGTTTTTTTTGAGGTGGAGTTCATCTGGACAGGAATTAATCCATTTTCTTCAATTCAATTTTTCTGACCGTGTAACCACGGAAATGATCAATCATTCCCTCGAGTGTGACATTCGACAGCACATCTTCCGAGAGATCGGCATACTCGATTTGCTTATCCTGAAGCGACACATATACCTCACCCCAGTAATGACTGCGCCCTGACATGGAGATGGTGTTCATCTTGATATGCAACGGATTGTTCATCACCGAAAATTTGAGTATGGCGCATGGTTCATTGTTCATGGTCGTTGTGCCCAGCCAGGTCACACGGACATCCTTGTTTGTAAATGTACCGATGCCCGCAAGATCAACCTCCCCGTTGATGTTTTCCGCACGATACTCATGATTCAGTGTCAGAGAGTCCCAGCAACCATAGGCAAAAACATCGAAACCCAGTACATCCCAGAACAGGTTTTTGATAAAAGGGGTGGCCTGGGGCATATCCTTGAAAAATGCAGGATCAACAATGCCGGCATCCGCCTTGAATGTATAATGATGAAGATAGTCCAACCTTTCCCCTGCGGGAAATGGAGCTGCCGAATCGGCCGATTCCGAATAGTAAACCTCGTTCCACCTGGCCGAGTCGCCGGCCAGTCCGCGGGTAACCGAAGCCGTAAACAGCCTTTTGTTCAGGAAATGAGCATCCAGGTTATACTCATCATATTCGGTGGTCATCTCATAGGTTGCCGGACTTTCTGTCCGAACCAGGTTTTTGGGCAGTTTCGCATTCTGTTCAGCCATAACAGGATCTTGTGGCGTGGCGTTCATGGAATTAAAGGCAAAACCTGCTACAAAGCAATAAAATAAAGTTTTCATAACATAAATTTTTCCGGTTAATAATCAACAAAGGAACAGTACCGGAAATCGAAAAGGTAATTTTTCTTGCTGAATCGTTGAACCGGGTGTCCGGTTGGTAAAAAGGAGGGTTCCGTTGGTAAATTGCTTAGGTTTTAGTGAGGAAGCGAGAAGGTGGTGGAGTTATGAGGTTATGAGGTTATGGGGTTATGAGTTACGTAGATACGCGGGTACAGAGGTACGTGGGTACGGGAGGACGTAGGGACAAGGTTAGTTGTCAGTACCGTATCAAGCGAATCAGATTGAATCGGGAATACGATTTTCCAGCGTCTCTCCACCAACGCCATTTAAAATCCTTTCGCCGTTCTCCACGAAAAAAACCTTAGCAGAGCGCGAAGGCAACCCGCGATTGGTGCGAACCTGAACGAGCCCGGCCCACAGTGATGTTGGCCTGTGCGACAAGGGCGAGAGAGGGTTGTCAATCGCGGAGGGTTTCTTTGTTTACTTTCTTTTGCCCTTGAAAAGAAAGTAAAGAAAACATGGATAGTTATGGGGTTATGAGGTTATGAAGGGCGTGAGAGCGTCGGTCAGTCAGTTATACCGATATTTTTATAAGGTCTATTGAGGCCACCTAGGGGCGGGTCGCGACCCGACGTCGGTGGAAAGGTTACGGGTACATGGAGTGGGTACGGGAGGCGTGGTGACAAGGATAGGCGTCACTACCGTATCAGGAGAATCAGAATGAAATCGTGCATGCGATTTTCCAGCGCATTGGCTGAAACCAAACGTTATTCGAAATCCTGTTCTAACAATTCAGTAATGCATTTCAGCCCAACGGGCGAAATCACTAGCAAGGAGCCTGCGTAAAAGGAAATGTAATTCCAAGCCCAAAGGGGCGAAATCTAAGACATAAGATTTTAGGAACGAACCCCAAATCCCTAAGAATTTTCTACAGAAAGATGATTTCGCCCTTGGGGCTTCGATTCTCATTCGCACTAGGATACACAGTGGCTTCACCCTGTGCTAGTGATTTCGCCCCTTGGGGCTAAAAAATTAGCAGAGTAAAGAATTCATAAAAACACGATCTAACTAGGAGGGGCTGTTTTCCAACAATTCCGATCAAGCCACCCGTAGATAGGCGGGTACACGACGCTCTACGTGGATACGGGAGGACGTAGGATGACGCGATAACCTCCCTACCCGTATCAGGCGAATAAGATACAAATATCCACCGGGAATGGGAAGCATTTGAAAAATCTTCCCATCCCCGGTGAATGTTTTAGTGCAATAAGGTTAAATCACCGGCTTCGACGAAATTCTTGCCGTTGGTGTATTTGCCTTTCACCTTCCAGACATATACGCCCTGCTTGGCCAACCTACCGTTGATGTAGCCGTCCCAGCCGTAATTGACATTGTCGCTCGAGAAGATCAGCTCACCCCACCGGTTGTAAATGTAAAGGTGGTATTCGAGCACCTGGTCGATCACGCCGGGGAAGAAGACGGAATTCTTGGACGCCGGATCATTGGGATCGTAATAGCCTCCCGAAGGCCCGTTGGTATTGGGCTTGAAGACGTTCGGGAACCTCAGACCGCCGGCCGGGCTCACAAAGACCGCATTTTTCCTCAACAGGGTGTCGGCGCAATGCTCGTTGCTGGCGATAAGCTGAACATCTTTCCAGCCAATCGTTTCGTACACGTGGGCCGGCTCAAAATCGCCCGTCGTATTGGTCGATGACGTTTCACCGGTCTCCTGGTCGGTGTCTCCGAAGCTCCAGCTGTAATTCGCGGAATTCGATGAATAATTGAAGAACTTCACCGGCTTGTCGTTGACGTATACCGAGTCGGGCGCCAGGTTGAAGAAGGCTGCCGGCGTCGGCCAGATGGTGAGGTCGGCCTTGTACGAGTCGGAACCGCCCGGACCGGAAACGGTCAGTGTCACAGCATAGGTCCCGTCCTCGAAATACGTGTAGATCGGGTCCTTCTTCGTCGAGATGCTGCCGTCGCCGAAATCCCACAGGTAACTGTTGGCGTACTTCGACGTGTTGGTGAACTGGAGCTGGCGCGGTGTACAGCCCGGCCCCGGAACCTCGAACGAAGCCACTGGCGGCGTGGGCCTGATGATCACCGACTGGCTGATGCTGTCGGAACATGAACCCACGTTGATGGTCTGGACGATCTTGAAGGTCCCGGGATCGGCATAGGTATGGACAGGGTTGGCCAAGGTCGAAACATTGCCGTCACCGAAATCATACACGTACGACCACGGCCCTGCGGTGACCAGACTGGTCACTTCGACCGTTGCATCCGGGAAGGTCTGGACCACCGGTGCCACGGAGAAATTCGGCGTCGGCATCGGGTAGACGGTGACCTTCTGCGTATCGACAGCCACACATCCGTAGAAGGAAGTGGTTTTGAGGATGACATGATACGTCTTCATCGCCGTCGTGGTATTGCTGAATTCATGCATACTGAAGTACCCGCCGGTCTCCTGCGGCGTGTTATCACCGTAGTCCCAGTAATAGTCTGCCGCACCGGGCAGCGAGACCATCATGGCAGTAACAGGCTGGCAGCCGGTGTCGGGATCGACGGTGAAGGAGGCATCCACCTTCGGATAGATGGTGATGATCTGCGATGCACTGTCGCGACAGCCTTCGGCCGACCTGGCAATGAGTTTCACGTTGAAGGCCCTGACCAGGGGTTCGTAGTTATCGAAACCGTGGGTGGCATTCACGCCGGTCTCAACAGCCGACCCGTCATCGAAATTCCACTCATAGGATGAGGCCCTCGTGGAGCTGTTGGTGAATTTCACGAGCCTGTAGCCGCACGACGGCGCCGCATCGGATGAGAACTGGGCATTCGGCTTGTTGTTCTCAATAACCACGGTGTCTTTGCCCGTACATCCCTTGCTGTCGGTGACAGCATAGACCAGTTGATAGAGGCCGTGGACGCCGCTGCTGAAGACCGTCTGTTGCGTGGTGACGGAACTCAGGGGAGCCGTGTTGCCCGTCCAGCTGTGGCTGACAAAGGTGCCTGAACCGCCGGCAGCGCCACCGTTGAGGTTGAGATTGGCTCCGCCGCAGACAAACGGGAAGGCATTGTCGCCGGTGATGACTGGAACGGGTTTGGCGTTGACCGTCAGAATGGCCTCTGTACTGTTCACAGCCAGGCAGGCGCTGCTTGCCGACAGGCGGTAACGGTTGCCGTTGTAGGCGTTCGGGGCATTGGTGATGCTCAGGCTCGTGCTTTGCGCACCGGAATAGTAGGCGCCGTCGGTCACATTCTGCCAGGTGCCGCCGGTAAAGACCTGCCACTGGTATGAAATGTTTGGCCCGGACGCGCTCCCGCTGAAGGTCGCGCTGCCGTCCTCACAGATCGCAGCATCGATAGGATTGAGCATGATCACCGGGTTCTGGTTGACGCTGAGCGTGGCTTCCTGGGAAGTGACCGGCGGAACGCAGGTGCCGGTGATCCTGACCCTGAAGGCATAAGCGTCCAGGTCCGTGCCGGCGCCCGTGATGTTCAGCACCGGGGCGTTCACGTTCGAATACGAACCGCCATCGGCCAGCGATGACCAGGAACCGCCTGCACTGTATTGCCACTGGTAGGACAAATCAGAGCCTTCGGCTGTGACCCTGAAGCTGGCATCACCGTTCTCGCAAATGGTGGTGTCGACAGGCTGTGCGGTGATAGCCGGCGAGGTCTTGACCGTCAGCGCGGCTTCGGAGGAAACGACCGGCGGATTGCAGGTGCCGGTGACGATCACCCTGTAGCGGCGACCGCTGAAACCACGGTTCACATTGAAGATGCTCATCGATGATGTCCGCGTGCCGATGTAACTGGCTGTGTCTTCAAGATCCCTGAAGGGGCCGCCCGTACTTTCCTGCCACAGGTAGGATAGGCCGGTGCCGTTGACCGTCAGGTTCAGCGTGACGTTTCCGTACTCGCAGATGGTGGTCGGGGCCGGCTGTACCTGGATCTCCGGAGGTGTGTTGATATGAAGGGCGGCGAAGGTTGAAACGGCATAGGGAGCGCAGGTTCCCATGGCCCTTGCCCTGAACCGGTAGCCCTGCAGCCGTCGTCCGGCCGACAGAACGGTGAGGGTCTGTGTTCCGGTGCCGCTGTAAACGCCTGCGGTGTCGGCAAAGTCGCGGAAACCGAGACCGTCGTTCTTGTCCATCTCCCACTGGTAAACCACGGCCGTGCCGACAGCTTCCGCCTTGAAGTTCACGTTGGAGCCTTCGCAGATCGTCGCATCTGCCGGGTTGAGGCTGATGACCGGTGCCGTGTTGATGGTGAGTTCGGCGGGCTGCGATGTGGCTCCGGGGGTGCAGGCGCCGGTGACGACGACCCTGTAGAGGTATCCTGTCATCGCGGAGTCTACATTGTAAACGTTCAGCGTCCGGCTGTTGGAGCCCATGACGTTGCCGCCCTCGGCGACCGGAGCCCATCCGCTGCCATTGTCATATTGCCACTGGTACTGCGGCACGGTGGTCACACCGGGATTCACGGTGAAGGCGATGTTCGAGCCTTCGCATACCGTGGTATCCCTCGGACCGGTGGTCACCTCGGGTTGTTCCTCGATGGTGAGACCCACGATGACCGACGTGTCGGGAGGCGCACAGGCGCCGCTGATGATAACCCTGTACCGGTAACCGTTCATCACGCTGCTGCCGGAAGCGATATCCAGCGCAGCCGTCGTCGCGCCGCTGTGCCCCGAAAGGGTGGCCGGGACAAAGGTGCCGCTGTTCGGATCGACTTCCCACCGGTACGACGGGTTCGTGGTTACCCCTGCAGCCACATTGAAGCTGGCAGGCATGCCCTCGCAGATCGTCTGGCTGACAGGCTGTACCGAGATCTCCGGTTTTTCCCTGACGGTGAGGGTGGCCGCTGCCGACGTGTCGGCCGGCGAGCACTTCCCGTTAACGAGTGCCCGGTAGCGATAACCGTTCATATACGATGCGGTACCCCGGATGATAAGGGTGTCGGAATTGAAACCGATGTAAACACCACCGGTGATGACCGACCATGACGACCCGCTGTAGACCTGCCATTTGTAGACGGGATGGGTGGTTACGCCCGCCGAGACGGTGAAGATCACGGTGTCGCTCTCACAGGAGATGACATCGTCGGGATCATCGGTCACTTCGGGTTTTTCATCGACAGTCAGCTCGGAGCTTGCCGAAGTGACTGACGGGGCGCAGTCGCCGGAGATGACGGCCCTGAACTGGTACCCGTTCATGGTGGAGGGCACTCCGGTGAGGACGAGGGATTCCGTGGTTTCGTTGGTGAATACGCCACCGGTCGCGGCATTCCAGCTGCTGCCGTTATAGTATTCCCAGGTGTATGCGGGGTTGGTGGTCACTCCGGCATTGACGGTGAACATGGTGCCTTCCGTCTCGCAGATCTCCGCATTCGCAGGCTGGAGGGTCACTTCGGGTTTTTCTTTCACGATCAGCGCTGCCATATCCGATACCACATCCGGATGGCAGGTGCCGCCGATGGTGACCCTGTACTGGTATCCCGACATGCCGGAGATGACATTGTTCACCGTGAGGGTGTTCGTTCCCTGGCCGCTGTAACGGACACCGCTGGCGCCATACCATGAACCGCCGTCGTTGACTTCCCAGAGGTAGGTTGGGGCCGTCGTCGGCGTGGCATCGACGGTGTACTGTGCCGTGCCGCCTTCACAAACGGTATAGTCGACCGGCTGTGTGGTGATCTCGGGTTGTTCATAGACGGTAAGCATGGCCGCGCTGGAGGTCACGGGAACCGGACAGCTTCCGCTGACGGTTGCCCTGAAGAGCCGGCCGTCCATGCCCGAGGTGGCGGTGACGACCGTCAGGGTCGGTGAATTTGCACCGGTGTAACCTGCACCGGAAACGGGATTGTATGAACCGCCGCCATCGGTGGAGACATACCACGTCAGGATAGGTCCGGACGTAACCCCCGGGTTGATGGTGAAGGTCGCTGAAAGTCCTTCGCAGACAGCGGTATCGCGCGGTTCGGACAGGATCTCGGGCTGTTCGCGTACGGAAAGTCCGGCCGGATTGCTGTAGATGCCCGGTGAACAGGTGCCTTCGAGGTGAGCCCGGTAACGGAAGTTGTTCATGGATGAGGTCACGCCGATGACCGTGAGGGTCGGTGTGTTTTCACCGGTGAAGCTGCCGCCGGAAATATCCGACCAGGCTGTGCCGTTCCATTCCTGCCATTGGATGACCGGACTGGTGGTCACCCCGGTGTTGACGGTGTAGACGGCGTCGCCGCCTTCACAGATCACCTGGTCAACAGGCTGGAGGGTGAATTCGGGTTTCTCATTGACCTGCAACAGGGCATCGGCAGTGGTGGCTGCAGGACCGCAGTCGCCGGTGATGACGGCATGGTACCTGTTGTTGTGCATGGCCGAGGTGACACCGTTGATCACGAGGGTGACCGAACCGGTTCCGGCATAACGGGGACCGGAAACATTGGACCAGCTAACGCCGTTGTCGGAAGAAACCTGCCATTGGATGAGCGGGTTGGTGGTCACACCCGGGTCGGTGGTAAAGCTGACCGTGTCATCTTCACAGGCGGTGAGCCCGGTGGGCTGAAGGGCGACTTCAGGAAGTTCCTTCACGGTGAGCGGGACCTGTGTCGTGGTGTCCTGAGGAGCACACGTGCCGGATACAAGGGCCCTGAAGAGGTAGCCGTTCATTGCCGAAACGATCGGGTCGACGGTCAGCGTTGTAGTGGTCTCCCCGCTGTATGCGGCACCGGAGACATTGTTCCACCCCGTACCGTCGTCAACCTGCCACATAACGCCGGGAGAGCTGGTCACGCCGGTGCCAAGGGTGAAGGTAACGGTCTGTCCCTCGCATTCGGTCACACCGGAAGGCTGGAGACTGATCTCCGGCTTCTCGAGGACAGTCAGTTCCGCCTGGTTTGACGGAACCGCGGGCGGGCAGGTTCCTGAGACCAGTACCCGGTACCGGTTGTGATTCATCGATGACGTGATTCCGGTGAGTTTCAGGGTGTCGGCATTGACGCCCGAGTAAAGGATCCCGTCATTCAGGTTCACCCACGACGATCCGTTGAAGGTCTGCCACTGGTATGCCGGGTTGGTCGTGACGCCGGCCGAAACGGCAAACCAGGCATCATCGTCTTCACACCGGGTGATATTGGCCGGCTGAAAGGTGATCTCGGGTCTTTCATTGACCGTCAGGTTGGCGGAAGCGGAGAGGACCACGGGAGCACAGGCTCCGGAAATGGTGACCCTGAATTGGTACCCGTTCATCGTCGATGGGACGCCGGTGAGCGACAGTGTGTTTGTGTTTTCATTGCTGAAGACCCCAAGGGTGGCCGGACTCCAGCTGCTTCCGTTATAAACCTCCCAGGAATACGCCGGGTTGGTGGTCACACCGGGATTGACGGTGAAGGCCGCATTGGCGTTTTCACAGATCCCGGCATCGGCCGGCTGAAGGGTGATCTCGGGTTTTTCCCTGACCACCAGGTTGGCGATGTTGGAGATCGTGGGCGGACTGCAGGTGCCGCTGATGACAACCCTGTACTGGTAGCCCGACATGGCGGATACGACCCCGGAAACCGTGAGGTCAGGGGTGTCCTGGCCTGCATAACCGGCTCCGGAAACAGCGCTCCAGGTGCTGCCCTGGTTGACTTCCCAGGAGTACAAAGGCGCCGTGGTCGGGATGGCTTCGACGGTGAAATGTGCCGTACCGTCCTCGCAGACCGTTTGATCCACGGGCTGCAGGGAGATCTCCGGCTTTTCATAGACCGTGAGCATGGCTTCACCGGAGGTGACCGGGTTCGGGCATGTGCCGCTTACTTCCGCCCTGAACCGCAGGCCGTCCATTCCGGAATTGACGGCGGCGATGGTGAGGGTGGGTGACGTGATGCCGGAATAGCCTGCACCACCGGCCGGGGTCCATGTACTGCCGCCATCACTGGAGACATACCACTGGAGGGATGGCGAGGTGGTCACTCCCGGGTTCACGGTGAACGTGGCGGGAAGTCCTTCGCAAACAGCCGTATCACGCGGACTGGCGGTAATCTCGGGCTGTTCCCTGACGACGAGATCGGCCGGGTTGCTGAATACGGGAGGTGTGCATGTCCCTTCAAGGGATGCCCTGTAGCGGTAGCCGTTCATGGCTGAAGTGACACCGCTGACGGTCAGGGTCGGAGTCGTTTCTCCGCCATAAGGAGCACCGGCGATATCCGACCAGGCTGTGCCGTTCCATTCCTGCCATTGGATAACGGGATTGGTGGTCATCCCGGTGTTGATGGTGTAGATGGCGTCGCCGCCTTCACAGATCGCCTGGCCCACCGGCTGAAGGGTGATCTCGGGTTTTTCATCGACCTGGAGGAGCGCCGCATTGCTGATGGCCGCCGGCGTGCATACGCCGCTGATCACAGCGCGGTAACGGTTCTGATGCATCGCGGTGGTGATGCCGTCGATGAAGAGCGTCGGCGTGTTGGCTCCCGAATAACGGATGCCGGAGACATTCGCCCAGGTGACTCCGTTGTCGGTGGAGACCTGCCACTGGACGGACGGATTCGTGGTCACACCGGGATCGGTGACGAAACTGACGGTGTCGCCTTCACAACTCGTGACATCGGCAGGCTGAAGGGCCACTTCGGGGAGTTCCCTGACATTGAGCGTGGCCTCCGAAGAGGTGTCGGCGGGAGCACAGCTTCCGCTGACCACGGCCCTGAACCGGTGACCATTCATCGCCGAAACAACCGGGTCGATGGTCAGGGTGTTCGTATGTTCTCCGGTGTAACCTGCTCCGCCGGCATCGGTCCAGGAAGAACCGTCGATAGACCTGCCAGGTTATGGCAGGCACGGTGGTCACACCGGTGGCAATGGTGAAGGTCACGGGCTTGCCTTCGCATTCATTCACGTCGACGGGCTGAAGGGTGATCTCCGGTTTTTCGAGGACGGTAAGCACGGCTTCCGCCGAAAGAATGGCCGGGGTGCAGTTTCCCGAAACCTTCACGCGGTAGCGGCTGTGGTTCATCGAAGAAGTGATTCCGGTGAGCTTCAGGGTGTCGGCATTGACTCCCGAATAGATCATCCCGTTATTCAGGTTCACCCATGACGAGCCGTTATAGACCTGCCACTGGTAGACCGGGGCCGTGGTGACGCCGGCAGAGACTGCGAAATAGACGTCTCCGCCTTCACATTCGGTCACATCGCCGGGCTGACCGGTGATCTCCGGCTTGTCCAGAACGGTGAGAAGACCCGGGGTACTCGTCAACGGCGTGCCGCACGTTCCGCTGACAATGGCGCGGTAGATATTCCCGTCGAGGGTTGAAGCGGGGTTGAGGATCCTGAGCACCGGTGAGGACGTCCCGGTATAGACACCGGCGATGTCGGCGAGATCGCTGAACCCGGAACCGCCATCGGCCTGCCACTGAACGGTGGCTCCCGTGCCGCTGACCACGATGCTGAAGCTGGTGTCGCTCTCTTCACAGGTCAGCCCGTCATGAGGCTGCACCAGGATGGACGTGTTGGTGTTCAGGTTGATGGTGGCCGTGCCGGAAAGGTTGACTGACGGCATGCTCACCGAACAGGCGTTGGCATCGGTGACCTGGACGAGACTGTAAATGGTGTTGATCACCGGGTGGACGTAGAACGGATCGGTGCTGTTGTAACCGGTGGCTGTGCCGGCGCCGTTGCTGAAAACGACCTCGTAGGGTCCGGTGCCGGTGGCGACCTCGACACTGAGGGCAGCCGAATCGCCCGGGCATATCGTCCGGTCGCCGCTGAGGACGGCAATGGGCAGCGGGTTGACAAGGGTCTCGATGCCGTTGCTGGTGCCCTGGCATCCGAGGGCCGTGGTCCCGGTCACGAAGATGGAATCCCCGTCATTCAGGGTGGCACTGCTGTACGTGTTCAACGCGCTGTTCTGGATGCTCACATTGTTCCTGAAGAACTGGTAGCTGACCGTTCCGGTGGCCGTGGCCGTAAAGGTGACGCCGGTGCCGGCACAGATCGTATTGTCGAAATCCGAGCTGGTGAGGGTGACCACCGGGTTGTCGAAAACATTCATCGTGAGGGCCGGGCTGGCCTTCTCACAGTTCTTGATGGTGGTGACATTCACGTAGACCTGCTGCCCGTTGGTGAGGCTGTCGGTCTGGTAGGTGTTCATGGCTCCCGACTGGGCGCTGACGCCGTCGACGAAGAATTCGTAGTTGGCGGCACCGGCCGGACTGGCGGTGAAGGTGACGGATTCACCCACGCAGAGGTTCGTCTTCGTGACGCTGATGTTCGAGGCCGGAAGCGGGTTGATGCTGACAAACAGCGGATTGTGGTTGATGACGCAACCGGCGAGGTTCGTCTCAATGACCTTGACCTCTCCGCTGATCGACCCGAAATTGACGTATACCGAGTCGATGTTCGGTGTCGAAATGATCCCCGACCCGGTGGGTACGAACCACTGGTAGGTGGACCCGGCGTTCTGCGGGATGGAGAATTTGACGTTCTCCTGCACGGTCGCAGACTTCAGCCGGTCCGGTGATGTTGGAGATCGGGGCGCGGTCCTGGACGATGACGCCTTTCTTGATTTCCGTGCCCACACAGCCGTACTGGTTGGTTTCCAGCACGCGGATGGTGTCGCTCGCCGGCAGGGGTGAAGCATCCAGGACGAGGGCATTGCTGTTCAGCCCGTCGCCGCCGAAGGTCCGTGTCCCGAGCGATCCCCCCCAGGTCCAGTCGTAATAGGAGCCGGGAGTGAGGGTGACGCTGAAGAAGAGGTTGGGCGTTCCGATACAGGCTGCCGAAGGACCTCCGATGGGGGTGGTATTGGGAAGGGGATTGATGTTCACGGTTTTATCGTCGGTGTCGGCGATGACCGGACCGGCACCATCGGGATCGTCGGTGGTCAGCCTGAAGGTGACATGCCCCTGGGCAACGTCGGCTGCCATCTGGGCGGCATTGGTCACATAGTAGGCGATGACGATGCTGTCGTTCACCAGGCTGTTCGATACCACCGAACCCGCACCGTCGAGGTCGGACCAGGTGCCGGTGGTGGCCGATCCGCGGATCGATCCGCGGAGGAAGATGGTGTCGTTGGCACAGATCGTTGTATCCTGGCGGGCGTCGGCCACGGGGTTTTCACCGATATGAATCACGATCTCGTCGTAAACCGGCGTACAGGGCTGGATGCCGTCGGGATCATCGGAAGTCAGCCTCAGGGTGACGAACCCCACGGCATCCTGCGTGGCGGTCGGATCGAAGATGGCGTTGAGGGTGGTGGGACCGGGGGTGAAGGTGCCTTCGGCCGGGGCCGACACAACGGACCATGTTCCGCTGGTGGTTCCTCCGGCGACGATGCCGTGGAGGGCGAGGGTGCTGCCGGAGGCGATCTGCACGGTATCGGGACCGGCATCGACCCAGGCGGCTTCGTTGATGGAGATCACGACGTCGTTTGACGCCGCGCTGCACGGTCCGGCGGGATCATCGCTGGTGAGCCTTAAAACGGCCGTTCCGCCAAGATCACTGTAGTCGGGGACGTAATCGGCCGTCACCGTATTTCCGGACTGGCTTTCGTTGATGATGGTTCCCGCGGCTGGTGCGAGAACGGACCATGAGGCGGTGCCGGCGCCGCCGCTGAAGGTCCCGGTGATGGGGATCACGGCGAGTGCGCTGTCACGGCAGACGGTGAAGACCGGCCATGGGCGTGACGGCGGGAAGCTCGTAGAAGGTGACCTGCACGTCATCCGCATTTTGGCAGGTACCATTTTTTTCGGTGAAGCGGAAGACATAAGTGCCGTAGCTGTCGACGCTCACGCCGCTGGAGGGACTCGACGGATTGGTGAAGGTCGGTGTGTTGTCGGGACCGCTGACGTAACTCCACTGGCGGGTGCCGGAATTGATGTTCGGGGCGCCCAGGTAGGTATAGGCGGTGCCTGCCAGGCTGGTGTTTAAAACGCCGCATTCGTTGATGTCGACGCCCGCATTGGCCGTGGGTTGTTCATAGAAGGTGATGTCCACCACGTCGGCATCGCTGCAGGTGCCGTTGGTCTCGGTGTACATGAAGCGGTAGGTGCCGTAGGCCGTTACCGTCACACTGGAGGTCGGACTCGAGGCATCGCCGAAGACGGGCGAAGCATCGGGACCGCTGACGTATGTCCACAGCCGTGAGCCGCTGTTCTGGTTGGGCAGCGCCAGGTAACCGTATGCCGTGGCCGCCAGGTTGGTGGTCAGGGCATTACAGACCTGCTTATTGGCACCGGCCTCGGCCGTCGGTTCCTGGTAGTAGGATACGACAACGGTATCAGCAGCCTGGCAGGATCCGTTGGTCTCGACGAAGCGGAATTTGTAGACGCCGTAGTAATCGACGGAGACCGTCGAGGTGGCGCTGGATGGTGCCGCAAAGGTCGGGGTGGCATCCGGACCGCTGACATACAGCCACTGGCGCGTGCCGGAGTTCTGGTTCAGTCCGCCCGCATAGACGAATGCCGAACCGCTTAAGTTAGCGGTCTTGCCGGCGCATACTTCCTTGTCGATGCCGGCATCGGCCACGGGTTTTTGACTGAAGGTAACCTGCACGATGTCGTTGTCGCTGCAGGTGCCGTTGGTCTCGGTGTACCTGAACTGGTAGGTGCCGTAATACTGGACAGTGACCGATGCATGCGGGTCGGTGGGATCGCTGAACACCGGCACGTTACCGGGACCGCTCACGTACGTCCATTGCCGGGTGCCGGCATTGATGTCGGGTAACGGCCGGTAGGAATAGGCCGTAGCGGCGAGGTCGGTGTGCAGGGCATCGCAGACCTGCTGGTCCGGGCCCGCATTGGCTATGGGCTGTTCTGAGAAGGTAACCTGGACGATGTCATCGTCGCTGCAGGAGCCGTTGGTCTCCGTAAACCGGAACTGGTACGTGCCGTAACGTGTGACGGTGACCGTCGAGGCGGGATTGGAGACGTTGCTGAAGACAGGCGCCGCGTCGGGACCGCTGACATACGACCACGACCGGCTGTCGGCATCGTGCGTTGGGTGCGGCGGCATAGGTATATGCCGTGGCGCCGAGGGCTGTGCTCAGGCTGCCGCAAACGGGCTTGTCGGCGCCGGCATTGGCCGTGGGAGCCTCGTAAAAGGAGACCTTGACGATGTCGGTGTGACTGCAGGTGCCGTTGGTCTCGGTGTAACTGAATTGGTAAACGCCGTAATAATCCACGGTGACACTGGTGTTCGGGTTCGTCGGGTTGGAGAAGGTCGGGGTGGCATCCGGACCGCTGACATAATTCCACTGCCCGGTACCGTAGTTGACATTGCCGCCGGCCAGGTAAGTGAAGGGGGTGGCGGACAGGGTGGTGGTTTTGCTTCCGCAGATCTCGTCGTCGGCGCCGGCATTGGCGGTGGGTTGTTGATAGAAGGACACCTGAACCGTATCGGCAGCGCTGCAGCTGCCGTTGGTTTCAACGAAACGGAAGGTGTAACGCCCATAAAGATCGACCGACAGGCCCGAGGCCGGATTGGAGGGATCGGTGTAGGTGGGCGAATTGTCGGGACCGCTGATGTATTCCCAGGTGCGGACGCCCGAATTCTGGTTGGCGCCGCCGGCATAGGTGAAGGCTGTTCCGGCCAGGGTGGTAGTCAGGGCGCCGCAGACCGGCAGGTCAGGGCCGGCAGAGGTGACAGGCTTTTCAGAGAATGTCACTTTCACCGTGTCGGCATCGGTGCAAATGCCGCCATTGTCCTCGACATAGCGGAATTCATACGTACCGTAATCAGCGACCGTGACCGTGCTGGTGGGCGATGACGCATTGCTGAAGGCCGGGGAGCCATCGGGACCGCTCACGTATTCCCACGTGCGGGTGCCGCTGTTGACATTGGGTGCCAGCGGCATACGGGAAGGCCGTGGCGGCAAGGGGAGTGGATTTGCTCCCGCAGACGTTGAAGTCGGCGCCGGCATTGGCCACAGGCTCCTGGTAGAAGCTGACGGTGATGGTCTTGCTGTCGGAACACTGGCCGCTGCCATTGGTTTCCGTCCAGGTAAAGGTATAGGTGCCATAAACCGTGACGGTGACATCGGTCGCCGGGCTGCTCTGCCCGGAACCGTAAGAGGCCGTCCCCGGTCCGCTGGTTTTTGTCCACTGACCGGTGTAGTTCACGCGGTTGGCGACGGGAACACTCGGTGTGGCGGAAAGGCCGAAGGTCAGGCCGCAAATATCGCCCCCGCTGCCGGCATCGGCCACGGGGCTGAGGTAAGCCACCACCTGGTAACCCGGTTCGGTGTAGGAACACCCGTTCTGGTCCTCCACATAATAGTTAAAGGTATACGTTCCGGGTGTGCCGGCATTGAAGGTCACATTCTGCTGGTTGGTGGCGCTCAGCACACCGGCCTGCGGGTTGGCGCCGGGGGTCCAGAGATGAACGGGATAAATGCCGGTTCCTCCCGAAGGATTGCCGTTCAGGCTGAGGTTTTCGCCCGTGCAGATCTTGCCCGGTGAGGCCGGGAGAGGACTGGCGGTGACCTGGCTGACGGTGACGGTCACCGGGGCCGAAGCTTTACAGCCGGCATTGTCGGTCACGGTGTAGGTCATATTGAACACACCGGTCGATCCTGAATTGAACGTCGGCGACTGGATATTGGCATTATTCAGCGGGCCGGTGTTGCCCGACCAGAGATGGGAGGCATACGGAAGCGCACCGCCCGATGGGTTACCGTTAAGGACCAGGTTGTTGCCGGCACATACGCCGGTCGATGCTCCCGGAAGCGGGGAGACCTGGGGTCCGGATACGGTGACGGTCACATTGTCGACGGCCTGGCAGCCGTGTGCATCGGTGGTGGTATAGGTCAGGTTGTAAACGCCGGGGGTCGCTGTCATGAAGGCCGGAGCGGCGGTGTTCACGGCCGAAAGCGGGCCGGTGTCGCCGGTCCACAGGTGTGCGGTGATGGCCCCGCTGCCGGCGACAGGATTGCCGTTGAGCGTCTGGCTGGTATTCACGCAAATGGTCGGATCGACAGGCGTAATGCCGTTTGACGGCGGGTTGTAAACGTTGACCGTGACATGGTCGGTGGCCGAGCAGGTGCCGCCGGCCGACGGGTTGAAATCGTCGGCCACGGTGACGGTGAAGGTATGGGGCAGACCGGGGGAGACCGGCGTGTAGGCGCCGGGATCTTCGGCTGCGCTGCTGAACCCGTCGGGTCCTGTCCAGGTGAAACCATAATTCGCGGTGCCGCCTGCCGGGGTCGAACTGAGGTGGATGACCTCGCCCAGGCAGATGGCATTGTCGTCAACGCGGCGACAATGGAAAGATCGTTGTTGACCGTGACGGTCGGCTTGTCGGTCAGCTCGAATTCACACGTGGTGCCTCCGCTGGTGCGCGTGGCCATAACCTTATATTGCGTGGTGGCGGTCAGGTTGCCGGTGGGAACGGTGATGTTGGCTCCCGTCCCGTTCACGGGTCCGCCGACATTGGCGTCGGTGGCGGCATTTCTGACCTGGTACTGGACGCCGTTTTCCGAATTCACGATCCGGATGTTCGTGGCGGTGTTGTAGCAGATTTTCGCTTCGGTCACCTGGACCGTGCGGTCGAGGGGCAGGGGATAAACGGTGAAGCTCGTATTGTCGGTGGCCGTACAGGTCTGTGCGCCGCCCGATTCGGTGAGGAAGCCCTCATCGGTGACGGTGACGGTATAGCTGTGGCCGCCGGAAGAGGCGGGAGGGAAGGCCGCGGGGTCCTGGGCGGCGCTGGTATAGCCGTCGGTGCCGGTCCAGTCGAACGAGAAGGTGCCCGAACCGCCGGTGACATTGACAGACGGAAGGTCGATGGGCTCATCGTAACAGATGTCGGGGAGGGCGACCGAAAGATTGGCGGTGAGATCGGGATTGACGATCACCCGCGGTTTGTTGGTGAGCAGCCTGTTACAGCCGGTGACCGTATTGCGGGCGTAGACGTTGTAGGTGGTGTCGGCGGTGAGGTTGCCGGTGCTGTAGTCGAGATTGGCGCCGTTGCCCGTCTGGGTGTTCTTCACATCGGTGCCGATGCGGAAGTCATAGGCGATGGCGTTCTCGGACGATTGCACCACGATGCTGGTGGATGTGCCGTAGCAGAGGTAGTACTCGTCGGCGATGACCGGCCTGTCGAGCGGCATCGGGTTGACGCGCAGCGTGCCGGCATTTGAGAATTTGGAACAGGCGCCGGTGGTCGTCAGCTCAACCTTGTAGCGGTAGTTGTCCATCGAGGCCGGGAGGTTGGTGAGCGTCAGGGTGGCCGTGGTGGCGCCGCTGTAAACTCCGCCATTGGTGACCGGCGAGAAGGTGCCGGTATTGGGATCCTCATACCACCGGTAGGTGATTCCCGGTCCGGTGGCGGTGACGGTAAAGGTGGCGTTCGTGCCCTCGCATTTTGTGCGGCTGGGGGGCTGGGATGTGATATTGGCCAGCGGGTGGACGGTGACCACGGCCTTGTCGGTGAGCTCGTTATCGCAGCCCGTGACATCGTCGGTGGCCAGGATGTTGTAGGTGATGGTCGCGGCGGGGCTGACGGTGAAGTTCAGCGTTCCGCCCGTGCCGGCCTTGGGCGCTCCGACAGCGGCATCGTTGGCATCGTTGCGCAGCTGGTAGGTCACGCCGTTCACGGAATTCTGCAGGGTGATCGTCGCCGCATCCCCGGCGCAGATCACCGGGTCGGACACCGCCTGGTTGTTCAGCGGCAGGGGGTTGATGGTGAGGGTGACCATGGTGTCGGGGCCGACGCAGCCGTTACTTCCGATTTCCCGGATCCAGTAATTGTAGGCTCCAACGGCCGACCGGTTATGGGTATAGCTGGTCCCCGTACCCACTTCGTTTGTAAAATTGGATACATCGTACCAATGAAGCGTTCCAGTTGTCCCGCTGGCTGACAAGGTGGGAAGGACGTTTCCGAAGCAGTAGTCGGGCGAGGGGGCATTCGGTTCCGGCGGTGAGGCGATAAGTCGGAGACGCGATGTTTCACTGATGGCATTGGCGAGGCTGGTGAAGGGATCACCTTCTACATAAGGATTACAGGGACCCCAGTATCGCATCTTCACTTCGAAAACATCATCGGCCGCATCATTGTCGAAATCACCATTATGGCTAATGGGGTAGGTGATGGCATTGGGGTAGGGCGGTTCTGCCGGATCGTAGCTGATAACCGGTCCTTCAAAACCTTCTGATGTCCAGTATGGTGCCACGGCATTTCCATAAGGATCTACAGTAAAAGGCCCGAGGATGGTATTTCCGTCGTTGTCTGTGACCTGGACATCAGTGGAACCGACATGAATATAGGTATTTGGTATCCCACCGGTAAGATTGGTCCCATAAACAAACTGAACTCTTCTTTCCAGTGTATTGGGTCGGTTGGGTTCAACAGCTTCCCGACAGTCAAAAAGAGTATTGTCTGCAAAATGTAAAATCGAGAATTGTATCTCCAACACAAAATAGAGTTGGTGGAGAATCAACTGGAGGATCAATATGCAGTTCTCCGGTTCCAGGTGTTGGTTGACCATTATCTTTTTTATAATTAGGAAGAACAATGTCAACCGCATTTGAATAAGACAAATAATTGGGTTGATTTGTACCTGTATTATACAAATAAGGGAAAACTGTAATCTGTCCAAGTACAATTGCTGGTATTACTTGGATAACGTGAAATGGAGAAATTAATCTATAATTGCCAGAGCCAGGAGATAACTTCGGTAAAAAATGGTTGATCCTTTGGTACATCACCTGGCATCACCCAACTAATATACGCTCTGGAGTGTGCAATAATTTATACTATTTCTATATCTTCTTGAAATCGATAAGTTAAATTCAAATTGAACATCTTCTACCGCTGAACACATATCCTTATCTCCAATTTCTCCATAAAGACCATTTATAAAATCAGCTTGTACTGCAATGTAGTTGTTTACAGCGTGCACATTAGTGAAACTTGCTACATTACCCCCTGAACCTGCCAGGGTTCCGGGACCTGAATTATAGGATACATAGACGTTATTCCTGTCATTATAGGAGATAGAATTCTGCAGGGTGAAAGAAACATAGGGGCCGAAGCCTGTGGGGCCGCTGACTATGGTTGCCGGAGACCCACCCACCGTGATTGTCCATCCGGCCGTGGTCCCCAATGTGGTGATGGGTTGGTCAAACTGGATGACGATAATTTTCTGTGCATTATCCGTGAACGTAATGGGATACTGGTTATTGGGGGCATCCACAGGTATCAGTTGGGGGGCCTGGGCTTCCAGAGCTGCAGATACCAAAAGACAGCACAGAATAAGCCATGCCGTTTTTGGAAGAAGCCATTTTTTTTTCGTCCTTCTCATCAGTCTCAGGTTTGTTTCCCCGTGTCATGCGGGGCGGTTATTTCAGGTTATATCAGGTTCGTCGTTATATGCCTTTTCGAGCTATCGTCTTCGTATTTCCTTCATCCTCATGATGACCGCCGCCTGTCCGCTGACCCACCCCTTCGGTTGTCCTCCAACAGCCCTTTTGATCACCATCCTCCTCACCTCCTCACTCTTCTCACTTTCTCACTTTCTCACTTCCCCCCCCACCACCGTCACATCCCCCACCATCTCAAACTCTCTCCCATCAGCCCACCGCCCCCTTGCCCTCCAGATATAGACCCCCGGCGGCTGCAGCCGTCCCCGGTAATAACCGTCCCAACCCAGATGAATGTCATGGCTTTCAAAAACCAGGTTGCCGAGGCGGTTAAAGATCTTTAGCTCATAGGTTTCAGGAACTTTGTCTGTATACGGATGAAAGACGTCATGGTTACTGTCTCCCTCCCGGTAGTATCCGCCGGTGGGTCCGTTCACGTCGGGACGGAACGCGTTGGGGAAAACGATCCCCGGACCTTCGTTCCCGAACGGATGTTCCAGGGTCATGGTGTCGGAACACCCTTCGGTGCTGCGGGCGATCAGCACAACCGGTCCCCGGCCGCCGCTGTCGTACCATACCGGGTTGCGCTCCGCCGATGTGCTGCCGTCGGGAAACTGCCATGCATAGTGCGTGGCATCCGTGCTCTGATTGTCGAAATAAACGATCTTCGTGTTTCCCGGCCGGTTCTGTGCGTCCAGGGTGAAAAGGGCGTGGGGGCGGGGATAGACCTCGATCGTCAGTGTCATCATGGACACCATGTGGTTATCGCCCTCCGCGGTCAGGTTCACGAAATACGTCCCCGGATCGTCGATACCGGTGCAGGGGGGAACGCAAGGGTGAAGTTTGCCCGTCGCCGAAATTCCACTGCCAGGAGGTGCTGTTCTGTGACATATTGATGAACCGGACCGTGAGCGGAGCACAGCCCTTGCCGGCCGAAGGTTCGAAGAGCGCCAGTGGCATGGGCGCGGGGGCCGTGAGAGGGGAGGTGCCGGTACCGGCCAGGGCGGGGGCCGGTGTTCCTTCGCCGGAAACCGGCGCTGTATCGGAAAGGGCGGTGCCGGGCTGCGGGGCAGGGGAAGGTTGAATTTCCGGTTTTGCCGGATGCTGTTTTTTGCCGGACGCAGCGGTCGATGGTTTCGGGGTTGCCGGGACAGAATCGATCACGGCGCCCGGGATTACCGGGGCCGGAAGGAAGCGCCTCACGGGCCGTGTCTTCGGTGTGATTTTCCGGACCTGCGTTTATCGCCGGCGCCTGGCGGTTTTCCACGGTTCCGGTGACCGGTGAAGGGATCGGCGCCATGGCCGGCTTGCGAAGGGTAAAAACAAGAAGGGATGTCACCAGGACAACGGCTGCGATGAGATACCAGACATTGAAACGTGCCGGGTTGAATTCCAGGAAGGTTTTTAACAGGAGGCGCCGGTGGATCCGGCTCCACACCTTCTGCGAAGGCTGCACCCTGTCGTCACCGAGACTGTCGCGGAACAGCTTTTCAATATGTTCAGGTTTTTTCACCATTTTTTGTTGTCGCTTCCTTGGCGAGGTCCTCCAGTCTGCTCTGGATGAGCTTCCTGGCCCTGGAATACTGCGATTTCGAAGTGTTGACGTCGATGCCGAGTTCTTTGGCGATCTCCCGGTGTTTATACCCTTCGAGGGCATAAAGACTGAAGATCATCCGGTAACCCGGCGGCAGGGAGGCGATCACCCCCCGGAGCTCTTCCGCCGTGAAGGCGGTGTCGTGCCAGTCCGTCTCCCCCGTCTCCCGTTCCCTGAAATCGTCGATATCGATGTGATACCTGTGCTTCAGGGTGCGGTGGTAATGGGTGATGGCGGTGTTGATCATGATCCTCCGGATCCAGCTGTAGAGTGAACTCCTGCCTTCGAAATCTTCCAGGCTGACAAAGACCTTCATGAATCCGTCCTGCAAAATGTCCTCGGCTTCCTGCCGGTTGCCGGTGAACCTCAGACAAACGCCCAGCATGGCCGGCGCAAAATGCTCGTACAGGATCTTCTGCGCTTTCCTGTCATGATGTATGCAGCGTTTGAGTATCTCCGTCTCATTCTTCATGGATTCATTTCGCATAACAGACCCGGCATGTTAAAAAATGGTTGCACCCGAATTTGAAATATAATGAAAAATAGCTTTTGTTTTTTGGGATGTTATTCACAATGTGTTGAAAGAACCGCAGTATCGCACGTGTATGTGGATGGGCCGGAAGGTGGAAGACGAAGGGACGGAGATATCTTCAAGATTTATTTTACGGATTTCCACAGAAATTATTCAGATTTGGGTGAGGGAACTAACGTGTATCCTTGTCGCCACGCCTCCTGTATCCACGTATCCACGTACCGCTGTACTCTATAACCCCATCACCCAATAACGTTCAAATCATGCGAAGATCCGTCGTTTATCCGGCCTTTGCCATCCTTCTCACTTCTCACTTTCTCACTTTCTCCCTTTCTTCATCACCCCATCACCCCATCACTTTTTTTTACTTTCTTTTCAAGGGCAAAAGAAAGTAACAAAGAAACCCTCCGCGATTGACAACCCTCTCTCGCCCTTGTCGCACAGGCAAACATCACTGGGGCTCGGCTCGTTCAGGTTCGCACCAATCGCGGGTTGCCATCGCGCTCTGCTAAGGTTTTTTTTTCGTGGAGAACGGAGAATGTATTTTAAATAGCGTTGGTGGAGAGACGCTGGGAAAATCGTATTCCCGATTCAATCAGATTCTCCTGATACGGTACTGACGACTTTCTTTGTTACCACGCCTTCCCGTACCCACGTACCTCTGTACCCACGAATCTACGTAATTCCCGCCCTTCGGCTGCGCTCAGGGACCGGAAAAAATGAACTTACGTTGTGTTTCAGCAGGCGGGATCAGCAGGCGGGTGTGGAGCCGCGAGCGGCTCCACACCCGCCTGCTGATCCCGCCTGCTGAAACACCCTCAAAAAACGCGGATTCGTTTCCGGTCCCTGAGCGCAGCCGAAGGGCGGTTCATGCATAGGATTTTCCTCATCATTTTTAAAAACGTTTAGGCGTTTTCATATGAATCTGTCAAAGGAGGATTAAATGATTTTGGTGGAGGAGGGCGCTGGAAAAACGTATTCCCGATTTCAATCAGATTCTCCTGATACGGTACTGACGACTTTCTTTGTTACCACGCCTTCCCGTACCCACGTACCTCTGTACCCGCGTACCTCACCTGTTTTAAATCATCTCCCAACCTGACAAACATCATTCTTCCCCCCTGTCTGAATTCATTATTTTGATATGGCTAATTCACTGTAAACTGATTTGTCATGCATGAGATCCGAAATCATCCCGTCATCGACATTCCGGAAGAGAAAAAGATGAGCTTCCTGTTCAATGGACAACAGGTCATGGCCTCCGGAGATCTGACCATTGCCGCCGCCCTCCACCGCGCCGGGTTCCCGGTGCACAGCCACAGCCTGTCGGGACGGAACAGGTCGCTCGAATGCGGCATCGGGAAATGCGGCGCCTGCGAAATGCTCGTCGACGGACAGGTCAAACGCATCTGCATCACCCTGGCAGCCGGCGTCAAGGAAGTCAGCGCCGTGCCGCCCGGCTTCGTTCCCCGGGCTACTCCGCCACGTACGATCCGGCCGGTGCGCGAATACCACACCACCGTGGCGATCATCGGAGCCGGCCCGGCAGGCCTGGCCGCCCGCGAAGAACTGCGCCGGCATCAGGTCGATACGATCGTTATCGACAGTAATGACCGGACGGGCGGACAATTCCTCATGCAGACACACCCGTTCTTCTTCTTCGAAAAAGAAAAGAAATTCGGGGGCATGCGCGGATTCGACATCGCCGGGGCCCTGGCAGGCGATGACCGCGAAGGCATCTTCCTCAATTCGACGGTGTGGGATATCTTCGAAGACCGGCGCCTCGCCGTTAAAAACATCACGACCGGAGAGATCTTCTACGTGGCCGCCGAACATCTCGTCGTGGCCACAGGCGCCATGCCCTTCATGCCCGCCTTCGGCAACGACGACCTGCCCGGCGTATACACCGCGGCGGTGATCCAGAAGATGATGAACCGCGAATTTACCCTCCTCGGGAAAAATATCCTCACCGTGGGCGCCGGCAACATCGGTTACCTCACCTCCTACCAGCTCATGCAGGCGGGAGCCCGCGTCCAGGCCATCATTGAAGCCCAGGCCCGAGGCCGGCGGCTTTCCCGTCCAGGCCAACCGCGTACGCCGGCTCGGTATCCCGGTCATTACGTCCCATATCCTCGTCAGCGCCATACCCAACGACAAGGGCGACGGGATCACGGCGGCCGTCATCGCCAGAAGCGAAAATTTCCGCGCCGTGCCCGGCACCGAACGGGTGATCGACGGCATCGATGCCATCAATATCTGTACGGGACTTCAGCCCGATGACCTGCTCATGACCAGGGGCAGGGAGGTGTTCGGCCGTCAGTGTCACGGCGCCGGCGATGCCCTGCGGATCGGCGAAGGCACATCGGCCGTCCTTCGCGGCCGGCAGGCGGCCTTCGATATCCTCGCAGAGGCGGGAATATCCTACGACTACAATGAATACCTCAGTCTGTCCGGGGAATACATCGATTCACAACAACATCCCCTCCGGGTGATCGATGAGCCGTTTTTGCCCTCCGGCGAACGGAAAACGGAGAAACCCTTTGTCATGATCGACTGTCTCCACGGGTTTGCCTGCAATCCCTGTGAATTTGCCTGCCCGCATGGCGCCATCACGAAAACATCCACCGGCGCCGTGCCACACATCGACTACTCCAAATGCACCGGATGCATGGCCTGCGTGTACCAGTGCCCCGGACTGGCGATCTTCGGGTATAACCTGAAGAAGGACTGGCTGTTCCTTCCCCTGGAATTTGATGTTCCCGAGGGCGAAGAAGTCTTCCTCGTCGGTAATGATGGTTCCCAACGGGGATCGGGTATTGTTGAAAAGATCCTGAGAAAGAAAAACCGCACCAATCTGGCCAGGGTCAGGTCGCTCGACGTTCATGGCGACAGCCTGACGGAGGTCAGGGGGTTCATCCGGAAGACGCACTACCCGGAACCCCTGACCTGGGAACAGGCTCCGGGCGATGACCGATCCGAGACCTTTCTTTGCCATTGTGAAGATGTCAGGATCGAAGACATCCTGAAAATCGCCGGCGACAGAACATCGGTTTCGGTGGATGAGATCAAACACACCACCCGCCTGGGTATGGGAGCATGCCGGGGAAAGCGGTGCATTCAGCGGCTGAGGCAGGCGATCCGGCCCTATGGCATTACCCTTACCGGCGAAGCCACTCCGCGCGGACCCATGTCGAACCCGCTGAGCCTGGGCGAGCTTTATCCGTCCGGGAAAAAAGATGAGATCATCGTGGCTGTCAATGGCTCCGGGGCGGTGAAAAAAACGGTCAAATCACTGGTGGCCGGCGGCGGCATCGGCGGGAGCGCCCTGTTCCGCTACCTGGCTGAAGCCGGACTCGAACCGGTTCTGATCAACGACGGCCACGGCTCCTCGTGGCGTAATATTGCCGGCGGCCGGCCTGCCTTCAGCGTTCCCGAACTGTCGGATATCGCCCGCCAGAATTTTTACCTCTTCCGCGAACTCCAGTCGGTCAGGAATATCGATTTCCGGAAAATCCGCTATGTGAATTTTGCCCACGATGAGGAATCCTACCAAAACCTCGAGGCGTCGATGGCGTGGCAGGACGCCTGTATGATCGGTCCCGACGGTTTCCGCAAAGAGATCTCCCCACTGATCGGCGACCTGGCCGGCAAATATACGGGTGCCCTGATCACCCGCGACTGCTGGCAGGCGACACCGGGCAAGACCATCGAAGTGCTCCGTAACCTCGGCCGGGCTTTCGGCGGCTCGGTGAAGGAAGGCGTGAAGCTCATGGATGTCCGGAAAGACGGGGATACCTATATCGCCCTGACCCGAAATCCCGACGGGACCTGGACCGAATACCACACCCCCGTTTTCGTCAATGCCCTCGGTGCCGCCGGCGGTGAATTTGCCCGTAAGGCGGGCTACGAAACGGGGCATTTTCCCGTTCGCCACCAGGCGTTCATCACCCGGCGCATGCCCATGATGGGGGTGAACGGTGAACCGCTGCCCATGCTCATCGACCGGCGGCGGTATAAAGGATTTATCGCCGTCTACGGACAACAGCTGGCCGAAACCGGACAGATCATCGGATGTGCTTCCCCGGCATTCGACGGACAGGAAGCCGGGAGTAATCTGAAAACCAACTCGCGCCGGTTCGCGGAGATTGTCTCCGAGGTGTTCGTCGACTGGATTCCCGACCTTGCCGCGGCCGGTTTCCAGGCCCTGTGGTCGGGATATTATGTCGAGCCCCGTATGATCATTGATCCGGCAAAAGGCCTCTTCATCGGTCTCCGCGGCCAGGGTTTCATGCTCGGTCAATATTTGGCCAGGCTATACGTCGATGATCTTTTGGGGAAGAAGGTGCCGGAATATTTCAGGCGGCTGAGCCTCGAAGGCGACGGTTTGCACGAGATGGCGCTCAAGTGAGAGAGTTGTTTGAGGGTTGTTTGAGGATGGTTTGAGGATGGTTTGAGGATGGTTTGAGGGTGGTTTGAGGATTGAACTTTCAACACCGGATAGAAATGATACCATTTCAGCGGAAAACGGATACCATTAACATTTCCTTGCCTTTTTTCATTTTTTGGCAATTTCCTTCCAATAATAGAAAGGAGTTTACAAAAAATGAAAAATATCTTTACTTAATCTGACACGGTACCCATTTTTAAGGGTATCATTCTTCTCCCTCACGTCCTTCATCACCTTCATCACTTCCTGGCGACGATCAGTTGGGATTCGTCATTTAACCCGATTGCCAACCTTCTCACTTTCTCACTTTCTCACTTTCTCACTTCCTCACTTTCTCTGACGTCCGGGCATGGGAAAGGCTTTAAGTTTTTAAGAAGCTTTTTGCAGGGTGGGTGTCTCCCCCGCCATCCTTCATCACTTCCTGGCGACGATCAGTCGGGATTCGTCATTTAACCCGATTGCCAACCTTCTCACTTTCTCACTTCCTCACTTCCTCACTTCCTCTGACGTCCGGGCATGGGAAGGGCTTTAAGTTTTTAAGAATCTTTTTGCAGGGTGGGTGTCTCCCCCGCCATCCTTCATCACTTCCTGGCGACGATCAGTCGGGATTCGTCATTTACCCCGATTGCCAACCTTCTCACTTCCTCACTTCCTCACTTCCTCACTTCCTCTGACGTCCGGGCATGGGAAAGGCTTTAAGTTTTTAAGAATCTTTTTGCAGGGTGGGTGTCTCCCCCGCCATCCTTCATCACTTCCTGGCGACGATCAGTCGGGATTCGTCATTTACCCCGATTGCCAACCTTCTCACTTTCTCACTTTCTCACTTCCTCACTTCCTCTGACGTCCGGGCATGGGAAAGGCTTTAAGTTTTTAAGAAGCTTTTTGCAGGGTGGGTGTCTCCCCCGCCATCCTTCATCACTTCCTGGCGACGATCAGTCGGGATTCGTCATTTACCCCGATCGCCAACCTTCTCACTTTCTCACTTTCTCACTTCCTCACTTCCTCTGACGTCCGGGCACGGGAAGGGCCTTCATTCTTAAGGCGTTTTTCATCTGGGTGGGGTCCCCGCCCGCCATCCATCTCGCCGCCCCTTAATGGGTCCAGCCCCCCAATTCTCAGCGTCCGTTTCCGGGCATTTTGACGAAAAGTTTTCAACAGGCTGACTTTATGCGGATTCCAGAGGGGATGGAATTAATGATGTATCACCTGTTTGGCATTGAAAAAGGATAAAAATCGGACGTTCCTTCCCTGAGGTTCGCCAGGATGATCGCATGCACAATTTCATTCGGATTTGCCTGTCAAGGGACTGACGGGAACCCCAGATGCCCCGTCTTCCCGTACCCACATAACCCCATACCCACGTATCCATCTCTACCCCGACGGCGACATTGTCTATCCAGTAACGACATTATCTACCCCGGCGACGAAATGGGTTGTCCGGGGAAAAAGTCAGCCTATGTTTTGATTCGACGTCGACAGATAAATCAGGAAATTGGATATGCTGCTTAGACTCAATTCAACTCCGTTTGAGGATAGTTTGAGGGTTGTTTGAGGATAGTTTGCCCTGATAGCGATCGGGGTTGTTTGAGGGTTGTTTGAGACGTTGACAGCTTTATCCGGAATTGAAAAAACATTTAAGATTTAATTCAACCTTTCAGGGTTGAGGTGCAATGCGTTATCCTACCCCGGGTTAGCCACGGGGCTACTGTTTGTTGCACCCCTTCAGGGTGCCTTTTAATCCCTCAAATCGTTCTTGTTTTCAGGGTAAAAGTGCTTCAGGCGTGGGGACAATACCTGGGATGAATAAGCTACAAGGTCCCATGCACGATTTCACTCAGATTCGCCTGATACGGAACTGACGACTTCCCTTGTCACCACGTCTTCCCATACCCACGTACCTCTGTACCCGCGTATCTACGTAATTCCCGCCCTTCGGCTGCGCTCAGGGACCGGAAAAAATGAACATGCCTTGTGTTTGAGCAGGCGGGATCAGCAGGCGGGTGAGGAGCCGCGAGCGGCTCCTCACCCGCCTGCTGATCCCGCCTGCTCAAACAGCTTCAAAAAACGCGGATTCGTTTCCGGTCCCTGAGCGCAGCCGAAGGGCGGTTCATCCATAGGATTTTCTTTATCATTTTTAAAAACATTTCGGCGTTGTCATATGAATCAGTCAAAGTAGGATTAAATGATTTTGGTGGGGAGGGCGATGGGCAAATCGTATTTATGATTTCAATTTGATTTGCCTGGCAGCGACTTGGAAGACGCCCGAACCGGGGTAAAGGTGCTCCATGACCGGGACTATATCTGGGATGAATAAGCCACAAGATCGTATGGACGATTTCAATCAGATTCGCCTGATACATAATTGACGGCGATCCTCGTCCCTCCGCCTTCCGGTACCCACGTTACTGTGATGGGCGGGAAGGTGGAAGCTGGAAGCTGGAAGGAGCGGAAACACTTCCACAGAAACAGAGATGTAAAAGTTTATGGGAATATCGGCATGACGGTGACTTTCTCACTTCTCACTTCCTCACTTTCTTCATCACTTTCTTTACTTTCTTTTCAAGGGCAAAAGAAAGTAACAAAGAAACCCTCCGCGATTGACAACCCTCTCTCGCCCTTGTCGCACAGGCCATCATCACTGGGGCCGGGCTCGTTCAGGTTCGCACCAATCGCGGGTTGCCTTCGCGCTCTGCTAAGGTTTTTTTCGTGGAGAACGGCGAAAGGATTTTAAATGGCGTTGGTGGAGAGACGCTGGAAAATCGTATTCCCGATTTCTTTCAATTTCGACTTAAGAAGCTTTGAGGAAATGGCGACCGCGATCCGGATGCTTGGCTTCATCAGTTTGGTCCTGAACACCGTTCTCACGTCCTTCATAACCTCATAACCTCATAACCCCATCACCTCATAACATATTGATAAACAAAGTACTGACGACTGACCACGTGCCATCGTCCTCCCATACCACGTACCCACGTATCCATCTCTACCCCGGCGTTGACATTGTTTGTCCGGAAAAAAAACACATTTAGAAACCCGTTTCCCTATTTTAGATATTAAAAAGACATCTCTAGAAACTCAAAAGACTACTTTGTTAATAAATAAGTCTTCTCTACCCCTCCGAAAAACATGTCTACCCCTTCAAAAAACATCTCTACCCCTCGAAAAATCATCTCTACCCCGGCGTTGACATGCTCTACCCCGGCATTGACATTGTTTGTCCGGAAAAAAGTCACCTTTAGAACCCCGTTTCCCTGTTTTAGATTTAAAAAAGAACACCTTTAGAAAGTCAAAAGACTGTTTTGTTATTAATAAAGTCATCTCTACCCCTTCAAAAGACTTATCTACCCTTTCAAAAGTCATCTCTACCCCTTTAAAAGTCATCTCTACCCCTGTGAAAAAGACATCTCTACCCTGTCAACGACATCTCTACCCCGGCACCGACATGCTCTACCCCGGAAATGACATTGTCTACCCCGGCGACGAAATGTGTTGTCCGGGGAAAAAGTCAGCCTATGTTTTAATTCGACGTTGACGATAAATCAGGAAATTGGATATGCTGCTCAGACTCAATTCAACTCCGTTTGAGGATTGTTTGAGGATTGTTTGAGGGTAGTTTGAGTGTTGTTTGAGGATTGTTTGAGACGTTGACATCTTTATCCGGAATTGAAAAAACATTTAAGACTCAATTCAACCCCTTCAGGGTTGAGGTGCAATGCGTTATCCTACCCGGGGTTTCACCCCGGGCTACTGTTTGTTGCACCCCTTCAGGGTGCCTTTTAATCCCTCAAATCGTTCTTGTTTTCAGGGTAAAAGTGCTTCAGGCGTGGGGACAATACCTGGGATGAATAAGCTACAAGGTCCCATGCACGATTTCAATCAGATTCGTCTGATACGGAACTGACAACGATCCTTGTCACCACGCCTTCCCGTACCCACGTATCCGCGTACCCACGTACCCACGAACCCTCTCTCGCCCTGTCGCACAGGCCAACATCACTGGGGCCGGGCTCGTTCAGGTTCGCACCAATCGCGGGTTGCCATCGCGCTCTGCTAATGGATTTTATGGTGGTTAACGGCGTATGTATTTTAAATGATGTTGGTGGAGGAGCGTACTGCGAAAATCGTATTCCCGATTCAATTAAATTCTCCTGATACGGTACTGACGTCTTTCCTTGTCACCACGCCTTCCTGTACCTACGGACCCACGTTTCCACGGCCGTCTCTATAACCCCATCACCCCATCACTCCATCACCCATCACTTTTTTTCTTTACTCTTCTTTTCAAGGGCAAAAGAAAGTAACAAAGAAACCCGTCACGCAGGATTGCAAACCCGTGATCGCCCTTGATAACGCACCGGCCCTACTCACAGGCCCGGTCTCACACGGGTTCACACCAATTGCGGGAGCCTGCGCACTCTGCGAAGATTATTTTGGGAAACTCGAGGTTGACTATTTTAAAGGCACAGTTAGATGACCCGTCATGGACTAGTTCAGGATGGAGCGTCGCGACCTGCCACTACGGGTGGCCCTGAACGGCCCTTACTGAGAATTTCGGTATGATCCTGTAACGACGTTCTCACGCCCTGTCACCAACTTCCTAACTCCGTCACCCGCGTACCCACGTACCCCGTACCCACGTACCTCCCGTCACCTCAAATGCTTATCCTTCACCCTGCTGTATTTCAGGGCCTTCACGATCCAGTCGGGAAGCGGCTTTTCCGGGTTGCGGTGCTGGAGATCGAGGTACCATCCGAGCTTTTTCAGGATGGGGATCTTATGGGTCTCGACGAATTCGATCAGCGTTCCGTCGGGATCTTCAATGTAGGCGAAATGACCTGCCGCCTCACCCATGTCGAAGCTGTTGCCTCCGGGGAGGACATCGCTGTCGACGGTGAACGGAAAGCCTTTCTCATAGCATTCTTTCCGCAGCGACTTCATGCCGATGATATCATAGCAGAGGTGAATGAAACCCAGATCACCCCAGTACCTGTCTTTGAAAATTTTCTCCGGCTGACGGTCCTGCACCTGCAGGAGCTCAATCTCACTCGGACCGAAAAGTCGCGAGAAACCGCCGAGCCGGGCCTTGCTGTGCTTCAGCAGAACACGCCTGAAGGTGCCGTCGCCTCCCGGAAGGGGAGCGAGATCATTGAATTTTCCCTCTTCATCATAAATCACTTCATCATACCCCAGGATACTGGAATAGACCCGCCGCGCACGATCGATATCGGAAACGCCGATGGTGGCCCCCGCAGCGGCCCCGGTGAACTTTCTCCTGTCGATCCGGAACCATGCCTGGCTGTCGACGATTTCAAAAATATTGTTGTAGGGATCCTTGATGAAAAAATGTTCCCGGCCTCGGGGATCCCGCGTCAGTCCATTGACATTGAGACCCTTGCCGCTGAAGAATTTGAAGGTCGCTTTAACATCCCGGCTTTTGATCTTCGCCGCGAAAATGCCCAGATCTCCCGCCTTTACTTCCACAGCGGGGGCTGTGGGCGTCCGCTCCGTGTATTGCCAGATCTCAAAACCGCCTCCCCCCATGAGGTTCATGGCCAGTGCGGCATGACGCATCCGCGGTTTCCCGCCCGTATAAGGCAGCATCAGCTCCGCCATGGCCGCATCTTCGAAGATGCGGATATCCATACCGAAATTATCCTTGTACCATTTCCACGCTTCCTTCACATTCGAAACACCAATCCCGATTTGCTGGATACCACTGATAATCTTTTCATTCATGATGATCTGCCTCCTTTCTTCGGTGCGAAATTAATAATAATTGAATTCTTAAAAGGGTCTCAGGTCGGTTTAATTTTGATGATCAGCCAGTAGAACAATGAAGGAATATAGCGCTTTAAATAAGCCGGAATCAGCTCTTTCCGGCCAATGAGCACCATGCGCCTGTTCTTCCTGACCCCGCGGAGGATCGCCCTGACACATTTTTCCGGGCTGAGCCCTTCTTCCTGTGCCTTGTCCATGACCCCATGCGGCTTCCCGCCCTTATCGAGGGCATGAAAGGAGATATTCGTCCGGATCCTCCCCGGGCAGATCACCGTGGTCCGGATACCCCGGTCGTGGAGCTCGGTCCATACCGATTCATAGAACCCGTTTACGGCATGTTTCGAGGCGCAGTAGGCCGTCCGGAGCGGAAACCCGAAAAGTCCGGAGATGCTGCTGGTGACGGCGATATGCCCCCCGCCGTGATCGAGCATGGCGGGCAGGAGCTTCTTGGTGAGGATGATCCCTGAAAAATAATTGACCTCCATGATGGTCCGGTCCATTTCAAGGCTCGTGTCCAGAACGGATGTGCGCTGCGAGATCCCGCCGTTATTAAAGAGGTAGTCGACGGTTCCGAATTCGGCGAGGACAGCATCGGCGGCACGTGACGATTCTTCGGGCGAGGAGAGATCGAAGGCTAAAAGCCGCGGAGGATGCTTCAGCACGCCGCATTCCTTCCTGACGCGTTCCAGCTCGTTCATCCGCCGCGCCGACAGGATGAGCCGGCAGCCTGACGGCGCCAGTTTCCGCGCCAGGGTTTCACCTATCCCCGATGAGGCGCCGGTAATCCAAACAACCTTATCTTCAAATACCTTTCGCTCAGACATATTCGTGTTTATTGTGCTTCTCACCGAGCCTGCCGAGGTATTCCTCGACAATGCGGTCCATCGTTTCCATGATCTCCTTGTACTTCCTCTCGAGACTGAGGATCTTCTCATCGCGGCCTTTCTTCATCCTCCGGTATTTCAGCCCGGCACGCCAGCGTTTGTACCAGATCGACCAGAAAAGGGCAAAATACCCCGTGGCCGGAAGACTGAGCAGGTAGGCCCAGGGAATCCATGCCGGCCCCGTCAGGAGTGCCACGATGACCGTCTGGACAGCATAGAAGACCGGAAAGAGGAACATGGCCAGCACAAATTTGATCGAGCTGTGAAACTGGGGATCTTTAATCGTTTTCAGCTTCAGGAGGGGAAGACGGTAAGGGAGCCAGTTGTTCAGGTAACCGTAAAAATAAAGCGGCGTGGTGATCATCAGCCCGAACCGTTTGTAAATGAGTTTTTTGGTGGTGTAGCCCGACCGTTCGAAGATCCAGTTCCGGATGTTCAGCGCCTTCAGGTCCTGCATGTAACTGCCGACTTTTGCCGCCAGGGCCCGGAGAGTCTCCGGATCGGATTCGAACCGGCTGTCGAGGATCCGGATCATCTGCTTGTCGGCCCTGAACCTCTCGTAGTGCGATTTGCCGAGGATCCCGACCTTGCTCCGCATCCGTTTGTTGTAGATCTCCCGCAAATCCTGGTACATATCGTACAACTCGTCGTTGGAAATGTGGATGATGATCTTCTTCATCTCCTCTGAAAGTCTCTCACGCAGCTCGTTCTGCGCCCTGGCCGGATTCTCCAGGTATAAATCGTAAAATTCCGAGACCTCGATCGGCTGACCATAGATGATCAGGAGATCCTGGAAAAATTTCTGGTAGTTTTCGTAATCCAGCCCCACGGGCACGATCTTCACACCCTTGGATTTGCCGAATTTTTCCTGGGTGCGCAGGGCAATCCGCATCGTTCCTTTAACCAGCGGACGAAGCCTTCGCTTGTTGCCGTGATTTCCTTCAGGCATCAGGCATACGGGGGCGTGATCACTGAGGATGGTGGTGGCGGACTCAAAAATTTCCTCGTTCCGCGATAATTCGCTGGCACCGTCGCGGATGCGGTAAATGGGGAGGATCTTTAAGAATCTCAGGATCTTCGCCTGACGTTTCTTTTTGAAGATGTCGGCCCGTGCCATGAAGACCGGATCGGTTTCACTGGTGTTGAGCACGGCCAGGGCATCCATCAGGGTGTTCTGGTGATTCGGCGTCAGGATGTATTGTTCATCATAGGGGATGTTCTTCCGGTCGATCACCTGGACATGCCGGTAAAATCGCTTGAAGGCGAATTTTTCGTAAATCTTTAAGATCCTGTACCCCAGATTGAACTTATGGATCGTTTCCTCTTTCCGCTTCATGCCCTTAACTGTTCTTTTGGAGTAATTTTCTGAATGCAAATTTTTCTTCCACCGGGATCCTTGACCAGAAACCGGCAATGGTGAGTCCGGCGAGGATATGCCATATTCCCCACCAGGCGGCGATAAAAGCCATGCCGCCGATACCGCGGGGTTCGCCGTCGACCATGATGGTTGCCGGGAAGACATTGGGGTTGAAAAGCAGGACCAGCGCGAGCCCCGAATTCTGAATTCCGGTCTCGATGGTGATGGTCCTCCGGTCGATCCGCCTGAGCCGGAAAGCCGTGGATGCTGCGTAACCGGTGGAGAGGGCCAGCGAATTGTGGATCAGAACGATCAGGAATATCCAGCCGATATAGTTAATGAAGAAGGTGTAATTTTTCGCAAAGGCCAGGATCACGATGACCATGAAGAGCAGGATGGAGACTTTCTTAAGGGGCCCCACGATCTTTTCAGTGAGAGCGGGGAATTTATGGTTGAACCACATGCCGACGGTCAGCGGGATCCCCAGAAGGATGAACACGGTTTTGAACATTTCGAAGGCATCGATGGTCAGGGGTTGAAGAAGTTGTTGCGCCTTTTCATTCCAAACCAGGATGTAGAGCTTTCCCCAGAGGGCAAAATTCAGGGGCGTGAGAACGATGGCCGCCAGGGTGGCGAGGGCGGTAAGACTGACCGAGAGGGCCACGTTGCCCTTGGCCAGTGAGGAAATGAAATTGGAAATGTTCCCCCCCGGACAGGCGGCCACGAGGATCATCCCGAATGCAATGGTGGGCGTGATGAAGTGCGAGAAAAGGATCACCAGCAGGAAGGTAACCGCCGGCAGCAGGAAAAACTGGGAGAAAAAACCGATGATGGTGGCCTTCGGATTCAGGAAGACCCGTTTGAAATGTTCGGGTTTGATCTCCAGGGCCACGCCGAACATGATAAACGCCAGGGTGAGGTTGAGGACGAAAAGTCCTTGCGGGGAGAAATTCAGGCGCAGACTGTCCAGTGTCTCCAGGGCTTCTTTCATAGTTCATGAATTAGTCGTTCATGAATCACCGCCTTCATTTACAGCAGTATACAGGCAGGATTGCGGAACATGGCAGAGCTTGTTACAGGTGACGAAGTTAACAAAAATATATTTTGTCGGCTAAAATTGTTAATTTATCGCCTTTATTTTAAAACCGGATACTTTTATATCATGAATACAGCCTTTAAAACGACGAGTCCGGAGGAAATCTCTGGCAATGTTTTTAATATGATCGGGAATGAATGGATGCTGATCACGGCCGGAGAGCCGGCATCCTTCAATACCATGACGGCAAGCTGGGGAGGACTGGGCGTTTTGTGGAACCTTCCTGTCGCCATATGTTACATCAGACCACAGCGGTATACCTTTGAATTTGCCGAAAAGGCCGATTATTACACGCTGTCGTTTTTTACCCGCGAATACCGGAAGATCCTGAATTTCTGCGGATCAAAGTCGGGAAGGGACTACGACAAGATCAAGGAAACCGGGCTCGAACCTTTTGTGACCGAGAAAGGCAACATTGGCTTCGCACAGGCCCGACTCATCCTGGAATGCCGGAAACTCTACAGTGATGACCTGAAAGAAGGACGGTTCATCGACCCCCGGATCATACGCAAAAATTATCCTCAGCACGATTTTCACCGGTTTTATATCGGCGAGGTGAGCCGGGTGCTTGAAAAGAAGGAATGAAGCATTACCGGCAGGTCAGGCCGGCACACCTGTCTCTCCCATTGGAGATGGTTTTTCAAGGTGGTCAGTGAAGATCCCCGGACGAAATGCAGTTCATTGATACTTCACTCCCCACCGTTGCATCACGCGGTCAGCCTGTTATCTCTGCATGTGCAGGATATATCTTTACGGCACCCTTCGATCGTAATTCCTTCCAATTGTTCCGGGCGTTCACGTCATTCTCGCCAAGGGCGTTTTCCGGGGGGAGATCCCCAATGAAGGCTTCACCGGTATCGAGAAGCAGGGTAACGCTCTGTTCCCCGTGCCCGTTGGTTTGGATGACTTCACCCTTGATCCCGGTCGAAGCGAGCCACGCCCGCGATCTGCCCAATTCCATTGGAACGATCCGCTCCATATCAATGGCAACGTAAGAAGGGTCTTTCCTGGCAATCAGGGCCTCCATGCCGGCAATGGCGCCAAGCTGGTTGGTGAAGACGATAAACTGCACACCGTGGCGGACAAGCAGGCCTGCAAGTCCCGCATGATCCATGTGAAAATGACTGACGATCAGCCATCTGATGTCTTTTGGGTGATACCCTTCCCGTTTAAGCTGATCCCTGTACAGGACAAAGGTTCCGGGCCATCCGGCATCGAAAGCCAAAAGCCCGTTGCCCGTGTCGATAAAATAGCAGTTAGTGCTGTTATACCTTATACCGATTATTTTCATCCCGCAGTCATTGGTTTCAATCCGGTACAGGATCCAGCTCTGGCGCTTCCGGATCTGCCCGTTGGCCGACTTACGGATCCCATTTTTGTCCATTCAAAATAATTCATCCCGTGCCGGAATGCACGTTAATTTTTGTTGTCACCGTATCCGTGGAATCGCCTTCCGGCTCTTCCCCTTACTTTTTCTCCCCGTTTTATAGTGGTTTCTAAAGCTTTTGATTATATTTGTCTGTTTATCATAAGGGAATGACAGATAACATACCGGTGGAAACTTTAAAAGAAGGGTTAATTTCCTTAAAAGATAATGAAACGAAAGATGATGGAGCAAAGTAATATCGGGCATCCGTTTTCGTTTGTAACATGAAACGTTCCTTAACGCAAAAACAAACCAATAAATCTCTCAGAGGCTATGACAAATAAACGTTCAGGGTTTGGCAGGGCATATCTGTTGACCGCACTCCTTTCTCTCCTCGCACTGGCGGGCTGCCATCCAAATAAAAATGCTAAAGAAGACAATCTTACGATGGATGATTTTAAAAAGATGAATAAAATTGACATTCATTGTCATCTGAACACGGAAAGACATGCATTCATGGACCAGGCGGTTGCCGATAATTTCCGGATTCTGACCCTTAATACCGATGCCTTCGACAATATAACGATCCAGGATCAGCGCCAGTTCGCCCTGGACATGCAGAAAGCCTACCCCGGCCGGCTGGCATGGCTCACCACCTTTTCAATGAAAGGCTGGGACGAACCCGGCTGGCAGGAAAAAACCATTGCCTATCTCAAAGATTCCTTTGATAAAGGCGCCATCGGGGTGAAAGTCTGGAAAAATATCGGCATGGTTGAAAAGGATAAGGACGGAAACTTTATCATGATTGACAATGCCCGCTTCGACCCGGTCATCGATTTTATACGCCAAAACGGAAAGACGCTTTGCGGTCACCTCGGCGAGCCGAAAAACTGCTGGCTCCCGATCGATGAAATGACCGTGAATAACGACAAGCAATATTTCAAAGACCATCCGCAGTACCACATGTACCTGCATCCGGAATACCCGTCGTACGAACAACAGATCGAAGCGCGCGACAGCATGCTGAAGAAACATCCCGATATCCGCTTCATGGGCGCCCACCTCGGAAGCCTCGAATGGAGCGTGGATGAACTGGCCAGGCATTTCGACGAGTTCCCGAATATGACCGTCGATATGGCCGAACGGATCTGCCATCTCGAGGTCCAAAGTCAGAAGGACAGAGAAAAGGTCCGCAACTTCTTCATTAAATACCAGGACAGGATCCTCTACGGAACCGACATGGGCGACTATGAAGGCGCGGAAAAAGATCCCGTCAAACTGAAGGAAAAAACCCATGAAACCTGGGTCAACGACTGGGAATACTTCACCACCGATGATACCATCTCCAACTGGAAAGTCGACGGCAAATTCACCGGTCTGAAACTGCCCAGAGAAGTGGTCGAAAAGATTTATTATAAAAATGCTGAACGTGAATTTCCGGGATTCCCGGCCCCATGATCCCGCTCATTGCGCAGATCCCGTGAAATCCATTTCTAAATTTAATACCTTAGTGCTATGCGTAAAATAATGGTTCTGGCAATGACAGCTCTCTTACTGGCAGGCCTGTTCTCCTGTTCGGATTCGAAGGATAAAAGCCTCTCCTATAAGAAGGACGGCGATATCTGGTTCCGGAGTTCCGGTGTGAAACTCAGGTTCGATAACAAAATGTACTGCACCGTCTATGATCAGGACGAAACCAGTACGCTGAACGCCTCGGGGTCAGGACAACTGTCCAGACCAAATCATTTTATCGTGGTCAACGGACAGGAAATCACGGATTTCGCGGTGAACTACGACAGTATCCGTTCTGAGGATATCCGGACCCGGTTCGGCCAGGGTAAACGGCTCACCCTGACAGGTGTGGCAACGCTTCCCGGGGGAACGAAAATACAGAAAACCCTCTTTACGGAAGTGTACCCGGAATACCCCAACACCGCCATTCAGTATGTGACGTACACGAACCTCGGATCGTCACCCATACGCATCGATACCGTTTATTCCCAGTACTACCGCATGGACGCTTCGCAGGTCGATCCCCAAAGCAAGCCCTACGATTTCTGGTCGTTCCAGGGAAGTTCACTGGCATGGGGCGAGGACTACATCATCCACATCAGCGACGGATTCAACCACCCGAATTGGATGGGCGTCCAACCCGGTACCAAAACCGGCGGTGGTGTTCCTGTCGTCGATCTCTGGACCAAAAAAATGGGAATGGCCATTGCCCACCTCGAAACCACGCCGCAGCTGGTCTCGTTCCCCGTGAAAGTTGACGCCGACAAAAAGGTGGATATCGCTGTTCAGCGTGAAGCCCTGGCCACCGTCGATCCCGGCCAGTCATACACCACGCTGACAACCGCTGTGATCACCCATAAACTCGACTATTACGATCCGCTCCGGACCTATACCGAACTGATGTCGGCACAGGGTCTCGTGAAGAAAAAGCCATCCGACGAAGCCTACGATGCCATCTGGTGCGGCTGGGGATACCTTACCGATTTCACCCTCGATGACATCTACAGGACCCTTCCCAAGCTGAAGGAACTCGGCATCAAGTGGGTGGTCATCGACGACCGCTGGTGGGACCGCTATGGCGACTGGAATCCCCGGAAGTACACCTTCCCCGGAGGCGAAAAACAGGTGAAACAATTTGTCGATTCCCTCCATCATGAAGGATTCCGGGTGAAGATCTGGTGGGCACCTACGCCCGTTCAACCCCCGACAAATCCCACATTCACGGGTTCCTACGACCCGGGAATGTCTGACATCGTCAAGGAACATCCCGAATGGCTCATCATGGATAAGGACGGGAACTACCCCCGCGACTGCCGCGGCATGTACCAGTTGTGCCCGAGCGTTCCGGAAGTTCAGGAATACATGAAAAAGCTCACCACGAAATTCATCGGCGACTGGGGTTTCGACGGACATAAGCTGGATGCCTATTACGTCGTGCCTCCGTGTTACAATCCCGCTCATCACCATAAATCGCCCGACGAGTCGTACAGGGATCTGCCTAAACTTCTCCAGGCCATTTACGAAACATCGAAGAAAATCAAACCTTACTCGGTAACCGAGATCTGTAATTGCGGGACAAACCAGGATTATTTCCAGTCGGTTTACACCGATCAGCCCGTCGTGTCCGATCCCACCAGTGTCGTTCAGTCCCGCAGAAGGGTCAAGGTCTTCAAGGCACTCTGGGGACCTGAAACACCGGTATACACCGACCATGTGGAGCATATCCGGGTCAATGTCGATATGAATGATAAAAGTAATACGGCACAGGTCGGACAGGATTTTGCCACTTCGATGGGCCCCGGCGGGGTCATCGGAACCAAATTCACCTGGCCGAAAGGACCTGAAAACATGCAGCTTACAGGAAATAAGGAAAAACACTGGGAGAAATGGTTCAAACTCTATAATGAGAAAATGCTGAGCAAGGGGACCTATCTCAACCTTTACGATATCGTGTACGATAAACCCGAATCGCATGTCATCCGGAAGGACAGTACCTATTATTAT
Organism: uncultured Bacteroidales bacterium; assembly: GCA_963763215.1. GTDB lineage: Bacteria > Bacteroidota > Bacteroidia > Bacteroidales > DASQZK01. The sequence goes on from CAVXNX010000002.1 coordinate 202,472, forward strand.
GCGTTTTACGCCGACAACTGGAACTGGGAAGATCGAACTGAGAGGTCTCGACAGCAACAAGACCTACAAGGTGTATGATTACGTGGACGATGTTGACCTGGGCACCGTGACGGGTCCTGTCGGCATCATCACGCCGGAATTCAAGAAGCACCTGTTGATTGAATGTACGCCTGTGAAATGATGATGATCCCGGCTTGCCGGATCATGATGAAAAGAAATGCCATTCCCGGGAACCCTGCCTCGTGCAGGATCCCGGGATTGAACCGTAAATCCGGCCCGGCGGCATGCCGCTTCTGAACCGGATCTCCGGTTGTCCCTGCACCGCCTGTTCTTCAACCGGGATACCGTACCGTATAAACTACGACGCTATGAAAAAGGTAAGCTTCATTTTTCTCTTCGTCTTCACATTATCTGCTTTCCAGATGACAACAAACCCTTTGAAAGCCCAGGGAGACAACGGGACCGCAATGGTCAAAAAATGCACCGATTTCGAACTGACCGGCGACGGTAGTTCGAAACAATGGGAAAACGCCCCCTGGATCACGATTCAGCAACGGACACCGCAAAAAAACACATACACCACCAAAGCCCGTGTGATGTATTCGAACAGTGGCATTTATGTCCTGTTTGATTGCGAAGACAGCCTGCTCAGGTCGGATTATACCCACGACAATGAAGACCTGTGGGAAGGCGACGTTGTCGAGGTTTTCCTCTGGCCGGGCGAGGATTTTCCGGTTTATTTCGAATATGAGCTGACGCCGCTCAATTATGAATTGCCGATCATCGTTCCCAACGACAAGGGACGCTTCTTCGGATGGCTGCCCTGGCATTACGAGGGTGACCGGAAGACGCGCCACGCCACCAGCGTGAGGGGAGGCCGGAAAGAGAACGGGGCATCCATCCGGGGATGGACAGCCGAACTATTCATCCCCTTCAAGCTTCTCACCCCGCTGCCCAATGTCCCGCCGAAATCCGGAACCACCTGGAGGGCCAATCTGTACCGGATCGATCATGATCAGGGGGAAACGCTGTTTTCCTGGCAAAAGACAGATAAAACCTATCACGAATTCCATAAATTCGGCACCTTTGTCTTTGAATAACCGGTGAGCAGGTGCCGGTGAACGGTGTTTCTCCGGCATCCGGTCCGGAATGCCGGGGCTCCCGGCTGCGTTATCGATCATGGATTTTCTAATCACCCTGCGATGAGAACATATCCTTCGAACAAAACCCTGATCAGGCCTCAGACGGTCAGGCAGTTAAAAGCCCATTACCACGCCTCCCTTTTTGATGATATCGTGCCCTTCTGGCAGACCTGGTCTCCCGACAGGGAAAAGGGGGGGTATCTCACCCGCCTCGAACGCGACGGACACCCTTACTCCGGCGATAAAGACATGTGGATGACGGGGCGGGAGATCTGGATGTTCAGCCACCTTTACAATACTTTTGAACCCCGGGATACCTGGCGCGAAATGGCCGGTCTCGGGCTGGATTTTATGGTGTCGAAAGCCTTCACCCCTGAGGAAAAGATGTATTTCCGCCTCGACCGGGATGGAAATCCCCTCTCTTCAGCACTCAGCCTGTTCACGGAAGTCTTCGGATCCATTGCCGTCGCTGAATATGCGCACCTTGCAAAGGATGACCGGTTAAAGGTCCTGGCGATGAACATGTATAAGCGCCTGGTACCGAGACTGGGGAGGCCGTCGGATACCCCGATGCTGGGTTACGGCATGAACCGGGAGTTCCATCTCCATTCCCACGATATGTGCCGGATAACGGTGGCCCGGGTTTACCAGGACATCTGGCCCGGTGAGATGTTCGATGCCGACCTCTCGTCTTCTGTCCGCTCCATCCTCTCGATGCACTGGAAACCCGAACTGAATGCCCTGCTCGAAAATGTCGCGATGGACGGTTCGCCGGTGACGGATATCCCCGAAGGACGGCTGTTCCATCCCGGTCATTCCATCGAGAGCGCCTGGATGATCATGGAAGAGGCCCTCGACAGGAACGATGACGGCCTGCTGAATACCGCCCTCGACATCCTCATCGCTTCCCTTGAACATGGCTGGGATGCAGAATATGGCGGGATCCGGTACCTGAGAAATATCGACGGCACACCCTGCCATCCCCTCGAAGCCGACCTGAAACTGTGGTGGCCGCATTGTGAAGCCCTCTATGCGCTACTGCTGGGCTGGGCATGCACAGGAAGGGACGACCTGGAGAAATGGTACGGGAAAGTGCATGAATACACCTTCCTCCATTTCCCCGATCCCGAATTCGGGGAATGGTTCGGCTACCTGAATCGCGACGGGAGCAGGGTATGGACGGCCAAAGCCAACGGGTGGAAAGGATTTTTCCATATACCCCGTGCCCTCTACAGATGCTGGCAGTTACTGGACAACCTGGATGACGGGAAATCCATTTAACATGTGGGGTGGTGAAGGCGCAAAGGATGAGGCCGGTCAATTTTTCAACCCATATCAATGAATATGAGCAAATCCGCCGATAAGGGAAACATGGCTTTCCTGGCACTGATCTGTTTTGTGGCATCGCTCGGCGGTGTCCTGTTCGGTTTTGATACCGCAGTGATTTCAGGAACCTTCGGAATGGTGGAGAGCCAGTTCGCCCTGAGCAAGATCGAGGTGGGCTGGTTTGCCAGCTCGGCACTCATCGGGGCCATCCTGGGCGCCATGGTGGCCGGGATCCTCAGCGACCGGTTTGGTAGAAAGCCGGTATTACTGGTTTCTGCTGTCTTCTTCTTTATCTCAGCCCTGTTTTCCGCCATCGCGCCGACCTTTGTCCTGCTCATCCTGGCCCGTCTCATCGGCGGATGGGGCATCGGCATCGCTTCCGTCCTTGCCCCGCTCTACATCTCGGAATTCGCCCCGCCAAAAATCCGCGGCCGGCTGGTCGCCCTTTACCAGTTGTCGCTGGTCATCGGGATCCTGATGGCCTATTTTTCCAACTTTGTGCTTCTCGGCTATTCGCAGGTCCACACGGCGGAAGCCGGAACCGGAGGAATGTTGCACACCATCATGGTCCCGGAAGTCTGGCGGGCCATGTTCGGGGCGGAAATGATCCCGTCGGGCCTGTTTATCCTGCTGATGTTCATCATCCCGGAAAGTCCGCGGTGGCTCATCGGGGCCGGCCGGACACAGAACGGGCTGAGAATCCTCGAAAAGATCAATGGCCTTGCAGCGGGCCGCAGCGAATACCGCGCCATCCGCGAGGCCGTCAGCCAGGAAGAAGGAACCATCCGGGAACTTTTCAAACCCGGACTGAGACTGGCACTGGTGGTGGGCATCGGCCTCTCGGTCTTCGGCCAGCTGACCGGCGTGAATATTGTCATCTACTACGGGCCCACTGTCCTGGAGAATGCCGGCTTCAAGCTCGACAGCGCCCTCCAGTTCCAGGTCGCCATCGGCATCATTAACCTCCTGTTCACGATCATTGCCCTGTGGAAAATTGACCGGTGGGGCAGGCGGCCCTTACTGATCGGAGGAATGACATCGGTGTTCGTGTCGCTGGTGATCATCGCCCTGATGTTTGCCTCCGGTCATGCTTCGGGAATCTGGATCGTGGTCATGCTCTGTATCTATATCGCCAGCCTGGCCATCTCCATCAATGCCGTCATCTGGGTGCTGACCGGCGAGATCTTTCCCAACCGCGTCAGGGGCAGGGCCATGTCGATCGCGACCTTCTCCAACTGGACTGCCAATTTCATCTGCGCCTTCCTTTTTCCCTGGTATGTGGGACACGTCGGAATGGGCGGCGGATTCTTCACCTTCGCGGCGTTCTGCCTCATCGCCACAATCTTCTTCTACCGCTTCGTCCCCGAAACGAAGGGGAAATCCCTTGAAGACATTGAAAAATACTGGAAGAAAGCATGAAGGCCCTTCTCCTTCCCTAAACGATACTCTGTTTCCCTGCCGGAAAAATCCCGGGATTTCCCGGATTGTCCGTTCAAATATTGGATGAAAATAAGGTTTTGATTATATTTAGAATTGAATCAAAAGAAAACAACCGTTCAATTCTTTTGAATCATTTTCATCTCGTTATGGATGCTTTTTTAACCGGAAATCAATGAAAACCCCGTATATTCTGACAAATAATCATGATAGGATGAAGAAAAACGATACTTTCCCGGTGGATCCGGGTCGCCGCCCTTTTCGCCGTTGCCGCCATGGTCCATGCGTGTTCATGGAAGCAAACCCCGAAGGAAACCTGGTATTCCAACGACGATTTCACGAAAATTGAAAAGATCGATGCCCATACGCATCTGACAACTCACCGGCCTCTTTTCCTCGAGCAGGCGGGTGAAGATCATTTTCGTGTCCTGGCAATCATGGGCGACGGCGCCGACGGACTGAGTCTCGATCAGCAACTGGACCTGATGAACGAACAGCAGAATAAATTCCCGGGCCGCCTGCAATTTCTCACCAATTTCTCCATGAAGGGGTGGGGTGAAAAAGACTGGCAGGACAATACCCTGGCTTTCCTGGAAAAATCCTTCCGGCGGGGAGCCGTGGGACTGAAAGTCTGGAAAAACATCGGCATGGTCGAAAAGGATAAAAACGGCCGTTATATCATGATCGACGATCCGTCGTTCGATCCCATCTTCGACTACCTGGAAAAGCAGGGCATCCCGGTGACCGGCCATCTCGGTGAACCGCGAAATTGCTGGCTTCCCATCGATTCCATGACGGTAAACAACGATAAACAATACTTCACCGCGCATCCGGAGTACCACATGTACCTCCATCCCGATTACCCTTCCTACGAAGAACAGATCGCTGCACGCGACCACCTGCTCGAAAAGCATCCCCACCTGGTCTTCATCGGAGCCCACCTGGGAAGCATGGAATGGAGTGTCGACATGATGGCGGAGCATTTCGACCGGTTCCCGAACCTATACGTCGACATGGCGGAGCGGATGTGCCATCTCGAAGTGCAATCGCAGAAGGACAGGCAGAAAGTCAGGGATTTCATGATCAAATACCAGGACCGCATCTTGTACGGAACGGACCGCGGCGATTATTTCGGTAAAGCCGGAGACGAGGTAAAACCCTGGTGCCATGAGACCTGGGCCAATGAATGGGAATACCTTGCCACCGACGATATCATGACAGCATGGGAAGTCAATGGCGATTTCCAGGGCCTTCACCTGCCGGCATCCGTCATCGATAAGATCTACAGGTTGAATGCCCTGAAAATCTTCCCCCAATTTGACGGAAAGGTTAAAGATTAATCCCGGTCAAATGGTGTCTCAGCTCCGGCAGTATGAATGGGGAAAAGCGGAGTGAGGCAGCTCCCTGATGACAAAACATGCTGCGCCAGTCCCGGGCTGACCAAAAATGGAAAAGATGAAAACACGCACCTTCCTCCGGATGGTTATTCCGGTTTCGTTGGTTACCCTGTTCGCGATGACTTCATGTCACCGCCCGGTCAGGGAAAAAGCCGGGGTCGTTACGCCCCCTCAGGAATTTCACTGGGAACATGCCACCCCCGAGAGCCAGGGGTTATCGACTGAAGGGCTCGACAGGATGAAAGATTCCCTGGCCGCCCATCAGACCGCCAAACTCCTCATCATCAGGAACGACAAGATCGTTTACGAATGGGATGCACCGGGCTGGAAAGATGATGAGAGAAAACACTACACAGCTTCCCTGGCAAAGGCCATCGTGAGCGGCATGTCCCTCCTCACCGCCATGAATGACGGCTACATCTGGCCCGACGAGCCGGCTTGTGATCTCGTCCCATCCTGGAAAACCGACCCGCTCAGGTCGAAGATCACCATCCGGCAACTCGCCACCCATACCTCCGGTCTCGCGGATGCGGAAGCTTCGGAGGCAGAATTGAAAAGAATGGAAGGCAAAAGGCTGAACAAGCATATGGACCTGCCGGGATGGAAGGGCCTGTTCTGGCGGAAGGAGCCCGATCCTTTTTCCATTGCCCGCGACAGCACACCGGTGCTGACCATTCCGGGTGAACGATACGCCTACAGCAATCCGGGCATCGCCATGCTCACCTATGCCGTGACCGCCTCCCTGCAGGGATCGGGATTCACGGATATCCGCCAGTACCTCAGGGACCGGGTTTATGACCCCATCGGGTTGAAGGAAGGCGACTACAACATCGGCTATGGAAAAACCTACGATGCCGGCGGCCTCAAACTCGTGCCCGGCTGGGGTGGCGGCAATTTCACAGCCCGGGCAATTGCCCGTCTCGGCCTCCTCATGCTGCACAAGGGGAACTGGATGGGCCGGCAGATCATCGATTCGGCCATGGTCGAGCGGGTCACCCGCTACGAAGGCACGGCCCTTCCCACAGGCCCGGCAGTTCCGGGAAATGACAATCTCAGGGATGAGATGCATCCGGTTCCGGCCACGACACTCGGCTGGTACAGCAATTTCGATGGCGTCTGGCCAGCGGTTCCACGCGATGCTTTTGCCGGGGGAGGGGCCGGAAACCAGCATCTGTTCGTTATCCCCTCCATGAACATGGTCATCGTCAGGATGGGTGAAAATCTATTTGATCCCTCGAAAGGGGAGGGCTTCTGGCTCGGGCCGGAGAAATACCTTCTCAATCCCCTGATGGATGCCATCATTGAACCGCCGTACCCCGAAAGCACGCTGAAAGCTGAATTTGCTCCTCTGGACAGCGTGGTGCGCCTGGCGGAAGGGAGCGACAACTGGCCGGTGACCTGGGGAGATGATGATACGCTTTACACCGCTTATGGCGATGGCTTTGGATTCAAACCCTTCACCGATATCAAGCTGAGCCTCGGCCTGGCCGTGGTGAGCGGCAATCCTCCCGCCGTCGAAGGTGTCAACCTCCGAAGCCCCTCGGGCGAAAGAGTGGGGCAGGGCACCTATGGTCAAAAAGCCAGCGGAATTCTGATGGCCGGCGGAACGCTGTATATGCTGGCCCGGAACGCGGGGAACGCAATCCTCATGTGGTCGGCCGATAAAGGGAAAACCTGGGAAACGGCCGACTGGCGTTTCGACGTGAGCTTCGGATGCCCGACTTTCCTGCAATACGGGAAAAACGACGAGGGCGCCCCCGGCCGGTTCGTGTATATCTATTCCAACGATGACGCCAGCGCCTATAAAAACGCCGACCGGTTCGTCCTGGCCAGGGTCCCGGAAGACCGGCTGAAAGACTGGCGCAGTTACGAATATTTTGCCGGCATGAGTGCATCCGGAAAGCCGCAGTGGACCCCGGATATCCGCCAACGCACGGCGGTTTTTGCCAACCCTGCAAAGTGTTACCGTTCGGGGATCAGCTACGATGCCGGCCTCGGGAAATACCTCTGGTGCCAGACCATCCCCCTGGCTCCTTCCCCCATGGTTAAAGGCCCGAGATTCAGGGGCGGACTGGGGATCTTCGAATCGGAAAATCCATGGGGACCCTGGAAAACCATTTTTTATACCCGCGACTGGGACACGGGTCCCGGCGAAACCTCCTCGATACCGGTCAAATGGTTGAATGCTGACGGTACCGAAGGCTATTTTTTGTTTTCAGGTAACGATTGTTTCTCGCTCCGGCGGGTAACTTTCGATAAACGTTAAGAGCCTAAAACCAAATCATCACTCACATACCCATAAAACACGGCGACATGAACCCTCCATTCAAACAGGCCTTTTTCATGACTGCGGTTTACACCGTGCTTAGCCTGGCATTTACCGGTTGTATGAATCCGGGAAAAGCCGACATTCCGAAGAAGAGCGACCCGGCGGCGGGTTGGAAAGTGATTGGCCCGGGCGGTGGGGGAGGACTGTTCGATCCGACCATCGATCCCGCGGATCCCGATCATGTGATGATGCGCTGTGATATGACCGCCGGGTACGTGACCAGGGACGGAGGCAAGCAGTGGGATATCTATAACCTCTGGACCGTGATCACCGATTTCGAGTTTGTTCCCCGGGAACCGGGAACAGTTTATGCTTCAACCCGTGGGTACCTGCACGATGAAGATCGCGGATCGGGGCTGAGCATGCTCTGCCGGAGCAGGGACGGCGGTACGAAATGGGAGATCGTTTATCCTTCCCTTCATGCGCACCCCAAACTGATGTCCTTTAAAAATCTTCAAAGCCTTTCCCTTACTCCCTCTGAGATGGACTCCACGCTGCCCGACTGCTCCATCGATAAAATTTGCGTTGATCCCTCCAACCCCGGTCATATCTACCTGGGAATGTCGCCTCTTCTGCCCTATATCGGACCGCCTGAAACACCGGCTCATGGCGGGGCCATCGTGATGGCCAGCGAAGACAGTGGGGAAAGCTGGCATGTGCTGACCAGCCTCCCCGGTAAAAAGGTGCTGGCCATTATTCCTGTGCCGGGAGTGTCTGAATTAAACCATCTGGTGGTGATCACGGAAAAGGCTGCCGTCACGGTTGATCCGGCAGACGGGAAGACCTCCGTCCATCCGCTGCCGGTGGATTTGGCACAGTCGGCAGAAGGCGGTACCGGTGAAAAAGGAACACGGATCTATCTCCTGGCCGGTACCCGGTATACGAATGGCAAACTCAGCGGAGGATTGTTTAAAAGTGACGACGGCGGGAAGAGCTGGCAGTCGCTTAATGAGGCGGTCATTGACGTGCGGCCCGGCGAACGGATCCGGAATTTTCAATCCATCGGGGTTTGCCAGGGTGCCCCGGAAAATATTTACCTCGCCGGGAATACCATTATCCCAGGTACCAATGGCGAATCACCGGTGTACCATGAAGTGATCTACCGGAGCCATGATGGCGGTGCCTCCTGGAAAACCGTTTATCTTTCCGATACGCGTAACGTCCTTTCCGGGAATTTTAAAGGTTCCTGGCTGAACAATGATTACGGTCCGGGATGGGGTGGCGTTCCTATCAGCATGGGCGTTTCACCCCATGATCCTGACATTTGCTACGGGACCGATTATGGCCGGGCGTATTGTACGAAAGACGGCGGGAGCACCTGGCAGCAGGTTTATTCAACCAATCATCCTGACGGATCCTACACCGGTACCGGCCTCGACGTGACGTGTTGTTACGGCCTTCATTTTGATCCTTTCGACACGTGCACACCTCGCGATTTCCTATATCGATGCGGCCCTGTTCCAGAGTTATGACGGAGGGAAATCCTGGTTTCATACCATCAGGGGTATCCCTGAAAACTGGGTGAATACCTGCTATTGGGTGGCTTTCGATCCCGCGGTGAAAGGCCGGATGTGGTCGGCCTGGGCCAATGTGCATTCCCTGCCGAGGAAATCGCAATTTGCCCCGGGCCGGTTTGAGAAAGGATCAGGCGGCGTGGCCGTATCGGTCGATAATGGCCGGACCTGGGCCAAAAGCAACGCCGGGCTCCCGGAACATTCCGTGACCACGCATATCCTGGTCGATCCCACCAGTCCTCCGGATTCGCGGACACTCTATGCCTGCGTGTTCGACAGGGGATTATACCGGTCAACCGACGGCGGGGCGAACTGGGAGCTGGTCACCGGCAGCCTTGGCCCACATCAGTATGCCTGGGAAACGCGGATCACCGGTAACCGCTTATACTACCTTTGCGTCCGCGGCTGGCCCGACGACAGTACCGTGGTGAATGGCGCTCTTTATGTCAGCGATGATCATGCTGCCTCCTGGAAAAAGATGGATCTTCCCGGCGGCGTCAATGCACCGCTCGACCTGCTGATCGATCAGACGGATAACGATCGCATGTTCCTGAGCTGCTGGCCGACAACCGTGGGGGGAAAAGATGTTAACGGCGGCGTTTACCGTACTGAGGATGGCGGGAAAAGCTGGCAATCAGGTCTTTGACGAAAGCTGCCGGGTTTATGCGGCCGCCCTGGATCCCTCAGACCCCAAAACGGTATTCATCAATACCTTTCAGAATGCCGCCTGGCGCAGTGATGACGGCGGGGATCACTGGGAACGCCTCGGCGGGTATACCTTCAAGTGGGGGCACAGGCCCGTACCCGATCCATATCACCCGGGGATGTTGTACCTGACAACCTACGGCGGAAGCGTATTTTACGGTCCTTCCGAAGGAATCCCCGGCGATGACGGTGATATTGAAAATATGCCCCGGAACTGGTGGTGAGGAGTATGTGAAGGTTTCAGACTGGGAGAAATGGTTCGCCAGGGAGAAACCCTTTAACGGTTGCCATCAATTCAGTCCACGGATGATCTCATCCTGTATCCCAATCCCTGTCGCGGGATTCTATACGTGCGGAACAATGGGCAGCAGGTCGAAAAGATCGTTGTTTATGACATGATCGGGAGGCGGGTCAAAGACCTTGATTCAGGAAAAAATCCCGTCGACGTCTCCATGCTTCCCGATGGAATTTACATCTTAGAGACACGGGGCAGGGGAGGCGTTTTCAGGAAGATTTTCATCAAAAAATAGTCGGTTACAGGTATTTCGAAAGTTCATCATCTTAACACATAAACATCTGGTATGAAAGCTTACCTATTCATCACGGCCTTCATGGTATATTCGTTCGGGGGGATTTTTGCCCAGGGAAACCAGTTCGGGATCACCTCGGAATCCTTATCGCTCGACAAGGTTCGTCCGGCCAGGTATGCCCGGTCGGTGAGGGACTTCAACGGAGACGTGCACGTCATGGGATTGTTCAAAGTATCGCTGCAGGCGGACGGCAGTTTCATGACCCGGGCACAGTACGATCCGGTTTTTCCTTCATGCATGCTCAATGAGGCCGTCATGAATACCTTCTATTCCAGGCCTGGACTTTTCATCGCTCTCAATAATCGTCTCGAACCGGATTCAGGGTATGTCTATACGTTAAAAATCTGGAGGTCGAAGGATAATCTCACGACCATAACCGAGGGAAAATCGTATGTTTATCTTCCGGAAGCCGGGAAGGTCAATTTCGGCAGACCGGGAGAATGGGCCGGTCTGTTCTGTCACCGTTCCATCCTGGAATCGAAAGACGGAGCCCTGCTGGCCGCCATGTACGGAAATTTCGAGGAGGATACCATCCGGCCCACGCATCCGCAGAGCCGGATCGAGACCCGGTACAAACTGAGAGCCTTCGTTGTCCGTTCTCTCGACGAAGGCCGCACCTGGCATTACCTTGCATCGCTGGCGGTACCCGAAGCCAACCATCCCGATGATTCGGAGGGTTATAACGAATGGACGATGATCCGGCTCCGCGACGGCCGGATTATGGCGGTGATCCGGACAGGGCATTTTACGCCGTTTGTGACCTGCTACAGCCGGGATGAGGGTAAGACCTGGACATCTCCTTTGGTCAATTCCGATCTGGGACCCGGAGGCTGCGATCCGGAACTTATCCGGCTTTCCGACGGACGAATTGCCCTCTCTTATGGGGAAATGGTGCAACCGGAGGTAGGAGACGATCAATATTTCGAAGCATACCCCGAACATGCAGACCTGCGTCGCCGGTGCCGGCTGGCAATCTCCAATTCCCCCGGGGCCGCTCAATGGCACGTTTATGATATCACGGGGTATGGAGACAGGAGCGCCTATTCATCAATTTTTGAGATGAAACCCGGTCTCTTGCTTTACCAGTCCGACCTCGAACTGTACAGGGTGGAAGTCCCCTGATCGGGGTGCCGAAGTGGATGGTCGACCGGGTCGGGGTTGAAGAGACGCTGAATCTAGTTTTCCAGGAAGGCGCCCTTCCACCTCTTATAAGGATTGGTGAATCGTACCGATTCCGGGTTGAACTTTTCCGTCTCCGCTTTTTCACCTGCCCATATACGGTATTCTTTGTATTCAGGGTGGCGGGGATTGGCCATTATGTTGAGGAAATTCAGGTAACCCGACGGTCCGCCGCAGTCTTCGGGAGGACATGCGCGGGCTCCGTCCGTACAAACCGGGTATTTTACTCCTTTCTCCCTGTAAATATAGCCTTCGAGTTTCACCTTGTGGATCCATTCGTCCCCGTAATCATACGTGTATTCCGCTTCCGTTCCCAGGTCATTGAAATGTTTATAGACCGGGTATTTCCCAGCCGGGAAGTATCTCGTCTTCCTCATCATTGACCTGTTCGAAATCCGGTATGCCTATCCGCGAATCACGTTGCTTGCTTTTGCCTCGTATCCTGAAATCGTGCAAATGGTAATCCAGCCAACCCATGGAATCCTGGATGGCGACATGGAGATCCCAGAAATTATAATCGGGCGGGACAAGAATGCGCCTCCAGATGAGGGGTGTAACATGCTGAAGCTCGATCCTGAATTGAAGGACGTAATGATGGGGGAAGGGATGGTTCTCCGGCTTCACATAATTCATGAGATAGCCGTTTTGAGTATAGTTTTTGTTGTACTGGCTGGGCATAACGCTCATTTTAATGGAAGAAAACCTTATTTCAACGGTAAATATACAAGAATTGGTGCCTGTTGCGAACGATCTGGAGTGAATTTCTGTCCGGTAAGACATGAAATTCCAAGCGGGAGCCAGCGCTGACAATTCGTTTCATACGGTATATTTCATCCGGTTCAGGATGTGAAAAGGGTGCTTACGGCCGGCAGATCATCCGATCTGCATGATCGCCCAGGCAATGAGGATCAGGATGGCAACAAAAGCCCAGCTGAGAAGGAATCCCATAAGATCTTCCTTATACCGGGTGAAAAAATGGGTCCACCGGCTCTTTTTTCTCCATCCGGGAAGATCGAGCAAAAGGAGATCGTCGCCGGTTTCGGAGGCAAGGGGTTTCTTTCCATGCTTGTCAACGACATCCGCATCGGATTTCCGCCGCATTTTGTCGAAAAAGGCTTCCGTGCGTTGCGTATCCTCACGTGGGGTGAGGATGCTGACCACGAAGAAAATGATGAACCCGGCGAGCATAGCAAGCCCGAATGGAGCCGGTTTCCACTTGTACACGAGAAGTAACTCTCCGGTATTCAGGAAGTTGATCAGGTAATAGGACGAGAAGGAGACGATAAGGGAAGCGGCGGCACCGTAACGGTTAGCGCGTTTCCAGATCACCCCGCCCAGGAAGATGATCCCCATGAAGGCGGCGATCGTTTCAACGAACAGGAAGGCATAAAGGACCCTTTTGATGCCCAGGGCGAAGACGACGGCGGCCAGGGACAATACCAGCCCGGAGTACCGGCCCATCCAGAGCAGTTTACGGTCGGGCGCCTGGGGATTCAGGTACCGTTTGTAGAAATTCTGGGTGAAGAGCGCCCCGGTATTGACCATGAAATTGGAGCATGATGACATGTTGGCGGCAACGATGGCGGCCAGCATCAGGCCGGTCAGTCCCGGGGTGAGCAGCACACGGCTGGCATAGCCGAACGCCATTTCGGGATCTTCCAGCTGAACCTTGTTTTTGATCACCAGCGCCGCCACCACCAGTCCGGTGAGCGCCCAGCCGATGGTCACGAGCCGTTTGACCAGCGATCCGAAGGTCTGCCCGATGCGGCCCGAACGTTCTGTGTTGCCGGTGGCACACATCGAGATCATGTGGGGCTGGGCCGTGATCCCCACCATGCCGTTGAGGGCGAGCATGGCAATGGTGAAGGCGTCGATGCCGCTGCTGCTGTTGATGATGTCGAAGAAGCGGTGGGGCAGGACGCTGCGCATGCCGGCGAAGCCGTGAACCTCTTTCAGCCCGAGCGGGATCAGCATCATGGACAGGATGATGATCAGGAATGACTGGATAAAATCGGTGTAGGCTGAAGCGATGAGGCCGCCTGCGAAGCTGTACACAATGAACGCCACCGTCATCGCCAGGACCACGCCGTTGGGGGAGATCAGGTCACCGGTGGCCACCGAGATCACTTTGGCTGCACCCTGCAGCATGGCTCCCATGCTGAACACGAAAAAGGCGATGGCAAAAAGGGAGTACACAATGCCCAGCTCTTTTCCGTACCTGTCCTCGATGATCTCACCCACCGTGGTCCGTTCACTGCGGCGGTAGAACGGCGCGATGAGCCAGTAAAAAGGGGTGATCAGCATATTCTTCCACTGGTACCAGATCGTGGCAAACCCCTGGGCAAAGGTGGCTCCTGTCTGGGCCACGGGCATCTCGGCATGCGTCCCCGTGCCGAATGCCTGTCCCATCATGATCCACCAGCTGAACTTCCGCTCACCCGTGAAATAGCTGTCGCTGCTTTTGATCCGTCGCGAAATCCACAGTCCGAAAATGGTGATGGAAACAAAATACCCGATCAGTACAATATAATCCAGTGTGCTCATAATAAATAGGTTACCTTGTTATTGATGTTTCTCTTTTCTCTGCTGTTTTACCCGTACTTCCGTACCCACGTATCCACGTTACCGTGATGGACCGGAAGGTGGAAGCTGGAAGGTGGAAGGAGCGGAAACACTTCCACAGAAACAGAGATGTAAAAGATTATCGGTGAACGATGTGCTCACGTCCTTCATCACCCCACATCTGGCCTTCTCACTTCTCACTTCTCCTTCTCACTTTCTCACTTTCTTCATCACCCCATCACCCATCACCTCATCACTTTGTTTTCTTTACTTTCTTTTCAAGGGCAAAAGAAAGTAAACAAAGAAACCCTCCGCGATTGACAACCCTCTCTCGCCCTTGTCGCACAGGCCAACAACACTGGGGCCGGGCTCGTTCAGGTTCGCACCAATCGCGGGTTGCCATCGCGCTCTGCTAAGGTTTTACTTCGCGGAGAACGGAGAACGTATTACAAACGGTGTTAATGGAGAAGCATTCCCCCGGTATGATCGTATGCACGTTCTCAATCGGATTCCCCTGTCAAGGGACTGATGTTAATCTTCGTCTAAAACATGACGATGACTTTCTCACTTCTCACTTTCTCACTTTCTCACTTTCTTCATCACCCCATCACCCCATCACCTCCTCACTTTGTTTTCTTTACTTTCTTTTCAAGGGCAAAAGAAAGTAAACAAAGAAACCCTCCGCGATTGACAACCCTCTCTCGCCCTTGTCGCACAGGCCAACAACACTGGGGCCGGGCTCGTTCAGGTTCGCACCAATCGCGGGTTGCCATCGCGCTCTGCTAAGGTTTTACTTCGTGGAGAACGGAGAACGTATTACAAACGGTGTTAATGGAGAAGCATTCCCCCGGTATGATCGTATGCACGTTCTCAATCGGATTCCCCTGTCAAGGGACTGATGTTAATCTTCGTCTAAAACATGACGATGACTTTCTCACTTCTCACTTCTCACTTTCTCACTTCTCACTTTCTCACTTTCTTCATCACCCCATCACTCCATCACCTCCATCACTTTGTTTTCTTTACTTTCTTTTCAAGGGCAAAAGAAAGTAAACAAAGAAACCCTCCGCGATTGACAACCCTCTCTCGCCCTTGTCGCACAGGCCAACATCACTGGGGCCGGGCTCGTTCAGGTTCGCACCAATCGCGGGTTGCCATCGCGCTCTGCTAAGGTTTTACTTCGTGGAGAACGGAGAACGTATTACAAACGGTGTTAATGGAGAAGCATTCCCCCGGTATGATCGTATGCACGTTCTCAATCGGATTCCCCTGTCAAGGGACTGATGTTAATCTTCGTCTAAAACATGACGTTGACTTTCTCACTTCTCACTTCTCACTTCTCACTTCATCACTCCATCACCCCATCACCTCATCACTTTTTTTCTTTACTTTCTTTTCAAGGGCAAAAGAAAGTAAACAAAGAAACCCTCCGCGATTGCAAACCCGTGATCGCCCTTAACGCACCGGCCCTACTCACCGGCCCGGTCTCACACGGGTTCACACCAATCGCGGGCGCCCCCGCGCTCTGCTAAAATTTTATTTCGTAAAGAACGGCGAATGTATTTTAAATGGCGTTGGCGGAGAGACGCTGGAAAATCGTATTCCCGATTCAATCAGATTCGCCCGATACGGTACTTACAACTATCTCTGTCCTTACGCCTTACCGTCCCCACGTACCTACGTACCCACGTACCTTCTTACCCCCGACACCCACGTCTCTCTCACCTCCAGCGTAGGACCTGTCCGCTCAAAGAGAACCAGGTCGGCCCGGGCACCTTCCTTCAGTACACTTCTGCCGGAAAAACCATAGATGGCCGCGACATCACGTCCGGCCATGTTCATGGCTTCAGCCAGGCTGCATCCCGTCACTTCCATGAAGTGACCCACCCCGCCAATCAGTGGCAGAGAGGCGCCCGCCAGGCAGTCCTGCTCCACGTTCAGTAAAACGCCTTCCTCCGTGACCCGGATATCGCTGCCGGCAAAATGGTACATCCCCGGAGGCATCCCGGCCAGTGCGGTGACATCGGAGGTGAGGATCATCCGTCCCGGCCCTTTCACTTTGTAAAACACCCGGATCTCCTCATCGGTGAGGTGATGCCCGTCGGCGATGAGGCTCGGGATGATCCGGTCATCGGCAAGCTGAGGCCAGATGGGATTGTGATGACGGTGGATCATGTTGGCGCAACCATTTCCGAGGTGAACGGATAGCCTGACACCCAATTCGACTGCCATGGCGATCTCCTGCGCCGAAGCACTGGAATGTCCGATGGCCACTTCTGTTCCCGCTTCCACGCACTCCCGGATGAACCCCCTGGCCCCCTCAAGCTCCGGGGCCATGGTCAGCTGCAGGATCCTTCCTCCCGAAGCTTCCAGGTATTCCGAGAATTCTTTCCAGGAAGGCTTTCTGACATATGCTGCCGGATGCGTGCCCCGGTAACCGTCTTCGGGCGAAATGTAGGGACCTTCGAGATGAAACCCGGGAATGGCCTGTTTAAGGGTCTCATCCTCGAGGGCGGCAGACAGGATCCGGAAATTCCTGACCAGGTTTTCGTGGCTGTTGGTGATCAATGTCGGAAAAAACGAGGTCACCCCCTTTTCCCATAATGCCGTTGCCACCTTTCGGATCCCTTCGACAGTGAGATCATCTCCCGAGAAATCCACGCCGGCATACCCGTTGACCTGGTTGTCGAAAAGTCCCGGGGCTATATAAAAGGCCGGCCCGGAACCGGCGGGCGGGGCAGGCGTGATCTTCCGGATGAGCCCCCCGGAAATATCGATGCGGACAGGTTGTCCTGTCTCATAATGCAGCCCGTGTACAGAAACTCCGGAATGGGGATCGCCTGTATCCGGAACATTTGAACGGCCGGAGGTCTCAGGTTTGGTCATATCGACTGGTTTTTCTGAATGATCGGTCGCGCTGTTAACCCAACAGACATGATCTTCTGCCGTTTGGAAAGTCCTGCCATCCGTGGAAGCAAGCCTGCACATGGGTCATGTTAGCGTACACAAATAAAAACAATAATTTGGTTTCTTCCTAATCCGGCTCTTTACTTTTGCCACTTCTGCCCGACGGTCTGCCTCATCGCGTCCATGATCATTTTGCAAAGGATGGGGGATGCACCGGGCATTTCTTCCGGATGGAGGTGGCCGCAACGGGAGCTCAGAAAATAAATTTGCCGGGAAAAATTGTGTACGTTCACAATTATTTCTTTATTTGTAAGATCAAGATTGCGAAACATGAAAGGAAATGTCAGGCTGATCGACATCGCCAGGAAGGCGAACGTTTCTCTCGGGACGGTGGACCGCGTGGTCAATGGGCGGGGGAACGTCGCCCCGGAGACGGAAGCCCGGGTCCGGGAGATCCTGAAAGATCTGGATTACCGGCCCAATCTTCTGGCCAGCTCCCTGGCTTCAAAAAAGCGCCTCAGGATCGCGGTCCTGCTGCCGAAGCCCTACGGCGAAGATTACTGGCATCAGATCCTGGAGGGGATTGAAAAGGAAGAAGCCGAGATCAGCCGTTTTGGCGTTGAGGTCTCCGATTTTCTCTACGAACAGTACGATGACCTGCAATATAAAGCCTTCTCACGGAAAATTCTTGACCAGGGATATGACGGGGTCCTCACCGCCCCGGTTTTCGAGGGCGAAACCCGGAAATTTGCCACGCAACTCGATGACCATGGTGTTCCCTATGTCTTTATCGATGCGGGGATCAGCGGAACACGCCCGTTATGCTCTGTCAGCCAGGACGTCTTTCAAAGCGGGAGGCTGGGCGCCCGCCTGCTGGATTTCGGATTGGGAACCGACGATGAGATCCTGATGGTCAGCATCAGGCTTCATGCCGAAAATGCCGAACATTCCCTCCTCCGCGCCGGTGGATTCAGGGATTACTTCCGGTCGGGGAACCATCCCGGGAAGATCATCCACCCGCTGGAAATCGTCAATCCCAGGTATGAGATGCTATCTGCATCGCTCGATGGGATCTTTTCCGGACATCCACGGATCAGGGGGATATTCATCAATAATTCCAAAGCCTTCATGATCGCCCGTTACCTTAAGGAACATGCACTCTCCGGCGTTAAGCTGGTCGGGTTTGATCTGATTGAACAAAATATCCTGGCTCTGAGAGCGGGAACCATCGACTTTCTGATCTATGACCAGTCGGAAAGCCAGGGCGAAATTGGTCTGAACATTCTTTTTGATTACCTGGCCCGGCGTAAGCCTTCACCCTCCAGAGTGAAGATGCCCGTGCACATTGCCACCAGGGAGAATCTGGACGGCATCTTACCCGGGCAGGACTGAACGTACAGGATTTCTAAAACATTGATCCATGAAAAGTAACCGAAGGAATTTCCTCAAATTGTCGGGCCTGGCCGCCCTGGGCCTGGCCAATGCCAGAGTTGTCGAGGCCGGTGCCACCCAGCCGTCAGCAGGGCTTCATCCCCTGGACAGAAGTCCCGGGCACGGGACCCAGGTCTTCAATATGAGCGG
The DNA here is from genome assembly GCA_963763215.1 of uncultured Bacteroidales bacterium. GTDB lineage: Bacteria > Bacteroidota > Bacteroidia > Bacteroidales > DASQZK01. The sequence goes on from CAVXNX010000002.1 coordinate 221,141, forward strand.
ATATGCAGCGCCACCTCTCGAAACCGTCAGGATCGGTTTCATCGGGCTGGGTAACAGGGGCCCCGCTGCCGTTCAGCGCATGACCTATATTGAAGGCGTTGAGATCAAGGCCCTGTGTGACCTCCGCCCCGAACGCACCGGCTATGTCAGTTCGTTGCTGAAAGACACACGCTTTTCCCCTGATATCTACACGGGATCCGAAAACGCCTGGAAGAAGATGGTCGAACGCGACGATATCGACCTGGTGTACATCTGCACACCGTGGGATATCCATACCCCAATGGCCGTTTATGCCATGGAGCATGGCAAACACGCCTGCACCGAAGTTCCGGCGGCGACAACCCTCGACGAATGCTGGCAGCTGGTGGAGACTTCCGAACGAACCCGGAAACATTTTATGATGCTGGAGAACTGCTGTTACGACTTCTTTGAACTGCTGACGCTGAACATGGCCCGCCAGGGTTTCTTCGGTGAGATCATTCACGGTGAAGGGGCTTACCTGCACGACCTGCTCGAAGGCAATTTTTCGAAGGAAAAATATTGGGACATGTGGCGGCTGAAGCAAAACGCTACAGGAACGGTAATCTGTATCCCACACACGGCCTGGGCCCCATCTGCCAGATCATGAATATCAACCGCGGTGACCGGATGGATTATATGGTCTCCACCTCGAGTGATGATTTTTCAATGGGCCGGATGGCACGGAAACTCGCCGCCGAAGATGCGTTTTATGCTCCCTATGCCGATAAGACCTTCAGGGGAAATATGAATACGTCGACGATACGGACGATGAAGGGCCGCACCATCATGATCCAGCACGATGTCAGTTCACCGCGTCCCTATTCCCGCATCCACCAGGTCAACGGCACCCGGGCCATGGCGTGCAAGTACCCGCTGCCTGCACGGATCTCCAACGGCGGAGACGACTGGCTTACTGAAGAGGAATACAAGGCCGTCGAGGAAAAGTACACACCGGAGATCGTGAAGAGGATTGGTGAAATGGCCAAAGAAGTGGGAGGACACGGCGGCATGGACTTCCTGATGGACTGGAAGACCATCGATTCCCTGCGCAACGGACTGCCTCTCGATGAAAACGTTTATGACGCGGCGCTGTGGAGTTCAATCGCCCCGCTCAGCGAATGGTCGGTCGCGCACCGGTCCGCTTCCATCGATGTACCCGACTTTACCCGCGGCTCCTGGAAAACAAACGAACCGGTCGACATTTCCCTCTCCCGCGGCGGGACCACAAGGGTGATTTCCCCGGTGAAAGCCTGATCGTTCCACCGGCATCCGATCCATTAAATGAGGACATTATGATGAAAGACATTCTTGCCATCTTGTTGATCTCCATCGCTGTTCCGGGTTTCGGGCAGGATGGGGTCGTCCTTACTGAAAATTTCGAAGAACCTACCCTGAAGGCGCTCTTCAGCCACTGGGATGATGTGGTGAACGGCAAAGGCATGGTCTTCAGCACCGATGTGCCTGAGGGCAGCAAGGGGAAACAATCGCTCGTCATGAGCTATACGCCGGGAGAAAACACCGGCGGACATCTTTATAAGATGCTTCCCGAAGGGTATGATACGCTTTATGCGCGTTTTTATGTCAAGTTCATTACCCACTACAGCCGGGTTCACCATTTCGTGAAGATGGGCGGGTATAATCCCCCCACTCCTTATCCGCAGGGACATGCCGGTATCAGGCCCAAAGGCGATGATACGTTTATTACCGGCATTGAACCCATGGGAGATGACTGGCGTTGGGATTTTTATACCTATTGGATGTACATGCGCGGCTACGCCGATCCACGGTATTTCTGGGGAAACACCTTTCATCCCGATCCGCCCGCTCCGGTGGTCAGGGATGAATGGATCTGCGTTGAATTTATGATGAAGATGAATGAGCCTGTATCTTCCTTCAACGGGGAACAAGCCTTCTGGATCAATGGGAAAAAAGTGCTTGACCTGGGCAAAGGACATCCGAACGGTTACTGGAACTGGGACAAATGGATCCCCGATCCCGACAGCTCCGGCTTCGAAGGTTTCCGCTGGAGAACGGTCGAACCGTTGAAGATTAATTTTTTCTGGCTCAGCTATTACATGACCGATGGCAAACCGGGCGAGATCGATAAAGTGCTTTTCGACGACGTCGTGGTCTCAAAGCATTATAACGGCCCGCTTCCCGGCGACCCGCACGCTGAATGACCGGCAGGTGGATGGGCTGCCCCTCCATCTCACGCCTTGTTTATTCGGGGATAACCGGTAAGACGATGCACGAGGGGTGGGCCTCATCATGGTAAATGACCTGGCTGGCTTTCACCACTTCGGTATCGGTGGCGAAGCTGGTGCCGGTATTCAGGTTCCTGTCAAAACGTGGGAAGTTGCTGCTCGAGATTTCCACCCGCATTTTATGACCCTTTTGAAAGACATTGCTGGTCGCCCAAAGGTCGATCGTGTACAGGTATATTTTCCCGGGTTCAATTGCACCCGGGCTCTGTTCCGGGTTCCGGTGGCTCGCCCTGATGATCCCTTCGCAGATCCTCATCGACCTTCCATCGGGATACACATCGGTCAGTTTGGCGGTGAAATCGGTATTCACCGCTGAACTTGTGGCATACAGGACAACCCGGACGGGGCCGGTGACCTCGGTATCTTTCCGGAGCGACGGGGTGGTGTAAACCAAAACATCAGGTCGTTCTTCCACGGAACGCTGATCATAGGGTCCCATGCCTCCCACCGTTTTCACCGGATCTGCCGGATCGTAGATGTAACGGTCCTGCGGTTCACCTTTTCCGGGTTTGAGGCTCAGTGTGCCATCGCCGTTCAGGGTGTTGGCGTGGCCTTCGCTGTGGAAATAGTAGTTCGTATAGGCTGTCCGGGCCAGTGGCCACTCATTCTCATTGCGCCAGGTATTGATGCCCATGACGAAGATCCTGACCGGCGGTTCTTCCATGATGCCATTGTCCCTCCCTTTAAGCTGGCTGTCGAACCATCGCAGGAACAAATCCCCCGTTTCGATCCGGGCTTCTTTCCCAAAATCCAGTTCGCCGGTCTTCTCCTTGTTCCAGCTGTGTATCCATGGCCCGATCATCAGCTTTTGTTTTTGGCGGATGGCCGGATCGATGGAATCCCCGGTCATGATCAGGTAATTTTTCAGGGTCGATCCGAGGAGGATATCATACCAGCCGCCGATATTCAATGCGGAGGTGTGGATGGCGGTATAACGGCTGACCTCTGTCGCTGACCAGTACCGGTCATTTTCGGGGTGAAGCAGCCAGTCACGCAGGAAGGATATGCGCCAGCCCATGGCCTTGTCCTGGTCGAGAAGGGGAAGCGTGAGAAGTACGCTGTCCGTGCGGTCCTGGACATAGTCCATCGGGACCATCGACGGTTTGGTCATCTCAAAACTCCACGGGGTGAACAGCTGGAGGAAGAATGCACCGTCCTGGTAGACCACATCATGGAGGTTCGAAAAAGTGACCGCCGGGATCATGGTTTTCAAATAGGGGCTGTTCAGGGGAGCGGGCATCCATTGGGTGAACCCGACATAGGATCCGCCGCTGGTTCCTATTTTCCCGTTGCACCAGGGTTGCTTACCGATCCATTGTTGCATGTCGAAACCATCATTGGCCTCTGCCTGGAAGGCGTCGAATATCCCTTCCGACTCATACCGGCCGCGCGTGTCCTGGGAAATATAGACATAACCATGACCGGCAAAAAAATGACCTTCCCGGTTGCCTGCACCGCCGTTTCCGTAGGGTGATCTCACCAGGATGACAGGATAGGAACCCGGGGCTTCGGGTCGGTAGATATTGGTCGAAAGCCTGATGCCATCGCGCATGGGGACTTTGACATCGAGTTCCTCCCTGACACTGAACATCGTGGTGGTATCCCTGGTGGTTTGCCCCTGCAGGGGAAGGGTGATCATGAGGACCGCCAGTAGCAGGCCGGGTCCGAAAAGTCGTTGGAGTGTCATGATGTTTCGTGTTGTTTTTTCATTGAATTTATCTCATCTTCCGGGTCCGGACAGGAAAGCAAGGTACCGACGCTATCCCGCACCGGCTTTGTTTCGCTGGCTAACACACCGTTTTTTCCATCCTCTCCAGGAAGGCTTCATCAAAACCGGCACCGATTCCCGGTACTTCAGGAAGTTCCAAGCGGCCATTGCCTTTATAGACGATGCCCCCGGTGACCGGATCTTCGGCATGGGACAGGGCCGAGTCGATATCGAAATAAACGATATTATTCCGCGCAGCCACGAGATGCGTCAAAGCCGTCAGGGCATAACGGCTTTCCGACATGCATCCCACCTGTGTTTTGATCCCGGCGGCCTCGGCGATGGCGATGATCTTCAGGGCCTGATGGATCCCGCCGCACTTGGCCAGCTTGATGTTGAAATAATCGCAGGCACCCATTGCCGCCAGGCGGAAGGCGTCTTTGTGGTCGAAGACCGATTCGTCGGCCATGATGGAAACCGGACTGTGATCCCTGACACGTTTTAAGCCCCGGTTGTTCCATCGGGCGACGGGTTCTTCGCAATGCTCGATATTGAATTTTTCAAGAGCTTTCAGGGTCCGGATGGCGGTGACAGTATCCCAGCCCTGGTTGGCATCGATCCGCAGGGGCATTTCATAGCCTATAGCCTCCCGGATCGCCTTGATCCTGGCCAGGTCTTCTTCGGTGGAAGTGCCGACTTTCACCTTGATCACGGGGAAACCGGCTTTCTGGTATTCCAGGGCCTGGGCGGCCATCTTTTCCGGTGAACCGAGGTAAACGGTCATATCGGTGCAGATCTCGCGTGAGTTCCCGCCGCCGAGAAGGCGGTATAAGGGAAGCCCCGCATGCCGGGCCAGGATGTCATAAAGAGCCATATCGAATGCACTTTTCAGGGTAGGGTTGCCGGCAATGGCCCGGTCGAGATCTCCCATCCGGTCCTCTATGGCGAGCGCATCCTTTCCCTTGAGGATACCGGCAAGGTACCGGGCCGTTTCAAATCCGGAAGATTGCATTTCGCCGACGATATGTTTCTCCGGACTGCATTCCCCGGTGCCTGTCAGTCCGCCCAGGGTATGGATCTTGATGGCCAGGTTCTCGGTTTTATCGAAGGTTCCCAGCGATATCGAAATGGGCTCTTTCAGCTCAATGTTCAGTTTGAAGATCTCGATCTTCCCGATCAGGTGTTCTGTCATCGTCGTTAAGTATTGGAAACGTACTCAAAATTAGATAAATAACCCGACACTTCCTATGCCGGGGGCAAGCTGTCAATAGATCGCCTGTAAGATCAGTCCCATAACATATCCGATATAGTTCCCGATCACATAACCCCAGATGCCCAGCATGAGCGAAGGGAAGATCAGGTTCTGCCAGTTTTTCGAGATGGCGACAGCTACCCCGTTCATCGGTCCGCCTGAAGTGACTATGGCCGCCAGGGCCAGTTCTTCGAGCTCGTAGCCCGTCAGCTTTCCAAGGATAAAGGTGACCAGGAAATTGAAGGCAAGGATGATGGCGCAGAACAACAGCATGAAAGGGGCGTTGAAAAGCACCCGGGTGATGCTGGCAGGCAGACCAATCATGACAAAGAAGATGAAAATGAAAAATGTGCCCAGCTCTTCATTTCCCGACAGGGATCTGGCTGTTCCGGGGAAAACCAGTGGGAAGAGAATGGAAAGGGTGGTGAGGATAAGATACTGCTGACCCAGGATCATCGTGACGATGACCGGCATGCCTTCCCGGCTGAAAAATTCACTGATCTTCACCGAGAGCATGGAAATGATAAAAGCGATGGCCAGGGATTTGCCGATGTCGATAAGCCCGATAGGCTTGGGTTTCCAGTAATTTTCGTTCTTTCCCGCATGATTGGTCCCGGCAATGTCGATCGATTTCTGCGTCACGGGGAAGATGCGCCGGACGATCGCCATCCCCGGAAGGGCAATGAGAATAAGGAAATAAACGATCATCACTCCCGAATCGGCCACCAGGGTGGCATTGACAAGGTCCTTCGGCGGGTGGAACATGGATACAACGGAGACAAAATTGACCGACCCGCCGATATAACTGGCGGTCATCGCCGGACCGATCAGTTCCAGGTTCCCGATGTACCTCCGGAGCAGAGCGACGGCAGCGAAACTGCCGATGACCGTTCCGAGGGCGCTGATGTGGAAAGCCCCGGCAAACCGCCCGGTCTCCCTGAAGATTTTCCGGACATCGGTTTTCATGAGCAGCAGGGGGATGACCAGGGGAACGAGATAATTCCACACCACATCGTAAGAGGTCGATTCGGAAGGTAAAATGCCGGTATTGGAGGCGATCATGCCGGCGATGATGGCCACTGCGGCGCCGGTGATCTTCTTTACGAAATTGAATCGCTGCTCCAGATAAAGGCTGAGAGCGGCCGTCCCGACAAGAAATGTCCAGATCACCCAGTGGTCGTCAGGAGAAATGAAGCTATTCATCGATTTCGAGATAGGCCTGGGGATATTCAACATAGAGCTCTCCATCGTAAACAATGTTGGCCGTTACGATGTGAATCCCTTTGCCGGCTTTTTTATCGACCGTGACCGTGAACGGAATGTCACGGGTTTCCCCGGGCATGAGATCATAGCTGACGGTTCTTTCCCTGAAGCTGAGATTTCCGTAGGCAACCGGGCTGAACGTGCCCGTAAGTTCACGGTTCGTATAATTCTTCAGCCTCAGGGCGATCCGGACTTCCGCGCCGGGCTTCACATGCACCCTGGCAGGGTAGAAGGATGCCCAGTAAGGATCATAGCCAAGGTCCTGGAAAGGCGGAGAGAGAAGAGCCGTGACAGCATCGGTGGTTTCCGTTGCCCATTCCTTATATTCATCCTTATCCTGTTCATGGGTGGCGAAACCATTGGAATGGGCCGGTACGACAATGTAAGGATCTGTTTTGAAGAAAGACTCCGCCGTTTTCATCAACCCCTCCTCAAGGCTGATCCCGTTGTAGCAATGGATGGAAGACCGGATATGGCCCTCTTTGCTTAATCCTGACCCATCGGCCATGAAAAAATACTGCAGCCCGTCGACCTTGACGGCAAGTCCTGCCTGTTCCGCCATGTGCACCGGGTTGGGAAGAAGGGTGAAGGTATAACCTCCCCAGTCGAATTCTTTATTGGCCTCCAGGGTCCGGTCAACGCCTGATCTTTTGACCTGACCAGCATGTCGTCGGGAAATGCTCCGGGTATTCGAGGTGTTCAGCAAGGGGTTCAAAAGCCCAGACTTTGGCCCCTTCCGATTTGACAATAGCAGGAATGCCGTCAACGTGGTCGTAATGCCAGTGGCTGGGGATGATCACATCCACATGCCGGATGCCATACATCTTTCTGACCTTTTCCAGGCGTTCGGGCGTAAAGGCATCGCCACAGTCAAAAAGCAGGGCGTTACCCTCATCATTGAAGATGATCTGTGTCGTCGACCCGCAATCCTGGATCACATGGGCCGAGATCTGGACAAAGCCGCTCCAGTTCCATCGCCCCGCCCTTTCGAAACCAAAGGCATCCCTGACCCTGGCCAGCCTGACCTCAAGCTGGTCGATATTGAAAGCGGGATTTCGCATAATGTCTCCGTGAGAGGGCAGAAGGATGTCGGGGGCTATGGCGCGGATTTTTTCAAGCGAGGAAAGGGAGGCTTCCACCCCGGGATTGGACAGGTAGATCCACTGCATACTGAAGAGATCCCTGACATGACCCCCTTTCATGATCAGATCGCCGGTAAAGCACAGGGTTTTTCCCTGTGTTTTAACGATATATGAAAAACTGCCCTGGGTATGGCCTGGAGTGGAAATGGCGGTGATCTTAAACCCGTTCCAGGAGAATTCCTCACCATCGGTGAACGTTTTGTCGACGCCGGGTTTGTCGAAAGGGGCCAGCCTGGCGCCCCACCCGGGCAGTTCACCGTTGAGAAGGTATTTGTCAGGCATGGGAAAGGGAGCCCGTATGCCGTCGTCGCGGAGATAATCCGCCTCGGGCGCCCCAATGGCGATCCTGGTCGAGGTGTCCCTGATTTTATTGTCGCCGGTGCATTGGTCGCGGTGATAATGTGTATGAAGGATCCATTCAATGCGGGTGATGCCGGCATCTTTCAGATGAGTGCCAATCATTCCTGCACCGGCATCGATCAGCAGGGCAGAGTGACCCGATTTTAACAGGTAAACATTGCAGGCATCCCTGAACCGGTAGACGCCGGGGACGATGGTATCGAATACCTCCGCCTTTTCGCCGGGAGGAGGTCCGGCATACACCGTGGCCGCAGCCATGATCGGCAGGATGAGAAGGATCAACCGTTTTTTTCCTGGTATTTTCATGACCCCGAAAAAATGAATTTATTCACGTTCGATGACCACTTTGTTTTCCGGACCCGCCACGCCGGCCAGGTTTACGGTACGGAAGGCCCATTCATACTTCTTCTTTCTCAGGGGCAGCTTGATGTGGTCGCCAGCAGGCATCCATCGACCGCCGGGCAGTACCTTCATCTGGTATTCCTTCAGATTGGGCGTTTGGGAAGTCAGGGTCACATCGGCAAGGTTGCCCCGGATCGCCACCTCCGACCTGATGACCCCGGGGGTCCATTCAAAACCGTTGCGGTCGGGTTCCAGGACGAGGACGTCTGAATCCATAGGCCCAATGCGGCTTCCCGCCCCAATACCAGGTATGGTTCCTGAAATAGTCATCCTGGTACATCATCAGCATATAGGTGTGTTTGGGCCAGGCCGTAAACAGGTCATTGTACTGGTCCCATTCAATCCAGGTATAGGTCTGGGCGAATCGCTCTTTACCCGTATTGTAGAGGGAGTCGAATTCGCAGGGCACACGGCCGGGTCCGTTCACCATGACAATGTCGGCGGCCTTGTTCTTCAGGTATTCATCCCGGATCTCAAGGGCTGAGAGAGGGATGCCGTTCTTTTCAAAATGGTGATCGTACTTGGCATCGGAAAGGAACCACTTGTGATATGTATTCAGCCAGATCTCATTGATGCCGTGATGCCCGTCGGGACCTCCCTTTACACCCGGACCGGCCCCCAGGGTGCGGGTGACATAACCGTAAGCATTCATGATGGCATTCTGCACCCGCATGTAATGCCCGCAATGAAAGCCGACACCACACAATGCCGAATCAAGGATGATCTCGGGATTGCCCTTCCCGTAATTGTCCCGCTGTGAATCATCGATCTTCATGACTGTCCGGATCCAGTGACGGAGTAACAGGATCCGTTTGAATTCATCCGTTTCACCATGAAAAACCGTGTCGAGCTTGTACTTTTCGATCAGGTGGGCAAACCGGGGGGAATGCAGATCTTCATACGATTTGAACGAAATATTTGGCTTGAATTCGGGATTCTGTACCTCCACCTGGTGATACGGCCGGTTCATGCATCCGGAAAGCAGGAGAGTGGTTATAATGAAAATGAAAACGCCTTTCATATGCTTATTATTTTAAGTTTTGATAAAAGTAAATAATAATAATTATTTGTCAAAACCTTATGAAATATATTATCTTTATCGGGATTTTTTAACTTTTTCTTACAGTTTAATCCATTCGATCATGAAAATACTGGCAAGACAACCGGGTATAAAAGCTGCAGCAGCGATCTTCTTTATCCTCTGCGGAAACGGTATATTTGCACAGAACCCGGATAACTACACGATCATCAAGCCGAAGGAGATCGATGATGTCCTTATCAATCCCGGGATCGGCTTCAATACCTTTCAGATGTTCAACGGTGACAATCTCGCGCCGAACCAGGATGTTTTGCGTGAAGTCAACGTCGGGCAGTTCAGGCATACGGGCAACGAGCCAGAAAAATGATCATTATCCCCAGACCTCCACGGCTTATTTCAGGATCCTGTGGAGCGTGATGGAACCCGAACGGGGAGTTTACCGCTGGGATTTTATCGACAGCCTCCTGGCCCTGGCCCATGAACACGGCCAGACGCTCATGCTGAGGATCGCGCCCTATAAAGGCCGCCCGATCGACGATGTGCCCGCCTGGTACCGGAAACTTGTCGGGCCGCAACGGCAGTTCAAACATGAGAAATGGCCCGTCGATCCGGAGAATCCGCTTTATGCCGAATGTTTCGGTGAAATGATCCGCGCGATGGGAGCCCGTTATGACGGTCATCCCGACCTGGAGAGTGTGGATCTTTCCATTGTCGGTTGGGCCGGAGAGGGGGGAGGAACCAGCCTGCTCTCCACAGAAACAATGCAAAAACTTGTCGACGCCTATACCGATTCCTTTAAAAAGACTCCGCTGATCGCCCTGCTCACCGGGAAAGAATCGGTCGAGTACATTAAATCCCAGGCCAATGTCGGATACAGGCAGGACTGCCTGGGAGACCTTGGTTTCTGGGCCGACGAACAGAACGGGTGGACGCACATGTACGATTATTACCCGCGAGCAATCGTCAATGACGGGATGAGCGATGCCTGGAAAACGGCGCCCGTGACCTTCGAGATCTGCGGGACCTGCGGGTACTGGAAAAAAAATGAAGGATACACAAAAAAAGATGTTCAGTACATCATCGACCAGAGCCTGAAATGGCATATTTCTTCGTTCAATGCCAAATCCGCACCGGTGCCCGAGGAATGGGAACCCCTGATGGATGAATGGCTGAAAAAGATGGGTTACCGTTTCGTCCTGCGGAGACTTGCTTACCCCGACACGGTCAGGGTCAACGGAAAGCTGCCGTTTGAAACCTGGTGGGAAAATAAAGGCGTTGCCCCCATTTACCGGTATTATACCCTGGCTGTCAGGCTGAAAAAAGGCAGTGAAGAGATACCTTCTTCCGACTTGTGCCAACATTACGCAGTGGTTGCCGGGCGACAATGTCTTCGACGACGCGGTGTTCGTTCCGGAGAAGGCCACGCCGGGGACTTACGACGTGCAAATGGCCATCCTTGACCCCATCAGCCGCAAACCCGCGGTGAAACTGGCTATCGAAGGTATCGGGGATGACGGCTGGTATTCCCTGGGAAAAGTTGAAGTGGTCAGGTAAGTCATCATTGCCTCCGTCCGGATTTACTTCTTACCCGGCATTCCGGGTCATTTGCATCCATCCGGTTCACGACAGGGACCGGCTCCATCCGCCCCTATAATGCCTGTCACCGGCGATTGTGGACAATCCCCCCGGGTCTGAAGCGCTATTGTAAGCTGGATCTTTCGCTGGAAAGTCCTTCGAAAGGAAGGTTTAGCCTGTTACCGCCAGGAAGTTAACAGACATGTGTCCGGTTGCGCTTACATGAAAGGGCCTGATGATCGACCTGGGCGGAACATGAAATTGCCCCGGACCTGGCAGCCGGAAAAGGAAACGGCCTGCATTGCAGGCCGATAATCAATTGATTGATCGATGATCACCTTCCTCAGTCTCTCTCAATGACAATTTTATGTTCAGGTCCGGTGACGCCGGCTGTGTTGACGGTACGGAACGTCAGGTCATACCGGGGATCCTTCAGTTTCATGTCGATGGCCGTGTCCACTCTGGCCCAGTCAGCATCCGGGCCGTTTTTCATCTGGTATTCCTTGAGGTTGGGTGTTTGTGAAGTCAGATCGATGTGGACATTGTTCCCGTCGATTTTGACCTGTGAGGCGATCGTGTTGGGTGTCCAGTAAATGGCTTTCTCATCCTTCACCAGGTTCATGAATTCGGGTTTGCTATAGGCCCAATGCGGTTTTTCATCCCAGTACCAGGTGTGGTTTTTGAAATAGTCATCCTGGTACATCGTCAGCATGGTTTCCCAGTTGGGCCATGCCGTGGTCATATTATTATTGGTATGCCACTCGATCCAGGTGTATGTCTGAGCGAAACGTTCCTTACTCGTATTGTAGAGGGAGTCGAATTCGCAGGGGACACGGTCGGGGCCGTTCACCATGACAATGTCTGCAGCCTTGTTCTTCAGGTATGCATCGCGGATCTCAAGGGCTGATAGGGGAATGCCGTTCTTTTCGAAATGATGGTCGTACTTGGCATCGGAAAGATACCACTTGTGAAATTCGTCCGACCAGATCTCATTGATGCCGTGATGCCCGTCGGGACCTCCCTTCACGCCCGGACCGGCACCAAGGGTGCGGGTCACGTAACCATAGGCATTCATGAGGCCATTCTGCACTTTCATGAAATGGCCGCAATGAAATCCTTCACCCTTCAATGCCGCATCGAGGATACCTTCGACATAACCGTCGCCACTGTAATGCTTGCTGAAATCGTTGATGGAGATCACCGAACGGATCCAGTGGCGCAGAAGAAGCTGACGCTTGAATTCGTCTTTCTCGCCGTGGAAGATGGTGTCGAGCTGGTATTTCTCAATAAAATGGCTGAATTTCGGAGAACTGAGGTCCTCAGAATGTTTAAACGCCACGTTCGGCCGGAATTCCGGGTTATCGACCGCCACGGTGTGATAATGTTTTGCGGTACAACTCATCAGGATCAAACCCAGAGCCAACATCATCCATTTTGCTTTCATATCGTTATGAATTTTATTTGTGATAAAAGTAAATAATAAATTTATTTTATCAAAACCTTATGAATTACTCTTTTGTTCTGGATGATCACCCCTTTCATTATTCCCGGCCATAGCCTTCTCAGGAGAATGCCCGAAGAGATCAGTCCGGTCAGGAGGAAGCTTTCAAAACCTTTGTTGCCAAAACATCAGGGAACTGACATGTTTGAAACGGATTTCAGGGTCGGAATATTTTTATTTACAGGTTTTGTTTTTGAAGACTTTTTCAATCATGCAGGATGACCGCCCTTTTGACCCTGGATTTCAGAGGGGATCATTGGGGGAGAAGCAACCAGATCAGGGATTAAAAATCTTTCATTTCATTATTATAAGCATCATGATCTACAAGTATATATTAAAAAAAATCTAACAAAACCTTATTATTTTAAATTTTTATGTCTTATTTTTGGGAGTGAACAACACCAGAGACTCTTTTTCTGAGGAACAGGAGTTTTCCTCACAGATAAATAAAAACGAAACCATGAAAACCTTGAACTGCTGCAAAATTTTTGGTCTGGCCATTCTGTTCTCCGCATTGTCGGCTCTTCCGGCTGTATCCCAGAACCCGGACGGTCTGACGGTTATCAAACCAAAGGAGATCGATGATGTTCTCAACAATCCCGGGAAAGGCTTTATGACCTTCCAGAGGTTCAACGGCGATGATCTCAATGCCGGATCGGGATGGACGGAAGGATTCCCAATCGATTACCAGTCGTTCGACGGCGATCTGACCAACAAGGATTATCCGCAGACGACCATTGCTTACCTGCGTATTTACTGGAAATACGTCGAACCCGAACAGGGCGTTTATAACTGGGATCTGCTCGACAAAGCCCTGGCCATGGCCGAACAGCGGAAGCAGACCCTGCTGCTGCGGATCGCACCTTACGGCACAGGCGACAAGAGGGATGTTCCTGACTGGTACCGTGAAATGGTCGGGTCCGCAGAAAGACTGGGAATACAACAATCCGGTCAACAAATGGCATGGTGGATCCTGATGGATCCCCGGTATGCTGAGTTTTTCGGGGGAATGATCCGGGCATTGGGCGAACGATACGACGGGCATCCGGATCTCGAGGCCATCGATCTTTCCATCGTGGGTGCATGGGGTGAAGGGGCTGGCTCCGAACTGCTCAGCCAGAAGGCCCGGGAGGCGCTGGTGAATGCCTATACCGAATCGTTCCGGAAAACTCCCATCATCGCCCTGCTGATGGATAAAAAAACCAATATGTATGCCGATTCCCAGATCCCGGTAGGCTGGAGGGTCGACTGCCTGGGTGACCTGGGATTCTGGGCCAGCGAGCAGAACGGCTGGAGCCATATGCTCGATTTCTATCCCCAGGGAGATCATCAACGACCATGTGCAGGATGACTGGAAAACATCTCCACTCAGCTTTGAGATCTGCGGGACCTTCATGAGCTGGAAAGAACATGAAAAGTATGATCGCAATGATGTCAAGTACATCTTCGACCAGGCGCTCAAATGGCATATGTCTTCATTCAATGCCAAATCTTCCCCTGTGCCTGAAGAATGGAAGGATCTCGTCGACGACTGGATCAAAAAAATGGGTTATCGTTATGTTTTGAGACGGTTTACCTATCCTGAGACCGTTCGCCAGAATGGGAAGATGCCTTTCACCACCTGGTGGGAAAACAAGGGCGTGGCCCCATGTTACAAGGATTTTATCCCGGCTGTCCGGATCAAATCTGATAAATTTGAAAAAGAATACACCTTTAATGAAGCCATCCGCACATGGATGCCAGGGCGATATCGTTTTCGACGATGCAATCTTCATCCCGCTCGATGCACCCGCCGGAACCTATGACGTACAGGTAGCCATTGTCGACCGCATGACCCACAAGCCCAGGGTCCAGCTGGCCATCGAAGGCAAAACAGCCGATGGCTGGTATCAGCTGGGCACGGTGAAGGTCACCGAATAACCGGCTGGCGGGGTGGAAAGCCCTCAGCTGCGGATTTGACAAAGGACCATCTTATACCTTATATTATAGACGATCATCAAAGACAGGAAAAACAGAACATGGACAAAGCTTATGATATCATCGTTGTCGGAGAACTGAATGTCGACCTCATTTTGGACCAGATCGAAAAATTCCCGGAAGTGGGAAAGGAGGTGCTGGCCAAAAAAATGACCCTGACCCTGGGCAGTTCATCGGCCATCTTTGCCAGCAATATCTCAAGCCTGGGATCACGGGTTGGTTTTGTCGGCAGGATCGGTGAAGATAAGTTCGGTGAGGTTGTTCTGGAAAGTCTGAAGCGCAAAAACGTCGACACGTCGATGATCAGGATCGATAAAGTGGCCGGTACGGGAGCCACCATTATCCTGAATGTCGGGGAAGACAGGGCCAACACGACCTACCCGGGGGCGATGGATCATCTGACGATCGATGATATCTCTCCGGAGGACATCAAAAAAGCGAAACACCTTCATTTTTCATCCCTTTTCCTGCAGCCGGGAATACGAAAGGACCTGGGAAGCCTTTTCAAAATGGCCAAAGCCGCAGGGCTGACCACCTCCTTTGATATGCAATGGGATCCGGAAGAAACCTGGGACCTCGACATCAAGAAGGTCCTGCCGCATGTGGATGTCTTCCTGCCCAATGAAACCGAGTTGAAACTTCTTACCCGGCGCGACACGCTTGAGGAAGCCATCGACGTTGTGAAACCGTACGTCAGGATCCTGGTCATCAAACGCAGCAACAAGGGGTCGATCGTTTATCACCAGGACCGGCTGACAGATCTTCCTGCTTTTCTGAATGACAAGGTGGTTGATGCCATCGGAGCCGGAGACAGTTTCAATGCGGGATTCATTCACCGGTTTATCCAGGGCGCTCCGGTGGACGAATGCCAGAAGTTCGGTAACCTTACCGGTGCAGTCTCTACCACGGCTTCCGGCGGAACCGCCGCTTTCGACGATTATGAAAAGTTCAGGATTACCGCCCGCGAACGTTTCGGGGTGGATGTCTGAGCCAGGCCCTGCCGATGTTCTTTGAACAATTGATCAGGAGAGAACTTTGAAAGGAACGTCTTTGCGTTTCGTTTCGGATTCCAAATTTTCGCAAGGAATAAACTTTTACGCTTGAAAAATGTTGTTTGTATAATTCCTTATGCTTGTCGAAGCGATTCTCTGCCTTATGCTGAAAGGCTCCAATTCCTGTTCCGGACTGTGGGGACAGGCACTGTGAGGGGATGCTCACCGGGAAACCCTCCCGGCCCCGTGAACCGGCAAAGAAGAATCGGGTTCCACCAGCAGAATGACTTTTGCAGCGTGTTTCAGAGATGATCCCCGGCGTCTGTTCACCGGTTATCAAAAGGATAATCAAGTGGTAGTATCTTTCAGAATCCCTATGAATAGAGGCGGATTCCCCATCAATTCCCATAAGAAGACATAATAAGCAAATTATAATGAAGATTTTTTTTCTTTTTATTTTGTTTACAAGAATTTTTCTTATTTTTATTGCAATAAAAATGAAACAAAAGATAATTCCGGTTTTATGATAATGTTACGTAAATACAATTTCTGCCGGTTTTTCTTTTGCTTCATGTGTTTTTCTAAACCTTGTTCATTGAATTGGTAACTAAAGTCATTTTTTAACAACCAATTAAACCACTTTTCTATGAAAAAAAAGCTATTCTTAACACTGACCCTAATCGTAGCATTACTGGGTAGTACGTTCGCACAGAACCGTACCATAACGGGTACCGTGACTTCTGCTGAGGATGGAAGTACTATGCCCGGTGTCAATGTGACGGTCAAGGGTTATGCAGGACTTGGAACCATCACTAATGTTGAAGGAAAGTATTCATTAGAAGTTCCGGCAGAAGCAAAGACACTTGAATTTTCTTTTGTAGGTATGGAAACCCAGGAAGTCCAGATCGGACAGCAAAGGGTGGTCGACGTGGCTTTGAAGTCCTCCTCGGAGGAACTTGAAGAAGTAACGGTCACCGCTCTGGGTATTAAACGCCAAACGAAAGCCCTGGGCTATTCTGCGCAGGAGCTAAAAGAGGATCAGCTTGGCGGTGCCAGGGAATTGAATGTCAGTAATTTCCTGACGGGTAAAGTTTCCGGCCTCCAGGTTTCGAACACCTCAGGGGGTACCGGCGGTTCGACCGTTGTCACCATTCGTGGTAACAGCTCTCTGACCCAGGATAACCAGCCGTTGTATGTCGTCGATGGTGTTCCCATTTCCAACCAGGGTCACGGTAGCGGCGGTTTATGGGCATCAGCTACAGGCAACGTCGATTATGGCGACGGTATCGGTGACCTGAACCCCAACGATATTGAATCCGTGTCCGTTCTGAAAGGGCCGAATGCTTCAGCCCTTTACGGTTCAAGGGGGAGTAACGGGGTCATCCTGATTACGACAAAATCCGGTGCCAGAAAGAAAGGGATCGGCGTGGAAGTGAATTCCAATGTATCCTTCGATGCCATCAACCTCGTGCCGACCTTCCAGAACTATTACGCTACAGGGTATGAAGAAACCAATATCTATCCTGACTATACCCTGGAAGTTCCTCCGGGAAGCGGTCATTATTATGAAAACATGCCGACCTGGCATGGTGACAGCTGGGGTCCACCGCTCGACGGCAGAAGGACCGTCATTGATCCTTTCGTGATGCCGGGTGATACCACCATCCACCTTCTGACTCTTCTCCCGCAGGATAAGAACAATGTCAGGAACTTTTATGACCTGGGCATGAGCAATGTCAATACCATTGCCATCACTGGCGGAAATGAAAAATCCACCGCCCGGTTGTCCATCGGAAACTCCATGGCCAAGGGTATTGTTCCGAATCACCGGATTGCCAGCCAAAATATTTCACTGAGGACCAATACCAAGGTAACCGATTACCTTTCATTCGACGCCAAAGTCAATTATATTCACGATGAAGGACACCAGCGTCCGAATCTCGGTTCAACGACCAGTGAAAACGTGGTGTATGACCTCGCCATCATGGGCCGTTACGTTCCCCTGGATTTCCTGAAGCAATATTATGACGCTACCGGTGAACGCGGAAGGTGGCCTGGCATCAGTGTCAACCCCTACTATCTTATCAATGAACTGAAGAACAATGATAGTAAAGACAGGGTGATCAGCTATGCTTCGGCGAACCTGCAAATCGCCAGCTGGCTGAGCCTGATGGGCCGAGTGGGCGCCGATTTCTACACGCAGAATAAGGAAAGGACCTGGCCGGTGGGTGCTCCCGGTTCGGATAACTCCGCCGGACGGATCGTCACCGAAGTGGACCGTTCAAAAGATATCACCGGTGATGTTATTCTTACCGCCAACAAAGACATCTCCAGCTCATTCACCCTTTCCGGAAGCCTGGGTGCTGAAATCAATGATATCCGGAGGGATCAGAACCAGCTGGACGGACGTAATTTTAAAGCTGCCGATGTTTACTGGATTTCCAATGCACAGGATGTCCGTCCGTATGCTTACCTGTATCAGAAACAGATGCAGTCGGTCTTTTTCACCGGTGAAGCTGCTTACAAAGGTTACCTCTTCCTGGATGTCACCGGACGTAATGACTGGTCATCTGCACTGGGGATCAACAACCAGTCGTTCTTCTATCCTTCTGTCAGTACCAGCTTTATCTTCACCGAAGCCTTCAGCAGTCTTCCGAAGAATATCTTCTCTTTCGGTAAGATCAGGGCTTCCTGGGCACAGGTGGGTAACGATTCCGATCCTTACCTGACACAGAACGGGTATAACCTTTACACCACAGGATGGAACGGCCATAGCTATGCTTCCAAAAATTCACAGATCCCGCTTTTCAACCTCAAGAATGAGCTGAACACCTCATGGGAAGTCGGTACGGACCTCCGGTTCTTCCAGAGCCGGGTGAATTTGGATCTGACCTATTATAACGGAAATACCACAAACCAGATCCTTCCGACCACGATCTCCAATGCCAGCGGTTACAACAGCGTGGTGATCAATGCCGGTAAAGTGGCCAACAAAGGTATTGAAATCACCTTCGACGTTGCTCCCATCAGCACCAGAAGCGGTTTCCGTTGGGATATTGCCGCCAACTATGCCCGCAACCACTCTGAAGTTGTCGAACTGGCACCCGGGATTGAAACATACACCCTGGCCGGCGACCCTTACCCGAACGTTATCGAGGCTCGTCCCGGTCATCCTTACGGTGACATCGTGGGTTACGCTTACAAACGCGCTCCTGCATCGGCCGGAGAATTCGCAGGTCAGAAAATTGTCAATGCTGATGGTGGTTACGTCAGGGAATCTCAACAGACGGTTCTCGGTAACATCACGCCCGACTGGATCGGTGGATTGAACAATACCATTTACATGGAAAGGACTCTCGCTAAACGTCCTGATTGATTTCGTCCAGGGCGGCGAACTTTCCTCTTCCACCAAATACCAGATGACGGCAAAAGGGACCGGAGTATGGACCACCTGGGGACGTCGCCTGCACGACATGGATGCTGAAGGAAACCAGCTTCCGCTCGTCGGTGTGCTGCCCGGCGTCAATGAAGTGACCGACGCTGACGGAAATGTTACCGGTTACAAGACGAATGATATCGCCGCCAACGGTCAGACCCTGTGGGCAAACAGGGCCTGGAGTGATATCGGTGAGGAATTCGTACTCAACGGCAGTTATGTTACCTTAAGAGAGGTTGTTCTGAGTTATACCTTCGGGAAATCATCTCTTCAGAGAACACCTTTCCAGGGGATCACACTCAGCCTGATCGGTAGAAACCTCATGTACTTTGAGGAACATATGCAGGGAATGGGTATTTCACCCGAATCGGCTCCGAATACAGAAGCCGGTTACTCCGGGATCGAAGCACTTTCGTTGCCCACCACCCGGACGTTCGGATTGAATGTCAGAGTCAATTTCTAGTGATCGTAACACATAACATTGCACAATATGAAAACATTACTATTAAAGATAACAACAATCACCTCAATTGTTCTGGTACTGCTGATGAGCAATGCGTGTACCAAGAACTTTCAGGAGAAGAACACTTATCCGGGGCTCGTGACTTCGGACGTCGTCGATCCCAACCTGCTTCTGACCCGGGTGGAAGTCTACCTTTTCGAGAGAAATTACAATAGTGGAGCTTATTCTTCCGGTAACTACTGCGGAATGGACGTGTCAGACGCAAACCGCCCCTTCCAGACCGGTGACAAACCCGCTCTCTGGAACGATACCTATGAAAACTACGTCAGGAACACCTCCGACATCATGAGGCTAACAGAAAAAGATCCCGCCATGGTCAATAAACACGCCATCGCCCGGATCATCAAAGCTTATGCTTTTGCCAGACTCACCGATGTTTATGGTGATGTTCCCTACTTCCAGTCATCTCTGTCGTTGGAAAATGCGAAATATCAGCCGGCGTATGATCAGCAGAAGGACATTTATGCCGATCTGTTCAGCGAGCTGAAAGGAGCTGTGGCAGAGCTCGACGCTTCCAAGGACAGTTACGGTTCCGCTGATATTCTCTACGGAGGGAACGTGGGCAGCTGGAAAAAGTTTGCCAACTCCATCCGGCTTCGTCTCGCCCTGAGAGTACGTTATGCCGATGCCAACCTGGCCAGTCAGCAGATGGCCGATCTGACGCTGGATAACCTGATCAGCACACGGGATGATGATGCCAGCATCATGACCATCATGGATTACCCGGAAAATGAAAATGGTTCGTATGTCAGTCTCATCAATGCCGATGGAGATCTTACCAAAGGATACATCGGGAAAACCCTTCTCGACATCCTGAATGATAACAATGATCCCCGGACACGTCTCTATGCCGACACGGCAAAGGCTACATTCCCCGGAAGCATCGATACCCTGGATTATTTCCATTTCCGCGGTCATCCGCTTCTCGGTCTCGTTCCCGTTGAGGAAAAATATCCGTATGGCTCGGAATCCTGCTCCAGAGTACCTGATTTTGCGTATGTACCTAAAGTAGAGAGAGTTGTATACGGAAGTGCAGAAACCTATTTCTCACTGGCTGAAGCAGCGCTCGCTGGTCTCTATGGAAGTCCTGGTGATGCACAAACTTATTACAAACAGGGCATTCAGCAGGCGGAAGCATGGGCAATGGATATGTTCAATAATGCCGTTCCCCAAATGTCGGAAGTTTGCCTCCTCCTGCACAAGAGGGACAAGGACGCAAGCGGAAACCCCGCTCCCTGGACGGATGCCAATGTTCAGGATTATATCAATTATAAAACGGTTACACAGGCTGAGGTCGACGATTTCCTGGCTAATTCACCGGCTGTCACCCTTACCGGCGACAATGATCACAAGCTGGAACAGATCATCAATCAGAAAATTGTTGCCATGTACCCGAACTATATCGAAGGGTGGTCGGAAAAGAGAAGGACAGGATATCCGAGAATTCTTATCGGTGATGATAATGACGACCTGAAAGGAACAATTCCGAGAAGGTACCCGTGGCCGACATCCGAAGAACAGGTGAACAGCGCCAACTTCGCTGCTGCCCTCGAACGCTTTGGAGGTGTGGATGATGAGACCGTCAGAATTTGGTGGGATGCCAATCCGGATTATCTGAAACCCTACCCGGGTAAGGTTCTCAAAATGAACCAGGCGTGGATTACCGCTAAATAGTCAGAGTCGTTTTAGGTTTATGAATAGGCATCTTTAGTTAGATTCAGATTGTAAACAATGGATAGCCCACGGAGGACTGGTAAACTCTGTGGGCTTCCTTATTTGGGGGGACGGGAGGTACGTGGGTACGCGGGTAGGGGGGTACGTGGGTACGGGCGGACATTGAACGGGTCACAACGTCAACCTGGAAAAGAAAGTAAAGAGAACAAGGTGATGAGGTTATGAGGTTATGAGGTGATGGGGTGATGAAGGACGTGAGAAAGTGATGAAAGTGAGAAAGTGAGAAGTGAGAAAGTCACCGTCATGTTTTAGACGAAGATTAACATCAGTCCCTTGACAGGTGAATCCGATTGAGAACGTGCATACGATCATACCGGGGGAATGCTTCTCCATCAACACCGTTTGTAATACGTTCTCCGTTCTCCGCGAAGTAAAATCTTAGCAGAGCGCGAGGCAACCCGCGATTGGTGCGAACCTGAATGAGCCCGGCCCGAGTGTTGAGGGCCCCGCGCGACAAGGGCGAGAGAGGGTTGTCAATCGCGGAGGGTTTCTTTGTTACTTTCTTTTGCCCTTGAAAAGAAAGTAAAGAGGAGGGGGAGGAAGTGATGAGGTGATGGGGTGATGAGGTGATGGGGTGAGAAGAAAGTGAGAAAGTGCAGAAGTGAGAAGTGAGAAGTGACGAAAGTCATCGTCATGTTTTAGACGAAGATTAACATCAGTCCCTTGACAGGGGAATCCGATTAGAACGTGCATACGATCATACCGGGGGAATGCTTCTCCATCAACACGTTTGTAATACGTTCTCCGTTCTCCACGAAGTAAAATCTTAGCAGAGCGCGTAGGCCACCCGCGATTGGTGCGAACCTGAATGAGCCCGGCCCGAGTGTTGAGGGCCCCGCGCGACAAGGGCGAGAGAGGGTTGTCAATCGCGGAGGGTTTCTTTGTTACTTTCTTTTGCCCTTGAAAAGAAAGTAAAGAAGAAAAAAGGAGACCGCGAAGAATTTTTAAACACTAAGGCACTAAGGCACACAGTCACGAAGAATAAGGGAAAGGAATATGAAAAATCTTATGAAACATGATCTGCGTACTCTTTTTTTATTGATCGGTATGTTGATCATCACCGGCTTGTCATGTATCCGGCCGGGGAACAGAGAAGATCTCAACAGCTTTTGCGACCGGGCAGTGGCCGATGCGGTTGCCCGCGACTTCGGAAACCTGCTTCCCGGCGCGCCACCGGAAGATCTTTATGAATTATTCAATAAATTTTGCCTGACCCACTTTGGGGCTGGAGCCGATCCGCTGGTTTACGGGACTTTTGGTGATACACTTTCGGTAACAGGAGACAGTGAGTGGTCCTACGTTTCAGAACGTTCCGCGGCCATCTGCTGGTGTACAAACCTCCCGGCCAAAGGGTATGTAGAATACGGGAAGACAACGGCTTACGGCCACCAATCGGATCTCCCGGAAAGATACTTTTATACTCATATTCACTACCTGAAGAATCTGAAGGCCCAATCGGGTTACCACTACAGGCTCGTCGCTATCGATGAAAAGGGCCGGAAGCTTATTTCCGGCGACCGCATCATTCAAACCAAAACCATCCCGGGGGCCATCCATATTCCCGGCGATATGGGTAACCCCCCGTATAATCTCGACAAGCCCAATGCCGTTTATGTGGTGACAAAGGACATCGTTGCACCACGCAATGCCTTCAATATCACTGCCGATCACGTAACCCTCGATCTTGGCGGGCATACCGTGATCCATGCCAATGAACTGATCCCTGATCTCGATTATGAAGTGGCTGAAAAGTCGGGTTCCGGCATCCGGATGCTAACAGGCAAGTCACAAACCGGACTCAGGATCCTCAATGGAACCCTCCGCCAGGGGGAAGCTGAAAACAACAGCCAGTACACCCCTGCAAAGAGAATGGTGCATCCCGGCGAAGACCGGCTGAAGATTCTCGGACACAACATGGCCAGGGGGTTGAATTCCATCGAACTCTACAATGGTGCTGATGTGGAAATCGCCGGCGTCACCGCCGAATACCGCCTGAGCCAGACCTGGTGCATGCGCTTTACCGGGGCATCGGGAAAATATGACATTCACCACAACATCTGCCTCGATAAGGGTACCCTGATGTTCAGCCGTCACGGGAATGGAGAATGCCGGTCCATCGGGTTCCGCGGAGCCGAAGGACGTGATATTGCCCATTTGCCGAACGATTTTGCCGTTCATCACAACCTCATCAAGCGGACGAGGCAGAATGGGATCAATACCGCCCGGAAGATCTTCGACAACGAAATCTATGTCGACAGCTGGGTGGTGAATTCTTTTGCCATCTCGCCACATCATGAGGGCGGTCGCGTACACGACAATAAAATCTTCCTCACCGGTTACTATGGTTGCGGAATTCTATGGTCGACGAGGGATTTTGAGGCCTGGCACAATTTCATCCATATGGAAAGCATTGTCACCATGATCCATAAACCCGACTCGGGCCGGCGCCTGATTGAAACCTGGGGCGAACAGGATGTGCTGGCAGGATTCCGGCTGACCAATTATGACAAGGGAGGACAGGAACGGGAGAATATGTCGTACCACGACAACGTTATCCTGGGGAGATGCCGGTGGGGAGCGGAAATGCGTGGGACGGAGTTTTATTCCGACTCTTCGGTCCGTAACCTGGAGTGCAACAACAACATCATCAAAATCGAGGCCCAGGATACCCTCACGCATAAAGCGGCCTGTGTGGATGCTCAGGGTGCCTACAATGACCGCACCAGGCACCTGCCTGTTTATTACCGGGACGATTCCCTTGTATCGAACCTCTGCAACGTTCGTTTCGGTGATGATTACGGCCAGGGCAGCAATCACCAGTTCATCGCCTGTAAGATTGTCAGGACGGGGCACAATTCCAATTACCATACGTTTCTCTTCGATGGCCACAGTTCGGTGTTTAACCATGGTTTCCTCGATTGTCAGTTCCTGGGCGGGGCTGCGTACGATGATGTCTACTGGAGCGATACCCAATCGTTAAGTAATTATCACGTCAGCTGGACACTCCGCGTGGAAACGGCACCAGGAGCCTCCGTGATCATCCGGGATAAAAACGGGAAGATTGCCGGGGAGGGCCGGGTTGATACTTCCGGGGTCTTTTCACGGCCACTCGTTCAGTCGGTGATCCGGCCGGTGGAATGGAAGGCCGGCAGACCGGAAATCGATGTTACCCAAAAAACGGAACACCAGGAAGAGACGTTTTCCCCTTACACGGTCACGGTCACGGGAAATGGCAAAACAAAATCAGTGCCCGTGACGATGAACCAGCCGGTGACTTTGACGATAAATCTTTAAACTTTAAAACTGAACCATGAGATCCAGGATAAAAATACGTAATGTCTTTCCCTTTCGCAGGATGACCCGCTCCAAAATGCTGATGGTTTTCTTCTCAATGGTCAGTGTGACCCCCGGCTGCCAGGGACCTTCCGGCGGTAAGCCGGATACAGGCCAGCCGGCTGCGTCGGTCCTGGTCCTGAATGATTTTGAAGATCCAATGGCCCTGGACTCCTTGCAGGCCCCCGGTTCACGCTCCGGTGAATATGTCGTACACGGACGGTATTCCCTGGAACTGTCCGACTCAGCCGGCCGGCCGCTATACCTGGAAACAGACCGGTTTCCGGCTGACTGGAGCAGATACGATTTCCTCAAGTTCGATGTCTATAATCCTTCTGAAAAACTGATTTATGGCACCATTCAGGTTTTCGACCGGGACGGTTCCGATGAAGAGGCCGAGTTCCATGGTCAAAGTTACCGGGGCGAGAAATTATTCCTCAATACCGGGTGGAATCATTTCAAGTTCCTGCTGAGGCATGCCATGGTGGAGGAAGGGAACCGGCCACTCGACCTTGCCGGGATCCGGAAACTGCGCCTTACCTTCGGAGCCCCCCGGCATCCCTTGTATATCGACAATATCCGGTTGGTTGCCGGTGAAGAAGCGGAGGTCACCAGATCGAAGATGGATCCCAGGGACTGCATGACGGTCATCGATAACCGGAATGCCTTTTCGACCCTGACCGGACCGGAGGAAAAAATCAAAACCAGTGCGGAGATCACGGGACTCAGGGATAAAGCCAGGCGTGCGGTGGAGGATCTTCGCAACGATGTCAGGGTCGCGGAATTGCAGGGTTATCAAACCCTCTATGAAAGGATCCCGCTGATCACGGCGGATGTCGGTCTGGGCATCCGGAGCCGGCTGGTCTGGTTTCAGAATGAAAAGGAAGAGAAAAAAATCCTGGAGGAAGTGATCGCGTCCTGCAGACGGGCCTCCGGGGAAATCCGCGACCGGATTTCAGCCCGGCCGACGGGCCATCCCCTCATCGAACCGGAAAATGAAGTCGGGCAGGCTTCCTTTTATGTTCCCCCTCTCACTCCCCTCGACGAGTTGACGATCTCCGACGGCGCCTACCGTGACGGGTCGGGCAAGCCTGTACTGGTCTTTTCCATGCTCCAGGTGAACAAGGGCCCGTTGATGGATTACTTCGAACCCTTCAACCACAGGCTCGAAAGCTATACGGTGGGCGGCGGTTCGAGATATAATATCGAGAATTCCCCCGTTTATAAGGCCTTTCATACCTATCCGGGTACCCACCGGGTTGGTTGGGACGGCTGGTGCGGACACCTGATCAAAGACAGGTGGGCCATGGGCGGCAAAAAGGAAGATGTGGTCATCTGCCTGGAGAGTCCTTACATCCGAAAGGCGGTTGTGGACTATATGAAGCTGCATTACAGGGAATGGACGGAGAATCCCAACCTTCTTTACAATATCATGGCCTATGAACTGCAGTATATTTGCTTTTGCGATGAAAGCCAGAAGATGTTCAGAGACTGGCTGAAAAACAAGTATGCCGGTATCGGTCAGGTGAATGCGGCCTGGAAAACCGATTACACCTCTTTCGGGGAGATCCGCGCCCCCGAAACGAAAAATGCACGCCCGGTTGACGGAACGAACCGTGCGGAATGGTATGACTGGGCATGTTTCAACACCCGGAGGTTTACCGACTATTTAAAATGGGTAAAGCAGGAGATGCGCAAGCTTGACCCGGAGACACCCATCTGCGCCGGGGGAACATCGTCCATGCTGAGTTCCTCGAACAGCGTCACAGGCATCGATGAGGAGATGATCATCAATGAGGTGGACGATGTCATTCTGAATGAATCCGGAAGTTCACCGATCTTCTCCGATCTTCTCCTCTCGCTGAGCGATTCGAAAAAGGTCATGGTGGATCCGGAAATGAGCGGCGGTGCCCATGGCATCCTTCTCCAGTTCCTGCACGGTAAATCCGATATTTCAAAGTGGTGGTGGGCAGGAGCTCCGAGCACGGAATACCCGCATATGAACGAAAGTTCCCTCCCACACAGTAAAGAAGATCTCCCTGTCGGATATCGCCGAAGTGCTGCGACTGGGTCTCGATATCAGGCGCCTTGGCCCCGAGATCGGCGCTTTTACAAAGGATGATCCCGAAGTCGCCATCCTCTATTCAAAGACGAGCATCATCCAGGTTCCGCCGGGCCAGATCCAGGCAGGCAGAACGCCTTATCTTAATGCCCTGTATGCCTCATGGGAAGGGGCCAGATACCTGGGATGCCGGACAGGATTTGTCAGCGAAAAACAGATCCTCGAACGGTAAGCTGGGCAGGATAAAACTGCTGATCATTCCGGCCGTGAAATATACGAAGCCGGAGATCGTTGCGGCTGTTCAAGCCTATATCAGTCATGGCGGGATCGCCCTGGTGATCCCCGAATCGTTTATATTTGACCAGTATGCCAGGCAGGATAATGCCGTCGGCGATTTTGGCCTTCACATCAATGGCGTGACACTTCCGCCGGTCATTGGAACAGGAGAGAAGGAACAGAACTATGATCAGAGCTTTTCCCAATCCATTCTTTATGGTGAAGTCCGGAAGACGGTCACCACGCAGAAGCAAGATGTCTTTGAGCACCTGGATAAACCCCTTTCACTGCATACCGACGGTCTCGTCCAGGATGTGGATCCCGGACCGAACGAAGTCCTGGCCCGTTTTGAGGATGGGAAACCTGCGCTGATCCTCGCCCGCCAGGGAAAAGGTTCGTTGTATTACCTGGCGGCTCCCCTCGAACCGGAGGATTATGTCCCGTTACTCGACCTGCTCGCCGGAAAAGCCCGGCTTTGCCGGCCCGGTCGTGGGCAGAACGGCCGATGGCAACCTTGTGCAGGGCGCTGAAGTGCGGTCTGTTGAACGGGAGCATGACTACCTGGTATACGCCTGCAACCTGACCGGGAAAAAGGTTGAATTCGATCTGAAAGGTGCGGGCGACGGGGAAATTCTCGAGCTCAGGAGCATGACGGTGGCCCACGATGACCATATCGTCCTTCAACCTTACCAGGAAACCCTTTTCAGGATCGAAAAGAATCCATAAATCCGCATATCCATTCATTAAAATACATCGTGATCATGAAAATCAAAACCATTTTTTTAACCGCTGCAATGCCCGTTCTTGCGGGGATGTTGTTTTCCTGCGGCAGCAACAAAAAAGACCTGTATGAAACCATGCCAAAGATCGATGCCCATGTTCACATCCAGGTTGAAGATCCGGCCATTATCAAGGCCGCGCAGGAAGAGAATTTCCGTTTCTTCACCATTTGCACCCGCTCGGGCAGCGAAGAATATATTGACAAGCAGTTGGCTTTCGCTGAGAAATTGCATCAGAACTTTCCCAAAGAACTTGGTTTTGCGACGACCTTTTCCATGGAGAATTTCGGGAAGCCCGGCTGGGAGGAAGATGTCATCAGGAAACTGCAGCGGGACTTCGATCATGGCGCCGTGGCTGTCAAAGTCTGGAAGGATATCGGGATGACATTCCGGGACAGCCTGGGTCATTTCATCCTGATCGACGATCCCCGGTTCGATCCTGTTCTCGATTTTATCGCTGCCAGCAACAAAACACTGATCGCTCACCAGGCTGAGCCGAAGAATTGCTGGCTGCCCCTGGACTCCATGACGGTGAATAATGACCGGAGCTATTTCCGGGAGCACCCCGAATACCACATGTATCTCCATCCCGATTATCCGTCTTATGAAACCCTGATCGCTGCCAGGAATCATATGGTCGCCAAACATCCTGATCTGAGGGTCGTCGGCGCACACCTGGGCAGTCTTGAATGGAGTGTGGATGAACTGGCTAAATGCCTCGATCAGTATCCCAATATGGCCGTGGATATGGCTGCCCGCGTCTGCCATCTGCAGGTGCAGGACCGGCAGAAGGTCATCGATTTCATTAACCATTACAGCGACAGGCTTTTATATGGCACCGACTTCGGGATCAAAGAGAATGCGGATATGAACGACGAGGTCGAATCGATGAAGAAGGATTGGCGTTCCGACTGGGACTATTTCGCTACAGCCGGCACGATGACCTCTCCCAATGTAAACGGACCGTTCAAAGGACTGGATCTGTCGCCCGAAGTCTTAAAAAAAATCTTTTACGCGAATGCCCTGCACTGGATCCCGGGTGCATTTGGAGAAAATCAATGAAGATATTCATTAAAAAAATCTGAACCTATGAAACGTTATCTGACGATATCCACGAAAATATTCATGATGGTGGCCCTGCTCGCCCTTGTCCAGTGCCGCTCCTCCGTTCGGGCCGGAAGACAAGGCAGAAGACGCTCTTCCTGCCAAACAGCGGAGCCAGAAATTGGTCGATCACTATGATGACAAGGTCTATTTCGGCGATCTTTACCAGACCTCAGCCATGCGTTTCGCTTTTCACGGATCGACGAGGGCGGATTTTGAGGCATGGCAGAACGCTTTCCGTCCCGCCCTGCGACATACCCTCGGGATCGATAAGATCGAAGCATCGCTGCCCGGCTATGTTCCCAAAGCGGTTAAACGGGATTCCGAAGATATCGGCTTTGCTATACGTGAACGTTGGGTACTATATACTGAACCCACCGTTCCCCTCCCGTTCATCCTCCTGCGGCCAAAGAACATCTCCGGCCGTTTGCCCCTGGTGGTCACCCCACACGGTCATGGCCGGAACACCGAGCTATATGCCGGGATCTGGCACACTGAGGAAGAACGGCAATCGATGATCGAGGGAGAACGCGACATCGCCATTCAGGCTGTCGAAGGAAGGCTATATCGCCATTGCCCCGACAACCAGAGGGTTTGGGGAGACCCGTACGAATGAAGACCGCGAAAACGACGTAAAATTTTCATGTCACATTCAGCTGATGCATGATCTTCTCGTCGGAAGGACACCCATTGGCGACCGGGTTTGGGACATCAGCAAGATCATCGACTGGGCCACCCGGAACTTACCCGTCGATACAACGCGGATTGCGGTTACCGGGAATTCCGGCGGAGGCACGGTCACGCTTTTCGCCGCGGCTTGTGACACACGGATTACCGTGAGTCTGCCATCGTCTTATTTTTGCACTTTTGCAGGAAGTATCGGCACGATCGCCCATTGCGACTGCAACTATATTCCCGGCATTCTCGAACTGGGGGAGATGGGTGATATCGCCGGGCTCATTGCCCCGAGGGCATTCTGTGCCATCCATGGAGAGAAGGATCCGATCTTCCCGATTGCCGAAACGAGAAAGTCGTTCAGACATCTTCAGCAGATATACGCTGCCGCCGGGGTGCCCGGTAATTGTGAGTTATATGTGGGAAGCGGCGGTCACCGGTACTACAAGGATGGTGCCTGGCCGTTTGTGAAGAAGTTTTTCAGGTGATCAACGGCTTCCTCCGGACTTCCCGGCTGCCAGGAGTTATGCGGGTGCAGCGTGGATGATGCCGGGGGAAAAATGGAGAATGTGCGGGACGAAGCACGGTTGGGTTGGGCGAATCGTGGGGAAGATGATGGGAGGGACAATGCGTCATGAAGGACAGGGGAAGGAGGTTAATAAACGGGGGGGGAGCGTTCGGCTGGATAGGAAAGGGCATAGGAAGGGGCTTCGTGAATCGGATGGTGTCTTTTCTTTGACGAGGGCCCTCCCGCCCACCGGCCAACCGTCCGCCCCTTAATCACTTCAGCCCATCTTATCTCAGCGTCCGTTTCCGGACATTTTGACGAAAAGTTATGAACAGGCCCAAAGAAACTGAGGTTAATATTTGATAACCAGTGGTTTAAAAGAAAGACCTCGGTGTAGGGTGACGACCGGTAAACCGGTTCCAAAATCACCCAATCGGGTGATCCCGACTTCGGTGTCCAATAGCATTTTCCGCGGTGAAGAGTACTCTTTTTTGAGATTCTTTGATCCCTGAACGACCAGGGAGAACTGCTTCGTCCCCATCACATTTCCGGATGTGAGGCGTTCATGAATCCTGAGAAGCCCAACTTCCGGCCTTTCTTCATGGGTCCGGAAACTCCAATGAAAATAGTTTCCCGGGCCAGGGAGATTGATGACCGGAAGTTCACCGGAGATGAAATTCCGGATACCGCAAGGGCTCCCCGGGCCTGGATCAGCCCTTTAGGAGTGAGTCTGCGGGTTCCACCCCGATGCCGGCCAGGTCCTCGTCGAGCTGGTACACCGGGTCGGTGAACAGGGGACCACCGGTGAAGGGTTCCTGTCCGGGTTCCAGGTGCGGATCCAGATCGATAAAACGGAATCCTCCTGTACCGGCGGCAAAATGAACGGCACAGCCAAGGGCCAGCTTCGTCTCGATCATACATCCCACCATCAGCTGGATGTTGGCACTCCGGGCGATGGCTGCGATATCCATGGCTTCAACGATACCCGATTTCATCAGTTTGATGTTGATGGCATCGGCACATCCCGATCTGACCACACGGATGGCATCGGCACTGGTGAAGACCGACTCGTCGGCACAAATAGGGATGGAGGTGTGTTCCCTGACAAATCGCATCCCGTCAAGGTCGTGTTTGACAACCGGCTGTTCGAACATGACCGGCCGGATGCTGTTTTTTTCGAGCTCCTCCAGGAAATACACCGCTTCCTTGGGGGTGAATCCCTGGTTTGCATCGAGGGTGAGGCCACAATGGGGAGCTCCTTCGCGGATCGCCAGGATCCGGTCGATATCGTCCGTCAGCGATTTGCCGACTTTCGTTTTCAGGACCCGGTAGCCTTTGCCGGCCAGTTTCGATGCATTTCTGCGTGCGACATCAGGCGTTACAATATCGACGGTATAATCCGTTTCCAGGGTGTTGGAATAGCCGCCGAAAAAGCGGTACATGGGGATGCCGAGGGTCCGTGTCAGGGCATCGAGCATGGCCATCTCGATGGCGCAGCGTGCAGTAACCTGTGCCCAGAAAACACTTTTCAGATGTTGTGAAATGCGGATGTAATCGTTTACATCCTTACCCGCCAGGTATTCCCGGCAACTCTCGAGAGTGGCCAGGGCTGTTCCCTGGTTTTCGCCATTTACGGGTTCCAGGGGGGCAGCTTCACCATACCCGGTAATGCCATTGGCCAGGGTGACCATGATAATGGCATTTTCGATATTGTACTTTGTTCCGGTGGCAATGGTGAAGGGTTCATCGAGCGGGATATTGATTTTATGGATCGCTATCTTTTCAATTTGAGTCGGTTTCATGGCGTTCCTTCCAGGTTTTAAGGGTGAATAAAAGATGACTGATCTGGTCGTCGGTATGTGCGGCAGAGGCGGTGATGCGGACAATGTACCGGTCCGTTTTCACCGGGTAATCCACAAAGGGAGCAATGATCCCTTCTGTGCGGAGGAAGAGGGAGAGTTCCCGGGCTCTGTCGGCCGAACGGAAGAGCACCGGGATGATTGGGGATGGTCCCGGCGTGGTGTCCAGACCGGCCTCCCGGATACCTTCCCGGATGAGGGTGGCATTGCGGATCAGGGTCTCCCGGAGACCGGGATTGGTCATGAGGAGATTTACAGCAGCGAGGGCCCCGGCAGCCAGGGGCGGAGACAGGGCCGTTGATCCGGCATAGAATTTCGAAGTCTCACTGATATGCCCGATAAATTTCCGGTCCGAAGCAAGGAAACCCCCGTAAACGCCGAAAGCCTTACTCATTGTTTCCGACTGGAAGATCAGGGGTGAGGAATTCAGGTTGAAATACTCGGGTGTTCCCCTGCCCTGCTCACCGAGTACCCCCGTGGAATGTGCATCATCCACGATGATCAGGCCATTGTATTTTCCGGCAAGGTCGTGAAGCCGGTCCAGCGGGGCGATCTCTCCGGTGAGCGAGAAAATCCCGTCGGTGATGATCAGGGGCCGGTGTTCCCGGCTTTTCTTCAGGAGGCTTTCGAGATGATCCGGTTCACAGTGACGATACCGTTCCACCGTTCCGACATCGGCGGGGATCCCGTCGAGGATGCTCGGATGGGCGAATTCGTCGGCAAAGACCGCTGAATACCGGTTGCGAAGGGCATCCATGAGCATTTTATCTCCCATGTATCCCGAGGCGAAGACCATGGCCGCCTCTGTTCCCTTGAACAGGGCGAGTCGCTTCTCGAGTTCAAGATGGAGCTCACTCGTTCCCGTCGTCTGCCGGGACGCCGCAAAGTTTACCCCGTATCTCCGTATGGCCGAAACGGCGGCTTCCTCAACCGCCGGATGACTGGCAAGCCCGAGGTAATTATTACCTGCAAAATAGGAATATTTCCGGTCGTTCATTTCAACATAACGGCCGTCGGCACGATTGAGTATCATCGTTGTCTGCTTTGAATCCGGTGAATTTCCCATGGAACGGAATGATTAGATCTCTTCAACCAGCCTGACATATTCCCAGCTCTCGTCTTTGCCGGAGCGCTCGAGGGCTTCAAGTACGGCCACACCATTCAGGATGCTTTGATACGTTCTGGGCTCAATGCCCGTGCGGAACATATGGACCATGTCTGCATCGTTCCTGGGAGGATCCTGTTCTTTCACACGCGACTGGAGCTGGATGATCCCGTCTTTTGTTTCCACATAGGTTTCCCAACCGTAATGCTGCGTGAGAAAGACGAGTGTGGCCAGCATCCCGTTTTTGTAGGCAATGCTTGCCGTGGCGCCCTTGTCATTGCGCGTGACCCGCACCTTTTCAATGTCCTCCCCGAACATGTACATCAGCGGCTGCACGAGATGAACACCGTAGAAGAAGATTCCGCCGTATTTGGAATCCAGATCTGCCGGGCCATACCGGACCACCTGGTTGATGGTGCCCAGGGAGGGGATCTGTTTCATGATGTCGAAGGTTGCATCACTCTGTGCGATGGAGCTGTAGGAAGTGACGGGTGTGCCGACCCGCTTTGCCATGGCCAGGAATTCCCTGCCTTCATCCACCCGGTAACAAAAGGGTTTATCGATGAAGGTCGGAATCCCGGCCTCCACAAAAGGCCTTGCCGCGGCGAGATGGTATTTCGGATGCCGGTGGTCGACGATCAGTGCATCGATCTTCCCCATCATATCGAGCGGATCTTTAACAATATTGGGGATCTGCCCTTTTTCACTGGCATTTTTGGCAAATTCAGGGGTTTCACCCCAGACATATAACACTTCAACGCCGGGGAACTTTTTTTCCTTGTTGAAGACCGTCCCGTAACCAATGGTATGGGAATTTTCCGCTCCGATAATGCCGATGCGGATTTTCTTTTCATCCTTTCCGGTGAGCCCGCTGGCAAAAAGTGCATTCGAAGAAAGGGCCAGCGCAGATACCCCGATTTTTTTTACAAATGACCGTCGTGTATCCATCGTTCTTTTTTTAGAATTGAGTCTAAGTTTTTGATCCGCTTTCAGACTGTTTCACCGGACAGGTCATCGCCGGAATGTAAATGCCGGTCAATCAGGGTTACGGCATTCAATACCTGTCAGTGCCACAGAAGAATTTCCGTGCCGGAATTTCACTATGTAAGTTTACGCATTATTTTTTCTTTATGTAAGTCATTAAAAGAAAAAATACATCTTTCCTGCTATTTATATAAGGTTTTGCAAGAAAAACATGTTTCATAAATTAAGTTTTAACAAAATTTTCTTACTTTTCGATTAATTATAATTAATTTTCTTTTATTTTGTTGAATGAAAGTCAGATCAACCGGGGAAGGAATCCGTCTGAGTTAACTAAAACTATCGATAAACAAGACTAACGAATGGATCGATCATACAGTAAGTCAACAGTTTCCAGGCGTGCCTCGATTCTGGAAGAGTTGGAAGCCAAAGGGCAGGTCACCGTGAGTGAACTAAGCAAAATGTTCAATATCAGTGAGGTCACCATCCGTAACGATCTGGCTCATCTCGAAAAACAAAATATGTTGATCCGGGCAAGGGGAGGAGCCATAAAGGTAAAATTTTACCGGATGGGCATCGATCCGTCATTCTCCGATAAGCAGAAGGAATTTCTGAAAGAGAAGCAAAGAATTGCCAAGCTGGCACTCAAGTATATTGAAGACGGGGATACCATTGTTCTGGATTCCGGAACGACGACCACCGAAATTGCCAAGAACCTTGAACAGTTCAAAAGCCTCACCATCGTCACCAATGCACTCAACATTGCCAGTATTCTTGCCGATTATGAGGGGTTCAGTATATTCATGCCCGGTGGGTTCCTGAGAAAGAAATCCCTGTCACTCGTCGGCCCCCTCGCCGACGAAAGTTTTGAAAAGTTTTATTGCGACAAGCTTTTTCTGGGTGTTGATGGTTTTGATACCACCCATGGGCTTTCCACACCGAATTCCGAGGAAGCGCATCTGAACCAGATCATGATCTCAATCGCCAAAAAGATCATTGTTGTGGCTGATTCACGGAAGTTCCTGAGACGGCGGTTTGCGTATATCTGCCCCGTCTCCAAGATCGATGTTGTGATCACCGATTCGGGGATCAGTGATGAAGACAGAGGAAGACTGGAAAAAAGCGGAGTTGAGGTAATCATCGCCTGACGGTGAACGGTTGCCCGGATTCCCGGTATTAATCTCAAACAGGATAGAGTTATCATGAAGAAAAGACCTTGGTTATTGTATGCCCTCATCACAACATTGTTTTGGGGGGTGTGGGGAGCATTGATTGAAATTCCCGAACGCGCTGGTTTTCCGGCAACACTTGGATATATCGTCTGGTCGTTGACCATGGTTCCCTGTGCCATTGTTGCCCTGGCCATCATTAAATGGAAGCTGGACGTCAAACCAAAAGCCGTTTTTTACGGGGTCATCGTCGGACTGCTGGGAGCGGGAGGACAGCTCGTGCTTTTCAATGCATTGAAGGAGGGACCCGCATACCTGGTCTTCCCGATCATTTCACTTTCGCCGGCAGTCACCGTCATCCTTTCCGTGATCTTTCTGAAGGAGACGACGACACGAAGGCATTGGGCCGGAATTGTCACGGCCCTGGTGGCCATCGTTCTGATGTCGTTTCAGCAACCCGACAGCAAGATCATTCATCACGGTTATTTGTGGTTCTTCCTGGCACTGCTCGTTTTCCTTGCCTGGGGCATCCAGGCGTTTTTCATGAAGAAAGCCAATAATATCATGCGGGCCGAAAGTGTCTTCTTCTACATGATGCTCACCGGCCTGATGCTTGCACCGCTCGCCTATTTCATGACCGATATGAACCAGGACATCAACTGGAGCTTTTCCGGCCCCTACCTGGCAGCCCTTATCCAGGTCCTCAATGCCATCGGTGCACTGATGCTCGTCTACGCCATCCGTTATGGAAAGGTCATTATCGTTGCCCCTCTGACAAACGCTGTGGCCCCGATCATCACGGTCATCATTTCGCTCTTTATTTACATGGTCATTCCCAACCCGATCATCATGACGGGAATGGTAATTGCCATGGTTGCCGTTTACCTGATGGCGGAATGAGTCGGCGGGAAAATGCCACACGAGTTTGAATTTTTAGGATCTATTCTGACCATCTTAAATGAGGTAGTCCCGGGTCGGGTTGTTCTGCGCCCGGAGTGACATAACATTATCTTGTGCAGGCTGGGGCAATCACCTGCTATTCTCCCAATGCGCGGCGGTTTCTGGCGAAAGGTGCTGGCATCGGCAGAGATCATTCACCCGGATAAATGCACATTTTCAGCCCTTCAACGCCTTTCCTGTTGTACAACGAAAGGTTGATGCCATTCGCTCCATTCCGACCATTCCCCGTTAGTACTCTTCTGGCGGACACGGCAGAAATAGGTTCCCGGGGAAAGCGCGGACTGACCCGCCAGCGATCCCTGAAATTTACCATATTCCGGACTGACCGTTATGACATTGGTCGGCCCCAGATCCGCAGCATAATAGACGATATCCTTTCCGGTATCATCGGCAGCGATCTCCAGCTGCCATGTTTCCTGGTCGCCTGGTCCGTAATAGGCGGTTTTATGCACCACCGGGTTGGCCGGGCAGGTTACCGGACCGATAGGGCGCGTGGAGACGACAAAATTATCGAACCAGCGACTTTCCGTTTTCACGGCGCCGCTGTTCCAGTAGGATTCGAGAAAAACCGCATTGATGCCGTATTTGGTATAGGTTCCCCTGAAATTCAGGTTTGTTCGCTCCGCCTCCAGTTTGCCGTTGATCCAGAGCTGGGCCAGCCCGTCACTCTGACCCGGCGTATTCAGCCTGGCATGGGCTTCCACCGGAACCCAATAACCCGATTCAGCGGTGGATGAGATCCTGAAGCGGCTCTCCGGCCGGTTGCCCAGCCAGCGCAAATGATCGAAATCATTGTATTTGGTGGTCATCACACTGTCGGTCATGTCGAATACCCCGCTGGCCGGGTCGAGAGTCAGGGCATCATCTGATCCGCTCCAGACATGCAGGATCATTGCCTGTCGCCAGTTCTGCGAAACAATGCTCGTCGCCCGCGACATTTTCGCGGGTGCTCCCTGCCAGCCATGTTCATGCTTGACGTATATCCGCCAGTAAATATCCGTGTATGTCTTTCCCGGATGAACCACGGGTTTTCCTCCGGGAAAATCACCAAAGGCGACCTGCCGGTTGCCTTCTCCCGTGACCTGGCCTTTCTGAAATCCCATGTTCACCGATCCGCCCGATTCTCCGTAATTCTCCGTCTTGTCAATAGCTCCCTGATATCCCATGTAAGGCTTTTCCGTCGTGAAATCGTCATACCATATCACAGCGGTGTCATTAACCTGAGGCTGAACCTCCGACATATCCAGGTAGTCGACATGGGGCACTTCCATCGCCTGAGCCGAGGAAGATGGCTGAACCGCTGGTTGAGCACGGCAGGAAGGCATAAGGGCGAAAAATGCAACGGACAGTCCGGCATTGATCAACCCTGTCCATGAAAGGTTATGCTTTGGGAATGTCATGGGATTTTACGAATTTCAAAGGTTAAAGCTAACTATTTGCGAATCGTTACTTTTTTTAGTAAAAGTATGAAAATTGAGAGATAATGCCTTAAAAAGGAATATAAAAATTGGTTATGATCTTTCAAAAGGTTATTTTTAAACCAAAATATACCCGACAAATGAAAATCACCATTTATTTTTCGTTCATTTTCCTGGTGTTCATGGTTGCTACGGCCACGGGGCAAGGCCAGGAAAAATCTTCGGCACGGATCGCTGTCATCCAGGCGGATGCTGTTCCCACGGAAGATCCGTTCATGGAGGATTTCGATATCACTCAGGTCAGGCCGCTGATGATGAAGCATTTCACAAATCTTCTCGGCTTGTTTGAAGAAGCAGGCAAAAAGGGGGCCGACCTGGTTTGCGGGCCGGAGGATATGCAGCATATCGGGGCCTACGGTCTTTACCTGGATACCAGGGATCCTGAATCGGGAAAGATCCTGTTTGATGCCCTGGCTGTCAAAGTCCCCGG
Source organism: uncultured Bacteroidales bacterium (assembly GCA_963763215.1). Taxonomy (GTDB): domain Bacteria; phylum Bacteroidota; class Bacteroidia; order Bacteroidales; genus DASQZK01. The sequence goes on from CAVXNX010000002.1 coordinate 259,049, forward strand.
AAAACTGACGGACAGGGTTGCGGAGATCGCCAAGAAGTATCACATGTACATTATCGCACCCATCTATGAAGCAGACGGGGACAAGGTCTATAACACCGCCGTGGTCTTCGGCCGTGACGGTACGATTATCGGCAAACACCGGAAGACCGTATTGCCGATCATGGAAACCTGGCTGGTGACTACCGGTGACGCATATGAAGTTTACCCGCTGGATTTCGGAAATGTGGCCGTAGCCACCTGCTGGGAAATGTCTTTCCCGGAAGTTTCATCCATTTATGCCCTGGAAGGTGCCGACATCATCTTCAATCCGACCATGGCCCGGGATAACGAGCCCGGTAAAAGCCTCTCCACGGCACATACCCTCATCACACGGGCCAGGGACAATTCCGTTTATATCGCCCCCTGCGTTCTCGGATCCGACGGAAACGGGATTCTCGATTTCAACGGTAAGATCCTGGCCGAAGCTCCGGGCAAACACAACGTGGTGGTGACAGCCGACATTGACTTCGCCCGGGAGCGGATCAATCCGAGCAAGTGGTGGGAAACCATCAATGGGACAAATAATGAAAAAGCCATTATGCTGAAATCCAGAAGGCCCGACACTTACAAAATCCTGACCGATCCGAATCCCCCGGTGCTTCAGCATTATAAGGACATCCGTCTTACCACGGGAGATCGTGAACGCCAGTTGAATGCCGAGAAAAAAGTTGATTACGGTCCAAAGAAAAAGTAAACTGTTTACGAAACAGGTGGCCGGAACCCGGACTGGCTTGACATTACCGGCTGTCCGGTGACCGGGAAGGCGAAGCCGGATGATCCTGTTCATCGCCATCCTGCTCGTTCCAAAAAAACAAGGAAAATTTTAAATCGGAAAACATGAAAAAGACTTTTCTATTCTGCCTCATTGTATTGCTGTACAGTTTCCATCTCGATGCCGCCGTGACCCTGCCCCATATCTTCGGCGATCATATGGTTCTGCAGGAGGGGATGAACGTTCCGGTATGGGGCCATGCCAACCCGGGGGAGCCTGTTACGGTCCTGATCGGCGGGCATACGGCTTCAACGATAACCGGGAAGGACGGGCGGTGGAAGGTGTTTCTCGGACCCCTCGACACGGGGGGGCCCTTTCGAACTGACTGTCAGGGGAACGAACGCGATCACCTTCCATGATGTCCTGGTCGGCGAAGTTTGGATTTGTTCGGGACAATCCAATATGGCCATGGAAGTCCGGAATTGTCTGAACGCGGACCAGGAGATCGCGGCGGCAAATTACCCTGAAATCCGTTATTTCCAGGTCAGTAATTTTAAGGCTTCAGAGCCCATGGACGATGTCGCCCCGGTGACCGATCCCGGCCATGCCTGGTTAAATCAGTGGCAGGTGTGTTCGCCATCGACAGTGGGACGTCTGACAGGGGCGGGCTATTTTTTCGGCAGGGATCTGTACAAGAACCTCAACGTACCGGTGGGCCTGATCAGCGTTTCGTGGGGAGGGACCACTGCCGAAGCCTGGACCCCCCGTGAAGCGCTGGCCGGTGATCCCGAGATGAAAGACATCCTCCAGGACTGGCCGGGGTACAATAACGATGAAGAATGGCTGAGATCGGAATATGCAAAATACCTCAAGGAGGTGGAAACGGCCAGGAAGAATAAGGAGAAACCACCTCTCTACTTTAACCAGCCGTCCGTCTTGTACAACGGGATGATCTCGCCGGTGGTTCCTTTTGGTGTCCGTGGTGTGACCTGGTACCAGGGAGAATCGAATGCCTACAGGGCTTACCAGTACCGGAAGCTCTTTCCCCTCATGATTGAAAGCTGGCGCGGGAAATGGGGTCAGGATGAGCTGCCCTTTATTTTTGTTCAGCTTGCCGGATACCATTTTGAGCCGCAGGTTTTTCCTGAATTGCGGGAGGCTCAGAGCATGACCCTCTCCCTGCCCAATACGGCCATGGCCCTTGCCATCGACATTGGTGATTCCTCGAATATTCATCCCAAAAACAAACAGGAAGTCGGCCGTCGCCTCGCCCTTGCCGCTGAGGATCTCGTTTACGGTGAAGACGTGATAGCCTCAGGTCCCGTGTTCCACTCCATGCGGATCAGGGACGGGAAATGCTTTCTCCGTTTTGACCATACGGGAGACGGACTCCGGAGTAAGGATTCCGAAAACCTGAACGGGTTTGTCATTGCCGGCACCGACCGCCACTTCGTCCGGGCACAGGCCGAAATTTCGGGTGATTGTGGTCGTGGTCTGGAGCGACCAGGTCACCGAACCGGTTGCCGTCCGCTACGCCTGGGCGAACTATCCCGGAGGGGCAAACCTCTTCAATAGCTGGGGTGATTATGTTCATCTTCCGGCATCTCCCTTCCGGACCGATGACTGGCCGGGACTGACTTATGGCAGGACAATGAAAGATGCCGGGGAATGATGAGATGTTGTGGTGAGGACCTGCATTTTCCGGTTTATTGTTTGCTGATCTTCGCCCTGCCGGCGATGGTTTGCCGGTTAAATTGAAAGTACTATACCCTCCAGGAGTGTTACGGTACATTGCATAAAGAACCTAAACGTGTTATATAACATAAACATGCAATAGTGATGATTCCCCGGTATGAATTAGCAATTTATTCATAGACAGGGTCATAATTGTGAAAATATTGTGAAGGAATTTGATAATATATTGATAAAAAAATTGTTATCTTTTTGAAGGCAAAGGAATATAAATAACGTTCTGAAACGTTTTGTTTTATTTTGGGAAAGAAAATGAAAATATATATATTTGTATTGAAATTAAACTCATATACCAAATCTACGCTCATATGAATTATTTAAACTGCGACAGGAAAGAACTGGAATTGAACGGGGGGATTCACACAGCGAGAGAGATAAGCAGTCAGCCGGGTTTATGGATTGAGACCTACACGAAACTTCTGAGTGAGAAAAATCAGATTTCGGAATTTATACATAAAGTCCTGGATCAAGACTGTCCGAATATCATTTTATCCGGTGCCGGAACCTCGGCATTCATTGGAGAAGCGCTGGTTGGAACCTTCCAGAAGAAACTGGGCGTAACAACGAGAGCCATTGCCACGACGGATATCATCACCCATCCGGCGGATTATTTCATTTCCTCCAGGCCGACGCTGCTGATTTCATTTGCCCGCTCGGGCGACAGCCCCGAAAGCCTTGCCACCGTTGAATTGGCAGGGAAATATTGTGACAATCTGTATAACCTGATCATCACCTGTAACAAAGACGGTATTCTGGCGCGAAAAACCTTCAGCTGGAATTCGTATGTCTTCCTGCTTCCCGATGAAACCAATGACCGGTCGTTAGCCATGACGAGTTCGTTCACTTCCATGTTGTTGTCCGCACTGTTGATCCTCAACATCGACGAAGTAGAGCGTTTGTTGCCCATGGTCAAAAAACTCAAGGAGTTCGGCGAGTATGATCATGGATAAGAATCTGCCGACCCTTAAAAAGATTGCGGAAAGGGAATTTGAACGGATGGTTTTCCTGGGATCGGGTCCGCTTTTCGGGACGGCGCACGAATCGCATTTAAAAGTCCAGGAACTGTCGGATGGCAAAGTCATTTGCAAATTCGATTCTTTTCTCGGATTCCGGCATGGTCCCAGGGCTGTTGTCAATGGTTCGACCATCATTTGTTACCTGTTGTCGAATAATCCGCATGTCAGTGCAGTACGAACTGGATCTGATCCGTTCGGTCAATGAGACGCAAACCGGGGCTAAAACCATTGCCATCGGCGACGGCTACGATGCCGGTGAACTGAAGATCGACTATGCCATTCAGCTACCGGAAGGTTTGAACGACATACCGGAAGAGTTTTTATCGGTGTTCTATATTTTGCCGGCGCAGATCATTGGATTTTTCAAATCCCTTAACCTCGGATTGTCTCCCGATTCGCCGTCCAAAGGTGGTGCCATTACCCGGGTTGTGCAGGGTGTGAAGATCTATGATCTTAATCCCGTCGATGAAATTTCCACCGATATTTAAACGGCGGCAACGACGGGAACCAGGGCATTTTCCTTCCGGGAATGTGCATCCGGACCAATCCGGGTGAAGCTTCTGCCGGGCAACGGAACCGCAGGATGAGATATCCGGGCAATGCTCACCTAATGTGCATATCATGAATTCTGCCAGAGATACATTTCTAGATATCCTCACCCGCAACAAGAAAGGGGAGGGTAAAGGCATTTATTCGGTCTGTTCAGCCAATCCGGAAGTCCTCGTGGCCTGTTTTCGGCAGGCTTTCGATGATCAATCCATGATCCTGATCGAATCCACCTCCAATCAGGTGGATCAGTTTGGCGGTTACACAGGCATGCGTCCTGCCGATTTCGTTCATTTTGTTCATACCCTGGCCGACCAATCAGGTTTCCCCAGGGAAAAGATCCTTCTCGGCGGCGACCATCTCGGTCCCAATGCCTGGCAGAACCAGCCTGCTGTCCAAGCCATGTTAAATGCCCAGGTCCTCATTGAGGAATATGTCAAGGCCGGGTATCAGAAAATTCATCTCGACACGAGCATGTTTTGTGCCGATGATCCCGGCGACCGTTCAAAACCCCTGGCGGATGAAGTTGTGGCCTCACGTGCAGCCGAGCTGTGCCGTGTGGCCGAAGCATCCTGGAAAAAATTCCGGGGTACGGCAGAAAAACCGGTATACATTATCGGAACAGAAGTCCCGGTCCCCGGGGGAGCGCAGGAAGCGGAGGAGGAGGTCGTGCCGACAAGTCCGGCGGATGCCCGGCGGACCATCGATGTGACCCGTTCGGTTTTCATGTCCGGGGGTCTTGAAGAGGCCTGGAACCGGGTCACCGGCCTGGTGGTTCAGCCTGGCGTTGAATATGGTGATAATATGATCTTTCACTACCGGCGCGAGAAAGCAGCAGAACTGAGCGCGGGTCCTCAATGCGTTCGATAACCTTGTGTTTGAAGCCCATTCCACCGACTATCAGACGGAGGCCGGATTAAAAGCCCTGGTTGAGGACCATTTCTGCATCCTCAAGGTCGGTCCGTGGCTGACCTTCGCCTACCGTGAAGCCTTATTTGCACTGGAAGCCATGGAAACAGAAATCCTTGGCAAGGACCACCCCGACAGGTCAAGGCTGAAAGAGATCCTCGAAGCCACGATGCTTGCCGAACCGCAGTACTGGAAAAAATATTACCCTGGCAGTCCTGAAGAACAGGCTTTTAAACGAAAGTTCAGCTTTTCGGACCGCTCCAGGTATTACTGGCCCATGGAAGAACCCGGTAAGGCAAAGGAAAAATTATTCGATAACCTCCGGAAATCCAAAATCCCCTTGTCGCTTCTCAGTCAGTATATGCCCACCCCTTTTTATCAGGTCTGCGAAGGACGCATCGAAGCGGATCCTGCCCAACTCGTCCTGAGCCATATCAGGACGGTGGCCGGAATCTATGCCAGGGCCTGCGGTTTGTCGGGTATATGAAAAATATTCCGTTCTATGATCACGTTTTCAACACATACCAATCCCCTCACCTTATGACCTTACAGGAAAAATACAAGGAACTCCAAAGAGACAATGCGGCCCTGCTGGCAACCAATTTTTACAATTTTGAAACCCTGCATGGCGTTCTCATGGCGGCGGTCAGTGTCAATAAACCCCTGATCCTTCAGCTCACGCGCAGTTCCATTGAGTACATGGGTCTTCCCATCGCCTTTCAGATGGCACGGGCAGCCATCGCTTTCCACGGTGTCGAGGCCTGGATCCACCTTGATCATGGTGATTCCTATGAACTGGCGGCTGCCTGCCTGGATGCCGGCTTCGATTCCGTCATGATCGATGCCAGCGAAAAACCCTTTGAAGAAAATATCCGGATCACCCGAAAGGTGGTCGAACTGGCCAGGGGGTACAATGCCTGTGTGGAAGCGGAGCTGGGATACGTAGCAAAGCTGGGACAGTCCACCGAAAAACTCGGATTCACGGAGCCTGATCAGGCAAAGCGTTTCGTGGATGAAACCGGCGTTGATGCTCTGGCAGTCGCCATCGGAACATCGCACGGATTTTACAAACAGGAGCCTAAACTGGATCTCGAACGGCTTTCTCGCATCCATGAGGCAACGGGCGCCGCACTTGTCCTGCATGGCGGATCGGGAGTTCCGCACCCTGCCCTGGCTGAGGCGATCGAAAGGGGAATCCGTAAAATCAACCTGGCAACCGAGATCAAAAATATTTTTGTGAAAACACTGAAGGGAAAACTGGCCAATGAGACGGAAATTGATCTCAGGAAAGTGTTCCCGGTGGCAACCCAGGCAGTGACTGCCCTTGTCACCGAAAAACTGAAAGTGGTCAACAAAATGTAACCCGCTGATGGGTTCAAAAACAAAGAAACGATGAACAACCTCAAAACATACCCCCGTACGGCAACCCCATTGATCTCACGGACCTGGTTATTCGCCCTGCTTCTCCTGTTCCCTTTCGTTTGGGGCACATCAGCGGCTTTCAGCAATGACCTGACTACGCTGGGGCTTTACGTCATTCCTTATCCCCAGCAAGTGGTGACAGGCGGGCCGGATTTTGTCTTCAACGGAAAGCTGACCATCTGCCTGGATAAAAAACATTCGGATGCCGATCAGTTTACGGCTGAAGAGCTGGTGAAGGATCTGAAGGCCGAATGGGGTATCGATGCGGTCGTTAGTGAAAACAAAGGTGACCGCACCCTGGTCCTGACCCATAGCGGGACTCCGAAGTCACTGGATGACCAGGGATATCAGATTTCAACGGGTGAAACGGAAACCGTGATCGCGGCCCGTACGGAAACAGGCTTATTCTATGGAACCCAGACGTTCATCCAGCTGATCAAAAATCACCCCGCCGGCTTCGAGGTCCCGGGCCTTCAGATCACCGACTGGCCTGATATCCACGAACGTGCCGTGCATTACGATACAAAACATCACCAGGATAAAGCTTCCTATGTCAGGCAATTCATCAAGGAACTTTCACGCTACAAGATCAATATCCTGGTGTGGGAATGGGAAGACAAATTCGCCTATCCCAGTCATCCTGAGATCGGGGCTCCCGGAGCTTTCACCATGGAACAGATGCAGGATTTCACGCGTTACGCCAGGAAATACCATATTCAGCTTGTTCCGCTGGTCCAGGGACTCGGTCATGTCAGCTTCATCCTCAAATGGCCGCAATTCAAGGATCTCCGGGAAATCCCCGCTTCGAACTGGGAGTTTTGCCCGCTGAAACAGGGGAGTTACGATCTCCTTTTTGACCTGTGGAGTGATGCCATCAAGGCCACCCCGGGTTCGGAATACATCCATATTGGTTCCGATGAGACCTATGAACTGGGAGCGGGCCCCGAATGCAGCGAAAAAGCCAAAGAAATCGGAGAAAAAGGTTTATACCAGCTTTTCATCAATAAGGCGGCCACCTATCTCCAGGGAAAAGGCCGGAAGGTTATGGCCTGGGAAGCGCCGATGTCGTGGACACGGGGCTCATCACCCGCCAAAGGGATCACCCCGGTGAAGGGGCTGATCATGACGGAAAGTTACAATTACGAAACGCCCGGTTATAAGTATGTCAAAGAAGCCCGGCAGGAAGGGTACAAGGTTTTTGCCTATGATCCGAATCCGCGGCGTTGTTCCCCTGATGGTGCCTTATCTTTTCGAACGCGGCAGGGAGGTTGACAGCCATACGATGGGCGCTCTCGAAAAGTCGTATCGTTTCGTCTCCTCAGCTGCCGTATCCGGAAACTATGACGGGATGATCAATACCTCCTGGGATGATGATGATCTTCATAACCAGATGTGGATGATGAGTTTCGTCAACTCGGCAGAGTTTTCCTGGAGCGGGAGTAAACCGACCCTGGATGAATTCAAAGAGACCTTCTTCAAAAATTATTACGGTGAGTCCTCCATGAACATGAATGAACTGTATTACCTCCTCAATGAAGGCGCCTACTATTACGCCTGGACCTTCGAGAGGAACGTCTGGCACTGGGGCGATATCGGTAAAACCCATCTGCCCGATCTTCCCCGGGGTGACGCCATCGAATACGATCCTTACTGGAACCGCGAATACAAAGATAAGGTCGATGAGTCGAGAGATGAGCTGGCAAAGATGAACCGTGCGTTACAGATCATTGAGAACAACAAAAAAGCAGGCATCAGGCATCCCTACGACTTCGAACTGTTCAGAACCGAAGCGGAACTGATCCGGCATACCTGCCTGACTTACCTCGATCTTTCCAACCTCGAGCATGCCATCACTGAGGCGCACGAAAACCGTTTTGTCGATTACCAGGCCTCCATCAACGCCCTGGAAAAAGCCCAGCGCATCATCGAAAACAGTCTTGATCGGCGAAAGGAAGTCTTCAATGACCTGGTGACCACCTGGGAACAAACCCGGTTGCCGAAGGGCATGTCGACCCCTGACAAAACCTATTTTTTCCAGCAGGACAGGGCACGGCATTTTGCCAACCGCCGGCCGGATATGACCTTTCTGATCTATGATGAGCAACTCCTGGATATGGAAGGTTATTTAAAGAAACTCAGGGAATACACCGAGTATTTCAAAAAGACGTATACCGGAACCAATCCATAAACACCCATAATGACTGGAATGAAAGCACCTGTGAAGAGCCTTGTTGCGGCTGTCCTGATTTCAGCACTCGTGGCATCGTGTGCGAAAGACAAGAATGGCCTCACCCCTGAAAAAAAGCAGTTTATCCTCGGGCAGTTCGAAAATACCCTGAAGGCGGATCCTGATCCGGCCAGGATTCCCAGAACGACCGATAAAAACAACAATCTCACGACGACCGATATCTATGGATGGACCAGCGGATTCTTCGCCGGCAGTCTGTGGTACCTCTACGATCTGACGGGCGATGCAAAATGGAAGTCGGAAGCCGTAAGGCGGACCGAGGCCCTGGATACCATCCAATACTGGAGCGGCAGTCATGATGTGGGTTTCATGATCAATTGCAGCTATGGAAACGCCCTGGAAGCCACCGGCAATGAGGCCTATAAGAAGGTGATCATTCAGACCGCCGAATCGTTGAGCAAGCGCTATAATCCTAATGTTAAATGCATTAAATCATGGGACTACAGGGAGGCCTGGGACGGGAAGACCAAGTGGTACTACCCGGTGATCATCGACAACATGATGAACCTGGAACTTCTTTTCAAAGCAACCAAACTGAGCGGGAATGAAAAATACAGGGACATTGCCATTCAGCATGCCCTGACCACCATGAAAAATCACTACCGTCAGGACTATTCCTCCTATCATGTGGTGGATTATGACACCGTGACGGGTAAGGTCCTCGACAAGGCCACCTGTCAGGGTTTTACCGACGGGTCGTCATGGGCCCGCGGCCAGGCCTGGGGACTTTACGGATTTACCGTCTGCTACAGGTATACAAAGGATAAAAAATTCCTCGATTTTGCAGAACACGTGGCCGATTATATCATTCATTACCCCGGACTTCCCGACGATATGGTGCCCTACTGGGACTATAATGTCAAGGACAAAGGACTGAAACCGGAATGGTCTTACAATCCTTCCGATTATCCGGTGATCCCCAGGGACGCTTCCGCGGCGGCCATTACCTGTTCAGCATTGTACGAACTGGCCGGTTATGCCGGGGAGAAAGGCGCCGGATACCGGAAGGCGGCCGATAAGATCCTCAATTCCCTTGAATCTCCGGCCTACTTAGCCATTGGCAGCAGCAATAATTATTTTATCCTCAACCACAGCGTGGGAAGCATCCCCCATGGCGTCGAGATCGATGTCCCGCTGGTCTATGCCGATTATTATTTTCTCGAAGCCCTGGTCAGGCAGGGAAAAGAAAAACTCTGAGCGGGGAAGGATTCTCACGGTCGGAGAGCGGCCGGGAGAATCCATGCATCCGTTTTACCGCTTCACCGGTACGCCATAGACTTCAATCCAGTCAAGCCTGGAGCAGGCATCACTTTGTCCTCCGGGCATGAGGTCGGTGAAGCCGATTTCATCCACACGGCTCAGATCCGGATTTTCCACCGGCTTGCCTTCATAGACGTCCTTGATGAACAGCTTGTACCAGTGAATATCCATGATGTTGAATTCGTGCAGCCTCCAGTCAAGCGACGGACCGTCGGATTCATCACTGACAAGCCAGGTGCCGTCGGCCAGTTTGAGGATGATGTGCAGCTGCCTGAGGCCACTTTGTTTTGTTCTCCAGCGAATTTTAGCGTACCCGCTCAGGTCGGCAAAATCATTCCTGTCCCTGAGGGTGACGGCCCAGGTGTTCAGGCAGAGTCCAGACCAGATGTAATACGGGTCATCGGATGGATGGTCGTGATGACTTTTCTTGATGCTGTCTGCAGCCGGGCCGTAAAGCGACAGGACCAGGTCGGGGTTTGCCACATGTTCCTGGGTGACGGGAGTGGCGGCCGGTATCTCTTTCCAGTCTTCCCTGAAAAATAGCGGCGGCCGGTACTGTAGCGAAAGCACTTACGGCAAAGAGCATCAGGACGGCAAGCAGGAAGCCGGAGCGGAGGCGCCGTCCGTTATGATTCGGTGATAAACGATTTGTTGATGTCATGATTCGTTGTGTTTTTGAATGAAATAATGTGTTTCTTCTTTTTTTCCGGGTTTCCGCCCATCACTGACCTCCGGTGCGCGGACCGTAATGGGGAAGTTCCTGGCCCGCTTCGTAGGCGCCGATATCCGGTGCCTTACCGGTGAAATTGTCGTCGATGTTGGGAATGAAGACACCGGCATCGATGACGGCCGAACCGGGTGCGGGCCGCAGATCCGGGGCCTCCCGTTCCGGAATGGGCGGATCGGGAAAGACGACATCCCGGAACGTTTCTTCGAGTTTGAGATGCCCGATCCCGTGTTTTTCGACCGATGAGAAGGGTTTGCCACCGATTTTGGCCACATACTGGATCCCCCACACACCCACGGCATCGTAGTCGAAATTACTGTGCGGTCCGGGGGCAACGATATCGGCTGCATAAGGATTGCCCGCTCCATAGTCGCCCCAGTTCACTCCTCCCGTAGGTCCGCCGATGGCCAGGTTATTCCGGAAATAGGCATAGTCCATGGTATCGTTTCCTCCCAGTCCTGCACCGACCTTGACCACCGTGTTGTGCAGAACGACATCCCCCTGACTGAAACGTTTCAGCTTAAATGCCGCATGAATGACATTGTACATGGCATTCCTGAAAAAATAATTCGGGCCGCCGAGTCCCGGCTGGGAGCTCAGTCCGACAAAGGAATTGGTGATCCTGTTACGGTAAATACGGCAGTTGGAAAAACAAAAATCGGCTTCGATGGCGTCATCGACTCCACGGTAAATGTCATTGTTGTAAATGTCGATGCAGGTCTGGTTGTAGACATGTTCGTCTTCCATGGTGGAGATGCAGTCTCTGAACGCCTTGACACGGTTGTAACAGATGACGTTGCCCGGTCCGGTCATTTCGATTCCTTCCCCGATGTTGGCACCATGCGCACCCATGGCTTCATTGGTCCATTCGCAGGTGCCGGTCACGTCATTGTCGCTGATGTAGCAGTTGGTGGCACCGGGCAGGTACGCCGTGATGCCATAAACGGCATTGACCGTACAATGTCTGACCACACAGTTTTTTGCGCCATTGAGTTGAATCCCGATGCCGTCCTGGCGAAGGTTTTTCACATTCAGTCCTTCAATGAAGACCCATTGCCGGTTGCGGAGATCGATATAGGAAAACGTGGCTGTTCCCGTCGTGCATCGGTAAACCGTTGGTCTTTTTTCCGTGCCGCTCTCGGCATGGAGGGTGTCATATACGCCGGGTCTGAGATCGATGATCCGGGCTGTTTTTTTGACCACGGGAACCGGGCGTGTCCGGGCGGTGATCGTTTTCACGGCATCACCGCCGTCCGGATCCTTCAGACTGAGCCTGATCTCATACTCGGTGTCGGGTTTAAGATTGAAAAGGCTTCCCGAATGCTTGTTGACCCATGAGAACCTGACATTCTCGCCTGCCGGCACACGGAACAGGGGCATGCCTTCCTTCCATGCAGATGAGCCTTTTTCCCGGTATTGCACGGTGGTGACTCCATTCTGGTTGTCATCGCCCTGGATATACCATTCCACGGCCAGGTTCTGTAAGGTCGGGAAAGGGGATGCGACTTTTCCCGGTACGGTCTTGTTCTGGGCCCGGAGGTTCATCGCCGGTATCACCGCGAAGATCAGCAATACAGCCATCCAGGATTTCCGGATCCAAAGCATGATTCCTTTTTCGAAATATGACATAATGTTCAGAATTAGTGATTTACGCAACGCCGTTGGTTCAGGGCGGGAAATGACCCTTGGGAACAGCATCTTCAGTTTTTTGCCTCAAGTTATTCATTTTACATGAATCCGGATCACTCCCGGACCCGAATCATCCTTCCCGTCATTCACCCGCCAGGTGATCCGGTCATTGCCCGTATATCCTTCACCAGGTTCATAATACCGGTCATTGCCCGTCCCTGTCAGGGTACCGTGTTCCGGTCCCGATACGATGGTGACGGTATAGGGGCCGGGGCCCCCGTCGGGATCCCTGAAGCTCAGTTGCAGATAAGCTTTGTCACCGGTTTTTATTTCAACTGTACTATTTTCGGCAACAGGGGCGGTGTTGAGTTGGTTTTGTTCTTCATCCTTTATTGACCGGACAGCGTTCTCTTCCTGTCCGGGCGACCTGTCTTTGCGTTCACCGTACAGGGCTAGTTCTTCGCCGAACCCTTGGGGCACGTTCCATAAATGGCGACCAGACCGAAGGACAAGGCCAGGTGTATCGTACGTTTTCCCGCTGATGCAATCCAGCCAGCGGAGATCATAAGTGCCCGGTTCAATTTTCCCGATACCCAGCTTTTGCCTGGCATGGGCGGAATAGATGATGAAACTGCCTCCCGGACCGGTCATGACATATTCGCCTGGTTTTCCGGCAAGGCTGTCGGCAGGCGCCATTGAGTTGACACGGGTATTTACAAAGAAATGCTGCAGGGTGCGGCAATCGTTCAGCCAGGTCGCGGGAGTGTGAGCAATGTCCATTCCCAGAACCAGGATGCCTGCACCCGTCATGGCAGCTGCCCAGTTCCTTTGCCTGATCTCGCTCCGGTTACCGTTCGGACAGGAAAAATTCCCCTGAACATAATCTTCGGCCATGATGATGCTGTATCGCGACCTGGCCCGGCGGGCTGCCTCCGCCATCCACAGATGAAGGGAGTCGGTCGTCTGAACCAGATATTTGTCCGTTTGAAGAGCGAATTGCTGAACAGAAGGATCTCCGGCATGGAAAAAAACATTTCCCGGTAACTGGTGGGTAGCCACGATATGATTATGCTCATCCGCCTGATGGATCGCCGCCGCAATCTCTTGAAATATGGACCTGCCAGTTTGCCCCGATTTCCTGTCCCTCTTCCATCGGGCACCATATCAGGTTCCTGTGATGTTTGAAGCGGTTCACGATGGCCTGGACAAACGCTTTTTCCCGGGGATCGAGGTTCCCATTCCCGTCGAGAGCCCAGCCGAACTCTTTGGCCACATCGATGGCATCATCGTAGAGAAAAAAGTAGATGACGATGCCATGACGGTCCATCTCATCGAACCATTGATCCCACTGGTCGAGGATCTTTTCGTTGAGGCCCTGCTCCGGATCCTGGTTTATCCAGGGATTATGCAGATCGTCAGGATACGTCTCCGGCTCATCCCTGGCGCTTTTCCATGCATCGCCCCCGTGTGTTCGCACGGCAATGAAATAGATGGCATTTCCGCCGTTTTTCTCCATCTTCCGGATCATGTGCCATCTGGTCTCCGTCCCGGGTACCGTCGGCATTCCTTCTGCCGCGGTACAGGAACCCCTCGGGGTCACCGGCACCGCAGATGAAGAACGGATCCAACCGGCCGTCATGGTCCCGGTCGCAGTTGACGACCATTTTATCCGGGTGTAAGGGATCGGTCATGATCTGCCCGGGAAGGGGGCCCGGTCCGCCGGTGGTTGGATGGCCTGAGCTGCAGAGGGAATCCGGGTCGGAGTCAGAGTGTTGGTCAGGGAATACCTTTTCACCACCCTCACGTTCTGATGATGAGAAATACGCCGCCACATGATCCTTCCTGCCCCCGACAACCTGTGCCGTCAGGCTGAAATCCAGGGAAAGCAACAGGAACAAAATTACAGCAGGTCTCATGTGTGTTGAAAAAGGATGATCTGTTCTGATCCTTTTGAAAATAAAGGTTTAAAACTTTCTAAACCTTTCAAAAGCAAATATAAAAATTATTTTTGCTTTTGTTTGTTAGTTCATATCTAAAAATTAAATTTGCATAAGAGTGAAATGAAAGTAAAAAAAGAAGTTGTATTGATGCCCGGATGCCTTTGGGTCAGTCTTGAAAAGTCTCTCCGGGCTACGACTTGATCAATTAAAATTCCAGTTTCCATGAAATTGTTCCTCCATCCCTTCAGAAAATTCAACCTGTTTTTAGCCGTCGTCTTTTTCATTGGCGCTGCCTGTCAGAACAGTGAGGGTCCAAAGGAAGCTATCGGAAACGTACCCGGATGGAAGGTCATTGGTCCCGGCGGCGGGGGCGGGGTTCTGAAGCCCACCATCAGTCCTTTCGATGAGAACTTCATCATGACCCATTGCGATATGACAGCCGCTTACGTGTCGCATGACGGCGGTGAAAACTGGACGATGAAAAATCTGTGGAATGTGCCGGAGGATTTTGAATTTGATCCGAAGGATCCTGATGTGGTTTATGTTGCCACGCGTGGATTCAGGCACAGCGAGGACCGGGGATCCGGGCTGAGCATGCTGTACCGTTCGGCCGATAAGGGGATGACCTGGAGAGATCATTTATCCGGATGTGTCGAAAGCCAAAAAATTCGATCATCTTCAGAACCTCGATCTTCTTCCCTCCCAGATCATCGACGGTGCATTGGACGGAACGATTGAAAAGGTAAAAGTGGATCCGGCTGACAATAGCCATATCTGGCTCGGGCTTGCACCCCTGAAATTCTACATGGGTTCAAACAATCAGGGTGACGAAGCAGGAAAAGCCATGCTTGCGACCTCCACGGATCAGGGCAAGACCTGGCACCTGGTCAGTCATCTTCCCGGTGAGCAGGTTAGGGCCATTTTCCCCGGGAGCATGGCCGGCATGCAGGGCAAGGTGCTTGTCTTCACGGAGAAAGCCTGTGCCCGGGTGGATGAAACCACCGGAAAAGTGACGTTGCTTCCCTTGCCGGTGAAACGTGTGAACGCCGTCGAAGGCGGAAAAGGAGCCGACGGCGCCCTCATTTATCTTCAGTCCAGGTTTGTCCGCAAAGGCAGTGGGATTGACGGAGGAATGTACGTCAGCCGCGACTGGGGGGAACACTGGACTCAGGTCAATACAGGCATCCTTGACGGGACAATGAAAGGAAAGGTTCCCGTTTTGCGGCAGGGCCTTGCCGTGTGTGAATCCCAACCCTCGGTGGCCTACATCTCGGTGATCAATCCCAAGGCGGATAAGCAGGGGAAAGCCGTGGATATCTTCAGCATTTTCAAAACCGTCAATGGCGGAAAATCATGGCAACCTGTCCTGCTTTCCTCCACACCGGACGGTTATATCACAAAAAATTTCGAAGGTTCGTGGATGGAGAAGAGTTACGACCCGGGTTGGGGCGGGGCACCCATCGACCTGGGTGTGGCGCCCGGTAACCCGGACATCTGCTTCGCCGGTGATAACGGGAGGGGATACAAGACCTCTGACGGCGGAAAAACCTGGAAACAGAGTTACAGCCACAATCTTCCGGACGGCTCGTATGCCAGCGGCGGACTGGATGTCACCACCTGTTACGGCGTTCACTTCGATCCCTTCAACACCGATCATTTTTTCATCTGTTACACGGATATGGGACTGTTCCATACCTTCAACGGAGGTAAGAGCTGGCATCATGCCCTGAACGGTGTGCCGTTCAGCTGGCAGAACACCTGCTACCAGGTGGCTTTCGATCCCGACGTGAAAGGAAAGGTTTGGTCGGCATGGTCGGGAGCCCACGACCTTCCGCGGACCAAGATGTTCGGAGGCTACTTGTCGACGTTACGTTGGCGGTGTTGCCGTATCCACCGATGACGGTGTCACCTGGCAGAAAAGCAATGACGGTCTGCCCGGGCATGCCATCTGCACGAACGTCCTGGTAGATCCGGACTCACCTGCCGGTTCGAGGATCCTTTATGTCAGTGTTTTCGATCAGGGGGTCTATAAATCCACCGATGACGGGAAAACGTGGACCCTTGCGAATTCCGGACTGGGTGATAACCTCTTTGCCTGGCAGCTGCGGCGCAACAAGAACGGACGGCTCTTTGTCCTTTTCCCGCGGGGCCTGACAAAACGACCAGACGGTTGACGGTGCCATCTATTACAGTGATGACAATGCCGCCAACTGGACGCCGATGCCGCTTCCCGAGGGCGTCAACGGGCCCCACGACCTGCTCATCGATCCCGACAATCCCGACAGGATGTACGTCAGCTGCTGGCCCTCGGATGCTTCCGGTTCCGATGCCCATGGCGGAGTGCTTAAAACTTCGGACGGCGGAAAAACCTGGAAACAGGTTTTCGATGAGAGGTATCGCGTCAATTCAGCCGGCCTCGATCCTGCAAATCCATCCACCATTTTCATCAATACCTTTCAGAACGCGGCCTTTCGGGGTGATAACTACGGGGAAGACTGGTCAAGGATCGAAGGATACCGGTTTAAATGGGGTCAGCGAGCCATCCCCGACATTCATCATCCGGGGATGCTCTACCTGACAACTTATGGCGGTAGTGTTTTCTATGGACCGGCACAGGGAACTCCTGATGCACCCAAAGATATCCTGAACATGCCGGAAGGCTGGTGGTAATTTTAGAACAATACCCGGCACGAACGGTAAAAATATAAGGTTAGTTTGTTAGTTAAGTTAGTTCGTTAGTTAGTGTCAGAAAGAAAACTCGATTCCCCTTCGGCTTCGCTCAGGGACCAGTCAATTCGATGAACGAAGAACTTTTCGGATGGTGGTAAGGCAGGCAAAAGGCCCTTCTTGCGAAAGTCGCTGAATATTAAATTTATACGTAGGGACCTTTTGCCTGCCTTACCACCATCCGAAAAGTTCACCCTCTTGAATTAAGTCACCGGTCCCTGAGCGATTTCTATGATTTGAGCAAATATTTTTTGTTTTTTTTAGTTAAGTTTACTCGTGGACACATAAATTCCACTGATTGTTAATTGTTTATTATTTAGTTCTTTGACATCTTTGTAATCGCATTAAGTATCTATTTTATAAGACGTTTTATCGAGTAGAGAGATGCTGAGGATTTTTAGAATTTCATAGATTTTGCGGTCAACTTTTAGTTTGTCACCAACTTTTGCAACTAAGCCATGATCGCACAATACATTTGGATTTTCACAGCATTTAAGGTTGTGCCCCAGAAGGATTTTATCCTCAGATGTTGCTTCATCCATTTGGGAAAATAATTCTGTTTCCCAGCGTTTTTTGTACAACATGACGATACCGGGAGCAGCCAGGCTCGTATTGTTGGTCAGGAAAATAAATTCCTGATCTTTCTCCTGATTACTTTAGGTTTCCAACTTGCCCGTCTGATCATACCGAACGCCCTGTTCTTTATCTACTGGGGCAGAGTACATGCGTTTAAACCGCATGTTATTTTTTGCTCTGGTAACGAAGAAAGCTCCTTGATTATGCAGACGATACAACCGACGGTAATCGACATATGCCTTGTCACTAATGGGTTAAGCTAATTGATAATTTAATTGATAAGGAGTGCCTCTTTGGATCACCGCGCAAACTCGATGAAGAATTTTATTTCTGATTGCGTTGATAACAACCATCTTATTTTTTCCTTCGGCAACTTTTCGCTTATAATACATAGAGAGCTCCGGATCTCTCTTAAGCGTAGACATGGCAACAAGATGAAGCAGTTTTTTAAGCTTCTTATTTGCAAACGGACTGACTCTATCTTTACCCCTTATCGACGTACCAGATCGGTGCTCAAATGGAGCAACTCCGCAATAGCATGCCAGCTGTTTGGCATTAATGAAAAGCTTGAATTCATTGGTATAATAAAGTAAGTACATTGCGGTTATTTTACCTATTCCGACAACACTGACCGCTAACCCAAATAATCTCTTTAGGTTCGAGTCATTGTTGATCATATCGTCAAGTTCTTTCTCAATTTGTTTGATCTCTTTTCCGATGGCCTCAAGGGTCATTTTGCATTTTTTCGCGATCTCCATGGCAGCCTCCTTGAATCCTGCATCTTTAAGCTCCTTTATGGGCTGCTTTAAAGATTTACGGGATTCAACAAGACGGTCACGTAATGTTAATAAATCATTCATTCGAAGTACAACCTCACGTGGCGGTTCCCAAAGTACAGCCTTATCCTTCTTTAAGCAGGCATATTCTGCTATACGTTTGGCATCTATGCGATCATTTTTACCTCTTTGAAGTCCCAACGAACGGATGATCTGAACTGGCATCTCCAACCAAACATGATATTTTCTTTCTGTAAGGTAATGCGATAAAAGACGACAATAAATCCCTGTATGCTCCATACAAAACAAAGTCTCTAGCAGATTCAGCTTTTTTTTAAGAAACTCTTCCAGGTTTACCAAAGCTTTGAAACTGAAGCCGAAGGGTCATCGCGTTTTCGTGCAAACACTAGTTAGTGCTTGCAAGAAGACGCCAATAGCTGCGTTATGCTCGACTTCAAAACAGTCATTTACGAATAGTAAACTCCTGTTTTTCAGTCATCGCAAGCCTTGCTCTTGACGTTTATCAAGCACGGCTAAAAAACATGAGTTTTCTTTCTGACACTAGTTAGTTGTTTTATGTAGTAGTCGGATTGATTGACTTTTGATCAGTGTTCCGGAAAAGAAACCCTTTTCCGGAACCTGACAGAAGTTTTTTTATGCCCGGTATGTTGATTCGCCCACTCGTCGGAGCGGAGCATTGACCAGAACGTTCGCCGGCCCTTTCCCGTGTTATTTTTTCAGAAAACGTTTGAATTTGGACGACATCTTGAAATAGGTATACCTCGCGGAATGTTCGCCTGTTTCCATCACCGTGTCGCCCAAAACCTGGAAGGTGCTTTTTTCTCCCGCTATCCTCGAGAAATAGATATCGCATTCTTTCTCATTCGAATCGACCATATTGACATACACAAGATTCTCATCAAAATCCGAATGCAGACGGTGCTGGCAAAGAGGACAGAAAAAATCGACCGTATCACCTTCTTTGTATTCGAATTTCGGGTGTTTGATACTGGTGTAATTTCCGATCTCCGGGTGAAGCAGTAAGAGGCCCTTTTCGCGGTTTTTATTCCGGATGGTCAGGACGATATAATCACCCACCTTCAGATGACCCCTGCAATGCGGACACAGAAAATGATTGTTGGACATGATTCCTGTTTTTTATCGGTGAACACCTTTACGGCAAGTTACTAAAACAGGATGAGGATGTCAATGAGAGAGCGTGGGGTAATTTCCGCCCAAAACGAAAAGGCTCCGAATTGTTCTTTCCGTTAAAAGCACGGCATGACACAACAACCTTCCGGAACGGATTTCCCGGTCGTCCTGTACGATGAACACTGCAATCTCTGCAGCGCCACCGTGCTGTTCATTCTGCGAAATGACAGGAACGGGCGGTTCCGGTTCGTCGGACTGCGCAGCGATCTGAGAAAGAAGCGATTCCCTCTTTCTCTCAACGAATCCCCGTTCAAATCCGTCATTCTGGTGGACCAGGGCCGGAAATACTTCCGGTCGGATGCGGTGCTAAGGATCGTCCGCCGGCTGGATTTTCCTGCCAACCTCCTTTTTGTATTCGTGATCATCCCCCGGGCGATCAGGGACCGGATATATAACTGGGTGGCCCGCAACCGGTTCCGATGGTTCGGTCACAGGGACGAACCCATCAATCCGGGAGGGAGATGGGAGAACCGGTTTCTGGACGAGTGATTTCTTACCCGGTTTCGCCACGATTCAAAACAATTTTTCCTTTATTTGTGTTTAGCGAACGACAAACAGGAATAATGCGGGTTTATTCATGCCGCATTTTATTCAAATCTAACCCCCCAATTCATGAAAAAGAAATGGACTTCTTATTTCTTTGTTGGTTATTTCCTATGCTGTGTATGCACAGGACACCGATACAAAAAAAGACACCCTTGGCTGGAACAAAGGCGGGCTTGCCAGTCTAACCTTCTCCCAGGTCTCCCTCTACCAGTGGGCCGCCGGTGGAGAGCCGTCGGTATCCGGCGAAGGTCTGTTCAATGTGTACGCCAACTACCTCACCCTGCTTTCCAGTTGGAAAACTTCACTGGATCTTGGCTTCGGCCTGAATAAACAGGGTCAGATCACGCGGAAAACGAACGACCGGATCGAGTTTACCTCCCAATACGGACGAAAAGCATCAGATGACTGGGAGTACAGCGGCCTGTTGAATTTCAGGACCCAGTTTGCCAACGGGTATAAATACTATGGTGACACCGCAAAGGCCAGGATATCCGATTTCATGGCGCCGGGTTACCTGACCGGCTCGGTGGGGATGGATTACTCACCCTGGTGATCACTTCGACCTTTTTCTTTCGCCATTGGCAGCCAAATTCACCTTCGTCATGGATGATTCACTTTCAGCTGCAGGGCAGTTCGGCGTCAGTCCGGGAGAAAAGGTAAGGGCCGAACTGGGGGGATATGTCAGGGTGAAATATACCGTCGAAGTGGTGGAGAATGTGACCCTGGGTTCGAAAATCGATTTCTTTTCCAACTACCTCGACAAACCGGGAAACATCGATATTAATTTCGAACTCCTCCTGGCCATGAAGATCAACAATTTTCTGTCGGCCACGCTCAATGTGAACGGGATTTATGATGACGACATCAACCTGATCCGCAAAGACGGGAGTGTGGGACCCGGGTGGCAGCTGAAGGAAGTGTTAGGGGTCGGATTTTCCTATCAGTTCTAAAATTCCGACATGCCCTGTTCGAAGTCCCGGAAGCGGACAGAAAGTTCCGCCAGCCACTCACTGATGTGGCCAAAGGCCTTTTCCGTTTCGGGATTCAGGGTCCGCTGCTGAAGCCTCAGCATGAGAAGTCCGTACAAGCCGTTGAGGCCCAGTTCCACATCATTGATCGAGGCATCCTGCGATTTCACCCTCAGTTCTTCAATGGCGGGGCGTGCATTGGCGAAGGCGTCACTGTAGTTGGTTTCATTGCCTTTGTTCAACAACCTGAGATGGAGATTGTTGACTTCATCGATGAGGCTGTTCAACAAGGGGATATGTCCTTTTTTTTCCACACCGTTATCCTTCATCATCCGGATCAGTGAGACGTACCACTCGCGCATATCCCTTTTGACAGAGTAGGGCTGATCGAACCGCGAAATGATGCGCTGGTCGATCAGGTCGATATTGAATTCCGAAGCCCGGATGACATCCTCAATCTGGAACATGTAAAGCAGATATTCCGCGATGTTTTCCTTGCGTTTCTCCTGAGCGATGATCATAGGTCAGTTGTCTTTTATTTTGTCGATGGTCCGGCGGTCCTTTTTGGTTGGCCGGCCGGCGCCTTTGTCACGTTTGATGAAGAAATCGTCCTGCATTCTGAGTTTGGCGAGTTCCTCTTCCGGGGTCAGATCGGAGGCGAAATCGGGTACGAGCCTGGCGGCCACCCGGCTTTTGGGAAAAGCGAGCGCGCGGTAGGTGTAAACCACGGGTGGTTTACGGATCTCAATTTCTTCCCCTGCATGGATCGTGCCGGGAAGGCTTGACCTGCTGACCCCCGATTTTAACTCTTCCCTTTTTACAGGCCTCGGTAGCCAGCGAGCGGGTCTTGAAAATCCGCACCGACCAAAGGTATTTGTCTATCCTGGGCTGATTGTCCTGGTCGTTGTTCATGCTGTGTGTTCTGTAAGCGATTGTTTGAGCGGGTTTTTCATAGGGCCCTGCAAATATCGGGATTTTCGTCCTGTTCCGCAAGTTCACGGGCCTGCCTGCTGGCGTCATTCCTCCACCTCGAGCCGGAATCCCGTCCGGGGCACATTCACGATAGACACCCTGTCGTCAGAACTGAGGAATTTCCGGAGCTTGGTGATGTAGACATCCATGCTCCTTCCCATGAAGTAGTCATCGTCGCCCCAGATATTCTTCAGGGCCACTTCCCTCCTGACCACCTTGTTTTTATTGATGCAGAGCAGCCGGAGAACTTCGGCCTCCTTTTTGGTCAGCCGTCTCTCCCCTGAGGGGGACTTGAGGACGTGGTTGGTATAATCGAAGGTCATGCTGCCGATATGGAACACATTGCCGGCATCGTCTTTCAGGATGGAATATTTGGATCGTCTCAGGATGGCATCGATCCGAAGATTCAGTTCTTCTGTGCTGAAGGGTTTGGTGATGTAATCGTCGGCACCGATCTTCAGTCCGCGGATCCTGTCCTTTTCCATATTTTTAGCCGTCAGGAAGATGAAGGGGATTTCCGGATCCAGTTTGCGGATCTCTTCAGCCAGGGTAAAGCCGTCGATCAGGGGGAGCATAACGTCGAGGATGCAAAGGTCGAAGTTCCCGTCGCGGAACAGTTCAAATCCTTCCCGGCCGTCGCGGGCAAGCACCACCTCGTAATGGCTCATCCGGAGGAAGTCGCTCAGAACATACCCAAGGTTGGCGTCGTCTTCAACGAGCAATATTTTCGAACTGTTAGTCTTCTTCATGACGTTCTCTTTATTCGTTCGCCAGGGGAATGAATACATCAAAACGTGTACCCTTTCCGGGTTCACTGTATACATTTATTTTTCCTCCGTGCGCTTCAGTCATCTGTTTTACATAGTAAAGGCCTATCCCAAAGCCTTTTGCATTGTGAACATCACCGGTGGGAACCCTGAAAAACCGGTCAAAAATATGTCGTATGTTTTCCCGGCTGATGCCAATGCCCCTGTCCTCGACTGAAAAAACGTAAAATCCGCCCTCATTCCTGCTGCCAATGATTATAACTGGTTTTTTACCTGAATATTTTATGGCATTGCTGAGGAGATTGTTGACGATATTCCCGAAATGCAGAGGATCGACACTGACCATGGCATTTTCAGCTTCCTGCCGGTAGATGACTTCAACTTCCCGGTCGCAATGTTCAAGGAGGAGATGATCAACATTTTTCCGGATCATCTCATCCATTTGGATAACTTTCCTGTCGAGTTTATATTCCCCTTTTTCGAGGAGGGCGAGCTTGAGGACCTGTTCGACTTGTTGCCGCATCCGGCTGTTTTCTTCATAAATCACCCTCGAATACCTGGCGATCCGCGATTCCGGATGCTCTTTCTGAGTGTTCAGAAGGACTTCCGACGCCAGGGAGATCGTGGAAATGGGGGTTTTGAATTCATGGGTGATGTTATTGATGAAATCGTCCCGGATCTCGGAGATCTTTTTCTGCCGGAAGATGGCGATGATGATGTAATAAAAGGATAAGATGATGACGATCAGGAAAATGCCCGAGGTGATCATCCATGCTGACATCCTGACGAGTTCATCCCTTCGCTGGTCGGGAAAGTACAGCTCCAGATGGTAATAATTTTTTTTCCAGAGGTTGTGCAGGCAGGCTTTATGAATATGCGCATTTTTCCTGTCGGGAAGGTTGGGAGAGGAACTCCAGACCACCGAATCATTGCCGGTTTTGACGATGGAGTAGACGTAGTTTTGGTCGAGGTCATGGTAATCGGCGTATTTCCGGATCAGCCGGCGCAGCAGGTTAAGGTCGAGAACGCTGAAGATCCCTTCTCCTGTGGGCTTCTCTTCTCCTGCTGACACTGACCAGGGTATCGCTCGCCGGAATGATCCGGTCGTTGAGCTCTTCGAGTACATCGGCAAGGGCGAGATCGACCCGGTGCGAATGCTGCCTTTCTGCCAGGTCCAGGGCATTTCTCACCCAAAGCATCTGGGTGATGATGAGTCCCGAAAGCGACAGGGCTGAGAAAAAGATGATATATTTGATGGTACGTTTTCCCATGAACGACAGAGGCATCTGGAAGTAGAACGGATGAAAGCTTCAGATGAATTAACAACCGATTAACGGAAAGGTTGATGGCGGGTGATCAGTGGTTGTTGTATTCATTCATCGTATGGTCGATGCCGATGGTACCAAACGATTTTATGATCTCGCAGGCCAGGGAGATCCGCTCAGGAAGCGCTTTTTCCTCTTCTGCGGTCCAGTGGCCGAGGACATAGTCGACCTGGTAGCCCTGCGGGAAATCGTTGCCAATGCCAAAGCGCAGCCGTGGAAAGACCTGGCTGCCCAGAACCTGGATAATGTTATTCAGGCCATTGTGCCCGGCATCGCCGCCGCGCGGGCGCGAGCCTGAGAGTGCCAAAGGGGAGGGCCAGATCATCGGCGATCACCAGGAGGTTTTCTGCGGGAATCTTAAGCATTTTAAGATAATAGTGAACGGCCAGTCCGCTGCGGTTGACATAGGTGGTTGGCTTGAGCAGATGGAAGATCCTGGATTTATACTTGAACTCGCTGATGTATCCGTACCGTTTATCGAGGAAAGAAATACCGGATGCCGCAGGCCAGGGCATCCAGTATATCAAATCCGATGTTATGGCGTGTGTGAGCGTACTGCTCACCCGGGTTTCCGAGTCCTGTGATGAGATACTTCAAAACTGATCAAGCCATTTGAAATGATCATTCAGCAGCATTTTTCTCAGCGGCTTCGCCTTCAGCAGCTTCGCCTTCAGCAGCTTCACCTTCAGCAGCAGCACCTTCAGCGCCTTCTTCGGGACCTCCATGTCTTTCATGGCCACACGTGAAGAGACAACGGAAACCACCATCGAACGGTGCGGATCGAGAATTTCAAGATTGGGATAGTTCAGGTCGCTCAACTTTGATGACATCGCCGATATTGACATTGGTAATGTCGACATCCAGCCGGTCGGGAAGGTTCTCGGCAAGACCCTTCACCTTGAGATACCTTTTTCTCTGCCGCAGTTTACCACCGTTGCGGATACCGATGGAGTTCCCGGTGAGATTGATCGGGAATGTTGGCCACAACGGGTTTGCCCTTCGATCACTTCGACGAAATCGATATGGATGATCTTGTCGGTCACCGGATGAAACTGGATTTCCTGCATGATGGCCATGTAGCTTTTGCCCGTCGACGTTCAGCTGAACAAGAAAGACATCGGGTGAAAAGACCACCTTGTTGAACAGGTTTTCGTGGGCATAGAAGTGAAGATTTTCTTCTCCACCGTACATGACACAGGGAACCATGCTCTGGTTCCTGAGGCGCCTGGTTTCGGATTTGCCAAGCTTCTCTCTTTTTTGACTTGAATTTCTAAATGTTTTCATAATACGTTTGTGCTACTAAGAATTAAACAATAAGATGAATTCCCCATCACACATGGGTAATTTTAATGATCCTGAAAAATCGGAGTGCAAATATACGAACTTAAGTGATAAAATGTGAGCTTATCGACTGATAATTATAGACTTTATTGATGACCTCGGCAAAAAGGTCGGCAATGGAGAGGACTTTGATCTTCCCGAAAAGTTTTTTATGGGGATGGAATCGGTGACGATCACCTCATCGATGAACGACTGTTCAATGCGTTCGTAGGCCGGGCCGGAAAGCACCGGGTGAGTGGCCACGGCTCTCACGGAGAGGGCCCCTTCATTTTTCATCATTTCGGCGGCGAGGGTAATGGTGCCGGCGGTGTCGATCATATCATCGATGATGAAGATGTTCTTGTCCTTCATATCGCCGATGGCGCGAATTTCTTCAACCACATTGGGTTTTTTTCTCACCTTGTAACAAATCACCATCTGGCAGCCGAGGAAACGGGCGTAGGCATTGGCCCTTTTCGTTCCTCCCATATCGGGTGCGGCAACGGCCAGATTATCCAGTTCCAGGCTTTTAATATAGGGCACGAAGATGGAAGAAGCGTAGAGGTGGTCGACGGGAACATCGAAAAATCCCTGGAGCTGGTCGGCATGCATGTCCATCGTCATTACCCTGTCGACACCTGCAGAGACCAGCAGGTTGGCGATAAGTTTGGCGCCGATCGAAGAACGGGGCTTGTCTTTCCTGTCCTGGCGGCCGTATCCGAAGTAGGGGAGAACGGCGACCACTTTATAGGCGCTGGCCCGCTTGGCGGCATCAATCATCAGGAGAAGTTCGAGGATATTTTCTGCCGGGGGGGGGGTGGACTGAATGATGAAGACGATGCATCCCCTGACTGATTCTTCATAAAAGGGTTGGAATCTCACCGTCACTGAATTCAAGAACCGTCGTTTTCCCAGCTCGATCCCGAAGGATTTTGCTATTTTTTCTGCCAGAGGTTTGGTCCCTCTTCCCGCGAAAAACTTGACCGGAGCATTATTGATCATGATTTTTGAAGAGATATGTTGAAATATGATCCTTTTTTCGGTGGCAAATGTAATCATTCTTAAACCAAAATTAAATGAATATTTTTCAAAAGTTGAACTGTTGGGTAATGATCTTCTCCAGATAGTCAAGCACCTCCTCCTTTCCGGTTTTGTTCAATGATGAGGTCATGAAGGCGGGCGGCAATTCTTCCCAGGTTTTCAGCATTTCATCTTCAAAAAGATGGATATTCCGGCTCAGGTTCATTTGGTTGAGCTTGTCCGTTTTGGTAAAAACAACGGAAAAGGGCACAGCGTTCATTCCCAGCCAGGTTATGAAATCAAGGTCAATCTGCTGGGGCTTCAGCCGGCTGTCGATCAGCACCAGCAGGCACACCAGGGATGGGCGGCCCGCAGATGATAGGTTTCGATGAGTTTTCCGAATTTTTTGCGTTCACCTTTGCTGACCCTGGCGTAGCCGTATCCGGGGAGGTCGACCAGGTACCAGGTATCGTTGATGAGAAAATGATTGATCAGCCTTGTCTTTCCCGGCGAGACCGAGGTTTTGGCCAGATTTTTTCTCCCGGTCAGAAGGTTGATCAGCGAGGATTTACCCACATTTGACCTGCCGATAAAGGCGATCTCCGGCTTGTCGGGTTTGGGACATTCGGCGGTCTGCGCACTGCTTTTGATGAATTCTGCCCGGTTGATTTTCATGTCTCTATCCTTGTCATTCGTAAGAAACTTTCGTTATTCACCACCGCCCGTGATATGGGAGGCTGTGGCGACGAGCTCTGTGCCGGCCCGGAGGCTGATCTCGAAAAAGAGCTTCCTGCCGATCACATCCGTAAGCCGGGAATGGCAGGCGAGGGAAGTTCCCGAAACCACCGGCCTGATGTGTTTCAGGTGGATTTCGGCGCCCACGCTGCTGTACCCTTCGGGAAGCAAATGCTGCACCGACGAGAGCGCCGTGTAATTCCATGAAGGATACGATCTCAGGGGTGGCCAGCACCGGCAGCTGGTCGGTCCCGTATCGCGAGGCGACATGTTCGTCCCTGATTTCGCGCCTGACGGTATTCTCAATTCCTGGTTTCAGATGTAGGATCATGATCGTATTCCGGTGAAAGTGAACATCAAAGCCAAAAGATAAAAAATAGCACATCCCTGTCTTTGAGATCCTTCAAATTCCTTTAACCCACGCAGCAACCCCTTTCCACCATCACTGGCGAACGTAAACTTCCAGGAGTTCGGATTCTTCCAGGGGCTCGATCGTCAATTCTTTCAGCATGGCCGGGATAAGGACGGTCTCCCCGGTTTTCAGATCCGTGGTCTTGTCGCTGCCATAGCCGATTTTGACCGATCCCCGGGCACACATGTAGATGATAAACGAGTCGATCAGGTGATAATCCTTTTCCACTGCCTTGTCCAGGCGGATGACATTGGTGGTGAAATAGGGGCAGTCCACGAGGGTCACCGTTTTGTTCTTTGCCTTTTCGTATTCTGTCCGGTAATCGGGGTGATGGTTGAAGTCGATGACATCGAGCGCCAAATCGGTATGCAATTCGCGGGCCACACCGTTTTCGTCCTTCCGGTCGAAATCGTAAATCCGGTAGGTCAGATCCGAGGTCTGCTGGATCTCGGCGAGCAGGATCCCCGCTCCGATGGTGTGAATACGCCCGGCGGGCATGAAGAAACAATCACCCCGGTGCACCTTCTCCACATTCAGGATCTCCTGCAGACGGCCGGTGTTGAAATACTCGAGGTACGTCGGCTTGTCGATGGTCCGGCTGAAACCGGTGATCAGCTCTGCATCCTTCTCGGCATCGATAACATACCACATCTCCGTCTTGCCGTATGCGTTGTGTTTTTTCATCGCCGTCTCATCATCGGGATGGACCTGGATGCTCAGGATCTCATTGGCATCGATGTACTTGATGAGCAGGGGGAATTCAATGCCGAACTTGTCATATACCTTGTCGCCGACAAGGTCGCCCATGTAGACCTCGATCAGTTCGAGGAGATTATTCCCCCGGAGGAATCCTTCACTCACCACGGAGATATTTCCTTCGATAGGTCGATATCTCCCAGCTTTCGCCACATTTGGGAGAGGCTCCGCTTTTGTGAAGGACGGCATTCAGCTTTTTGCCGCCCCATATTTTATCTTTTAAGATCGGTGTGAATTTCAGAGGATACAGGTCATTCATGGCCGGAGATTTAGTATTCATAATCGGTGACAACAACATCATGCCCGAACTGGCTCAGGTATTCGACGAGTTTCAGGTGCCCGGGATGGACCCGGTAAGCCTCCAGGTCCGCGGGGCTGCTGAAATCGCTGACCAGGGCGATATCGAAGGCATTTTTCCGGGTGCTGATGTTGATCCCGCCTTCTATATTAACAATCCGGGGATTTTATGCTTCAGATCATCGATGATCGTTTTTGTTTTTTTTATTTTTTCTTCCTTTCCTTCATTATCTTTGAAGCGGAACATCACAATATGTTTGATCATGTTCTGTGGCGTTAGAGACGAATAGCGGTTTGACGTACAGGATGCAAAGTTAAACGATAATTCCAAAACATCATTTTATTTATGTTCATTATCGGAATCACCGGGGGCACAGGGAGCGGGAAAACGACCGTGGTCAGGAAGATCATCGAGAATCTCCCGGATAACCAGGTGACGCTCATTCCGCAGGATTCCTACTACCGGGATAACGGTCACATCCCGATGGAGGAGAGGCAGAAGATCAATTTCGATCATCCTTCATCGCTCGAATTTCCGCTGCTGGTCGATCATATCAGGCAGCTCAAATCGGGACGGACCATTCAGCAGCCCGTGTATTCCTACCTGACCTGCACGCGCAGTCCGGAGACCATCACGGTGGAACCCAGAAAGGTGGTCATTGTTGAGGGGATCCTGATCTTCACCCATGAACCTCTCCGGGAGATCCTCGACCTGAAAGTGTTTGTGGATGCCGATGCCGACGACCGCCTGAGCCGGGTGATATACCGTGATCTCACCGAGCGCGGAAGGACGGTCGATGTCGTTCTCGATCGCTACCACGATACGGTCAAGCCCATGCACCTCCAGTTCATCGAGCCTACCAAGCGATATGCCGACATCATCGTCCCCCAGGGCGGGAATAATACCGTGGCGATCAATGTGCTGAGCACAATCATCAAACAAAGGCTGGGACTGCAGTGAGGAGGGGAGGAGAGGAGGTGATGAGGTGAGGAAGTGAAGAGGTGAGGAAGGGAGGGAGGAAGGGAGAGGTTTATGCCAATCGGGGTAGAACACAGGAAAGCCTGGTTCAATAAATAGTGCTTGCAAGAAAACGCCAATAGCTGCGTTATGCTCGACTTCAAAACAGTCATTTACGAATAGTAAACTCCTGTTTTTCAGTCATCGCAAGCCTTGCTCTTGACGTTTTCTTATCAAGCACGGCTAAAAAACATGAGTTTTCTTTCTGACACTAAATAGATGCTGCGACTTCACGTGCAGGGAGCCACCGACTACCAATTTTCACTGCCAATTCTTTTTTTCCCGGCCGCTAGTTTTTACCTTTATAAAAACTATACGCATATGCTCGACCATTTGAACCCCGGGGACCTTCTTTTTCTGGATATCGAAACGGTACCTCAGGCACCGTCATACGAAGACGCAGACCCCGTTTTAAGAAAACTGTGGGACAAAAAAGCCGCATATTTTGTTGAAGAAGGCCAAAGTCCCGGAGATGTATACCAGAGAGCCGGCATTTATGCCGAGTTCGGACGGATCGTCTGTATCTCGGTGGGTCTCCTGACGACGGAGAACGGGGAACGGACCATGCGTCTGAAATCTTTCGCCGGGAAGGATGAGAAGGCCCTTCTCCTGGAATTTTCCGCCATGCTGATGAAATATTCCCGCCGGAAGGAATTCTATCTCTGTGCCCACAACGGGAAGGAGTTCGATTTTCCTTACATCGCCCGGCGGATGCTCATCAACGGGATAGCTCTTCCCTCGGCCCTCGACGTGGCAGGGAAAAAACCCTGGGAGGTGAAATTTGTCGATACGATGGAACTATGGAAATTCGGCGATTTTAAGAATTATACCTCTCTCGAATTGCTGGCCACGGTTTTCGGCATTCCGACCCCTAAGGATGATATCGACGGTTCCATGGTGGCCCGGGTTTTTTACGAGGAGGATGATCTGCCCCGGATCGCCACCTACTGTGAGAAGGACGTGATCACCATCATCCAGTTGTTTCTGCGGTTCAAAGGCGAGGCGATGGTGAAGGAGGAGAGGATTGTGTCGGTGGAGGGAAGAAGTGAGGAAGTGATGAGGTGATGAGGTTATGAAGGGCGTGAGAACGTCGTTCAGGATCATACCGATATTCTCATAAGGTCCGTTCGAAGCCACCCGTAGGGGCGGGTCGCGACCCGCCCGTCCAGGTGTATACCTGGATACATGGGTACGGGAAGACGGTAGGGACGAGGATCGTCGTAAGTTTCCTATCAGGCAAAGAAGAAAAATCGTGCATGCGATCATCCCGATATTCCCAAAAAGTCTGTTTCAGGCAATCCTTCCTCCCTCAATTCCCTTCCAGAAAATACCTCACATTCTTCAAAAACAATTCCGGCTGTTCGGCGTGAACCCAGTGACCGGCATTGGGAATGGTCACGATTTCGGCCGTCGGGAAAATGGTGTGGATGATACTGTAGTCAGCTTCCCGGATATAATCCGAATCGGCACCGCGGATAAAAAGAGCCGGGAATCCTGTAATGCCGTTGCCGTTGAGATACTTTTCCGGTGAGAGCCCGTCGAGGATCCGCGGCATTTCATCGTGCAGGGCCTGCAGGTTGAGTTTCCATTTAAAATGGGTCCTGTCCTTCCTCCGGACATTTTTCAGGAGAAACTGGCGGACCCGCTGAGAGGGGATGTATGGTGCCAGCATCATGTCGATGTCCATCCTCGATTCCGCCTTTTCGAAATCCACGTTCATCATGGCATTGACCACATTCAGGTGATCGAGGGTATGCGGTGAGGGTTGGTCGGTGCTGATGTACGACCGGGGGGAGATGTCGACCACGATCATCGACTGCACCCGTTCGGGCCAGGCCGCGGCGAAAAACATAACGGTCTTTCCGCCCATGGAATGGCCCATGAGAATGGCTTTGCCGAGGTTGTGCTCATCCATGAACCCGAGAAGGTCATTCTTCAGAACGGTGTAATTGTGCTCCGGGTCATGGGGTGAATGGCCATGGTTTCGCTGGTCGATGATGAACACTTCGTAGCGGTCGGCCAGGGCTCTTCCGATGCTGACCCAGTTATCCGATTCGCCGTAGAGTCCGTGAACAATGATCAGCGGTGGCCCTTCGCCGTATTTTCTGTAAAACAACTTCATGCCTCAACCAGTTGCCGTTTGTACATCTGGATCGTATTTTCAAGACCATAATAGAGGGCATCGGAGATCAGGGCATGACCGATGGACACTTCGAGCAGGCCCGGGACCTGGTGGTGAAAATAGTTCAGGTTTTCGAGATTCAGATCGTGACCGGCATTGATTCCGAGACCAACCTCCGCCGCCTTGGCGGCAGCCCTGGCAAAAGGCTCGACGGCTTTCCGGGGATCCTCCGGGAAGGCCGTGGCATAGGGCTCGGTGTAAAGTTCCACCCGGTCGGTGCCGGTATCGGCAGCATGCTCGATCATGTCGAGGCGCGTATCGATGAAAATCGACGTGCGGATGCCGTAACTCTTCAGTTCCCGGATGACATCGATCAGAAAATTCTTATTGGCCAGGGTATCCCAGCCTTCCGACGAGGTGATGGCGCCCGGGGGATCGGGCACGAGCGTCACCTGGTCGGGAACGACTTCCCTGACCAGCTGCATGAATTTCACCGACGGATACCCTTCAATATTGAATTCCGTGGAAACCACATGCTTGAGATCCCTGACATCCTGGTAACGGATATGCCGCTCGTCGGGCCGGGGATGAACCGTGATCCCTTCGGCACCAAACTCCTGGCAGCGCACGGCGGCTTTGATCACATCGGGAATATTTCCACCCCGCGAATTCCGAAGTGTTGCAATTTTGTTTATATTTACGCTTAATCTGGTCATGGCTTTGCACTCAAAAAATTTTTTGCAAAGTTACGGCTTTTCATCTGAAAACTGCAGATATGCTGGCGAAAGATTTGATGTCGGATGTTGTGCCTGCACTGAAAACTTCGGATACCGGTGTTCAGGCATTGTCGTGGATGGATATCTTCAGGATTTCCCATCTTCCCATCGTTAATAACCATGAATTTCTCGGACTGATCTCCGATAAGGATATCTATAATCTGAACATGGCCGAGGAACCCATCGGGAACCACCGTCTTTCGCTGTTCAGCCCGTATGTTTTTGAAGACCAGCACATTTATGAAGTAATCGAAGTGGCTTCCCGGCTCAACCTCAGCGTCGTACCGGTGCTCGACCGGTCGAACAATTACCTCGGGATGATCACCCTCAACGACCTGGTCCGGCATTTTGCCGATCTTTCCGCGCTGAAGCACCCCGGGGGGATCCTGGTGATCGAGGTGAATGAAAATGATTATTCGCTCACGGAGATTTCCCAGATCATCGAGAGCAATGATGCCAAGATCCTCAGCCTTTATATCTCATCGCCTGAAGATTCGACCAAGATGGATGTGACGCTGAAGATCAACCGGACGGACCTGACATCCATCATCAGCACGTTCGAGAGGTATGAATATTCGATCAAGGCTTCGTATATGAAGGACGATGATGCCGAGAAACTTTATGAAGAACGTTTCGACATGTTCATGAGATACCTGAATATCTGACGAAAACCGGCAACATGTCGAACTGAAAACATCAAAGAATGAGAATAGCACTTTTCGGGAAGCCTTTCAGCGAAGATTTCTACCAGAATATCAAACTTCTTTTCGACAAGCTGAATCAGTACAATACGGAGATCATCCTGCACCGGCTGTTTGCCGATTTTCTCATTGGAAAAGTCGGGATCCGGCCGGAGAACTGCAGTTATTATGATGAAGATACCGGCCTTCCCGGGAATATCGATTTTCTTTTTTCCCTTGGCGGTGACGGGACATTCCTCGAGACGGTGAGCCACGTCAGGGACTCCGGAATCCCTATTCTGGGGATCAACACCGGGAGGCTCGGTTTTCTGGCCAACATCTCCCGCGACGATATCTCCAGGTTCCATCGATGAGCTGTTCAAAGGGAATTACAGCCTGGAAGACCGTTGCCTCATCCGGCTCAACACCTCATCCGGTCCGCTGGATGAACTGAATACCGCCCTGAACGAGATCACCATCATCAAGAAGAACACGGCGATGATCACCATCAACACCGGGCTCGACGGTGATTACCTCAATTCTTACTGGGCCGACGGGCTCATCGTTTCCACACCTACCGGTTCCACCGCTTACTCCATGAGCGTTGGCGGGCCGATCGTTCTTCCGGAATCCAGGAATTTCATCATCTCGCCCATTTCCCCCCATAACCTCACTGTCCGCCCCATCATCGTTCCCGATGATAAAACCATCAGTCTGGAAGTGCATTCCCGCAGCGATGAATTCCAGGTCGCCATGGATTCCAGGTCTTATACCGTAAAAACCAGCGTCAAACTTTTCATCGATAAGGCCCCCTATTGCATCAGGATGGTCAAGTTCCCCTTCAACAGCTTCTACAATACGCTGAGAAATAAACTGATGTGGGGGGTCGACCGGAGGAATTGATGCGGCATTGCCCTAAATTAGAGTGAATCCATATTACTTTTTTTCATCAAAAACCCGTATTTCCGCTCCGTATTTTTACCGGAAAAAACTATCATTGTGGTTCGCTCCTGGCGAACCAGACTTATTTACCAACTAAAATTACCTGAGGATGAATAACAGATTTACCATGTTAACCATCTTCCTTTTGACATTTTTCATGGCGGGCGTTCGTGCCCAGAACGGAGAAGTCACCTGGGAGAAATTCAACCTGTTTTCAGGAACTTTCGCCGATCTTTCTACGGCTCAAAATCCTGACGTCACACAAACCCTGAGTTCCATCGATGCTCCACAAAATGTTGATGACAACTATTCGGCAAGGATCACAGGGTACATCGTTCCGGCAGAAACCGGCGACTATACGTTTTATGTTGCCTCCGACGATGGCAGCGAATTCTGGCTCAGCACCGACATTTCGAGCCGACAAACCTGACGCTGATATGCAGTGTCAGTAACTGGACCAATTACAAAGCCTGGACAACGACAGCCGGCCAGGCTTCTCTCCGGTGCATCTCGATGCCGGGGGCTATTATTATTTTGAAGCACTGATGAAAGAAGGCGGCGGCGGCGACCACCTCGAAGTTGGGTGGAAAACCCCCAGCAATCCGACAATCTCCATCATTGGCAGTTCATTCATTTCCAGCGAGGCCGTTGTCGATTCCACCCTAACCGAGATCGAAAATTTCGAGCTTCAGCGGTCTTGGCGTTCCCGTTACAGGTGTCATCGACAGCGCGGCCAGGACCATCCAGGTGGAGGTTCCCTACGGGTCGGATCTCACCGCACTTGTTCCCGTCATCAAGACATCTTACGGCGCCACCGTTGATCCTGCCCCGGGCACCCCGGCCGATTTCACCAACCCGGTTGATTTCACCGTGACTTCTGCCGACGGAGAGCATACGGCCACTTATACGGTAACAGTCACCGTGGCAGCCGCCCGCGACATCAACACAGTCACCGATGTCTCCCTGGATTTTGGTATCACATCGATCGCCGGAACCGTGGATGACAATGCCAACACGATTACCTTCGACATCTATTCGGGTCTTCCGTCGGGAGGGAAACTGATGTTCACCCGTGATTATTTTGCCCAGTCCTCCGTGGCTTCGGGAGATTCCATCGACCTGAATACCGTGAACTCCCTGGATGTCACGGCACAAAACGGCGATTTGAGGTCGTATAGCCTCGTGTATCATTTCCTTTCCGGTGTTTCCGGGTTTGCCGATGATTTCTCCGGCGATGCCAACATGACCGGATGGGAAGTCCGGAACTGGAATAATTCGGGCGCCGGCAGTATCTTCACCATTTCGCGCGATGCCGCCGATGAAAACCTTGTCGTCACCAAGACCACCAGCGTGAACGACTACATCCGTTTCACCTTCCCCGAAGAGATGAACCTCGGGCTTGTCAAACCGTATGTCCGCTTCCGCGTGAAAAGTGCCGAAGCCCTGACCCGGTTTGAAGCCAGGCTCCAGGATATCAATGCCCCGACGAATGATGGGAATTTCAGCCAGTCGACCAATATCAAAGTACATTGCTGTCCCGGCCGACGGCGCCTATCACGAAGCCATATGGGACTTTTCTTCCGACTGGAAGAACGTCAACCCGTTCCAGGTCAAATACCTGATCATGGGTGTGGACCGGACCGTGAATCGTGCGCTCTGAGCGATGTCCGGATCGATGATTTCCGGGCCGGCACCGATGCCTACGCCAACCGCAAACCCACCGTCGACCCGGTTGCCAATCCCCATTGGGCTTACATCAGCGACGGTATGCAGACGGTGACCCTCACCGGCATCACCGACGGCAACCCGGAACGCGATGAAACCGTCACGATCACTGCCACAAGCAGCAACCAGGCAGTCGTGGCCGACGGCGATATCACCGTAGATTATGATGGCACCTCTTCCACAGCAACGATCAGCTACACGGCTTCTTCCAACGGCCCTGCCGTGATCACGGTCACCCTCAAGGATGACCGCGGAACCGTTTACTCCGATGAAGAGGATACGCGAAACCGTTCAGTTCCTCGCCGAATTCCGCGATTCAACACCAGGTGTCAACGACGTGGCTACCTTTGGCATGCCGCAGTTCACACATGTCAACGTTGGCCAGGGTACCGAACATATCGTCATCCTTTCCCAGGTTGACGACGGTGATGCCGATGTCGAACAGAACATCTATTTCGACGATGTCAACAACTCACCCGATATGATCACTGTCGATTCCATCGTCTATCATGCCGGCGATAATTTCGCCCTTGTGTATTTCCGCGACCTGGGATTGACCGGCACCGCATCTCTGACGGTAAGCTGTATCGACGAAGTCGACCAGGCTGCAGGGAATACACCTTTTGAACTGACATTCGATATCCCCCTGGGAACCTACAATACCTTCGGGTGTAAATACGGTGCCACCCAGATTGCCCAGTGGCAGGATTATCCCTACAAACAGGATCCGGTCTTCAAGGAAGGTTACCCGGTCACGCTGGAAACGGCCGATGTCCAGGATATGTGCAAGGATGACTTCTTCTGGGGCAAAATGTGGGGTTATGTTATCGCCCCGGTGACGGGCGATTATAAGTTTTACTCCACCACGGAAGGTGAGGGGGAAGGCGAGTTCTATCTCAGTTCCAATTCCACACCGGACGGACTTCCGGCAAAGGCCCAGGTCACCGCACAAACCGGTCAGGCTTCAGCCTTCATCCACCTGGAAGCCGGCCAGGCCTATTACTTCGAAGCCTTCCACAAGGAGATCATCAACACTTATTTTCTTACGCTGGAATGGATCTATCCCGGACTGGACAATAAGGTGATCATCGGCAAGCCTTATCTTTTCACCCAGCTTGACATGGAAGCTCCCCAGGCCGTCACAAACCTGAGGATCAAAGCCAAGGGCTCCAGCCAGGCCAAAGTTGAATGGGATGCCGCCACCGATAACCTGAAAGTGAAAGGTTACAATGTTTATGTGAACGGTGAACTTTACAACCAGGATATCCTGACTGAAACCTCGATTCTCATTGAAAGTCTGGATCCCGATACGAAATATGACGTTTTCGTCCTGGCGGTGGATGCGCTGCAGAATTATTCGCATTCCTTCCAATGTACTCAGTTTCACGACCTGGGGAGCCGACAACAATCCTCCCACTGATTCCGGAGAACCTGGGCGTGACGCAAACAACAACCTTCAGCATGAGCCTGGCCTGGGATGCAGCCACGGATGCGGAAACGGAAGTGTACGGATACAATGTCTATGTCAATGGCGTGAAGGTCAATGAAGCACCGGTCAATGGGACGGAGTACAAAGTCCATTCCCTCGATCAAAGCACCGGTTATTCCATCCAGGTCAGCGCCCTCGATGCCTCCCTGAATGAATCGGCTCTCAGCACGGCCGTATCCCAGACGACAAATGCCTTTGCCTGGGATGATCCCAATGAGGATGCGTATGTGGGAAAAGCTACCGTTACTTTCGAACCGTTGGCCAAAGCCACCGGATTCGCCATCGAAGGAGACTATGGGATGAATTCCATTTTCCTTTCGAACAAGGTGACCTACAATTCCTTTGAAGATCCTTCCTATAAGGACAATGCCACGGCCACCGACCTGGCCAATGTCGGGAAATCCAAATCGGGAGGGGTAACATTTTATGCCGAGACGGCCGATGCTTACCAGGGCAGCAAATCTGCCCGGCTCGAAGTCGGACCCGGCGACTGGTTCCGCGCCACCGCCGGGATCGTGATGACGCCAAACTACCATTACCTGCTGCGGTTCGCTGCCAAAGCCGGTACCGGGTACCTGGGCAGTCCGGTCAATCTGCGTGTTTACCGCGACATTGGCGGAGTGGTAACCGCCTATACCGGTTCGGTGACCCCCACAGCTGACTGGCAGGAATTCGAGATCGAATTTCCGGGCATCCAGGATGCTTCACAGTCGTGGAATATCGAATTCGGATTTTCCAAACTCGGAGTGGTTTACCTCGATGATATCCAGATGCACGTTAAGGAATGGTACAATCCGGGCAGCAAATTCACGAAAGCCGGGATGCAGATCCTCGATGATCTCCAGCCTGCAGGGATCCGCTGGGGAGGCATCGGCGCCAACTCCGAGGATTTCAACCTCTCCGTGGGAGCCTACCAGAAGAACAAGATGACCTTTGGTGATTTTGCCTACCTGAGTTCCCTTTACGGCGGATATGTTCAGCTTACTGCCGGGGTCAATTCGGCCACCGACTGGATGAAAAATCCGGCGACCTTCTCCCATTTCATGGAATATATGGCCGGACCTGCCGGGACAACATGGGGTGACGTCAGGATCGCCGAAGGCTACACACAGCCCTTCGATCAGACGCTGAACGGTATCATCTTCGAGATGGGTAACGAAGTCTGGGGCTTCTCTGCCCATGGTGCAGACGCCTTTTCGGATGATTACAGCAATTACGCCTCCTGGGCCAGGAAGATGACCCGCGAGCAGATCAAGGCTTCCAGTTACTTCAATCCCGATAAGATGTTCGTCAGCTTCAGCGGCCGGAGTCCGGAAGCCAATTATGGTCTTCACCAGAAAATCTTTGCCGGCGATGACGGCGACATGGATATGCTCGATATCAGCGGTTACTTCGGCGGCAACCTGAACTACGATGCGGCCATCGATCCGGGTGAATCCCAGCTCGATTACTTTAAGAACTCCTATTCGGTCTTCAAACAGAAACTGAGCGGTCTGACCAGTATTTATACGGATATGTTCCGGAATATGAGTCGCCGTGTGCCGATGTACATGTATGAAGGGAATATGACCGTTGATTCGTACCACGGTACCCTCGGCCAGGCGGTGACCTTCGCCGATTACTATGCCACCACGCTGGAATACGGGGTGACGGTTCCCGATGTGTTCTGCCTGGAAGGCGGTCAGTGGCGTCTGATCGACAACCAGATCAACCTGAAGAAACGTCCGCTCTACTACATGGTCGAGTATTACAACCATATGGCAGGTAAAGGCGTGGTTCTCAAAACCGATTTCCAGTCGGTCGACCAGATCTACAACGACAACGGCAATCCCGTTGACCTTCCCGGCATCGGCGTACATGCTTACAACCATGACGACCAGTACGGCGTTGTTCTCTTCAGCAGGGATTTCGAGCATGACTATACGGTCAGCCTTGATCTTCCTGATGGCATCGGGACGATCACCGACGGGAACATGGTGGTGGTCTCGGGTGAAACTTTCAATTCCGCGGATGTAACGGTGAACTCATCGGCATTGGCCGTTCAGGACGGTATGCTGATCACCGTTCCGAAATACAGCGCTGTTTTCATCACGTTCAAGGCTGCGGCGAAGACCTGGGATCCGATGCCCGGACTTGGCCAGTTCAACTACAAAAAGGTCGAGAACATTGTTCTGACCACCACCGATGGCGGGACGGTCATCGACACCAATAACGGGCGGAAAAAGCTGACCTACACCATCACTCCGGAAGATGCGTTCTTCCCGGCTGCTGATGTGAAGATCGTTGAAAATTCCGCCAATGCTTCACTTTCAACCTCTCTAAACCTGACGGCTGACTCGACCAAAAACGGAACCGTTACGGTCAGGGCCACCGCTAAGGATAATTCAGGTGTTTACGATGAGATTACCATCACCATCATCAACCAGCATACGCTGGTGGATGATGTGAATAATCCCGGCCTGAAATACTATCCCAATCCGGTCAGCGACTATATGATTGTTGAATTTCCAGAGTTCACTCATGCTGAGATGACCATCCGGAATGTTCAGGGATCAGTGGTGCGGAGGACCAGGATGGATGATACCAGGACCTTAATCAATACCTCTAACCTGGCGCAGGGTGTCTACTTTGTCACCGTGGAATCGTCGGGCAAAACAGAAGTGTTCAGGTTTGTCAAGGAATAAACCCGGACCCACACTGCTTATTTCAGAAGGCTGCTTCCCCCGGGAGGCGGCCTTTTTTAAAGTACCTCCAGAGAAGGTTCAGGGGCAGGCAGGAGAGCCCTTTTGTGTGAACCATACCAGGTGAATCCATGCATTGATCAAAAAAAAGCACGTTTCATAAACACGGGCTAAAAAATTTCGTATATTTTTAATCTCATTTTAAAAGGGAGGGATAATATCTCCGCTGTGGGTGTTATTCCGGGATATATTTTTACATTTGTAATTCAGTTATCAGTAGCTACATGAATAAATCAAAGGCCCTTATACTTCTGCTTTTCCTTGTTCTCATCCCTGGTTTAACCCAGGCTCAACGGTGGAAGCTCAGGAGATATGAAGCCATATTCGGTGTTGGCACTTCCAATTTTTTCGGGGATATCGGGGGGACTTCGGATAAAAACAATTTGTTCGGATTTAAGGATATCCAGCTTCAGTATACCCGGCCGGCCATGGATATCGGGCTTCGGTACAAGCTGACCGGAAATACGGCCGTCAAATTCAATATGATCTTCGGCATGATTGCGGGAAATGATATCAATTCCCGTAATGACCACCGAAATTTTGCCTTCCGCTCCACAATTTTTGAGCCCTCTTTCCAGTTTGAGTATTACATATTACCGGAGGCAAGGGGGTATTCGTCGGCAGCCCTGTTCAACCGGAGAGGGATGATCAATAACTACTCGAAGATCTATATTTACCTTTTCGGCGGTGCCGGTGGAGCATACTTCAATCCCAAGCCACTAATACGGCATTATGAACTTCGTATTAAGAAGAATTTTAGTAAGTTTGGTGCGGTTTTCCCTGTCGGGGCTCGGA
Organism: uncultured Bacteroidales bacterium; assembly: GCA_963763215.1. Classification (GTDB taxonomy): domain Bacteria; phylum Bacteroidota; class Bacteroidia; order Bacteroidales; genus DASQZK01. The sequence goes on from CAVXNX010000002.1 coordinate 299,946, forward strand.
CTTAAATATTCGATCGATGCCAAATGGAGCCTTGGTCTTGAATTCGGCAGGAGATTTACCACAACGGATTATATTGATGGATATACTTCACAATATTCGAAACATAAAGACACCTACTATTTTGGGATCTTCAGCGCGGTCTATAAAGTCCGGACCGACCGCAGTGGCAGGCCAATCCTGCGCAATCCCTATTCGCGGAGGAGGTTCTAAATGCCTCGCTGTTTTCCCGGTCCCTCATCATTCTGATTTTCACATTGTTTTTCAGTGGATTGAACCGCATCGATGCCCAGCGTAAAGTCGGATATCGGTTTTTTTGCCGGGACGTCTTATTATATGGGGGATATCAACACCAACCGGCAGTTCTATGCGCCTTCCATCGCCATTGGACCGATATACCGGTATAATTTCAATCCCCGGACCTCATTGCGATTTTCGGGGATCTACCATCAGCTCCGGGCCAGTGACCTGGATTTTTCCGATCCTTACAAGCAGGCGCGGGGGGCATCCTTCAACGGAAGCTATCATGGACCTGGCCCTGATGTATGAATTTAATTTTCTGCCTTACAAAACGGCGGAACGAAAGACGAAATATACCCTTTATATTGCCGGTGGTCCCGGGTATCATATTGTCTTGTCATCACATACCTCCACCGGGCTCAATCCCGACAATCATTTTACCATCCCGTTTTCCCTCGGGTTTCAAATTCAATGCGGGAAAGCGCCTGAGTGCCGGGTGTTGAGTGGTCGCCGCGGAAAACCTATAACGACAGGATTGACGGAGTTGAAAATATCGGCACAGAAAACCAGTATCATTTGGTGGGTAACAAAGACTGGTATAACTTTGCAGGGATCTTTATCACCTATAAGATATTTAAATACAGGGAAGATTGTCCGACATACGATTAGAGTTGAGTTATGGCAACAATTAAAAATATAAACAAGGAATAAGTTACCGCTTCATGTGGCAATTATTATGGATGGTAACGGGAGATGGGCCAGCAGCACGGGAACGAGAGGATCTTCGGCCATCAGAATGGTGTTGTGGCGGTGAGGGAAACGGTGGAAGCTGCCGCTGAACTGGGTATCGGGTATCTTACCCTGTACGCTTTTTCCACCGAGAACTGGAACCGGCCGCGCGAGGAAATTGATGCCCTGATGGCCCTGCTTGTTCAGACCATCCGGAATGAGATGGATACACTCAACAAGAACAATGTTCGCCTGCATGCCATCGGCGACATGAAGAGCCTTCCCGCCAAAGGTCCATGAAGAACTGCATGAATGCCATCGATGAGACCTGCGGCAAATTCCGGGCTGAACCTCATCCTCGCTCTCAGCTACAGCGGGCGCTGGGAGATCCTGGATGCCGTCCGGAAAATCGCGGAAGATATTGCAGAACAATAAAATCTCGGTCAGAAGAGTTATCATGTGACACATTCGTAAACTATTTGCATACGTCCAATTTTCCCGATCCCGAGCTCCTGATCCGGACCAGCGGTGAATACCGGATGAGCAATTTTCTCCTGTGGCAGATAGCCTATACCGAATTATATTTTACCGAAATTCTCTGGCCCGATTTCCGGAAAAATGATTTTTTCGATGCCATCGTCGATTTTCAGAAAAGAGAGCGTCGATTCGGGAAAATCAGTTCGCCAGGTAAACAGTGAATCCGTTAATTAAGTAAATCATACACAATGATCCGCAGAAATATTCTCCTCCTCTTTGCCATTACCCTCTCAATCATTGCCGGTGCCCAGGATGTCGACCTGATCGGATGTTCCGGTGATGGATTATTCATCGCCGAAGGAATACGAGATCGCCGATGTGACCGTCACCGGGAATCGAGTATATCCAGAAGGAGGCCCTGATCGGCCTGACGGGCCTGACGGTGGGAAACAAGATCACCGTCCCCGGCGATGAGATCACCAAGGTGGTTAAGAAATTGTGGGATCATGGACTCTTCTCCGATGTGAAGATCTATGCCACAAAGATTGAAGACGGCAAAATATGGCTCAATATCTACCTGAAGGAACGGCCCCGGATGTCGGGCTTCGTCATTCACGGCGTCAGTAAATCGGAATCCGACGATCTGAAGGAAAAGCTCGATGTACGCGTCGGAAGCCAGGTGACGGACGACCTGCTCAACAATATCCGACGGCTGGTCAAGGATCATTTCGTGGAGAAGGGATTCCTGAATACCACCGTGAGGATCAACAGCAAGACAGGATACCATCCGGGTGAATATGGTCAAGCTGGATGTCGATGTGGATAAGAACGACAAGGTCAAGATCGATGATATCGTCTTCCACGGAAACAAGGTCTTCCCCGACAAACGCCTGCGCAGGGCGATGAAAAAAACCCACCGTCGCGATATCAATATCTTCAAAGCTTCCAAGCTGGTTAAAGGATGAATATACCGAAGATAAAGAAAAACTGATCGATTTTTATAATGAGAACGGATACCGCGATGCCCAGATCCTCCGGGATTCCATTTCCGTTGTTTCGGAAAAACGGATCCGGCTCGATATTTTCCTGGAAGAAGGCGACAAGTATTATTTCGGCGATATCAAGTGGATCGGCAATACCATTTATCCCGGCGAATACCTCTCCCGCGTGCTCGGGATCAAAAAGGGCGATGTCTTCGATCAGAAACTCTTTGACAAGCGGCTGACCACCGACGAGGATGCCGTAAACTCCCTGTACCTCGATCACGGCTATCTGTTTTACAATTGCGATCCCGTGGAGGTACAGGTCGAAAACGACACCATCGACTTCGAGATGAGGATCCGGGAAGGGAAACAGGCCACGATCAACCGGGTGATCATCGAAGGGAATACCAAGACCAACGAGCATGTGGTCCGCCGCGAATTGCGGACCAAGCCGGGCGATCTTTTCAGTAAGGAAGACATCATCCGGTCGGTGCAGGGAACTGGCGCAGCTTGGGCATTTCGACCCGGAGCAGATCAATCCCGAACCCATTCCCAACCAGCTCGAGGGAACCGTCGACCTGAAATATTCACTCGTGGAAAAAGCCAATGACCAGCTCGAAGTGTCCGGCGGATGGGGGATGGGAATGCTCGTGGGAACCATCGGTCTGAGATTCTCCAATTTCTCCATCCGGAATTTCTTCAACTGGAAGATGTGGCGGCCCGTTCCCTCAGGTGACGGCCAGACGCTGTCGCTCCGGGCGCAGTCGAACGGGAAGTACTACCAGGCCTACAACATGTCGTTTGTCGAACCCTGGTTCGGCGGAAAGAAACCGAACTCCTTCTCGGTTTCGCTCTACCACACCATCATGAATAGCTCCTACTACAGCTACTTCGACAAGAACCTGCCGGCCAACGATCAGTATATCAAGATTTCAGGGGCATCGGTGGGCCTCGGGAAACGGCTCAAATGGCCCGACGACTTCTTCACCCTTTACAATGAGCTCAGCTACCAGCGCTATAAGCTGAAAGATTACGTCGGGTACTTTCATTTTTTCCAACGGGACATCCCATAACCTGAGCTTCACCACCACCTTCGGGCGGAATTCCGTGAGCCAGCCCATCTACCCCCGTAACGGTTCATCCTTCAGCCTCAGCCTCCAGCTGACTCCTCCCTATTCACTGATCAGCGGAAAGGATTTCAGCCGGCCCGGGATCTCCGATCAGGAGAAATACCGCTGGATCGAATACCATAAATGGAAATTCAAGGCCGACTGGTATATGAGTTTGGCAGGGAATTTGGTATTGTACACCCGTGCGCACTTTGGTTACCTGGGTTACTATAACAAGGATATCGGACCCTCACCTTTCGAAGGGTTTGACGTCGGTGGCGACGGGCTCACCGGCTACAACCTTTACGGAAGGGAAACCATCGGGTTGCGTGGGATATGAGAACGGAAGCCTGACCCCGGTGATCAACGGGAATAAATCCGGGTAACGTTTACAATAAGATACACCATCGAATTGCGGTACCCGTTCTCGCTGAATCCGTCGGCAACCATTTTCGGACTTGTGTTCCTGGAAGGAGGAAATGCCTGGTATTCGATCAATGATTTTAACCCCTTCCTGATCAAACGTTCGGCAGGGGTTGGCCTCAGGGCTTTCCTCCCGATGTTCGGGCTGCTTGGGATCGACTGGGGTTACGGCTTCGACGAAATACCGGGTCAGCCGAGTGCGAACAAAGGACAGTTCCATTTTACCATCGGACAGCAGTTTTAATGACTATAACTTAAATTTTAAAACCATGAAAAAGATCCTATTGTCATTCCTTGTCCTGTTTGTATTCGCCGGCGCCGGCTTCGCCCAGAAATTTGCCTTCGTCGATACGGAATATATCCTGGACAGAATCCCTTCATATAAGGCTGCACAAGAGCAGATCGACAAACTTTCCAAACAGTACGAACAGGAGATCAGTGATAAATATGCTGAAGTTGAGAAACTTTACAAAAGCTTCCAGAACGAAAAAGTGCTGATGACGGAAGAGCAAAGGAATAAAAAGGAGGATGACATCGTCAATCAGGAAAAAGCCATCAAGGACCTTCAGAAGAAATATTTCGGTCCCGAAGGCACCCTTTTCCAGAAAAGGGAAGAACTGATCAAACCCATCCAGGACGAAGTCTATAAAGCCGTAAAGGAACTGGCTCTCGAAGGCGGGTATGCCGTCATTTTTGACACCGCCGCAGGCGCTACAATTCTTTACGAAAACGCCCGCTATAATAAGAGTGACGAAGTATTGCAAAAGTTAGGATATAAGAATTAATTCGTTACATTTGTACAAATTTTTTTTAAAATAGTTATAATGAAAAGATTGGTAAACGTTCTTCTTGTTGTCGGATTTTCTGCTTTCCACAGCGGCTGTGAGTGCCCAGAATTACAAATTCGGTCATATTTCCGCACAGGATATTGTCGTTCTGATGCCGGAATACCAGAAAGCAGTCGATAGTCTGAATCAAGGTTAAGGCCAAGTATGATGAGCAGACTGAAAAGATGCAGGTGGAGGTAAATAAGAAGTACAACGATCTGGTTGAACAGCAGAATAAACTCGATTCCCTGATACTGGAGAGCATGTACTCTGAACTGCAGAGCATGCAGGAAAGACTGCAGAGTTTCCAGGCCCAGGCCAACCAGAAACTCCAGGCCCTCCAGGCAAACCTGCTCGGAAGGGGTGATGGATAAGCTGGAAGTAGCCATTGCCGGTGTGGCCAAGCAGATGGACCTGATCTATGTCTTCGATATCAGCGGGAGGAATCCCATTTACACCTCCGACAAGAGTATCGACATCGGCCCGATGGTCAAGGAAAAGTTAGGTATAAAATAACGATCGTTACACAGAAATAAACGGAGACCATTTTGTTCACTCAGAATGGTCTTCTTTTTTGATTTACCCATGATCAGCCCATCATCTGCCATCGGATTGTTTGATTCGGGAGTCGGCGGACTCACCGTGGCTGCTGCCATCAGAACCATACTGCCCGGAGAGAAAATGATCTACTTCGGCGATACTGCCCACCTGCCCTACGGCGATAAATCGAAGGACACCATTATCCGGTATTCCCTCGATATCACCGATTTCCTCCTGCAGAAAGACTGCAAGGTCATCCTGATCGCCTGTAATTCGGCTTCCTCAAATGCGTTCAGGAGGTGAAGGAACATGTGGGAGACCGGGCCATCGTGATGAATGTGATCGATCCTGTTGTGGACCATGTGGCCGGCGACCGGAGTATGAAACATGTCGGCGTCATCGGCACGAAAGCGACCATTGGTTCAGGAACATATCCGGTGAAACTGAGGCGAACTCAATCCCTCGCTCGAAATTTCGGCCATGGCCACGCCACTTTTTGTGCCGATGATCGAAGAAGGGTTCATCTTCGATGATATCAGCAATGCCATCATCCGGTCTTACCTTTCCAAACGTGAACTTTACGGAGATCGACTCGCTGATCCTCGGGCTGTACGCATTACCCCATTATCCGGAACCAGATCAGCCGCTTTTTCAATTTTGAAGTCAATGTAATCGATTCGGCACGGATCGTGGCGGAGGAACTGAAAAAGCTGCTGGCCTCACAGACAGCTGCTGAACCCTTCCCCAAAAGGATCATGGGAGTTCCACGTCTCCGACCGCACCGAGTATTTCGAGGTGATCGCCCGGATGTTCTTCGGGGAAAAAATTGATCTTCAGAAGACCGATATCGGCCGGCTGGTCTAAGCACAGGAATGCGGTTGCCTGGCGGGGATGTCCGCGCGAGCCGTTTCGACGCGGAGTTCATTGCGGGTCCTTGTACCACCCGGCATAAAAGAGGTAATTTTCTGCAATTTTTATGATCATTTCACGGGTCTGTTCCGGATCGACCGATTTAACTCTTCTGGCAGGAACCCCGGCATAAATGCTTCCCGGCTCAACCACCGTGTTGGTCAGGATCACCGACCCGGCGGCGATGATCGAATTTCTGCCGATCACTGCATGATCGAGGATGATCGAACCCATGCCCAGGAGCACATTCTCTTCCACCTTTGCCCCGTGAATGATGACATTGTGCCCCACACTCACATTGTCGCCGATCTCGGTGACGGATTTCCCATAAAGGGTATGAATGACCGATCCGTCCTGGATATTCACCCGGTGACCGATCCGGATCGAATTGACATCCCCGCGCAGAACAGTGTTGAACCACACCGAACATTCATCCCCCATCACAACATCTCCAATGATCGTTGCGTTATCAGCAAAGAAACAGTTCTTTCCGAATATTGGGGTGAAACCGCGGACGCTCTTTATCAGTGCCATATAAATCCTTGTTTTAGAGGAGATAAAGGACGGGCTAAAGCCGGGTCTTTTCTCCCATTTGAATTCGATTCGTGTGAATTAACGAATTGTTACAAAAATATAGAATATTTATATATTTAAATTTGTAATTATTAATATGAAAGTGCTAAGTTTGTTATGTTTAAGAAAATGAAAATTATTTAAAACCTCGATTTTTAAAATGCTTAATTTTGTTGAGGAAGGATGGGTTTTAAGGGAATTGCCGCACTGAATATTTTCACATAAATTCACAAGAATGCATATGAAGAATTCCTGATTCCTCATATGCATTTGACATTTTTAACCGATTATTTTTAACCCGTTATGGTAAAAAAGCCAAAAGTAATTGAACTTGAAGAGGTCGTTGTCAAATTTGCCGGTGATTCGGGCGACGGCATGCAGCTTACCGGAAGCCAGTTTTCCGATACTTCGGCATTTGTTGGCAATGATCTCTCGACATTTCCCGACTATCCGTCAGAAATCCGGGCCCCACAGGGTACGCTGGCCGGCGTTTCCGGTTTCCAGGTGCATATCGGTCACAAGGAGGTGACCACCCCGGGTGACCTGGCCGACGTGCTGGTGGCGATGAACCCCGCAGCGCTGAAGGCCAACATGAAATGGGTCAAGACCGGGGGCGACCATCATCATCGATATTGATAATTTTGACAGCAAACATTATAAAAAAGCCGATTATATTGAGGATCCGCTCAACGACGGGACGCTCGAAGGGTTCAACCTCATCAAGGCGCCGATCACGCAGCTGACCCGGTCGACCGTGAAGGAATTCGGTCTCGACAACAAGACCGCCGACAAAACCAAGAACCAGTTTGTCGCCGGTATCCTGTATTTCCTTTTCAACCGGGATCTTTCCATCGGGGAAAATTTCCTCGAACAGAAATTCAAGAAGAAACCGGAACTGATCAAGGCCAACAGGGCCGTGCTTCATGCCGGTTACAGTTATGCTGAAACGATCGAAGCGTTCTCCACAACCTTCCTGGTCAATCCGGCGAAGAACAAGACAGGGACTTTTCCGGAATATCTCGGGAAATACGGCAACGGCCTGGGGTTTGCTGGCCGCCTCGGAGAAAGTCGGGATGTGGACTGTTCCTGGGATCCTATCCCATCACCCCGGCATCAGAGATCCTTCAGGAGCTCTCCAACAGGAAAAGCCTGAATGCAGTCACTTTCCAGGCTGAAGATGAGATTGCCGGGATATGCTCGGCGATCGGTGCCTCCTTTGCCGGAAAGCTGGCCGTAACATCCACTTCGGGACCCGGTCTCGCGTTGAAGGGCGAAGCCATCGGTCTGGCCGTGATCACCGAACTCCCGATGGTAATCATAAATGTTCAGCGCGGCGGCCCTTCCACGGGTCTGCCCACCAAGACCGAACAGAGCGACCTGATGCAGGCCCTCTACGGGAGGAACGGTGAAAGTCCCTGTATCGTCATCGCTTCAAGTACCCCGGCCAATTGTTTCGATTTTGCCTTTGAAGCGGCCAGGCTTGCCCTCGAGCACATGACGCCGGTGATCATGCTTTCCGACGGTTACCTGGCTAACGGATCGGAGCTTTGGCCCATCCCCGAAATGAAGGACCTTCCGGCGATCCATACCCGTAAGGTGGAGGATAACGATCCCAATTATTATCCTTACCTGCGGGATCCGGAGACCCTGGCGCGCTCATGGGCCATTCCCGGTCAGGAAGGACTGCGGCACCGGATCGGCGGACTGGAAAAGAGATGACGTGACCGGTGAAGTTTCCCACGACCCGATGAATCACCAGATCATGGTGCGAACAGCGGCAGGAAAAGGTGGACCGTGTTGCCAATGACATCCCGGAACAGAGCATAATGGGCGAACAGACCGGCGATCTCCTGGTGATCGGCTGGGGAGGAACCTACGGGGCGCTTTTCACCGCTGTTCAGGAATTGCAGGAAGAAGGGCAATCCATCAGCCTTGCCCAGTTCAACTATATCAGCCCTCTTCCCAAAAATACCGGGGACGTTTTGAAGGGTTTAAAAAACGCGTGGTCTGCGAACTTAACCTTGGTCAGTTCGCCAACTACCTCAGGTCCAAATACCCCCAGTATGAATACCTGCAGTACAATAAGGTCCAGGGGTTGCCCTTTATGATTTCCGAACTGAAACAGAAATTCAGAGAACTTAATTGAAAATTAATGATTATGAGCTCAGAAACTGATTTTTTACCAAAAATAGAAGCCCAGGATTATAAACTGGACGATCCGGTGAAGTGGTGTGCCGGATGCGGATCACACGCCGTTCTGACCACCATCAGGAATGTTCTCCCCGAAACCGGCATCGAAAAGGAAAAAGTGGTATTCGTCTCGGGTATCGGCTGTTCTTCCCGATTTCCCTATTACATCAATACCTACGGCTTTCACAGTCTTCATGGAAGGGCGGCTGCCATTGCCTCGGGTATCAAAGTGGCCAATCCCAACCTCAGTGTCTGGGTGGTCACCGGTGACGGTGATTCCATGGCCATCGGCGGAAACCACTTCATCCATATTGTCAGGAGGAATATCAACGTCAACATCATCCTGTTCAACAACAAGATCTACGGTCTGACCAAGGGACAGTATTCGCCTACAACCCCCAAAGGCAGCATCACCAAAACCTCCCCGGAAGGGACCATCGAAAATCCTTTCCGTCCCGGTGAACTGGTGATGGGCGCACAGGGAACTTTTTTCGCCCGGGTGGTCGATACCGATACCGAAGATGCTGCGGGAGGTCCTTCTTGAAGCCGCCAGCCACAAAGGAACTTCCGTGGTGGAAGTGCTCCAGAACTGCGTGATCTTCAATAATGAAGTTCATAAGGAGATCACCGGAAAGATGTCAAGGATGATCACCAGCTATACCTGAAACACGGCGAGCCGATGATTTTCGGAAAGAACCGTGACAAGGGATTGATTCTCAGGTGTAACCGCTTCGAGGTGGTGACCATCGGGAAGGACGGGATCACCGAAAAGGACATCCTCGTCCACAATGCCCACGACGGGGAAGATACCACGCATTACATGCTTTCGCGGATGACGCTTCCCGATTTCCCCGTTGCTCTCGGGGTGATCAGGGCCGTGAAAAGCACGGTTTATGAATCACTGATGCACGACCTGGTGACAGCGCCAAAGACAGATCGCCCTACCATAACATGGATCAGCTGATGCGCAGCGGCAATGTGTTCGAGATAAACAACAAGGACTGAGGTCCGCTGTAAACTTTACGATATCATTCCCCGTTTTTTCACAGGAATACTGTGAAAACGGGGAATTTTATTATTGCCTCCGGCCATTACAACCGTCTGTCAAAATTCCGTAAATTTACTCATATTAATATTTAAAGGTATGGAACTCCCGAAATCAGACCAGGAAATTCAGCAGCTGCTGGAAGAGAAACGTGAGCGCCTGAAGGAGCTTTCCTGCATCAACCAGACGACCCAGATCATCAAGGAAGGGAAATCGGTGGAGGAAACCCTGCAGAGGATCGTCCATATCCTTCCCAGGGCATGGCAGTATCCCGAATTTACCGCTGCCCGCATCCGGTTTGCAGGCAGGGAGTACCATTCGGTCAATTTCCAGGAGACAGAATGGCACCAGTCCCAGAACTTTTCAACCATCGACAACCGGAAAGGTGAGATCGAAGTCTTCTACACAAAGAATTTCCGGGATATCGATGAAGGGCCGTTCATGAAGGAAGAACGTCAGCTGATCGATAACCTGGCCAGTATCCTGAATAATTTTCTCAATACCGTCGAAGCCCGGAAAATTCTCAAGCGATCGCTGGAACAGGACCAGGTCCGCTCGGAGATCCACGAATTCCAGGAAGGCAAGGGGATCAACAGCCGGAAGCTGCTTCAGAAATTTCTCAGCAAGCAAAACGCGAACCGCGATATCTTCCACGACCTGATGCCTTACAAGGTCAAGGAGATCCTCCTTTTTTCAACCCTGTACGATGCCTTTACCATTGAGAAAGAAGGGCGTTTTTCCGAACATATCCTGGGTGAATATCACCAGATGAACCTGACTTCCATGCCCCGGGTCACCGGCGTTTCCACCTATGACGAGGCTGTCGAGCAACTCAATAAACGGCATTTCGACCTGGTCATCCTCATGATCGGGAGCGATCTGCGGACGCCCGTCCGGATCGCCCGGCTGGTCCACGACGACTTCGCCTACATCCCGGTTTATGCGCTTCTGAATAATAAACGCGACGTGAACAGCTTCAGGGAAAAATCGGATAATCTGAAAAATATCGACAAACTCTTCGTCTGGAACGGCGACTCCAAGATCTTCTTCGCCATGGTCAAGCTGCTCGAAGATAAGGTCAACGTCGAAAATGATACCCAGATCGGGCTCGTGAAAGTCATCCTCCTCGTGGAGGATTCGGAGATCTACTATTCGAGGTACCTGCCGCTGCTTTATGGTAACGTGATGGAACAGACCAGCCGGATCATCGACGATGTGTCGACCGACGAGCTTTTCAAGGTTCTCCGGCTGAGGGCCAGGCCAAAGATCCTCCTTACCTCGAACTTATGAGGAAGCCGTTGAGATCATCAACCGCTACGGGGACAATCTGCTTTGCCTCATCACCGATGTGAAATTCTCCAAAAACGGCGTCATCGACGACCAGGCCGGATTCCGTCTGGTGCGGCAGGTAAAGGAACAGTTTCGCGGCCTGCCAACCGTTATCCAGTCGTCCGATATTCAGAATGCACGGATGGCTTATGAGCTCAAATCCATCTTCATCAATAAAAATTCAGAAACCCTTCTGCAGGATATCAAAGGATTTATCAGTCATCACCTCGGGTTCGGGAATTTCGAATACCGTGATCCCGGCGGACGAAAGATCGCCGAAGCGCGGTCGTTGAAGGAATTCGAGAAACAGATCGAGACCATTCCCATCGAATCGCTGGTATACCACGGCAAGCGGAACCACTTCTCCCTGTGGCTGATGGCACGTGGAGAGATCAAGATCGCCAAGCTCCTGCATCCCGTGAAGGTGACGGATTTCAAAACACCCCAGGAATTCCGGAATTACCTGAAGTATGTCATCACCAAATACAGGAATGAATCGAATACGGGCAAGATCGTCAATTTTGAGGAGCCGGCCCTTCTCGACGAATCGAACATCGTCAGCCTGGGTTCCGGTCCCCTTGGTGGGAAGGGCAGGGGACTGGCCTTCATCAATACGCTGATCTATAATCTGAATTTCTCCGATCTCATCCCCGGCATCAACATCCGCACACCGCGGACTTCGGTCATCGGCACGGATGAGTTCGACCAGTTCATCGACAGGAACAACCTTCTCGATGTCATCCACGGTAACTATTCCTATGATGAGATCCGGGAAATGTTCATCAAGGGTGAATTGTCGTATCACCTCGAGAAGATGCTGAAGTCCCTGGTCGGCGTGCTGAACCGGCCCCTGGCCGTCCGCTCGTCCAGCCTGCTGGAAGACAGTACGACCCAGCCTTTCTCCGGCATTTTCGACACCTTCCTCCTGCCGAACAATCACCCCGATCCCAAGGTCAGGCTCCGTCAGCTCACCGATGCGATCAAACTCGTGTATGCTTCCATCTATTCCAACGAGTCCCGGACCTATTTCGACGCCATCAATTACAAGCTGGAGGAAGAAAAGATGGCCGTGGTCATCCAGGAAGTGGTGGGCAATGCATTTGATGGGTATTACTACCCGCATATCAGCGGTACGGCACAGTCGCATAATTATTACCCGATTTCACATATGGAACCGGAAGACGGATTTGCCATTGCGGCTCTCGGACTGGGACATTACGTGGTCAACGGTGAGAAAGCCTACCGGTTCTCGCCCAAATATCCCACATTGGAGGTCAATACACCCAAAAACCTGTACCGCGATTCCCAGGTTGAATACATCGCCATCGATATGAGCCGGACCGAATTTGACCTGCTCCATGAAGGGCCGGATGCCAACCTGGTGAGACTCAATATCAGCGAGGCGGAGAAACACCAGGCCCTCACGCATCTGGCATCGGTCTATGACCCGGAAAATGACAGTATCCAGGCCGGTCTTGACAAAGACGGCCCCAGGATCCTTAATTTTGCCGACATTTTGAAATATGATTATGCCCCACTGGCCAAAACCATTGAATTTATATTGGATGTGGGTAAGGAAGCGCTCGGTTCCCCGGTTGAGATCGAATATGCTGTCGATCTCTCCAAAGCCGGGAATGAGCTGCCCTCATTTTACCTGTTGCAGATCAAGCCGCTGCTTGGCAGCACGGGGGAATATTTCATCAACATGAAGGAGATCGATGAGACCAAGATCATTATTTATGCCGAGCGGAGCATGGGAAACGGGCGGATCGACAACCTGCAGGACATTATTTTCGTTAAAAGGGAGAATTTTGATAAGATGCATACGCGCGAGATCGCTGCAGAAATCAATGTGATGAACCAGTCCATGCGTGAAGCGGGGCTGAAGTATATCCTGATCGGACCCGGCCGGTGGGGCACGCGTGATCCGTTCATCGGAATCCCGGTGAACTGGTCCCAGATCTCAGGCGCCCGGGTGATCATCGAGACCAGTCTCGAGGATTTTCCGTTGGATGCTTCCCTCGGGTCACATTTTTTTCATAATGTCACCTCCATGAATGTGGGCTATTTCTCGATCCAGTTCAATTCGCTCAAGGAATTTATCAACTGGGACATCATCGGGGAACAGGAGGTGGTCGGGGAAACGACATACCTGAAACATATCCGGTTTCCTGAGCCACTTTGCGTGGTCATGGACGGAAAAAAACGAATTTCAGTGGTTTATCGAAACCACTGTCATCAACTTGCAGAGAAAAAAACATGAATGAAACCATAAACATTAAGCGGCGACGACTGGATTCCCCGACGGTGGATTTCAGCATGACTGAGTTTGAACGGCTGATGCAGAAAAGGATCCGAAAGGTTTTGATCATCAGCAGCAATTACGACTTTTTCATGTTGGAGGAAGACGGGCGGATCGATGAGCAGATCTTTAACGAATATGTCTCCCTCAACCTCCGGTACCCGCCGAGTTTCATCAAAGCCGGCTCCGCTGCGGAAGCCTTCAGGGTCCTGGAGAATGAGGCCATCGATTTGATCATCGAAATGCTGAACATCGGCGATGTGGATACCTTCGAACTGGCCAAACGGGTCAAGAAGAACCATACCGATATTCCCATCGTCGTCCTGACGCATTTTAACCGTGAGGTATCGCTGAAACTGCAGAACGAGGATCTCAGTGCCATCGATTATGTCTTCTGCTGGCTGGGGAACGCCGATCTGCTGCTTGCCATCATCAAGCTCATCGAGGATAAGATGAATGCACCCAACGACGTGGAGGTCGTCGGCGTGCAGACGATCATCCTGGTGGAGGATTCCATCCGGTACTCTTCCATTTACCTGCCCCTGCTTTACAAGATCGTCCTGAAGCAGTCACGCGATTTCATGAAGGAAGCCCTCAATGAGCACCAAAAGATGCTGAGGATGCGGGGACGGCCCAAGGTTCTCCTGGCCAAGACCTATGAAGAAGCGCAGGGCCTGTATCAGAGATATAAGCATAACCTGCTCGGGATCATTTCCGACATCAGCTTCAAGGTCAACAACAAGCGTGATCATAAGACCAAAGCAGGGCTCAGGCTGTGCAAGCTGGTGAAGGATGAAGACCCGTTCATGCCTTTCCTCCTGCAGTCGTCCGATATCAGCAATGAGCGGTATGCCAAAAGGCTCAATGCGGGATTTCTGTATAAATATTCCAAGACCCTTTCCATTGAGTTGAGGAACTACATTATCCGTTATTTTGCGTTTGGCGAGTTTGTATTCCGGGATCCCGAGACGGGAGCCGAGGTGGCCAGGGCATCGGATCTGCAGTCGCTTCAGAACCTGATCCTCCGGGTCCCCGACAAGGTCCTTTCCTACCATGCCTCCCGCAATGATTTCTCCAAATGGCTGAACGCCCGCGCCATTTTCCCGGTGGCCCAGCTCTTCAAGTACATCAAGAAGGATGATTTTAACAACCTCGACGAAGTCCGGTCGTACATCTACGAGGCCATCTCCAGTTTCCGCATCAGCAAAGGGAGGGGGATCATTGCGAAATTCGACAAAACCAGTTTTGATGAGTACCTGACGTTTTCCCGCATCGGCGACGGATCTATCGGTGGAAAGGCCCGTGGGCTGGCCTTCATCAATTCGGTGATCAAATCATACAACCTGTTCAATAAATACAAGGATGTGATGATCACCATTCCGCGCACCGTGGTCATCAGTACGGATATTTTCGATGAATTCATGGAGTCCAATGATCTTTACCGGATCGGTCTCTCGGATCTGTCCGATGACGAGATCCTCCAGCATTTCATCCGGGCCAAGCTTCCGGGCTGGCTTCACCAGGATCTCTATGCGTTTATCTCCGTCATCAAAAATCCGATTGCCATCCGGTCGTCCAGCAAGCTTGAAGATTCCCATTACCAGCCGTTTGCGGGGATCTATTCCACCTACATGATCCCGGTGGTCGAATCGGACCATGCCCTGACCATTCGCATGCTCACCAATGCCATCAAGAGCGTCTATGCTTCCGTGTATTTCCGGTCGAGCAAAGCTTACATGGCGGCCACATCCAACGTGATCGACGAGGAGAAGATGGGGATCATCCTCCAGGAAGTCTGCGGATCGGCATACGGCGATCGTTTCTATCCCACCCTTTCCGGGGTGGCCCGTTCGATCAACTTCTATCCCATCAAACCCGAAAAAGCTGAAGACGGTATCGCAAGTATCGCCTTCGGCCTGGGGAAGTTTATCGTCGACGGTGGCCAGGCGCTCCGGTTTTCACCGCGCTATCCCAAGAAAATCCTCCAGCTTTCCTCTCCCGATATGATGCTCCGTGATACCCAGAAATATTTCTACTCCCTGGATCTCTCGAGCGAAAGCTTCGTCCCTTCCACCGATGATGCCGTTAACCTGTTCAAACTGCGGGTTGGCGATGCTGAAAAGGACGGGACGCTGAAACACGTGGCCTCGGTATACGATTTCGAAAACAATATGATCCGCGACGGGTCGTTCAATGCCGGTAAAAAGCTGGTGACCTTTTCGCCCATCCTGAACCACGGGATATTTCCCCTGGCTGAGATCCTCCAGACCCTTCTTGATATCGGTCAGAAGGAGATGAACCTGCCCATCGAGATCGAGTTTGCCGTGAATATGAATGTTCCCGAAGGCGCCCCGAAGATCTTCAGCTTTCTCCAGATCAGGCCCATCGTTGTCAACGACCAGGCACTGCATTATATGCTGACCGATGTGGAGAAGGATGAGACCATCATTTTTTCCCAGGCGGCGCTGGGTAACGGGATCTTCACCCATATCCGCGACATCATCTACGTCAAGCCCCAATCCTTCGACCCGGCAAAGAATGCCCAAACCGCCATACGGGTGGAGGAACTGAACACGAGGATGAAGGAACAGAACCTGAATTACGTCCTGGTTGGTCCGGGGCGGTGGGGATCGGCTGATCCATGGCTGGGCATTCCCATCAAGTGGCCGCAGATCTCCGAAGCGAGGGTCATTGTTGAATCGGGGCTCGAAAATTACCGCATCGACCCCAGTCAGGGAACGCATTTCTTTCAGAACCTGACCTCCTTCGGCGTGGGGTATTTCACCATCAATCCCTATATCAAAGAGGGACGTTACGATATCGAGTTTTTAGCCCGGCAGCCGGCGGTTTACGAGGATGAGCTGATCCGGCATGTGCGGTTTAAAAAGCCCATGAAGATCATGATCGACGGCCGGACCAACACCGGGGTGGTGTTTAAGCCCTGATCCGGCAGACTTTATCATGTTTGAAGGATCCTTCCATGACATCGGAGGGTCAATCTGCGGCCCGGCATTTTTCCGAAGCAGGGACCATGTGCCCGGGAGTCGCAGCACCCCGCCGGTCCCATCACCATGCGGAAACACGATGCACCAGACGATAGTGCGTTGAATGACAGTGTGTACACCGCAGTAAAACATCCTGCGTAGTGGAAGCCGCAGATACCTTCGGGGATGTAAAAAATGATTAAAGTCATCTTTTTAACATGCTTAAAATCATATAATTATTCAGCTTCAAAATTTGGAAATCAAGTCTTTTAAAATCAATTTTACACTTCTTTTCCGGTCTACACAGGAACCTGTTAACCCATTAATAACCTTTTAATTTTGCTGCTATGAACGTAGATATCTTTATGAACGACCTCATCAAAAAAACTCCCGGAGAGGTTGAATATCATCAGGCAGTTCGTGAAGTTGTAGAATCCATTGAAGAAATTTATAATGAGAATCCCCAGTTTGAATCGGCACAGATCATTGAGCGGCTGGTTGAACCGGACCGTGTGTTGATGTTTAAGGTGCCGTGGGAAGACGATGAAGGGAAGATCCACGTCAACAGGGGATACCGCATACAGTTCAATAATGTTATCGGGCCCTACAAGGGTGGTCTGAGGTTTCACCCGAGTGTCAACCTGAGTATTTTAAAGTTTCTCGGTTTCGAGCAGATATTCAAAAACAGCCTGACCATCCTTACCGATGGGTGGTGCCAAGGGCGGTTCCGATTTCGATCCCAAGGGAAAGTCGAACCGGGAGATCATGCGTTTCTGCCAGTCGTTCATGCTTGAATTGTGGCGGCTCATCGGTCCCGACACGGACGTTCCGGCTGGCGACATCGGCGTCGGTGGCCGTGAGATCGGATATCTCTATGGCATGTACCGGAAGCTGGCGAGGGAGAACACCGGCGTTCTGACCGGCAAGGGACTTAACTGGGGGGGCTCCCTCGTGCGTCCTGAAGCCACCGGTTTCGGCGTGGTCTATTTCGCCCAGGAAATGCTGAAAACGGCGGGAGAAACGATTAAAGGGAAGAAGGTCGCCATTTCCGGTTTTGGAAATGTCGCCTGGGGTGCAGCCAAAAAAGTCACTGAACTTGGCGGGAAAGTCATTACCCTCTCCGGTCCCGATGGATACATCCATGATCCTGAAGGGGTTAGCGGCGACAAGATCGATTATATGCTCGAGCTCCGTGCCACCAATGAAGACATTGTCAGACCCTATGCCTATGAATTCGAAGGCGTTGAGTTTGTCCAGGGAAAGCATCCCTGGGAAGTTCCGTGCGACATTGCCCTTCCCTGCGCCACCCAGAATGAGCTCAATAAGGAAGATGCCGAAATGCTGGTAAACAACGGGTGCCTCTGCGTGACCGAAGGGGCCAATATGCCCTGTACCCCCGATGCCATTGAAGTGCTGCAGGACAGGCAGGTCCTTTTCGCTCCCGGTAAGGCTTCCAATGCCGGCGGTGTGGCCACCTCGGGCCTCGAAATGGCCCAGAATTCCATGAAGATCAACTGGCACCGCGATGAAGTCGATTCCCGCCTTCACCATATCATGACCAACATTCACCAGAACTGCGTCAAATACGGAACCCGTGAAAATGGATATGTCGACTATGTCAGGGGTGCCAATATTGCCGGATTTCTGAAGGTGGCCAATTCGATGCTCGACCAGGGACTGTATTAATGGGTTGGGCGAAAACAGATCACTTCATGTGGCGCGACTTCACGTCAAATTCCGTCGGGACGAAAACCTTGATGCTGATATTCCATTTTCCCCATGTAGATCCTCAGTTGCATCAATGGATCCGGCTCAGGGTCAGCTTCAGAATATCGGCCCATTCATTTGGGCATTCGATTTCCAGGAGTTCCTGGTCCCCTTTCTTCCAGCTGATCTCCGTTATATAGGAACAGGCTGACGATCCCCCCAGCTGGTAAACCGACGACGACATGGCCTCATCAACACTGACCCGTGGAAATGAGGAGACTCGCATGGTCATGTCCAGGTCAGGATAATAAATGCTGCGTTCATGCAATTCAAAGTACAGACTGTCGATCAGCGATCCCGACGCATTCATCCATGCTGTCAGTTTGCCGGTCCGTTCAATCACCACCTCTCCCGTTGACGAGTAAACCTGATCATCGATGTCTTCAGCAGTGAAAATAGTGTTGGCATAGAAGCCGTTGCCGGTTTTAATGTTGCCCCCGATATTGATGGCTGTTTCCGGATCATTGCTCAGGTAGCCGTTAATTTGCCAGAGGAATGAAAAGAAGTCCGGCCCGTCTTCTGATTCCCAAAGCGTCAGATCGGGATCGCCATAGTAAACGATGGAAACCATACGGTTGTCCCGATTGTCGTAGTAGGACGTGAGAAGCGTCGTGGTTCGGAACCAGTCGTCACAGGATGTCGGTGATCCGTTGGTTTTATCGCTGAGGTGGTTCATCAGGTCCATTTCCCAGGTGTCGGAGTTGTCGGAGATGACGGACCAGTCGTAACAAAAATACCCCCCGGCTCCCGCATCCGTGATTTTTTCGGGCCAGCTTCCGAGGCCGCTGAAACAAAAGCCACCGTAAATGAGGGGGATATGTTCTACAATAGGCTAATTCCCGGCGACAGGTAAATAGATCCTCAAAAAATTGACTTTCATAATGTTTATCAATAAATTGGTTCTTCATAATGCACTGCCCGCCTGGTTCCCGTTCCGGTCAACGTTGAAACCACAAGGATATTACCGGGAGGTCAGCCCTTCAATCCATATCCTGAATGCTAAATGATCTTTCATGAAAATTAATATTGGCCTGGATATCGGCTCCATTTCAGTCAACGCTGTCGTCATGGATCCGCATCTCGGGGTTAAAGAGAACCATTATCTCTGGTGCATGGGGCGCCCGTTCCATGTTGCCGTTGACATCCTGAAGACGCTGGCCGAAAGGTATGGCATGGAAAACATCCACACCGTGGCATTTACGGGCAGCGGGGGAGAGCAGGCGGCCAGGCTGACGGGTGGGACCTTCGTCAATGAGATCATTGCCCAGTCGGGTTCCATCGCCGAATACTATCCCGAAGCCCGGACGGTCATCGAGATGGGAGGGGAGGATTCCAAACTGATCTTTATGGAGAAGGCGAGGCTGAACGGTCATTCCCGGTTATCTGATTTCTCCCTGAACAGTCTCTGCGCTGCCGGAACGGGCTCATTCCTGGATCAGCAGGCGAAACGCATCGGCGTGTCCATCGAAAATGAATTTGGCGAGCTTGCCCTCCAATCCAAAAAGCCGCCGCGGATTGCGGGCCGTTGCAGCGTCTTTGCCAAGAGCGATATGATCCATCTCCAACAGATTGCCACCCCGCTGCATGACATCGTGGCCGGGCTGTGTTTTGCCGTCGCCCGGAACTTCAAGAGCACCCTGGGCAGGGGGAAGACCTTTCATCCCCCCTTCGTCTTCCAGGGCGGCGTGGCGGCCAACAAAGGAATGACCAGGGCATTCAGCGAAGTTTTCGGGATCCCCGAAGGAGAGCTCATCATCCCCGCCTGGCATGCTTCCATGGGGGCGATTGGCGCCCTTCTGCATACCCTGAAAAATCCGGACAGCCAGGGACCCTACCGGGGTACCGGGGAGCTGGAGGATTATCTCCGGAAACCCGCCATGGATGGCCTTTATCATGATAAGTTGTCCGATTCACAGGTCCACTATATCAAGGAGCCGGTCCGCTTTCCTGAGGGAGGTGAAAAACTCAGGGTTTCCCTGGGCATCGATGTCGGTTCGCTGAGCACCAACGTGGTCCTGATCGATAAAGATAACAATGTGGTGGCGCGCCGCTACCTGCCAACGGCAAGCAAACCGATTGAGGCGATACAGAGGGGACTGCGTGAGATTTACGAAGAAGCCGGGGAAAAGGTGGAAGTATGTTCGGCAGGGACCACCGGCTCTGGACGATACCTCACCGGCGATTTCATCGGGGCCGATACGATCCGCAATGAGATCACCGCTCAGGCCACGGCGGCTATTGCCTTCGACCCTGAAGTGGATACGATATTCGAAATCGGCGGACAGGATTCCAAATACATCAGCATCCGGAACGGCGTGATTGTGGATTTTGAGATGAACAAAGTCTGCGCTGCCGGAACAGGATCTTTCCTGGAAGAACAGGCCGAGAAGCTCGGTATCGATATTGCCGGTGAATTCAGCGACCTGGCATTTTCGTCCCAGTGCCCCGTGCAACTTGGGGACCGTTGTACCGTCTTTATGGAATCGGATCTCAATTCGCAGCAGCAGAAGGGGAACTCTAAACATGACCTGGTTGCAGGACTGGCCTATAGCATCGTCCAGAATTACCTTCAGAAGGTTGTGGGAGAAAAGAAGATCGGGGACAAAATATTTTTCCAGGGAGGAGTCACCAACAACAAGGCAGTGGTTGCCGCCTTCCGGCAGATAACCGGTAAACCCGTGATCATTCCTCCGCATTTCGATGTCACCGGAGCCATCGGGGCAGCCATCCTGGCCAGGAAAGCGGTCGATGAGGGCGGGAAAACACAGTTTCGCGGGTTTCACCTGAGCAGCGCCGCCTACAAGGTGGATAATTTTACCTGCCATGAATGTACGAATGACTGTGAGATCCAACGGGTGAGGATCGACGGGGAAAAGAAAGCCCTTTTCTATGGCGGCCGGTGCGAGAAATATGAGAAGGAGGACCGGAAGAGGCAGGGAACGGAAATTCCGGATTATTTTGAGGAACGCCTCTCGTTCCTGCTGGCCGGGTATGTTGAAGAACCCGTTGATGAACGGCGATCGATCGGCATCCCCCGGTCATTGATGCTGTTTTACCAGGAATTCCCGTTTTGGAACGCCTTTTTCAGGGAACTGGGTTTCCGGGTGGTGCTTTCTTCACCTTCCGACCAGAAGCTCGTTAAGCAATCTATCGAGGTGATGGTCTCTGAAACCTGTCTCCCGGTAGAACTCGCACACGGGCATGTGCTCGATCTGCTGAAGAAAAACGTCGATTTTATTTTCATGCCTTTCATCATCAATGCAAAGGGCAAAGACTCGAACCCCACGAATAATCCCAATTGTCCCTGGGTACAGACCTACCCGTTCATGATCCGGGCGGCATTTAAAGATGAAAAGACGAGGGAAAAGTTTCTCATGCCCGCGCTGCATTTCCGCTACGGCTCACGTGTGATCAACGAGGAGATGGCCCGTTTTCTCTCCGCGACATTCGGGATCCCGAGGTCTGCGACCACCCTCGCCCTCCGTAAAGCCGGGACGGTGCAGGCTGCTTTTGAGGAAAGGGTTCAGCGGAGAGGGCGTGAGGTCATGGCCTCGTTGCCTTCCGGCGCCCGGGCCCTGGTTCTCCTGGGGCGGCCGTACAACACCGGAGATCCCTTCCTGAATCTCCGCCTCGGTGAAAAACTCATTGGGAAAAATGCCATTCCCATACCACTCGATTACCTGCCCCTGGAAGAGGAAGATATCTTCGGGGATTACCACATGATGTACTGGCCAAATGGACAGCGAATCCTTGCCGGCGCCCGGATCATCGCCCGGACGCCGGGTCTGCATGCCGTTTATGCCGGGAATTTCCGGTGCGGTCCCGATTCGTTCATCACCCATTTCGTGAGAGAAGAGATGAAGGATAAGCCCTGGCTTCACCTTGAAGTGGACGAGCACAGCGCCGATGCCGGGATGATCACGCGCATCGAAGCTTTCCTCGACAGCCTGGACGGTTATTATATGTCAAAAAATGACAAATATCCATCAAAAAATGACAGACCTGCCGTCGCTTCAAAGCTTGACGGCCGCGTTTTGTATTTCCCGTATGCCCGTGATACTGTCCATGCCCTCGCCGCAGCGGCACGATCCTGCGGAATCGCCTCCGAGGTTTTACCCATGACGGGACCGGAGGATGTCAGGCTGGCGAGGAAAATGACCAACGGCCAGGAATGCTTTCCCCTGGTCTGCACCACCGGAAGCTTTATCCGTAAGATCCTCGAGCCGGGAGCGGATCCGGAAAAGATGGCCTTTTTCATGCCCGATCACAACGGGCCCTGCCGGTTTGGGGAATACAACAAGTTGCACCGGATCCTCTTTGACAGGCTCGGATTTTCAAACGTGGAAATCATCACGCCAAGCAATGACAATTCATACGCGGAGCTTGTGCCGGGGAAGGCCGGCCGGTTCAGGCTGAATGCCTGGAAGGGGATCGTTGCCATCGATATCCTGAAGAAGCTCCTGCAGGAACGCAAGCCTTACGAACTCGTGCCCGGGACGACCCGCCAGGTCTACGATTTCTGGCTCAACAGCGTGATCAGTTCGGTTGAACAGGGTTCGAAGGGGCTCAGTTCGGTCCTCGAAGAGGCGGGAAAATCTTTTGCAGAAATTCCCCTGAGCAACGGACATCGAAAACCGCTGATCGCCATTCTCGGTGAGACCTTCATGCGTGACAATCCCTATTGCAGCGGATTTGTCGTCGATAAGCTCGAAGCCCTGGGTGCCGAGACGATCATGGGGCCTTTCAGTGAATGGCCGTTGTATTCCACTTACCGTTACCAGCGTGACAGTCACTGGAAACGTGATCCCATAGGCGTGGTGAAAGCCATGGTGCAAATGGCAGGGCAGCGTTATACTGCCGGGGCGCTGTGGAAAAAAGTGCTCCACCTGGTCGATGCGGAAACAGAGGTGAACCTGGAGGAAATGATCAGACACAGTGCACCTTACATCCATAAAGACTATGACGGTGACCCGGTCATCGCCATCGGTTCGGCTGCCAGGCTGGCGGAGACGGGTATCGACGGTGTGGTCTACATCCTTCCCTTCACATGTATGCCCGGTACCCTGGTCACGTCGCTGAGTACGGATGTCCGCAACGATCATTACGGCATTCCATGGGAAAATATCGCCTTCGACGGACAGGAAGATGCCAGCCTCGATATCCGGTTGCAGGCATTCATGCACCAGGCCCGTGAATTTGCAGTGAGCCGCAAACGACGCAAGCCATCGGCCGGCAGGACCGGGACGGCAGGGGTAAGTCAAGGGCGGTAAAGTGCAATCCTTTCCCACCCGTGCAAGCAGGGATAAATGCCGGATGTCACCCCATTCCCCGATCCGGACCCAACAGGCTGCTTGAGGGAACCGGGTTATTTCGCAAAGACCGTCGGATGGAAATACTGCATCTGGCTGAAGAGGCTCATCAGGACATCACTGTTGAGGTAATGGCCACCGGGATATTCGGCGTAGATATGTTTGAAGCCCAGTTCGACGAGACGTTCATGAAAGGCATGGTTGGTTTTATAAAGGAAATCATCGCGACCGATTTCCATGACGATGGCCACGTCCTTCCTGTCGCGAATATGATTCACCAGGTTGAAGCAGCTGTTGAGATGGTAATTTTCCCGGTGGGTCCAGTAGTCACCCAGCAGGTCATTGAGTTCGCCCGTTTCGTCCCAGTCGAGATCCTCGATGGCCGTGGCGGGATTTAAGACGCCGGAGCGTTCGAGGGCGAGCGAGAATTCATCGGGATACCTGCACAGCAGGCTCACCGCACCATACCCTCCCATGCTGAAACCCGCCAGGATCCGTCCATCACGGTTGGCCTGTGTCCGGAAGTGCGCATCGATGAACGCCGGAACTTCCTGCGCGGTGTAGGTGGCGAAACGGCTTTCCAGCTTGACGGGTGAATCCATATAGTAACTGTTCCCGACAATGGGCGTGACGATGATGACCTGGAAAATATCGGTCATCTCCTTTATTTTAAGACCGGGACTGTAAAGGGTACGCAAACCTTTTTCGGTCAGGGGCTGATCATTCGTTCCGTGCAAAAAGTAAACGACCGGGTAGGATTTCCCGCTGGCTTCATAGTCTGAAGGAAGGAAGACGAGAACGGGCAGGTCAGTGTTCATGGCTGAGCTGTGAACGATCTCCAGTTTTCCGTACGTCGGGTCGGTCTTTGGGATGTTTTTCTGAGCATGAAGAAAAGTGAATCCTGCCGACAGGAAAACGGCGATAAAACAGACGAATATTTTTTTCATGGCGATGGAGAATGTTAACCTTGTGGTGTCCAAAATTAAGGGTTCTTCTCCTTTTTAGCCGCACACGGTGCCGGTTTTTTGACGGATGATCATGGAACATCCAGATTTTCAGTGCTTATCATTGCAAAACGCCATTACCAGGCTGTTCACAGCTAAAACCCGGCTGTTTGTCGATCCAAAGGTCCTGTTCAGCAAAAGGGCATTGTAAATCAGCGAAAATTGAGTGAACTTAGAGTTAAAGACCATGCGCGTTTATCCCCTGTCCAAATGAAAATTGCCTACGTTACCGATTACGATTCCACCGACATAAAAAACTGGTCGGGAACAGGATATTACATCCCGAAATGGCTCATCCGAACCGGCCATGATGTGGATTATATCGGAAACCTGAAGATGAACGGTTATCTCAGGGAAAAGGTGAAGAAGAAAGGCTACAAGTATATGATGAACAAGGAATACGCCACGGCCCGTTCGCCACGGGTCCTTTCCGGGTATGCCCGTCAGATCCTGCAGAGAATGGATCCGGGAACCGATGTCCTATTCGGACCTTCGAGCCTCCCTTTTTCTCTTCTCGAGACCGATAAGCCCATCGTCTTCTGGACCGATGCCGTCTTTGCCTCCATGGTCAATTTTTACCCCCTTTATTCGGGGTTTTGCCGATGATACGATCGAAAACGGCAATGCCATGGAGCAGGAAGCCCTGAACCGGTGCCGCCTGGCCATCTATTCATCCGAATGGGCCGCCCGGGGCGCCGTTGAACATTACCAGGTCGATCCTTCCAAAATCCGCGTCGTTCCCTACGGCGCTAACCTGGATACCTATCCCGGTCCGGAAGAAGTCAGGGCACTCATTGCCTCCAGGGCAGGTACAGAATGCCAACTGCTGTTCCTTGGGGTGAACTGGCTCAGGAAAGGGGGGCGGAAAGCGGTGGAGATTACGCGGGCTTTGCGGGAGATGGGGGTTAAGGCGACACTTTCCATTGCCGGGACCGAACCCGATGACCACGAGGAAATGCCTTCATACGTCAGACAATACGGGTTCATTTGCAAGAATACCCCCAAAGGACGGAATAAGCTCACCGACCTGATCACCCGTTCGCATTTTCTCCTCCTGCCCACTATTGCCGATTGCACACCCATCGTTTTTGCCGAATTCAACAGTTACGGCATTCCGGTGGTCACCACAAATGTCGGGGGCATCCCGAGTGTGGTGCGGGATCAGGTCAACGGGATCCTCTTCAATCCCGATTCTCCCCCGGAGGAATATGCCCGGTCCATCGCTGCGATCATGACCGACAAACACCGGTACATGGAGTTTTGTCTTTCATCCTACCAGGAATTCATCAGCCGTCTGAACTGGAATTCCGCGATGGAAAAAGTCAACAAGCTTCTCCGGGAAATCTGAGTAACATCGGGATATTTTTCTTTCATTCCGGCTGGAATGAACCTTCATTCCAGGTCAGGACTGATCCATGAGGTACTCCCTGAAACGGTCGTATGAGGCAGGCAGCGGAACGGTTACTTTGGGTCTATCCGAGAATTTCTGCAGGTTCCCGGGCAACGGGATGGTTTCACCCGTTGCTTCGCTGACGGTCTCCATGAATTTGGCCGGATGGGCAGTTTCCAGGAAGACGATGGCCTGTCCGGGATGGCGTCTCATGGTAAGTTTCCGAGGCCAGGTAACCGGCGGCGCCATGGGGGTCGAGCAGGTACCCGGTATCTTTTCTCACCCGCCCGATGGTTTCCCGGATCTGGTCGTCCTGACAGGCATATCCGCTGATGGCTTTGGCGATGGCCTCGTGGGAATGCCCGTAGAGGTCGAGGATCCTGGCGAAATTTGAAGGGTTTCCCACATCCATGGCATTGGCCACGGTAGCCACCGACGGACGTGGGTTGAATTCCCCGGTGCGAAGGTATTCCGGGACGATATCATTGACATTGGTCGCGGCGATGAAATGGGATACGGGCAGTCCCATCCGGGCGGCGATGAGTCCTGCCGTCAGGTTGCCGAAGTTACCGCTTGGTACGCAGAAGACGGGATGATCCTTTTCATCGAGCTGGCGCCAGGCATCAAAATAGTAGAATGACTGGGGAAGAAGGCGTGCCAGGTTGATAGAATTGGCCGAAGTCAGGGTCAGGCGGCCGTTGAGTGCCGTGTCGGAGAAGGCCGTCTTTACCAGTCTCTGGCATTCGTCGAAGCTGCCGTCGATCTCCAGGGCGGTGATGTTTTCCCCGAGGGTGGTGAATTGTTTCTCCTGAATCCGGCTGACGAGACCGCGAGGGTAGAGAATATGCACCCTGACGCCGGGAACGCCGAGAAAACCGTTGGCCACGGCACTGCCTGTGTCGCCTGACGTGGCGACAAGAACATGGATTTCGCCGTCGTGATTCTCGGGTGAAATACCCGAGCATCCGGGCCATGAACCTTGCGCCTGCATCCTTAAAGGCCAGGGTGGGGCCGTGAAAAAGTTCGAGGGTGCTGATATTTCCCTTCACCCTCACCAGCGGCGTTGGGAAATTGATGGCTTCGGCGGCAATTTCCACAAGGTCGCTTTCGGGAATGTCGTCGCCGAACAGGAGCCTGCTGAGGTAGACCGCGATATCCTGGAGATCGTGATGGGCGATCTCACTGAGGAAATTTTCCGGTACCCGGGGGATGCGTTCGGGCATGTACAAACCGCCGTCACGGGCCAGGCCTTTGAATACGGCCTCTTTCAGATCAACGGTCAGCGACCTGTCGTTTGTGCTGTAGTATTTCATGAACGTTCGGGTTGCAGGTTAGGAATTGTTCCCCGAGGAGTCGTGTTCCCTGGGGAGAGATCAAGGACACATAGGTCATGTTTTCGAAATTCAGGTCATTGAAGGCTTTGGCCATGATCGCGGCCAGTTTCACTGCGGTTGCCCGGTCGCGGCTAAAGGCAAAAACCGATGGCCCGGAACCGGAAATATTGGCGCCGAGTGCCCCTTCGGCGATGAGTTTCTGTTTCAGCTCGAGATAACCGGGGATCAGGATGGCGCGCACGGGCTCGGCGATGACGTCTTCAAGGGACCGGCCGATGAGGCCGTAATCGGACGTGGTTATTCCGGCCACGAGTCCGGCGATATTTCCGCATTGACGGAGCGTTTTGCGCAGGGGCATTTCCGGCGGGATAAGCCGGCGGCTGTCGGAGGTCCGGATTTCAATATCGGGATGGACAACCGTGCAATACAGCGAATCCGGGGCTGTCAGCCTGATCACATCGATGGGATCATAATCGCGGATCAGGACGAAGCCGCCGAGCAGGGCGGGGGCAATGTTGTCGGCATGGATGCTCCCGCTGGCGATGAATTCTCCTTTCAGCGCATGGGGGATGAGCTCATTGACCGAGAGGGGCCGGCCCAGGAGTTCGTTCACCCCGAATACGGCGGCGGCACAGCTTGCGGCACTCGAGCCGATCCCCGAGCCGGGGTTGATCTTTTTTTCGAAGATCAGGTCGAAGCCGCGGTCGATGTGCAGATCGTCGAGCAGGGCCCTGACGGCCACGGAGGCGACATTTTTTTCGGGGTCATCCGGCAGGCAGCAATCCGTCTCGTTCACGATACCGATGGTGCCGCTCTCGTTGGTCTCGATGCGCAAGATGTCACCCGGCTGCTCAATGGCAAAACCCATCAGGTCGAATCCGGGGCCGACGTTCGAGATGGTCGCAGGAGCAAAAACCCGCACAGTTTTTTTCATTGTTCCGTTATTTTGTATTAAAACCCTCAAGGGATTTCAGCATGGAGAGGTCAAAATCCCTGAGGTTTTTCAGTTTGATATCGGCCAATCCGAATCCGGGGTGGTCGAAATGCCCGGCATCGGGCACGGCGACCGCCTGCATCAGGGCAGCCTTGGCGGCGATGAGGCCGTTGAGGGAGTCTTCGAATGCCAGGCAGAGTGAAGGCTCTGTTTTCAGCAATGCGGCCGCAGAAAGGTAAACGCCGGGATGGGGTTTGCCATGCGGCTCATTTTCAGCAGAGTACAACACGTCAAAATAATCCCTCAGGCCGAATCGGTCGACAAAAGTGTCGATCAGTGTCATGGATGATGAGGAGGCCAAAGCCATGTTAAGTCCCGTGGAGGAGATGAGATCCAGGATATATTCAGCGCCATCCATCAGTCCGGCGCCGGTTTTGAAATATTCAAGAATGAGTTCATCGTATTCCTTTTCCATGGCTTCGAAATCGGGCGAGGGCCAGGGGAAACGGCTGTACCAGTAACGGATCTGTTCATCGGTGCGCAAGCCAAAGGTGGTTTGTTGCATTTCTTTGGTAATGGGGATACCGCGCCGGCTGAAAACCTTCCGTTCCGTTTCCTGCCAGTAGGGTTCGGTGTCGATGAGCAAACCATCCATATCGAAGATCACACTTTTTATCATGGCTGTCGTTCAGAGGTTAGCCACCCGGATGACATCGGCGAAAACGCCGGCAGCGGTTACGGCGGCTCCGGCACCGTAACCCCTGATCACCATCGGTTGTTCGCGGTAACGTTCGGTGGTGATGAGAATGATGTTATTGCTGTCGGCCAGTTCGAATGCCGGATGTGACTTGTCCACTTCGAGAAGCTCGACGCGTCCTTTTCCGTTGTCGAGCCTGGCCACAAATCTCCAGCGCCGGCCTTTCTCTTCGAGTTTTTCCCGCATGGCTTCGAATTTGCCATCAAGTTTCCGGATCTCTTTCCAGAAGTCGTCGAGGGAACCCTGGAAACACGAATCGGGCAAAAACCTCTTCATTTCGATCTGGCTCTCTTCCAGGGTATATCCCGATTCGCGCGACAGGATCAGGAGTTTGCGCATCACATCGGTGCCGCTGAGGTCTATCCGCGGATCCGGCTCCGAAAAGCCTTTTTCCCTGGCCAGCTCAACGGCACGGCTCAACGGGATGTCCTTGCTGATGGTGTTGAAAATGAAATTCAGTGTCCCCGAAAGCACCGCTTCCAGCGCAATGATCTGATCACCGCTGCGGATGAGATCATTGATGGTGTTGATGATGGGGAGGCCGGCTCCCACGTTGGTTTCAAAAATAAACCGCACCCCTCTCTGCCGGGCTTTCTGCTTAAGTTCACGGTAGGATTTATATTCCGATGAACAGGCGATCTTGTTGGCCGTGACCACGGAAACATAATGATCGAAGAGGTGCCCGTACTGGGCAGAGATCTCGTTGCTGGCCGTACAATCGATAAACACGGGGTTGCGGAGGTTCAGCTCGGCGATGGTGCGGATGTACTCCCCGAGGTTCATTTTGCTGCCCTCATTGAGCTTTTTGAGGTAATGCGACAGGTCGATGCCTTCGCCGTCGATGATCATCTGCCGCGAATTGGCGATGCCGGTGACATTGATCTTCAGGTTGTGTTCCTTCATGAGGTATTCCTGCTGGGCCTGGATCTGTGACAGGAGATCCCGGCCCACATTGCCGGTTCCCACCAGGTAAAGATGAAGTTCCTTATAATGGGAGAGGAAGAATCCTTCATGGATGACGTTCAGGGCCTTTTTCAGGGAATCCTGCCGGATGACCACCGAGATGTTCAGCTCGGATGATCCCTGGGCGGTGGCGATGACCGAAATCCCGTTCCGGCCCAGCGAGGTGAAGAGATTGGCCGAGATGCCCGGTGTGTTTCTCATCTTTTCGCCCACGATGGCAATGATGGAAAGATCTTTCTCCACCTGGATCTCGATGATCTTTTTTATATCCACTTCAGCGTGGAATTCTTCGTTCAGTGAGGCCAGGGCCCTGGCGGTATCGTTGGGGGAAATGGCGAAACTGATCGAATATTCGGACGAAGCCTGGGTGATCAGGATGATGTTGACGTCCTTGCGGGCAAGAGCGGAGAAGAGACGCATGGATATGCCGGTCACACCCGGCAGACCGCTGCCCTGAAGGGTGACCAGGTCGACGCGGTCGATCGAAGAGATTCCCTTGATCGGGCTCTCCGTGGAATTGCCGCCTTCATGAGAGATGAGGGTGCCGGGGGAATCGGTGTTGAAGGTGTTCTTGATCCATATCGGGATATTCTTCTGGTAGGCCGGGTGAAGGGTCGGGGTATACAGGACCTTGGCGCCGAAATGCGAGAGTTCGAGGGCTTCCGAGTAGCTCAGTTTTTCGATGACGTAAGCCTTGCTGACTTTCCGCGGGTCGGCGGTCATGAATCCGTCGACATCGGTCCAGATTTCGAGGACTTCGGCATTGGCAGCGCCGGCAATGATGGCGGCGGTGTAATCGGAGCCTCCCCGCCCGAGGGTGGTGATGTCCCCATTCTCGTTGGCGGCGATGAAGCCCGGGACCACCATAATCCCCTTCTCTGCCCTGAGCATTTCCGCGATGAGGTTGTTGGTCACTTCGAAATCGACCTGTGCGCTGCCAAAATTGCTGTCGGTCCGGATAAAATGCCGCATGTCCATGCATGTTGCCGATTCCAGGACGTTCGTCAGGATGAAGGATGACAGCCGCTCGCCGAAACTCAGCAGGTGATCCTGGGTTTTTGGGGTCAGGTCGCCCACCAGGAAGATCCCGTAAAGGAGATCTTTGAATTCATTAATGAGTTTATTGACATAGAGGTCAACACCCTCCCGTCGCTTACGGGTGATCAGCTGTACAACCACCTCATGATGACGCCTCCGGATGTCTTCGATCTCCCGGGCGTATTCTTCATTCCGTGTTCTGGCCATCTCACTGATCCTGATGATCTGGTCGGTGACGCCCCTGAAGGCCGATATCACCACCACACAGGGGGATTTCTGTGATTCAACGATCTTTTTCACCCGTTTTATGGCCTCGGGTGTACCGACCGATGATCCTCCGAACTTAAGAACTTTCATAATACATCCGGCATTAATGGTTAAAAAAAGGGGGCCCTGAAGCCCCCAATAAGGTATGAAGGGCGTCTCGTTAAGCGCTCCGGGTCGTCATGGTACGGTCGATTTTTTTGATCAGGCCCTGTAAAACATTACCCGGTCCGGCTTCCGTAAAGGACGTGGCGCCGTCATGGATCATATTCAGGACCGTCTGGGTCCATCGTACCGGTGAGGTCAGCTGGTCAATGAGGTTTTTCCTGATCTCGTCGGGATCGGTGGAGGGAGCGGCATTGACATTCTGGTAAACGGGACAGACAGGCTTTGAAAAGGGTGTCGATGTGATGGCCTCGGCGAGCTCCTTCCGGGCCGGTTCCATCAGCGGGGAATGGAAAGCGCCCCCCACAGAGAGCTTGATGGCTCTTTTGGCGCCTCTTTCGGTCAGTTTTTCCACGGCAAGGTCGATCCCCCTGATGGATCCGGAGATCACGATCTGGCCCGGGCTGTTGTAATTGGCGGGAACGACCACCTCATCGATGGAAGCGCAGACTTCTTCGACGACTGCATCGTCGAGACCCAGGATGGCAGCCATCGTTGACGGTTCAATTTCACAGGCTTTCTGCATGGCTTCGGCACGTTTGGCCACCAGACGCAGACCGTCTTCAAACTGCAGGGCGCCATTGGCCACCAGGGCGGAAAACTCGCCGAGGGAATGACCGGCTACCATGTCGGGCCTGAACGCGTCGCCCAGTGTCCGGATCAGGATCACCGAATGAAGGAATATGGCGGGTTGTGTGACCCTCGTCTGGCGCAGATCCTCTTCCGTCCCGTCAAACATCAGGTTGGTGATCCGGAACCCCAGAATCTCATCGGCCTTCAGGAATAAACTGGTGGCAATCTTGTTGTTCTCGTATAAATCCTTCCCCATGCCCGGGAACTGGGCTCCCTGTCCGGGAAAAACAAATGCATTCATAAATTTTCAGTTAACATTCGACAAAAATAGTGAGATATGTTTTAAAAACTAACTTTTCAAAATAAACTTTATCTAAACCGTAAGGCATCATGGCCGTTATTTCACAAATTGAAAGTTAAATCAGGTGTGAACCGATGAGATGGATAAATTCTTCGCGTGTCCGGGCATTGTCGAGGAATTCACCGGTGAATGCCGAGGTGGTGGTGATTGAATTTTGCTTTTGTATTCCTCGCATGATCATGCACAAATGGCGGGCTTCAATCACGACGGCGACACCGAGGGGGTTAAGGGTTTCCTGGATGCAATCGCGGATCTGGACCGTGAGCCGTTCCTGGACCTGCAGCCGGCGGGAGAAGGCCTCGGTCACCCGGGCGATCTTGCTGAGCCCTGTGATGTACCCGTTGGGAATATAGGCGATATGAGCCTTGCCGAAGAACGGGAGGAGGTGGTGTTCACAAAGGGAATACACTTCAATGTCCTTGACGATCACCATTTGCTGGTATTCTTCCTTGAACATGGCCGATTTCAGGATTTCGGCGGGGTCGATGCCATAGCCGTTTGTGAGGTACTGCATGGCTTTGGCAACCCGTTCAGGTGTTTTCAGGAGACCGTCGCGTGAGAGGTCCTCGCCGATGATCTCGAGGATGTTCCGGTAGTTTTCGCTGAGTTTGCCGGTTTGTTCCTCGTCATACCTGTCGACGCGCTGATATCCGTTTTCACCGTTAAGGTCCCTGACTTTTTTTTCGAGTTCCATAAGCTGCCGTTAATTTCCAAAATATTCAACATGGTTATTTTCAGTCTCCTCAAGGAAGACCGAATGCAATTCGATCTTCATGTCCCGGACCGGTTTCTCGAGTTGTTCCCAGATCCCGACGGCCAGGTTCTCGGTTGACACCTTCCTTCCCTTCATGAAATCGACCTCCAGGTTTATATTTTTATGATCCAGTTTGTCGATGACCGTCTTTTTAATGATCCTGCTCAGAACTTTGAGATCGCAAAGATAGCCTATTTCAGGGTCAATTTCCCCTTTGACGGTCACCTTTAATACATAATTATGGCCGTGCCAGTTGGGATTTGAGCAGGCGCCGTAGACTTCAAAATTCTTTTCGTCCGACCAGTTTTCATTGAATAGTCGGTGGGCGGCGCTGAACCGTTCCCTGCGCGTGATGTAGATCATAGTACCAGGTTTGTTTTTGTCCGGGTTCCGAAGTCTTCCGGTCATCCGCATGCTTCGGGATGGGCCGGTCATGTCCGAAATACCCGGACAGGATATGACAAATTAAGCGTTTTAAATGTTAATTTTGAGAGGTCAAAATGTAAAGATATGAAATTCACCGGATTGCAGGATGGCCTGTTTCCGGGACCGTGCGTTTCCCCGCTCATGGTATCAAAGATCTTATTGATAAGGTTATGAAGCTATTGATCGTCATCCCGTCCGATTCCGAATGTTCAGGTATCATCAAAACATTTCCGCACTTAAAAAGTTTAAACCGGCAACCGGGACGGGTTTTTGCGGATGTCCTGGTCCCGGGTCCCGCCGGACCCCCGATGATCTATCACCTCACCAAAAGATTGGCCGCCGGTCGCTATGACCTTGTCGTACTGGCCGGTATATGCGGGAGCTACCGGCAGGAATTCAATGGCGGGACCGTTCTGAGGGTGAGACGCGACCGTTTTGCCGATCTCGGCGCCGGAAGCCCTGAAGGCTTTTTGACGGCGGAATCGCTCGGCCTTTTTGGTGACGGTGAAGCCTGGTCGGCCGGCTGGATGGATGACCGGCCGGGACCTGCCCAACCCTTTCTTCAACGTCTGCCGGGCGTTTCGGGTATCACGGTGAACACGGTGACCGGAACGGAGGAAACGCGGAAGGAAATGCAGGGAAGGTACGATCCCGACACGGAAAGCATGGAAGGAGCGGCATTTTTTTATGTTTGCCGCCACGAAAAGGTTAATTTTGTGCAATTGCGAGCAGTTTCCAACCCGGTGGGACCCCGGGACCGGGAAAGATGGGAGATAAAAGCAGCCCTGGATGCCCTGGCCGGAGAGCTCGAACGCTTAATAACGGAACTTCATGAATAAGCTGAGACTTGGATTTTCAACCTGCCCCAACGATACGTTCATGTTCGACGCCATGGTGAACGGGCGGATCGACACAATGGGACTCGATATTGACGTCACCATGGCCGATATCGAACAGTTGAACCGGATGATCCTCGCCGGTGAACTCGACATTTCAAAAATCAGCTTTGCCGCCTATCCGGCCGTGGCCGGGAAATTTCTGATCATGAACGCCGGAAGCGCTGTGGGATACGAAAACGGGCCCCTGATCATCAGCCGTCACAGGATCTATCCCGATGAACTGCCCGATGTGCATATGGCCATCCCCGGGATCCATACCACGGCAAACCATTTGCTGGAGATCCTGTTCCCGCCGGTCAGAAAGAAGACGGAGTACCTGTTCTCCGATATCGAAGAAGCTGTCATGGAGAATGAGGCCGATGCCGGACTGATCATCCATGAAACACGGTTTACCTATCAAAAAAAAGGATTGCTGAAAGTGGCCGATCTGGGGGAAACCTGGGAAAAATCATTTCACGTTCCCGTCCCCCTGGGCGGTATCATCATCAACCGCAGCCTGGGACGGGATGTCATCGATAAGGCCGACCGGCTGATGCGGCAAAGCGTCGAATTCGCCTTTGCAAATCCCGGGGCTTCGGAACAGTTCATCAGTCAGCATGCACAGGACCTGAGCAGCGATGTTGTCAGGCGGCATATCGAACTCTATGTCAACACGTTTTCCATCGCGCTCGGCACAGAAGGTCGCAGGGCCATCGAATTCTTTTTTGAAAAGGGTGAGGAAAAGGGCTTGTTTGAATCGGGGCGGGACGGCATTTTTGTCTGACCCCGGGGCCCAATGCAGTGCGGAAACATTAAAAAATCAACATCATGATCGTCATCACCGGAGCGGCCGGCTTTATTGGCAGCAACCTGCACGCCAGGCTGAATGAGGAAAACTACAAAGATATCGTCATCGTAGATGATTTCACCAGGGCCGACAAAAAGCCCAACTACGCGAAAAAGATCTTTTCACAAATGGTGGACCGGCGCGAATTCATTGGATGGCTGCACCGGAACCAGGCCGGGGTTCAGTTCGTTTTTCACCTGGGAGCACGGACCGATACCACGGAGTTCGACTGGCAGGTTTTCGAGGAGCTGAATCTTGAATACTCAAAGGAGGTCTGGAACACCTGTGCCCTGTACGGCATCCCTCTGCTGTACGCTTCTTCTGCGGCTACCTATGGCGCCGGCGAACACGGTTATCCTGACGATCATGCCGTGATTCCCCTGCTCGAACCCCTGAATCCTTACGGCCGATCGAAAAATGAGTTTGACAAGTGGGTCCTTACCCGTGAAAAAACGCCCTCCTTCTGGGCAGGGATGAAATTTTTCAATGTTTACGGTCCGAACGAATATCACAAGGGGAGGATGGCCTCCGTCGTCTTCCACGCCTTCAGGCAAATCAGCGAAACGGGGAGGATGAAGCTTTTCCGTTCACACCGGCCGGATTATCCCGACGGCGGACAACTTCGCGATTTTATTTATGTCGCTGACGTGGTCGATGTTCTGTATTTTTTCATGCTTCACCGGAAGAATTCCGGGATCTACAACCTGGGAACGGGGAAGGCCGAGACGTTCAATGAACTGGTGACCCAGACATTCAGGGCCATGGGAAAGGAAACCGTGATCGAATACATTGATACACCGGAGGATATCCGCGATAAATACCAGTATTTTACCGAGGCCCGGATGTCGAAACTCCGGAGCGCCGGCTATGCCAAAAAATTCCGGCCTCTCTCGGAGGGTGTGCCGGATTACGTGAAGAATTACCTCATGGGAGGCCGATACCGGTAAACCGTTTGAAAATGAAGCGGTAATGCTTTGCTCACCGCCGGGTCCTGTTCACGGCCTGTTCACCCGGCCGCTTTGTTTCCCGCATGACGCGCAGGTTATAGGATTTGATAAAAAAATTCCATAAACTTGTTTTAAATTACTGCAAATAAAAATTGCCCATATGGACAAGGTTTCCATCTACATTAAGAAGCTGATTGCCCTGGCGCTCTCGGCTTTCCTAATGTTGCTCCTTCTCAGGTTCATTCCCCTGGTTCCCGCACTTGCCTTCGGATTCCTTGTTCTCTCCTTTCTGCATTTCAACATCACGGGCGAAAAACCGGCCTACCTTTTCGGTTTGTCGCAGAGTGACGCCTATCTTGAGGAAAAAGGCGGGTTCTGGTTACTTTTCCGGTGGATACTCCTGCTGTTCGGTTTCCTCTATGACCTGGTTGTATGGACGGTGAACGGTGTCTATGTCCTCTTTCTGATCTTCATCGATATTCTTTTGCTGATCAAGACCATCATCTTCTGGATCATCCATGCTGTGATCTGGTTCCTGGCGCTGTTTGTACCGCCGCTCGTTTTCATCTACCGGATGGTGATCCATTACCTCATCCTGTGGCCGTGGTGGATTTACCGGCTGACGTTCCGGAATGCCGGCCTGAGCGTCAACGGCAATTTCTTCCGTATTGCGTACCGGGGGGCGGCCCTGTCGATCTTCATCCTGCTGCTCTTTTACGGTGCCGGCATCCTGACCGGTGCTCCGGTGATCGGGGCTTTCGGTATCGTTTTCTGCATCCTCCCGGTGATCTGGGCTTTCGGGGAGATATCGGCCATGCGGTTTGAGAACCGGTGGAACGCCGGGTTCAGTGATGTCAGATTCCGCTTCCGGAGCGGTTTCGATGCCGTGAGGTCGGTGTTGTTTTACCTTACCATCATGCTGGCCGGGATCCTGATCGAAATCGTTCTGGACATGCTTGGGTGGATCCCGGGAGGAGGATTGTCGCTGCTTGGCATCACCCTGAACATCAATACCTTCGTTACGCTGGTCCTGCTTTTTGTCTTTGTCATCCTCCTGTTCGCCTCCCTCATGATCCCGCCCCACGTGGTGTACGATCCCCATTTCAGCAACCGGCTTTCCGAAAGTGTGAAGTTCCTCGGCGTGATCGGCCGAAGATTTCTGCGGTACCTCCTGTCGCTTATCCCGGCGACATTTTTCAGTGCTGTCCTCGCCGTGATTCCGGCCATCATCGTGGCACTCGCCGTTTATATCACACTCAATGTTAAAAACGCCATCATCGATGCCCGGATCACGAGGCTTCATCATGCCGCTGCCGTTATGGAAGGAGTACCGGGACAGGAGATGCAGGACAAGGCCGACAGACTTGAATATTTTAAGGATTTCCCGGCGAATATATTCACCGGATTCACCGACATCAAAGCCCTCAGGCAGAAGAAAATATCGATGGAGGAATCCTACTCCGGGAGACAGGGAGAGATGAACCGGGGCAACAATGCCTTCAGAAGTGAACTGGACTCCCTCACGTCCGCTCTCCGGAACCGCCAGGCAGCGGGAGATACACTGGCATCGTCCGAGATGGATGGCCGTATTCAAGGCAGGACTGACAGATTTTGATAAATGGAAAAAGACCGGGAACGCAGAGCTGGAGAAAATGCGGCTTGTAATCCGTGATCTGAAAAGCCGGACCACGCAGCTTCCTGTCGCCTTCTTTCTCACCATCGTCTGGATCGCCCTGTTCGGGGGCCTCGTTGTGGCGGTGATCATGGCCTACCTGGGCAATGTTTTCTTCGACCTCTATGGAATGCGGGAAGATGAACGGCCGACATACTGGCGGAAGGTCGCCAGGGAGATGCACCAGAAGGACAGGAACCAGCCGCTGCTCGGTTTCACCCTGCTCATCGTTCTTGTGCTCATTGTCGTTGCGATTGTCTTTTTCCGCGGTACGGGCATGCCGTTTTCCGGGTGAGGGGCCTGATGCCCTGGTATCCGTTTTCCGTTGCTAAATCCTTTCAACACCTGCCCTAAGGGTGAATCCGGAAGGGAAGTACCGGCATGAAACACCGGCCGATTTGCCCTGACGATCCTATTTAGCGCTTGCAAGAAAACGCCAATAGCTGCGTTATGCTCGACTTCAAAACAGTCATTTACGAATAGTAAACTCCTGTTTTTCAGTCATCGCAAGCCTTGCTCTTGACGTTTTCTTATCAAGCACGGCTAAAAAACATGAGTTTTCTTTCGACACTATTTATCGAACTGGTCCCTGAGTTTGTTGAGATCCCTGACGAGGTTCTCCACCTCTTCCTTTTCCATTCCTTTTTCCCGTGCAGCTTCTTCCAGCGTGCCCCAGACCGGCTCACCACAGGCGATGCATACAATCCCTTTTTCCGATAGGTATTTTACTGAAGCGGGCAGAACATTTACCAGGTCTTCAATGGCGATTTCCTTTTTTATGGTCATGGCTGATTGGTTTTACCGGCAGCAAAATTAATCATTTTTTCGCACATTTCGTGAAGCGCCGAATGGGGCAGTGGTTTATTTAGTGCTTGCAAGAAAACGCCAATAGCTGCGTTATGCTCGACTTCAAAACAGTCATTTACGAATAGTAAACTCCTGTTTTTCAGTCATCGCAAGCCTTGCTTTTGACGTTTTCTTATCAAGCACGGCTAAAAAACATGAGTTTTCTTTCTGACACTATTTACAAAGTTACGGGACATCTGCCGGATCGAAGAAAAATGGTTAATTTCGGCTTTAAAAAAAGATGAAACGTGACGACGCCTTTGCCCTGCTGAAATCCTACGTCAGCAATGATAAAATGATCATTCATTCTCTCTGTTCCGAAGCGGTGATGCGGGCGATCGCCAGGCACCTCGGCAGGGACGAGGAAAAATACGGCCTGGCGGGACTGCTGCACGACATCGATGTGGAAGTGACGAATGCCGACCCCAGGACCCATGGTCTGGTTTCCGTGGAAATCCTCAGCGAGAACGGTGTTGACGGCGACATCATCGACGCCATCAGCATGCACAATGAGGAAGCGACCGGGAAAGAACGAAGCGGTGAGTTTGAACATGCGCTGGCTGCCGGGGAGACCATCACCGGACTGATCTATGCGACGACGCTGGTATACCCGGAACGCAAAATCGTCGCCGTAAAATACAAATCGGTGCGGAAACG
Organism: uncultured Bacteroidales bacterium; assembly: GCA_963763215.1. Lineage (GTDB taxonomy): Bacteria > Bacteroidota > Bacteroidia > Bacteroidales > DASQZK01. Next base: position 339,489 of record CAVXNX010000002.1, read on the forward strand.
CATGAATGAGAAAGCTTTCGCTGCCTCTGTGAAACGGGAAAATATCATGGAATGCGAAAAGATCGGCATTCCCCTCGATGAATTCATCCGGCTCTCGGTCGATGCCATGCGCGGGATCAGCGATGCGATCGGACTTTAGGAATGGGGGAAGGCGATCCGGAAGCTCATCCGAAAAAATCGCAACGGAAAATCACCGGTTCGGCTCATTATCGGAATTGCCCTGGTGCAATGAATTGGCGATCTGGTAACCGATCAGGCGTTCGTATCTCGATGTGGTGCCGTGGAAATAGACCAGGATGATATAGTCATTTTCCGTCTCGTAATGATTCCCTTCCGTCTCTTCGATGCTCGCCTGAGTTGAATCGTCGCTGATGATCCCGTATTCATAATTGTAATACCCCTGCTTGAGGGTAAGGGTGAGGGTATAGGCGGAGGAATCGGCATTGTAGGTCATTTTGTTCCGGTCGTCATATACCCAGTCAGTCAGTTCCCCCATCACATAGACATTGCTGTTGCCAGGCAGCCGGTCCATGGGCAGGGTAAAGTTTACCATGGCATAATCGGCATCGGTGTCGTTGTTGTTTTCCTCCTGAACTTCGATGTAGTACCTCCCGTTGAGGTCATCTTCAAAAAAATACATTTTTCCTCCCCTGAGCGGGTCGGGGAAGAGGTCGACCACATAATGATCCTGCTTGAATTCAACATCCTTGATATAGGGAGACTGATACCGGAAACTTTTCATATCGAACCACCGGAATTCATTTCCGGCCATAAAAACATTTTCACTGTTATAGTCATAATCGAGCACACCGCTTCGGTCGTACAGGGGTTTGAGGTTGGTGATGGCATTGTCGGGTCGCCCGTTCTGAAGAACGGTCACCTTGACTTCGCTGTAGGGATCCCGGATGGGGAAGGATCCGTAATTGATGGTGAAGTCGACCTCCTGCCCGTCATCCCGGTACATCGAAAGGGAAGGTCTTTTGATGGAAGCTCTGACGTCGACGATTTTTTCAGCCACGTAAAACCGTTTGATGAAGACCACGTCGTCTTCATTGTAGTCTTCATAAACGATGATGGCATAATTTCCGGCCACTTTGAACCGGACATCATCGTTGGGCAGTTTCAGGCTGTAATGGACATAACGGAAATAGGTGTTGAAGGAGTGCTCGTAATCGGTGATCTGGTTCTGGAGAAATCCCTCGATGTATTCGTTCTCATTGAGGGTGGAGGGTGTCCAGTCGGCATCGCAGAGGACAATCTTGTAGTAGTAATTTTTAATTTGATCCGAAATATCGTCAAAACTCAATAAAAGACGAACCGGTCCGTTAAGATCAATGATGGGATAACTGAGCTTCCATCCTTCTCGATGAATATTGACCGTCTTGATGTTATCCTTGAAAATTCCCGGTTTCACCGGACCATCATCGTAGGACGGGAAGGGGGCAACGGCGGCTAACCGGCTGACGGAAAGCAGTGTCGCCAGCAATAGTGTTATTGAGCGAACAGTACTGGACATCGGTTTGTTATTTAGTAGGTTCATTCAAATAACGGTTTTTTATTGATTATGTTTTAAAACAATTACCTTTGAAAACCCCAAAGGTCAAATATCAATAGATGTATAATTCTATATTTTTGCAGCTGTTTTTTTGTCATTTAAAAAGGATCAAAATTAAAAATAACTATTTTTGTCACGTTTTTTAAATAACAATATTCTTAAAGATGTCAGAAGTTATCAGGATCAAGAAAGGTCTGGACATTAATCTTGAAGGAAAAGCTGATAAAATTTTCATGAAAGTGGACAGATCTCCGTCCTACGCTCTTAAACCAGCGGATTTTATCGGCATCTTGCCCAAACTCGCCGTCAGAGCAGGGGATAAAGTAAAAGTCGGATCCCCGCTTTTTTTCGATAAAAGAAATCCACAAATCAAGTTCACTTCACCGGTTACCGGCACGGTCAGCGCCATCAACCGGGGAGAACGCCGTAAGATTCTCGAGGTGGTTGTGGAGCCGGCCGAAAAGGATGAATTCATTGCCTTCACGGTGGCTGATCCGGCATCGATGAACAGGGAGGAAATCATCAATGTCCTCCTGGAAAGCGGCATGTGGACACTGGTCCGTCAGCGTCCTTTCCAGGTCATTGCCAATCCGGAAAGAGCTCCGAGGGATATCTTTATTTCCGGTTTTGACAGTGCTCCTCTGGCGCCCGATCTCGATTTTATCGTGAAAGATTTCCAGAAGGAGTTCCAAAAGGGCATCGATGTCCTGTCGCGTCTGACCGAGGGTAAAATCTATCTTTCCGTCAGTGCCGACTATCCTGCCACGAAGACCTTCAGCGAGGCAAAGGGTGTGGAACTTCGCTCCTTCAAGGGGCCTCATCCCGCGGGAAATCCGGGGATCCAGATCCATCATATCGCTCCCATCAACAAAGGTGAAATTGTCTGGTACGATCAGGCCACAGGATGTTTTAGCCATCGGAAAGCTGTTCATGGATGGCCGGGTTGACAATACGACGATCATCGCCCTCACGGGCTCAGAGGTCGGCAAGCGGGCCTATTATAAGGTCATCCGGGGCGCCTCCATTGCACCACTCGTTCACGGCAATGTTTCAGAGGGGCATCTCCGGTACATCAGCGGAAATGTGCTGACCGGCACCAAAATCTCACGCTCGGGTTATCTCGGTTATTACGACAACCAGGTAACGGTGATTCCCGAAGGGGACCATTTCGAGTTCCTGGGCTGGGCTTCACCGGGGTTCAATAAATTCAGCGTGTCACGATCGTTCTTTTCATGGCTGACACCCGGTCGCAAATATCGTCATGGACACCAACCTCCATGGCGGAAGGCGGGCATATGTGATGACTGGTGAATATGAAAAGGTCTTCCCGATGGACATTTACCCGGTTAACCTGATCAAAGCCATCATGGTGGAAGACGTGGAGCTGATGGAAAGACTGGGGATTTACGAAGTGGCAGAGGAGGATTTCGCACTTTGTGAATTTGTGTGCACGTCGAAGACCGAGGTCCAGAGAATCATCAGGCACGGCCTCGATCTGATGAGAAAAGAAACTGAATAATCTTCGTTTAAATTTGGCGATAACATATTATGAAAGGTTTAAGAAAAGCAATTGATAAGATTAAGCCTCACTTCGAGAAAGGAGGGAAGTTCGAGAAGCTTCAAGCCACTTTTGATGCCTTTGAGACTTTTCTTTTTGTACCCGACAAGGTCACAACCGGTGGTACGCACATCCGCGACAACAATGATATGAAAAGGGCCATGTCGGTTGTCGTCCTGGCGATGATCCCGGCGATGCTCTTCGGCATGTGGAATACCGGTTACCAGCATTTCCTGGCCACCGGCGCACAGGCCGGATTCTGGGAGACGTTCTTTTTCGGCTTTCTGAAGGTGCTTCCCATGATCATCGTTTCCTATGTGGTGGGACTGGGGATTGAATTTATTTTCGCACAGATCCGGGGTCACGAAGTCAACGAGGGTTATCTCGTCACCGGTCTTCTGATTCCCCTGGTGATGCCGATCGACGTTCCGCTGTGGATGGTTGCCGTATCGACCGCTTTTGCCGTGGTCATCGGCAAGGAGGTTTTCGGAGGGACCGGAATGAACATTCTCAACCCGGCGCTCACGGCGAGGGCGTTTCTCTTCTTTGCCTACCCTTCGCAGATGTCGGGCGACAAAGTATGGATCGCCGGGCTGAAGGGAGGGCAGGGCATTGTTGACGGATTTTCCGGTTCGACCATTCTCGGCCAGGCGGCACTCGGTGCCAAAGAATTCGTGAACGGTTCCGGGCATCCGTACCATGTCTGGGATATGTTCTTCGGAAGCATCCCGGGATCCATCGGTGAAACCTCGACGCTGGCCATCCTCATCGGCGCCGTCATCCTGATTTACACCGGGGTCGGGAGCTGGAAGATCATCCTTTCCGTTTTCGCCGGTGGCGCAGCCATGGGCCTTTTGCTGAATGCTCTGGCCGTGAACCCATTTATGGCGGTTCCATGGTATGAACAGCTGATGCTCGGCGGTTTTGCTTTCGGCGCGGTTTACATGGCGACCGATCCCGTAACGGCTTCACAAACCAGTACCGGAAAATGGATCTACGGTTTCCTCATCGGGGTGCTGGCCATCATGATCCGTGTTCTGAACCCGGCTTATCCCGAAGGTGTCATGCTGGCCATCCTGCTGATGAACGTCTTTGCCCCGCTCATCGATCATTACATCGTTGAAGCCAATATCAAAAAGAGATTAAAGAGAGTTAAAGTCACAGCGTAAACAGAATAAGATGAAGAAGTTTAGTAATTTTTACATATTCGGTTTCGCGTCAGTACTGGTGGTTATCGTTGCCGCCCTTCTCTCATTCGTATCTGAAGAGCTTAAGCCCATACAGGAACGCAATGTTGAGGTGGAAATCAAGCAGGGTATCCTCCAGTCGGTGAATATGACCGAAGGTGTGAAGGAAGCGGAAAATAAAAACGCGTTTGTCGAGGGTCAGTTCAAGAAGTACATCACCAACAGCCTGGTCGTCAATTCCCAGGGAGAGGTCGTCCAGGGACGTGATGCGTTTGAGATCACCAAGAACCTGAAGGCCGAGTATGAAAAAAAGCCGGAACAGAGAGGCTTGCCGCTGTTCATCTACACCAGTCCGAAAGGGGAAAAGAAATACATCATCCCGGTTCGCGGGAAAGGACTGTGGGGACCGATCTGGGGATACGTCGCCCTGAATGACGACTACAGCACCATCTATGGCGCCGTCTTCGCCAACGAAAAGGAAACGCCGGGACTTGGCGCCGAGATCTCCGAACTTTGGTTCCAGGCTGAATTCAAAGGAAAGAAACTGTTCGACAAAACGGGTAAATTCGTTTCCATCGAAGTGGTCAAAGGGGGAACATCGCCCGATAATCCCCACGGTGTGGATGCTGTTTCCGGCGGGACGATCACCAGCAAGGGCCTTCAGAATATGCTCATGGACAGCATCGAACCTTATGTCAATTACTTGAAGAAACAAATGAAGAAAGGAGGTCAGGTATGAGCGACAGAGAACCTTTATTTTCAACGAAAAATATAAAGCTCCTCACGGAGCCGCTGGGAACAAGCAATCCCATCACCGTTCAGGTTCTTGGAATTTGTTCAGCTTTGGCGATCACCGTGAAGATGGAGAATTCGGTCGTCATGGCCGTCTCCGTGATGGCTGTTCTTGCCGTCTCCAACGTGGTGATCTCAATGCTGCGAAAACTGATTCCGCCCCGTATCCGCATCATCGTTCAGCTCGTGGTGATCGCCACCATGGTGATCCTGGTCGATGAAGTTCTCCAGGCCTATGCCTACGATGTGAGCAAACAGCTCTCCGTCTTCGTCGGGCTGATCATCACCAACTGTATCCTGATGGGCCGCCTGGAAGCCTTTGCCATGGGGAACAAGCCGTGGCCATCGTTCCTCGACGGTATCGGAAATGCCGCCGGATACGGTTTGATCCTGATCATCGTTTCCTTTATCCGGGAACTGCTGGGCTCGGGCACCTTCTGGGGTATGAAGATCGTCCCCCAGTCCTGGTACGACGCCGGATATTCCAACAACGGGCTGATGATCCTTCCCCCGATGGCCCTCGTCACCGTGGGCATCATCATCTGGGTTCAGAGAGGACGTAACAAACATTTAATCGAGAAATAATAACGGATTGGAAAAATGGAAAACCTGATTAATATCTTTGTTAAGAGCGTTTTTATCGACAACATGATTTTCGCCTACTTCCTGGGTATGTGTTCATATCTGGCGGTGTCGAAAACGGTAAAAACGTCCACGGGTCTCGGGATCGCCGTTGTTTTCGTTCTCGGGTTTACCGTTCCGGTCGATTATATCCTGCAGAATTTCCTTCTCAAAGCCGGGGCATTGACCTGGTTAAGTCCAAAGCTGGCCGACGTCGACCTGAGCTTTCTCAGTTTCATCATGTTCATCGCGGTCATCGCATCCATGACGCAGCTTGTCGAGATGATCATCGAGAAATTCAGCCCGGCGCTGTATTCGACCCTCGGGATCTTTCTCCCCCTGATTGCTGTTAACTGTGCGATCCTGGGCGGCTCGCTTTTCATGCAGGAACGGGAATATGCCAACATCGCGGAAGCGACGGCCTTTGGCCTCGGCTCCGGAGTGGGCTGGTTCCTGGCTATTATCAGCATCGCGGCCATCCGGGAGAAGATCCGTTACTCCAATGTTCCCGCCCCGCTGCGCGGACTGGGGATCACCTTTATCATCACCGGGTTAATGGGGATTGCGTTTATGAGCTTTATGGGAATAAAACTTTAGTGTTAAATAAGGAATTGTACAGAAAATGGTTCTTCTTACATCAGAATTAGGGATCGTATTGATCAGTATCGCATTCTTCCTGGGGATCATTCTCCTGCTGGTGCTGATACTGATGGTCGCCAAGGCAAAATTGAGCCCGCAGGGTGAGGTGACCCTAAAAGTCAACGATAAGGCGTTCAGCGTTTCCCCGGGAAACACCGTGCTAAGCACACTTTCAAACCAGGGCGTATTCCTGCCCTCAGCTTGCGGCGGCGGCGGAACATGCGGGATGTGCAAATGCCAGGTGGTCGACGGGGGAGGTTCGATCCTTCCCACTGAAACCGGATTTTTCACCCGTAAAGAGCAACAGGACAACTGGAGGCTCGGCTGCCAGGTGAAGATCCGCAGCGACATGTCCATCAAGGTGCCCGAAGAAGTCATGGGCATCCGTAAATGGGAATGCGAAGTGGTTTCCAACAGGAACGTAGCAACCTTTATCAAGGAATTCAAAGTCAGGCTCCCGGAAGGTGAAAACCTCGAATTCAAATCCGGCGGGTATATCCAGATCGATGTCCCGAAAATTGATGTCGAATTCAAAGACATGATCGTTGAGGAACAATTCAGGGATGAATGGGATAAATTCAACATGTGGGGTCTCCGGATGAAGAATCCTGAAGAAACGTTCCGTGCCTACTCCATGGCCAACCATCCGGCCGAAGGGAACATCATCATGCTGAATATCCGTATCGCCACCCCACCCTGGGACCGGGCCAAGGGACAGTTTATGAAGGTCAACCCGGGGATCTGTTCATCCTACATCTTCTCCAGGAAACCTGGCGATAAGGTGACCATCTCCGGACCTTACGGCGAATTTTTCATCAAGGAAACCGAACGCGAGATGGTCTATATCGGTGGTGGTGCCGGAATGGCCCCGCTCCGCTCTCACATCTTCCACCTGTTCCATACCCTTAAAACCAACCGCAGGGTCAGTTACTGGTACGGAGCCAGATCCAAACGCGAAATTTTCTACGAGGAAGAGTTCCGGAAGATCGAAAAGCAATACCCCAATTTCAAGTTCAATATCGCATTGTCCGAGCCACTTCCCGAAGATAACTGGAACGGTTATACCGGCTTCATCCACCAGGTGGTGTATGATGAATACCTGAGCAAGCACGAGGAACCTGAAGATATCGAATTCTACCTCTGCGGACCGCCCATGATGAACGATGCCGTTATGAAGATGCTATACGACCTGGGCGTGCCCGATGAAATGGTCGATTACGACGATTTCGGAGGTTAACGCCATACTCTGACCATATAACCCTTTATGCATCAAACCGGATTTACCGGCATAAAGGGTTTTTTCTTTCACCAGGAGCCCGTGAATGCGGTAAACCTGAATCGGACACAGATAAAATCGACCGAAATGAAAACCAAAATTGCCGGAGCTGTTCTCCTGATCGTGATCCTGATGGACGCATGCACTTCAGGAGGTAACCTGATGTATTTTAAAATCGCCGGGTTTACCCAGGGAACGAGCTACCACATCACTTATGCGGTGAACGATTCCATCAACTATCAGCCCGAAATCGATTCATTGCTGCACAGCTTCGACCTTTCACTTTCCACCTATATCCCCAACTCCATGATCTCAAAGATCAACCGGAACGAGGATCTTACGGTCGACGAAAAGATCAAAAAGGTCGTGGAGGTTTCCAAAGAAGTCAACAAGGCGTCCGACGGGGCTTTCGACATTACCGTCCTTCCTCTCGTCAATGCCTGGGGTTTCGGACCCGGGGCCAAAGCCGACGTCGACAGCAGCATGATCGACAGTCTGCTCCAGTACGTGGGGATGGACAAGATCCGCATTGAAGGCAACAAACTGATCAAAACCGATCCGCACGTGACCATCGACGACAATGCCCTGGCACAGGGCTATTCGGTCGATCTGGTCGCCAAATTCCTGGAGGATCGCGGGGTGAAGAACTATATGGTTGAGATCGGGGGTGAACTGAGGACCAGAGGGCTCAACCCCAAGGATGAAATATGGAAGATCGGCATCGACCGGCCCGATTTCGGAAACATGATCCCCGGCGCCGAGCTCCAGGCCATCGTGAAGCTGGAAGATAAATCGCTGGCCACAAGCGGCAACTACCGGAAATATTATGAGAAAAATGGGGTGAAGTACACGCATTCCATCGATCCGAAAACTGGCTATCCTGCGGCGAGACAGATCCTCAGTGCCACCATTGTCGCCGACGATTGCATCACTGCCGATGCCTATGCCACCGCCTGCATGGTCCTCGGAATGGAAAAGGCGAAAGCCATGCTGAAGGAACACCCCGAGCTGGAGGCCTACCTGATCTACAACGACGATCAGGGAAAATACCAGGTATTCGACACCAAAGGATTCAAACCCATGGTGGTTAAAGAGGAGTAGATCTCACGCGTGCGAACGGACCCGTCTCCGGTACCCGGAAAATTTCAGCGACACATCAATTCCCTTACCCCCCGGTGAATGCCGGAGGCGCTCCGTGAAAATGGGGAGATCCGGTTTCAGACTGCCGTGTCCTCTCCGCCGGTATAACAGCCTCCGCCGCAACCGCAGGAGATCCCCTGCTTTTCCAGTTCAGGTGAAGACGCGGAACAGCTTCCGCCTCTGAATTCCGCTTTTTTATCGAGGAGAAGTTTGATGGAGAGACCGGCAAAAGCCAGGACCATCAACAGTATGGCAAGTATCAGTACTTTCAGCATTGTCTATCCTTCCTTGTCTTTGTAACACAAACAAGAACCGCCGGCAAATGTTTCCGGTCAGTCCCCGAAAAGTGGCCCGCAACCGCTGCAACTGTCATTTTTCACCTTGCCGAAACATTTGAACTCATCATGTTTCACACAGGTGATCCCGAGCTTCTTCATGTCTTCATTATGTCCCACTTCGTATGACGGGAAACTTGCCGTTTTTCCGGAATAGAATATTGAAGGCGAGGCCGACCATTGATATGCTTAAAAGCACCACCGATATGATTAAAATCTGGATCAAAGCTTGAACAATTTGAAGTTAAAAATTGTCAGTTATGGGATTGACAAATTTAGCGATTTACTGCGTTATTCCAACATCATATAAACCATTTGTTTACGCATTTATTGCCTTCATTTCTGTAAATTTAAGGTATCTATGTCTCAGTCTTCCGATATCCATCCACTATATACAACAGGGCAAAAGCAGGAAATTAGTTTTGAAGAATTCAGGGACGAAGTTCTGGCTGACTACAGGCTGGGATGGGTGAGTCGTCATTGCAGCATCCTGGCCCGCCGGGAGGTGATGTCGGGCAAGGCCAAGTTCGGGATCTTCGGCGATGGGAAAGAGATCGCCCAGATCGCGATGGCGAAGCATTTCATGCCGGGAGACTGGCGGTCGGGGTATTACCGGGACCAGACCTTTCTGATGGCAACGGGAATGTCAGATCCTGTCGAATTTTTTGCCCAGTTATATGGGGACACTGACCTGGACTTCAATCCTTCCAATGGCGGTAGGTCCTTCAACAATCATTTTGCCACGCGGTCGCTGAATCCCGACGGGAGCTGGAAAGCCCTTTCGGAGATGAAGAATACGGCTGCCGATCTTTCACCCGTTGCCGGACAGATGCCCAGGCTGATCGGCCTGGGATATGCCTCAAAACTGTTCAGACAGAATCCGCAACTCCGTGAACTGACAAACCTGTCACACGGGGGAAACGAGGTGGCATTCGGGACCATCGGCGACGCCGGCACCGCAGAGGGGCATTTTTTTGAGACCCTTAATGCTGCCGGCGTTTTGCAGATACCTGTCGCGCTGGCCGTCTGGGATGACGGGTACGGCATCTCGGTGACGAAGGAGTTTCAGACGATCAAATCGAGTATTTCCGAAGTCCTCCGGGGTTTCGTGAAGGAAGGCGACAGCAATGGCATCCTTCTGTACTATGCCCGGGGCTGGGATTATCCTGCCCTCAACCGGATGTTCAGCGAGGGGATCCCGCGGTGCCGGGAAGAACATATTCCGGTGGTCTTCCACGTCGACGAAATGGTCCAGCCCACGGGCCATTCCACCTCAGGCTCGCATGAAAGGTATAAGTCGCCCGAACGCCTTCGGTGGGAGGAAGCGCATGATCCCCTGGTCAAAATGCGCGAATGGATCCTCGAAAATCACATCGAAACCGCGGGGATCCTCGAGGAAATAGAGCAGGATGCTTCGGAAGTCGCACGGAAGGCCCAGCGGAAAGCCTGGAAAAATTACACCCTTGCCATCCAGAAGGAACGGGAAACCTTCCTGTCTATCGTCAACAACCGGTCGTGCCATTGCCGTAACGACAATTATGACAAGATCGCTTCACTCACCACCGACCTGAAACGCATTGCCAACCCCATCCGGAAAGATGTCATGAGCACCGCCCGGCGCCTGTTGCGCCATATCTGTGCTGACTGTCCGGTGCGGCAACAGCTGCAAAAGGACATCGGATCCTGGCTGGCGGATTACGAGGAAGAAAACCGCCGCCGCTACAGCTCCTGCCTCTACGTTGAAACCAGCCGTTCGACCCTGAACGTCAAAGGGGTTGCACCGGTCTATTCCGGTGATTCTCCCGTGCTGAACGCCCGCGAAATTCTCCAGCGGAATTTCGACCGCCTCTTTGAAAAAGATCCACGCGTGCTGACCTTTGGGCAGGATACCGGAAAGATCGGGGATGTGAACAAGGGACTCGAGGGGCTTCAGGAAAAATACGGTGATCTCCGGGTCACCGACACCGGGATCCGTGAAACCACCATCATCGGGCAGGGGATAGGCCTTGCCATGAGAGGACTCAGGCCCATCGCCGAGATCCAGTATTTTGATTACCTCCTCTACGGTCTGCAGACGGTCAGCGATGACCTGGCCACGCTCCATTACCGGACCCGCGGCGGGCAGGCAGCACCCCTGATCATCCGCACCCGCGGTCACCGCCTCGAGGGCATCTGGCATTCGGGCTCACCCCTGAGCATGGTGATCAATTCATTCCGCGGCCTCTGGGTTTGCGTGCCCCGCGATATGACCCGGGCCGCCGGATTTTACAATACACTTCTCGAAGGCGACGATCCGGGCCTGGTGATCGAACCCCTGAACGGCTACCGGCTCAAAGAAACCCTTCCCGACAATGTCGGGGAATTCAAAGTGCCCCTGGGCATTCCCGAGATACTGCGGAACGGTGATGATGTTACCCTGGTGACCTATGGCAGCTGCGTGCGCATCGCCGAATCGGCCGTCAGGCAGCTGGAGGAATTCGGGATCAGCGTGGAACTTATCGATGTCCAGACCCTTCTGCCTTTCGATCTTCATCATTCCATCGTCGAATCGGTCAAAAAGACCAACCGGGTGATTTTCTTCGACGAGGATGTCCCTGGCGGGGCGACATCCTATATGATGCAGAAGGTGCTTGAAGAACAGGGCGGTTACTTTTACCTGGATGCGCGGCCGGTCACCCTGAGCGCTAAAGAGCACAGACCGGCCTATGGTACCGACGGTGATTATTTCTCCAATCCCAACGCCGAAGATGTTTTCGAAACGGTGTACCAGCTGATGCGTGAAGCCGACCCCGACCGGTTCCCTTCACTTTTCAGGTGAAAACGTGCTCTGGGTTTCCCGGCTCTGAACATGCAACCCGGAGCGAAACGTTCATGTCCGTCATGCCGTCCCTTTCCGGCTCTAGTGCTTTTTCGTTAAATCAGTAAAATGTTCCATCATAACCTCATAATTCATCTTTTTGTCAAAAAATCAGGTCGGGAGACCATTTTTTGAACATTCACGTTTTATATTAGAGGAAATTAGTACGGACAGTTAAACCAGTCTTCCATGAGCCTTAACATCGATTTCTTTAAAATAAAAAACGATAAAGTGGCCAGTCCTGGAAGGGTTCTGATCTCAGAGCCGTTTCTGAGTGATACCTATTTCAAGCGCTCGGTTGTCCTGCTTACAGAACACTCGGAGGAAGGATCGGTGGGCTTTGTTCTGAATAAACCGGTTGACCTGCACATCCAGGATGTGATCCAGGATTTTCCGCCCGTGGATACCGGAATTTCCATCGGCGGACCGGTAAACACCAATACGGTGCATTTCATCCATACCCTTGGCGAGCTTATTCCGGAGAGTGTCCATGTGTATGAGAACATTTACTGGGGCGGCGATTTCGACACCCTCAAATCGCTGATTATCGCCGGGAAAGTCGGACCGAAGCAGATGCGGTTTTTTCTGGGCTACTCCGGATGGGCCCCCAATCAGCTCGAGGGGGAGATCGGGGAAAACGCGTGGCTCGTGGGAGAACTCGATCCCAGCCTGATCATGGAATCGGACCAGACCAGTTTCTGGAACGATGTCCTCAAGAAGATGAACAACAAGTACCAGGTCTGGGCCAATTTTCCTGAAAACCCCGGGATGAACTGACCGTGTTTTTAACCGATCCGGTCCGCCAGAAAATGCATGTCCTGGTTTGGCTTGACCAGGAGGGTTTTCAGCCCGGCGTTCCTGCCGGCTTCCATATCGGTATCACGGTCTCCCACAAACCAGCTGGCTTCCCTGTCGATGTTGAACCGTGCGATGGCCTTTTCAAAAAGCAGCGTCTGAGGCTTTCTGCACAGGCAGTTCTCCACGTCGGGATGGTGGGGACAAAGATAGATCTCACTGAATTCCACCCCGGCCTCCCTTAGCATCGCTGCTCATCAACCGGTGGATTTCATCCACATCCCTGCGGGAATAGAATCCTTTGGCGATTCCGCCCTGATTGGTGATCACGATGAGCAGGTAACCCCTGTCGGAAAGGGCTTTGAGGGCCTCCCTGATTCCCGGGTTCAGCCTGAAATCCTCAGGTTTGAAGATGTAATACAAGCCCGCCTCGTTGTTGATCACCCCATCCCTGTCGAAAAATACCGCCTTGTTCATGGTTAAAACTGGTTGATGAAGTTCTGGAAGAGGTGGGGATTGATGAACAGCGGAAAAACAAATCCAAAGACAGCGCCCCAGAGATGGGCATCATGATTGACATTGCCGCGGCCCGATCTTCCCATGTAGGTTGAATAGGCCAGGTACAGGATGCCGAACACAAAACCCGGCATGGGGATCACACCGTAAAACAGGATCTTGTCGAGGGGTGAAAAGAAAATGCTGGTGAACAGCACTGCCGATACCGCCCCGGAAGCTCCAACGGAAGCGTAGTTGGGATCTTCCCTGTGCTTGAAGAAGGTCGAAAGTGTGGCAACGATCATCCCGCCAAAATACAGGATGAGGTAAGCCAGGGGAGCGGAAAACAACATCCCGGCATGTTCAAGGCTTTTAAAAATGGATTCGACATGGACGCCAAAGGAGAAGAAAACGAGCATGTTCACGATGAGATGAACCCAGTCGGCATGCACGAAACCATGGGAGATGAACCGGTACCATTCTTTTCTTTGGATGATGTAATACGGGGCAAAGTCAAATTTCGCGAAGAGATCTTCCCTGCTGAAACAGATGATGGATACGATGGCCGTGACGATAACAATGAGGATGGTAATCATAAGGGTTCTTTTTAGTGCAGAATTTTAAAAATAAGTTCTTTCATCAGGTCGCCGGAATCGGCGGAGACGTTTCCGTATCCCTTCGATTTCACATCGTACTCCCTGAGCAGGGAAATGATATTCACCACCTTGCCCGGAGGGTAAGCACGGGCGGCTTTCACGTACTCGCTCACAAAGAATGGATGAACCTTGAGAGCGGAGGCCACATTCCCGGGTGATTTATCCTGAAGGACATGGTATGTCAGTAGTTTTGTGAAGAAGAAATACAGACTCGTGATGGTCTGGGTGATGGAGTTGTTCCTCGGATTCCCGGCAAAGTACCGGATGATCCGGTTCGCCTTGACGACATCCTTGTCCGTGAGGGCCTTCTGCAGTTCAAAATTATTGTATTCCTTACTGATGCCGATGTTCCGCTCGATATGGTCGACGGTGATGATCCTGATATTCTCGGGCAGAACGATGATCAGCTTTGGACAGCTCGTTTTCGATCCTCGAAAGGTCGTTGCCGAGAAATTCGGTCAGAAGGGCGGCCGCCTTGGGTTCGATCTTATAGCCCTTTTTGGAGAGTTCATCGGCGATCCACTGCGGGATTTTGTCGTCGTAAAGTTTCTTCGATTCGAAGACCAGAGCATTCTCCTGAATGGATTTAAAGATCTTTTTCCGTTTATCGAGGCTTTTGTACTTGTAGTTGAGGACCAGGAGGGTCGATTTCAGTGGTTTTTCAAAATAATACCCGAGGTCGTCAAAATTTTTTATTTCCTGGGCTTCTTTGACGATGACCACCTGCTGCGCGGCCATCATGGGAAACCGCCGGGCTGCATTTGATAATGGTGGCCGCATCGGTATCCTTGCCGTAGAAAACAGTCTGGTTGAACGATTTTTCGGCCTCCGTGAGCACATGTTCCATGATGTAGCGCTGTGATCCTGTCGATATAGTAAGGTTCTTCGCCGGTCAGGAAATATATGGGATGATAGATCCGGTTGGTGAGATCTTTGATGACCTGTTCATACGTGATTTTATCGTTCGCCATACTCAATCAAATCTAAGATGTTTAACGGACTCACCGTTATTCAGCAGTTCAATCATGGAATCAATGCCGATACGGAGATGATCGCGGGTGTATTTTTCGTTTACCTGCCTGTCGCTTTCCTCTGTTTTCACTCCCGATGAGATCATCGGCTGGTCGGTCACCAGCAGGAGGGATCCGCTGGGGATCTCGTTGGCAAATCCGACGGTGAATATCGTGGCCGATTCCATATCGATGGCCATCGACCGGGTGATCCGGAGGTATTCCTTGAAATCCTCGTCGTATTCCCAGACACGCCGGTTGGTTGTGAAAACGGTGCCGGTCCAGTAGTCCCTGCCATGGGAACGGATGGTTGAAGAAACAGCGCGTTGCAGTTTAAATGCCGGTAACGCCGGCACCTCGGGAGGGAGATAATCATTGGATGTGCCGTCGCCCCGGATGGCGGCAATGGGAAGGATGAGATCGCCCAGTTTGTTTTTCTTTTTGAGCCCGCCGCATTTTCCCAGGAAAAGGACGGCATTGGGTTCAATGGCGCTCAGGAGGTCCATGATGGTGGCCGCATTGGCGCTGCCCATGCCGAAATGGATCATCGTGATCCCGTTGGCATTGGCACACGGCATCGGGTGATCCCAGCTGATCACCTCGGTGTTGTTGATCTCGCAAAAAAATTCCAGGTACTGATTAAAGTTGGTGAGAAGAATGTATTTCCCGAAATCTTCCAGCTTATTGCCGGTGTATCGCGGGAGCCAGTTCTTCACAATTTCTTCTTTGGTTTTCATAAAGCAGATGTTTCGGTGTCCCTCCCGGCAGTCAGCTGACCGGGTTGATCATGTGCAAATTTAAACTTTACTTCAGGGAACTCCCATTATTTTTTTATGCTGTCCGGATTATTTCATTCATGGTTTAAAAATATGTAGGTTTGTGCCAGACAGGCTCCCAATCATGAGAACCCTGAATTTACCCATTTATTCGTTCAAAATAAAACCGCAGGACGGAGTGGACTGTATTTTTGATCCTTTCCGCCGGAAATATGTCCGCCTCACGCCGGAGGAATGGGTGAGGCAGAATTTTGCCGCCTACCTTGTCAACGGGAAAGGGTATCCCTGCTTCGGGCATTGTCATCGAAAAATCCCTGTCGTACAATACGATGGCAAAGCGGTGCGATGTCCTCATCTACGACCGCTCCGGGCCAGCCGCTCCTGATGGTCGAATGCAAGGCGCCGACGGTCCGGGTCAGTCCTGACGTCTTCGATCAGATCGCCGTTTACAACGTCGTTTTCAGGGTCAGGTACCTGGTGGTCACCAACGGGCTGAAACATTATTGTTGTGAGGTGGATTTTGAAAGCCGGAAGATCACCTTTCTCAATGACATCCCGCACTACGACAGCATCGCCTGATCGTCATTTCCCGACCAGCTGAAGGAAATATTCGGTCATCCATCCGTCCCGCGTTTTGATCCAGTCTTTTTTCTGCCCGGTGATGACAAAACCCTGGCGGATGAAAAGCTGGAGGCTGTCGGTATTGTTTTCGGTGATATTGCAGAAGAGCTGTTTGAGGAGCAGGGTATCAAAACTATACCTGATCAGGGTTTGCAGTGCCTCGGTAGCATAACCTTTTTTCCGGTCTTCCTTGTCGCTGATGAGGATCCCGATGCCGGCACGCAGATTAAAAGGATCGAAGTCGAAAAGATCGATGGCGCCGACGGGTTTGCCTCTATCCTTCAGTTCGATGATCAGCCGGAGTTGCCTGGCTTCGTAAATATCCTGCCTGGCCGATTCGATATATTGTCCAAGGGTGAATTTTGAGAAAGGGGTGAGGGTGTTGCTGAGGTACCATATGGAGGTCTCATTCTCCCATTTGTAAAGGATTTCCAGATCCTCGGGTTCAACCGCCCGGAGCCTGATGGTCGTATTTTCCAGTGCCTGGAAGTTCATGATTGGTTCGTGGTATTAATCCGTTATGTGTCAGTACAAAGGGGTGAGCGGGGGATGTTGGACTTCCCTGTTCCCGGGGTTATTTCCGGGAACACGGCAGGGGTTTCAGGGGCTTTTTCTTTCGATCTGCACCCGGTAGGATTTTCCGCCCGGTGAAACGACCGTGAAGGTGTCGTGTTGAGCATCGTAATTCACGGTGATATTCTGGCCATTATCCTCCTCTTCGAGGATAAGTCTGAAACTGTCGTTGAAAAGTGATTTGCTGACAGTGACCGGCTCGGTGTAGGGCAGGATCCGGATCCGGTAGATCTCTTCGGTTCTGGCAGTCCCTTCGTTGCCGAACTGAGCGATAAATCCTGTTTTTCCATTTTTCGTGGGTTGAAAAAATTCGTTGTCACCGGTCGTGTTCAGGGGATACCCGATATTTTTCGGCTCTTCCCAGTCACCGTTTGCACTGCGCCCGGAATAAAAAATGTCATAACCACCCATGTTGAAATGCCCGGTTGACGTAAAGAAGAGGGTGTTCCCGTCATTGACCAGGAAAACAGAATTCTCGTCGGCCGGGGTATTGATGACCGGGCCGAGATTTTCAGCCTCACCCCATTCCCCGGTATTCATTCGCCGGGCGACGTAGAGGTCGAGTCCTCCCAGACCGCCGCGACGGTCGCTGGCGAGGTACAAGGATCCGCCATCGGGAGAGAAGGAAGCATGGGCTTCGTTGTGGGATGTGTTGATGTTTTTGCCCAGTTTCACCGCTTTGCTCCAGGAGTGGCCCATCAGGCTGGTGTAGTAGATATCGCCGCGGTCGGATTTCGAATGCCGGACCAGGAGCAGCTCGGTGCCGTCGGCAGAGAGGGCGGCGGGGGTCATGTCACCATCGGAACCGACCTGGGGGGTGATATTGACGGGTTCCATCCATTGCCCATCGAGTTTGAAGGTGTACATGATGGCATCGTAAAACTTGAGCGATTTCATATAGACCATGGCGGTCTCATCGAGGTTGACCACGGGCCGGAACGTGACGGAACCGTCGTCGATGGCGGAAGACATTTTTTCGATCACGACATTCAATGGAGAATCCTTGATGATCTTGGCCCGTTGAGTAGCCTTGACTTCATTTTCGACGATAGCCACATTGTACTTTTTGTCAAAGTCGCGAAGATCGGTGAACCGGGCATAGGCATCGAGAGCCTCATTTAATTGGTTGTTGATCCGGTAGGCATTACCCAGGTAAAACCAGGCATGCCACGGGGCTTTGCGTTGGCCGGGATCCCGTTCCTTATATTTCTGGGTGGTATTTTCGACGGCCTTTTCCAGGTAGGGAATGGCCTTGGACTCTTCTCCTTTCACCTTGAGGTATGACATCCCGGCCATGTAGTTGTAATTGGCATTTCCGGGATCCAGGCTCACCAGTTTGACGAATAAAAAGGCTGCTTCTTTGTATTCCTCGGTGGTGTAAAAGAATTCTGCATCATCGAACAGTTTTTCCACATCCTCTTTTTGGGCCCTTACTTCCGGCAAAGCCATGAACAGGGTCAGGAGAAGAAACAGGAATTTATTCATAATCGGTAAATTATCTGGTAAAACGCTGATTAAAGATATGAAACTTCCTTGTTTTTCAAAAGCGTTCACCCGGGCACACATCCGGAAGCCGCCGTCTGTTCATGGGTGTAAAAGGATGGATCCCGGGTGCGTTTTCCCGAAAAACTGTTCTATGCTATACGTAGCATGATGGTGAATTGATACAAAAAATGTCTGAAAGTTGCCGGGCACATTGAAGCAAGGGCTTAATCCACCTGCCTCAGGGGCAGCCGCCTGGCGAGTGTCGCGTGGCCGGGAATTTTGCCGTTCCTTTCCCCGGTCCGGTGCGGTTTATCGGGCGAAAATGTGCCGGCAGCTATTTGATCTTCAGGTTATCGGGTACTTCGACGGGTTGGACGACGATATCACCCTTTTCGGTTCCGATCACCCTGAATTCAACGCGCCGGTTCAGCTGGCGCCCTTCTTTGGAATCCCGGCCATTGGGAAGGCGGTTCAGGGCTACCGGCTTGTCTTCGCTGAAACCTTTGAATTCCATCCTGTTTCCCGGGACGCCGAGCCCGGTGAGATAGCGGATCACCGACTTCGCCCGTCTTTCGGAAAGGGCCTGGTTGTATTCTTCGGAACCGATGGCGTCGGTATGACCGCGGACTTCCAGTTTGATCTCCGGATACTCATCCATCACATCTTTGATGTCCTTCAGCTTTTGTTTGGCATTGTCGGAAAGGGCATCGCTGTCGAAGCCGAAGAAGATGGGCTTGATAAAATAGCGTGGGAGAGGGGACCTTTGATTCCGTTTCGGCGATTTCATTTTTCTGTGCCTCCTCCTCAAGGGCAGGTTTGGTCTCCATGGTTTCGGGGATATTCTGCTCCACATTTTCGATTTTATTCGCTTCCTTAACCTGTGGGATGTCTTTAACGACGTCTTTTTCCGTTTTCTGGATTTCGGCCGTGGGAGCTTCGGTGCTTATCCTGACATCGTAGATATCCCCGCTGCCAAATCCGTCAGGTTCATATCGGGTGAGGTAGCCCTCGTCATTGCTGATGGGGTAATAGAAGAGGTCATCGTCGGTGGTGTTCAGCGGATAGGGTTCAGGGACAGGTTCCGACCAGCTTCCGTCGTCATTGAGGTTGGAATAGAAGATGTCGTAACCGCCGATGGTATTATGGCCCTGCGAGCTGAAATAGAGGCGTTTGCCGTCCTGGCTGAGGAAAGGGCTGTCCTCATTGAATTCGGTATTAATGGTTTTGCCGAGGTTGGCCGGTTCGCCCCATTCGCCCGTAGGCGTTTTCTTCGAGACATAAATGTCCATCTCGCCAAAGCCGCCCGTCCGGTTGCTGGTGAAATACAGTTCTTTTCCGTCGGGGGAAAGACTGGCATGCGATTCGAAAAATTTGCTGTTGACAGGCTTCCCGATATTCCTTGATTTGGACCAGGTCATCTGGTCAAAGTCACTGACCATGATGTCGGAATCGAAGTTCGTGATCTTCACCAGGAACATCTGTTTACCGTCGTGGGAAAGGGAACAGACGTACTGGTCACCGTCAGACTGGAGCTGGGGAGTGATGTTGACCGGATTGGTCCACTGGTTGTTCAGTTTCCGAACAAAGTACACCGCGTCGTAAAATTTCCTCGAGCTCATAAAGGCCATCACACTGTCGTTTCCCGAAAGCACGGCATGAAAATTATTCATGTTCGTGTTGAAGCGGTTCCCGAGATTAGTCGACTGCAGGTAAACCGGTGCCTTCATGGCCTCCTTTGCTCTTTGGCAGGCCTCGATTTGCTGGTTGGCATAGTTGTGTTCCGTGTCATATCCTTTGGGGAATTTTTCGTTGAATTCGCGGTAGGTTTCAATGGCTTTGTCGAGCTGGTTGTCGATCCGGTAAGCATTTCCCAGGAAAAGCAGTGCGTCGGGAGCAGCAGCTTCCTCTTTAAAACTGCCTTCGCGGTAACTTTCGGAAATATTTTGAATGGCTTTTTGGAGGTAGGGGATAGCCTGTGCTTTTTGGCCTTCAAGATTGAGATAACAGACGCCCATCCGGTAGTTCAGGTTGGCATTGTCCTGGTAGCCGTCATCGTAAACCTTTTTAAAGGATAATAATGCATCCTCATAAGATTCATTGGAAAGGAAGTACTCACCGTCATAAAAGTTCAATCTCGCATCGTCTTTCTGTGCATCTATGTTAAGGGCGGGGAGGATTAATACCAACAGCAAGAGAAGGGATAGCTTTTTCATAGCGAGCTATAATTGATTGATTATAGCAAATTTAAAAATTTATTCAAGAGTTCAGAAAAATTACGCTTCTATTTACTGTTCAGCGGCCGATTAATTTGATAAAGGAGTATAAGTCCGGGGATGAATGCAGGATTCATACCCCGGACTGTCAGATTTTCAGATTTTCAACCTGCGACTCAGTCGATGGTCCGGTCACCTGTCGTTTTGTCCCTTCTTTTTTTCCGCCGGGCGAGGAGGATGAGGATGAAGATGGCGATGCCTTCCAGGATCAGGATGCCCGCGGTTAGCCTCACGCCGCGTTTAAAGCGGTTAAGGGTAAGGGCCTGGTCGAGGTTCACCGGTAAGGGATTTTCGGCCGTCGTCTGGTCCATCGCCATCCTGAGGATGATATCCCAGATCTCCGACGGATCAAAGCCATATTGTCCCGCAATGCTGAGAAGGTACTGGATGAGGTCATCGATGGTATTGATATTCATCCCGTTCAGGTCGAGGTCATCGAGAGCTTTCCTGAGTCCGGGGCTGGCGAATCGTTTCATCACCTCCGTAAAATGGTTGAGATTGTCGTGGCTGATCACCCTGGCCAGAACATGGTAGACATCCCTTGGCGTGTAGTCACGTTTGTCTGCCTGGTCGAGCATATAGCGAATGAGGCCCTCGACGTTTTCGATGCCCGCTTCACTGAGCCTGAGATCCCGGAGCATGGTCTGGAGATCGCCTTCCGACAGGGCCTCCAGTTTTTTACGGAAGAGCTGCAGGTCGTAGTTTTTCAGGTAGCTGCTGAACAGGTCCAGGATATCGTTTTTCGAGACGGCATTGTTTTTTCCTGCCCTGGAGAGAAGGTCGGTGAACACGCCGTCGGCATAGCGGACGTTACCGGGGACATTCCCGAGAAGCTCGAGGATGTCCTTGTCCGCGATTTCCCGGAGGGCTTTCAGGATCGATGGTGCATCGATCGCTTCGGCTTTCAGGATGACCCGGATGATGTCCGCTTTGTCGAGATTTCCCGCATCGGCCTGGCTGAGGAGATAATCGACCAGGTCCTGTTTGCTTTGTATACCCTGCTTGTCGGTGTCGACCGACAGGATGAAATCCCTGGTGTTTCCCGACGACACTTCGGCAAGCCTCCTGAGGAAAAGCTGGAGATCGCTCATGGTGGTGTAATCCGACAGCATCCGGATGACATCGTCGATGGTGTAATCGTATTTAGCTGTATTTTCGAAGAGATCCTGGATCAGGTCATCCAGGGTGGTGATGCCTTCTTTGCCAGTGTCGATGGTCAGCATCCGTTTTTTGAGGTTGGGGGAAGCGTAGACGGCCATCTTTCTGATAATGTCGTCGAGGTCCCCGTCGAAGGCCAGTTTCAGCAGTACACGGTCCACATCGGCGGATGAAAAGCCCAGGCTGTCGGCATGGGTTTTCAGGAAGGCAATAAATTCATCTTCTGAGCTGAAATTCCCCTGGCTGACATCCCATGAATCGAGGAAATCACGCAGTTTCCCTTCGGCGAGGCCATCCATTTTCAGCTTCAGGTTCACAATATTGCGGATGTCCTGGTCGATTGCAGCCCGCAGAAGCGCGTCCACATCCTCGTCGGTGTAGTTGAGGTTATAGGGATTACGGTACAGGAAGCTGGCGAGGTCCCCGGCAGTGTAGATCCGGTTTGACGGCAGGTCGAGGGTATCGAGCAGCCCCTTCAGGTCGCCGTTGGCCAGAGCAGCCAGGGTTTTCCGGAATGCGTAGGCATCCCGCGAACTCGCCAGGCCGGTGAGAAGATCGAGGAGTTCGCCGGATGTGTAGTTGCCTTCGCGGGTATGGTGATACAGGTTGACGGCGAGGGCGCCGGCGGTCTTGATGTCCTTCTCTTCAATCTTGACATAACTGATATAGTCAAGGAGATTGCCTTTCGATTCCGATTTCATGATGTCGAGCAGGAAGAACGGATCGTCAGTTTCCTGTGAAGCCAGTATTCCCAGGGCGGTGAGCACATCGTCGGCGGTGAACCCGGATTTGGAGGCGGTCTCGACGAGGTGAACGGTCAGCTCGCGGGGAGTGTGGATCCCGGCGGCTTCAGTGTCGAGACTATCGAGGTATGCTCTGAGCGGTTGGCCCGATACCCTTTTCATATCGCGGATGAACTCCTGGAGGTCCTTCATGGTGGCCGCCTTTTTCACGAGGTCACGGACGTCGGCAGAGGTATAGCCTGACGATCCGGCGTGATCTTCCAGGTAGGTGACCAGGTCGCCGGAGGAGGAAAGACCTGCCCGCCCCGGATCCAGCGTGTCGAGCACGGCGGCGATAGTGCCGGTGGCATAGGATTGCAGTTTATTTTTGAAGAGATTCGCATCGTCTCCCTCTCCCGGTTTTACCGGACCGGCGGCAGATGCCTGGGTGATGACCGGCATGGGGTTGAGGGCAGCGGCAGATGTGTCGGGGTTGGCCGGAACCACGGGAACCTGATTGATCACCTCGGCCGATTTCCGGACGGAATTTCCCGTCTTCATCTTCAACCGTGATAACCACGGTGTTGTGCCCCGGTGCCGGCACGAATTCATAACTCTGTCTCTTTCTGTTCACTTCGAGGGTATCGGTGCCGGCCAGGAGGCTGTCGTGATAGACTTCGACGAAGGCTTTGGTATCCGGAGCGGCATTGAAACGGACCTTCACCTCGCGTGTTTTGTCGATGGTGATCAGGGTATCCCTGATGGTCAGGAGTTTATCGGCTTCTTCCGGCGTCATCGGCTGCTGGCGGGGCTGGAGGAGGATCTCGCCGGGGATGGTCATCCCTTCATGCGGGGTGTTGGAAGCGACATTGAGCTGTTGCATATGCTGGTTAAACCGGTCGCTGTTGACGATCATGTTGTAACGACCGGCGGGAACGGAGAAATGGAAATCCCCGGCGTTATTGGGATTCAGTGTGGCTACCGTGTCGCCCGAGAGTGTATTGACAACGGATATC
This sequence comes from uncultured Bacteroidales bacterium, assembly GCA_963763215.1. GTDB lineage: Bacteria > Bacteroidota > Bacteroidia > Bacteroidales > DASQZK01. Next base: position 363,029 of record CAVXNX010000002.1, read on the forward strand.
GTCACCAGCGAAGAGTCGGCCGCTTCGCCCATGTATTTCAGGAGACCGGTGATGGGAAACTCGCGCGGGAAATCAGCACTGTAAATTTCGTAACGGTAGATATCGAACCTGCCCTGTCCGCCGGGTGAATACCTGGAATAATAAGCCACCTGGCCATCCTTGATGGGGAAGAGAAACTGGTCGTCGTCGGTGGTGTTCAGAGGATAGCCCAGGTTTACCGGTTCAGCCCAGGAGCCATCGGACTTGCGTTTGCTGACGAAATTGTCGTATCCGCCCATATTGTAATGGCCATACGAACTGAAATACAGCCGGCTACCGTCACCCGTGATAAAAGGCGTATCGTCGTTGTAGGCGGTGTTGATGGAAGGGCCGAGATTGACAGCGGGCCCCCAGTTGCCGTTGGCCTGCCTGTTGGAACGGTAAATATCCAGTCCGCCATACCCTTCTTTCCGGTTGCTGGAGAAATACAGACTTTTCCCGTCGCGGGTCATCGATGCATGGGATTCCCAGTACTTGGTGTTGATATTTTCGTTCAGCTTCTGCAGAGGAGTCCATTTTCCCTTCACCAGTTTGGAATGGTAAAGGTTACCGATGAACTGGTCGTTGCGGTAGATGAACATCTCGGTACCATCATAGGACAGAGACGTCGGGTAGACGTCGCCGTCAACACCCAGTTCGGGAACGATATTGCGAGGGGTGCTCCATTTCCCGTTCACTTTTTCGGTGAAGAAGATGGCATCATAAAACTGGAGCTCTTCCGTGTAGGCCATTTTTGTCTCATCGCCGGAAAGGACGGGATGGCTTTCGGCAAAGCGGGTATTGATTTCGGGTGAAAGATCCTGCCTGTCGAAATCGATCGGTTTTTTCATCAGCGCGGCGGCAGCATCACAGGCCGCGATCTGCCCCTTGACCAGTGCGGTGTCAAAGACTTCAGGATCGAGGACATTGAGGAACTTCGTATAGCAGTCCTTCGCTTTGTCGAGCTGGTTGTTGATCCGGTAAGCTGTGCCCAGGTAAAACAGGGCTTCGGGCGGGGCCGATCGTTCCTTGAAGCTGTTCACCTTGTACTTCTGCGAAATATCTTTGGCTGCCAGTTCCAGGTAATGGATGGATTTATCCTTTTCATAGGGGCTGTTAACAAAACAGACGCCGATTTTGAAGTTGACATTGTCGTTATCCGGATCCTGCCTGTGGATCTGCAGGTACAACGGCAGAGCTTCCGCGTATTCTTCGAAAAGAAAAAAGGATTCCGCTTCCAGAAAAAGCTGCCGGGGTTCCTTTGCCTGGCCGAATCCGGCCAGGGAACAGATCATTGTCAGACAGAATAATGCAAGGGCCTTTTTCATCCGTATAGGGTTTCAGTGGTGTTATTTCTTATGAAGTGATCCGCCCTTTTCCCGATCATTGACCGACCGGAAGGACGTTTGTTTTTGCCTGGATCCGTCGCAGATATCAGGTTTCAGATGAACAGATAACCGGGATTTCTCCGTGACCGGGTATGGATCAAGCATCTTTCCTGGAAAGGGTCGGGTGAATGAAGGTCCTGGTTCAGGCATGGCCGGTTCGTCAAACAAATTTATAAATTTGTATGAAAGTAATGAATTCTGTCGTTTCGTACCCACCTCTTTTCCTGATATTTTTGATAGAGTTTCGCCAGATTCCTGTCAACACGTTAAAAGCTCGGGTGAAAACAGGACAGACTTTTTTCCGGAAGGGTTGCATCTTATCTGCGTGCACCCATCAGGTTCTTCCATAACAGCGTGAAATCGACCGATATCCTGTAGTCACGGGCATATTCAAGGTTCAGATTTTCAATGAAGGATTCCTCCGCTTCTTCGCCACTGAGACTGTCAAGTTCGAAGACGCCATCCTGAAGAGAAGGGATCATACTTACATCCCCTTTACGAGAATATCCGATCCAGGTTTTCTTTCCGGCCAAAACAATGAACGCATTCTTCAGAAAATCATGGTATTTCCTGAAAAAAAGGAAGAGAAACGGCGAGAAAAGGATCAGCAGAAGGGCCGAAACAATGTCGAAGAGGCGTTTGTTTCTCCGGTTCCGTCCCCGGCTGATCGAGTTGAAATGGATGAGGTAGAGTTCTCCGGCCGTGTTGATGGAGTTACTCCCGATGATGGAGAGGCTCTCGGGAGGGGCGATCTTAAATTCCACCTGGACATCGGTAAGCCGGGTCATGTTCCGGATGATGTCACGGGCTTCCAGGTCGCCGGCACAGAAAACGATCTCGTCGACGCGGTGGATCCTGATGATCTCCCTGAGCTGGTCGATGTTTCCGAGATATAATTTGCCGGCGTCGGTGCGCTGGTTCCCCGGATGGACAAAGCCGGCGATTTCGGGCCTGATCCTCGTCCGGCCAAGGATGTTGCTGACGCGTTTGACTTCGCCGGGGAGTCCGACCAGCACCAGGCGCTTTTTCCGGTTGGCCGGGAATTCATAATCTTTTACCCCGGCGATATTGAGGATGAGCCTGTGCAGCAGGATGGCCAGGATGCCCCAGAGTGCACCCAGGAGGATGAGTGCCCTCGAAAAACGCAGGCTTTCCGGGATGAGCGCATAAAGCACCAGGATGATCAATGTGCCGGTGATATGCCCCTTGAAGAGGTTCCAGAGCTTGACCGGTTTTTCATAACCGCCTGAATAATAAATGGAAAGGACCCAGACCAGGATATAAAAAGGGACCACAAACCGGATGAATTCCGGCGGAAAGTGGGTGGTGGTGCCGAATTTGAATTTTTCCCACAGCGGGGTCAGGAAATAGTAACCGGCAAAAATGAGGAGGATATCGATCAGCGGCTGGTAGGTCCGGGTGATGAAACGTTTAATGATCGAGAGGGAGGCCCTGAAATAGACCGCCAGGTTAATGAGAAAGGAGAACAGCCGGGCATTTTTACGCGAGAAGTGTTTCCTGGCGAAAATGATCATGGCTTTGTAAAAGACCAGAACATAATTGATGCTTCCTTTCTTGGTGCTCTCGCCCTTGTAATGGATGATGGTGGTTTCGGGGAAATAGTAATTGTGGTACCCGGCTTTGAGGATCCGGTAGGAGAGGTCAATATCTTCCCCGTACATGAAAAACGTTTCATCGAGGAGGCCCGTTTTGATCGATGGTCTCTTTCCGGATGAACATGAACGCGCCGGCCAGGATCTCGATCTGGTGGGTCTGGTTCTGATCGAGGAATCCCATGTGGTAGCGGCCGAAGATCCTGGAATGCGGAAAGAGCCTGGCCAGGCCGAAAACCTTGAAAAAGGCGACGGAAGGGGTGGGCAGGGCCCGTTTGGATTCCGGAAGGAAATTACCGGTGCCGTCGATCATTTTAACGCCCAGGGCCCCGGCATCCGGATGTTCATCCATAAACCGGATGCATTTTTCAAAGGTATCCTCTTCAACCACCGTATCGGGGTTCAAAAGGAGAATGTACCGGCCTCCCGACTGCTTTATGGCCTGGTTATTGGCCTTACTGAAGCCTGCATTGGTCTTGTTTTCAATCAGGGTGACCGAGGGGAAATTTTTCACGGATCATGGCGCACGACCCGTCGACCGAATTGTTGTCGACCACAATCACTTCAGCCCGGATATTTTTGACTGCCCTGAATACGGAATGCAGGCACTGCTCGATAAAATACCTGACGTTATAATTGACAATGACAATGGAGAGGTCCATGGGTGTTATGAAAGGTGAATCCCGCGTTGGGTTTATCATCAAAGATCCTGTTCGATGATGATCTGGTTTTTCAGCAGGTCATCCATATCCTCGCGCTTCCGGATCAGGTAATCTTTTCCTTTATCGATCAATACTTCCGCCGGCCTGAACCGGGAGTTGTAATTCGATGCCATCGAAAAACAATAAGCTCCGGCATTCATGAAAGCGACGTAGTCACCCTCCGAAAGTTCAACGATCCGCCGGTTCCAGCCGAAAGTGTCCGTTTCACAAATATAACCCACCACCGTGTAAATCCGTGTTTTTCCTTCCGGTTTCGACACATTGATGATGTGGTGATAGGCATCATAGAACATCGGCCGGATGAGATGATTCAGACCCGTATCCAGTCCGGCGAACACGGTTGACGTGGTCTGCTTGATCACGTTCACCCTGGCGATGAAATACCCGGTTTCACTGACCAGGAATTTTCCCGGTTCAAAGATCAGGGTCAGCTTTTTCCCGTAGTTTTTACAGAATTCATTGAACCGGCTGGAAAGTGTTTTTCCAAGTTCTTCAATATCGGTGGCGATATCATCGGGTTTGTAGGCCACCTTGAACCCGCTCCCGTAATCGATATAGTCGAGATTCTTGAATTCCCTGGCGGTTTCCAGCATGATCTCGGCTCCCTTGAGAAAGACCTCCACGTCGAGAATGTCGGATCCGGTATGCATATGCAGTCCTTCCACTTTCATCTTATAGGTATCCACGATCCTGTGCACATGGGGGGTCTGGTAGATGGAGATGCCGAACTTCGAATCGATATGCCCGGTCGAAATTTTCTGGTTTCCGCCGCCCATGATGTGGGGGTTGATGCGGATGCACACCGGCACCTTTCCGCCGTATTTATCGCCGAACTGTTCCAGGATCGAGATATTGTCGATGTTGATTTTGACCCCTGCTTTCACCCCCATTTCGATCTCTTCCAGGGAAACGCAGTTTGGCGTGAACAGGATATCCTGGGGGTTAAACCCGGCTTTCAGCCCCAGCCAGACTTCCTGGATGGACACGGCATCGAGCCCTGAGCCCAGGGATTTGAAATACTTGAGGACATTCACATTCGACAGGGCTTTACAGGCGAAATTTATCCTGACCCGGGTGTCACTGAATGCGGAGGTGATCCGCTCGTACTGCGCCCGCATTCGCGCCGTTTCGTAGATATATAAAGGGGAGTCGTATTTTTTCACCAGGTCGGTGACCGGGATGCCGTCGATCACATATTTTCCGTTTTTCAGTTCCATGAGCTATGGCTTTTAGGATGTGCGTTACAAAGATAGAAGATTTTGGATATTAGGGACAGGTCAGGTGCATTCCCGGCCTTATTGTTTCAGTGTCGATTCGAAATCGGTGCGGTTCACAATGCTTCGGCCAAGGGTGATCTCGTCGGTATATTCCAGGTCGTCGCCGATGGCAATACCCCTGGCGATGGTGGATATCCGGATATCCGCTTTCACGCAGACGTCGGTAAATGTAGAAATTCGTCGTGTCCCCTTCCATGGTGGTGGGCAGGGCAAGGATGATCTCCCGGATCCCGCTGTCTTTCTCATTGACCTTTTTCTCCAGGGAAGTGATCGTCAGATCGCCGGGACCGATCCCGTCCATGGGGCTGATAATCCCGCCAAGGACATGGTATACCCCCTGGTACTGCCGGGTGTTTTCGATCGACATGACATCACGGATGTTTTCAACCACGCATACCACCGAGGTATCGCGCCTGGGGTCGGAACAAATATGACAGATCTCCGAGTCGGAGAGATTGTGACAGATCCGGCATTGTTTGATCTCCCGTCTGAGCCGGATCACTGCATTGCCAAAGGCCTCGGCCGCTTCAGGGTCCTGGCGGAGCAAATGCAGCACCAGGCGCAGGGCCGTTTTTTGGCCAATGCCCGGGAGCCTGGCGAATTCATGGATGGCATCTTCGAGAAGCCGCGACGGATAATTCAATGGCATCGTGAGTTCCTTTCTTTATTAATCCTGCAAAAGCTACAATCTTAACCACAGGAAAAACGGGCATTCCCCGGGAAAATTTTGTTGTTCCGGGCCGGGGATGTCCCGCTCTGATTGCAAAGTTAATCAAATCAAGCGGATGATGCGCCGCTGCCGGGCTTTTTGTGCCAGGTCCGAAAAGCTTTCCGAAGATGTCCCGGATATTGGAATTATTTTTCTAATATTGGCGCACAAACGCGGGGATTCTATTATGTCATCAACATTGGTTTTCGGCATTGTGCTGGGGTATTTTATGGTCCTGCTGGTCATCTCCTGGATCACGGGAAGGAAGGCCGACAATGCCGGTTTTTTCATCGGGAACCACCAATCGCCCTGGTATGTGGTGGCCTTCGGAATGATCGGGGCCTCGCTTTCGGGAGTGACTTTTATTTCGGTCCCGGGATGGGTGGGAAGCAGCCAGTTTACCTACATGCAGATGGTGCTCGGGTTCCTGGTCGGCTACTTCATCATCGCCAATGTGCTGATGCCCTTGTATTACCGGCTGGAGCTGACATCTATCTATACCTACCTCGACCGTCGCTTCGGGAACAGGGCCTACAAAACCGGGGCTTCCTTTTTCCTGCTTTCCCGCGTTATCGGTGCCTCCCTCAGGCTGTTCCTTGTGGCTTCGGTTCTTCATCTCACCGTTTTCCGGCAATGGGGAGTTCCGTTCTTCGCTACCGTACTGGTCACCGTCGCCCTGATCTGGCTGTATACCTTCCGCGGCGGCATCCGGACCATTATCTGGACCGACACCCTTCAGACGTTCTGTATGCTGGCGGCGGTCATCATCACCGTGGTGCTCATCAGCCGGAAAATGGGGCTGGATTTCGCGGTACGGTGGAGGCAATCCGGCAGAGCAGCTATTCAAAAGTCTGGGTTTTTCACGACTGGCAAAGCGGTTCGCATTTCGTGAAGCAATTTCTGGGCGGAGCCTTCACCGCCATTGTCATGACCGGTCTGGACCAGGATATGATGCAGAAAAACCTGAGCTGCCGTAACATCCGGGAAGCCCGAAAAAACATGTACTGGATGAGCCTCTCCCTGGTCCCGGTCAACCTGCTGTTCCTCTCTCTCGGCGCCTTGCTCTATATCTTTGCCCAACGCAACGGGATCGTGATCCCTGAACATTCCGACGATCTTTTCCCCATGATCGCCACGGGAGGCTATCCTCGGGGTACCCGGTCGCCATCCTGTTCATCATCGGCGTTGTGGCCGCTGCATATTCCAGCGCCGATTCGGCCCTCACCGCCCTGACCACATCGTTCACCTTCGACATCCTGGATGCGGCCGGCATGGAACCCGAAAAGCTCCGGAAAACCCGCATGCGTGTGCATATCGGTATATCCCTGCTGGTGATGGCCGTCATCATGGTCTTTAAGGCCATCAATAATGAAAATGTGATCAGCGCCATTTATACCGTGGCCGGGTATACCTATGGTCCACTGCTGGGACTCTTCAGCTTCGGGCTCTTCACCCGGTGGGAAGTCAAAGACCGGTGGATACCGGCTATCGCGGTCATCTCCCCGGTGATCACCTTTTTTATCAACCGGTATTCGGAACAGCTTCTGGGTGGATACCGGTTCGGTTTCGAATTGCTGATCCTGAACGGGGTCATCACCTTCCTCGGGCTGTTCCTGGCCGTGAGAAGGAAGCGCGGCGCGGGCGCTGCCGGCTGAATGTTCCGTGAAATGAAACGGTTGTGGGTATTCTTCCAGATCCCGAGGAAAGGCAGGGTGAAGGTTCCAACAGACTCATGGCATCGGGCCATTCCGTCATCCTTTGTTCGCGGTAATCCCGTAAATCTCGTCGAGAACAGCTTTGTATTTTTCTGCCACGACCTTGCGTTTGAGTTTGAGGGTGGGAGACATCTCGCCGGTTTGCGGGGTCCATTCCTCTACCACCAGCCGGAATCTTTTGATATGCTCTGTCTGGCCCAGTTTCTGGTTGATCTCGTTGACCTCCTTCTGGTAGCGGGCGATCACCTGGGGATTGGAAATGAGTTCGGCATTGTCACGGAACTTGATCCTGTGTTTGCCGGCCCAGTTATGCAGGAACTCGTAGTTCGGAGAGATCAGTGCACTGGCAAACTTTTCGTTTTCTCCCACCACCATGAGATTCTCGATAAAAAACGATTCCTTGAACATGTTCTCGATCACCTGCGGGGCAATGTATTTACCGCTCGACAGCTTGAAGATCTCCTTCTTGCGGTCGGTGATCTTGAGATACTTATTGTCGATCATCACCCCGATATCGCCGGTGTGGAACCAGCCGTCGGCATCGATAACTTCAGCCGTGAGCTCCGGTGCTTTGTAATAACCCAGCATCACGTTCGGGCCCTTGCACAGGATTTCGCCGTCACTCGGCGATCTTGATTTTCACGCCCGGCAGCGCTGGTCCAACGGTGCCAAACATGATCTCTCCCGGGACGAGATTGTTGACGGCGATCACCGGTGATGTTTCCGTCAGTCCGTAGCCTTCCAGGACCTTGATGCCGGCGGCCCAGAAAATACGTTCAAGTCTGGGCTGAAGGGCCGCGCCGCCCGAAACGATGATCTCCAGCCGTTCGCCCAGGCCCTCGCGCCATTTACTGAACACCAGCCTGTCGGCAACCTTCAGCATCAGGTTATACCATGCTGAGTTTCCATGGGGATTGAATTTCAGTCCCAGATTGACCGCCCAGAAGAAGATCCTTTTTTGAACAGGCGGAAGATCCTTTCCCTTTCCGATGATCCGGTCATAGATTCGTTCGAGAAGCCTCGGCACGGAATTAAAGAGGTGCGGTTTGATGTCATTCACATCCTGGATGATCGTTCCCATGTTCTCGGCATAATAGATGCTCATGCCTTTGTATTGGAAATGGTAGTTCACCATCCGTTCGTAAACATGGCTCAGCGGCAGGAAGGAAAGGACCGTGTGCCGGTGATCGAGCTCATGGGCTTTCGAGGTGGCGATAAAATTGGTGACCAGGTTTTTGTGAGACAACATGACGCCCTTGGGAAAGCCTGTTGTCCCGGAGGTATAGATCAGCGTCACCATGTCGTCAGGGGAAATACTTTTCCTGATCGATTCCAGCGCTTCGGTGTATTTGTCTGCATTTTTCTCTCCCAGATGCAGGATCTCCGACCAGTTCTTCACCCCGTCAATCTCATTGAAGGTATAAATTTCCTTGATCGATGGCGCGTTCTCAGCAACCGGACGTATTTTTTCGTAAAGCTGCCTGTCTGAAACAATGACGATCTTTGGTTCGCAGTGGTTGAGGATGAAGTCGTAGTCTTCCTTACTGATGGTGGGATAAACCGGGACATGCACAATGCCCGCCTGGCTCATGCCCATATCGGCGATATTCCATTCAGGGCGGTTGTTGGAGATGGTGGCGATCACGTCACCTTTTTTGAGCCCCAGGGCGAGAAGTCCAAGGCTGAACAATTCCGACTGACGAATGTATTCCGAAGCCGAATACCGGTACCATTCCCCGTTTCTCTTACCGGCCAGGGCATCCTCCTTCGAACTGTACCTTTCCTGGTACCTTTTGAGAAGATCGAACGTGCGTTTTACCTCCATCGATGTCTTTTGAGTTAGCGGCATAAAGATAATCAAAAGCGGAATATCTTTCGGACCCATTTCCGGCAGGGTGGAAAAAGGTGAATTTTTACCGGGTTAATGCATTGATAATAATAACAATGCCTGTGAAGCAGGAGAAGGCAAAAATCGACCCGGGTTTAATCCGCGCTGGTTTTCGGCTGAAGGATGGGCTGAAATTCTTACTTTTCGACTAATTTTGTCAAAAACCGAATCCGATGAAACCATTCTCAATGATTGCCTGCCTTGTCCTTTTCTTTTCCATGAATGCCATTTCGCAGGATAAGTCTGCATACCGGTTGTTCACCGGCAATGGAAAAGAAGTCCGGTGGGAAAAAATGCTCAGGGATCTTTCCCGGGCCGATGCGGTCTTTTTTGGGGAACAGCATAATGATCCTATCGCCCACTGGCTTGAATTGCAAATGGAGAAAGAACTGTTCGTTGCCAGGGACAGTCAGCTCATCCTGGGAGCGGAGATGTTTGAGCATGATAACCAGGTCATCCTGGATGAATTCCTGGCCGGGAGGTTTGACGATTCGAAATTCGAGGCTGATGCCCGGCTTTGGAAAAATTACCCTACGGATTACAAACCCCTCCTTGATTTTGCCCGGCAGCATGGGTTGGATTTTGTTGCTTCCGACGTGCCGAGGCGTTATGCCAGCATGGTATTCAATGGGGGTTTCGATGCCCTAAATGGACTTTCCTCTGAAGCCAAAAGTTTTATGGCTCCGCTTCCCATACCCTATGACCCTGATCTGGCCTGTTATAAAAGCATGATGAATATGGGCATGGGGCACGGGCAGTCGGAAAACCTTCCCAAAGCCCAGGCCATTAAGGATGCCACGATGGGCTACTTTATCTCTCAGAAGATGAAGCCGGGATACCTCTTTTTACATTTCAACGGAGCATATCACACGGAGAACAAGGAGGGTATCATCTGGTACCTGAACACCTACAAGCCCGGACTGACCATCATGACCATTTCCACGGTCTTCCAGGATGACATCGGGAAGCTCGATGAGGCGAATCAGAACAAAGCCGATTACATTGTGGTGGTTCCGCAGGATATGACCCGGACCTTCTGAGCGCCGTTGCCAGCTGTCCGGTTGAGGCGCTCACACCAAAAGAGTGCCGGTAATCAAGCTATTATGCTTCCCCTGGCGAAACCGGTCCTGTTTCGGGGTCGTGTTGGCCAGAGCGGGTAAGCGACGTTGTTATGCCAGTGCCGTCACGATGGCTTTCGCCTTTTCGATAGCCCGGTCCAATCCGTCGGGATTTTTTCCTCCTGCGGTGGCAAAGAAAGGTTGCCCGCCGCCTCCGCCCCGGATTTCCGCAGCGCATTCCCGGATCACCTGAGCGGCATCCAGAGCCTTACGGCTCACCAGGTTGTCGGCAATCATGATGGCCAGGTTGGCTTTTTCCCCCGCCGCGGCCCCGAGCACGAGGAAGAGATTTTCCATTTCCCCCCGCAGCTGAAAGGCAAGATCCCGGAGGGCGCCTGCATTGTCAACATCCACAACGGCACCGATGAAGTCGATGTCGCCGATACGTTCGGCCTTCTCTTTCAGCTTTTTCCTGACGCTGCCGAGTTTTTCCTTTTCCAGTTCCTGGAGCCGTAGCCCCAGCTCGTTATTTTCATTCAGAATTTTCTCAACCGTTTCAATGACATTTTTACCGGAGGGAAGGATTTGGCCCAGGGTGGTAAGGATATCGTGTTCCTGGAAGATGAACTCCTCGGCTTTCTCACCGGTGATCGCTTCAATACGCCGTATGCCGGCTGCGATCGCACTCTCCCTGACAATTTTAAAGAAGCCGATCTGTCCGGTCGAACGCACATGGGTCCCGCCGCATAATTCCACCGAGTCGCCGAAACGGACCACCCTGACTTTTTCGCCGTATTTTTCACCGAAAAGGGCCATTGCTCCCATTTCACGGGCCCGGTCGATGGGGACTTCCCTTTCTTCATCAAGAGGAAGATTCTCCCGGATCTTCCGGTTGACTTCCTTCTCGATCTCCCGGATCTCTTCATCCGATAACCTTCTGATAATGGGCAAAGTCAAACCTCAGGTAGTCGGGATGGACCAGTGAGCCTTTCTGTTCCACGTGAGTGCCCAGCACCTTCCGGAGGGCGTTGTGCAGGAGATGGGTGGCGGTATGATTATTGGCCGTACTGGTCCGCCGTGCCCTGTTCACCACGGCCATGAAATCTCCTTCGGGATTGGAAGGCAGTTTTTTCACCAGGTGAACGGTGAGGTTATGCTCCTTCAGGGTATCGATGACGGGAATTCTTTCGCCGTCGTCCTCGAGAAACCCGCTATCGCCCACCTGACCGCCTCCTTCCGCATAAAAGGGCGTGCGGTCGAAGACCAGCTGGTAGAAATCCTTTCCTTTTTGTTTGATTTTCCGGTAGCGCGTGATTTTCACCGGTACCTCCAGCTTGTCGTAACCGACAAACACGGTACCGGGCATGTCATCGCCGGCCAGGTTGACCCAGTCTTGTGTTTCTTTGGCGGCATCTTCCTTTGAGCGGGATTTTTGTTTCTCCATCTCGCTCTCGAATTCGCCGGGAACAATGCCGAGGTGGTGTTCCTTCAGGATGAGCTGGGTCAGGTCGAGAGGGAAGCCATAGGTGTCGTAGAGTTCGAAGGCCACCTTACCGCTGATCCTGTCCCTGTCTTCCTGCTGTGCTTTTTCGATGATCTGGTCGAGAAGGCTGATGCCCTTGTCGAGGGTTCTCAGGAAGGACGATTCTTCTTCATGGATGACTTTTTCAATGAGTTGCTGCTGCGACACCAGTTCGGGATAACTTTCGCCCATGATGGTGACCAGCTCGGGGACCAGACGATACATGAAGGGTGAATCCTGTTTAAGGAAGGTATAGGCGTACCTTACGGCACGGCGAAGGATTCGCCGGATGACATAACCTGCCCTGACATTCGACGGAAGTTGCCCGTCGGCAATGGCGAAGGCTATGGCGCGGAGGTGGTCGGCGATAACGCGCATGGCAATGGTGGTTTCCCTGTCCCGATCCCTGGCTGATGCCCGTGAATTCAGCAATTTTCCCGATCAGGTGTTCAAAAATATCCGTATCGTAATTGGAGCGTTTTCCCTGGACAACCATGCAGAGACGCTCGAAACCCATGCCGGTGTCGACATGCCGGTTTGGCAAGCCCTCGAGTTCGCCGTTGGCTTTGCGGTTGTACTGGATGAAAACCAGGTTCCAGATCTCAATCACCAGGGGGTTGTCCCGGTTGACCAGCTCACTGCCGTCAACAGCTCTCCGTTCCTCGTCATTTCTCAGGTCGACGTGGATCTCCGAGCAGGGTCCGCATGGACCGGTGTCGCCCATTTCCCAAAAATTGTCCTTTTTTGAACCGGTGAGGATCCTGTTTTCAGGGACATGCATCTTCCAGAAATCCATGGATTCCCGGTCAAGCAGGAGTTTTTCGCCTTCATCCCCCCCGAAGACCGTGACATAAAGCCGGTCCTTGTCGATGCCGAGAGTGACCGGTGAGAAATTCCCATGCCCAGCCAATGGCTTCCTTCTTGAAATAATCGCCGAAGGACCAGTTACCCAGCATCTCGAACATGGTATGATGATACGTGTCATGTCCCACTTCCTCAAGGTCGTTATGTTTTCCCGATACCCTCAGGCACTTCTGGCTGTTGGCCACCCGACGCCTGGTGGGCTCGGCCTGCCCGAGAAAGATGTCTTTGAACTGGTTCATCCCCGCATTGGTAAACATCAGTGTCGGATCATTCTTAATCACCATGGGTGCCGAAGGTACGATCTCGTGTGCCTTGCCCCGGAAAAAATCCAGAAATGCCTTTCTGATCTCATTTGATGTCATACGCCTCTCTTATTTAAATTGAGTAAAAATAGTTATCAATGTGTAACCTAAATTCTGCAATGCCTGTAGAATAAGCAAGACCGAAGATTTCAGGATTGTAAAATTACTTTAATTAATTTACATTTGGCCGGCACCTTGGTCTCTTTTTATTTCGTAAGCATATGATATTCGGGCATGTTTAGAAAGAAATACTATCTTAACCCTGACACTTTACTTTTTGAAAAGGTTCAAAAACCTTTTCAGGTAAAGGTTCGCAATGGCTTCATTTCCATAGCCCTTCTCCTGGCTCTTGCTGCCGGGGTCCGTATGTTGCTCGACAAAGATTTTGACTCCCCCCGCATCAAATACTTCACACTGCAAAATCAGGAACTTAAAAAAGAATATTTCCGTTTGAATGACTCGATCAGGGTTGCTGAGCAATTGCTTGCCGGTATCCAGCTCAGGGATGATGAACTTTACCGGAGTGTGTTCGACATGAAGCCCATTCCCAGTTCGGTTCGTGAAGCCGGTTTCGGGGGCTCGGAGAATTATGAAGGCATCCTTTATTCCCGCAATGAGAAAGTCGTGGCCAATACCGCCCGGAAGCTGGAGAAACTGACAACAAAGGTCAGGATCCAGTCGATGTCGCTGAAGGATTTATATGTCAAAGCCCGGGAGCAACAGAAATTCGTTTCACACAAACCGTCGTTACAGCCCCTTTCACCCGGTGATAAATTCTGGCTCACATCAACCTTCGGCTATCGCAGCGATCCTTTCACCGGTGCAAGGAAAATGCACGCCGGACTCGACATGGCAGGGGATGTTGGACTGAAGGTCTATGCAACGGGCGACGGCCTGGTCACAACGGCCTTCTTCAACAGGCACGGCTATGGCAGGGAGATCGTTATCGACCATGGATACGGATACACCTCGATATATGGTCACCTGAGTAAAATCCTTGTCAAAGAGGGCGAACGGATCAAGCGTGGCCAGCTGCTGGGTGAACTGGGCAGCACAGGCAGGTCAACCGGGCCCCACCTGCACTATGAAGTCCGCTTCCACAACAACGCCCTCAATCCCTTGTACTACTTTTTTGAAGATCTGTCGCCCATCGAGTTTGAAAAAATCACCGCCCGGGTAAATAATTAATCGGGGGCTTCCATCCTGCTAAACGTTTTTTTACTATTTTAGCCATCAAATCGGTTTTGATGAGTTACCATAAGTATACGTTTGATCCTCAAAAGCTACACTATAAGCCCTTAGAGAACAATCTGAAAAACAAGCTCCTGAGGGGAGCTGCGTATACCATGGCCAGTCTTTTCGTCGCCCTGCTCTTCATCGTCATGTATTCCCTGTTGTTTGATACACCGAGGGAAAGAGAAGTGAGGCAGGAAAATGAGGCCCTTTCCAAGGATTACCAGGTACTGAGTGAAAAGTATGAGCGGGTCGATACCGTGCTCAACGAGCTGAAGGCTATCGATGAAAATATCTACCGGACGATTTTCGAAACGGAACCACTTGGAGGTCATACCACTTCGGATGCCGGTGCTTCCGACTTTTCATCCCTCCTGAAACTGTCGAACCCGACAATTGTCGACAGTACGGCGACCGGGCTCGACCGCACCATGAACAAGATCACCCATGAAACATCCGAATTTCAGAACCTAATGGCCTATGCAGGACGGCGTAATGAGATGTTGTCGTGCCTTCCGGCCATTCAGCCGATAAAGAATGAAGATCTGACCCGGCTGGCTTCCGGGTTCGGATACAGGATGCACCCCATTTACAAGATCGAAAAATTTCACGAAGGTATCGATTTCACAGCCCCCACCGGCACTGAGGTTTTTGCTTCCGGAGGAGGAACCATTGCCAACATCGACAGATCGGCGAGAGGGTCGGGGAATACCGTCGTGATCGATCATGGCTTCGGCTATAAAACCAGTTACAGTCATCTCGATAAGATCACCGTCAGAGCAGGACAGCAGGTGAAACGTGGTGAAACGATCGGACTTGTCGGAACCACAGGGCTCTCGGTAGCCCCTCACCTTCATTATGAAGTTCTGCTTCACGATAAGCCCGTCAATCCGGTGAATTATTTTTTTCTTGACCTGAATCCCATGGATTACAACAGGATGATCGCATTATCGGTCAGGTCGGGACAGTCATTCGATTAATTCCATAACCCATTTTTCACCATCATGGCTTCTGAAAAATTCCGCTACAATCCTGAAACTCTGCGATTTGAAAAAGTGGTTCCGTCTGTTTGGCATAAACTTTTGCGCATCCTGCCATTTCTCCTGCTCACGTGGCCTGTTTTTTACAGGCGCTTTTTTTGCCCTGAGCACGGTACTGGAAATGCCGGTCATCAAATCACTTGATGATCAACAATCGGAAATCCTGATGAAAGTCAATCTTCTCAGGAGCAATCTTGGCCGGCTGGAATCTGTTTTGGGAGATATCCGGTATAATGATGACAATATTTACAGGACGTACTTCGAGGTGGATCCCTTACCTGAATCCAAACGCAATGCAGGTTTTGGTGGAAACGAGAAAGGCAGATGGTTTAAGTCCAACAAATATTCGGGCTGGATCTCTTCCATCGGTAAGGAACTGGATATCCTGACCCGGAAGCTGGTCATTCAGTCAAAATCCTACGACGAGGTTCTCGGGATGGCGAAGACCAAGGAGAAAAGGCTTGCTGCCCGGCCGGCAATCCAGCCGATAGGAACCAAAGACCTCATCCGGTTCGGATCTTCATTCGGGTGGCGTATGCATCCCATCCTGAAAGTGATGAAGATGCATGAAGGCATCGACCTCACCGCATCACGGGGTACCAAAGTTTTCGCCACCGCCGATGGGACCGTGACGCAGGCAGGCATGACCGACGGAGGCTATGGCAATAAGATCATTATCGACCATGGTTTCGGTTATGAAACACTTTACGGGCACCTCTACAAGATCCTCGTCGAGCCCGGTCAGAAAGTCAAAAGAGGTGATGTGATCGGCCTCGTCGGTTCAACCGGACTTTCGGTATGTCCGCATCTGCATTACGAGGTTATCGTGAACGGTAAAAAAGTCAACCCGATCAATTATTACACGAACGATCTCTCGGCTGAAGAATATGATCATATGATCGAATTACTCTCCAGGGCTGACCCCGGCTTCGACATCAACTGAGGGGGCATCTGACGGATGCTCACCGGTATTCTGTTGGGAAATATGCGGCGAATCGTCTAATTTTGGACTGAAAATGTGTTGAAGATATGAAGAGATTGCGAAGCTCCTTACTGAGCCTGACCCTGCTCCTTTGTTGTTTTACCTTTGCCCGCGCGGAGTCGGGCATTCCGGACGCCCCCGTGGATTCCCTTTCCCGGGGTCCTTACCGTTTTCACCAAACCATGATGAAGGCGGAACAGGCTGCCGCCGATGTCCATGTTCAGCCGTTGTCGCATTCCGTTCTTGCGCCCCTGCTCAGGAGCAGCCTGCCACAGGTGGCCCGGGAAATCTCCGTTCTTGCGGTCGGGGATATCATGCCGGGTACCAATTACCCCCGCGAAAGCTATCTTCCGCCCGACTGCCGTGCGCTCTTCGGACCGGTGAAAGCAGCTGATCCGTTCGGCCGATATTGCCACGGGAAACCTCGAAGGGGTCTTTTCTTCCTCCGGCGGCACACCGAAAAGCTGCAAGGACACCACAAACTGTTATGTTTTCAGGATGCCCGACGAATACATCAGCGAAATCCGTGAGGCGGGCTTCGATATCCTGGGTACAGCCAATAATCATGTCAATGATTTCGGCCTTACGGGCCGGGAAAATACCGCCCGTGTGCTGCAATCGGCAGGGATGCATTTTGCCGGCCTCGACCGTTTTCCCTACACCATCTATGATACCCTGGGGCTCCGGATCGCTTATTGCGCCTTCTCCCCCCATACCGGGACGGTCAGCATCTTCGATTACGCAGGGGCTGCCAGACTGGTGTCTCATCTCGACAGCCTGTGCGACATTGTCATCGTCGGATTTCATGGCGGTGCCGAAGGTAAAGACTACCAGCATGTGACACGGGAAGATGAAACCTTCCTGGGGAACGATCGAGGCGACGTCTACCGTTTTGCCCATACGGTCATCGATGCCGGCGCCGATCTCGTCATCGGCAGCGGACCTCATGTGGTCAGGGCCATGGAATTTTACAAGGGACGGCTGGTCGCATACAGCCTCGGGAACTTCTGTACCTGGTCCAGGTTTAACCTCTCCGGGTCCCAATGCCCTGGCACCGGCCCTCCAGGTGTGGATGGACAATACCGGCAGATGTCTCAGGGCCCGTATTCATTCCTTCTACCAGCACGGCGAGGGCGGCCCGGTGACCGACCCGGATTCCAGGGCAGCGCTGAAAATCAAAGATCTGACCCGGGAAGATTTTCCGGAAAAACCCGTTTCGATTGATCCGGAAGGCTGGATCACCGTTCCCGGATCAGCCGTGGCCAAGCCCGGGGCTCTGCATCCCCGGCAAAGGTGGTCCAAAAGTGACCTAAACTTATGAAAGTCTGCGGTTCAAAGCATTCCGGGCTTCCAAAATTCCCTCGAGAAATCAATTGGAATTGATTGCTTTTTCCTTGGAATTTAACTATTTTGCCCATTCTGTTTTAACCTCACGAAAATGCCTTACAAAGAGACCAAAGTCGAGAAATTGTATTACTCGATCGGTGAAGTCGCGGAAATGTTCAATGTCAACTCATCTCTGATCAGGTTCTGGGAAAAGGAATTCGACATCATCAAACCCAAGAAAAACAAGAAAGGCAACCGGCTCTTCACAAAAGAGGACATCGATAATTTTCACATCATCTACCACCTGGTCAAGGAGAAAGGGATGACCCTCAAGGGCGCCCAGAAGAAAATGAAGGAAAACAAGGACGGCGCCGTTAATGATTTCGAGGTGATCCAGACATTGAACGGGATCAGGCAGATGCTCCTCGATATCAGGGAGGAACTGGATAAATAGCCGCTGCTTCTTTATCCCCATCCCCCGGTCGCCCTTCGCCGGACGGCCGGTCCGGTTATCCCGGTTAATCCAACGCCCATCATCATGAAGCTGAAAGACATCCTTGCATTATTCGAAGAGGCCGCTCCCTTTTCTTTCCAGGAATCCTA
Organism: uncultured Bacteroidales bacterium; assembly: GCA_963763215.1. Lineage (GTDB taxonomy): Bacteria > Bacteroidota > Bacteroidia > Bacteroidales > DASQZK01. The sequence continues at coordinate 381,289 of CAVXNX010000002.1, forward strand.
CGATAATTCGGGGCTTCAGACGGGCGAGCCCGAAATGGAGATCAACGGCGCCCTCATCACCCTCGACGTGACGGAGGCGGTGATCGACGAAGCTCTGCGTTATGGGTTGAACCTGGTCATCTCCCATCATCCGGTGATCTTTGGAGGACTCAGCCGGCTTACCGGACGTAATGCCACGGAGCGGATCCTGATCAAAGCCATTAAATCGGAGTTGGCCATCCTCTCTGTTCATACCAACATCGACAGTGTCAGCACAGGGGTGAATGACCGGATATGCCGGAAACTCGGGCTCATCAACTGCCGTATCCTGGATCCTGCCATGGGGAAGCTGCTCAAACTCGTTTTTTTCGTACCTGTTGACCATGCCGGGAAAGTCAGGCAGGCCGTTTTCGAAGCCGGGGCCGGGGTTATCGGTAAATATGACCAGTGCAGCTACAATGTTGAAGGTTCCGGAACCTTCCGCGCCTCGGAGCATGCCAACCCCTATGTCGGCCGGAAAGGCGAGCTTCACGCAGAGCCGGAGATCCGGGTGGAGACCATCCTCCCTTCGCATCTCAGGAAAAAGGTCGTCGGCGCCCTGCTTGAACACCATCCCTACGAAGAGGTGGCATATGACCTCTATCCGCTCGACAATGTCTACGAGAAGACCGGCATGGGGATGCTCGGCGAATTTGAGGAACCTATGGAAGAGCATGATTTCCTCAATGCCGTCAAAATGATCTTTGATGCCGGCTGTGTGAGATATACTTCCCTCACCGATAAGCCCGTTTCAAAAGTGGCGGTGTGCGGAGGAAGCGGCAGCTTCCTGCTTGGGAAGGCCATTTCCGCCGGCGCCGGCGCCTTCATCACCTCCGATTTTAAATACCACCAGTTCTTCGATGCGGATGGCAAGATTCTTGTGGCCGATATCGGACACTATGAAAGTGAACAATTTACAAAAGAACTCTTTTATGAACTAGTTACGAAAAAATTCCCTAAATTTGCGGTTCGTTTATCAGAAGTCGTTACAAATCCAATTAATTATCTATAGTCCTATGGCTGAGCAGAAATCAAAAATTGAAGAAACTGCGGAGATTTCCGTTGAGGATAAACTGAAAGCATTATACGAGCTTCAACAGGTCGATACGGAGATTGATAAAATCAAGATCCTTCGCGGGGAACTCCCGCTCGAAGTTCAGGACCTGGAGGATGAAATTGCCGGGCTCCAAACCCGCATCAACAACTATGATCAGGAGGTGAAGAGCCTTGAGCAGAATATTGCCAGCAAAAAGCAGGAGATCATCAATTCCGAATCTCTCATCAAGAAATACCAGGAACAGCAGAACAATGTCAGAAATAACAGGGAATATGATTCGCTGTCCAAGGAAATCGAATTTCAGACCCTGGAGATCGAACTCAGCAAAAAGAAAATCAGTGAGTTCGCGGTCCAGCTGAGCGAAAAGAATCTTCAGATTGAAGAAGCCCGCGGGAAGTTCACCGAACGCCAGAACGACCTGGAGAGCAAAAAACATGAACTCGATGAAATCGTCACGGAAACGCAAAAGGAAGAAGAAGCGTTGAACCGGAAGTCGGAAGAGATCGAGAACAGGATTGAACCCCGGCTGTTAACCGCTTACAAGAGGATCCGCAACAACGCACGCAACGGACTGGCCGTTGTCACCGTCGAGCGTGACGCATGTGGCGGTTGCTTCAACAATATCCCGCCCCAACGGCAACTCGACATCAAGTCGAGGAAAAAGATCATCGTTTGTGAATACTGCGGCCGGATCCTCGTTGATGATGAGATTCTCGGAGCCCGGGAGGAATAGACGCGGGTACGGGGGGACGGAGGTACGCAGGTACGGGAGGACGGGTGGCGAGGGTTGTCGTCTTATCCTCTTCAAAAGTGGAAAGCCCGGGAAGGAAAGTCTGATTTTTAAGCATTTTCATCGCCCAAACGGGTGATACAACAAAAAATCGATTTCCTCTGAAACCCTTATTAAAACAGCCTGTTGAAAACTTTTCGTCAAAATGCCCGAAAACGGACGCTGAGAAGAGAGGGGCTCGGGCGATGAAGGGACGGACGGTGCGACGGCGGGGGAGGGGCCCCACTTGCATCTAAAACGTCCTTAGAAATACTGATTCCCATAGCTATGCCCGGTCATCTGGGAAAGTGAGAAAGTGAGGAAGATGGCTACCGGGTTAAACGACGAATCCCGACTGATCGTCGCCGGGAAGTTATGGTTATGAAGGTGGATTTGTTCTTTCTGCTCCTTCCACCTTCCTGCTTCCCCCTTCCCCCTTCCGGGTCATGGTTGGTTCGTCGGGTTAGGAGATCGGTTTTCGCCGGGGAGGTCGAGCCTGTAAGGGTTGAGTTTCACCTCGGGGAGATGGTCCCGGGTATCGTCGAGGAAGGTTTGCATCTGCCCGCGATCCTTTTCTGTCATTCCAAGACTCCCGAGATCCGTTGAGTCGGCGGTGGCAGGCACAAGCACAAAATAATTTCCCGAATCTTTTTTAGCCGGTTTCCAGACCCATACCGGCAGGTATGAATAGCCGTTCACGGTTGTTTCCCTGCCCGATTTCTCCAGATCCATCTCCACCACGATCCCGCCGTCAGTATACCGGTCGCGCTGATTGGAGATGAAGTTTCCCAGGCTGTAGACCACAAGGCGTGATGCCGTGTCGCGGCCATCAGGACCTGCGTACGTTTTAACGGGCTGAACGACATGGGGGTGTGAGCCGATCACGGCATCGGCGCCATGCTCAAGCAGGAAGGCGGCGAGCCGATCCTGGTCCTTGTTCTCGGTTCGCTGGTATTCGATGCCCCAGTGGATGGTGACGATGGTGAAGTCGGGTTCGGCGAGGGCTGCCCGGACGAGGTCATTGCGGATAACCGTGGTGTCGATGTAGTTTACAATGTCGGGAGGATGAACGGTAAGCCCGTTGGTCCCGTAGGTATAATTCAGGAGGGCAAGGCGAATGCCGTTTTTCTCGACGATGAGGGGATAGGTGCGCAACCGGTCCTGCTCGTTCAGGAAGGTCCCGGTATGGATGATGCCTTTCTTGTCGAGAACGCCGATGGTTCGTTCGAGGCCCTTACTGCCCCGGTCGAGACAATGGTTATTGGCCTGGATCAGGATATCGAATCCGGCTTTTTTGGCTGCGTCAGCCAGTTCATCGGGTGAAGAGAACTGCGGATAACCCTTGTATTCCGGACCGGCGAGCGTTACTTCCAGGTTGGCAATGGCGATGTCGGCCGACTGGATCAATGGTCTCAGCAATGAAAAGCATGTGTCGTATTCATAGGCGCCCGTTGAAGCGTTCAGCGCCGAGTGGATCTGGGTGTCGTGCCCCATGATGTCACCGGCAAAAAGCAGTTTCAGGTGGGAAGCTCTGGCAGCAGGATCCTGGCCCGCCACGAGAGCTGATGCGATAAAGGATAAAAAAAGGTATAGGATCGAACGTTTCATAAATTACCAGCTTCCACTTGCTCCGCCCCCGCCAAATCCGCCGCCGCCACCTCCGGAAAATCCGCCGAAACCTCCCGAACCGCCGGAGAAACCTCCCCAGCTGCCATGATGGCTGTTTCCTGAACTGCCCAGCATCGACATGGCGATCCAGAAAGGAATGCCGCGGCCGACCGACGTGGACCGGCTATGCCGTGAACGGCCTAAAAAGATGAAGAACATCAGGATAAAAAAGAGGAATCCCAAAGGTGCACCACCCGAAGCCGTCCGTTTACGGTACTGGTCGGCCGTGAATTTGCCCGAAAGAAGGCCCATAATCACATCGGTCGCCTTATCGATTCCCTGGTAATATTGATTGTTTTTGAAATTCGGGATCATTTCATTCTGGATGATCCGTTTGGCAATGGCATCCGGGATATATTGTTCCAGGCCGTAACCTGTTTGAATGGAGACTTTATGCTCATTGGGATACATGAGAATGATCAGCCCGTTGTCCTTGCCTTTTTGACCCACGCCCCATTGCTGACCAATATCCGTTGCCATCATATCGACCGGAACATCTCCATGCTCGGTCATGGTGACGACATAGATCTGGGTGCTCGTGGTGTCTTCGAAATGCATAAGCTTGGTGTTCAGCGCCGATTCCTGTCCGGGCTGCAAAAGGTTGGCATAATCGTTGACCCAGGCATAGGGTTTCTCCGGCACATATTCGTCATTGGCTCCGAAGACCTGCGAGGCTGTAAAAAGAATCAACGTGACGAGGAAAAGGAGTTTTCGCATCTTGCCTGTTTTTATGGATATAAACGGTGTTATAGGTATTTTTGTTATCTGCATTTAAGAACGGTAAAAATTCCTTGACGGTTCATCCGCCGGTCGTTCAGCTTTTCCCGAATGAAATTTCATCGGGCAATTCATTGACATCATCGCGCTGGTGCGGAAAGTGCGTTTTGAGTTGTTCCCCGGCCATGATCACCCCTTCACACAGCCCGTTGACAAAGTCTCCCTGACGGAAATGGGCTCCCATCTTTTCTTTGATGACATCCCAGAAATTGGCCGGAACTTTCGCATTGATGCCGGCATCGCCCAGGATCGCAAATTTCTGACTTTCCACGGCGAGGTAGAAGAGGACGCCATTGCGCAAAGCCGTATTCTGCATGCCCAGGCGGCCGAAAATGTATGCAGCGCGGTCGAGAACGTCGCCCTTGAGTTTGCCTTCGAGGTGCACACGGATCTCTCCGGAAGTATTCATCTCCGCTTCCTCGATGGATTTGACGATCTTTTCTTTTTCTTCACTGCTGAAAAACTTGTCGGGACTCATATGGCATGTGGTTAAAATTCAACTTTGGGGGCTGTCTGGGCGCCTTCGGTGGCTGTGAAATAGCCTTTCTTTTCGAACCCGAATAAGGAGGCATAAATATTTCCCGGGAACCGGCGGATCGACTGGTTATAATCCATCACGTCCTCGTTAAAACGTTTCCGCTCCACGGCGATCCGGTTTTCCGTTCCTTCGAGTTGAGCCTGTAATTCCAGGAAGTTCTGGTTCGCTTTGAGTTCCGGGTACCGTTCCACCACCACCATCAGTCTCGACAGGGCGGACGACAGTTGGCCCTGGGCGGCTTCAAACTGACTGACGGCCTGTGGGGTCAGATTTTCCGGATTGATATTGACACTGGTGGCTTTCGCACGGGCTTCGATAACCTGGGTGAGGGTTGATTTCTCAAAGTTGGCGTAGCCCTGGACGGTCTTGACAAGATTGGGGATGAGATCCGCCCTCCGCTGATAGACATTTTCCACCTGTGCCCACGACTGGTTCACTTTTTCGTCCTTTGTGACCAGTGAATTGTAGCGTCCGACACCGATGAAGACGAGGATAATCAGTAATACAACAATGATCAGGGTGCTGCTTAGCTTTTTCATGGATGTAAGGTTTATAATCGGTAAAGATATTAAATCTCGGGAGAAACACGCGACATTGCCTCAAATACCATTCCCCCGGCGGTTTATTTCCTTTTTGGCAGGTTCTTCTGGCAACATGTCAGGTTTTGTGATTGTCATCCTGCGCTTCGCGTCATTTTTCACCCCGGTATGTTCTTAAGAATCTTTCCTGAAGCTGTAAAATTCTAATTTTGTAAAAAACAGGAATATGGAAACCAGCGAATTTCGAAAGACAGGTCCTGGAAGGCATCCCGGCTGAGCTGCCACCAGCCAGGCCCTACGACACGGAGGTGAATCATGCTCCCGTGCGAATCGATATTTTAACCACAGAAGAGAAAAAACTGGCGGTCAGGAATGCCCTCCGGTATTTTCCGCAGGACTTGCATGAAGTGCTGGCCCCTGAATTCAGGGACGAACTGGAGACCTTCGGACGGATCTACATGTACCGTTACCGGCCCGCTTACACCATCACTGCCCGGAGCATCCGCGATTTTCCGCACCGTTCAACAAAGGCGGCGGCAATCATGCTCATGCTCAGCAATAACCTGGATACCGCGGTTGCCCAGCATCCCCATGAGCTCATCACTTACGGCGGCAACGGGGCGGTTTTTCAGAACTGGGCGCAATACCGGCTCACCATGAAGTACCTGGCCGGAATGACGGATGAACAAACGCTGGTCCTGTATTCCGGGCATCCCCTCGGCCTTTTCCCATCCCATAAAGATGCCCCCCGTGTGGTTGTCACGAACGGCATGGTGGTTCCGAACTATTCCTCACGTGAGGATTATGAGCGTTTCAATGCGCTCGGTGTTTCGCAGTACGGTCAGATGACCGCCGGATCATTTATGTATATCGGTCCGCAGGGTATTGTCCACGGAACCACCATCACCGTGCTGAATGCCGGCAGGAAAGTCAGCGGGAAGCAGGAAAGCGATCTCGCCGGAAAACTTTTCGTCAGTTCCGGCCTCGGCGGGATGTCGGGCGCTCAGCCTAAGGCCGCGGTGATTGCCGGGGCGGTGTGTGTGATTGCTGAAGTCAACCCGCTGGCCATTAAGACGCGGCACGAACAGGGGTGGGTGGACGAGGTGTTCGATGACCTGGATAACCTCATCGGGCGGATGCAGTCGGCCCGGAAAGCGAAAGAAGCGGTGTCCCTGGCATTCCACGGTAACGTGGTCGACTTGTGGGAACGGCTCGCCCGCGACGGCATCACTGTTGAACTGGGTTCGGACCAGACTTCGCTGCATAATCCTTATGCCGGGGGGTATTATCCTGCCGGGATGGGTTTCGCAGAGTCGAACCGGATGATGGTCGATGATCCCGCACAGTTCCGGGAGAAGGTCGCCGCCTCCCTCAGGCGGCAGGTGAAGGCCATCAACACCCTAAGCGAAGCCGGGATGTATTTCTGGGACTATGGCAATGCTTTCCTCCTCGAATCGGGCAGGGCCGGTGCCGATATTATGGATGAAAAAGGAAACTACCGTTATCCCTCGTACGTACAGGACATCATGGGGCCGTTGTTCTTTGATTACGGATTCGGGCCCTTCCGCTGGGTCTGTACTTCATCCGATCCGGCCGACCTGGAAACAACCGACAGGCTGGCTGCGGAAATCCTTGAAGATATCGCCCGCACCGCTCCCGCTGAGATCAGGAGCCAGCTGAATGACAACATCCACTGGATCAGGGAAGCGGGCAGGAACAACCTGGTTGTGGGGTCACAGGCCAGGATCCTGTATGCCGATTGCGAAGGGAGGATCAGGATCGCCAGGGCCTTTAACAAGGCGGTCAGGGAAGGTCTGATCAGCGAACCTGTTGTGCTGGGACGCGATCATCACGATGTATCCGGCACGGACTCCCCTTACCGGGAAACGTCGAATATCTACGACGGGTCCCGTTTCACGGCCGATATGGCCGTGCAGAATGTCATCGGCGATGCCTTCCGCGGTGCCACATGGGTTTCGCTGCACAATGGCGGCGGAGTCGGTTGGGGAGAAGTGATCAACGGCGGTTTTGGCATGGTTCTGGATGGGAGTGAAGATGCCACGCGACGGCTGGAAATGATGCTTCACTGGGATGTGAACAACGGCATCGCCCGCCGCAGCTGGGCCAGGAACGAAGGCGCTGTGTTCGCCATCCGAAGGGAAATGGAAAAGACGCCCGGACTAAAGGTCACCTTACCTCATTTTGCAGATGATAAACTGATTAATACCTTATTCACCGATGAAAGCTAGACTGATCTGGATATTGGCCATTATGGCCGCAGGCTTCATGTTCAAGGCCTGCGAAGGGGACATGCCCGACCTCTTTTCGAACGACCCGCGCGACGGCCTCACCGGCGATGGAAGGTTGAAGAGAACAGCAGTCTCTTCAAAAAGAGTACTCACGGTTACTATTCCGTCACCATAACCAAGGATGGCACCGATACGACAAAAATTAATGTGAATAACTTCTATGAGCTTGGGAAGGATCAGAACATCACTGCTACCCTGAACGGCAGGAATCTCAATATTCCCGAGCAGGTTGTCAAGGGCTGTACGATCAAGGGTTACGGTCTCGTCTCCTTCGATTTTGGAAAGATCGAATGGTCCTACACCGTTGTGCTGGACACCGGCGACCGGGATGATGTCACGGCGACTTACACGAGGCCCTAACGCTAATCATTGAACATCAGCGTCGTATGGACGCCTGATATCTCCTTCGAGTTCGCTGAGGCTGATGTTCCGGCTCTTCCGGAAAAATTCCCTGCCATCGAAATAGACCAGTGCAGTGGGAACGCTGAAAACCCTGAACTGGCCTGCCAGGAGGGGCGATTTCTCTATGTTGATATAATAAAGCCGGACCAGGGGAAATTCCTTCTTCACCAATTCCGCCAACTTGGGTCGCAGCACCTTGCAGACATTGCACGTATCGGTTGAAAACCAGAAAACCGATGCCGCATTGGTGAGGATCGCATCTTCTATTTCCTCAAGCGTAAAAAGGGGGATATATTCCATGTTAGTACCTTTCCTGTGCCAGCATTACCAGGGCACAATCGAAACGGGTTTCTATTCCGTGTTTTTGAGCCAGTTTTTCCAGTTCCGGGTTATAGGTCCCGGGGTTGAAGATGATCCTGGCCGGTTTCAGTGAGATGATGTAATCGTAGAATGCCGGTTGACGGGCCGGTCCCAGGTAAAGCGTAACCGTATGCACATCGGGTATTTCAGGCATCCCGATGAGAATATCCTGTCCGGCGATCACCCCCGGCCTGTTGCCGACCGCGACCACCTCAAGGTTATGCCTGACCAGGCTGGTGACCATCCGGTGTGAGAACCGGCTTGGATTCGGGCTGGCGCCAAGGACAACGGTTTTTTTCATCGAGGGTAAAATGTGATGTAAAATTATGAAAAACTTTCCGAACGGGAATACGAACCTTGGAGAATGGCCAAAAAAGACTCCAGGGGGGCCTCACAGAACCAGCCGGTTAAGGAATCTCTCGCACCGGGATTGACTTTTATGATTTTTCCATATCTTTAAGTGCTTTATACTTTCGCATGAGTCAGACATCGGCAGGCAAAAAGATCGGTTTTGCGCCCACGGGGCTGGGTGTTCTTCTCGTCGTCGGACCTTCCCTGGTGTGGTGTTCGGAATATATCGGTTCGGGCGAAGTCATCCTGGCGACGCGCACGGGCGCCGTTTTGGGAAGTACGATATTGTGGGCCATCGTCTCGGGGATCTTCCTCAAGTTCTGGATCGGGATGAGCGGGGCACGTTACACGGTGGCCACCGGGGAAGGGATGATCGATATGATCGCCCGGGTACCGGGGCCGAAAAACTGGGGCGTGTGGGTTGTCCTGCTGGCCCAGTTTCTTACCGCCGCACTGGCCATTGGATCGATCGCATCGGCCGCCGGGATCTTCGTGTCGAATATATTCGGTATCAGCCGGCAGGCAGGAGGCTGGCTCATTACCATCTTTGCCTTTCTGATTGCGTGGAAGGGAGAATTCAGGATCCTGAAGATCATCATGAGCATCCTGGTCTTCATCGTGATCGCCGGGGTGCTGAATGTGGCGGTGAGGGTCCTGCCGGGACTTCACCAGATCGCCGAAGGGTTCATGTTTCATACCCCTGTAGTACCGCCATGGGCGGCAGAGCAGGGGGTGAGCAACAACGCCTGGTCCGAGATCCTTCCGCTCATCGGATGGGGTGCCGGTGGCTTTGCAAGCCAGGTATGGTACACCTACTGGGTGATCGGCGCCGGATATGGGAATGCCGTAAAGGACCGGTATGGCCAGTCGGCCGATACAGAGAGCCTCCGGCAGACGAGTGTCGATGATGCCGGTCGCATCCGCTCATGGTTCCGTGTGGTGTATGGCGACGCCACTTTGGCCATGGTTATCGGCGTCGTGGTGACCGCCGGCTTCATGTTCGCCGGCGCCGGGATACTGCGTCCCCTTCACCTGGCACCGGGAAACGAAAGACTGGCCGTTGAACTGTCGAACATCTTTTCCACCCGCTGGGGCGCCACCGGTGGACTGCTGTTTATGATCGGGGCTCTGTCGGCCCTGATCGGGACACAGATCGGTCAACTGGCGGGCTGGCCGCGACTGCTGGCCGACAGTTTCAGGATCTGCATCCCCGGCTTTGCTCGCATAAAATGGAAAACACAGTTCAGGGCATTCCTGGTGTTCTTTTTCATTACCAATATGACCATTATCTACGTCCTGGGTTACCGGCCGGTTATGCTGGTGAAGGTGAGCGCCATCCTCGACGGCCTCTTGCTGACGCCGCTTCAGGCCCTCTGGGTTTTTGCCGGACTTTACATGGTTCAGCCGCGATTATTCTCAAAGGAAGTGGCCCGCATGCTCAAACCCAGCCCGGTGATCGGCATCGGTCTCCTGATCTCCTTCCTGGTTTTTGCTTATTTTTGCCTGTACCAGATCCCTAAAATCCTCTGACGTCCATGCGTGAGATCTTCCTCCCGACGTTTATGCCCGTCCTCGAAGGGCTGCTTAAGATCTTTATCATTGCACTTGTGGCCGGGATTCTGACCTACCGGAAAATCATCAGCGAAGAGATGATCAACGGGCTTTCGAAGCTCACGGTCATGATCTTCCTTCCCTTGCTGATCTTTCATACCATCATCACGGAATTCGACCCTTCACGCCAGACCTACTGGTGGATGGTTCCCATAGCGGCCATCGCTCTCTCTGCCTTCGGGCTGTTGCTTTCGGCCCTTCTTTTTGCAGGATCACTGAAGGAGAAGAAGAGCTACCTTCCCCTGTCGGCGATGCAGAATGCAGCATACCTCGTTCTTCCCATCGGTGAGTTCGTGTATAAAGGATCAGTTCAAGGAATTTTCACTGATCTGTTTCCTGGTTGTCCTGGGACTGAGCCCTTTCATGTGGACCGTCGGGAAAACTCATCCTGACCGGACGTGGTGAAGGGAGGAAGGGGCTGGCGGCAGTCATCACCCCGCCTTTCGTGGCCAATATTCTTTCCATTGCCCTGGTTCTGACCCGGACCCGTCAGTATATTCCGGCAATCATCACCGATTCGGCGGGTTTCCTCGGGAATGCGACCGTGCCGGTTGCGACCTTCATCCTCGGGGCCACCCTTGCCCGGTCACTGGGCTCCATCCCGAAATTCAGCGATACGGCAAGAGTCATGCTCGTAAAATTCATCCTTCTCCCGCTCTCGGTTATCCTGGTGATGAAAATCACCGGTTCGGTGCGGCATTTTCCGCTTCTGGCCGATGTGATGGTCATTCAGGCTTCATCGGCCCCGGCTACCGCGCATATCCTGCAGATCAGGACATACGGGGGAAACCTGAAAGCTGCCGGTGGGATCATCTTCGTGGGTTACATCATCTGTATGTTCGCCATACCTTTCTGGCTTTCGGTATGGAGGATCATTTCGTCAATGGAACACGGATGAAGATGGAACACGGATGAAGATGGACGGATGAAGATGGAACGCGGATGAAACGGATGGGACGGATTAGCACGGGTGAAGATGGAATGCGGGTGAAGATGGAATGCGGGTGAAACGGATGGGACGGATTAGCACGGGTGAAGATGGAATGCGGGTGAAGATGGAATGCGGGTGAAACGGATGGGACGGATTAGCACGGGTGAAGATGGAATGCGGGTGAAGATGGAATGCGGGTGAAACGGATGGGACGGATTAGCACGGGTGAAGATGGAATGCGGGTGAAGATGGAAGCGGGTGAAACGGATGGGACGGATTAGCACGGGTGAAGATGGAATGCGGGTGAAGATGGAACGCGGGTGAAGACGGAGCGGATTATCACGGATATCGTTTATGTCCCTTTTAGGAAAAATGAGATAAATTATTCAGGCTTTAATATTAAAATTATCATACAATGAAAAAAAGTCTCTTCATTCTGTTGCTTCTGTTCTGGGCCTTTCACCTGTTTTCCCAGACCGGCATCATGCCAGACAATCCGATGCTCCGACTATACAGGGCGCATCGATTTTTCCGATCCGCAGCACCCCAAATATAGCTATTCAGGGGTGACTATCGAAGCAGAATTCACGGGAACATCGGTCACGGGGCGGTTCAGTGCCTCCACCGACGATAATTATTATTATATTATCCTGGATGATGGAAACCCGGTGAAGATCCATCTCGTCAGGTCCGGGAAAGCTATTCCCTTGCTTCGGAATCTGGCCGACACCGTGCATCATCTGAAAATAATCAAGATCACGGAGGCCGACCTGGGGATCGACACCTTCAACGGGCTGGACGCTCGACGAGGGGGCATCACTGCAGATGCTCCCCATGGGCAACGGAAGGATCATCGAATTCATCGGGAATTCCATCACCTGTGGTTACGGCAACGAAGCCGGATCGATTTCCGACCATTTCCGACCTGACCAGGAGAATTTTTACGAGACTTACGCGGCCATGACGGCAAGGGCGTTCAGGGCCGAAGCCGTGGCCGTGTGCCGGTCGGGTATCGGGATGTACAGAAATTACGGCGGACCGGTGACGGGAACATCCGGCACCATGCCCGAGATTTACAAGCAGACACAGTTCAGGACGGCGGAACCGTTGTGGGATTTTTCCGCCATCACCCCCGATGTGGTGTGCATAAACCTTGGGACCAATGATACGAGCCTGGGCATTTTCGATCCCGATCTTTTCTCTGCCGCCTGCACGTCGTTTCTGAAAACCATCCGGTCGCACTACCCTGATGCGCTCATCGTTTACCTCATCGGCCCGATGATGGGGGAGAAGCCGGCGGCGATGGTGCGTCATGCCGTGCAGAAATCCTATGATGAGATCAGGGACCCGAAGATGCTGATGTTCACCATGTCGATGCAGACCGGGGAATACGGCATCGGTGGCGATTACCATCCCACCGTGGCCCAGCACCGTCACAATGCCCGGGAGCTGACCGGATACTTGGAAAAAGTGACGGGATGGAAGGCCGAATGACCTCAGAACCACAGCTTTTTCAGGTCGGCGGCAGCCGATCCGGGGCATATCATGCCTTTGGCGACTTAATCGCGTTCCGCAAGCAGCAATGGTCCCGGTAAATTTTCGTTTGGTTACCAGGATGTATCGGACAGGTTTTTTGTCTCAACCAATTTTCGGAAGCGTCCAGGGTGCCCGGTATTCAGGAACGATCAGCTGGTTAGCCTTTTCCGAGTTGGTGAACCGGTTGTTTTGATCATCCCAGATCAGAACGGGTTCACCCACCCTCCCCGAAATATTGGCGATATGGGCATGGATGGCGGCAGTGCGGCCGATTTCGGTCGGGCAGACGGGTGTCTCGCGTGATTTCACGCAATCGAGAAAGTTCCGGGTATGGATGGAATGCGCTTCCTTGCCGCCCGAATACTCTTCTGCCCTGGTTTTGAACGCTTTTTTGTCCCCGTCCCATTCCGGATAAACCCGGAAACTGTTCCGGTCGGTCACGATGGTGGCATCTTCACCGATAAATGCCAGTCCATAGAGCTTTTCATAGGGTCCCTGCTGGACCCCGGCGGTCATGTCCCAGTTAAAGACATAGTCATCTTTGGGATAGGTGACATTCATCGTGTCGAAGGTATCCCGCTGTCTTTTCTCGCGGTGAAGAGTTGGCCGCATAGGTGCTCATGATCCGGGGTGCTTCGACGATATCTTTCGCCCACAGGGCCATATCGATGAGATGGACGCCCCAGTCGGTCATCAGTCCGCCCCCATAATCCCAGAACATCCGCCAGGTACCGTGGAAACGGTTGGGGTTGAAGGGCCGTTTGGGAGCCGGTCCGAGCCAGAGGTCGTAATCGACACCTTCGGGAACCGGACCGTCGGGTTGGGGTTTGGGTCCGATGCCGTAATTGAAATTAGCCCAGATATCGACCTTCCGCAGTTTACCAATCTTCCCTTCTTTGATCCGTTTCATGGTGGCGAGGAAGGTGAAGTTGCTACGCTGTTGCTGTCCCACCTGGACCACGCGGTTATAATAATGAGAGGCCTTCACCATGATATTGCATTCCTCGATGGAGTTGGCCATGGGCTTTTCAACATACACATCCTTCCCGGCCTGGCAGGCATAAACCATATTCAGGCAATGCCAGTGGTCGGGGGTCCCGATGAAGACCACGTCGATATCCTTCTGCTCGAGCATCTTCCGGAAGTCCTTGTATAATTTGGGTTTGAAGCCATAATCATCCTCGATATTTTTCGCCCGCTCGTTCAGGATGTTCTGATCCACGTCACACAGGGCGACGCAGTTCACATCGTCGTACTCGAGGGCATTTTTCAGGGCGCCGAAACCGCGGCCGCGACAGCCGATGAGGGCAGCGTTGATCTTGTCGGAGGGGGCGATCCGTGAAGCGGAACCGGCGGCGAATGTTCTGCCGGCCAGGCCGATGCCGGCGGCGGTGAGAGCTGAATTCCGGATGAATTTTCTGCGGTCAAGTGTCATGTTGGTCGGTATTGGTTTATGGATTTAAATGCTCAGACAATTTAGCGATAGATTTTCTTAATTGCAATGGCAGATGAAGGGATGGTTTCGTGCCAATTCCGTTATGGCGCCATTTTAATACAGGCTTACACTGGAAAGAACGGGGCATGCCAGGCTTCCGGTGATATTTATCCGGATCTTATCCGTGTTCACCGGGCTGACCGGCAGGATTCGCTTATATCCGATGGTCGTTCCCGAAGCCACCGTGACCCAGCCCCCGTTCGTGAAGGCATCGACGGTGAAATTTTTCACCCTTTGCCCCAGGGGAATGTATTCCTGTAAGGCAATGAAACGGATCGTTCCGGCATCCGCCAGGGAAATGGTTGCCTGTGCCGTCAATACATCGTCATCGGTCGCCCAGAAGGTTTCCGGATTTCCATCGGTCAGGCACGTCCCGGAATATTTTTCCGAATGGCCCCTGAACGAAGAGACCTGAACGTTGGCTCCCCGGGCAAGATCCTTACCGAGTCTCTCATCCAGGAGTTTCCTGAATCCTTCCAGCGACTCAACATCCCGGTGAAATAACCGTCCCGTCCGGTCCGGAGGAACATTTAAAAGCAGGTTGGACCCTCTTCCCACGGAGGTCAGGTAAATTTGAAACAGTTCTTCAGATGTTTTGACAAGGCTGTCCTCGGATTGATGATAAAACCAGCCGGGACGGATCGATACATCAACTTCGGCCGGTATCCATTTTTGACCGTTCTGCGAACCGTGGGCCAGCAGATCATTAATTCCCGGTTTGCCGGCATAAAGGGTGTCGGGGGTGATGATGTTCCAGTTGGTTTCTCCCACATAGCCATTTTCGTTTCCGCACCAGCGAATATCGGGGCCGGCGTCACTGAAGAACAGCGTGCTGGAATCGATTTCCCTGACCACATCCAGCGTACGTTTCCATTCATAATAGTTCTTCCCGTCAATCGTCCTGTTTTCATTGGCTCCCCCGTAATAGCCGGTTCCGCCGTTGGCTCCGTCGAACCACATTTCAAAAACCGGCTTGCAGGAATTAAACAGTTCTTTAAGCTGTTTACGGTAATAACTGATGTACGATGAAGTGCCGTAATCCGGCCGGTTCCTGTCCCATGGCGACAGATAGATCCCGAATTTAAGACCGTATTTCCGGCAGGATCTGACGAACCTCCTCCACGATATTTCCCTTACCGTCCTTCCAGGCGGCGTTCTTCACGGAATGTTCGGTATAGGCGGAAGGCCAGAGACAAAAACCGTCATGATGCTTACAGGTCAGGATCACACCTTTAAACCCGGCATTTTTCAGAACCGACAACCACTGGTCGGAACTGAAGTCCGTGGGATTAAAGAGCGAGGGAGACTCATCCCCGTAGCCCCATTCCTTATCCGTAAAGGTATTCATGGTGAAGTGAATAAAGGCATTCATCTCCATTTTATGCCATGCGAGCTGTTGTGGAGAGGGCACCGGTCCGTAAGGTGCCGGGGGAGGGACCTCATGTGCACAGGAATGACAAATGAATATCAAAATCAGTATGAGGCTCTTGAAAAACAGCTTCAGAATTTTCATTTTACGATCATTTTTTTCGAACCGGCGACATCTTTGGGGTATCCATGATCCCCGTTCTGATTAACA
>CAVXNX010000003.1:0-124888 GCA_963763215.1 uncultured Bacteroidales bacterium
CACCACAAGACGGCGATGCTGGAGGGCGGCGAATGGCGGGCGACCGCCACGGCCGCCGATCCGACCACGGTCGGGTATCACCTCTCGGCGCTCTATTCGCCGATCGGCTGGCTGAGCTGGGAGCGGATCGTGCGGGCATGGGACGCGGCGCAGGGGTCGGACGAGGCGATCAAGGCGTTCCGCAACACGATCCTCGGCGAGACATGGGTCGAGACCGGGGAAGCGCCGGACTGGCAGCGGCTCTACGACCGGCGCGAGCGCTGGACATCCGGCACGGTGCCTGCGGGCGGGCTGTTCCTGACCGCCGGGGCCGACGTGCAGAAGGACCGGATCGAGGTCGATGTCTGGGCCTGGGGTCGCGGGCTGGAAAGCTGGCTCGTCGATCACGTCGTGATCGAGGGCGGGCCGGACCGGCATGACGCATGGTCGGAACTGACCGCGCTGCTGGACCGAACCTGGCCGCACGAACGCGGCGCGCATCTGCGGATCGCGCGGCTCGCCATCGACACCGGCTACGAGGCCCCGGCGGTCTATTCCTGGTCGCGGGCGCAGGGGTTCGCGCAGGTGTCGCCGGTGAAGGGCGTCGAGGGGTTCAACCGCTCGAGCCCGGTGTCGGGGCCGACCTTCGTCGACGCGACCGAGGGCGGCAAACGCCTGCGGCGCGGGGCGCGGCTCTGGACCGTGGCGGTGTCGACCTTCAAGGCCGAGACCTACCGCTTCCTGCGGCTGGCGCGGCCGACCGAGGAGGAGATGGCCGACGGGGCGGCATTCCCGCCCGGCTCGGTGCATCTGCCGCACTGGGTCGAGAACGAATGGCTGAAGCAGTTCGTGGCCGAGCAGCTGGTGACGGTGCGCACGAAGCGCGGCTTCGCCCGGCTGGAATGGCAGAAGCTGCGCGAGCGCAACGAGGCGCTGGATTGCCGGGTCTATGCCCGCGCCGCCGCCTGGATCGCGGGCGCGGACCGCTGGCCCGACGAGAAATGGCGCGACCTCGAGGATCAGCTCGGGGCCGCCCCCACCGACACCGATCCCGCCGGGCAGATCAACCGGCCGGGACAGGCCCCGCAGGGCAAGCGCCGCTCCGACTGGCTCGGGCGGCGCGGAGGATGGTTCTGAACATGACCGACTGGACGGAAACCGAGCTCTCGGCGCTGCGCCGGGCCTATGCCAGCGGCACGACCCGGGTCAGCTATGACGGCAAGTCGGTGGACTACGGCTCGGCCGAGGATCTGCTCGCCCGCATCCGCACCATCGAGCGCGCCATCGCGGGCACCACGCGGCCGCTGCCGGTGGCCGGGCTCGCGGGCTTCTCGCGCGGGGACCGCTGATGTCGGCGACCTGGTTCGACCACGCCATCGCCACGGTGGCGCCGCGCATGGCCGCCCGCCGCGTGATGGCGCGTCAGGCCTTCGAGACCCTGACGCGGGGCTATGACGGCGCCGCGCGCGGGCGGCGGACGGAGGGCTGGCGCGCGCCGGGATCCTCGGCCGACACCGAGATCGGCGTCGCCGGGGCGCTGTTGCGCGACCGGATGCGCGATCTGGTGCGCAACAACCCGCATGCGGCCAAGGCCGTGGCGGTGCTGGTCAACAACATCATCGGCGCGGGCATCATGCCGCGCGCCGCCAGCGGCGACGACAAGCTCGACCGGAAGGTCGATGCGCTCTTCGAGCGCTGGACGGCGGAGTGCGACGCCGATGGCCAGCTCGACTTCTACGGGCTGCAGACGCTGATCTGCCGCGAGATGGTCGAGGCGGGCGAGGTGCTGGTGCGCCGCCGCCTGCGGCGCGCGAGCGACGGCCTGCCGGTGCCGCTGCAATTGCAGGTGCTGGAGGCCGACTTCCTCGACGCCACCAAATCCGGCGCCCTCGGCGCGGGGCGGCTCGTGCAGGGGATCGAGTTCGACCCGGTCGGCAAGCGCCGGGCCTACTGGCTCCATGCCGAGCATCCGGGCGACGCCTATGGCGCCTTGCAGAACGGGTCTGCAGAGCCGCCCGGTCCCGGCGACCGAGATCGCCCATGTCTACGAGAAGCAGCGCACGCAGGCGCGCGGCGTTCCCTGGGGCGCGCCGGTGATCCGGTCAGCTTGCGCGATCTCGACGACTACGAGGTGGCCGAACTGGTCCGCAAGAAGACCGAGGCCTGCGTCACCGCCATCGTCTTCGGCGACGACGAGGCGCAGCAGGGCATCGCGCCCTCGGTGGTCGACGCCGATGGCAACCGGGTCGAGCAGTTCGAGCCGGGGCTGATCGCCTATGCCCGCGGCGGCAAGGACATCCGGTTCAACCAGCCCTCGGCCACCGGCGGCTACGGCGAATACAAGCGGGCCAGCCTGCACACGATCTCGGCCGGGTTCCGGGTGCCCTACGAGCTGCTGACCGGGGACCTGTCAGCCAGGTGAACTATTCCTCGATCCGGGCGGGGCTCGTGGAGTTCCGCCGCCAGATCGACGCCGTGCAGTGGCAGCTCTTCATCCCGATGTTCTGCGCGCCGGTCTGGCGCTGGTTCACCGAAGCCGCATGGGCGGCGGGCCAGATCCCGTCGCCGACCGTGCCGGTCGAATGGTCGCCGCCGAAGTTCGAGGCGGTCGATCCGCAGAAGGACGCGATGGCGAACCTGCTGTCGATCCGCTCGGGCACCATGACGCTGGCCGAGGTGATCGCCCGGCAGGGCCGCAACCCCGACGCCGTGCTGGCCGAGATCGCCGCGACCAACGCCAAGCTCGACGCGCTGGGGCTGGTGCTCGACAGCGACCCGCGCCGCGTCACCAAGACCGGCAGCGCGCAGACCAGCGATCCGGCGAACGATCCGGCCGCCGACGACAGCACCGACGACCCGGCCGCCGACGCGGACAATGACCCGGCGCAGGCCGACCAACAGGACTGACCCCATGGACACGATGATCGAACTGCCGGCCATGCGCCGGTCGGCGGAGCTTGCGCCGAACACGGCCGATGCCGACAGCCGCACCGTCGAGGTGGTCTGGTCGGCCGGGGC
Source organism: uncultured Bacteroidales bacterium (assembly GCA_963763215.1). Lineage (GTDB taxonomy): Bacteria > Bacteroidota > Bacteroidia > Bacteroidales > DASQZK01. Next base: position 2,998 of record CAVXNX010000003.1, read on the forward strand.
GCGCGTCCGCCGCGCGACCTTCTTCGGCGAGCCCTATGACGAGGAGCTGAGCCTCGATCCCGCCCATGTCCGGCTGCGACCGGCTGAACGCGGGTGCGCCCTTCCTGAAGGCTGCACGAGCTCGACACGCTCGACGCGGTGATCGGCTGGCTTCCTGGGGGACGGGGCCTGCGGGAACAGCGATGTTTCGCAGCCCGCGGCAGGATACGCTGAGTTCTGCACGCCCTTCAATTTCACCATCAGCGACAGATACACCGTCTGCGAAGGCGATACGCTGAAACTGCAGATCCGTGATATCACCATCCGGAATTACTCGGTGAAGTGGGGGATGTCGGCCCCGGTAAAGTCCACCTCATTGACACTGGTGCCTGATAAAGATACCGTACTTTCCGTCAGCGTTAAAAATACTGCGGAGCCATTTTGTCCGCCGAAGATCAAATATCTGACAATCATGGTTGTAGGGAGACCTGCGCCGTTGACGGTCACGGTGTCGGATCCGGACAATGATATCTGCGAAGGGGATTTAGTCAGGTTCACTGCCGACGAGCCAGGATATGACCGTTACAGGTTTTATGATAATTCACGGCTCCTGGGCGAGAAAAGCTTCAATACCTGGGAAACGAAAGACTGGAAGGACGGGCATGGCCTGACGGCCCTGGCGGTCAATGGGGAATGTCCCGGAAAAATGAGTGACCCGGTCATCCTTACCGTTCACGGAAAATTAAAACACCCCAGGTCAATTGCGGGACATCGACCGACAGTACAATAATTTTGCCTGGGACAGTATCCCTGCCGCGACCGGTTTTAGCGTCAGTCTTGACGGTCTGTCATGGTCGGATCCTTCTTCAGGGGCCACGGGCTTATGGCATGAGGTGACCGGGCTGAACAGCGGAGATTCCGTCAGTCTCAGGGTCATGGCCACGGGCGGCCAGCCTTGCGGAAACGGAATGGCATCAGTGGTCAGGACGTGCCATGCGAGCCGGTGCGACGCCATCACTTATCAAATGGATCCGTACCAGAGAATATGTGAAAATGACGAAACCGTTCTTTTCGTCGGCGGTATCAACGTAACGCACTATGCCGTTTCGTGGAATGGGGGCTCTTTTGCGGCGGATACGACGTTCACCCTCGCCTGCACGGCCGATACGACGATTAACGCCGCTGTGCGCAACCTCGACCAGCCCACATGCCCCGCGGCAGAGAAACACTTTGAGATCAGCGTGAACCCGGTCACCCCGGTCACCCTGAGTACCGGTATCCCAGGTGATACGGTATGTGAGGGAGTACCGATCCGCTACACCGTGGAACCTTCCGGGTTTGACAGGTATGTCTTTTATAATAACGGTGCCATTCTTCAGGATTCCTCGATGAATGGTTACGCTACGCCCGGCATCGCTGCCGGCAACAGTGTCCGTGCCGATGTATACCAGGACGGTTGCATCACCCAGACCAATGCGGTTCAGACGGTGACCATTCATCCGCCTGCTTTGCATCTGACCGCCTCCCGGATCGGAACCCTTTGCACGGATCAGATCGTGACATTCACGGGGACACCCGATTTCAGCGAATACTTTTTTTCCGACAACACGGGCGCCACGATCCGGTCGGAGACAAACACGGTCAGTCTGCCGGTCGACTTCACCGTCAATCACACTGACAGCCTTCGATCCTTCGGGCTGCCCGGGTACCGGAGATGACACCCTTCATTTCACCCGCTTCCTCTTCCATTGGTCTCCCTCTCGTGTTCTGTCGATACCATATGCCTTGGCGATCATGTCACGTATTATCCGATGCCGGATCAGCTTGAAAAATATGAGTTCTTCAGAAATGACAGTATGCTTCTCAAATCCGGAAGCACCAACTTTTACACCACCGATTCGCTCAGGTCCGGGAACAGGATATCGGTGGTGGGCATCGATTCCATGGGATGCCGGAGTGTACCGGCTGTTTCAGCCTTCCCGTATATCATCCCGTATCCCGAATCGGCCATCTATGCGAAGGCGGAAGGTATATGCCTGGAGGATTCGGTGACCCTGCGATTTGAAAAGGACCCGGCATTTATCAGCGGAAGTTACCACTGGAGCACGGGTGAGGTTGAAGATACGATCACTGTTACGCCCCCGGTCACCACCGAATACACGCTTTATTATTCTTCCGGTGCCTGTGTCGACATCCCTGTCAGCCGCCAGGAGGTGAAAGTGGACACGCAGCAACCGCCGGTGGCCGATGCCGGTGAAGATGTCACCATCTGCATCGGCGACACGGTCCGGCTTTCCGGATCGGGGGGGATGTCATACGCGTGGCAGAACGACGGGACACTTGACGATCCCTTCATCGCTGATCCTCTGGCCAATCCCATGATCAGTACGATTTATGTTCTCACCGCGAAAAACACCTTCTGCCAGTCTGTCGATTCTGTACAGGTCACCATCGATCTCTGTCTTGATGACATCACGGATCCCATTCCGCAGATCATCACGCCGAATGGCGATGGGCTGAACGATATCTGGATGGTCAACCATATCGACTATTTTGAGAAGAACAGCCTGAGAATTTATAACCGGTGGGGAAACCTGGTCTTTGAAGCGAATCCCTACAATAACACCTGGGATGGGAAGTCAAAGTCGGGTGCTGACCTGCCCGACGGGACCTATTTTTTCATCCTCGATCCTGGAAACGGGGCCGTTCCCCATAAAGGATACATCATCATTCACCGATAGTCAACTGATACTATGCTGAGAATTGCGTTAATAACATTGATCCTTTCATGCTCCGCCCTGATGACAGGGTATGGTCAGCAGGATTACCTGTTCAGCCAGTACATGTTCGACAGGATGCTGGTCAATCCCGCATATGCCGGCAGTTCGAGATGGGTTGTCGGGTCGGTGAAGAACCGTACCCAGTTCATGAGGATCCCGGGAGCTCCCCAGACCAATATCCTGACCTTCCAGGCTCCCATTCAGACCAAAAGCATCGGGTTAGGGATGAAACTGGCCCGGGACCACATTGCCGTGACCAATAATTTCGATGCCACCGCCATTTTTTCATACCATATCGGGGTGGGTGACGGCAAGCTATCCATGGGACTCGAAGGGGGGATCATAAATTCGACTTACGATTACCGCAACCTGATCAGGATGGATAACGATGACCCGGCCATTCCCCAGGAGAAAGAATCGGTGCTCATTCCCGATGTGTCATCGGGTGTCTATTACCAGACGCAAAACTTTTACGTGGGCGCCGCCGCTTACCACCTGTTCAGCATCAAAAAATCCGTGCCCAATTTCACCCAAAACAATTTGTATGTCCTTGAAAAGACCTATTATGCCCTAGGAGGGTATATGCTGGAACTCTCGCGCAACATGGTCCTGGAGCCCGGTTTCTTTGTGAAGTATGCTCCGGGAATACCCGTTCAGGCCGATCTCAACGTTTGCCTGGTGTATGTCGATAAGTTCGCTGCCGGACTTTCCTACCGGACAGGTGATGCCATTGTGGCGATGGTCCGGTTCGACATCACCCGGCAGCTGAAAATCATGTATTCATACGATTACACCATCTCGGGGCTGAGTAATTATTCAAGCGGTTCCCATGAATTCGGGATTAGCTACGGCATTGAACTGCTTCCTCCACCCGAAAAGAAGGTCATTCATCCGAGATATTATTTCTAATTCCAAATCTGAATTCATAAAAAAAGAAATCCTTGACACACCGGTACAGACATATTATCGCGCTGCTGATTTTGCTGGTCATTCCGGCCAGGGTTATCCTGGCGCAGAAATATCTCAGGGAAGGAGACAGGTACTATGACCGGAATCTTTTCGAAGAGGCCATTCCTTTCTATCTGAAGGAGATGAAGAAGGGGCATGGCAGGTACCGGAATGAAGCCCGGGAGAAGCTGGCCAGTTGTTACCGGCTCACCGGCCGTTTTCTGGAAGCCGCTGAAGAATATAAACAGATCCTCGACAAAAGTTCACGGCTGAGCAAACCGGAGAATTACCTGAACTATGCCAATTCACTGAAAAACGGAGCCAAATATGCCGAAGCTGCCCAGCAGTTTGAGAAGTACATTAAACTGGCTCCCAACGATCCGATGGGTAAGGTTTATCTTGAATCATGCTATATGGCACAGAAATGGCTGGACGAAATCCCCCAGTATACGGTGAAGAATGTTGAAGGGATCAATTCACCTGAGCCCGATTTTGCTCCGGCATTCTATGATAACGGAATCATTTTCACGTCCTCCCGGCAGGGCAGTACCAGGAAATTCATCAACTTCTCCGGGAGCATCGGGGTTGTCAATACAGATCTTTACTATGCCAACCTCCGCGAGCCCGATGAAAAGGATCCTGTCCAAAAGATTCCCGGCCTGGACTCCTTCATGCACGACGGGGACGCGACCTTCAGTGCTGACGGCCGGCAGGTCTATTTCACCCGGACGATCACCGGCGACAAGAACCGGAAGTCGAACACCGTGCTGAGTTCCCTGCAGGTCTTTTACAGCGAAAAAGGTCAGGACGGAACGTGGAGCGAACCCGTAAGTGCATTTGAATTCAACAGTGAGAACATATTCCATCGGTCAGCCCAGTCTCGCGAAAGACGGGAAAACCATTTATTTCATCTCCGATATGCCCGGAGGTTACGGGAACACCGATATTTACTGCTCGCAAAAACAAGCCAACGGCAAATGGGGCGAACCGGTCAACCTCGGCGATTCGGTCAATACCTTCGGTCATGAATTATTCCCTTCCATCCAGAGTACAGATACCCTCTATTTTTCTTCCGATACACATCCCGGTATGGGTAAGCTCGATATTTTCAGGACGGTCAGAAAAGCCGGGGTCTGGAGTGAAGTGACCAATATGAAGCCCCCCATCAATTCGATCGGGGACGATTTCGGCATCGTATTCAATGAAGACCAGACCCGCGGATTTTTCACCAGCGACCGCTTCAACGGCAAAGGGAAGGATGATATATTTTCGTTGTGGAAAGACGGTCCGCAGCAGATCTTTTTCACAGGACATGAGATCCAGATTCCTGATTATACATTATTTAACGATATCACCTATAAAATTTCCAGGAACGGAAGCAAGATACAGGTGCCGCTCTCCCCGGGAAACGGAATATACGCGTATCCGGTTGAGGACGATACCCTTTATACCCTGGTTATGCGCAAGGGAGGGTTTTTCTTTAACGAGGTGAAGTTCAAAATGAAACCGGGCGATGATAAACACTATTCTTCCATTGACATCGAATCGGCCGGTACGGAGCTGATGATCGGAGGCAACGCCTCGGAAAGGATTGGCCGCGATCCCCGTGATGCTTCCGGGACGGACACTGCGGGGGTGAACGCCACAGGCAATGTTTTTGTGGAGAAATTCATCCCGTCAGCGCATGTTGCTCTCTTCCTCGGGGAGCAGGGAAGAAGCGTCTGTCATTGCCGACAGCAAAGGCTTTTTCTTTTTCCCCGATACATTGGTTGGCGGCAGCCGGTATGAGCTTTATACTCTGAATCGGATGAAACGGAAACGCGGGAAACCTCCGGGCAGAAAGTGAGTTTGACACCGAAGAAGGAACGGCCGGATACCGTTCCGGTGAGGGTCGTGGCGGAAAAGCCGCCTCAGCGGGTTATCATTACGGACACTTCACGGCCGGGAAGCCACGGTTGCGGTTTGACCCTCCGGAAGTAAAGCCGGCCGCCATGGAATCCGGTCAAAAAAAGGAGACAGCAATGACGGCGGTTGATTCCGTGAAGTCGGAATTGGAGAGCGGGCATGCGGTTATGCGGGGATGATGAAAGAAGAACCGCGCCAGGGACCGGGAAAGCAGTGATGGTCCGTCGATTCCTGTGAATGAGATCGCCGGGGTCATTAAGAATGCCGCCGATGCCTGGCCTTTGCCGGATTGCGATATCAGTGCCTATGAAGGTGAGCAGCTCGCCTGTTCCACCACGAGTGACCGCAAGGGGTACTTTACGCTGAAAGTCCATGAAGGTCAGCCGCTCCGAATCGTGGCCAACAGGAACGGGTTCTTCCAGTCGGAGCAGATGCTTCCGGCCGGCAAAGTCACTAACGGTATGGCCGACCTCAGCCTCTTCCTCGAACCCATCGTGGTGAACAGGTCCATCCGGCTGAACAACATCCTTTTCGATTACAACAAGGCCACCCTTCGGAAAGAGTCGATGGACGAGCTGGACAATCTCGCGAAATTCCTGACGCTCAACCCCGGGGTTATCATTGAGCTTAACGGACATACCGATACGCGGGGCAGCTATTATTTCAACCTGGGGCTATCGGTCCGACGTATCGAATCGGCAAAACGTTACCTGACAAACAAAGGCATCGCGCCTTCCAGGATTATCACCCATGGTTATGGCGAGTCGTTTCCCGTGGTCGAAAATGCCACGACCGAGCGTGAGCATACGTTGAACAGGAGGATAGAGTTCATGGTGATCGACCAAACCGGATCCGCCGGCCGTGAATTCACCAGAACGCCGGGATTGTATATCCTGCCTTCCTGCCCCTATTCGAAGACCCGGCATTTTGTTGCGGATCCAACGCTTCCTGATGATATCATTTACCGCATCAAAGTCGGGGAATATCACCATAAGGTAAGTCCTTCAACGTTTAGAGGAATCTTCCCCGTGGCCGAGGAGTACGATCCGCAGAGCGGAACCTATAAGTATTATGCCGGGTTGTTCACTCGTTTCGGAGAAGCCGATTCTGCCCTGTCAGCGGTGAAAAACTATGGCGCCGGCGATGCTTTCATTAAGGCTTATCACAACGGACAGCCCTTGACCATTGCTGAATCGCTCGAATTCCTTAAGCAGGGAAATGCACGGGTAACGCCGCAACAGGAGGGTATAGACAAGGATGCCAGCCGGATTGATCCTTCCCTCCCGGTATTCTCCATACAAATCGGTGCGTTCAGGCATCCGGTCAGGACATCGTTCATCGAAGCCATGCAACGCAAAGCCGGGAAATACGGACTGAATACCGATCACTGGGAAGGCTATACCGTTTATTCCATCGGCAGGTTCGGCGATTACCGCCAGGCCTTCGAAGCCAAAAAGGAACTGGAATTGAAAAATACCCTCATCGACGAGGTCTTCATCGTGGCCTGGTCCGGAGGGAAGAAAATCTCCATTGCCAGGGCAAATGCCATTCTTGCCGGGAATGGGAAACAAAGCACCCTGGCATCGGAAGGTCTGGGGAAAGATAAAGCAGAAACCTATCCTGAATAATGAGACAATCTATTGTGATTTAAAAAAAAGACAGAAAGATGAAAATGATCAAAATTGTCCTGTTGCTAAGCATCGTCATGAGTTCCGTAAACATTTTCGGACAGTGTGATTCCGATGAATTTCTTGATAAGTGTGCATCGAGTCTCGAAACCTATACCTTCATCAAGGCTTTCAATGTCAACATGAAAAAAACGGAAAAGGTCGAGTACTCCTATGTATTCTCGAAGGGCTCCAGCTATATGATCATTGTGGGCGACCAGAAAGTTCCGGGACAGCGGATGATCGTCAATTTGTACGACCGGAACCACAAATTGATCGTTAGCAGTTATAACAAAAAATCCAACACGTTTTACCCGAACCTGGTCTATCCCTGTTCGGCCACCGGCGTGTACTATATGGAAGCCACCTTCGAGGGCACAAAAGGCGGATGCGGCGTTTGCATTCTCGGATTCAAAAAAAGTGAATAATCTCTAATTCAAATCTAATCGTGATGAGACAAATCGTAATTTTCCTTTGTATTATGGTCTTTTTCTCCGGGTGCAAAAACGGGAGCAATAATCCGAACATGGATCTCAATACCGTGATTGCGGAAACGGGTCAGGATTCCGATCCCTCCATTTCTGAAGAATCCATGAACGAGATCATTGAATCACTCCCTTCGCCGGTGGAAATCGCCACGCTGATCAAAGCAAGCGGAACACGTTTCAACGAGAAATTCCTGAACAGTAAGGATAACCTCCATCTTTACACCACAGATAATGAAAAAGCCCTGGCCATGGGCATCTATGCAGGCGACCTCGGGTATATCAATATTTACAGCAAAGCCTATCTTTCGATGAGCTATCTCGGGGTTATAAAAAGTCTCGCCAACGATCTTCATGTGGGTCAATTCTTTGATTTCGAGACCATTAAAAGACTCGCTGAAAACAGTGATAAACTCGACTCACTGCTTTTCCTGACCACGCTCAATTTCAGCAGGATGGATAATTATCTCCGGTCACAGAAACGAAGCAAGCTAAGTGTGCTGATCGTAACCGGGACCTGGATGGAAAGCCTCTACCTGGCCACCGAGGTGGTGAAGGGCAATATGGACAGTGATATTCGGGAACGGATCGCGGAACAGAAGATGATCCTCGACCAGGTGATGTTGCTCCTTTCCGTCTATGACAACGATACCTTTTTCAAGGACCTGAACTTCTCGCTCGGTCCTCTGAAGAAGATATATGATAACGTGACCATCACCTACACTTACCGGGAGCCTGAAACCAAAGAGATCAATGGCAGCCTGGTCGTGGTCGATAACAGCACCACCGAGGTGGAGATAACCGATGACCAGCTCCGCGAGATCTGCCGTCTGGTGGAGGAACTCCGGAACAAAACATTGGAAAATCGTCAATCATAGATAGGTAGATAGATTGTGTTTGTGTTTATTTTAGGTTATGTAGTTAAAAAGTGCGGCACTAGGGTCGCACTTTTTATTTTCCGGAACCGTCCGGATTGTTGCCTCACCCGGTAAAGGACCACCCTGAACCTCCCGCAATCCCTGAAAACACAATGGTTCCGCGTGAAATTACGCAACCGGGCCGCGGAAGGATACGTGGAAATTTTCAGGTGGCGCAGGTAAGGTTTTTGCGTGGTATCACCGACGATCGAAAAGATAGATTTGAATACTTTTGAATCAATGAAATTTCAATCGGAGAATGATTGAAATTTAGGCTTAGAGTCACGAAGAAAAAAGGTGCAGATCTTCCACTGCACCTTTTTTATTTTCCCTGTATTGAAATTCCCTCAATCGTTGCATCCAAATTACTACGTGAATATACGTGAATTCCTCACGTGGAAAGTACGGATATTTTCCGGGTGAAATTTTGGCCATTTCAAGTGGTGATACTGTTTCAGGGACCCGCTCCACAGGCTAGCTTTGATTAATCATTGCCCTTCTGCGGGGACACCTTAAAACGGGACGCCGGAAAAGCAAACAACCTTAATAATTTACATCACCTATTAGATATCACCGGATATGAAATTTGGTAACTTATCTCTGCCTCAAAAATTATATATCTTCACCGGGGTGTTTATCATCATCAATGTCGCCGGTATTTTGCTTTTCATTCCCCATTTTGAGATATCCTCCTCCTACCAGAATATGAGTTCTCTGACCCTGTTGGTCCTGCTCTGGTTTTTTTCAGCCGTTTTTATCCGGAAAACGTTCAATGCATGGTTTATTTTGCCTCTCCGGCGTGTCCGTCATGTTTCCGGTCTGGCATCGGTGGGCGATCTTTCCCGGCAGATTGAAAATACGAATACCGATGAAATCGGCCAGATCTCTTCCTGCATCGATGCGATGATCCGGAACCAGCTGAACCTCGCCAAATTCGCCGAGCGCATTGGCGACGGGGAATATACAGCGGAATACAGCATCCTGAGTGATAAAGACATTCTGGGATCCTCGATCACGAATATGCGTGACAAGCTGCAGAAACTTGCCCTTGAAGACAGGGACCGGAACTGGTCATCCCAGGGACTCACGCGGTTCAGCGCCATCCTCAGGGATGAATCGGACGATCTAGCGGGTTTATGCGACATGGTGTTGTCTTCCCTCGTGAAGTATATCGGGGCAAACCAGGGGCTGATCTACCTTCTGGATAAAATGCCCGGAGGGGAAAAACGGCTCGAACTGAGATCGGCCTATGCCTGGGACCGGAAAAAATACATCTCTTCGACCCTGGAAATCGGAGAAGGACTGATTGGCCAGGCTGCGCTGGAAAAAGGGATCATTTATATCACTGAAGTTCCGGAAAACTATATCCGGATCACTTCGGGGCTTGGCGATGCAAATCCCACCTGTCTTCTTATCGTACCGCTGATTTTCGAAGATGCGTTATTCGGGGTCCTCGAACTGGCTTCCTTCAGAACGCTGAAAAATCATGAAATCGATTTTGCCGGCAAACTCGGAGAGATGTTCGCTTCCACCATCTCCAGGGTGGAAACCAATGAGCAGACCCAGAAACTTCTCAGGGATTCACAACAGCTGACCGAAGAACTCAGGGCCCAGGAAGAGGAAATGCGCCAGAATCTTGAAGAGATGAATGCCACCCAGGAAGAGATGCAGCAAAGGGAAGTGGAGCGGATCGGGATTTTTACAGCCATCAATAATACCCTTGCGACTGCCGAATTCACGTATGGAAGGGAAGATCATCACCACCAATGAAAAGTTCCTTGAGTTGATGGGCTACACGATCGAAGAGGTCGAAAACAAAAGTGACCGGATGTTTTCCGATCAGGCCACCGAGCCGATCGAAGTCTTCCAGTCTTTCTGGGATCAGCTTCGGGAAGGAAAGGTGCAGACCGGCGATTTCAGGAGATTGACGAAAACCGGCCGGGAAGTGTGGCTCAATGCTTCCTATACGCCGGCGCTCGATAAAGACGGCAAACCCTACAAGGTCATCCAGCTGGCCCAGGATATCACCGATAAGAAGAAGGTCGAACTGGAAACCCAGATGCAGGCTGAAGAACTCCGCAAACAGGGAGAACAGCTGAAAACCTACACCAATGAGCTGGAGGATATCAAAAAGAACCTGAGCGAGAAACTCAATGAAGCCAGCCAGGGCCTGATGAAAAAGATCAAGGATATCGAGGCTGAAAAGGCGAAAAATATCGCCGTCCTGGAAGGTTGCGTCGACGGGGTGGTCACCTTCAATAAGGAGGGAAACGTTGAGTATTTCAATAAAGCGGCCGAAGAGATCTGGGGTATTCAGCGTGAGAAAGTGACGGGGAATCCCATAGAGCGGATCCTGCCGGTGAAAATCGGCGGTGACGACGACAATCTTACCGCTTTCTATGCAAACGGGGAAAATGTCAGGGAACTTGGCGTGCGGACCGAGATCTCCTGGACAGATGTCAGGGGAAATGAACTGGACCTCCTGATCACACTGACCAGGGCCAGGATCGAGAACGATATCGCCTTCACGATTTTCGCACAGAAGATATCTGTCGACTTGTTTTAAACCGATGACGCATCGATCATTCAAAGCCAGCAAAATGAACAGCAAGAAGTCGCACGTATCCATCGATGAACTGATTCAAACCTTTACCGATATCGATAAACGGATCAGTGAATTGCATTTGCATTCTTCAGACGTCTTCTCACAGTTGAACCAGTATCTGAAGGATTATTACAAGAAGACCAATATCATTTCGGAAAATGCCACCCGGATTTTCACCTCCATCATCGGGGCCAATGACGGGGGCCTGATCAGCGAGTTGAACACCCTGTGCCTTGAATTCGGCGACTATTCGTCCAGGATCCGGGAAGCAAACCGGCTGACCATTCATCAGCTGAATAAGATCAATGAACAGAACAAGGCGGTGAGTTTTACGATCCGCAATTTGAAACAGGATTTCATCACCTTCAAATTCCTGATCTCCAACTACCGGCTCATTTCAAATTACCGGCAGGTTAACCGTGAGGACAGCGAGGCCGTGGAAAACTGGGACCGGACCATCGGTCAAATCCACCCCTGGCTGGCGGAAGTGGGGAAGGAAGTAACCAAAATCGGTAACCTGATCGGTGAGCTGATTGGCAAAATCCAGGACTACCAGGACGAATCCACGGAGAATTTCACCGAACTGACAGCCAGACTTGAAGAAACGAAAAATCTTGTTTCAGGTAAATATGACGATTCGAAAGATCATTTGCCCATCCTGGAGCAAAAATCCGCCAGCTCCTCCGAAAGCATCGGGCATATCATCACCCATCTTCAGTATCATGATATCATCCGGCAGAAGATCGATCACATCCAGCATTCCCATATCAGGATCATCCAGACCTTGAAGGAAAAGGATCATTCGGCCCTTATCGATACGGATGAAAAGGACGGTACCGTCGGGTATGATCATATCGCCGATATTTCCGGACTTGCAGGCTGCCCAGCTGATGCTGATCAGCAAGGAATTTCAGAATGCCCTCAACGTCATCACGTCCAATTTCAGGACGATCACCGACGATATTGCCGAGGTCTCTTCCATTTCAAATGCCCTGTCTTTTGAATCCGAAAATTCCGAGATCACACTCCTCGAACAGGTGCGCCGTCAGCTCGATGAAGGTGTTCTCCTGCTCGACAGCAACAACATCAGCATTCTCAATGGGAACCTGGTGCGGGTTCATGAGGAAATCAAGTATGTCTACAAGCTGATGAAATCCTGCCTGATCCTTCCCCTGAGGAGAATCTGGAATGCCCGCGAATACGAATTTCACGACAAGACCCAAAAGAACGGAACGGATATTATCCAACAGATATCGGACCTCACTGTCGGAGATATTCGGGAAGAATGAAGAATTGAACCGCCATCTCGACAATGTCACGTCGATCTCGGATGAGGTTCTGCAAGCACGGAGATTCGACTGGCACGGGAGTCATCTGGAACGCGAACAGATCACCCTGATGGTGCGACTCAGCAAGGTTCTCAATACACTGGATGACGAAAACCGGCAACTCGACGATATTCTCACGCAGAATACCATCCTGAATCACGATATCCTCGAACGGATCGACAATATCCTGAACCGCTTTGAGTACCATGAACTCTTCGAACGTGTCCTGATCAACATCATCCAAAAGCTGAACAGCGTCAATTCCAGGCTGAAACCGGAGAGCCGTTCGCGTGATACCGTGGAACTCCTGGAAAATCTGAAGGATCACGAACGCCTGTATACCGTCGAAAGCGAGCGCATTATCCACCGGAAAGTTGTGTCGGGTGAGACGGGTTGCGGGATCACCCATGAAGACCAGCCTGAAGATAGCGAGGATGTCGAACTCTTTTAATCAAAACAGTCATGAAAAAAAACTCCTTCACGTGTACATTCCTTGCCGGCAATGAAGCAGGCCCGGACATCCTGACCCTGGAAGGCGATATCAGCATCCGGAATTCGGCGGAGGTCAAAACCGCTTTGATGTCGGCCGGAATCACCTCCCCGAAAGTCATCATCCGGCTCAGCAACATCGAATCCCTCGATCTGGCTTCGGTTCAACTCCTCCTGAGCATGGAGAAGACATTGAATCAATCAGGTAAAGACGTGCAGATCGGGGCAAAACTGCCGGGGAACCTATCAGCAGTGATCCACAACTCCGGTTTCGGGGAGAGGATCCTAATCTCGTAATATTTAAATCTATCACCAATGGCAAAGAAAATCTTAATTGTTGACGATTCCGAAAGCATCCGGGAGGTCGTAAAATTCACCCTGGAAAATGAAGGATTTCAGGTCCTCACCGGCGTTGACGGACAGGATGCACAGAAACACCTGACCGGCGAAAACATCGATCTTGTGATCACCGATCTTCATATGCCCGTCATGGACGGCATCGAACTGATCAGGGAAGTCAGGAAAAGGGAAGAGTACAAGATGATCCCGATCCTTTTCCTGACCACCGAATCCCAGACAGAGAAAAAACTCGAAGCCAAGGAAGCAGGAGCAACCGGCTGGATTATCAAACCCTTTGTCCCGGCAAAACTCATTGCCGCCATTTATAAAGTCATGGTATAATGAAGTCATTTCTTTCCGGATTAAAAGAGCTTTTTTTTGAGGAAGGCATACGCATTCTTCATGGTATCGGTGATGACCTGGGGCGACTCAGCGTCAGTCCCGGCGACAGGTCGGCCATAGAACGTGTCTACCGCGAAATTTATATTCTTAAAGGGGATGCCTTAATATACGGTTTGGGCGAGATGAATGAGATCTGCCGGAAACTCGAACGAATATTCGGAAAGATCCGCCGGGGCGAAATTCAGGCCAATGGTGAACTGATCAGCCTGGTTGCGGAATGTGGCGGATTCTTGGTGAAATATCTCGTCGGGAAGGGTGAATTGAACGACCGGCAAAAAGAGATTTTCAACGTGCTTGACAAAAAACTCTTAAAGTTTGAAAAGCAGCTTGTTCGCAGCGGACAAAAAACAACGGGGAAGGAGGGTCTGAAACGGGTCTTCCGGAGAAACCAGGGAACCCAGACTGCAGGCCGGCTGCTCTGAGTTCCTGCCCGGTAAAACCTGGCATGCCGGATACTCCGCTGAAGGTAGCGATAACGATCATCTGCTGATCAATGCAAAAATAACAGTATGGAACAGTTTAAAGAGAAGTTTAAAGAGGAAGCCCAGGATCTCATCCAGGATCTTGAGAACACGTCACTTTTATTGAGTTCAGATCCCGAGAACCGCGATCATATCGAGGTGATCTTCAGGGCGATGCATTCCCTTAAAGGGGGAAGTGCCATGTTCGGCTTTTCCAGGATCGATGAATTCACCCATCAGCTGGAGACCATCTATGATAAGGTCAGGGCGGGAGAATACCCGGTGAATGAGATCCTTCTCAACCTGACCTTTCAATCGATCGATCATATCAAAGCCCTGCTGGCGGAAGGGGATGAACCCGAGGCAGACACGCTCTCAAACCATGAAATCCTGCTGGCCGCTATCCGGAAGGTCATTGCCGGGGAAACGGATGAAAACCACGGGCCCTTTACCGGCGGGTCCGCAGAGACCGCGATGGCCCCTCAGGGGAAAGCCACCTGGTATGTGCGATTTATACCTAAAGCCGACATTTTCAGGAATGGCACCAATCCACTCCTGGTTGTCAACGAACTGGTGTCGCTGGGAGAATCACGTGTTTTTCCGCTTATGAGCCGGATCCCGGTTCTTGCAGAACTCGATCCGCATACCTGTTATACCGGTTGGGAAGTCATTCTTTCGACTGATGCTACTGAGGATGCCATCCACGATGTGTTCATGTTTGTGGATACCGGGTGCGACCTCACCATTCACCGGCTCGCCGCAAAAGATCTTTTTGCCGACGACCATTTCCTTAGGCAAATGAAGGAATTTTCCTCCGGTGGCCATGAAGCCGGACTGGATGTCGTGGAACACTGGGTGAAGCCTGACGCGGATATTCCAAAAGATACCGTCAATTCCAGGACCGGCGATTACCAGAATAGGGCACGGGAACAGAACATCGCCAGCATCCGCGTTTCATCGGAGAAACTCGATGAGCTGATCAACCTGGTGAGTGAACTGGTCACGCGCCAGGCCAGCCTCAGCCTTATTGCCGAAGAGATCAACCATAAGGAATTGCACGTCATTGCCGAAGATGTTGAGAAAATATCCAGGCGTCTGCGCGATACCACCTTCGGGATCCGCCTGATTCCCATAAATAACATGGTGACGCGTTTTCACCGCCTGGTTCGCGAGTTGTCCAAAGAACTGGGCAAGGATATCGCCTTTCTCACCGAGGGCACAGATACCGAGCTGGACAAAAACATCATCGAGGGCCTGATCGATCCGCTGATGCATATCATGCGAAACAGCATCGATCACGGCATTGAATCGGCCGATGAACGCAAACGCCTTGGGAAACCGGCCCAGGGAAAGATCCTTCTCAAGGCTTTCTATTCCGGAGCCAATGTCTATATCCAGGTTTCCGACGACGGAAAGGGCATTGATACCGCTAAAATTTTCAAACACGCCGTCAAGGCCGGCATTATTCCTGAAAATGCCGAACTCTCCGGGAAAGAACTGCTCGACCTGATCTTTCTTCCGGGATTCTCCACATCGGAGAGCGTCACCAAGGTTTCGGGAAGAGGCGTGGGAATGGATGTGGTCCGGCGAAAAATATCCGACCTGCGCGGGGAGATCAGTATCGACACCGCCCCGAATGCCGGGACCACCATCACCATCAAACTTCCCCTGACCCTCTCCATCATCGACGGTCTGCTGGTCATGATCGACCATACGCATTTTGTCATCCCGCTGACCTCCATCAATAAATGTTTCGAATTCAAACACGAGCAACTGGCCCATGCCGTCAACAATCTGATCTATGTGAACGACGGTCATATCCCCTTCGCCTACCTGCGAAAGGAATTCGATATCCGCACGACACCGCCGCCCATCGAACAGGTGGTGGTGATCGAATATGGGGAGACCCTCTTCGGCATGGCCGTCGACCACGTCATCGGGGAGTACCAGGCTGTCCTGACATCGCTCGGCAAGATGTTCAATAACCAGGATATCATTTCAGGCGCAACCATCCTGGGCGACGGAACCGTGGCTCTCGTGGTGGATCCCAACAAAATCATCGGACAATTCTCCTATTCCGATGAAAACATGGTAGTTGCAGAACAATAGCACCATTTGAATTATCGATTAATCATTCATTAATAAGACGAATCATGAGCACAGAAAATTTGGCCATTCAGACATTTCTCTCGTTCACCCTGCGCGAAGAAGTGTTTGCCATTAACGTTTCCAAAGTGATCAACATTCTGGAAATGAAACCAATCACCAGGGTACCGAAAATGCCGGCTTTCATGAAGGGGGTGATCAACCTCCGGGGAACGGTACTTCCGGTAATCGATCTGAGAATCAAATTCGGGTTGCCGGCCAAGGAAGCCACCGTCGATACGAGCATCATCGTGCTCAATATCCTGAAAGACGGCGAGAATATCATGCTGGGGATCCTGGTCGATGCCGTGAAGGAGGTGCTCGAACTGCGGATGGAAGAAATCGCCCCGTCGCCCAGCATCGGGACCCGCTACGATGCCGGCTTCATCGAAGGCATGTGGCAGGTCGATGAAAACTTCATCATGCTTCTGGATATCGACAAGGTCTTCTCGGTGGATGAAATCATCGATTTTAAAGAGCACATTGAGAAGAATGTCAATGCCGGATCGGAAAAGGATCAGACCGCCGCACCGGAAAAGCCCGCCGGAAAAAATGTGAGCACGACAGAGAAAAAGGCGAAACAGGAGAAACAGAAATCAGAGATTAAATAACCAAAATTAACTGGAGGAACTAAAATGTTAAACAAAATGAAAATCAGGACGAAACTCATCGGGAGTTTTATCCTCGTGGCCCTGATCGCCGGTGTCCTGGGCATATATGCCATCCGGAATCTGAAGACCATGGACAAATGCCGACACCCTTTTGTATGAACAGGGGACCAAGCCCCTGAAATACCTGGATGAGATGACCAACCTTTCGCAGGAGATCCGGGTGAATTATGCACTGGCTATTTCAGCGGATACCATCACGGATGCCCTGCCGTATTTTGACAGCATACAAAGTGATAAAAGACAGTTCGAAGAATCCTCGAAACAATACGAAGCCAGTCTTTTCGATGATGCCGGGAGAAAGTATCTCTCCGAACTGGAAGGCGCACTGAATGACTACGTTGGTGAGATGCCGAGGGTGGAAAGCATGATCTGCGACCACCAGGAAGGCCCAGATCATGAAACACTTGAAAGAGACCATGGTCCCCATTAAATCAACGATGGTTCAGGCCAGGGAGGACTGGTCCAGGTCAAACTCGACAACGGCAGCAAAATATCCGACAACAACTCGGCGCTTGCACAGAGTTCTATTACCTTCATGACGGCGCTGATCATCGTCGCCGTGCTTATCTCCATCTTCCTTGGATTGATCATCTCCGTCAATATCCAGAAAATCATCAAATCGGTTGTTGAACAGACCCAGAAACTTGTCAATGCAGCGGTTAACGGTAAACTGGATGCCAGGGCCAATATCATGGAAACCAATGAAGAGTTCAGGGCAATAACCGAAGGAATCAACAACACCCTGGATGCGGTGATCGGCCCACTGAACGTAGCCGCCGAATACATTGACCGGATCAGTAACGGAGATATTCCTGAAAAGATCACAGATAAATACAACGGCGATTTCAACGAAATCAAGAATAACCTCAATAAATGTATTGATGCCCTCAATGATCTCCAGGAGGACATGAGCATGATGATTGCCGGACAAAAGACCGGGGATATTGAGGCCAGATGTACCGCCAAAAAACTCCAGGGTGCATATTTTGAACTGGCGAAAGGGGTAAATGAATCTCTCGATATCGTCATTTCACCGGTGATTGAGGCCATTGAAATCATGAATAAATATGCCAGTGGCGATCTGACGCAGAAAATGCGTGATCTTCCGGGTAAGCAAATTGTTCTCACCCAGGGACTGAATGCCATCCGCACGAATGTTAATGGCGTTGATCGACGATTCCAATCAACTGGCCGCTGCAGCCCTTGAAGGTAAACTGGATGCCAGGGCCGATGCATCGAAACACCAGGGCGATTACCGCCGGATCATTGAGGGCATCAACAGTACCCTGGATGCCCTGATCAACCCGCTGAATGTGTCCGCCAATTATGTTGACATGATCGCCCGGGGAGAAATGCCGCCGGTGATCACCGACACTTACAAGGGTGAATTCAATACGATCAAAAACAACCTCAACCTGCTGATCAATTCTCTCAACGAGATCATCACCAAGGCCAAACTGGTAGCCGACGGCGACCTGACGATCGACCTGAAAAAACGGTCGGATAATGACGAACTCATGCAGTCGCTGAATGACATGGTCAAATCTACGGCTGATATCATCACCGAGTTCCAGAATGCCGCCGACAACATTTCGGCCTCGAGTCAGCAGATGAGCTCGACCTCCCAGCAGATCAGCCAGGGTGCCACCGAGCAGGCCTCGTCGGCCGAAGAGGTCTCCTCATCGATGGAAGAAATGCTGGCCAATATCCAGCAGAACACCGATAATGCACAGCAGACCGAAAAGATCGCGCTGAATGCTTCGGAAGGTATCGACCGGGTCAACCGGGCTTCGGCCGATACGCTGAAGTTCATGGAAGAGATCGCCGACAAGGTTTCGATCATCGGTGAGATCGCCCGCCAGACCAACATTCTCGCCCTCAATGCGGCTGTTGAAGCTGCCCGGGCCGGTGAACACGGGAAAGGTTTCGCCGTGGTTGCCGCCGAAGTGCGTAAGCTGGCCGAACGTAGCCAGATCTCGGCCGTCGAAATTGACGAACTGACCAAGAACAGCGTGAAAGCCACCGACGAATCCAGCAAGCTTCTGGCTGCCATCGCCCCGGAAATCGGGAAAACGGCGAAACTCGTCCAGGAAATTGCCGCCGCCAGTATCGAACAGAATTCAGGCGCCGACCAGGTTAATAATGCCATCCAGCAACTCAACCAGGTCACCCAGCAAAACGCCGCTTCATCGGAGGAAATGGCGACAAGTTCGGAAGAACTTGCCGGTCAGGCCGAACAGCTGCTCGAGATGATCTCCTACTTCAAACTGATCGACGAAAATCTGAAGAAGAAGAAAAGAACCGTCGGCCAAAAAGTCGAAAAAACGGCGGTTCATGGCGTGAAGATCGATACCGGTTCCAACGGGCACAAGCCCAACGGACTCAAGCCGGCCCTGATCTCACATAATCCAGGTAAAAAAGGAATAAACCTGGATTTGGGCAAGGACCACCTCGATAATAACTACGAAAAGTTCTGATCAATCACGAATGCTTGTTTTTGCAGATGTTTAGTTGGTTTTAGTTGTCCCCGCACTGTCATTCCGGCGGTGCGGGGCTTCTAAACTCTTTTTCCAAATTTCAAAAAATTCTCATTATGGCATTTACATTTTTTTTCCGGGACTGGCAGACCCTCGATGTCATCATCGAACACTTCGTGCCTTTCGCGATGGGTCGCAGCAAGAATCAAAATCTGGGATGCCGGCTGCGCTTCCGGAGAAGAGCCCTATACATTCCTGATCCTCCTCGCTGAAAAACTCGGGAAATACAGCTTTAAAAATGTGCAGCTCCATGCCACCGATATCGACATCAGCGACCAATTCGGTGAAATGATCAGCCAGGGCATTTACCCGTACGAAAAATTGCAGCGGATCCCCGTGGACCTCTTTGAAAAATACTTCCTGAAAACCGGCAAAGATCACGAAACTTACCGTGTGGTGGAGGAGCTGAGATCCAGGATCATCTTCAGTCGGGAGGACCTGCGAACCCTGCAGCCAACCGGCACCGGATTCAGCCTGGTGATCTGTAAAAATGTGCTGCTTCACCAGACCACTGAACAGCGGTTGAAGATCATCAACATGTTTTATGAGTCGTTGCTCGAAGGCGGATTCCTCGTCATGGAGCAAACCCAGAAACTTCCGTCCGAATTTTCGGAAAGGTTTCAACCAGTTGTCTCCAATGCCCAGATATTCACGGAAGAAAGTGACGGTAAGTCAACCCGCAATGATATGAAGATCTCCTCAACACTGAAAAACATTTAACCGATGGCAGCCGATCCGAAAACCGAAACCGGGAATCTGAGCGTGAATTTTCAGAATCCCTACTATAAGATCCGGATGACGAGTAAGGATTTTGACAGGCTCAGCACCTTTATCCACCGGGAGCTGGGGATCAAGATGCCTTCTGAAAAGAAAATCATGCTGCAGAGCCGGCTCCTGAAACGCCTGTCTGAGCTGAAAATCGAGTCCTTCAGGGAATACCTTGATTACGTCTTCAGCCGGGAAGGAATGGAAACAGAACTGATCCGGATGGTTGACCTGGTGACGACCAATAAGACCGACTTCTTCCGCGAACCGGCCCATTTTGAGTTTCTCCGTGAACATGCTCTCCCTGAATTGCTCTTTTCCGGGGGCCGGAAACGGATTAAAATCTGGAGCGCAGGTTGTTCCAGCGGTGAGGAACCTTATACCCTGGCCATGACCATCGACCCGTTCCTGCGACGGCACCGGGGAGCCGATTATGAAATCCTGGCTACCGACCTTTCGGTGAGGGTCCTGGAAAAAGCACGCATGGCAGTCTACGATATCGACAGGATAAAAGACATCCCGCTTTCACTCCGGAAAAACTTTTTTCTCAAAAGTAAAGACCCGAAAAACAAGACCGTCCGGATCGTCCCCGAATTGCGGTCCAAAGTGACCTTCCAGCGAGTCAATTTTATGGATAATACCTATCCGGTGGACCCGGATTTCGACATCATCTTCTGCCGGAACGTCCTGATTTATTTCGACCGCCCGACCCAGGAAGAGGTCATTCATAAACTCACCCTGAACCTGCGGCGAGGCGGTTATTTTTTCCTCGGACATTCGGAGTCTGTCACCAATATGGATGTGCCCCTGAGACAAATCAAGCCCACCGTCTTCATGAGGGTCTGAGAAGTGGCCCGTTATAAACACCAATTGATGGATAACATCTTATACGCAACACGACCTATGAGAAATTTTACTGATGATGAATTGCTCGAAGAACTTTCGAAACGTCTGATCAGCCATGATCAGCTTCAAAAAAATTACCAGACTCTCCTCGATGAGTTGAACCAGGTTAATAAAAAACTCACCGAAGCGGAGGCTCTGAAGAGTCATTTCATTTCCAATGTGACCAACGAGATCATCAATCCCTTCGCCTCCATCCTCGGACTGTCGAAGGCCATTCTTTCGGTCGACAAAGAGAACTGGAAGAAAGTCCTGTCGATGGTGGCGCTCATTTACACCGAAGCTTTCAACCTGGACTTCCAGCTCAAAAATATTTTTGCCGCGGCACGCATCGAAGCCGGGGAAATCTACCCGGAAAATGGCAATGTTGATATCACCAACCTGGTAAACAGCATCCTTGAAAAATTTAAGATTGAGGCCAAGAAAAAAAAGATCAGCTTTGAAACGGTGAGCGAACTCCCCAATCCGGATAATAAAGCGCCGTTTTATTTTAAGACCGATGTGGAAAAGCTGACCCTCATCCTCCTCAACCTCCTCAACAACGCGGTAAAGTACAGTTTTGAGGAGGGCCTGATCACCCTGAAACTTTGGATCAGCGAAGATGATCTGTTCATTTCGGTTAAAGATCGCGGGCTCGGACTGTCGGACGAGCACAAAAAAGTCATCTTCGACCGGTTCAGGCGGGTGGATTCGGCCATCACCTCCACAAACCGGGGTCATGGCCTGGGATTGTCGATCAACCGGGCTCTTCTGGATATGCTGGGCGGGCAGATCTATATCGAAAGCCAACCGGGTGAAGGGGCCACCTTCACGATTCAAGTGCCCGAAATAAATGAGGATCCTTTCCTCACGGCAAACGAAGACAATGAACTTTTTTTTAGCAACAACTCCGACTTTTAGCTTCACGTTTTATGCCCGATATCCGAACACATTTTCTCTATCCCTCGGCTCTTTTTGCGAGTCAGGAGCCGCACCTGGTATCGACCGTGCTCGGTTCCTGTGTGGCTGTCTGCCTGTATGATCCCGTCCTGAAAATCGGGGGAATCAATCATTATATGCTTCCCCTGTGGAACGGACAGGGACTGGCCTCTCCAAAATTCGGGAATATCGCCATCATCAGGCTGATCGAAAAAATGATCTCACTCGGGAGCCTCCAGCAAAATCTCATAGCCAAAGTGTTTGGCGGGGCCAATATTTTTGAAACCCAACTGGAGCAGTTCCAGATCGGAGAACGCAACATTGCCGTGGCCCACCAGACCCTGAATGATTACAGGATCCGGGTCAGTGGCTTGAGTGTCGGGGGAAACCTGGGCCGGAAGATCCAGTTTTACAGTCTGACCGGTGAAGTGCGCCAGAAAATGATCCTGAAGAGTGGCTGAGCCCTGCCTCGCTGAATAAAAAAGCAAGAGAGAACGAAGTCATGACCATGAAAAATGATACATAATGATAACTCCAACCGTCAAAAAGAAAATCCGTGTGTTGATCGTCGATGATTCGGCTGTCGTCAGGCAGACTTTGGCGGCCATCCTGAGTACCGACCCGATGATTGAGGTCATGGATACCGCTTCCGATCCGTATAATGCCGCCAGGAAGCTTCAGTCTGAAGTTCCCGATGTCATAACCCTCGACATCGAGATGCCCAGGATGGACGGCCTGACCTTCCTGAAAAAAATCATGTCGCAACATCCCATTCCGGTGGTGATCGTTTCCAGCCTTACCACGGAAGGCACCCTGACCGGACTGAAAGCCCTTGAACTGGGAGCCGTGGAGATCATTACCAAGCCGCAGCTGGGGACAAAAACCTTTCTGGAGGAATCAAGCATCCGGTTGTGCGATGTGATCAAGGCGGCCGCCAAGGCCAACTTGCGGAAAAAGAAAGCCGTTTGGCCGGAAATCGTTGTTCAGCCCAAGCTTTCGGCCGATGCCGTTCTTTCCAGGCAGCTTCATCACAGCATGATCAAAACCACTGAGATGGTGGTAGCCGTGGGAGCTTCAACCGGCGGGACGGAGGCCATCTCGGCCTTCCTCCAGTCTTTGCCCTCCGACAGCCATGGCATCGTGATCGTTCAGCATATGCCGGAATTGTTCACCAAATCGTTCGCGAAGAGGCTGGATGATCTCTGCAAGATCACGGTCAAGGAAGCGGAGAATGGTGATTCGGTCCTCCAGGGCCGCGCCCTCATCGCCCCGGGGAATAAACATATGCTCCTGAAGCGAAGCGGTGCCCGGTATTACGTGGAGGTGAAAGACGGTCCGCTGGTCAACCGCCACCGGCCGTCGGTCGATGTCCTTTTCCGCTCCACCGCCCAGTATGCCGGCGCCAATGCCATCGGTATCATCATGACCGGAATGGGCGATGATGGCGCCCGGGGCCTTCTGGAAATGAAAGAAGCCGGATCCCTCACGATTGCCCAGGATGAAAGATCATGCGTCGTTTTCGGTATGCCAAAGGAAGCCATCAAACTGGATGCCGTGGATAAAATTTTGCCGCTCGATAAAATCGCACCGTTTATTATCCGTGAGGGCAAAAAAGGATGAAACCCGGCAGGGGTTTCAAACACAACGGGAAAGCCGGGGAAAGCAATTTCAAACATGACGGCAGGCAGGGAAATTTCCACGGGTTTTCACCTGCATGGCCACGGAAAATCACCCGGTCGCCCACGCGTGAAACCGGAGTTTAAACAGGAAGTTTACGCTTTCGCGGATAAGGAGGCAACGTTAATTTTGATAGGGTGAGGGATGGAAAGGAAAACCCTTCCCCATGCCAACAATTCGATGAAAAGATGATTAACGAAGAATGCAATGGGTGAAATGACCAATATCGAGAATCTTAGCCATACCGACCTCCATGACCTTATCTCAGTGGTGCGTGAATCGAGGGGCATTGATTTCAGCGAGTATGCCGCCTCCTCATTGAGAAGGCGGTTCATGCGCTTTATGACCATGAACAATGTCCGTGATATCCACGAACTGGCCTGGAAAATCAGGTACGATTACGGCTATGCGGATTTTTTCATCAAGGAAATCACGGTCAATGTCACCGAGATGTTCAGGGATCCGGCCTTCTGGAGCATGCTCAGAAACGGAATTCTGCCGGAGCTGGTGAAAAATCCTGTCATTCGCATCTGGCATGCCGCCTGTTCCACCGGTGAGGAAGTCTATTCCATGGCTATCCTTCTCAAAGAGATGGGGGTACTGGAGAAAGCCCGGATCGTAGCGACCGATATCAATCCGAATGTCCTGGTAACGGCACGTGAAGGGGTCTATTCACTTAAGCATCAGGAACTCAACACGAAAAACTATAAAGCGTGCGGCGGTTCAGGGAACCTGGGCGATTACTATACGGAAAGAGGCACTATGGTGGCCTATGATCCTGCCTTGATATCCCGCGCTGAATTCAGGGTTCATGACCTCTCCAGGGAACGGGAATTCTCAAAGTTCGACCTTCTCCTCTGCAGGAATGTCATGATTTATTTCAATTTCAAGCTCCAGGAGAAAGTCATGGAGATTTTCAGTAACAGCCTCGACAGCGGTGCTTTCCTGGGCATCGGTTCGAAAGAGTCGATTGACTGGTGCAAATCGGCCAGGTATTTCAGGGCAATCAGTCCTGAAGAAAAAATTTACAAAAAGATATGATGGTCCGGAGATGGCTTTCGCCGGGGTTAAAATGCACAAAATCAGCATGAATCATCCATATGAAATAGTGGTTATCGGAGGATCAGCGGGGAGTTTTAATGTCGTCAGGAAACTGCTGACTTCACTCGAGGCCGGTTTCACTTTGCCCCTTGTGCTGTGTCTTCACCGGCTTCGTGACATACCAAATGGCTTCGTCGAATCCCTCCAATACTCAAGCACCCTCAAGGTGGTTGAGCCGGAAGATAAACAGAGGGTCTGTGAAGGATATGTCTATCTGTGTCCCTCCAATTACCATCTTCTCATTGAGGAAGGCGGGACCTTCGCGCTTTCGGTGGATGAGGCGGTGAACTACTCGAGGCCATGCATCGATATGACCTTTGAATCTGCCGGAAGGGTCTATGGCAAAAGAATGATCGGAATCCTTCTGTCCGGTGCCAATGCCGACGGAGCCAACGGCATCTGTGAATCGGCCCGTTGCGGCGCTTACACCATCGTACAGGATCCGGATGAAGCCCTTTTCCGGGTCATGCCGGCAGAGGCCCTGAAACGGTTCAAGCCCGACAGGGTCCTGAAGGCAAATGAAATAACCGGATTTCTAACTTCTGTAACAGATCAATGAGATGATACACTTTTTTAAACGCCGGGCCCACGGATCAAAGCAGGGCAGCGCATATCCGGAAGCGCAATCGCAGACTACCTTCACCGGTGGTGCCGATTTCTCGGCTACCTCCTTCGTGGCCAGGATCTTTAATGACCGCGACACCCTGGAAGATTTTGCTGCCAGGATCCTGTCGGCCCTCGCCCAGGAGATGGAGATTTTACAGGCGGTCTTTCTCGTGATCGATCCCGATGAACGTTGTGGTAAACTGAAATTCCTCTCCGGTTACGCTTTTATCAATCAGGAGGAGCATCCCTGCGACGAGTTCTCTATCGGAGAGGGGCTGCCCGGCCAGGTGGCCCAGGACGGAAAAATGCTGTACCTGAAGGAGGTGCCGAAAGGATATATGACCATCCGGACCGGGCTGGGGGAAGCCTCACCCGATGCACTGATCATTTTCCCGGTAAAGCATGGGGAAGAGATATTCGGCGTTGTGGAGCTTGCCTCCTTTCAGCAGTTTACCAATAGCGAGGTGCAATTCCTGGATGATCTTGCCCGGGAGCTGGGCAAATTCATGAAACATTACCGCGTGAGAGGTTATATGAATCCCGCCATGGCAATATGAAAAGCCGGACCGGCATATTGATCCTGTCTGTCGGCGGATTTGCACTGTCGGGGATGCTTGCGGTGACGCTCATCTTTGGGTTCGCAGCTGTCATGGCACATCGCGATTTCTCATTCGGCGCCTTCCGTGAACTGAGCCGGGACTATTCCATTCTATACCTCTGCCGCCTGATCCCCGTGTTTGCCGGACTTGGCGGTTATTATGCCGGGAAGGTGTTTTGGAAGAAAAAGACGGCGATGGAAAAAGACATTGCGGAACAAAGGACACGTCTGGAAAGTGTTGCGGAATTTGCACGGCAAATCGGAAACGGTAACCTGGAAAATGCCTTCCACGGCGGGGAAGGCGCTGAAGAACTGACCCTGGCACTGGAAGGAATGCGAAAAAGCCTCCTTACCTTACAACGGGTTGAAAATGAGCGTAATGAAATATCGGAGATCAAAACTGAGGTCAATAATATCCTGAGAGCCATTGATGAAACGGGAAAACTCGCCGACGAGATCATTTCCTATCTGGTCAACCGGCTGGAACCGGTCGTACAGGGCGCTTTTTACCTGGCCGGTGAAAAGGAAAACACAGAGGGTTCCCTCGACCTGGTGTCCAGCTATGCCTGGGACAGAAAGAAGCACCTGAAAGCATCCTTTAAATTCGCCGAGGGTCTTGTCGGACAGGCCGCGGTGGAGAAAGACCTGATCCACCGCACCGAGATTCCCGATGATTTCGTCACTATAACTTCCGGGCTCATGGGCCATAAGAAACCCAGAAGTATTTTGCTTGTTCCGCTGATCTTCAACGACCGGGTTTATGGCGTCATCGAACTGGCGGCGATCCGCCCCTTCACCGAAACCCATCTCCACTTATTTTCCGAGCTGGGTGAAGTGATCGCCCGGAGTGTTTTCAACGTGAGGGTCAATGAAGAAACCCGCACACTGCTTGCCCAATCGGAGAAGATGAGCCGGGAGCTCGTCGAGCAGAAACAACAACTCGTCCAGAATGCGGATGATATGATCCGGACACAAAAGGAACTCAGGGAAACCAATTCGAGGCTCGGGGAAAAAATCCGGGAAGTCGATAAAAGCAACAAAAAAACACAGATCCTGCTCGAAAATGCTTCCGAAGTTATCTTCATTTACAGTGAAGGGGGACAGACGCTCTATGTCAGCCCCTCCGTCCGGTCCATCCTCGGGTATTACCCCGATGAGATCATCGGCGGACGGAGCACGGATCATATCCATCCTCAGGATACGGAAAGGTTCGCGTCATTTCAAAAGGACATCATTTCCTTCCCTGAAAAAAAGCACAGCCTGCAATACCGGTGCTTCACCAGGCACAGCGAGATCATCTGGCTCGAGGCCATGGGGAAAAATTTTATCGACGATCCGGTGATCAACGGCATTGTCATCAATTCCAGGGACATTTCCGGGCAGAGACTCGCTGCCAGTGAACAACGGATCCGGGCTAAGATGCAGGCCCTCTCTGAAAACAGTATTGACCTGATCCTCCGGATCGATATTTTCAGCCGCTGTACGTATATCAATCCTGTCATTGAAGCCTATACCGGCCTCAGCCGTGAGAATTTCCTCAATCGTCCCATCACCGAGGTGCAAATGGAGAGTTCGGTGATCTCCGAGTGGAAGCGTATCCTGGAAAAAGTGTCCAAACGCCGGGAGAAGGAAATCAGTGAAATGATCTTTCCCACGGCGGAAGGGGAAAAGATCATGCAGGTCAGCGCCATTCCCGAATTTTACGAAAACGGGGAGGTGGAATCGGTTTTGCTTGTCTGTCACGACATCTCCAAGGCCAAACTCCGGGAGGAGCTGATCAAAAAGAAAAACAAGAGCATCAACGACAGCATCAACTATGCCTATTACATCCAGAGTTCGCTGATGCCTTCCGAGGAGCGGCTACAGGGCATCCTGCCCAATTCCTTCATGTTTTACAAGCCAAAGGATGTGGTGAGCGGTGACTATCCTTTTATTTACCAGGACGGTCAAACGATTTACATCGGGGCCATGGATTGTACGGGCCATGGTGTGCCCGGAGCCCTCATGTCCATCATCGGGTATTTCCTTCAGAACCAGATCATTCACAACTACCCGGACGATGATGCCGGGGAGGTCCTGAACAAGCTGCATGCCAACGTGATCGAGACCCTCAGGCAGTATGACGAGGACAGCAGGATCAACGACGGGATGGATGCCGCACTCTGCAAAATCGATATGCGCCATAAGGTGTTGAATTTTGCCGGGGCGCACCGGCCCCTTTACCGGGTGAGCGATGGGGAATTCAGCGAGATCAGGGGCGACAGGTTCCCGGTGGGCGGAACACAGTACAATAACCGCAAGAGCTTTACCAACCACCGCATTACCATCCAGCCGGGAGATGCCTTCTACTTCATGACCGACGGCTTTGCCGACCAGTACGGTGGTCCGACCGGCAAACAGAAGTTCATGAGCGGCAACGTGAACAGGCTGATCAGGGAAAACACCCACCTGAGCATTTTCCAGATGGGCAACCTCTTCCGTCAGACCTATGATGCCTGGAAAGGACAGGTGGAACAGCTCGATGATGTATTGGTCATTGGATTGAAGTTTTAATATAAAATTATGGAAACAAATACCTTAAACAATCTCCGGTTTGTGGATGAATTCAGGAGGCGCATCTTCGAGAACCGGATCATGCTCACTTACATGGGAGAGATCTCCCAGGAAATCATTCTCGCCCTGCTGAACCTGACCGAAAAAAAGCTGGACTCGGCACACGAGGATCAGGCCATCAAGTCAAGGATCTTCAACGTCATGGTGGAATGCCTCCAGAATATCACCTATCATAATGAGAAAAACAAATATTCCGCATCGAGCATGTTCGTCATTTCCCGGTGCCCGGGTGGTTATGTCATCTATAGCGGTAATGCGCTGAAGAAGGAGAAAGCCGCTGAACTCGAAGAAAAACTGTTGCGGATCAATGACATGTCGGATAATGAACGGAAAGATTTTTACCTGTACTGGATGCAGAGCCGGAGAAGACAGGATGAACCGGGTGCCGGCCTGGGGCTGATCGATATCGCCAGGAAGACCGGGAACGCCCTCGAATTTGATTTCCAGGAACTCGACACGGAATATGTCTATTTTTCGCTGAAAACGATCGTTAACTTGAAAAACAGGAGCTTAAGCCATGAATGATCAATACGGTCACCTGAATGCCAGCCCGGGTGCATTATCCGGTTTTTTTGATTTTCACCGCCTGATGAGCGAGCACCATATCATCATGATCTACGCCGGTGAATTCTCCCAGGCCCTGACGAAGACACTGCTTTCCTTCACCGAAAGGAGGTTCAGCATGGAAAACATCGAGGATCTTATCCGCCGGAAGATCTTCAACATCATGGTTGAACTGCTTCAGAATATCAGTAAAAATGCCCTTGACAATGACACCGAACCATTGCCATTTTCTCCGGTCTTTATGATCGGGGAGAAGGAGGGGAGCTATGTCCTGATCTCCAGCAACAAGATCGCCAACGCAAATATCCCCAGGCTTCGCGAGAGGTTGGACCAGGTCAACAGCCTCGACCAGGAAGGATTGCGCCAGCTTTATAAACAGGTCAGGATGCATTCGGCCTTCACGGAAGTCGGAGGCGCCGGCATCGGTATCATCGATATGGCACGTAAATCCGGGAATAAGATCGGTTATGACTTCACCGCCGTCGATGCGGATACATCCATGTTTTCCATCCTGATCAGCATATCCAAAAACTAAAATCCATACCTATGAATGTTTTAAAAATACAAGAAACAGAAGACACGCCACGGGTTATCCTTGATCCCGAAAATAACATCTATGAATTTTCCGGCCGCTCCCTGCCCGAAGATGTGGTCAGCTTCTACAAGCCCGTCCTCGAATGGCTCGATGAACTGGAACAAAACCCGATCGCCGGTATGGAAATCGGCTTCAAGCTGGAATATTTCAATACGGCTTCATCCAAGCTTATTCTTGACATCCTCCTGAAGCTGAATGATATCTATCTGGAAAACAATCCCATGAAGATTAAATGGTATTTTCTCGAGATGGATGTCGACCTGGAGGAAGCCGGGGAAGAATATTCGGAACTCATCGAGATGCCCTTCGAATTGGTTGCGTATTAGAAGCCGGATCATTATTCCGTCAGTGCCGGACACCAACAACGGGCATCATCTTTCCCCGTCATTTATGAATCAATATCAAATCAGGGTATGAGTGAAGAAATTTTGAGAGCCCTCATGCAGCTCTTTGCCATCATCTCCAAGCAGGATGATGGGACAACGGAGAATCAGCGGAATTACGTCGAAACCTTCCTTTCATCACAGCTGAACAAGGAAAAGGTGATGGAATACATGGCCCTGTATGATGAGAAATGCAATGAAAACAATGACCGTCAGCAGGATTCGGAGAAGATCAGGAGCTCGAAGCTGACCTCCATGAAAGATTCGGTCCGGACGCTGACCATCTGCCGAAAAATCAATAAGACGCTTTCCCAGAAACAGAAAGTGATCGTCCTGATCCGGATCTTCGAACTGCTGAAAGCCGGAAATCTCTATACCGGGCAGAGGATGGCCATCATCGAGACCGTCTCAACGGTCTTCAATATCAACCCCGGTGAACTCGAACTGATCAGCCAATTCAGCCGGAACGACGATCCCGCTCAGCTCGATTCAGAAGATATCCTGTTTATCCGCCATTCGGAAACTCCTCATCCCGCTTCGAGTTCGGCCACCATCATCGCTCACGGTCTCGACGGAACGGTATCCGTCCTTCGGGTCAGAAGTGTCGAGCTCTATTTTGTCAAATACCAGGGAAACAGTGAGATAACCCTGAACGGTTTTTCCTTCCCCGGTGGCCGGACCTATCTTTTCCCCAGCGGCAGCACGCTCCGGCTTCCCCAGGGAACCATCTATTACAGCGACGTGGTATCACGGTTCCTGAAGGACGGCGATGTTGAACGCATTTCGTTTACCGCGGAGCATGTGCATTTCAGCTTTCCCGGGGGAAAGGAAGGACTGAGGGACATTTGTCTGCAGGAAGAATTCGGCCTCATCGGCATTATGGGCGCCAGCGGGTCGGGTAAAACCACACTGCTGAATGTCCTGTCGGGAATGGAACGGCCTTCTTCGGGAAGCGTCTGCATCAACGGGATCAATATCCATGAAAACATCAGGGAATCCCGCGGCCTCATCGGGTATATCGCACAGGATGATTGCCTTCTCGAGGACCTTACGGTATTTGAAAACCTGTATTACAATACAAAACTGTGCTTCCGTGATCTCACCGACAACGAGATCACTAAACCGTGTGAACGGAACCCTCGATAATCTGGGCTTGTCGGAGATCAGGGACATCAAGGTCGGGAACCCGTTGAATAAAAAGATCAGCGGCGGGCAAAGAAAAAGACTGAATATCGCACTGGAACTGATCCGGGAACCTTCGGTTCTGTTTGTCGATGAACCGACCTCCGGGCTCTCATCCCGGGATTCCGAAAACGTCATGGACCTGCTGAAGGAACTCTCCCTGAACATGAAGTTGATTTTCGTGGTCATCCACCAGCCTTCGTCCGATATCTTCAAAATGTTCGATCGCCTGTTCATCCTTGACACCGGCGGATATCCGATTTACTACGGGAATCCCATCGAAGCGGTTATCTATTTCAAAACGGTTTCCAACCAGATCAATGCCGAGGCCGGAGAATGTGCCGTATGCGGAAATGTCAACCCTGAACTGCTTTTCAATATCATTGAGGCCAGGGAAGTGGATGAATTCGGGAAATATACCGCAAACCGCATCCGGTCGCCAAAAGATTGGAACGCCCTCTTTCCGGTCAGGGAGAGATCCACGGCATCTCGATGAAGTGACCGGTAACCGGCCCAGGTCGCTGAATATTCCTCCCAAATTGCGCCAGTTCTGGATCTTCATTCGCCGGGATGTCCTGTCGAAGATCAGCAACCTTCAATACGTCCTGATCAATACCCTCGAGGCACCCGTCCTGGCCCTGATCCTGACCGTCATCATCCGGTACTCGGGCAGCAACGGCAAATACATCTTTCAGAATAATGACAATATCCCGCCATACATCTTCATGAGCATTATCATCGCCCTGTTTATCGGTCTGTCCGTCAGTGCCGAGGAAATTTTCCGTGACCGGAGGCTGCTCAGACGGGAATCCTTTCTTAACCTGAGCCGGTCGGGATACCTGTTTTCGAAAATCGCCATCCTCTTCACCCTTTCGGCTTTCCAGACCTTCATGTTCGTCCTCATCGGTAACGCTGTCCTTGGCGTAAAAGGTTTGTTTTTCCCGTACTGGATCATTCTCTTTTCTGTCTCCTGTTTCGCAAATATCCTCGGACTGAATATTTCTTCCGCGTTCAATTCGGCGGTTACCATCTATATCCTGATCCCCTTGCTGGTTATCCCGCAAATGATCCTTGGCGGCGCCATGTTCAGCTTCGACAAGCTGAACGGCATTATCGGCAGCGATGCACGGAAGTCTCCGCCTGTCGCCGACATCATGGTTTCACGATGGGCCTATGAAGCCCTTGCCGTCACACAATTCAGGGACAATCCCTACGAACGGTATTTTTACGAACTCGACAGGCTGGAGAGCATCGCGAACTACAAGCAGGTTTACTTTATCCCGGAACTGGAAAGGCTCATCTCTGAATCCGCGGACCTTCATGCCACCATGTCCCCGGAATCCGGACCGGCACTGGCTGCAAACCTGGAGATCCTGAAACGTGAACTGCTGGAGGAAGAAAAAACGTTCCCCGATCTGACCCCGGCTGCCATGGATCTGTTCTCTCCGGAAAAATTTTCCACAGCCCGTTCCGAGCAGCTTTACCAGGAACTCGATGCGATCAATGCGAAATACATCCGGTTATTCAATGCCGTCAGGGATAAGAAAAACAAGAGTTATTAAACGATTCAGACAGGAGGGGACGGATTATGAAATGCTTTACCGGAGCAATTACAATGATTTCCTGGCCAGTCTCGTCAAAAAATCCACAGGGCCGGATAAAATCCTGAGGGATAAGCAGTCCCTGATCCAGGTGGTCGATCCGGTATTTCTCATCCCGCAGGATCAGAAGAATGGTTCGTTGCGGACGCATTTCTATTCACCCATAAAGTATCTTTTTGGTCATCAAATGGAGACATTATGGTTCAATCTTTTGATCATTTGGGCATTGTCAATATTACTCTATTTCGCTCTGTATTTTGATCTATTATCGAGATTCATTGTGATGATAAATGATGTCAAAAAGAAAAACTGATATGTTGATGCGGCATTAATCCTGTTTTTCTCTGGGATGGTGGTAAAAAAGAAAATATTGATCATTGATAAAAGTGTGGTCACGCTTGAGAGGCTGGGGATGGTTCTCGAATCGTATGGTTTCGAGGTCCATACAAGCTCCACATCCGCGGAAGGGCTCCGGTATTACAATCAACTCCGTCCCGACCTTGTGCTGACCGAGATCCTCATGCCGGAAATGGACGGGTTTGAGCTCATCCGGCAAATGAAGCGGGCAGACTAGTGGGGTGAAAATCATGGCGATGACATCGGGAGGGAGGATCAGTGCGGTTGAATACCTCAATGCCATCCGGCTGATCGGCGTCGATTTCACCATCAAAAAGCCATTCCGTGATGAATATCTTTTAAATGCCATTCATTCCATACTGTATCAGGATGGCAATTATCTAAAATGGAATAATATATATAAAAAATTTACAAAATATTTATTTAAATTGTTGCATAAATAAAAATTATATTTATCCGGTAACGATATATTAAATTGTATATTACATATCATATTAATACCATTGAATTAATCGTATATCCTTCCGCATAGATATATTTTTGCGACCGAAATATTATATTTTATAACGGCCACTTCAATAGATACAAGATATGAATATACCTAAACATATTTTCAGTTTTAAAAGAGGAAGATCAACGTGGTTCGAAATGTTTTTCTCAGATTTTCCACACAGCGTTGAGTTGTATGATGGAAACGGCATACTGCGGGAGATCAACACCGCTTTCAGCGAATACTGGAACCTGCCGGAGAGAAACTCAGGAACAGGATCAATCTTCTGAAGGATGAAAAAGTCAGAAAATCAGGTATTTACGAATTTGTTTCACGGGCTTATGATGGAGAGCAGGTCATTGTCATGAATGATGCGTATGCGTATAACGAACTGAATATGTCCGGTCAGGCAATACTGTATGAAACGCTTCTGATACCCGTCCGCAAGAGCAGGAAAACCAAAGGTCTTATGGCGGTTCACCGGAGAATATCCAGCCGGGAGGATGTATTGGATAAAATGGCTGACCAGCGTTTGAACAAAAATTCGAATAGCCTTTCCTCATCTTTTTTATCCAACGTCTCCCATGAGCTCCGGACCCCGCTCAACTGGATCATCGGTTTTTCCGACCTGATCCGGTCGGAGAATGACATGATCAAGATCAGGGAATACAACGAAGCCATCAACAGGGGAAGCACCCTTTTACTCTCCCTGATCGAGATGCTGATCGACATGTCCATGATCCTTAAAAAGGAGCTGAAAGTGTCCTTTAGCCGGGTGAATCTACATGAGCTTTTCTCGGGTATCCAAATGGTGACCACGGAAGAACTCAGCGTACTGGGTAAGAAAATCGATGTCCGTTTCAATCTCAAGGACCGGGATCGTGATTTTTCCATTGTCACCGACAGGCACAAGCTGCAGCAGGTCTTATTGAACCTGGTCCATAATTCAATGAAATTCACCGAAGAGGGATTCATTGAGATCGGGGGAATGCTCAATGAAGAAGAGCAGTTCCTGTTCTATGTCAGGGATTCAGGGATCGGTATCAGCCCGACGAAACAAAGGTATATCTTCGATTTATTCAGAAAGGGCGACGAGAGCACCACGTACAAAATACAGTGGCCAGGGATTGGGGCTGAGCATCTGCAAGGATTATGTCAGGCTCCTGGGCGGGCGAATCTGGATCGATTCTCAGGAGGGCAGGGGCTCAACCTTCTACTTCACCGTCAAAAACCAGGTGAAAAAAGTGCAGATCGAAAATGAGGTTGCGGCGGACTGTTAAAATGGTTAAAGAACAAATCGGAAAAAATACGCGTGGATTTAATCATCATGAAATAGAGCGGCCTAAGCTATGGTTTGGCCCCGTCTGAAAGGGGTTCAGGAAAATTATTTGACGAGTGAAGTTGGATAAAAAGATTGAGCATTGTATTTTCACAATCTTTTTTTAGCGATTCTCCCCGCGAGTGTGAATTCTGAAGGTGATTATTGAGAAACAACCCATGATACTCATCGTTGATGATGATCCTGTCGTTCAGACGCTCTTCCAGGAAATATTAAGTTTGGAGGATTACAGGACCGAAACTGCAGGGGATGGCTACATGGCCATAGAGAAGGCCAATACCATGAAGATCGACCTGATCCTGCTGGATCTGATGATGCCGGGGATCAGCGGATTGGAAACCCTCGAACGGCTGAAGGACAGTCCTCTGACTCAGCGATATTCCGGTTATTATCGTCACGGCTGTCAGCAATCGTGAGGATTTCAGTAAGGCATTCGAACTGGGTGCCATCGATTATCTCAACAAACCGGTGAAACGTTTCGATCTGGTGATCAAGGTGAAAAATTACCTTGAATTGGCCCGTAAAGAGGTCGAACTCCGGAACAGCGAGTTGAAATTCAGAAATATCTTTCACAGCAGCATCGATGGGATCGTGATTTTCGATTTCGAGCATCGGCTCCTGGAATCGAACCATGCTTTTTCCTCCCTTTTCCGTTTTGCGGACGATGACCTTTCCCGGCTTTACATCACGAACATGATCCATCCGAATGATGTGAACGATTTTAAACGGTGGGTGGTTGACCTGAAAGCCCCGGTCCGGAATCCCTCATCCTTTGAAACACGGGTTGTGAGCCCTGACCGGAGTACCCGGACCATGGAACTCAGCGGCAGGATCATTCTTTACCAGGACCAAAAAGCCGTTCTGGCGATCTTCCGGGATATCACCGAGCGTAAAGAACTCCATCTGAAGGTTCTCAATGCGGTGATCCAGACCGAGGAGAAGGAACGGCGCCGTTTTGCGCAGGACCTTCACGATGGCCTGGGTCCGCTGTTGTCAACATTAAAACTGTATTCCAATTCCATCCTGACAGCCAGGGATGCGGAAAGCAAAAAGCTTGCGGTGGACCGTTCTCTGGAAATCATCGACGAGGCCATTGTGGGCATCCGTGAGATCGCCAACAACATCAGTCCGAATATCCTCCGGGATTTCGGTCTCGATGTAGCCGTAAAATCATACGTGAGTAAATTCAATGACACAAAACGGATCAACATCTATTTCCGTTCCGACCTGAAAACCCGGTTCAATACCAATATCGAAGGCTCGCTGTTCCGAATAATCATTGAACTGATCAACAACACCATCAAACATGCCTATGCCAACAATGTGACCATTGAGCTGATCCAAAAGGACGGGGAACTCATTCTCCGTTATTCGGACGACGGCATCGGTTTCAACCTGAAATCTGTGCTTGAGAAATCGGCCGGGCACGGGCTTCAGAATATCATCCACCGCGCAGAATCAATCAACGGAGATATCCGGATCGATACGGGATTGGACAAGGGCCTGAATCTTCAGATAACACTGAACACAACTTCTATTCAATAAAAACTGCCAACGAAAAAATGGAAACGAAAACGAAAATCAGCAAGATCTGCATCGTGGATGACCATAAATTATTCCGGGAGGGATTGAAATTCGTTATCGCCCAGATGGACCAGCTGCAGGTTGTGGCGGAGGCTTCCAACGGGAGGGAATTCCTGGAAATCATCGACGGAGATGCAGAAATCGACCTGGTGCTCATGGATATATCCATGCCTGAGATCAACGGCGTGGAAGCCACCAGCCAGGCCATCGCGAAACGCCCCGGACTGAAGATCCTTGTGCTTTCCATGTATGGTGACGAAGAATATTATTACCAGATGATTCACGCCGGGGCAATGGGCTTCGTGCTGAAACAGTCGGGAATGACGGAACTGGAAGCGGCGATCAATGCAGTGCTCCATGGAGAGAACTATTTCTCCCAGAAATTGCTGAGGGATATCATTTGCAATATCAACGGACCCAAAGCCCCGGGAGAAGCTCAGAAGAGCCAGGAGATGGCGCTGACCAAACGCGAACTGGAGATCCTCGAGCTCATCTGTCATGGACTTTCCAATGCTCAAATTGCCGAACGCCTTTACCTGAGCATCCGTACCGTCGAAGGTCACAAATCGAACATCATCAGCAAAACCGGCGTGAAAAATACCATCGGACTGATGATGTACGCTTTGAAAAATAAGCTCATCCATTTGCCTGACTATTGATTGATCCGGTGAACCCGGATCCATTTCACGCCCGGTTTTTCATTTTCACCCCGGTCCGGGAAACCCGGCCGTGAAAGCAGGAACCCGGAAAGCAATAACCTCCTCTGCCATTGGCTTTTTGTGGATTAATGCCGTATATTTACTCAGCATGACTTCCAAACTGCAAGCCCATGAAAAAACCCGGTGTTTTCCTCTCAGCATTCGTCGGACTGGTTCTGACGGCTCCCACAGCTGCCCTTTTCTACCTCGGATGGAAGCTCTTCAGGCTGCCTTTTGTCGTTTTCGACATGTTCGACTGGCTCTCCAGGCATCTTCCCGGCTCAGTGATCACCACCTCCATCGAGACGATGGTCGGCATCATCCGCGCATTGAAACTCGGCCCCACGGCCGAAGTCGCCAAGGCCGGGGAGCAGACCATAGCCATTCTCCTCTTCCTGGCGGGAGGCTTCGTGTCTGCCCTGGTCATCAGGTTGATTGCCGGGTGGCTGGGAAGGCCCCCAAAATGGCCCGTGACGATCATGGGAGGACTGGCCGGATTGCCATTTCTCATGATCAGTCTTGCCCCGGGAAAAATTCTTCCGGCTGGCGTTGTCCTTTCCGGGCTGTGGATCCTCGTGTTATTCCTGGGCTGGGGTCATACCCTGGGTTGGGTGTTCAAGGAAGTGGATGAAATGTCCGGGAAGGAGGGGATCCGGGAAATTCCCGGGCGCAGGCGCTTCCTCTGGCGTATCGGCGGTGCTGCCGCCGGGATCACGGTCCTGGGGACAGGGATCGGTGCGGTCATCCGGCGGGAAAAAGAAGAAGACATGGCCCGGTGGTCATCGACTCACGACCTTCCCAACGCCGGCTCTTCCGTAAAACCTGCACCAGGAACCCGCCCGGAATTCACCGCGCTGGAGGATCATTACCGCATCGACATCGATACCATGCCTCCGCACATCCGTTCCGGGAACTGGAGCCTGCGGATCAACGGACTCGTGGATCATGAACTGAACTGGAGCCTCGATGTCATCAAGGGCAAAGAGCCACTTCACCAGTTCGTTACCCTCGAGTGCATTTCGAACGACATCGCCGGCGACCTGATCAGTACCACGCGCTGGACAGGGGTAAGCATGCAGGACCTTCTTCCCGAATGGCGCCTCCAAAGCGGCGCTTCACACCTGATGATCACCGCAGCCGACGGTTTCCGTGAATTTGTGTCCATCGCCGATATCCTCAACGATAAAAGGATCATGCTCTGCTATGCCTGGGATGGGGTGCCACTGTTCCGCACCCATGGCTACCCGCTCCGGATCTATATCCCCGACCGGTACGGGATGAAGCAACCCAAATGGATCGAGGGTATCGAGGTGACCAGCCATCCGGGTGATGGTTACTGGGTGAAAAGGGGATGGGACAGGGAAGCCCGGGTAAAGGCCACCTCAGTGATCGATACCGTTGCTGCCGGCCATATATTCCAGGATGAAAACGGCGACCGGCGGATCCCCGTCGGTGGGATCGCTTATGCCGGCGCCCGTGGAATTTCAAAAGTCGAGCTGCGTATCGATGAAGGCAGGTGGATCAACACCGGACTGCGACCGCCCTTGTCCGGAACAACATGGGTGATCTGGCGCTATGATGCACCCTATAGGGAAGGTCGCCACCACTTTACCGTCAGGTGCTATGAAGGTGACGGCACCCCACAAATCGAGTCGGTTTCCAAGCCTCACCCCTCGGGGGCCACGGGACTCCATTCCGTGGAAAAAACGATTTGACCGGTTCGCGACGAATTCCGGGCCCGGCCCTTTTCCTTGCCCCCCGTTTATTCACAACTGAGCGTCTCGGCCGGGTTCTTGCGGGCAATCTTTGCCGATTGCCCTACCACCATGATGAGGCTGAATGCCGAGACCGTCAGGACGGGGATCACGAAAATCACCGGGGAAATATCCATGCGGTTGGCGAAATTTCCGAGCCATTTGTCGAGGGCATTATAGACCACCGGAACAGATAGAACGGCGGCGGTGCTGAGCAAGAACGATATAGTTCATCGATAGCAGGACCAGGATCTGCCTTACTCCGGCGCCATGGACCTTCCGGATGCCAATCTCCCTGCTCCGCTGAGCAGCCGAGAAAGCCGAAAGACTCAGGATGCCCAGGATGGTGATGAAGAGCGCAAGGACGGAGAAGATCCCGAATACCTTCCCGAACCGGATCTCTGAGCTATACTGCGCATTGTAGAAATCCTCGAGGAAAAAACAGTCGAACGGATTTCCGGGGAAGAAGGATTCGTATTCCTTTTTCAGAGTGGCGATCACTTCAGCCGTATTCGCCTCACCGGCCGGTTTGAGCGAATAATAACCCTCATGGCGCTCAGCCAGGCGGAAGATCTGTGGCTCAAAATCCATCCGGGGCGATTGCTGATGGAAATCTTCAATGACTCCGATGACCGTATTTTCAAAATCGCGAATGAGGATAACCTGGCCAATGGCATCTTCGGGTTTTTCAAAGCCGAGAAGTTTACATGCCGTAAGGTTCACAATGACGGCGTCTTCATCGGCCGGTCTGTCTTCGGAAAAATTCCGGCCCGCCAGGAAGACATTTGAAAAGACATCGGTGTAATGATAGCCCGCATCAGTGATCCGATAGTTCTTGCCTTCCAGTGGATCCTGGCCCTTCCGGATGATCCCCCCGCGATTGAGCATATTCCCCTTTCCGGGGATCACCGAGCAAAACGTCATGGCTTTGGTGAAGCTGTATTTCTCCATCTCTTTCCGGAAAGCGGTGCATCGGGTCAGGAGGTCCTGTCCGCCCACCCGTGGGCGCCCGGATGACCACGATGCCCGTCTTGTCATTTCCGGTTTCCCGGCTGTGAAGGTATTCCAACTGCAGGTATACACTGATGGTTCCGGCGATCAGGAGCATGGCCATGAAAAACTGGAACCCGAGAAGGATTTTTCGTAAAACCACCGCTTGCCGCGAACCGGTGAACCTGCTGCGCAGATTTGCGGAAAGTTTCCCCGACAGGATGCCCCAAAGCGGGAAAGATCCTGCCAGGAGCACAGAGATAGGAAGAATGATGGCCAGGGTGACAAAAAACCACCTTTGGTGCCAGACGTGATAGTCTGCCGGCACTCCCGTGAGATTTGTAAAGAATGGATAGAACGATTCAAACAGGGAGAGAGCCACGATGAAAGCCATCAGGTTGATGAGAAACGACTCGAAGAAAAACTGCCTGACCAGGTCGCCGGTACCCGCCCCAAGTCACTTTTCGCAGGCTGATCTCGCCCCATCGGCGGATGAAACTGACCGACAACAGGTTCACGAAGTTGATCCATGCGATCACGATGATAAACCAGGCAATGATATAAAGAAAACGCACCGAATTGCGGTTGCCGTTATCCCCCAGTTCATGCATATAATGGGATGTCAGGTGGATGTCGGCGACCGGCTGCAGCCGGTAACCGATCTTTAGTTTATAGGCGGTCATGAATTCGCCAAGCTCTTCATCGATCATTCTCCGGATTTTTGCATCGATCAGGTCCGGATCGGTGCCCTGGCGGAGTCTGACATAATTATAGAATCCGCTGTAGATCCAGCCATAGGTTTTGATGTTCTCACCGAGTTGCTGTTCCCAGTTGACATACGACAGGAGAATGTCGGCTTTGAAATGCCTGTTGGGCGGGAGATCCCGGAAAACCCCCACGACCCTGAAGGGCTCCTTCCCGTCACGCTCAAACGTACGGCCAATGGGATTTTCATCTCCGAAGTACTTTGCGGGCAATGCTTTCCGAGATTACCGCGGTATTCGGTTCGGCCAGCAGACTATCGCCGTCGTGCATGGTGAAGATGAAGCCGAGCATCCCCGGGAAGGAAGGGCCGGCCCAGAACATGTTTTCTTCGATGAAGGAAACGTGATTGACCGAGACGACGCCTTCAACCCGGTATGCCCTTGCAAAATCCAGCACTTCGGGGAATCGTTCCTTCATCTCATAACCGATCATCGGGCTCGCCGATGCAAATTGCACTTTTTCCCCCGATTCCGACACCCTTTCATACAGGACACGGTAAACGTCCTGCACATCCGGGATGTCCCGGTCATAGCTTAATTCATAATGGACGTAGGTGGTGATGAAAAGACAGGCAGCAATGCCAATGGATAACCCGGCAATGTTGATGATCGAAAAGACACGATGCCTTGCCAGGTTTCTCAGTGTGGTGGTCAGGTAATTCCGGAACATCGAAGCGTTAGGATGAGGTTATCCCGGACAAATTCAAAAATTTTGCCAAAGATCGCATTTCAAACCTGTTCAGCGGTTTAGTGTTTTTTTAATCACAACCTTGCCGTCCGTTTCCGGACGCGTCAGTCCGGATACGGACAGAAGGGGCGTCTCTGGCACTGAATATGGAAGACGCATGAGATGGCGCCGGGAGGTGGGAATGGCGATGCCGGTCAATGCTATTTTTGATTTGAAATACTTTTGCATGCAATTCGTGAAATTTTTTTCAACCTGTTCGCAAACTTGATTACTTTTGCAGGTCATGAAAAGGAGGCGCATTATTCGGCAGTTATACCGTTGGAAAGAGACACATATCTCCAACAGGAGGTTTGTGACCATCATGAGTTTTATCATCGGTATACTCGGCGGGCTCGCCGCCGTATTGCTGAAGAACACCGTGCATTACATCCAGGAGATCCTGACCAATGAACTGAATGTCGATCGCGTGAATTTCTTTTATTTTGCGCTGCCTTTGATCGGGCTGCTGCTCACTGTCCTGTATATCAAGTTTTTTGTGAAGGACAGTATCTCTCACGGCGTCAGTAAGATTCTTTTTGCCATTTCGCGGAAGAACAGCGTCCTTTCCTCGCACAATACCTATTCCTCCATGATCGGCGGAGCGCTCACCGTGGGTTTCGGCGGTTCCGTCGGACTTGAAGCGCCGATCGTTCTGACCGGATCGGCCATCGGTTCCCGGCTGGCGAAGTTTCTCAAAATGAACTACAAAACCACCACGCTCATGCTGGGATGTGGTGCGGCCGCTGCCATTGCGGGGATTTTCAAGGCGCCGATCGCGGCTCTCATTTTCGCCCTCGAAGTCCTGATGCTCGACCTGACGATGTGGTCGATCGTTCCCCTGATGATCTCTGCCGTCACCGGCGCAACGGTTTCCTATTTTCTTCTGGGGCGCGGTGTGATGTTCTCCTTTTCGATCGTCGATCCGTTCGTGATGAAGAACATCCCCTTTTACATTGTCCTGGGAATCATTTCCGGTTTATTCTCGGTTTATGTATCCCGCGGGGTGAAGCAGATCGAATTGTACAGTACGAAAATCGTCAATCTGTACCAGAAGCTCATTGTGGGAGGGATCCTGCTGGGTATTATGATCTTTCTTTTTCCCCCCTTGTACGGTGAAGGGTATACCGCACTTCAGGCGCTGATGACGGGTCATGCCACCGACCTGACGCATGGCAGCATCTTTTTTGGTATCCGGAATAATTACTGGGTATTCATCCTGTTTCCTGATCCTCGTCCTCTTTTTCAAGGTCGTTGCCATGTCGGTAACCACCGGCAGCGGCGGGGTAGGGGGGATTTTTGCGCCGGCGCTGTTCATGGGCGGGCTCACCGGCTACATCATGTCGCGGGTCATCAACTGGTTCAGTTTTATCGACGTTTCAGAGCGGAATTTCACTCTCGTCGGTATGGCCGGGGTCATGGCCGGGGTGATGCATGCGCCCCTGACGGCTATGTTTCTCATTGCGGAAGTGACCGGCGGTTATGCCTTGTTCATCCCGCTGATCATCACTTCAGCGATTTCCTACATGACGGTGATCTATTTTGAACCCCATTCCATCTATACCGACAGGCTTGCCCGCCGCGGTGAGCTGATCACCCATCACAAGGACAGGGCCGTGCTCACCCTTCTCTCGGTGAACAGTGTCATCGAAAAGGATCTGAAACCGATCCATCCCGATGCCAGCCTTGGCGACCTGGTGAAAATCATTTCAAAATCCAAACGCAATATTTTCCCCGTCGTGGATGAAGAGCAGATCCTCATGGGTATCATCCTTCTCGACAATGTCCGGCACATCATTTTCAACCAGGAAATGTACAATACCACGAAAGCCTCGGAGCTGATGATCGAACCGCCGGCCACCGTCGAACCCAATGAACGCATGAGCCGTGTGATGG
This sequence comes from uncultured Bacteroidales bacterium, assembly GCA_963763215.1. Lineage (GTDB taxonomy): Bacteria > Bacteroidota > Bacteroidia > Bacteroidales > DASQZK01. The sequence continues at coordinate 46,758 of CAVXNX010000003.1, forward strand.
AGAAATTCGAGGAGACCGGTGCCTGGAACCTGCCCGTCACCGATAACGGGAAATATATCGGATTCGTCTCCAAAGCCCGTATTTTCAACATGTACAGGAAGCTGCTCGTGCAGTTTTCAGAAGAGTGATCCACCAGCAGGATGTCTTTTCCACCCTGGCCTGAACTCCGTTATGTCTAAAAATCGAAGCCGAATCTAAAAATGGCAACGAAACTATCCGGTAACTTACCTCCCGTTCCTGAAGGATTGACAATAAATTGAAAATCAGGCTGCATATAAACATTGACAGTCAAGGGGACATGGTACGTCAATTCAAATGTCGTTTCACCACTCCCGATACCAGCCAGGGAAGCATGGGCTACAGCCACCCCGAGAGCATCCTCCTGATGTTTATTCAGAATTCCGTACCTATTAATTCCCGTTCCGAAATAAAAGGGAATGAGATTGGATTTTTCCGTTGTCATGCTCACCTGGACAAACATTGCCAGTCTCCTGGAATTATCAGAATTTTTCCATAAAATCTGATCACCCGTGAAATAAAATCCGTAATCATTCTTATAAAAGCTATCCTCCAGAATCTCCTGATTTTGTGTAAACGGCGGATTATTTTCAAAATAGATCCCGAGTTTATATGTTCCATCCAAATGCCTGATACCGGATGAAAACTGAAATTCCGAGATAAGCATTGAGCCGTCACCTGAATTTAGTTTCCATTTGATGTTATACGGATTGCCATCTTCGAAACCGATGGGGTTACCGTCATATATGGCAGATATCCAGGTTGTTTTGGGTGTAGAATGCCATTTGACGGTAAGACCAAGATTCGTCAGTGAAAATATCGGAGCCGCCAGGTTTGTCGAAATTGTCGGGATTATTCCAAATGAACTGTTTAAATAAACCGAGCTATGTTCACTCGACACAAATTCTGAGTTCAGATCCTGTAATCCGGCCGTGATCTCGACCGAGCGGACTGTCTGGCTGTACCAGAATTCCTGGATGTAGGAATGATCTCCGGCTTCGATGTTTGAGGCAACCTGAAAGTCGCCCGACATGACTCTTTGTGATACGTAGGGCCCTCCCGCCCACCATCGCACCACCCGCCCCTTAATCCTTCCGGCATCCCCGGTCTCAGCGTCCTGTTTTTGACTTTTTGACGAAAAGTTATCAACTTACCCGAATTCATGATGACCATTTTGATCAATGACACTGAATTCAATGAAAAAAAGATGGCCACTGAAATCATATTTCAGTGAGATTTTGTACATGAAGATCATCGAATACAGACGGATAAAGCTAAGAGCCCGGCCGGAACGCTTCCATCTTTAATGCCTCATCCCGGCATATTTTTGCAAATCCGGCGATCATTCTCCCAAATCGGAAACATCAAACCTTCAACCCAAACCTGCCCCCGACTTCATTATTACACCCTTAACTTTTCGTATTTCCCGCGCAATGCATTAAATTTGGGGTTTTAAAACTTGATTTATGAAAAGAGACACCCGGATTTTCGATCTGATTCAAAAAGAACAGGAACGGCAACGCAGAGGCATTGAGCTGATTGCATCCGAAAATTTTGTCAGCGAGCAGGTTCTTGAAGCCATGGGCTCGTGCCTGACGAACAAGTATGCCGAAGGATACCCCGGAAGGCGTTATTATGGCGGATGCGAAGTGGTCGACGAAAGTGAACAACTCGCCATCGACCGGCTGAAGGAACTCTTCGGCGCCGAATATGTCAATGTCCAGCCGCATTCGGGTGCCCAGGCCAATATGGCCGTTTTTTTGACCGTTCTCAATCCCGGCGACACCTTTCTTGGCCTCGACCTGTCGCATGGCGGGCATCTTTCCCACGGTTCACCGGTCAACAGTTCGGGGATTCTCTATCACGCCATTTCCTACGGTCTGGATGAATCGACGGGTATGGTCGACTACGACCGGATGGAAGAGATCGCCCTGAAGGAAAAACCGCGGATGATCATCGGTGGCGCCTCGGCCTATTCGCGTGACTGGGATTACGAACGGATGCGGGCGATCGCCGATAAGATCGGCGCCATTCTCATGATCGATATGGCCCATCCGGCCGGGCTGATCGCTGCAGGGCTTTTGAAAAACCCGCTCAAATACGCGCACATCGTCACTTCAACCACACACAAGACCCTCAGGGGGCCCCGCGGAGGGATCATCCTCATCGGCACGGATTTCGAAAATCCCTTCGGGATCACCACCAAAAAAGGAGAGACCAGGATGATGTCTTCTCTCATCGATTCGGCTGTCTTCCCGGGTATCCAGGGCGGACCTCTCGAACATGTCATTGCCGCCAAGGCCGTCTCCTTTGGTGAGGCCCTGCAGCCGGAATTCAAGGCCTACCAGACCCAGGTGAAAAATAATGCCGCCGTAATGGCCAAAGCTTTCATCGACAAGGGATACAAAGTCGTTTCCAACGGTACCGACAATCATTCCATGCTCATCGACCTCAGGACCAAGGCCCCTTCGGTTACCGGTAAACAGGTGGAAAATACGCTGGTGAAAGCGGATATTACCGTGAACAAGAACATGGTGCCCTTCGACAGCCGATCGCCATTCCAGACCTCCGGGATCCGGGTTGGCACGCCGGCCATCACCACCCGCGGCGTCAAAGACATCACCATTCCGGTCATCGTCGACCTGATCGATGAGGTCATTATGAATATCGAGGATGAGGCCACCCTCAGCCGCGTCAGGAGCAAGGTCAATGAACTGATGCTGTGAATACCCGATGTTTGCCTATTGAAATGAAAAAGAAACCCCTCATATTCGTTGTGGATGACGATCCGATGGTTCTCCGCCTGATCAGGGAAACCCTGAAGGGTGAATCGGTCAGGGTCATCAGCTTCAGTTACGGGGAGGAATGCATCGAGAAACTGCACCTCAATCCCGATGTCATCATCCTCGATTATATCTTCGTGAAGAAACAGGCCCGGGTAATGAACGGCCTGGAAGTCCTGAACCGGATCAGGGAAAAGAAGGCCGACCTGCCGGTCATCATCCTCTCGGGACAGGACAGCGGCACCACGGTGATCGAACTGATGAAAGCCGGCATCGAGGATTACATCATCAAAGGAAAGGATTTCAGCGCAAAACTCCTGATTGCCGTGAGGGATATTACACAAAAGCTCTAAAGAAAATCTATGGAATGGTATATCTACCCCGCCATCGTCCTGGCGGGTTTTTTTTCCGGGTTCATCAATACGGTGGCCGGAAGCGGATCGCTGATCACCCTGCCGTTGCTGATGGCCCTGGGGCTGCCCGCCAATGTCGCCAACGGCACCAACCGGATCGGCATCCTGCTGCAGAATGCCGTGGGCACTGCCAGTTTCAGGAGCAAGGGCGTTCTGGATTTCCGGACCTCCATGAAACTGGTTATTCCGGCCGTTATCGGTTCGATCATTGGGGCACGGATCGCCGTCGATCTCAATGAAGAGACCATGGAACGGACCATCGGCGGACTGCTTCTCTTCATGTTTTTCATCGTGCTCTGGCGGCCATCGAAATGGCTGAAGGAAAAACAGGGAACACCCCCGGTGCCTTACTGGGTCCAGGCGGTCATTTTTTTTGCCATCGGTATTTACGGGGGATTTATTCAGGCCGGGGTGGGATTCTTTCTCCTGGCAGCACTGGTCCTGGGAGCAGGTTATGACCTGGTGCGGGCCAATGCCATCAAGGTGCTCATCGTCCTTCTTTATACGCCTGTCGCTCTGGCATTTTTCATCTATCATCACCAGGTGAATTTTGTGTACGGCCTCGTCCTCGCGGCAGGCAGTATGGCCGGGGCATGGATCGGGGCCAGGGTGGCGGTGCAATGGGGTGCCAGGTTCGTGCGCTATGTGCTCCTGGCCACGGTTTTCATCGCCTCAGTAAAACTCCTGGGATTTTTTTAGCGGAAGACAACAAGCGAGGGAGGGAAATTATTTGGGCTCAATGATATAGCTGATCCAGCCTCTCTGTTTCATCAACTTGGGATCGACCGAAAATTTCGCCTTACTGGCCGCTTCGAGAACAGCCCTGTAGATGCAGTCATCCTGGTAGGTCGCCTCCAGGACTTTCGGCGGGCCCACCACGTTGCCTTCCTGAGTCGACATCGATCTGGACCTTGACCACGATCCGGCTTGTGACATCGCAGTTGCTGATCAATGGGCGCGGCAGGTTGCCATTGACGGTGCGATTGCCAAGGCCATAGGAAATCCCGTTGCCCAGGCCGCCGCCTTCGCCATAATTCGGTGCATTGGCCGTACCGTCCGGATTACCCTGGTTTCCCGTTCCCTGGGTGATGCCTTCGGATCCCTGTTTCTGACCGATCCCCTTATTGCCAAAGGCATTTTCCCCCAGCTTCTGCAACCGCTCGGCTTCCTGTTTTTTCTTCAGTTCCTCTTCCCGTTGTTTCCGTTCGGCTTCAAGCCGCTGTTTTTCCTGTTCCTTTTTCAGCCTTTCCTGTTCCTGCCGCTTTAGCTCTTCGGCAGTCGGCTTGGATACCTTCACCGGCGACTCTTCATAATCCTGCGCCTGTTTGTCGTTGACTTTCGGGTGTTTTCGGGACCGGCACAGGTTTCTGGGGTGTGACATCCGGCACGGGTTCCTGGGTGGTCTTCTGAGGTACGGTTTCGGTCTTGCCACCCTGGGTTTCATCGCCTGATGGCTCCACACTGGCCGAGGCCGGTGGCTTCCGTCCCGAAATTCACCACGATGCCTTCTTCCTCGGGTGGGGGATCAGGATAACTGAACCCGAAAAAGATCAGGAGAAGGGCAACGAGCACGTGAATGACCGTGGTCCCGATGAGGCCGTTTCTGTCCAGGTTCATAGGCGTTATAGTGGTCTTGTGCCAAGGATGACCTTGTACTTGTTTCTTTTCGCAATTTCAAGAAAATCGAACACTTCGTTCATATTGAGATTCTCGTCGGCATTGAGCCTGACGGTCGGCGGTTCCGTGCCTGGTTCGGGTCTGAGAGCCAGTTTTACTTTGAGCCGTTCTTTGAGCAGGGGTTCAAGGTCGGACGCACTCACGAGGTCACCGTCGATATAGAACTGGCCGTCGCGGGAAATGGAGACATTGATATCGGGGTTCGCCACCGTCTGGTTGTTGCTCCGGGGAAGTTCGACATTCATGCGCTCCGGGAACGATGAGGGTGGTGGCGATCATGAAGAAAATCAGCAAAAGAAAGACGATGTCGGTCATTCCCGACATTGAGAAATTCATATTGACCTTATTGCGTGAGCGTGATAGCCATGCTTATTTTTCTTTCAGTATCACTTTATAATTTCGTCTTGCGGCCACGTTCATGATCTCCACCGATTTTTTCACACTGGCCTGCCTGTCGGCGACCAGGGTCATGGCCGGATCGGACTGTCCTTCCAGTTTTGCCGAAAGGAGCCGGTCGAGGTTCTCAAGGTCAACGGTTTTCCCATCGAGCCTGATCTGCCCGTTCGAGCTGAGCTGAACAACGGGGATCTCAGCCGGTGTCGTCACGGTCTGTCCCCTCTGGGGGAAGAGAAGTTTGAGCGCATTGGGAGCGATGAGCGTTGAGGTCAGCATGAAAAAAATCAGCAACAGGAAGACGATATCGGTCATTCCCGACATACTGAAATTCACGCTCACCTTATTTTTTGATCTCAGACTCATACTTTATTTTACCGGTTCGTTCAGCAGGTCCATAAATTCTGTCGTACTGGCTTCCAGGTTGTTTACCACTTTTTCAACTTTGGCCACGAGAATATTGTAGGCGAAGAAGGCGATGATACCGACGATAAGGCCGGCAACGGTGGTGATCAGGGCGGTATAGATCCCGGTCGAGAGCTGGGATACATTAATATTATTGCCCGATGATCGACATTTCCATAAAAGCCTGGACCATCCCGATAACCGTTCCGAGAAACCCGATCATGGGAGCGCCGCCCGATACGGTGGCAAGGGTAGGAAGCCCTTTCTCCAGCTTGTAAATTTCCAGGCGCCCCACATTTTCGATGGCGGCAGTCACATCGTTGAGCGGACGTCCGATCCGGCTGATGCCCTTCTCGATCATCCGTGCCACCGGGTTGCTGGTTGACAGGCACAGGGAGTTGGCAGCATCAATCTTGCCATCCATGATGTAATCGCGGATGCGGTTCATGAAATTCAGGTCAATCTGCTGTGCTTTCTTGATGGCGAAATAGCGTTCGAAGAAGATATAGACAGCCACCACGGAAAGAATAATGATCGGGATCATCACCCAGCCTCCTTTCAGGGCCAGGGTGAGAAATGTTTCTTCTTTGGTTCCGGTGGAGGTCATCCCGGTTGTTTCTGTGGTAACCACCTGTAGGATTGTCAGTACGTCCATATTTTTTGATTATTTTGAGCGAAGATATAAAAAAAACGAGATATACCCTTTTGTAGTATATCCCGTTTATGAAATTCTTACGAACAGCGATGGGATCTATGCGATATGCACGAGGAATTGGATCTGGAGATAGTAGATCAGAGCCCCGGCCAGGTATCCGAGAATAGCCAGGAGCGATATGTGTTTCATGTACCAGATAAAGTCGATTTTTTCCAGTCCCATGGCCGCCACTCCGGCAGCCGATCCGATGATCAGGATGCTCCCGCCCGTTCCGGCAGTGTAGGCCAGAAATTCCCAGAATATGCCGTCCTGGACGAAATTGTGGGCCCAAGCCACGGCGTTGGGATCGACCAGTGCAAGTGCTTCCAGGGTGTCTTTGGTCTCGATGGGATACATCCCCATGGCTCCGGCCACGAGAGGCACATTGTCGACCACCGATGAAAGGAATCCGATGGCCAGGTCAATCAGGTAGACGTTGTCGAGGTGCTTGTCGAGGAATTTGGAGAGGAGGAAGAGATGTCCCGCCGATTCGAGGGCTGCCACGGCGCTCAGGATACCGAGGAAGAAGAAAACCGTGGGCATTTCCACCCGGCGGAGGATGGCGGAGACCTTCAGCTTGGCCTTGATCTCGTGTTCCTTGTTGCGGTGCATGATCTCGGTCACCAGCCAGATCACGGACAGGGAAAGCAGCATCCCCATATAGGGAGGCAGATGGGTCAGGGTCTTGAATGCGGGCACGAAAAGAAGCCCGGCCAGACCCAGGAAGAGCATCAGCCGGCGTTCGAAGCCGTGGTGTATTCCCGCTCGTTTAGATTGATCTTCGGACGTTTGACATCTCCTTTTTGTGTAAAACTGAGCCAGACCAGCGGAATGGCCATGGTGAACAGACTGGGGATGATCACCCGCGTCACAATGGCCCCGGTGGTAACCTGCCCGCCAATCCACAGCATGATGGTGGTGACATCGCCGATGGGTGACCAGGCGCCCCCGGCATTTGCAGCCAGCACGATCATACTGGCGAAAAACCAGCGTGTTTTTTTGTCGTCGACGAGCTTCCGGAGCAGGGCAACCATCACGATGGTGGTGGTCAGGTTATCGAGCATGGCCGACATGAAGAACGTCAGGAAGCTGAGGATCCACAGTAATTTGACCTTATTGGTTGTTTTGATCTTGTCGGTGATGACCTTGAATCCGTCGTGCTGATCCGTGATCTCAACAATGGTCATGGCGCCCAGCAGGAAGAACAGGATCTCGGAGATGTCGCCAAGATGACGGATGACTTCGTGATCCACGATCCATTCCCGCATCTCTTCCAGCCAGTGGTGGTGTTCTGAAAGGGGAAGGGAAGGCAGGTTGGTGATAAACTCTTTGGCAGCCGAACTGTCGATGTGTTCAGCTCCCTGGACAAATTCACGGAAAGAAGGGCTGAATCCCTGGGTCAGTATATCGAAGGCTCCCAGGATGTAGGCCAGCCAGCACAGGGTGCCGATGGCGAGTGCGGAAACTGCTTTATCAACTTTAAGGGGATGTTCGAGGGCTATCGCTACGTACCCGAGAACGAAAATCACGATCATGGCGATGAACATAGTGCAGAGTTTTACGAGTGAATATTACGGATCGCAAAGATAGAAATGTTCTCGGATTATGATGTGAGAAATGTCATGAAAGGGCTGGTACCGCCCGAATTTTTGCCTTACTGCCCGGCTCCGTTCATGCTTTCAACCTTGTCGTTGATCTCTTGTTTCTGCTTCTTTTTCTTTGAAGAGGAGAATAATTCAACCACCGCATCTTTATATCGGTGCAGGAGCTCACCCAGGGTGTTGAAATCCTCGCGGAAAAAGATACCGACGCCCTGGGTATAGGGCGAGGTCTGGAAGAGGAGGTTATCATTGGCCCTGTTGAACGCTTTCATATGGACCTTGCCGTTTTCGGTGAGCTTCAGGTCGATGTCGAAATCGCCCACGATGTTGTTCGCGTTGGTGGTGGAAACCGTCTGGGTTGTCTGGTTGCCGCCTACATCAACGTTACCGTTGATGGTGACCCGGTCATTGAGGATCTGCGTGCTCAGGGCGACTTCCACTTCCTGGCTGGAGATCTCGGATCCCGGCCGGTAATTGACCCCCACATCAAAGTCCTTGGTGATCTGCGAAAGCCAGTGGTTGAGCTGGTTGGACAGCATTTCCGATGTGGTGGCCATGCCGGCGCTGGCAAAAGCCGTGGTTGCACCGCCCGTTCCGGCAAAGGTGCCATACGACTGCTGATTGGAATAGAAACTGTTCATCACCAGGAGCGAAAGGAATTGTTTCATGAGCTCTTCCTCGGTGGAGGTGCTGTTTTTGACGATCCTCTGGGTTTCCTGGTCGGCCGTGGGCAGAACGATATCGGGTTTGATGGTCGGCTTCATCAGTTTGCCGCTGAGCTGGATCACGCATTCAACAGGGATACGTTTGGACGAGGATCCTTCAAACATCGACGGATCAAGCGGGGTCACCGGCGTCCGCAAGGCATAGACAGCCTTGACATCGATATTGGCATCTTCCGGGTCCCCGTTCCAGGAGATCCTTCCGCCGGGCTCAACTTCGAATTTCTTATTGATCACATTCTGAAGGGTGAAGAGATAGTCCCCGCTTTCAATCGTGATATCCCCGAAGATCTCGAACTTGCCGAGGGTGTTGATGTTGATCTTGAGATTGCCGTTCCCGCGCCCGCGCATTTTGTCGCCCACCTTGGGATCGAAAATCAGCTGAACCTCCGCATCATTGGTGACGTCGAGGTCAAAATTTAGCGACAGGCCGCGTAACTTCACATCGTAACGGTTTTGTTCCTCTTCTTTGCGGGTATCCTCCTTGCCGGTATGGATGAATTTGATAAAATCGTTTTCGTTCACTTCTTCCGAGCCGTAAAGGGGAATAAAGAAGGTGCTGTTCTTTTCCGACCGCGCATTGATGTCCATCTCCAGATTATCGGGAGGCCCCGTGATCTTGATAAATCCGCTGGCAAAAATCTTCCCGTAGAACAACTGGTTATCCTTTTCGGTCGTATTGAGGAAATTAAAGTTGGCGGTTTGCAGTCTCAGGTTCAGATAAGCTTCCTTGAGTTTGAGGTATCTGGTGTCGATGGTCCCTTCGGCAATGGATTTGTTCCCGCTCTCATCGTAGACCTCGAAATTCTTCAGAACAACCGTGTTGTGGACAACCGAAGCGTCGTTGGTGAAATAGTAACGGGTTTGAAGGTAATTGACGATGAATGATGTCTTGAAAAGACTGATTTTTCCGTTCAGGTCGGGTTTCTGGGTGGTCCCGGTGAGGGTCAGTTTCCCCGAGCCCAATCCTTTGAGATCGGAAATGAGAAAATCGGTGAAGGGAGAAAAGGTGTTAAGCCTGACCTTATCGAATGCGATGTTGAAGTCGAGCTTCTTGCTTTCGGGATAATAGTCGCCCTCCGTATGCAGGATTTCCGCTGTTCCCCGGCTCGTCCGCGCCAGCATATGGACGCGTTTGTCATCGTTGTTCCACAGCGCCTTGATTTCCCCGTCTCCAAAGTCCTCCCCGTTGACATACAACCCCCGGAGATCGAGATCGGCCTGGAAGAGCGGGTTCTTCAAAGGATCCTTGAGGCTGGCCTTGCCTGTCATTTTCCCGTTAAATTCGAATTTTACCTTGCGTGTGAAGATATTGAGGGTCGAAAGGTCGAGGTCGTTGAACATGAACCTGAGCATTTCATCAGGATTGGGAGATATCCCGCCATAGACCATGAACATCTGGTTCTGGTTGCTGATGGTGAATGAATCGACCCTGACGGAACTCGTGTCAATCACGATCAGGCTTTTGGAGATGTTCCAGGTGGTATCATTGAAGATAATGCTTGAAGGCTGCATGTGAATGTTCAGCCTGGGATTTTTGGTAACCTGGTTCTCCGACAGGTCGGCCAGGAGATTCAGCTTGCCCTGGTATCTGGGTTTTTCATAACTGTTCCAGTCGAGGTTCAGCGTTACCGTATCGTTGAACACGGCGGCGGTGAACGCGAGGTTGTCGAGGGCCAGGTTGTTTTTGAGCTGAAGAGTGCTGCTCCGCGTGATCACCTGGGTTTTATTGAGATCACTCGAGGTGATGATCTGCAGATCTTTCCATTTGTTACCGTAAAAGGAGAAAAGCGGGCAGTCGGCGATGAGGTTGATCTCCAGTCCGGCAGGATTGTATTTCCCGGCAAAGTAAGAGCTGTCGGAGATTTCGAAATCGGGCAGGAAAAAATTAACCACCGAATGGATGTTCTTCAGATCCAGGTTGAACCTGAAATTGTTATGGTCGGCTGTGTCAGGCATCCAGAGGTTATCCTGCTTCAGACTGGGCAGATAATGGTAGGCCAGGTTTTTAAATGACCGCCCGAGGCTGCTGAACTGGTAATGGCCGTACAGTTCCCCGTCCATGATATCGGAACGAATGGTGATCCTGTTGGTGTCGGCCGTATTGGAAGATTCCAGGCTCAGGTCATAGATCTGGATTTGTTTGCCGGTCTTCTGGAAGAACGAATTGACCAGTTTGATGCCCCCGTTGAGATCGTCAATATTGCTCCCTGAAAAATTTGTCTTGAGCAGGAAAGAGGCAAAGTAGTCGGGATCTGATTTTTCGAGATTCAGGTAATAGGGCCGCACACTCGATACATTCGCCGTGAAATCGAAGACGGGCTTTTCAGAGGAAAAATCGACCTTCCCGAGAAATTCCATCTTCAGGTTCGGATCATTGACATTAACCGTGCCGTCGAAGGTTTTGTTGTTGAGCTGACCTGAAAGCCCGATGTTTTTATAGGTATACCCATAGAACCCGAGGCTGTCGACCGTGCCGTTCATCCTGGCCGAAATGGTGTCGCTCGAGGTGAAGCCGTCGACATTGGCCGACATGCTGATATTCCCGATGAGGCGGTCGTTGCTGGTGAGTTTTCCCACGTCGAACGAGCGGCTCTTCACCCTGCCCCTGAATTTGAGCCCGTTCAGGGTGTCGGGTTTGATCAGCAGGTCGGAGGACAAGTGTCCCAGACGGGTGTTAAACTGTCCATAGGCGACGAAATCGTCGATATAACCGGTAAACTTACCGGTATAGGTGATGGTGCCGAGTTCATCGAAATGCGCGGGTACATTGATCGTTCTGTTCCCCGGGAGCTTCAGCATCCTGATGTCGTGGAGGTTGGTGGTCAGCTGCCGGATACTGAGATGCATATAGGTCTGCCGGAAATCGGGCAGGCCGATCATGTTAAAATTGCCTTCCAGGCTGGTGTGGTCGTTATAGGAGAGGAGGATGTTCTGCCCGGTCATGTCGCTGATGGTTCCGGTGACAAGCCCGGAAACCCGCAGGGTCTCGTCATATCCCATGAGCGAAGGGGCGAAGTAACCGATATCGCGGAAATTGACCACGGAAGATCTCAGGTTGAACCGGGTTTTGACCTGGTTGACGAAATCGGAAAAGTCGCCGTAATCCTTGAACGTGAAGCTCACGAGGTTGGCACTGACGTTGGAGAGCGGAGTCTCGAGATAGGCATCGTCAAAATTCATGTGGCGTTTGCTCAGGCTCATCCGGGCATTCATTTTGTTCAGACGGAAACCTGACCGTTCGAGGAACGCCAGGTTTTTCACATCAAAGGATACCGTATCTCCCGAGATGTTCAGCCCGGCCACTTTCACATTCAGGTCCCTGAGGTCCATGTCCTGGAAATTGATACCCCGCGTGGAAATGGTATCCGCTCCCGTCCGGCTGTAGCGGAAATGTGAGTTGTTCAGTTCAATACGGTCGAAGGTGGTTTTCCATCCTTCTCCTTTTTCCTTTCCCGGTTTGTTGAGCTGATCGATGATGAACTTCAGATTGATCACCCCTGTGGAATCGGTGATCAGGTGAATGTAGGCATCGTCAAGGGCCAGCCGTTCAACAGTGATTTCCTGCGCACTGCGGTTCAGATGTGAAATGCGGGCTTTGACCTTCTCCGCATAGAGGAGAGTGTCGCCATTAAGATCCTGGAGATATACATTTTTTAGCTGAATGCGGTTGAAGAAAGTGACCGACACTTTGTCAATCCGGATCTCTGTATGAAGTTTCCGCGAAATTTCCTGGGTGACATAATGGGTAAGATAGGTCTGCACCTTGTTATTCTGAATGAACAAGAGGGCCGTGGCAGGGATGGAAAGCAATGCCAGCAGCGTGATCAGGAATATTTTAAGAAATTTTTTGATGGTACAGAACGTTTACATTCAGAACGCAAAAAAACAAAAATTAGTTTAAACAATATGGCTTCGATGCAACATTGTTGATGGCAAAATGGTTCTTCAAAATGATGACAGGATGAAACCATTTCTTTTCCACATGCAATTTAGATAATAATTTAACATAAAGAGTTGATTAACAAACAAAAAGCATTGTTGCCCGGGAAAATGACCTTCGGAGTTCCTGACTTTGCGAGGCAACTTTGTTAAAACGGATTACTTTTGTGCAAGAATTGAACCAAAGTAAGTGATTAAAGGGAGGGAGTCGGAAGCTGGAAGGCGGAAGCTGGAAGTTGGAAGCTGGAAGTTGGAAGTTGGAAGTCAGAAGTTCGCCTTCCAACTTCCGGCTTCCGACTGATTATACAATATGATGGCCGCATTTTTTAAATAGAAAATAAAATAAGTCCGAAGTCCGCCTTCCAACTTCGAACTTCCAGCTTCTGCCTTCCGACTTCCGACTTCCGACTCCCGACTCCCGGCTAATTAAATCCAAACAAAAGATGATAACAATACTGGGAATTGAATCTTCGTGTGATGATACCGCAGCGGCCGTGATCCGCGACGGTCACCTGCTTTCGAGTGTCGTAGCGAACCAGGAAGTGCACCGGAAATACGGTGGCGTTGTTCCGGAGCTGGCCTCCAGGGCCCACCAGCAAAATATTATCCCTGTGGTGGACGTAGCGATGAAGACGGCCGGTGTCGGAGCAGGCGATATCGACGCGGTGGCTTTTACCCGCGGTCCCGGGCTTCTCGGCTCCCTTCTCGTCGGAACCTCTTTTGCCAAGGGTTTTGCCTTATCGCGTAAAATACCCCTGATCGAAATCCATCATCTCCAGGCACACATCCTTGTTCATTTTATCCGGAATGAGGAAGGGGAGGACCGGTTTCCCGGATTTCCATTCCTCTGTCTCCTCGTCTCAGGCGGCCATACCCAGCTGGTGCTCGTCCGCGACCATCTCGACATGGAAATCATTGGCAGGACGATCGATGATGCGGCCGGTGAAGCCTTCGACAAGAGTGCCAAACTGATGGAACTCCCGTATCCCGGCGGACCTCTCATCGACAAACTCGCCAAGGAAGGCGATCCGGACAGGTTTACCTTTAGCAAACCCCGGATCAGCGGGCTCGATTACAGCTTCAGCGGTCTGAAAACATCCTTTCTCTATTTCCTGCGCGATGAACTGCAGAAAGATCCGGATTTCATCACGAAGAACAAAGCCGATCTTGCCGCTTCGCTCCAAAAAACAATCATCGGGATTCTCATGGATAAACTGGTGAAAGCCTCGCGGAAGACGGGTATCAAAGATATCGCGCTGGCCGGGGGCGTATCGGCAAATTCGGGACTCCGGGATGCCCTTCACACGCGAGGGCGAAAAAAGGAAATGGAATGTCTATGTTCCCAAATTCAGTTATACAACCGATAATGCGGCCATGATCGCCATCACCGGGTATTTCAAATACCAGAAAGGCGAGTTCGCCGACCAGTCGGCCGTACCGAAAGCCCGGATGGATTTCTAAAATTCGTGTTGCAACTTTTCAAGGCCTTCGTTAAATGCTTCTTCGAAAACCGCTTCCAGTTTGGCGTTGACATTGCGGCAACCCGAAACAACCTGCTGGGCCCATTCCAGGTAACTGAGCTTCCGCTCCGTGCTCCAGTCGAGGGGATAATTCACGATATCACGGATGTTACAGATCTTATCGGCAATTTTGATCTTTTTGGCATTTTCAGAGAGGGTGGGTGCGCCTTTCACCTGCAGTTCCTTGCGGATGGCATACGGTAACTCCTTATCGTCGGTGACTTCAATGACAAGATCGGCGATCTCCTTGTTAAATTCCTCAGTGATCTCTTCGTACGAAGCATCCGTGTCCTCGATCACATCGTGAAGGATGGCGGCGATCAGCACATTGTCATCCTGCTCGTCGCATTCGGTAAGCGTCATCGCCACCTTCAAGGGATGATTGATGTAAGGAACCTGGTTAAAGCCCTTTCTTCTCTGATATTTATGTTTTTCAGCAGCATAAACAGCCGCTTTGATGATCAGGCTTGAATTCATAGAGTGCTTATTTTTTTGCCAAATTTATAATATAGAAATGTACTCTGAAACAAAAATCCCATTAATTCAATATTTAAAATCTCACATTCAACAATTTATCACAACAATTATTTTGTCATCAATAAAAATGTCATTAATTTTAAACTAAATATTATTGAATTTGCTGGAGAAGCTTCACATAGCAGGTACACGAAGAACGCCAACAGTTTTGTTGGACCCTGGAGGCATGATAAAAATTGAAGGCAGGTCGATTCCGGAAGACGCCAGCCTTTTTTTTATGGACATTGTTGAATGGGTCGACAAGTACGTGAGTTTGCCAAAAGAGAAAACCCTGGTTGAAATCAATCTGGAATATCTCAACAGCGGAACTTCCAAATATATTCTCCAGATCCTGAAACGACTCAAGGAACTGTCCGAACGGAACCACCACCTTACCATAAACTGGTATTATGAGGAAGGTGACGACGATATCCAGGAAAGAGGGGAGTATTACGCTTCTATCCTTGATTTGAAAATCAATTATTTCGAAATCGAATAAGCTCATTTTTCCGCCATCAAACCGGCTGAGATTTTTCCCCTCGATGATATCTTTTATTAACAGGTGATGATTGTCGATATCATCACATATTCCCGGCACATCCCTGAAGTTCTTTAATGCTGATTCCCGGCATCGTCCACCTTCTCCGGATCACCGGAGCCGGATTTCAGGATGTTGTTAACCGCCTGATTCCAGGGCTCACTGTAAGACCGGTTCGCGTTTTCCGCTGCCGTATTTTTCCCCTGCCCCGCACTCCCGACTGCTGATTTTCCCTTAAACACATCACGTCGAAAGTTTTCCCTGAAGGTGTTGGTGTTATTTGGAAGATGAACCAGGCGATGTGCCCTGGAAAACATGGGGAAATTTCTGTGCATAACTTTGACCGCACCGGAATACTAGATTCCCGATTTGGGCGTTTGTTGAATAAGACGGCTGATAAGCTTTCGAACCTCCTCAAAGTTTGGTTGCCGTTAAAACCTGTAGCCCTCCGCATTGTTGGTTGCTACAGGTTTTTTTTGCCCTGATTTTCCGGCTCTGTTTCGACCTGGAAAAAGTCGAAATCAGCGTATCCGGGACTTTCCTGGATGTTCGGATTGATGTAGAATATTCCAACTTTGGCTCCGATCCATCTCCCCGGGGTTGCCGTGAAGGGCCCCCCAAGGGTTTTCCAGGCCGTTCCGTCCTCACTGTAGGCAAAGGTGCAGGTGGCATTCTCGCCGACCCGCACCCTGAGAAAAATTTCCCTGGCCGTGGTGGTCACTCCGTCGGTTTCGGCCGGTACCTCCCCGCATTGGTCGTGCCCGTTTTCAAATCTGGAGATCCGTAATCCTTCTGATGTGTTGGTGAAACAAATGCAGGCATGTCGTTCACCCATGACAATAAGGCCCGCCTTGTCACCCTCCATCCCGGGGTAGAATTTCACACGGGTCACAGCCGTAAAGGCAGGCGCAGGGAATTTCTGAAGAAGGAGGTTGGGCGCATACCACGGATTTCCTTCATTTGTGATGTTGCTGACCGCATTCAGCCGCAGCATGCCCGTTTCAGACAAGGGCTCGTACCATGTGTCCGACGGATTGGCCTGCCATTGCCATTGCAGTCCGGGGAGACCGTCATCAAAATGATCGGTCGTCTGGGGGACGGTGTACCCCAAAGTGTCGGACAATACGGGCTTTTCAAAGGATGTAACGGGTGTCCCCGTGTAGCCGCTATCGGGAACTGTTCCCATAACGGGCCAGTTGTCGCGCCAGGTTACCGGCTCGAGCCGGATGATCCTGCCATAAGCCTCCATGGCCTGGAAATGCACGAACCACCAGCTGCCCGCCGGTGTATCGGTGATCCCTCCCTGGTGGGGACCGTTGATGCCGGTCTTACCCTGAGCCATCACCACTTTCGCTTCATAGGGACCCGTGATCCGGGTTGATCTCAGGGCAGCCTGCCAGCCTTGTTCGACGCCGCCGGCAGGGGCGAGAATATAGTAGAAACCGTCTTTTTTGAGGAACTTGGGCCCCTCCAGCGTCGGGTAATTCACCGGATCGTCAAAGATCACCGTGCCGTTGTCGAGAAGGGTTTTGCCATCGTCGCTCATGCGGTGAAGGATGAGCGGAGTACCGCACAGTTTGCTATGGACGAGCCAGGCCGTCCCGTCATCATCCCAGAATGGGCAGGGATCTTCCCAAAGCTCTGTGCTGACGACATGTGTCAGGGGTTCCCATGGCCCGGCTGGATTTTCGGCCGTGGTCATAAAAAGCCCTTCGGAAGGCGTGCAGAAATAGACATAAAATCGGCTGTTATGGTACCTTATCGACGGCGCCCAGCTGCCTTCGCCATGAACGGGCTTATTATATCGTTCGAAGGGGAGCCGGTCATACACATGCCCAATGATCGTCCAGTTCACCAGGTCCTCGGAATGCAGGACCGGAATGCCTGGCATGCAGTTGAAACTTGATGCAACCATGTAGAAATCATCTCCGACCCTGATCACATCGGGATCGGAGTAATCGGCATAGATCACCGGGTTTTTGTATGTTCCGTCCCCGTTATCGGGGATCCATTGCGCCTGTGTCATCGTGCTTGCCCCCACTAGGAGCAGGCACAGCTGAAGAATGTGTTTCATCCTTTGAGATTTTTACGGAAGGGCCGGTAACTCCCGCCCGCCAGGCAGTGGATCGTCTTTCCGTATGTTTTGGTCATAAATTACGAAAAATCCAGGCAACGTCCGTTACTGATGGATCACCTTAAAATAATTGACGGTTGCCGGGGTTTCCAGCCGGATAATGTAAACACCGGCCGGTATTTCTCCCGCCTTCCAATGGAACAGGTGATTGCCGGCATCGGTTTCCCGGTCGGCGATGACACCGATCCTTCTCCCGTTCAGATCATATACAGCCAGGCTGAGATGCTGCGGATGCTCCAGGTAGACCGAAACAGCGACCTCCTCAGCGAAAGGATTGGGATAGCAGCTGATCAAACCTTCCTGAGGATGGAATGCCGGTTCGACCTTGTCCTCACTGGGCGGGAAGTTTTCTTTTCCCGGTGTCCCGAGCACGCCGGCTGAGGCCGCCCAGCTTGCCGGGAGGGTGTTGTCGAGTGCGGGTTCGAGGAGCGACAGGGTGTAACCCGTCCCGTTCGGTTCCGGCGGCCAGGGTGGCGTGATCTCGAAACCCACGGAATCTTCAAGCATCTTCCGGTCGTTGAAAAGCCTGATATATTCTCCCGAACTGCTGAAGCCGAATCCAAGATCCCCCCGGATCGTATGGATATCCGGGTAAATGGTTGAGAACGCGGCGGTATCACGGCATAATACGAGGTAGCCGCCGGGCGGCATAACGCTTCCCTGATCCATGACAAACTGATGGGTGTCATCATTATCGCTGAGATACCATCCGGAGATGTCTGTCTCCTGGTCCGAAGCATTGTAGAGCTCGACCCAGTCTTCACTGTTGGTTTCGGCAGCCGCTTTATAATTGATTTCATTGATGACCACCGGGTTCTCCGGAGCACCGGGAATTTTTTCAAACCAGGCCAGCAACAGATTGTCCGAGGTGACTGAAATGGTGATATCGGCCGACGTGTCGGTGAGCGATCCTGTCCACCTGGCGAACCGGTATCCGGGGTCGGGAATCGCCGTGACCCGGACGGGTATATGGCTGAAATAAAATCCCTTCCAGGGTAACGCCGGGGTAAAGCCATTGATCCGGATTTTGCCACCCCCGGTATTGTTGACGGCGAGGGTGAGCTGGCTGCTGGAGCCGGTGCCGAACAGGAGGTTCATGCTGTTGCGGAGAGCATATGGCCGGCGGCTGGCAAAGTACAGGATGTAATCATTGATCTCCTGCCACCACTGTTCCGGCGCCCCGCCCCATTTCCGGGCATGATAGGTCATCTCCGTCGAGATCGTGTTGCGGATAAGATTGATCTCATGAATGACATTCTCGGGTTCAAAGGTGGTGTTCAGGAGATGGTTGAAATGGGTGATGAATTCATTCCTGAAGGTCTCGTTTTTCATCAGTGAGCGAAAGAGAAAGGTCGACCAGGGAGGATTCGGCCAGTCTTCACCTTCCTCATCCAGGGCGAAGGACAATGTATTATGGTAGACTTTGTTGACATCCCAGATCCCGAAGCCAAAATCCGTGTCGAACATGATCCAGCGCCACTTGTCCTGCTCTCCGGGAGCCTGCCAGAATTTGATGTTGTTTCCCGGCCAGTCACCGTTGAAAATGTAGATCTCCGTGCTCAGGTAATTCATGTATTCCGGAATATCGATCCGTGAACTCAACCATTGATAGGCGGCATCGGTAGAGGGATCATGCGTATGCAGGTAGTCGATCAGTTCATTATATCCGCTGTTGGACCCCTGGATCACCCAGCCGTTGCCTTCGAGAAGATTGACATTATCGGGATCGACATTGTGGTTGTTCTCGACGTAGTGTTCATTGATCTTCTCCCTCAGGTTCTGAATGCCCCAGTATTCCCCGTTGAGGAAAACCACCGCCTGGCGGCCTGCCAGCACGTCGATGTCAAGATTCCTGGCCAGTCGTGAGGAAAGCAGGTCGCGGAACATGGACCCCGATCCCGACCCGCCCCCGTACCAGTCATTTCCTGCATTCCTGATGATGAAGGATTCGTATTTTTGGGCGGGCTTATCTTTGAAGATCGGGTAATCGACCTGCTTGTCGCCATAAACCTTCCGTGCATAGACAGCCAGGGATTTTTGCGGATTTGCCCTTGAGTAATTGCCGTAGATCCGGATCCCGGCATCGATGCTGAAGGCGTTGGTGCCATCGGTTTCGTACATTTCAACATGGGCCGGACGTTCCCAGTCCTGCCAGAAATTGGCACCGAAATAGGGGGCTTCATCCGAAGCATTGGGCCCCAAAACATAAATGCCGTAATTCTCATCCCACAGGTTTGCAGGATCTGTGGTGACCGACACCACCGGCAGGTCGGGTTTCCGGCCGATGATATAGGTGTTCGTCAGGATCCGGCCGGGAAGTATTCCCGTCTTGAGCACCCTCGCCCGGACCACCGCCGGAACGGAGAGATCCAGGGGGGAAGCATAAACCGCCGAAGAGGGACCGGGCTCCGATCCGTCGGTGGTATAAAAGATGGTATCGCCTTCATTCGCCGGCGAGAGTTCCAGATGAACGGGACCGGGGTAGAAGCCAGATGCCAGGGAAAATATGGGGACGGCATTTTCCCCGGCCCCGTACCCCTGGGTATCATTGGGCCCTCCGGGGGTGGGCTCGGTGAAGACAACCCATGCCCCCGTCCCGTCGGGTTGGCGTCCGAGACTGTAATCGGTGCGGACGGGGACAATGACGGCAGAGTCGACAATATTCCCTGCCGGGTTGAAAAGATAAACCGTGTCTCCGTCGGCATCGATTTTAAATCCCGTATGGATGGTGGTGGCCGGCAGGTTCAGTTCCGGCGGGGGAGGCGTTCCGGGAGCAGAAGAGGTCTGGAGCGAAAGGTAAGGAATGGCACTCATATCCGAGGATGACAGGGAAGTGTTGTATACCTGCAGGGCCAGGATATTCTCCCCATCATGCAATACGCCGCTGTTGCCGGCAACCTGAAAGGATTCGGGCTGCCCTCCGCTATACATCACGGCTTCATGATTTGCTGAGGCCGGCAGGTTAAAAGGAGGGGCACTTCCGGGACTCCCTATGCCGGAACGGGCGATCTCCGTACCGTTGAGATAGGCAACAAAGGCATCGTCGTAATCGATCTGGAGCAGAATATCTCCGATATCCGCCGTATGGCCGACCTGGAAGCGCTTTCGCATATACACCGAGAGGGCGGGTGAGATGACCGTTGAATCATCACCGTCGCCATATCCGATTCCTGTCGCACCGGAAGACCATGAATTGTCGTCAAATCCCGGTTCCCTCCAGGCCGGCGGTGGCTCCTGTGCCGGGATAAGATAGGACCAGGTGTCACCCCGCCGGACCACTGTGCTCCAGAACCGGACGACATCCGTGCCCTGGTCCCCCGACGCAAATACCAGCAGATGAGCCGAGGGATCAACCTGGCAGGCGGGGAACACGTATTTAAGGGGTTCGTTCCGGTCATCGGTCAGGGAGTATCCTTCAAGATCGATCACCTGCGCTGAAGCATTGAATAATTCTATCCAGTCAGGATAGTCTCCGTTTTCATCCCGGAGGTTGTGGCTGTTTGACGGAAGGACTTCATTGATGACCAGTCCCTGTGCCATCAGGGAAGGGGAAAAAGAAAGCCATGTTCCGCCCAGAAAAAGCCATGTCAGTAGTTTGGAAGTTTTAAGCATGTCAGGTTTTTTGCCCGGTCATCGTTCTCCTATGAATCATCATCACCCGATTCCGGATAAGGAAGATTGTCAACATTCATCATTTTGTTCTTATCATAAAAATACACAATTATTCTGGCAGTGTCGCGCATAAAATTGATGGATTCAATCTCCACCCTGTGGATGTTGATCCCGGTGCGCTCCCTGAGATCCTCGATGAGCTCGGCCCGTTTTTCCTCCTTCACCAGATCGATCTTTTCATAGGTAATGGATTTGGATGATTCGTGCGACAGGAGAAAGGCATTTTCCAGGAGCCAAAGGATGATGATGACCGACAGGTTGCTGAAAAGAAGTTCAGCCCAGGGAATGTACCGGTCCGACAATGAGTTCAGGACCGAAGTGCCGATCACCACGAAGAGATAGGTCATCTCCTTGATTGGCACCGGATGGGTCCGGTAACGCAGGATACCGAACAGGGCGAAAAGACCGAAGGCGAATCCCAGCTTCAGTTCGACCCCGGAGAGCAGGAGGCTGAGGAGGAAAACGACCACATTGATCAGCAGAAACGTGAAAAGATAATCCTTTCGCCGGCTCTTCCGGTAATAGATATAGCGGACAATGATAACGGCAATGATGAGATTGAACAGGAACCGCAGCACCAGGGAGAGAAAACTCTCAACCCGGATAAACTGAGATCCCAGGAAGGTTTCTGCCAGTAGAAGACTCGAAATGTTCATCCTGTTGCTGTTTTAGTTGGTTTAGTTGCTGTTTAAATCCATTTTTCCTGACCTCGGGATTCAGCATGGCCATCCCGGTGCAATATTTACTGAAACTTGTTTCCTTTATGCGGAGTTCTCTCAGAACAGATGAAAACGGCGAACGCAGATTACGGTCCTGGCTTTTGATCTCGGCCATGGCCAGGGCAGGAAGGCTGTCATTCTCCTGCGAGGTGCGGAAATGCAGGTTCACATCGACGGTGATTCTTTCCCTGAGGTCAAAATTGACCAGGGTGAAACGGCTGAAATGAGTGGTAACCCGGGGTTCGAGCGTACGGACCCGCAGTTGGGGGGCATGCTCACGGATAAAAGTGTCCATCAACGGCGGATCGATCGTCCGGTGAGTTACCTCCAACCTGTGCTTATGAACCTCCCCGCGGTTATTCTTATGTTTGATCTCCAGGAACCGGATACCCGTGTCGGCATATTCCCGGGTCCGGATCTTGTAACGCGTCGCCCTGCCGTTATGGTGCGCATGGTACAAGTTGTTTCCCGGAGTGTCGAAGTAAAGTGTATCGTACTTCATCAGCCTCCGGCCCTCGACTTCCAGGACAAAATAACCCGGCCCCAGGTGATCGAGGATCTCCGGGATATCCGAGACGTGAAAAGCGAACTTGCGATCGTAGCGGCTCATCAGCCGGCAATCGTCAAGTTCTGACAACCCGATGCTCCCGAATGCATCCAGTGAGCGGAGGATACCCGGGCGTAATTCGCTGTATGTCTTTTCATGTCTGGTCATGCGCTGTTTTTTTCACAGGTTCTCAGTTCAGTTCCAGCACATAAACGGCTGAAAGGATATAATCCGTATTGGGTCTGGGTACGTTGGCCTCATGGTCGTAATAGAAATCCAGTCCGAATTTGTTCTTCGAATTGATTTTACAGGTCATCCCCGTCCCGATACGGGTCCTGGCGATCATATTTCGTTTATCCGCATTCACCCTGGAAAAGACTTCATAGAAAACATAGGGTTTCAGGGGTGATTTCCGGATGTTATAATCCACTTTTCCCCTTGTCCTGTCGTAGCTGACAGGCAGGGGTCCGTTCTCGGAACTCTTCACCGCCACATATTCTGCCTGGAATTTATTGCGAAGACTGAAGGTAAATCTTCCCGATTCCGCTTCAGCGGAGACAAAGCCGATGAACTTGTGGCCCAGGACATATCCGGCATCTTCACCGGTTTTATTTTCAAACCGGTAGGCGATCCCGGCGGATAACCATTTCTTTGAATATTCCAGGCCGGCTTCCATGAACGTGACGTCCCGGCGTGTGGCGTTTTCATGAAAGCGGTCCGATAATTCAACCACCAGGTCAAACCGCTTGTTCAGATGGGTTTCAAGGTCCAGGGAAGCCCACAGGCTAAAATCTTCCTGCTGGCCCCTCGCGGCAGAAGTGGCAATGAATATAAGGCATATGACGATCAGGCTCTTTATCATGTCACTGCTGCGGTTCAATCAAAAATGGTGATGTCATCCACATGAACCACCTGGTTTTTCCGCGTAATCCGGACTGTTTTCATAACCGGGACATTGCCCGAAGGATCCGTCTGTGTCGAGTCGCGGGAAAAAGCATAGACGGTATACGTTCCTTCCCTCAGGTAATCAAAACGGTACCATCCACCCAGACCGGTCTCAAATTTATCATCATAAAGACTGTCGTTGCCATAAATGAGATACACCTGCACACCCGGTGCATAGTATTCCCCTTTCCGCTCGGTCCATTCACTGTTATAATCGATGGCATATACCCTGCCCGTGATTGTGGATGTTCCGCCTTCACCTTCATCCTTTTGGCATGAATGGAAAGACAATATCACGACGGGTAATGAAACGAGGATCAGGAAACGCGAAAGTCGGTTCATGTTAACAAATGGTTATGAGGTTCCCGTAACAAATATAGAATAAAATATTTGTCGGCCGCATGAAATGCAGAATTGTTGATCAGGGAAGGAAAGATCCTTCCAGGTTCCCTTTTTCCGTCAGCGGTTCCGGATCCATTCTCTCGCATTGACGAATGCTTCGATCCAGGGGGTGACCTCATCATGCCTGCCTTCAGGGTAATGGGCGCACTGATAGGGGAGGAAGGATCGCTCGAGGTGAGGCATCATTGCCAGGTGGCGTCCGTCCGGCGAACAGATCGCCGCGGCGTCGAAATCCGAACCATTGGGATTGCCCGGATACTGGCTGTAACTGTACCTGACGGGAATCTGGTAACCGTTTTCCCCGGCGGGCAGGAGAAACTTTCCTTCGCCGTGAGCCACCCAGATGCCCAGTCTGGAACCGGCCAGGCTTTTCAGCATGATGGAATTGCCGGGCAAAATGTCGACATTCACGAAAGCGGATTCGAATTTCCCGGAATCATTGAAATGCATCCGGGGAGGCATCTCATGGCCGGGGTAAATCAGTCCGAGTTCGACCATCAGCTGGCAGCCGTTGCAAACGCCGAGGCTCAGCGTGTCATCCCTTTTGTAGAAATTCTCCAGCGCCTCCCGTGCCTTGTCATTGTACCTGAAGGCTCCGGCCCATCCTTTTGCCGATCCAAGCACGTCGGAGTTGGAAAAACCGCCGACGAACACGATCATACTGACATCCGTAAGGTCTTCCCTTCCCGCGATGAGATCAGTCATGTGAATATCGCGGACATCCATTCCCGCCAGGTGCAGGGCATAAGCCATCTCCCGGTCACCGTTCACGCCTTTTTCCCTGATGATGGCTGCGCGGATCCCGGTTTTTTCCGTTCTGCCGTGCCGGATGCCGTATCCGGACATCCTGCCGGTGAATGATCCGAATTGATAACGGAGAGGCTGGTTTTTGAAATTCATGAAGCGTTCCATGGCCAGCTTGTCGCCACTTTGCCTGCGGTCGAGCAGGTAGGAACTGGCATACCATTTTTCCCGGTAATAGTCAATATCCAGGTTGAAGGAATCGTGAGGCGTTCTGATATCCAGGACCCTTTGGCGGGACGGATGCCCGATCACCCGGTAATCGATACCGGCATCGGCCAGGGCGGTGAGATCTGCGGCCTTGCCCACCTGGATCACAACACCGGGATTTTCCGAGAAGAGGATTTTGAAGGTATCCTGCTCATCCAGACCTGTCATATCGATATCAAGGCCGCCCGTGGTGTTGGAAAAGCACATTTCGAGCAGGGTGGTGATGATCCCGCCTGAAGAAATATCATGTCCCGCCATAATCGTGCCTTGAGCCACGAGGTCCTGAAGCGCATCGAAGGCCGAGGCAAAATAGGCCGGATCTTTCACGTGTGGGGCTTCGTTACCGATGGCATTCAGCACCTGTGCGAAACTGCTCCCGCCGAGTTTCCTGGCGTCGCGTGATAAATCGATGAAGACGATGGATGATTCCGGATCGGTTTTGAGAACCGGCTCCACAATTTTCCCGACATGGGTGACTTCGGCGGCGGCGGAGATGATGACGGTGCCCGGGGCGTAGACCACCCGGTCCTTGTATTTCTGGGTCATCGACAGGGAATCCTTTCCCGTGGGAATGTTGATCCCCAGGGCAATGGCAAAATCACTGGCGGCTTTTACCGCATCGTAGAGACGGGCATCTTCGCCGGGATTTTTGCACGGCCACATCCAGTTGGCGGAAAGCGACACGCTTTTCAGCCGCCTGGACAGGGGGGCCCAGACGATATTGGTCAGGGCTTCGGCAATGGAGAGGACCGATCCGGCGGCAGGATCGATGAGCCCGGCCACCGGGGCATGACCTATCGAGGTGGCATATCCCGTGACTCCCCGGTAATCGAGAGCCACTGCACCCAGGTCGTTCAGGGGAAGCTGAATTTCACCGGCGCATTGCTGACGGGCGATCCTGCCCGTGACGGAACGGTCCACCTTGTTGGTGAGCCAGTCCTTACAAGCCACCGCCTCCAGCTGAAGGACGTTGGAGAGATATTTTTCGAAAGCTGAAGGATCGGGTTCGGGCATGCTGAAGGAGGACACCTGGTGGGAATCGTCCATGACCGTCCGGGGCGGGTTACCAAACATATCGGCCAGATCGAGATCGATGGGATTCTCATGATGACCGGGGTCGGTGAAGGTAAACCGGTGATCCCCGGTCACCTCGCCGATGACGTAGAACGGCGCCCGCTCACGTGAGGCGATTTTTTTCAGCCGGTCCACATCAACCTTGTGAAGGATCAGCCCTATTCTCTCCTGGGACTCGTTGCCGATGATCTCTTTGGCCGAGAGGGTGGGATCGCCCACCGGCAGCCGGTCGAGGTTGATCTCGCCTCCGGTGGCTTCAACCAGTTCGGACAGGCAGTTCAGGTGCCCGCCGGCACCGTGGTCATGGATGGTGATTACCGAATTATCGCCGGCTTCAGCGAGGGCCCTGATGGCATTGAAAACCCGTTTCTGCATTTCCGGGTTGGCACGCTGGACAGCATTCAGCTCAATGGAATGTCCATATTCACCGGTTGCTACCGATGATACGGCTCCTCCGCCCATCCCGATGCGGTAATTGTCACCGCCCAGGAGAAGGATGGGATCGCCTTTTTCAGGGACATCCTTGGTGCTATCCTTCTTCTTACCGTACCCGATGCCGCCGGCCAGCATGATCACCTTGTCGTAGCCGTACATCTTCATGTTTTCAAAATGCTCGAAAGTCAGGAGGCTTCCGCAAATCAGGGGCTGGCCGAATTTGTTGCCGAAATCACTGGCGCCGTTGGATGCTTTGATCAGGATCTCTTCGGGGGTCTGGTAAAGCCATTTTCTCGGTTCAGTGCCTTTCTCCCAGTCTCTTCCGCTTTCAGGACGGGGATAGGAGGTCATATAGACCGCCGTGCCGGCCATCGGTATGGCACCCTTCCCACCCGCAATACGGTCGCGGATCTCTCCGCCCGTACCCGTTGAAGCGCCGTTGAACGGCTCCACCGTGGTGGGAAAATTGTGCGTCTCGGCCTTCAGGGAAAGGACCGTTTCAATTTCTTTCACCTCAAAAGTTCCGGCTTCATCCTGGCGGTCGGGCGCAAACTGCTCGACCACAGGACCGCTGACAAACGAACAGTTGTCCTTGTAGGCCGAGACAACATCATTGGGGTTGACCCGGGTGGTTTTTTTGATGAGCTCGAAAAGCGACGAGGGCTTTTCCTCTCCGTCAATGATATAGAGGCCGTTGAAAATTTTATGCCGGCAATGTTCCGAATTGACCTGCGAAAAGCCGAAGACCTCGCTGTCGGTGAGCTTCCTCCCGAGTCGCAGGCTAAGATCCTCGAGGTAGCGGATCTCACCTTCGTTCAGGGCCAGCCCTTCTTTCGCATTGTATTCTGCAATGTCATCGATCTTCACGACCGGCTCCGGCACACGTTTGGTACGGAAAATATCCTGGTCCAGGTCACGGTAGAGAACCTGGAGCATCGGGTCGTATTTTGCGCGTTCATTGTCAACTTTGAAGTATTCCTCGATTCTGCCGATCTTTTCGATCCCCATGTTCTGGGTGATCTCTACGGCGTTGGTGCTCCAGGGGGTGATCATTTCCCCTCGAGGGCCGATGAAAAACCCGTCAAGCCTTTCCTCATCAAGCTTCTTTGCATTCCCGAAAAGCCAGGATAACTTTTCACGGTCGGCTTCATTGAACGGATTTTCTGTTTTTACAGCGATAAAATGATTGGCGGAAACTTTAAAAAATACTATCATTGACAGAAATTTAATCGTTGATCGGGGTGGTTAAAATTCATTGCAAATATAGTCATAAGCGATGAATCTGGATGGCCGCACCGGATTAAAACTCAACAATGCACGTGGGCAATTGTTATGGCTGTGGTTTTTTAAAGGGAACACCATGAACGAATTTTGGGACCTGCGGTATAACGCAAGGGAATACGTTTACGGGACGAGGCCGAATGAATTTTTCAAAGATATTCTCAGGGATGAAAAGCCCGGCCGCCTGCTCCTGGCGGGCGAGGGCGAGGGCAGGAATGCTGTCTATGCCGCCTCCCTCGGATGGGAGGTCCATGCCTTCGACTTCAGCATGGTGGCCAAAAAGAAAGCCCTCGAACTGGCGTTCCTCCGTGGTGTCCAGATCCGGTACCGGGTATGTTCCTGGCAGGACTATTCGGCACCAGGGGATACCTTTGATCTGGCCGGAGTGTTTTTCTTTCAGCTCGCCGGTGCCGGGCGCCGCCTGTTTCACCGCCGCCTGGCCGGGTGGGTAAAGCCCGGCGGCCGGATTGTGGCGGAAGTCTTCTCACAGGAACAGAACGGACGCGAATCTGGGGGACCCAAAAATCCCGATTTCCTTTATTCAACCGATATGCTGCGTGATGATTTCAGAACAATGAAAATTCACACACTCAGGGAAACCGAAGTGAATCTCGATGAAGGGATTTATCATCAGGGAAAGGCGAAGGTCATCCGGTTCAATGCGGAAAAAAACGGTGCATATCCTCCCGGATCCGGCGGTTTTCCAGCCCGTTAACAGCGGCTGGGGAACTTTTTTTGCTTCAAATCACCAGAATAGTTGCGGCGGTCATTGAAATTTATTTATTTTTGCGGCACCATTACGCCTCATTAGCTCAGCGGTAGAGCAGCTGATTCGTAATCAGCAGGTCGGGGGTTCAAATCCCCTGTGAGGCTCTTTGAAAATCAGTCGGTTGCGGCTGATTTTTGTTTTTGTATGAAATCCATTTCGTATGCATTTTGCAATACACCTTTATTCTGTAGATGAATTTAGGATACCCCTCACGTGAGAATGAATCTGATAGGCTTTAAAACCTTCGTTAGATAATTTAATTACCTCATCTACAATAAAATGTAATGACGTCTTTTGCTTATTTTTTGATAAGATAAACAGTTTATGAATAGTTGGGATATCAGCCTCAGAATGGTTAACAATTCTTCTCAACTCGATTATAATCTCAAACTGATTTTCCAGACAATGTCGTAAGGCGTTTAAGATAATTACGGCTGTATTTTCATCAATACCCATCATGACCGATAATTTCTGTATGTTATTCATCCTTGGTAAAATTTAATTGAAATAAATATAAGTAAAAACGCTGAATGCCGGAATTCCTGTAGTACTAAAGATATATTAGGCCTATCTGCCCAACCCTTCCCCGCAGCGGGAATTCCCATATCGGGCGTTCGGGGGATTCCCCGACTGGTGATGTTAGGAAACCTAACTTCACTTATCAATTATCCAATTGTTAGATTTTCTAACATTTGGATGAACCGCCCTTCGGCTGCGCTCAGGGACCGGAAACGAATCCGCGTTTTTTGAGGGTGTTTCAGCAGGTGGGATCAGCAGGCGGGTGAGGAGCCGCACGCGGCTCCTCACCCGCCTGCTGATCCCACCTGCTGAAACACAACGTAAGTTTATTTTTAGAGGTCCCTGAGCGCAGCCGAAGGGCGGTTGGAGTAAAATGAAAAGTTTTTTAATTCCCTAATTAGTGCTTGCAAGAAAACGCCAATAGCTGCGTTATGCTCGACTTCAAAACAGTCATTTACGAATAGTAAACTCCTGTTTTTCAGTCATCGCAAGCCTTGCTCTTGACGTTTTCTTATCAAGCACGGCTAAAAAACATGAGTTTTCTTTCTGACTCTAATTAATCTGTCAAAGTAGAATTAATATGCAGTTTGAAAATATCCAAAAATCACCTTCATATTTATGTTAATATGAAAAAACTTTTGTCATGTCCATATATGGATTTCAACAATGAATGTTGATATACGATGGCGATTAAATCGTGATAATTGCCTTAAATGAATTAATTTTATTGGGTATCAATAACAAAAACAATGGAATGGTTCACTCCAGTATCCTCCAGCTCAGACCGCAGCCAAGGTAGAAATCGGGAGCATACTGGGTCAGCCCCACACCGCCCGAAAAGTCGACCTGGAAACGGTTCAGCAGAAGCCACGTCAGCCCGGCATCGAGCCGGACATCCGCCGCCACCGCTTCGGGAGGGATAAACCCGTAGAGTTCATAGAAGGAATAAAACCTTTCGGAATGGCTGACACCTAGCATGGCGGTGTAGACGAAGGTCGGAAGGTCATTCTTCCCGTCCCATACCAGCCCGAGATTATAGGTGGTGGTGACATTCTCATAAAGATGATACGAGGCAATGACCCGGAAGTCAGGAGCTACATGGTCCGGTGCATACTTTTTGGTCGACAGGGAAGGGAAGGAGAGGGAGCCGGCAATGGAGAGTGAAGGGATGATTCCCTGGTTTTCGAGCAGATGGATCTTCATTCCAAGCAGCACGGGATAAAGACCTTTCTCGATGTAGGAGAATTCATGATGCGAGTTGTCGGTGGTGGTATAATTCCGGTGGAAGTATGCGATGCCGGCGCGAAGCTCGATCCGCTCCAACAGTCCCATCCTGAACAAGGCGCTCACCGGGGTGATATCATGCAGCCGGGTATCCGCGAGCTTGTCGGCCTGGTAGATGAAGCCGGCCTCCATCTGCAGGACCCCAATGGGGACGGTTTCCGCAGGAATAGTCTGGCCCGGGCGTTCCGTATCCATATCCTGGGCCCGCACCCCGGGTGATATAACCGCCAGGATCAGGAACCCTATGCCCGGAAGGCTGAGACGCGTCATATTCATGTTTTCCGGTTTGATCGTTATGACTGATGCCGTGCAGGACGAAAGATGGCCGGAATGCCCAAAAACAGGACGGCCGTCACCACCATCAGGCTGACTCCCACCGATGCCTTGTCGGCCACAAATCCCAGCATGATGGCAATGCCGCCGGCAATGACAGATGAGATCTGCGATTCGGCCGAAAGGGACGACGCCAGGAGGTTGTGCTCCATGTTTTCGGAAATGTATGACACCCCGATGGGTTTCCTGATGTTCTCCATGACAAAGATGAACAGGAACGGGATCACCGCCACCAGTTCCAGGTCCAGGTCGTAAAACAGCCCGGCCAGGATCCCTGCCGTGAAACCTGCTAATAAGGTAAACAACAATGCCCGTTCATAGTTTCTGATCCGGTCAAAAAGCCGGCCGGAGTTCCGCGATGAGAAGGCATTCAGCAGGTAAATGAGGAAATAAATGATCCCGATCAGGATGGCGGTGCGCTGTTTGTCGGCCAGGGAAACAAAAAGGGGCAGCATTAGTGCGCCCGACCTGATGATCGGCTGGAGGTAATCGCGCGATGCCTTGTAATACCCGGTAAAAGAAGACAATCTGAGAATACGGCGAAGCATTTTCCATTCCGTGAAAAACGTGCGGAAATCCCGGAACGTTTTCCGAAACTGCTTCAGCATCATTTTGCGGTCCAGCCCCCTGGATTCTCCATCCAGTTCGGGGGGGTAACTGATGATCAGGAATAAATCGGCCAGGTAAGGGAGAATGGCCAGGAGGAAAATCACGCTGTAACTGCTCGTCCAGAAAACGACCGATGCGGCCACCAGTGATGAGACGGCCGAGCCGGTCTGAGAGGCGCTGCGCGTCCTCCCGTAATAATCGACTTTCTGGTCCTCCCATCCCCGCATCCTCAGATACTCAAAGATCATTGCCTTGTGAGTGCCACTCCGGAAAGCTTCACCCAGGGAGAAAAAGATCATCGCGCCGATAAACCACGCATATCCGGAGGTGAAATAAAAAACGGTGAATGACAGGATGTAAAAGATGAAAGAGCCTGCCAGCGTTCTCCGCCGGCCCCAGGCGTCAGCCACCAGTCCGCTGGGGATCTCGAAGATGTTGATGGTGATCTCCCGGATGGCATAAAGGGTTCCGATCTGAAGGTAGCTGATCCCCTTTTCCAGGAAAAATAGCATGAGGAAAGGCTCGAAGAAGCGGAGATTTTTCAGAAACCCGTAGGCCTGAAATTTACGGAACTGGAGATTCTTCTCAAACCTCCGATGACCTGACCGCGGCATGTCCTAACTGACTAACGTTTTGAGTAAATCCCTGATATTCTTATAATTGTCGACGAAGTATTTCGCCTTCGTGGATTTGTCGCCCACCTTGATGGTGATCGCGTCTTCGGGAAGCGATTCGAAGGTGAATTCATCGGTCCAGTCATCGCCCATGGCCATGATGAAATCATATTTCTTGTGTCCCATCCGGGAGACCGCTGCACGTCCTTTGTTGATCCCCGAATTCTTGATCTCGATGACCTTGTCGCCATCCATGATTTCCAGGTCCAGGTTCGTGACCAGGCTCTGCAGTTCATCCTTGAGCTCATAGGCACGCTGGACTCCCAGGTCGGGGTCGGAGTCCCGGTAATGCCAGACGAGCGAATAATTTTTCTCTTCGATGAAACTTCGCGGTGTACGGTCCACATAAAAATCGAGGATCGGTTTCACGATCTCCATCCAGTCCTTGTCGATGGAATTCTGCATATACCAGTCGCCTTCGACTTTCCGGTGCCAAACCCCGTGTTCGGCGATAAAACCCAGCTTCCAGTCATCGTCGAACCAGGAAGAGAGCGTTTCCTTGTCGCGGCCGCTGATGATGATCACATCATTCTTGTTGTCGGAGATCAGATCCTTGATGATCCCGTAAAGCTCCTTGTCGGGCTTCGCATCACTGGGATCCTTGAAAAAGCCCAGGAGGGTTCCGTCATAGTCGAGCAGGATGATCCGCTTTTTGGTGGATTCGTAACGGTCGATAATGGCTTCCGAGATCCTTTTGTTGAGCTTACGGGTGAGGTTGTACTCCTGGATCTTCTTCACACTCTGAAGGGCTTCGAGGAAATCGTGGGCCCATTTTTTTTCGGTGTAGGTGGAAAGCCTCTTCTGCAGGGCCTTGTTGCGTTCCTGTTGCTCATCCTCGGGCATGGAAAGTGACAGGTCGATGGCATTGGCGATTTCCGACCGGTTATTGGGATTGACGATCACGGCTTCACCCATTTCCTTCGATGCTCCGGCCATTTCGGAAAGGATCAGCACGCCTTTCCTGTCGGGTTTGCTGGCAATAAACTCCTTGCTCACCAGGTTCATCCCGTCGCGCAAAGGTGTAACCAGGGCCACATCGGAAGACAGATAGACCTGCACCAGCTGGTCGAAGGTCAATTCCTTGTAAAAATAAAAAACAGGGGTCCAGTCGATCCGGCCGAATTCACCGTTCAGCTTGCCCACCTGCCGCTCGATCTCCCCTTTGATCTGCTTGTTCTCCATGATCGTTTTCACGGAGTGTGGTGATGTACATCAGAAGGGAAACTTTTCCATGGGAATCATCGTGCTTTTCAAGAAA
The DNA here is from genome assembly GCA_963763215.1 of uncultured Bacteroidales bacterium. Lineage (GTDB taxonomy): Bacteria > Bacteroidota > Bacteroidia > Bacteroidales > DASQZK01. Next base: position 79,646 of record CAVXNX010000003.1, read on the forward strand.
TTCCCGGTATGCCTTGATCCTGTTGATGAGCCCCTTGGTATAGTCGAGCCGTTCCACGAGAAGGATGATCTTGTTCTCAGGTCTGACCCGGATATGCTTCTCGATCTCGTGATGGAATTTTTTTAATTTTTCGGGCATCTTCTCCTGTAATCTCCAGGGCCCGGGAACTGAATTTTTCATAATCGATGCCCATGGGGAAATTGTCGACTTTCAGGACCCGCTTTTTGTACCGGACCTGGTTGAAGTAGGTGTCCAGACCCATAAGACGCCGGAGTGAACTGATAAAGTGACGTTCGTAGTCGTAGGTATGAAATCCGATCAGGTCGGCCCCGAGAAGACCTTCCAGGATCTCAATCCTCCAGGGCAGAAGCCTGAACACCTCGAAGGAGGGGAACGGGATATGCTGGAAATAGCCGATGGAAATTTCGGGAAAACGGTCCCGGAGCATCTTCGGCAGCAACATCAGGTGATAATCATGGATCCAGACTTCGGTCATCTTCCCTGACGATCTTTTCAAGTTCGTCGGCATATTTCTGGTTGACCCGGACATATTGCCTCCATTCGGCCTCCCGGTATGTCGACTTTTCATTGTAGTAATGAAATAACGGCCATATTGTACTGTTGGCAAAGCCTTCGAGGTATTGTTCCCTTTCCCTTCTTCTCAGGATGACAGGAAAACAGTTGCGTTTATTCAGTTCTTCGGTGATGCTGTCTCTCTTGTCGGCCGGGATTTCCCGGCGGTCGAGGCCGGTCCATCCCACCCAGACCGAATTCTTTTCGTGATAGAATTTTTCAAATCCGCTGGCAAAACCACCGATCCGGGGTTTCAGCTCATACTCGTCCTTCCTGTTTTTTTCAATTTTAAGCGGTAAAAGATTTGAAACAAGAATAAGTCGGCTCATGGTCATTAGCTTAGTCGTGATATAAAATAACACTATAAGATCAACAAATCAAAGCCGCGAAACGTTTTATTTCATTGGAATGTTCAGTATTTCGGGAGATCCGGTAAATGGATCCGGTGAGATCATTCCGGAGATATTCCCGGGACAACAACAGGCCAGGCTTTTCATCCACTTCATGAAATCCGGCTGTTTCAATCATTTTTGTTAATTTTAGAATCTGCCTGGTCAGATTTCAGTAACCAAAAATAATAAAAGACGTTTTTCATGAAAAATCTGCATTTCGACGCCGTCATCTTCGACCTGGACGGTGTGATTACAAAAACCGCACTGGTCCATTCAGCCGCATGGACCAGGATGTTTAACGATTATTTAAAGTACCGGGAAAAGGAATATGATGAACCCTTCCGGGAATTTACCCATGAAAAAGACTACCTTCCTTATGTCGATGGCAAGCCCCGTTACAAAGGTGTTGCCGATTTTTTAAAGTCGAGGGATATCGACATTCCCTTACGGCGATCCCTCGGATCCTCCCGAAAAAGAGACCGTTTGCGGCCTCGGCAACCGGAAAAATAACTATTTCACCGATATACTCGAAAACGACGGTGTGGAAGTCTACGATTCCAGCGTCGAATTCATCCATCAACTGAAAGAGGCCGGCGTCAAAGTCGGCGTCGCTTCGTCGAGCAAAAACTGTAAGAAAGTTCTGGAGACAGCCGGACTCATCGATCTCTTTGAAACGCGGGTCGATGGGATCGTTTCGGCGGAACTGGGCCTGAAAGGGAAGCCCGAGCCTGACATTTTCACCACCGCCTGCGACAATCTCGGTGTCGCCTACGACAGGTCGGTGGTGGTGGAAGATGCGGTGAGCGGGGTTCAGGCAGGTGCCGCCGGCGGTTTCGGTCTCACCCTGGGAATCGCCCGGGAGGGAAACGTCGGGGAACTGAGGAAAAACGGTGCCGATATCGTCATCGAAGATATGGCCGACCTTGGCGGGATCGAAGCGGTTGACCGGTGGTTCGGCGAGGAGCTTCCAAAAATGAAATGGTCGGTGCTCTATAAATCCTATGAACCGGAAAAGGAAAAATCGAGAGAAGCCCTGCTGACCACGGGCAATGGTTTCTTTGCCTCCCGGGGTGCCATGGAGGAAACTCAGCGCCGGGGAGTCCAATTACCCGGGCAGCTATATGACCGGGCTGTATAACCGCCGTAAATCCAAAGTGAGCGACCGCTGGATTGAAAACGAGGATTTTGTCAATTTCATCAACTGGCTCCCCGTGAATTTCAGGATTGATGATGGGGAATGGTTCGATCCCAATAAGCATCCATTTAACCTTATCGAACGACGGCTCGATCTGAAAACGGGCATGCTTTACCGCTCCCTGATCGTCATCCACGATGACGGTAAAGAAACACTGGTCGAATCGCGCCGTTTCGTCAGCATGGCCGATCCCCACCTCGGCGGTCTCGAATATTCCGTCACACCGGTCAACTATTCAGCAAAGATCGAGATCCTTTCCGCGATCGACGGGGATCTGATCAATGACGGCGTCGAACGGTACAGCGACCTTGACCAGCATCATCTCGATCAGCTCGACCGGGGCACCATGAACGGTCTCGATTATGTGATCGTGAAAACCAACCAGTCGGATATCACCGTATCCGTGGCGCAGAAACTGGATGTGACCCTTGAGGGGAAAACCGTGCCGAGATCCTCATTCGAGCCGGGTAAGGGAAAGGTTACCTCCCTTTTCAAATACGAGGTCGGCGAAGAACGCCTGCTTAAGCCTGCGAAAGATGATCTGTATCCATAATTCCCGCGACTTCGAGGTGAACAATCCCCTGGGAGCTGTCGTCGACCAGCTATCGACAGCCGGCCGTTTCGACGAGATCTTTGCCCAGAGCGAAAAGGCCTGGGCAGACATCTGGAACCGGGCCGACATTGAGATCCACGGCGATCGGTTCGCGCAGATGCTCATCCGGCTGCATATCTTCCATCTTCTCACCACCACCTCCCCCCATCATGAACATCTTGATGCAGGGATCCCGGCCCGCGGGCTCCATGGCGAGGCTTACCGGGGCCACATCTTCTGGGATGAAATGTTCGTCCTGCCCTTCTTTGCCACCTATTTTCCCGCCACCGCAAGGTCGGTGCTGATGTACCGCTACCGGCGGCTGAACCAGGCCCGCAACTATGCACACGAACATGGCTACGAAGGCGCCATGTTCCCCTGGCAGAGCGGAAGTGACGGCAGGGAGGAATCCCAGGTCGTGCATCTGAACCCCGTATCAGGGGAATGGGGCCCCGATTACAGTTCACTCCAGCGGCATATCTCAGCGGCCGTGGCCTACAACATCTGGCAGTACTTCAACATAACCGGTGACCAGGATTTCATGAGCCAGTACGGTGCAGAAATGTTTTTTGAAATTTGCCGGTTCTGGGCCTCCAAGGCTGAGAAAAATGAAAAGACCGGACGGTATTCCATCGGTAAGGTCATGGGACCCGATGAATTCCATGAAAAACTTCCCGGCGCCGACGAAGGAGGATTTAAAGATAATGCCTACATCAACCTGATGACAGCCTGGTTAATGAAAAAGGCTTTTGAATTCATGGATACCCTCGATCTCACCGAACGTAAACGGATCGTGGAAAAAATCCTTCTCCGGAAGGAAGAGCTCGTGAAATGGAAGGATATGTCGGTGAATATGAACCTGATCTTCAATGATGAAGGGATACTCGAACAGTTCGACGGGTATTTCGGGCTGAAGGAACTCGACTGGGATGCCTATCGCAAAAAATACGACGATATCCACCGTATGGACAGGATCCTGAAGGCGGAGGGAAATTCGCCCGATGATTACAAGGTGGACAAACAGGCCGACACGCTGATGATCTTCTACAACCTTGACCGGGATGAGGTGATCGGCCTCATCCGGGAGATGGGTTACAAAACGGACGAGAACATCCTGAAAAAGAATTTCGATTATTACCTTGAACGCACCTCCCATGGTTCCACACTGAGCCGGGTCGTACATGCATACCTGGCTAAACTGACCGGTTATGACGGGATGTCCTACGACCTATACAGCGAAGCGCTGATGAGTGATTATGTCGACATACAGGGCGGAACCACCGGGGAGGGCATCCATGTCGGCGTCATGGGCGGAACGGTTCTCAATGCCCTGACCATGTTCGCCGGGCTCAACTGGCATGGTGATGCCCTGATGCTCGATCCCGATCTCCCCGACGGATGGAAGGAACTGATCTTTCATTTCGAGTTCCGCCACGACCGTTACCACTTCAATGTGACCCAGGAATGAGGTTAAAATCTATTTCCATTCAGAGACCAATCCGGCAGGCAGGATTTTTGTGAAAGGCGTCAGGTACGAACTTGAAAATAGCCATACGCTGGCTGTGGCGCTGTAAAAAGTTCATTTAAATACTGGTATTCTGAAGAATTGCTGTTATTTTTGACCTCAAAATAATTCCATCGATATGCTTGGTGACATTCTCATAATCCGTGAAATGCATAAGGCGGCCGCGGAGGCCATTGCAAAAAGGGTTATTCTGGAAAGAGATAAATTGCACAAGGGATATAAATTCATTGTGGGAATCTCCGGTGAATCCGGGGCCGGCAAATCGGAAGTCTCCCATTCACTGGCCAGGAGGCTGAAGGAAGAGCATATCCGGGTAAAGATTTTACATGCCGACGACTATTACAAAGTTCCGCCCCTGCTCCGGTCGGAATGGAGACGCGTACAGGGAATCGATACGGTCGGGATCCATGAGTACGACTGGAACCTGATCCAGAGAAATATCCAGGATTTCAAGGAGGACAGGGAATCGATGATGCCTTGCATCGATATCATCCCCGAACAGGTTGATAAACTGATCACCGACTTCAAAAAGATCGACCTCCTGGTCATCGATGGCCTCTATGCTCTGAAGGCCGATGGCATGGATCTGCGTGTATTTATTGATCTCGATTTCAACGAAACGAAAATTTCCCAGATCCAGCGGGAAAAGGAGAAATTGGATGATTTCCGGATGGCCGTCCTGGAAAAGGAACATCAGAACGTCCGGTCGCTCAAGCCCCTTGCCGATCTGATCATCGACAAGAACTACCAGGTGATCGATGCCAAAACCGGAGAGTATATCTGAGAACCGCCTCGTCGGGTATCCCTCTCACCCACCGATCCCGGCTTTAACGATTGATTGGCGGAAAGTCCGGCATTCCCGGCATTGAATCTTCGACCATTTGGAATCCTGGTTTTTTTCAGCTAAATTTTGCCATCCATACCCGTACCAGCATGCGAACCCGGATCTTCCGTATCATCGCCTTTTCAGGGCTGTTCTGCCTGGCTCCCCTCGTTTCTCCCTTGTATGCGGCATTGTATGGAAAATCCTTTGTGATCAATTTCTCCAAGGAAGACCTACCATGGAGACAACCAAAACTGGTCCGTTGATACTGACGGCGCAGGGCAATCGTGTATATCGGGAATAATCAGGGCCTTCTCCGTTTCGACGGGTCGAACTGGGAGATTTACCCAATGCCCGACAATATGGTGGTCAGGTCGGTCCGGGTCGGAGCCAGATAACCGGATCTATGTCGGCGCCTTTGAGGAATTCGGCTATTTCTCGCTCAACAGCCAGGGTTTTTACGATTATACCTCACTCAGTTCCTCACCCGCAAAAATCAGTTTTCACAATGATGAGATCTGGCGGATCGTCATCCACAACGGCAAGGTGTATTTCCAGTCCTTCTCCCATATTTATGTCTATGACGGTAAATCGGTGAAGGTTCTCGACCCCGGCGGCACCATCGTTCTCCTGATGGAAGCCAGGGACCGGCTTTTTATCCATAAGGTGGGCCAGGGCTTATGCGAGATCAGGGATGACAGCCTGGCCTTCATCCCGGGAAGCGAACGTCTCGCCGGTGATGAGATCAAAACGATGCTTCCCTTTCGGCGACGATGCATTCCTGATCGGTGCGGCTTCATCGGGACTTTACATCATGGACAGCTCCGGCATACGGCCCTTCTCATGCCCGGTCAATGAAATGATCCGGGATGCGGGAGTGAACAACGGCATTTCACTCGATGGCCTGATTGTCATCGGAACCATTGTCGACGGGGTTTTCATCCTGAATCCCGATGGCAGCCTCAGGGAGCACCTCAATACAGCGCATTTCATGCAGAACAATACCGTCCTTGCCCTGAGGAAGGCGAAAGGTCATGCTTTCTGGGCAGGTCTCGACCGCGGCATCGACTACATCAGCCTCGACAACCCGCTGTCGATTTATATGGATCCCACCGGCAGCCGGAGGGCGGTCTATGCCGCTGCACTCACAGGCGACCGGCTGTGGGTCGGGACCAACCAGGGGGTCTTCCGTTACCGGTATGATCCCTTCACCGGGTATTCTGACCCCTTACTGGTTGAGGGAACCCAGGGACAGGTCTGGGACCTTGAGGTCATCGACGGTGACCTTTACTGCGGTCATACCAACGGGACCTTCCTCATCCGTGACGGCCAGGTTCAGAAAGATATCCGATATCAATGGCGGTTACGAGATCCGGAAAATGGAAATCAACGGTCAGGAGATCCTTCTTCAAAGCAGTTACAGCGTCTTTTCAGTCTATACCCGGAAAGGCGGCCGATGGACATTTTCGCATGCCATCCCCGGCTTCTACGAGCCAATTCCGCATTTCGAACCCGATCAATACGGGTATATCTGGGCATCTCATGCCAGCAAAGGTCTTTACAGACTGCGGTTTGATCCGGGATATACCCGTATCGTGGAGGTGAGGTATTTCGGTCAGAAAGATGGACTTCCCACAGACCGCCACGTGCAGGTCGCCACCGTCGATAATCGTGTGGTCTTCTGTACGCGGAAAAAAATCTACACCTATAACGACCTGTCCGACACTATCGTTCCTTATGAATACCTGAATAGGGAACTGGGGGGATATGCCGCGTCTGACCGGATTATCCCTGTCGCGGGGAACCGCTATTGGTGCATCGAAGGGAACAAGGCTGCGCTTTTTTCCATCTCCGGTGGGGAATGCCACAGGCTATTTTCCTATGATTTTTCCACCCAGGGCGCATACATCGGAGCGGGCCAGCGGGGAGCTTCCGTGCTACGCGACTCGCTCTTCCTGATCTGCCTGGATAATGGTTTTGCCCTATTCGACGAAAGTCAGATCATTGCTGCCGATCCCGGTACCGAACCCCCTGATCCGGATGGTCAGGGCCTTCGACCGGAAAAACAGGAGCTATAGGCTCCTCAGCGGGACAGAACAGTAACCCGGCCGATGTTGCCCTATTCCTTCAGAAACCTTGAATTTGCCTTTTCTCCGGATGCGATCTGCGTCGCACCGCTTTTCAGTTACCGCCTGGCAGGTCTCGACGATCAGTGGTCGCCATGGTCGGCACGTTCGCGTGTGAATTACACCCGCCTGCCTCCGGGTGAATACCGTTTTATGGTGAAGACACTGAAAACGCGACGGCGACGTCAGTCCTCCCGCCGTTTTTCCAATCAAGATCAGAAGACCCTGGTATGCCTCCCTGGCGGCCCTGGTGTTTTACAGTCTCATTTTGATGGTTTTCATCATCCTCCTTCGTTTGGCTTTCGTCAAACGCCTGAAGAAACATGCCCTCCGAATGCAGACCCTCGAAAGGGAAAAACGTGCCCATGCCAAACTGATGGCCGACCAGGAAATGATCAGGTTGAAAAATGAAAAACTCCAGGCTGAAGTCTCCCATAAAAATGTGCAACTGGCCAATTATACCATGACCATCCTGAGAAAGAACGAACTCCTGATCAAACTCAAGGACGAGATCATGAACCAGAAACGCGAACTTGGCGGACGTTATCCCAACTATCATTATGATAAGCTCATCCAGCTGATCGATTCGAGTATCTCCTCGGAGGATGACTGGAAAATCTTCGAGATGCATTTCGACCAGGTCCATGAAAATTTTTTCAGGCGGCTGAAAGAATCCTTCGATGAACTGACCCCCAGCGATCTCAAACTCTGTGCATACCTGCGACTGAATCTCAGTTCCAAGGAAATCGCCCCCCTTCTGAATATCTCTGTCCGGGGCATTGAGATCCGCCGTTACCGGCTCCGGAAGCGCCTTCAACTCAATCGGATGAAAATCTGGTCGAATTCCTCATGAATTTCTGATACCTGACTTTCCCGGTTTATAAAAATCTTCTACAAATCTCCTTTCCATATTTCCTTATTTTATGCCTCATTTCAGGACATGACCTCCATCATTGATGAAGTAATGATGTAGAATCCGATTTTGGTGTTTAATAACATGAAGTAATCAAGTGAAGGTAAAGATTTTCAGTAAGATACAAATGTGGAATATCTTGTTGATTCCATATAATTGTGTGAAATCGTTTACCTGCCATGAAAAGAGACATCATCCATTAGCCGTTCGTTGGATTTTTATCGGTTTGTTTGCCGGGATACTGCTTCCGCTTGCTTCCTGCAACGGAGGCAAAAAACCGGTGAGAGGGCTCGATCGGGACGCCTTCCTGAAGGACCTGAAAAAGCGGACCTTCGGCTATTTCTGGGAGCAGGTCGACACAGCCGACATGGGGTATCCCGGACCGTTATCCCACGCGAAGGTTCACGAGCATCGCCGCTACCGGGTTCGGACTGACGGCATATCTTGTCGGTATTGAAAACGGGTACATCACGCGGCGGCAGGGTGCCGAACGGGTTCTGAACACCCTGCGGTGGTTCTGGAATTCCAAACAGGGGCCGGAAGTCAGCGGTATCACGGGTTACAAAGGTTTTTACTATCATTTCCTGACCTATGGCCAGGGCCTCCGGTACCAGAATACCGAACTCTCCACCATCGACACCGGTTTGCTCATGGCCGGCATCCTGTCCTGCCAGTCTTATTTTGACGGTCCCGGCGATGACGAAACGGAGATCCGCGCGCTGGCCGATTCGCTGTACCGGCGCGTTGAGTGGGACTGGGCCATGAACGGCCAGGATGCCATGTCAATGGGCTACCACCCGGGAAGCGGATTTCTGAAGTCCCGATGGACGGGTTATAATGAGGCCATGATTCTGGTTGTCATGGCCATGGGTTCGCCTACCCATCCCATCGGCGACAGCGCCTGGAAAACCTGGTGCAGCACCTATAAATGGGGTGACTTCTATGGCTACGACATGGTCAATTTCAGCCCGTTGTTCGGTCACCAGTATTCTCATATGTATATTGATTTCCGCGGGATCCAGGATGATTATATGCGTCAGAAAGGGATCGACTATTTTGAAAATTCGCGCCGTGCCACCCTGGGTAACCGGGCGTATTGCATGGACAATCCCCTCGGATTCTCAGCCTATTCCGGAAATGTCTGGGGACTCACCGCCTGTGACGGACCGGCTCAGACGCAGCAGATGACATCTGAAGGCCTCCGCCGGTTCTGGAATTACCGTGCACGGGGAGCAAGTGCCATCGACACCATCGATGACGGTACGATTGCCCCGACGGCCGCCGGCGGATCGATTCCCTTCGCCCCTGAAGAGTGCATCAGCGCCCTCATGGCCATGAAGGAACAGTTCGGTGATTCTCTTTACCGAGCAGTATGGCTTCCGCGACGCCTTCAATATGACCTATAAAAATAAGGACGGCCGGAAGGGCTGGTTCGATGTGGATTACCTTGGGATCGACGAGGGGCCGATCCTGATCCAGCTTGAAAATTACCAGACCGGACTGGTGTGGGATCTGATGAAGAAAAACCCATATATCGTAGCCGGTCTTAAAAAGGCCGGATTTAAAGGAGGATGGCTCCAATGATTGTTAAAAATCGAACAAATGACGGCCCTGAATGCTTTTATCCACGTTGCTATAACGCTCTAAATCGCCTATTTATGAATTCAAACAGAAAGCCCGGACTCGAAGCGGATTATTGCTTTTGTCCTGCTGATGTTCCTTTCGGCCCCTGTCATTTTTGCCCAGCAAAGACAAATCACCGGTAAAGTGACTTCGGCTGATGATGGAAGTGTACTCCCCGGGGTAAATGTCTTCATCAAAGGTACCACCAGGGGGGTTATAACAGGCCTCGACGGGGATTACACCATTCCTGTCAACCCCGGGGACGATACGCTGTCTTTTTCGTACATCGGGTACCAGCAGCAAAATATCCCCATCGACGATAAAACCGAAATCAATGTCAAGCTGAAAGTGGAAGCGGAAGCGATCAGTGAGGTGGTGGTCATCGGCTATGGTACCGTCAAGAAAAGCGATCTTTCAGGTTCAGTGAGCACCGTCAAGTCATCGGATATCACCAAGGTGACTTCGAACGACCCGGTGAGGTCACTTGCCGGTAAAGTCGCCGGGATCCATGTAGCAAACACCTCAGGAGCTCCCGGAGCGGCCCCGGTTGTCCGGATCCGCGGGGTGGGGACCTTTAATAACTCTTCCCCGATCTATGTCGTCGATGGCGTTATCCTCAATGATATTTCGTTCCTGAACAGCGATGATATCGCCTCCGTTGAAGTGCTGAAGGATGCCTCTGCCACCGCCATCTATGGTTCACGGGGTGCCAACGGGGTCATCCTGATCACCACCAAGTCGGGAAAGAGCGTGGAAGGGAAAACACAGTTCAGTTTCGATGCCGAATACAGCATCCAGCAAATCGAGAAGAAGATCGATCTGCTTAACGGACACCAGTTCGCAACCATTTACAACGAGATCCAGCCGGGAAAATTCAACAACGTCGACCTTGTTCCCAGTACCGACTGGCAAAACCTGGTCTTCCATACGGCTCCCCAGCAATCTTACCAGTTCTCGGTTTCGGGTTCAACCAAATCCGACCAGTATTATATCGGGATCGGCTATTTCGGTCAGGACGGGATCATCGACAAATCTTCATACCAACGGCTTTCCCTGCGATTTAACAACACCTATAACCTGACCAAAAATCTGAAGTTCGGCAACAACATCTCCATGGTGCCCTTCCGGCAGCGGAACGCCCCAAATGTGGCCTACATCGCCTACCGCGCACAGCCGGTCTTCGTGCCATATAATCCCGACGGCAGCTTTGCCGAGGTGGAAAATGTCGGTAACCCGCTGGCTGCCCTCTATTATTCCCATGATTTTAACAAGGGCCTCCGGGGAGTCGGGAATGTCTATGCGGAAGCCACCGTGTTCAAATCCCTGACCCTTAAATCGAGTTTCGGTATCGATGCCGATTTCGAAAGGCCGCTGAATTTCACTCCGGCCTACCATGTCTCGTCGCAGCAGGAAAATGTCCAGAGCATTTTGGTTAAAGCTGTCAACCAGCGATTGTCGTGGTTATGGGAAAATACGATCACCTTCCAGAAGGATTACGGAAAACATTCCATCAATGCGGTCGGAGGCTATACCATGCAGAAGTTTACCTCGGAGAACATCGGACTTACGGGGAAAAACCTGATCCGTGACCAGAGCCAGTTCTGGTACATTCAGCCCAGCAACATCTATGACCTTCCGAACAATGTCAATACCATCCAGGATATTTTCGATAATGTTGATGAAAACCAGTATTACACGATGTTGTCCTATCTTTTCAGGGCCAATTACACCTACGACAGGAGGTACATTCTGACCTTCACCTTCCGTACCGACGGCTCATCGAAATTTGCCCCGGGAAACCGGTTTTCCAATTTTCCTTCCGCGGCTGTCGGATGGAATATCTCCCGGGAAGCATTTATGCAGAATGCCACTTTCATCAGCAATCTGAAACTGAGGGCGAGTTATGGCTACATCGGGAATGAGAAGATCCCCTATACCGAACGGTTTGACCGGGTCGACCCGACACTGCTGGCCATTTTCGGCGTCAATGAAGCGGCCGCCTCGGCAGCCACCTTCGGCCGTACCGGAAATCCCAGACCTGAAATGGGAAACCACAAAACAGGGAGATATCGGCCTTGAAACCGGATTCTTCAGAAATGCCCTCACCGGTGAATTCGATTACTACCACCGAAAAACAGAGGATATTCTGCTTGCCCTCAGTATTCCCGGGATCCAGGGGAACGGTCAGGGCCAAAAAAAATATTTCAACGCAGCCTCCGTGCTGAATACGGGGTATGAGTTCAACATTACCTACCGGGGAAAAGCCGGTGATTTCGATTACAGCATCGGTGCCCTGGGCTCGACTGTTCACAATGAAGTGCTGACGATCGGGGGAACGAGTGGCTCCGACTCTACGCTTATCGGCGGTGGGCCTTGACAACGGCAAGAATGTCACCGAGAGCCGGGTCGGCCTTCCCATCGGCGCGTTCTTCGGGTATAAAACCGACGGGATCTTCCAGAACCAGGATGAGCTCAACAGCTACCCGCATACCAGTAATGCCGGCGTCGGTGACCTGCGGTATGTCGATGTCAATCATGATAACATCATTGATGACCGTGACAGGACCTACATCGGATCGCCGATCCCCGATTTTATTTTCGGTCTGAATTTTACCGGAAACTACAAGGGCTTTGACCTGTCGCTCGATTTCATCGGCCAGACGGGCAACAAGATCTTCAACGCCAAGGAAATCGTCAGGCCCGACCCGTACAATTTCGAAGCCCATGTGTGGAACCGCTGGACAGGTCCCGGAACCAGCAATACCGAGCCCCGGCCTTCATTCGGAGGATATAATTATGAACCTTCCGACCATTTCATCTATGACGGCTCCTATTTCCGGCTGAGGACCTTCATCCTCGGATATACCCTTCCCGACAGAATTCCTCGACCCGGCTGTCCATTCAGAAACTGAGGGTCTATGTCAAAGGCACCGACCTGTACACTCTCACCCGATACACCGGTTATTCCCCCGATATCACCAGCGCAAGCCCCATTGATAACCAGATCGACAAGGGAACCTACCCGACGAGCCGGCTATATTCCATTGGTTTAAATATATCCTTTTAGTCATGAAAACGATCAGATCCACCATAGCCGCTTTTTTATCCTGATGCTGTTCATCACTCCGGGATGTAATGATTTTCTGAATACCGATCTTCAGAAGGAAATGACCCAGGAAACTTTTCCCAGGACATCCTCCGATGCGCCTCCTGGCCACCAATGCCGTGTATTCAACGTTGCGTGACTGGTTTTATAATTCGGGCGGTTATCCGATCCTGGATATCATGTCGGATGATGCCCGTAAAGGAAGCAATACCAATGACCAGGCGGCCACGATCGGTCCGTATGACAATTTCACCATCACGCCCACACAGGACGGACTCGACCGTTGGTGGAACAATCTCTACCAGGGTATCAAGCGGGCAAATGTCGTCATCAACCAGGTTCCGCCGATCCCCATGGATACCACCCTGAAGGTCCGTTACCTGGCCGAAGCCAGGTTCCTGCGCGGCCTCTTCTATTTCGACCTGGCCAGGGCCTGGGGCAGCGTACCCATTGTCACCAGTGAGAACCCGCCTCTCAAGGTGCCGAAGTCATCGGTCGATGATGTCTATAAACAGGTTGAGAGCGACCTGCTGTATGCCGCGGCACATCTTCCGGAAAAGAGCGCTTATGCTCCTGAGGACAATGGCCGTGCTTCGAAGGGTGCCGCCGAGGGGATGCTGGCTAAGATGTATTTATTCAGGCACGATTATGCCAATGCCGAGAAATACGCCATGGATGTCATCAATTCGGGGGAATACGATCTGGAGCCGGTATTCACCGATGCCTGCGGGATCAATGGCGAACATGGCATTGAATCGATCCTCGAGGTCGGTGCCCTCCCGGTTACCGGCGGGGGCGGCCCGGGCGACCAGTATGCCAACACCCAGGGAGTCCGGGGAACACCCAACCGTGGCTGGGGATTCAACCGCCCCAGCGAAGATCTCCGCCATTCCTTTGAGACCGGCGACCCACGGCTGAAAGGGACCATCATCGACCTCGGCGATACCATCGACGGTATCGTCATCAAGGGCGACGGACCGACACCCGACGTGATCAACGGACAGCCTGGGAAACGTCATCGAAGTGGAATGCTATAACCGCAAAGTGTGGGTCCCGGGAACGTCGACGATCGAAGAATGGGGTTGTAACCGCCGGATCCTGCGATATGCCGATGTGCTGCTGATGGCCGCAGAAGCTCTGAATGAAAACGGCAAATCCCAGGATGCACTCGTGCAACTCAATAAAGTCAGGAAACGCGCCCGGCAGGGAAACAACTCGATCCTGCCCGATATCACCGAAACCAATCAGGACAGCCTGCGCGACATTATCCTGGAAGAACGGAGACATGAACTGGCCCTGGAGGGCCACCGTTTCTGGGATCTCGTCCGCACAGGGAAAGCACAGGAGGCCCTCGGTCCTCTCGGTTACACGTCTCAATATGAAACTCTCCCGATTCCACAGAATGAAATCGATATCTCACAAGGTTCGCTTATTCAAAACCCGAATTGGCAATAATATCCATTTGTTAAATTTTTTAATCTGCTTAATTATGAAAAAACAGCATCTTTTATTAAGTACAATCCTTGCACTGGCAGTGCTTCTTATCGTACCCACCAGCTGCAAGAAAGAATCCAATCCGACGGCACCGAAGCTCTCCACGCTCACCGCCGGCGATGTTGACCTGAACGGAGCCAGCTCTCCGACAGGCGTTTCAACCAACCCCACGATCGTGGCCACATTCACGACCAATATCGACCCCGCCACAGTCACCGCCAGTTCAGTGACGATGACCGAGGATTACGATAACATGGACATCCCGCTCAACCTCCAGGTCAGCGGAAAACAAGTGACCATCACCCCGCAGAACGAATTGGGTATGGGCGCTTTGTATAAACTCAATTTCACCGGCGATATCCAGTCGACCGACGGACTCTCCCTGGAAGCCTTCAACAGGACGTTCACCACAGCAGGCACTTTCGCTCCTTCGGGCGCCGTCGCCTACTGGAACTTTGAGAACGATGCAACCGACCAGGTGGATGGCTTTGATCCCACCGCCAACGGCGTGATCGATATCTCATACGATGCATCGCACAATACCAATTCAGGGATGGCTGCCGTCTTTAACGGAACGACAAGCCTTGTCGAGATCCCCAACGGTGATCAGCTGATGAACACCGACGATTTCAGCCTCAGTTTCTGGGTTAAAGAAGATTCCACTGGCAAGAGGGACCAGTTCGTCATGGGCCTTGCCGGATGGAACGGCTTCCAGTTTGAGATCAACAACAACGGTAACGGCGGTCTCGGTGAATGCAAACTTGCTGCCACCTACAGTCTCAGCGACGGGACGACCGCATCGCAGGACCTCTGGTTTAACGGTGCTGCAACGGGGACGACCAAAGACAACGGCGGATGGAAGGGATGGACTTTCAGCAAGGACCTGACCTCCAATAATGGGACCGGCGTTAACGGTCTGCTGGCCATGCACTGGGCTCATATTGTTTGCACGTACAACAGCGCCACCAAAGTGGGGACCATGTACATCAACGGTCAGAAGATGAAGGAACAGGATTTCAACCTGTATGGCACCGATAACGCACTGTACAATGCCACCGGGCTTAAGTATGCCGGGAACCCGGGCAACAACCTGCTGGCCTTCGGCTTCATCCAGGATCCGACAGATGCCACCATCGGCGACTCATGGGCCGATTATTCCGTTCCGACCAACGGACACTTCCAGGGGATGCTCGACGATGTCAGCATTTACCACAAGGTCCTGACCCCGGATGAAATCACGCTCATGTACAATTCAGGAAAACCCTGAGCCCAATCGTTTGTTTCACAATAGCAGGACGGGGGAGGAAGTCTTTCCCCGTCCTGTTTTTATCCTTCTTATCCTTTTACCATGATCAGAATCCGGTCAGGGCTTATCGCGAGTTGTGCCTTATTTTTGATGATCGGGGCACTGGTCCTCTCATGCTCGAAAAAAGAAAACCCCACCCCGGCAACGCCAGGGATCCTTCAGCTACAGAAGGTCAGGGCCGGTAACCTCTACCTCGATTTGGGCAGAGTGACCACGGGTGTCCCCGTCGACCGTAATTTCGTCCTCCAATTCAGCAATCCGCTGGATACCACTGGAATGCCGGACCTTATCGTCCTGGAACGCGAAGACTCCTCAAAAGTCGCCGTTCAGATCAGTTACCTCGACAATAACAGTTCGGTTGCTCTCGACCCTGCGGCCGACCTCGACCACGGCAAGACTTACAGACTGGTGGTCTCATCCGGACTCAGGGGAGCCGGAGGGGAGACCTTTGCCGGTTTCACCCTCAGCTTCGTCACCCAGCCGGGAAACCTGTCCATCGCGTCGGCAACCCTCAATGGAAAAAATTTCTATACCCACGTTCCCCTGGTTGGCATCGGTCCCGATTCCGCCAATATCCGTATCCGCTTTTCCGTCCCCCTCAATCCCGACAATTATAAGTCGTTCATCAGCCTGTCCGGCACGGGGGATTACACCCTGACCCTTTCCGATGATTCACTCCGGGTCTCTCTTTCGACGGTCACCCTGCTCCAGACATTTAAAAAATACACGTTTACCATATCCCAGGGCCTCACCGCCGCCAACGGGTTCACGTTCGAGGGCTTTTCAAATGCCTTCTACGGCGCCCTGGATTCGGTTTACCAGTATCCCGTCATTTCAGATGATGCCCTGCTGACGAAAATCCAGGAACAGACCTTTGCCTATTTCTGGGACTATGCCCACCCCGGTTGTGGGATGGCACGGGAAAGACTGGGCAGCGGTGATGTGGTGACCACAGGGGGGTCCGGCTTCGGCGTCATGGCTCTCATCGTCGGCGTCGAAAGGGGCTTTATCACCCGGGACCAGGCCCTGCAGCGTATGGATAAAATCCTGACCTTCCTCGAGACCTGCGACCGGTTTCACGGTGCATGGCCTCACTGGCTCAACGGGGCCAACGGGAAAACGGTTCCGTTCAGCCCGGATGACAATGGGGGAGACCTCGTCGAAACCTCCTTCATGATCCAGGGACTGCTGACCTTCCGGCAATACCTTCAGGCTTCAGTTCCCGCAGAGAAAGACGCTGATCGACCGGATCAATGTCCTCTGGCATGCCGTGGAATACGACTTTTATTCCATGGGTGAAAATGCCCTTTACTGGCACTGGTCGCCGACCAGTGGGCTTTAAAATTCATCTCAAGCTCCAGGGATACAATGAAACCATGATCTGTTATGTCCTGGGTATCGGATCACCCGGACATGCCATCCCCGCTGCCTCTTATGCCGAAGGGTATATGAATAACGGCTCCATCCTCAACGGGAACAGCTACTACGGCTATGTTTTGCCCATGGGACCGCCTTACGGAGGCCCGCTGTTTTTCACGCAGTATTCTTTCCTGGGGCTGAATCCCCATAACCTGCATGGGCCGTATGTCGATTACTGGCAACAGAACGTCAACCATATCGCTGATCAACTGGGCCTATTGTGCCGACGATCCGCTGAACTATGCCGGCTATACCTCCGCCTGCTGGGGACTGACTGCCAGCGACGGGAATGACGGGTATTCTGCCCATTCGCCCACCAATGACAAGGGCGTGTTGACCCCGACAGCTGCCATTTCTTCATTTCCTTATACACCCCGAACAGTCCCTGGATGCCATCCATACCTTCTATTATTTCCTGGGCGACAAACTTTGGGGCGCCTATGGTTTTTATGATGCCTTCAATCCGACCTACAACTGGTATGCCAGTTCGTACCTGGCCATCGACGAAGGACCCATTATTACGATGATTGAAAATTACAGGACCGGATTACTGTGGGATCTTTTTATGTCCTGTCCCGAAGTGCAGTCTGCGTTGACCGATATGGGATTCACCTACTGAGAGCCCGCATGAATGACGGCATGTCATAAGCACTGAATTTCAGATGAAAACGTATGGAAGTACCGGCAATGTTACTCGCAAAAAATCCGGGTTGAAAACGGCCTGTTTTCCCTATTGAACGATGGATCAGAGCAGTTGAGGGGATTGTTCAATTTGGGTTTGCACGCAGTTCTGTGAAAGCGGAACTGCGTGTTTCATTTCATCCGCATTCCGACCATCAGCACATCATCAACCTGGAAATAGTCGCCTTTCCAGTCATTGAAGGCATTTTCAATCAGGGTGAACTGATCTTTCATCTGAAGATGGGCGATGTCGAGGATCATATCCTTTAGCCGCTTGGAGAGAAATTTCTTACCCAGTTCGCCGCCGAACTGGTCAATGATCCCGTCGGTGAAAATATAAAGACCATCTCCTTTCCTGACCTGGATTTCCTTCATGGTGAAGGGATCCATTTTCTGGAAGAAGGCCACCGGCATCTTGTTGGCCTGGATGATCTGGAGTTCGCCGTCCTGGTAATGATACATCGAATTGTTCGCCCCGGCAAAAAGGACCCTCGATGATTCCGGGTCAAAAGTCAGGACCGACATATCCATGCCATCCATCGTCTCAAATTCATTGTCACCGCGGTTCAGGGATCCGGCAATCTTGTCGCGCAGGAGATTCAGAATATCGTGGGGCTGGAAAATTTTCTCCTTGTTCACGATCTCATTGAGGAAGGCAATGCCGTACATGCTCATAAAGGCTCCCGGAACACCATGACCGGTGCAGTCGGCAACGATGATGATGATCTTATCGTCCACTTCGCCGAACCAGTAAAAATCGCCGCTGACGATATCCCTGGGTTTGTAGAGGATGAAATAATCGCGGGTGATTTTTTCAAGGATCTTGCGCGAAGGAAAGGAAGCGTTCTGGATCCTCTTGGCATATTCGATGCTATCCTTGATCTCCTTGTTACGGATCTCCAGCAGTTCTTTCTGTTGCTCGACGATGGAATTCTTGTCCCGGAGTGCTTCATTGGCATGCTTGAGCTCCTTGGTCCGCTCGTTGACTTTCTGCTCCAGTTCCGTGGTCAGGTTATCCTTGAGCCTGAGGTTCACTTCGAGCTGGCTGATGTACCTCTGCTGAAACCTCAGCTTCTGCCTGTCGAGGATCTTGATCTCCTCGGCAAGACCGAAGGTGAAAATAAATCCCTGGATCACCGAACCAACGACAACCGGGTATTTATTGTCAAGGAAGATATTGATGGCCAGGGAGATGACCACAAGGAGGTTGGCGATGAGGAAGAATTTGGCTTTCTGTTCTTTTTTCAGCAGGATAATCGATTCGATCAGTCCGAGCAATGCCGCGGCGACGAAGAAGAACAGGGACGAAAAGGCCAGGAAATTATTGTAGAGGCTCTTAACGTATACGGTCAGGTAGTAATAGGGAATGGAAATGATCAGGAAAAACATGATCACGGTGGTGACCGTATTCCATCCGGGCAGATGTTTTTCAAGCTGGAGGTATTTCTTGCTCACCAGCAGGAACAGGATCAATGTCAGGAAGTAGGCGGGAAGGCTGATGGGAATGTCGATCCTGGTATGCATGATGAATTCATCGTAGAAACCGAGGAACGAGAAGGAAAACAGGACCAGGGAAAGAAGGTAAAAAAACAGGCTGATGAACGATGATCGTTTCAGGATCAGGCCGAGGATGAGGTTCAGGATGGCGCTGAAGAGAAGAAGACCGATCAGCAGGGCATCGATGAACCGGTCGGGCAGTTCTTTCTGAAGAAAATGATTATAGTTAAAGAGCCTGAACTGCAGTTCGTGGGGATGGGGGAACACAAACCGGTCAGGGGCAAGGAGATCAATGTAGATCTGGCGGACTTCGCCTGGTTGCAACTGGATGCGCCCGTACAGCCGTAAACCCCTGATATTCAGGCGTTCACAGCGGGTGATGCGTCCGGCGTCACTGTAGACGTAAACGCTTAAGGAATCGGGGATGGATCTTGACAGACTGATATCGATGGTTGACGCGGTGATATTCTTCAGGATCAACCGGCAGAATTCCCGGCCTGGATGGCCCTGTCCGGCATTGGCAGCCATGGCAGAGGTATCGGGACTGAAAGCCAGGTTGCGGAGATCGCTGAGGCGGAACGTGTCGGGGTGCTCCTGCATGAACCCGATCTCCCCGGGTTGTGTCCTGACCTCGGTAAATCCGCTGCCGATGAAGATTGTATCCTGTGTCACTGCAGGAAGCCAGTGCATCATCGTTACGGCAACAACCAGCAATAAGCGTTGAAGTACCTGCATCAGGAGACGGTTATCTTTGTGGATGTGGATTGGATGACGTTCATTACCTTTTCAAATATACGGAGTTTCATGAAAAATGTAACGCCAGCGCGAAATTTATTGCCACCGGCATACTCGGGATGTTCCGGCATGTCGCCCCAGCCCTGATCACTGGCGGTTTTAATCACCTTATTGGGTGAGCGAGCGGATGACTCATCGTGGTAACCATGCCGTTCAACAGGTCAAATTTCGGCTTCGTCGAAATTGTCCGGTTTTCCTTTACTCGTCTTCATGAACATGGTAAATTGTACGTTGGAAGTCGGAAGTTGGAAGTTGGAAGTCGGAAGTCAGGAAGTTGGACTTCGGACTCCGGACTTCCGACTGATTAAATACAAAAAATTAAACGCGTTTCTTTGTGCCAGAAACCTTCGGGTTGATAACCTGTCCAGGGCTGTTGGACAGGTTTTTTTTGGGGATGACCTGAAGGAATACCCGTTGCGTCTCGTCAGTCCCGGTGAAGCGGGAAGCCATTCGTCTTTCAGCACGGAATAAATGCAACTGTCTTTCACCGTATCGTTCTTGATGACATAATCGCGTAAGACCGCTTCGCAGGTGAACCCGCTTTTTCCAGTGCGCGGCACGATCCGGCATTGTCGGCGAAAGGCTCTGCAAAAACGCGGATGATGTCGAAATTGGTGAAGACATAACGGGTGACCAGGATGATTGCCCGGCTCATGATATTCCGGTTCCAGAAGGGTTCGCCGAGCCAGTAACCGATCTCTGCATTTTTGCGGTAAATGTCGGTTTTGAATTCGACCCCGATACTTCCGGCGAAACGGCCGCTGGTCTCAATGGCAAAAAATCGAGGCGGGTTGTTGTTCTGTTCGACGAATTCCAGCCATAGCTCTGCATCCCGGGATGTATAAGGGTGAGGGAAAAGATCTCTCAGGTTGTCAAAGATTTTTTTGTTTCCGGCGAGTCTGACCAGTTCGGCGAGGTCCGATCGGCTCCAGGGACGCAGGATAAAGTCGGGGCCTTCAATGATCATAGCGGGGAGGGGAGTTCAAAGTATGTTTTCAGCAACCACAGAACCATGAGGATGATCAGGATGATGGCCGGATAGAGCCAGAGCTTGTATCCCGGGCGTTTTCGATCGGTATCAACCTGCCTGTCAGTCTGTTCCGATATGGCCAGGGCAATGCCGAGGGCAATACCCACGCCGGGACCGAGAATGATGCCAAGGGTCAGATGATTGGTGAAGAGGCCGATCAGCAGCCCCAGAAACGTACCGATCAGTACCCCGGTGATGATCCCTCCGGGTGAAGCATTTTCCTGCCTCGGCCGCCTTCGCCGGTTTCTTCCCTGCGGTCGTTGGGGAATGGAAACCAAGACGAGAATGACGCCCAGAAGTATAATGATCCCGATGAGGACATACCACCGGTACATAGGCCTGTTTTCTGCAAAAATAGGGAATACGCCTGATATAACCTAACCCTGATACTCAAGGATATAGTAACAGGTCGTGATCACAAAATCACGAAGGTAGGGCATGGCAGAAACGATACCCGCCTGTTTCCTGGGCTTGAGCCTGAATTTGATCTCGTAATTGGGGTTGATAAACCAGAATACCTCTTTTTTGATGGTGTAATTTTCATGCCGGATGATCCGTCTGAATTTTTCGATGGTTATCCGTGTATCCCTGATCTCAAGGAGATTCTCAATACCCTCCCCGGGTTCCCCGAAACGTCGCATGACCCAGGGGTATAACCCTCCGGGCAGAAGATGGAAATAGGGAAGCTTGCTCAGCAGACGGCTGTGGCACATCTGCTGGTGGCCTCCGAAGGGGTTCTGCCAGGGCGGGAAGCCCAGAAAAAAAATGCCCCCGGGCCTGAGGAACCGCCTGGCATATCGCAGGAACCGTTCGTGACCGTGAATATGTTCCAGAACATCACGCATCATGATGACATCGAACTTCCCGTCGAACCGGTCACCGACTTCATAGATGTCGCTGGCCACCAGCGTGAGGTTCTCCCTGGACGGGTACCCGCTGTAGATCTCTTTTGCCTTTTCGATCTTGTTGCCGTTGAGATCGACACCCGTTGCGCTGCATCCCATGTCGAGAAAAGGTCTGAGATTGCCGCCCTCGCCGCAACCGATCTCCAGCACCTCTGTACCCGGGCCGAGCTTCCTGACCTCTTCAATAAAAGGGATCACATAGTGCTTTGAGGTGTAGGCCTGTTCCTCAAAATAGGCATCGCTGTGTAGATGTCTCTCCTGCATCGGCTTTTTTATTTTAAGATCCAAAGGTATGAATTCCGGTTAAAATTTCCGCACCGCCGGTCCAACACGCGGAGGGATACGTCAAAAAAAAGGACGGCGCCGCGCATCGTGGGACGGTAATATTTTCGTCCATCCCGCCGGTTTTGTCCGTCCTGAATTTCCGGATCGTTTTATTCTTTCGTACTTTTGGTATTCACGTATTCAAAGATGATCCAGATGAACGTACTCGTCCTTCAGCATGTTCCCTTCGAGAACTCCAGGCTACATGACGCAGATCTTCGAAAAGCGGGGGTTTAACGTGAAGACTGTCCGGATGCACATGGGGGAATCACTGCCGGATGCCATGAATGTCGATCTCCTTCTCATCATGGGCGGTCCGATGAGTGTCCACGACGGTTCGCAATACCCCTGGCTGGAAGATGAAATAGCGCTATATCGCCCGGGCTATTGCATCGGGAATCAAGGTTTTCGGATTTTGTCTCGGGGCCCAGCTGATCGCCCTTGCTCTTGGAGCGCGGGTTTACCGTGCACCACTTGCCGAAATCGGATGGTTTACGGTTAAGAAGGAGGCCCCGGAAACCATTCTGGGATTCCTGCCCGATTTCATGACCGTTTTTCACTGGCACGGGGAAACGTTCGATCTTCCCGACCATGCCGTCTGGCTTTACAGCAGTGAGGCTACCCCGAACCAGGGGTTTATCTTCGGAAACAATGTCCTTGCCCTCCAGTTTCACCCCGAAATGACCCTCGAAGGCGTGGAAAATCTGGTGGAAAATTGCGGGTCCGAACTTACTGGCGGGCCTTGCATCATGAGCGGGAAGGACCTTACCGGCAGCCATCTCCGATATCATGCCGCCGGATACAGGATGATTGAGACCCTATTCAGGTATTACTTCCCCGGTTGAGAAAGAAATTCAGACGGACATCATTTCACCGTTCCTCAAAAATCCTTAGATTTATACAAAACATGGAGGATGGCGGAGGCAGGTAAAGGGAACAAGGGCCACCATTTGCCGGGAAAATTGCAGGGTCATTTTCCGGATGAACCCTTTCGACGGGCTGAAGAACAGGGAGATAACAGTTTCAAACGGAAAATTTCGGTGAAAACAGTGGCAGTCAAATGTCAAATGCATTAAAACAACTGCGTGAAAAACTTGTTGATTATTTGGATATCCTTTTAGGGTTGATCATTCTAAATTTTCTTGATTTTTCTGTTTGGGTAAACGGATTTGCGAAGTGTGGTATTAACAGAAGCTGATTTGAAGCGCAATGACTGAGAAAGAAAAAAACAGTATTCCTGTCGACTTGATTTCCAGGTATCTCTCGGGTGACGCAAACACTGACGACATTATTGACCTGGAACGATGGAAAGCCGCCTCTGAAGAGAACAGGCGGACGTTCGACCAATACAGGAGGATCTGGGAAACCACCGGGAGACTGACCATTTTCACCGATGTGGATATTGCCATCGATCATGAGTGGGATACGATCCTGAGTTCGACGGTTGAGGATACAGTGTCTGCAATGCCGAAATTTTCCCTGAGGTTGATGCCTCTTTTCCTGAGGATTGCTGCGGTGACCATTATCGCTCTGTTACTGGCTTACAGTGCAGTGTTCATCTACAGGACTTTCAGTTATGAAAAAATTTCCGCTTCCACCGGTAAAGCCACCATCGATCTTCCCGACGGTTCGCACGTTACGCTGAACAGGGGAGCAGTTCTGGAATTTCCGCGGAAATTCGATAAGGGACGCCGGAATGTCAAGCTCGACGGGGAAGCCTTTTTCGATGTCCAGCGTGATATCTCCCGGCCGTTCACCGTACAATCCGGCAATTTCGTTCTCCAGGTCCTGGGGACTTCCTTCAATGTCGAGGCTTCCAGAATGAAAGATATTGTCGAAGTGGTTGTGGCCAGGGGTGAAGTGGAAGTGTATCCCCGGAACAAGGAGCACCTCCGGCAGATCATCTCGCCTGGTCAGAAGGCATTATACTCCCGGGAAAAAAAGGAGATCTATAAAATATCCAATTCCGGTCCCAATGATGATTCATGGAAAACGGGCATCATGCATTTCCAGGATGCGACGCTGGAGTCGGTTGCCACCAGCCTTGAAGATGTCTATGGGAAACGGGTGGTCTTTGCGAACGAAAATCTGAAGAACTGCCGGATCACGGTCGACTTCGAAAATGCGCCTCTAGGAAAAGTTGAGAAAACGCTCGAGGAGATGCTCCATATTCACATCACCGAGAAGGAAGAAGGGACGCTCGAATTTTCCGGACAGGGTTGCTGAGATTTCAATAAGTACCCGCTTAAGTCTTCCCTTCTCCGCATAACCACCTCCCCACGTGCCCGGTAAATTGGTTAAAAATCCATCAAAAACCATCAAAAATCGGCGACAGGACCGGATTTCCTCCGTACCTTTACCTGGCAAGGTTCCATTTATCCATTCATTTCAAAAACCCGAAAAATATGAAGGTCTTATTCATTGGCGGGACAGGCAATATTTCCATGGCCTGTACCCGGCTTGCCCTCGAACAGGGGATGGAAGTCTGGCATCTCAACAGGGGAAAAAATCCGGTTGACGCGCCGCGTGAAGTTCATACCCTTCATGCCGATATCCACGACAGGGATACGGTCCGGTCCCTGCTTCACGGGCAGTGGTTCGATGCGGTGGCCAATTTCGTCGCGTTCGTTCCCTCCGATATCGACAATGATTACGCGCTTTTCCGGGACATGACCGGCCAGTATATCTTTATCAGTTCGGCTTCAGCCTACCAGAAACCGGTTTCCCATCCGGTCATCACCGAATCGACGCCCCTGAAAAACCCGTACTGGTCCTACTCACGCGATAAGATCGCCTGCGAGGACCGGCTGAACGGCCTTTACCGGGAGGAGGATTTTCCGGTCACCATCGTCAGACCTTCCCTGACGTACGAAACCGTCATCCCGGTGGCCATCGGCGCCTGGACCGATTTCACCATCATCGACAGGATCAGGAGCGGGAAAAAGATCATCGTGCATGGTGACGGCACATCGTTATGGACCATCACCCATTCGGTCGATTTTGCAAAGGGCTTTAACGGTCTGCTCGGTCATCAGCAGGCGATCGGCCATTCCTTCCACATCACCTCGGATGAGATCCTGACCTGGAATCAGGTCTATGAAGCCGTTGCGGATGCCGCCGGGGCGAAAGCCGACATGGTGCATATCCCTTCCGACTATATCGCCCGGTTTGATGAGTTCCAGGCCGGAAATCTTCTTGGCGACAAGGCAAATTCCGTCATTTTCGACAATACGAAGATCAAGACTTTCGTCCCGGGATTCAAAGCCACGATCCCCTTCAGCCAGGGAATCCGCCAAACGGTTGCCTGGTTTGAAGAGGACCCGCGGAGGAAGGTCATCCTGGACGAGACCAATACGTTCATGGACCGGGTCATTTCATCATTCGAAAAAAAATAAGCGATGAACGAAAACCCAGTATTTTATGCAGGACTGATCGGCTGCGGGGATTTTTTGCGGTGGGAAACGGAAAAACTCAGGGCAAGCCGTCATCTGAAGGTCAAATACACCTTTGATCCCGATGAAACACGACGCCGAAGGCGGGCAGCCGAGTTAGGCGCCAGCCCTGTCGATGATGCCGGGATCATCTTCGATGATCCGGAAATTCGGGTGGTCCTGATCTTTACCCCTCCATTTGCCCGGAAAGACTATTTCAGAAGGTCTGCAGAGGCCGGAAAACATATCATCACCACCAAACCCTTTGCCCTGACGGTGGAGGAAGGGGAGGAGATGCGCCGCATGGTGGACGGCAGGGTCGAATGTGCCGTCTTTTACCGTCGTTCAGGAGATCCGGTATTTGAAGCGATCAAACGGATCCTCGATGGCGGAGAGATCGGCCGGCTGGCCTTGTACAAGGAAGACTGGTTCCATCATTTTCCGCACTGGAGCGCCTGGGCCCTGGATCCGGAAAAAAATGACGGCCCGTTCATGGATGCCATGATCCATAACCTCAATATTTCCAGGTATCTCGCCGGTTCCGGGGTGCGCGACGTCAAATTCTTCTCCGAAAATTATGTCCAGGATATCCCCTGCAACGACACGGAATTCATGCGGATCATCTTCTCCAACGGTGCCGGGGCTTACCTGTTCATTACCTGGGCGGCCGACCTCGAGATCTTTGATCCTGCGGGAAATGACCGGGAGCATATCGGGATCATGCATATCATCACAACCGGAGGATGGATGGTGAATGTTGAGGAAACCGATGGCGGCACGGTGATCACCGCCAGGAAAGAGGGCACGGTCAAACGATGGGACGTCCAACCCCTTCCCATGACCTGCTACGATGATTTTGTGGACAGTGTGCTGAATGGGCGCCAACAGAACAGCAGCCTGGAAATGGCTCTGGAAGATCTCCGTATCCTTCAGGGAGCAAGGCTTCAGAAGAATTCATAAATCATTCCAAAGGCAGTCTGTCAGACCTCGATGAGCCCTTCCAGGTAAAAGGCCACGCGACCGGAGATCTCCACCCGGTCGCCTTTGTCGGTGAGGTAGAGTTCGCCGCCGCGCCTGGAGATCTGGCGGGCCCTCATATCTTTTTTGGAGAGACGGCCGGACCAGTAAGGCGTCAATGTCGTATGGGCCGAGCCGGTCACAGGGTCTTCGTCGATGCCTGCCGCCGGGGCGAAGAAGCGCGAAACGAAGTCGTATCCGGAGGCGGGGGCCGTGATGATGACTCCCCTGCGGCTGATGAGGCCGAGTTTCCTGAAATCGGGCCTGATCTCGGCGATCTTATCTTCAGAATCGTAAACCAGGAGATAATCCTCACGACCTTCATAGGCTTCATCGGGTCGTTCCCCGAGCGATTCGATCAATTCGGCAGGCGGATCGATGGCTGTGATTTTGTCGGCAGGGAAGTTCATAACATAGAGATCTCCATCCCGGCTGACCGTCAACATTCCGGACCTGGATTCAAAAAGGATCCGGTCGAGCTTGTAACCCAGTTTTTCGAAAATCACGGCCGCGGTTGCGAGGGTTGCATGCCCGCATAGGTCAACCTCGGTGACCGGCGTGAACCAGCGGATGTGAAAGCCATCTTTTTCCCGCTTGAAGAAGGCCGTTTCGGAAAGATTGTTTTCGGCAGCAATGTTCTGTAACAGGCTGTCGGTGAGCCATTCGTCGAGGGGGCAAACAGCGGCGGGATTCCCTGTGAAGCGTCTGTCGGTAAAGGCGTCGAGTTTGAAGACCGGGATTTTCATCGTCATCATTTTAGAGGTTATACGTGCATTGTCTATTGATTAAACCTGAATCCCCTTGTCAGAGTTCAACCCTGCAAGGAATATTCCGTGGCCGGCATGGTCTGTAATCCTTGACCAGCCTCCTGTGAACATACCGTTTTTTGGTGGAGAACGGTCAACGTTATTCAAAAAAACGGCTTCTATAGTCCATAGGAAAGCCGGAGGCCATCAGGGTGCCGGCATCTTTTGCATATAGTGATAATTTTCAAAGATGATCTTCAGGTGTTTGGCAGCCAGCGGCAAGGGCATGGCCGGGGCTTCCTTCCCGTCAAGTACGGCGAGGAAATGCCTGATCAGGGCATAGCCGTCGCCGGCCTCGTCCTCCAGGGGAATTTCAACGGTTTCACGGAAAGGTCTGTTATTCCTGTCGAGGCCAAAGATCTCTATCACGGGGGATTCCCAGGAGAGATAAGAAAACCGTGCCCCGCCGCGGGTACCGTAGATCCGTGTTTCATCAGGGACTTCCACATTGGCATGTGACCCCCTTTCCCAGTAGTATTTCAGACCCGTATGGAAAGACATCAGGCTGGCTGCATGTTCCTCCACGTCGAAAATTTCGGTGCCGGGGTTGATCGTATCCAACCCGTTCATGCTGAATGACTTCAGGTCATTCAGCTCGGGTTCGTCACCCAGTATTCCCAGGTGAAAGGACAGATCGTAAACCCCCCAGTCGAGAACGGGTCCGCCCCCCGCCCTGGACCGGTCGAGAAACCATTTGGCAGTGGGGTGGTATTCGATCCCGGCCCGCTCCTGGCGGTAAACGGCATTGTGGTGGATGAAATAAACCTCTCCCAGCCTTCCCGAATCGAGGAGATCTTTCACAAACCGGAATTTGGGTTGCAACCGTGAATGCCGGCAGGAAGCGTCGAGGATTTTAATATCCGGGAAACGGGCTGCGATATTCAGCATCTGGGTGATCTGCGCCTCATCCACTGCTGCCGGTTTTTCCAGCAGAATGTTCTTGCCGTGTTCGATGCAATCGAGGAAAATGCCATGATGTGAATACGGAGGGGTGCAGATCATGACGGCGCTCGTTTCCGGATCCTTCAGGATATCCCGGTAATCGACAGTCACCGAGGGAATCCCGAATGCCGCTTGTACGTCGGACATCTCCGCGGCATCCGCGGGAGCCGACGAAATCCATTTCACACGGGCATTGCGGAAAAGAGCCAGGTTCTTCAGGTGCTCCCTGGCGATCATTCCCGATCCGATGATTCCGATGACATGAGTCTTTTGCATAGCCCGTGCTTGTTAGGTGGTGGTTGTGGATTCCTTTCACACGACCCGGCTTCAGCCCGGGTGTGAACATCTCCTTTCCTGCATTTTTGGGCTAAACACGGTGAACGGGGAAAGGTTCACTCTCAGGGGATCAACAGCGTTGCCTTATGGGCGGCCTCAATTTTTCCGCACGGCCAGCGCTGTTCTGACCACCGGTATCCTGACATACCGGGCAGCTGCGCGAAACCCGGTCGATACCCTGCGGTATGAATGATCACGGTTTGACAAACACCATGACAAATCCCCCAAATCGTGGCATATCCACGTGAAGCGTGTCGCCGGGTTGATAGGCCGTTTTGTTGATGGCGAAGGATCTCGGCGTATCGCCGTCCCTGAAGATGGTGACATTATACTGCCCGTCGGCGATGAAGGCAGGGGTGAAGTCCACCGACCGGCCTTCCTCCTCACCGGTATTTCCGGCGATGTACCATGTTGTGCCTTTCCTCCGGGCAAGAACGGTGAATTTTCCGGGGAAGCCATCGATAAACCTGGTGTCGTCCCAGGTCACCGGGACCTGTTTCAGGAAATCAATCACCGCCGCGGGTTGTGCTTCGTAACTGGTATAGCGGTCGGCGAAATGCTGGATTCCGCTTTCAAAGATGACCGAGAGGGCCAGCTCATGGGCATTGGTGGTCAGGTGGCGCGTTTCCGGCGTATAATCGGAGAAGGTGACCGGCGTATAGTCCATCGGTCCGAGGACATTCCGCGTAAAAGGATAGGTGGTATTGAGTTTCAGGGCCTGGGCCGGGAATTCCCGGGCTCCGTAGAGTTCGGCGCCGCGGACGCCTTCCATGGTGACATAGTTGGGCCAGGTGCGCGTCCATCCCCGCGGTATGGTGCAGCCGTGGGTGTCGAGAAGGAGATGATATTTTGCGGCATCCCGGGCGATATCCTGGTAGAGCTTCATGATCACGGGTTTATCTCCCTGGAAGAAATCCACTTTTATCCCCTTGATGCCCATCTTGCTGATGCGCTGCATTTCCTTGTCACGGACCTGCGGGTCGAACATCAGGTCGCGCGGCCCGGCATTCATGACCTTCGTATGCGGGCCGCCGCTGTTGTACCAGATGGTCAGTCCGACGCCCTTGCTTTCGGCGTACCGGGCCAGTTCTTCCAGGGAACCGCCCTGCATGATGTTCCAGTCGGCATCGACCAGCGAATACTTCCATCCCATCCGTGCCGAGAAGTCGACAAAAGCCCGGAGTTCCCTGTAGTTTCTGCCGCTTTTATGGTCGGACCACCAGCTCCATGAGGATTTCCCGGGTTTGATCCAGCCGGTATCACTGATCATGGAAGGACGGGCCAGGTTATTCACCATATTCGATTCCACAATGGGGGCAAGCGTTTTACCCACAAGGATGAACCTCCAGGGCGTGCGGAACGGTAGCGAAACGACCGGGTCGACCTGCCCGTAGCCGTAATTTTCCCATTCTCCGGGGAAGCTCAGGCGGTACCTTCCTCCGGCACAAACGGCCGAAAGATGAGATCCGCAGTAGTCGTAAAGTCCGGCTTCAGAAACGAGCATCCAGAGCCCGGACGTATGGAAAAGCGCGGGGAACCCCCATCCGGTGGTCATGGGAGGCGGGGTGCCGATGTCCATATCGTCGATGTAACCGTACTCGTAGGCGGGCGACCAGGTGCCGAGGGTATCGTAAGGCTGGATCCAGGCTTTCCCACCGGGATTGACGTAGAAACCCGTGGTTTCCCCGGTTACCGTGACCTTCCGGTGCGAAAGAGTATCCTCTCCGGGAAAGGCGTAGCTGAACGCCACGCCATCGTCGTATGCCCGGAGATCAAGATCGATCTGTTTTCCATCCGGGTTCAGGAACGAAAGGATCAGAGATGTATAGGAGACCTTGTTTTTCAGTCGTTTTCCGACGAGCATGGTGTATTCGTCCGTGCGTGTTTCCGGCCCCTTTGCTCCCGTGAAACGGAGGTCATGCACGAAGTCTGCATCGCTGCACGTGATGCCCAGTGGCGACGGCTGAATGGCGGTCACCGCTCCGCTGTCGGATAGAAATGTCACGGTATAGCTGAGAGTGGACTCGCCGGTATCGCCAGCCATGACCGATATTTCAAGCGTGCCGGAGGGAGACTTTAACGACCAGTGATCGGGCGTGTGGGAACATGAAGAAACGAGAAAGATTACCAGGGTGAGGAAAAGGAGAGGTTTCATGGGAACGGGTTTTGATGGGTCATCAAAAATAGAAAAAAATCCCGGATCCTCATCCATCGGCAGTGGTTGCCCCACTTTATGGGGGGTGTTTTCGCACCGGGAAGGACCGGACCACGGACGGGTGAGTTTTCCGTTAAATATTTCCGTGTTTAAAATAAAAAAATTACCTTTTGCCCGCAAAAAAAGAAGGAAGGTTACGATGAAATTCAGCAGGATTTTTCAGGTGGCAATGGTTGCCGTTTTTTGGCAATCCGCGGGGGTGCAGGCGCAGATGGTTGTCGACGTCGGCACGGCAGATGATGATGTCATCGTATTAACAGTCGAGACGCCGGCGGGAGATTATTCGGCTCCCTCACAGGCGGTCACTTCCTGGACGGTCAATGGTGTGAACCCTGTTCAGGTTGGCCGGTACACCCATGTCCGTGAGGAAGAACCGCGGCACTGGGGAAAAAACCCGGAATGGGTGCTGACCCTGAGGCATCATATGTATCTCAGGCTCGCCCAGCCCCTCGTCAATGGGACCACTTACACGATCGAAACACCGGGTTACGGTGAACAGGTATTGACATTCGACGATTCGAAGGTCAGATGTGAAGCCATCCGGGTGAACCAGGTCGGCTATTTCGGGGGATCACAGGTCCGTTACGCCAATTTCGCCATCTATAACGGTGACCTGGGCACCCATGCACTGACAACGACGCCCGGTTTCCGGGTTCTGGACGAGACGGGGAACACGGTGACCTCCGGTACGCTCAGCTACTGGGGTGACGATACGAACCAGGAGTACACCACAGGAGAATATATTTACCGTATCGATCTTTCCGGCGTTCCGAACGGAGGTCCTTATGTGATCGCCGTCGATGGCTACGGCTGCTCCTATCCTTTTGGTGTCGGCCCGGAATACACCAACCTGGCCGCCTTCACCCTGGTACGCGGGTTCTACCATCAGCGATGCGGCATTGCCCTCTCTGAACCGTATACCATTTACACCCGGGGGGCCTGCCATACCACGGTTGAAGTTACCGATGCCGAGCCCCCGGGATTCATCACCGCTCATGGGGAACCGAGAAGCATCTCCGGCGGATACCATGATGCCGGCGATTTTGACCACGGGATGGGGCACAACCTGATCCCCGCTGCGCTACTAACTTATTACGAAGCCTACCCGGAAGGCTTTACCGACAATCAGTACAATATCCCGGAGTCGGGCAACGGCATTCCCGATTTTCTCGATGAAGCGCTTTGGGGCGTAAAGTTCTGGGAAGAGCTTCAGGAACCCGACGGTGGTATCCGGGCAGGCACAGAGTCGGATTCGGAACCGGAATTCGGGGTTGTGAACGCCGCCACCGATCAGAACGTTTACCGGACATACCGGAGATACGGCCATACGACGGCTGTCGGGGCAGGACTGTTCGCACAGGCTTCGAGGCTGCTCGAGCCTTTTGATTCCGCCCGCTCAGCACAACTTTACGACGAGGCGGTCAGTGCCTGGAATTACCTGCAGGATCATAAAGACGATCCCGATATGGCTTCCGCCCATGATGCCCAGCTCATGTACGCTTCACTTCAGCTTTATCTGAAGACCGGCGATGAAGCCTATCATACGGCTTTCAAGCAGCATGCCACCTATTGTCTGACATCCGGCTGGCCCGAACAGTACATTCCCCAGGGATGGAATCAGAACTACACCCGCGACGGGATGATCTTCACTCCTTATTTTTTCAGCTACCTGATCACCGATAAACCGGTCGACCAGAATATTGCCGATGCTTATACGCAGCTGCTGTCTTCCAAAAGCGATCTCGTGCTCAACGCCGTCAACACCAAACCTTACCCGATCGGTTATAACAACGGGAGCTATTCCTGGGGATCTACCACCAACCAGGGACGGTACGCCGACCCTCTCATCCTGATGTACCGCCTGACGCACGACCAGAAATACCTTGACGCCGTCAGCCAGCTGGCCGATTATGCCCTGGGTCTTAATCCCCTGGGCAAGTCTTATGTGACGGGGCTTGGGTCGAATCCGCCTCACCAGTTTTGTCACCTCGATTCGTATTTTACCGCCCGGGAAGGAAAGGGTGTCGTTCCGGGGATCGTGGTATACGGACCAATCGACAATGCGAACTTGGCAGATTACCAGCAAGTCGTTTGGAGTAAGGTTTATCCCGGCTGGAATTCTCTTCCCGTGCAGAAACGCTATACCGATGCATGGTCGCTCATCCCTTCCAATGAGTTCACCGTCGACGAAACCATGAAGCTCAACACCTGCATGTTCGCTTTCCTCAGCTCGATCGAAGGCGGCGGAACGGTATCCGCACCTGCGGCTCCCGGTTCACCGGATGCAGAACCTTTGTCGCGAAAACAGATCAACCTCTCCTGGAATGACTTGTCGAACGATGAAAATGCCTTCATGATCGAACGCAGGAAAGGCGAATCCGGCTCGTGGGAACTGATCGGGACCGTTCCTGCCAACTCGACCCGCTATGAAGACATGGGTCTGGAAACCGCCACAACCTATTACTACAGGTTACGGGCTTATAACGGGGCAGGATATTCGGCTTTTTCGCCGGAAATTTCGGCCACCACCAAAGAGATCACCGAAGTACCGGAATCTCCCGGTAATCTGACAGCCACCCTACTCTCATCGGGAAAGGTCCGCCTGGCCTGGCAGGATCATTCCGAGATTGAAGACGGTTACGCCATAGAGAGGAAAAAAGGCGTGGATGACAC
The DNA here is from genome assembly GCA_963763215.1 of uncultured Bacteroidales bacterium. GTDB lineage: Bacteria > Bacteroidota > Bacteroidia > Bacteroidales > DASQZK01. The sequence goes on from CAVXNX010000003.1 coordinate 113,385, forward strand.
CTATACGGTGATTGACAGCACGGGCCCATCGGTGACCCTTTACCGGGATGATGAAACACTGGAAACGGCCACCTATTATTACCGGGTTTATGCCTTCAATGGCATTGGAAATTCCGGGTTCTCCAATGAAGTCTCACTCGTCTACGTCGGGATTGATCCTGTCGGAAGCCATGGAAACTTCAGCCTGGAAGCTTTCCCGAATCCTTCAAAGGGGAGTGCCTGCCTGGCATACGTTCTTCCTGAAGAAGCAAAGGTCAACCTGGTGATCTATGATATGACGGGGCGGAAACTGCGAACCCTGGTGGATGAAGTCCAGCTGCCGAACCATTACGTGGTGGAGTGGAATACCGATGAAGATCCACGGGGAAATGCCCCGGGAAACGGGATCTACCTGTGCACGGTCACTGTAACGGGTCATTCCGGATCCTATTCGGCTGTCAGGAAGCTGGTGGTCGCCAGGTAGTATCAACCGCGGGGTGCAGGAAGACGAATGTGGCACGGTTACTGGAACGGACTTCCGGCCTTCAGCTCTGATCCGGGTTGGAGATAAGTGCTGCCGGAAGACATGGTTAGAGATCTTCACATCGGCGATGATTCGGATTTTTTTCGTAATTTGTTTGGGTGTTCATTGCCTTTCCTCTTTTATTTGCTTATTTCACATTCTCATTCTACGCCATGATTACCGATATGAAAAAACGACACTCTCTGCTCATTTTTGGATTTTTCCTTTTTGTCTTCCCCCTCCTGTTCACCGGTTGTCACAACGCCAAAAGGCTTGAACGTACCTCGTTCGATTTTGATAACGGCTGGAGGTTTGCCCTCGATTCGACCATTTCGGCTTCGGTTATGTCCTATGATGATTCCGGCTGGCGGCCCCTTAACCTGCCGCACGACTGGAGTATCGAGGGGTCCTTCAGCCCGGATAACCCTGCAGGTGTTGGCGGGGGCGCCCTCCCGGGCGGAGTCGGGTGGTACCGCAAGACCTTCAAAGTGGAGGATCACTACCGTGCAAAACGCGCCTACATCGAATTCGACGGGATCTACATGAACAGCAGGGTATGGGTGAATGGTCACCTCCTGGGATTCAGGCCATACGGTTATATCTCCTTCCGGTACGACATGACCCCTTACCTGAACTATGGCGATTCGGTGAATGTCATCGCCGTGAAGGTCGACAACTCGAAACAACCCAATTCAAGGTGGTATTCCGGATCGGGGATCTACCGCAATGTCCGTCTTCTGTTCACCGATCCCATCAGCGTGGATGAATGGGGAACATTTGTCAGGTCAACGGAAATCAACGACAAGGTCGCCCGGCTCACCATCGATACGAAGGTGCTGAATGCCTCCCCCGATAGTGAAAAGATTCAGCTCAAGACGCTCGTCTATGACGCCAATGGGCGCAAGATCGCTGAGACGGCTTCGGACAGCACGGTGTCCAGTGATTCTTCCCTCACCTTCACCCAGTATCTCGATGTCAGCAATCCGGACCTGTGGTCGACGGAAAATCCCTACCTCTATACCCTGATTTCGGAAATCAGTTACCACGGGCGAAAGAGGGACAATTACAAAACACGGTTCGGCATCCGCTATTTCGATTTCGATCCGGCCAAAGGGTTTTTCACTCAACGGCGTTCCGCTGAAGATCCGGGGGGTATGCGATCACCATGATCTCGGTCCGCTGGGCACCGCGGTGAACACCGTTGCCCTGCAACGGCAGATCGACCTGCTCAAGGCTATGGGGTGCAACAGCATCAGGACCTCCCACAATCCTCCCGACCCCGGGCTGCTCGAGCTCTGTGATGAATCGGGTATACTCGTCATGGATGAAGCCTTTGACATGTGGAAGAAGGCAAAGACCCGTTACGATTATCACCTGTATTGGGATGAGTGGCATAGAAAGGATCTCACCGATTTCATCCTGCGCGACCGTAACCATCCGTCGGTGATCATCTGGAGCATCGGCAATGAGATCCCGGAACAACGGGACTCTTCGGGAACACGCATAGCCACCGAACTTGCCCGCATTGTTAAGAATTTGGATCCGACGAGGCCGGTGACCTCTGCCTGCGACTTTCCCGAACCGGAAAACTTTATCATCCGTTCCGGTGAACTCGACCTGATCGGTTATAACTATCACCAGCAGCAATTCCCCGAATTCCCGCTGACTTTTCCCGGTGAGCGGTTCATCGCCACTGAAACAACTTCAGCATTGGCCACCCGCGGGCATTACGATATGCCATCCGACAGTATCCGGCGCTGGCCCGTCAGGTGGGACAGGGAATTTACCTCCGGTAACCCGGACAATACCTGTTCCTCTTATGACAATTGCAGTACGCCCTGGGGATCGACACACGAGGAGACCCTGAAAGTGATCGAACGGTATGATTTTCTTTCCGGCATGTATGTCTGGACCGGTTTTGATTACCTGGGTGAGCCCACCCCTTACGGTTGGCCATCGCGAAGTTCCTATTTCGGCATCCTCGACCTGTGCGGATTCCCGAAAGATGCGTATTACCTCTATCAGAGCCAATGGACGGACAAACCGGTGCTTCATCTCTTTCCCCACTGGAACTGGTCGGATGGCGAAACAGTGGACGTGTGGGCCTATACCAATTGTGACAGCGCCTCGCTGTTTCTCAATGGCCGGCACCTGGGCACACGCCGGATGGTTGACACGGCCATGCACCTGATGTGGCGTGAAACCTGGTCACCCGGTGAACTTGTTTGCCAGGGATATAAAAACGGGAAAGCGGTGTTGACCGATACCGTGCGGACAGCCGGAGAAGCGGCAAAAATCGTCCTCGTTCCGGAGAAAAGCCTCATCCATTCCGGGGGCAGGGAACTGTGTTTCATCCAGGTCAGGGTGGAAGACAAGGACGGAAACCTTGTGCCCCATGCCGGAAATCTCGTGAAGTTCGAGATGACGGGACCGGGGAGCCTGGCTGCCGTCGGAAACGGCGACCAGACAAGTCATGAATCTTTCCGTGCCGGTCAACGACAGGCCTTTAACGGTCTTTGCCTGGCCGTGATCCGGCCCGGAGATTCCAGTGGGACAATCCAGATGAAGGCTACTTCCGAAGGACTCCGGGAGGCGGTGGTGAAGATCAGGGTGAAATGAAGAGAAGGAAAGGCGTCTCAAAAGAAAATCCCCGGGACGCCTTTTCCGTCATTATTGTTTGTCGTAAACCAGGGTCGAATGCCGTTTTCCCCTGGAAGAATTGACGGTTAAATCGATATAAAGCGTTTTGCCGTCTTCACTCAGGGTCCAGACTTCAAGACTTTTCGATTCGAAGTTCTGTCCGTCCCGGTTGAAGGTACTCTTGGTGTCGATCGTCAGTGTTTTTCCTTCATTCGACCAGGAGAGAACCGATTTCGAGGTTCTGGCGCCCATGGAGTTGTCGCTTTCCTTGCCATCCAGGTTATATTTTCCGGTCATCGTCCGTTCTTCCCCGTTACGGGTGGTCATGGTGCGCTGAATTGTCATGGTGTTTCCCTGTTGGGTGATATCGAGCATTTTCCCGATGCCGAATCCGCCGCCTCCCATCTCACTTTTGGATTCATTCAGTTTCCACTTTCCCGAAAAATCCGCATTTTTTCCCGGTGCGGGCGACGCCTGGGAAGGAACCGTAAGACATGCTACAGCCAGGATAAAGCCCAGCCTCGTTAAGGTGCCAATTACTGTTTTCATGGTGCTAGAATTTAGATATTGTATGTCCTGTTTGACAATGGGATAAGCTTAACGATTCCTCAGGGCGAGGTTATTTTGACGAAATACGGCAACGTGTCCGCGAAGATGCTGCCAGGGACCACAAGGGGAAAATCAACAGGTCATTTTGCCTGACCGGTTTGACCAAGAGCATGTTTTACCGTCAGGGCAATACGCTCTGCCCGGTAATCGATATTCTCTCCGCCCCTTTGATAATCGATGCGACCGACATTTTCATGAAGGATCCCGACTTTTCTGTCGCGTGCACCCGTCCCGAAGCGCGATGTGTCGACGAGAGACGGATCGACGGCACCGAGCTCACTGGCTTCGGCGAAATCGGCATGTCCGCCGGAACCAGGAAAGTCAATCTTTTCGGGTCGCCGAAGTTCCGCAAGATCGGCATAAATGATTTTCATCGGCTTGTCTTTGTATTCATTCTCGATCGCTTTCAGGATCCTGGTATACTCGGTCGCCCCGTGACCGCTGACGATGACGCATATTCTGAATCCTTCACGCTGCACGGCGGCCATCATGTCTTCCACCACCAGTCGGACAACCTGGTTACTGACATACAGTGAGCCGGGGTTGTGTTCTTTGGTCGCCCACTCGAGGCCCCAGTAGCTGGTCAGCCCCGCCGGTGTCCAGTCCTTGTACTCGGTCTCAGAACCGAGGTATACCGTCGGAATGAGGACGCCTCCGGTCTCGCGCCACGCTTTTTCGGCGATGGTCGTGCCGATGGCCGGATCGGTGCCGAAAGTCATGGCATCACCATGCCACTCGAGCGGACTGATGACAAAATAGGCTACGGGAATGGTTTCCAGGGCTTTTTCCAGGTCAGTGGTTTTCATCTTCTCCCAGCGCCAGCATCCGGGCCTGGACACGTTGTCCTGCGCCCGGGCAGGAATGATCGAAGAGGATGCGAGAAGGATCAGGGTCGAAAGGGCAAGGGGCAAACACTGCTTTTTCATGATCGGTGGTATTGAAGGTTGAACTTTACGAAAAGGATGGCTCGATAACAAGGGCTAACATCATGTAAAATACGAAAATTAAACGTCAAATGAAAGCATGAACCAAAATGACCAATGGGATTACCGCCCATCATCAGGCTTCAAGAAAAAAGCATCAAAAGAATTCACGGGTTCTGACGTTCGAGGAGGCCATCGTTATTTCAGGTCCTGGCATCGATCTCCTCAAGAGCCCGGATAAAGAGGCGTTGGCTCTCCTCCCAGGTTTGGGTCTTCGCACCGGCCAACGTGGCTTCGGTACAAAGTCTGCCGTATTCCCGGGAATTTTCGAAGAGTGAAGACAATGTTTCCCGGAGATGTTCCACATCTCCCGGCCTGAAGAAACGAACAGGGCCAGGAGGGAGGGTTTCCGGCAGCGCCCCGGCGTGGCTGGCGACTACGGGAAGTCCGTGGGCCAGGGCTTCAGCGGGGGCCATCCCGTAGGTTTCAAAGAGGGAGGGATGGACGAAAAGGTCGGCCTGCCGGTAAACTTCATCAAGGATTTTGTACGGCACGGCAGGGTGCAGGATAATCCTTCCGGCAAGACCGAGATCTTCGATCCGGTTTTCCAGCTCAGTGATGTAGCCGGGATTGAGACGTGTTTCGCCATAAATGTCGAGGTTCCACGGTTTATCTTTCATCCCGGCAAGAGCAGCTATGAGGGTGGAATATCCTTTGTTGGGCAAATAACTGCCCACGCAAAGCAGGTGCCGCGGAACTGAAGAATAGGCCTTTTTACGCTCGGCCCGGTTTGTGCCGGGAAGTACGACCCGCACCTTCTCTTCCCCGATGCCCATTTCACCAATCATGCGAGCCGTGAACAAGCTGGTCACCACCAGTCGGTCGGCCGTACGCAGGGCTTCTTTCTCGCTCTCTTCAAACAACTTTCTCTGAGACGGCGCCAGGTCGGGGCTGTGGCTCAACGGGACATGAACAAGTCCGACAACAGGATTCCGGCTTCTTTTTTCACGGATCAATTCCGCCAGGGGCGCAAAAGCGAGGCTGTCGACGAGGATCAGAGCGGCAGGAGGCACGCTTTCGAGGATACTCCGGCATTTATCGATTTCCCCGGTTCCGGGAAAGGGAAAGGCAGGGGAGAGGGCGTGCACCGTGATATCGTGACCTGATGCTTCCAGTCCGGTGATGATGTGCCGGTCGTAGACATAGCCTCCTGTCGAGGTTTCGAGATCGCCGGGTATGAGAAAATGGATATTCATCATGTCAGCTTCATGGGTCCGTTCAAAGAGAGTGACCGGGTGGAAGGGGCTTTTCAGTCATCCTCGCCATAGGAGGCCCGGGCCGTGTCCGATTCGGCTATCGTCACCCTGATCTTTCCCGTGAAAACGTCTTGTGTTTGTTCCCTGATGCGGTCATGGACATACCTGGCCATAAACTCGGTGGTGGTCAGTTTTCCCCCGAATTCGGGCAATTCATCGAGATTCCGGTAACGGAGGGGCTCCAGGACGATGTCCAGAACCTGTGCGGCCAGCCCGATATCGATGACCACGTTGTGCGGGTCGAGTGCGGGGGACAGAAATTCGGCATCGACAATGAAGGTGGCGCCATGCAGGTTTTGTGCCGGCCCGAAAAATGGGTCGGGGAGCGAGTGGGCGATCATCATATGATCCCTGATCTTTACAGTATACATATCGTCAGATGATTAAGGGTATTTCACCATTGGGCAAAATCCGGAATAACTCCCATCCCGAAGACGCGTAGAAAAGTTCCGGTAGCTGTTCAAAAGGCACAATGTCGAAGGGCAGTTTGTCGAACACCGGGTTCTCCAGGAGTCTGAAAACGATCTCTCTGCGTCGCCGGTGATCGATCCGGTTCCGTTTGGTGAGGGCGACGGCTGAAACCTGGGAAGCGATGATCCGTTTCCGCCGGGCATGAAAACTTCCGCCCAGCTTCAGCGTCACCTCACGGTTCCCGTACCAGCTCATTTCGATGATGCTTCCTTCTCCGGCGGTCCGGTCAATGCACATCTGCAGCCCATCAGCCGAACCACTCGTATTGATGGCAATGTCGTAATCCTCACCGGCAAGGTCCGGTCCAACGATGGAGAAACCGAGGGTATGTGCCAGGTGCTGGCGCAGGATATCCGTTTCGGCGATGTCGACCTGAACGGCAGGGATCTGTGCGGCGACCAGGGCCGTCAGGGCCCCGATGACCCCAAAGCCGCAGATGAGGAGCTTTTCGCCCGGACCGACATTGCCGTCCCAGACGGCGTTCAGGGCCGTTTCCATATTGCTCGCCAGCACGGCGCGGGTGGCCGGGATATTCCCCGGAACGGGAAAAACATCGTCTTTATTGGCCACGATCAAATCCTGATGCGGATGCAGGAGATGCACCAGTTTCCCCTCGAGATTGGCGTCACCCGAAATGATCTTTCCAACCGTCGAATATCCATATTTTATGGGGAAGCTGAAATCGCCTTCCATGAAAGGCACCTGCATGTCCTGTTGGATTTCAGCAGGAACCATCCCGGAGGCCACCAGTTTTTCAGTGCCCGGGCTCACCAGCGAATAGAGCGTCCTGATGACCAGGGCCGATGACGGGGTTACCCCGATATCCTTCTCAACGATCTCGCTCCTGCCAGGGTTTATATGCCATAATGCCCGTGTTTTCATGATTTTTCCCCGTAAACCAGTTTGCCCTGGAACAGGATGCCTTCACCCATCCCAGTGAAAGATGAATGGCCGAAAACCAGGGAATCGTTGATGGCATTGACCGATGGCAGGTTGAAATTACTGACCCCCGACCCCAGGATCCTTGGAGACACAAACAGCTGAAGAATGTCGACGCATTGATCGGACAGGAAAAAGGAGGCTGTCACGGATCCCCCTTCAATATAAATCGAATGGATATTTTTCCTGTAGAGTTCCTGGATGATCGAACACGGCGAAATGTAAGGCAAACCGTTCGACAGGAGGATGCACTCGATCCTCCCCGGATTTTCCGGTTTCCTGCCCGATATGAAGATGACCCTTCCCTCATTGGCCAGGAGGCTGCTGAAGTCGTACGAGGAGTTACCCACGACAACTCGCACCGGATTGGGCCCTTCGACATGCCGCACCGTCAGAGCCGGTTTATCCGTGACGAGGGTATTGGCCCCGATGAGCACAGCGTCGCACAAGGCTCTCATCCTGTGGGCATGAACGAGATCTTCCCGGTTGCTGATCCATTTTGAGCTGCCGGCGATGGTGGCGATCCTCCCGTCGAGGGTCTGGGCAAAATGGATGACCACCCTTGCCCGTTTCTGTGCCTGCGCTTTCAGGGTCCAGAAACAGAAGGGGAGGTAAAGGGAAAGAAACCGGAGTTGCGTCTCATCGAGAAGGGCGTTGTGCTTCAGGGTGATGTCGTCATCCTGTTCCAGCCGGAAAATAGTCATTTGGGTGTCGCCGGGTGATAATGCTTCCCTGGTGAAGACGATCAGGCGTTTGTCTGCAGGCAAAGGACCGGAAGGATTGATGGTAATCTCGAAATCCTCCTCGTGGCACAGTACGGTAACCGTTTGAACAGGATGTTCTGAAAGCCTGACCCTGTTTTTGAGTTGCAGCAATAACTTCCAGAATATTTCCCTGGTCCAGGTCAGCATTTGGGTTAAGGGTTGAAGTGAAAAAGCCGGTTTGTCAATTATTTGTTAAACAAACAGATCCGGAGAAATGTTATCCGGAAAATCCACTTTTCATGCAACGCATCCGCCGCTTCCTCCCTGAAGTCTCTGCCTGGGCGCTGTTCATCTTTATGAACTGCCTGTTGTTCCTGCCCCGGTACCTCCTCGCGGCGGGGAGTTCCCGCTTTTTCCCGCTGACCGATTTTACCACCGGAGATGACTACGCCCGGTTGAAATCCATTTTCATCCGGGATAATGCCGATCTGTTCAGGCTCAGTGTCGATCTGTTCATCATCGTGATCCTGGCATGGGTGTTCCGGAAAAGGATCAATGTCCGGAGGTTTGGCATGATAGCGGGTTTGTATTACTTTATCATGCTGATCTATTTGGTCTATTCGGATGTCATGTTCAATTTGTATCATGTCAAACCCATCATTTACAACGATCTTTATCTGCTTGGCCTGGGAATCAGGAATCTGGGGAGGTATTATATTCTGAAATCGGTCGGCATCATCCTGGTGGCGGCCATTCTGCTCTGGTTTTCAGTGGAGGCCATGAAGTGGCTGATCCGATATGTGACCGGGGTCAGGTTCGGGATTCTGACGAAGGGAATTGTCATTTTCATCAGCTTCCTGCTCATGGTGAATGTCCTGAAATCGGGCACCACATTCGATCCAAAACAGACCTTCCAGATGACTTTTGCTTCCATCGCCGATAACCTTGTTCTTTCAGAGAATGCCCGTCGGAACCTCAGGCATTTCGATTTTGACCGGCTTATCAAAATGAATAACTATGACCACTATCGCTTAACGGTTAAACCCGATATCTACCTTATCTTTTTTGAATCCTACGGAAAGATCCTCTATGAAAACCAGCAGCTCTCACCCGCCTATTTCCAATGCCTGCATCACTGCGACAGTCTGCTGGCCGGTGCCGGATGGCACTGTACTTCCGATTTCAGCGTTTCACCGGTATCGGGAGGCGGGTCGTGGATCAGTTATACCTCGTTCCTTTATGGTTTCGATGTCAAAAATCAGGGGACCTATCTTGGCCTGCTGCGAAATCCGGAGGTCACAGACTACACGCACCTGATCAATTATTTCAGGCACCAGGGATATTACAGTTACAGGCTGAATGCGATGAATGAACAGGAAGGGCCGGAGGTTCAGCTCGATTTATACGGCCGTTTTTATGGGATCGATCAGTGGATAAATTATGACGATTTCGGATATACAGGGAAATTGTATGGTTTCGGACCTTCACCCCCCGACCAGTTCTCCTTGGGGTACGCCAGGCAGGTGATGGAGACAAATCACAAGAAGCCCCGGATCTTCTTTTTTATCAATCAGAATTCGCATAACCCGTTCCAGTGCCCGGCCGCGCTGTCCGACGACTGGCGCGCACTCAATGGCGGCTACGTTCATGTCGTACAAAGATCGACATTTTTCAAACGCCCTTCAGCCGCTGATTACCGCAAGGCCATTACTTATGACCTGGGATGCTTCACCCGGTTTATCCTCCAGTCGGACGACCCTTCAGCGCTTTTTGTCATTATCGGGGATCATCAGCCCCCCGTATTAAGCACCACAAAAGATGATTTTGAGACGCCGGTTCATATCATCTCACGAGATACGCTCTTATTGCGCGGGTTCAGCCCTTATGGCTTCACCCGTGGATTTCAGATCGGTCCTCAGGCCCGGGCCGTTCGCCATGAAGCGATGTATTCCATCCTCATGCGGGAGATTTTACGGAGGTACGGGGAGAATCCCGGACAGCTTCCCGATTATCTGCCCGAGGGTTTTATCGTGCATAAACCATGAACATTCATCAATGGGACCGGTTTCACTGTCTGGGCATGCTGATCATGTCGGCCGTTTTCCTTGCGGGCGGGGTTCTCCTGCCAATGATCCTCTTCAGCCTCCTCTCGTTTTCGTTTCTGTGGATAAGGGGCTGGAGCGCGATCAGCCATCTCCGGCCTGCCGGCGGAATGGCGAACCGGGTGACCCTGGCGCGGTTTGCCGGACTTATCCTTCTCATCCTTTTCCGGGAAAGGCTGACGAGGATGGAGATCACATCCGGCCTGGCCGTCCTGATCCTTCTTGACGGGCTGGACGGGTATATCGCCCGGAAAAGGAAGGAAAAGACGACGTTCGGAGCCTGGTTCGATATGGAGAGCGATGCGTTGTTCGTTTGCCTGGTGTCGTGCGTACTCTATCTCGACGGGTTGATAGGGTGGCCCATCCTGATCCCGGCATTCCTGAGATATGTGAATGTTTTCATCCTGTGGTTACTGAACCTTCATGGCTTTCGGGAAGGCAGGACACGCCTCGGCCCGGCAGCGGCGGTCACCATGTTCCTGGTGCTGGCCGCCGATTTCATTCTGCCTCCGGATCTTCGCACCATCCTGACCGCCCGGCCACGGTGTTTCTCCTGGTTTCATTTGCCTGGTCATTTGTGCTGCTTTGGAGAAGCGCCAGGTTATCGAAAGTCAGGGATTGAAACAGCCGGCGAGTTCGCGGACTTTCACGCATTGCGGAGCACCGATAGGGCTGCGGCCCATTTTTCCAGTTCATCGAGCATGACCCCGGCTGATTGGTCAGACCTTCTTCAGGCTCAAAGATACCCTCATCGTTGATATACTTTGAAAAAAACGGGATATAGACCGCCTCGAGCAGTGGGACCATTTTCTGGCTTGCTCACCACCTGCTTCAGCTGCTGAACCGAGCGTGTGCCGCCGGCGATCCCTCCATAACTGACAAAGGCCGCCGGCTTGTAGTGCCATTCACGGAAAAGAAAGTCCAGCGCGTTTTTCAGGGATGCCGGGTAGCCATGATTGTATTCTGCTGTCACAAAGATGAAGGCATCTGCCGAATCGATCATTCGGCTCCAGGCCCTGGTATGGTCCATCGCGTAATCTCCGAGACGGGGATTTTTTGGCTCATCGAGAAAAGGGAGGTTAATTTTTGCAAGGTCCAGCAGTTCTGTTTCAAATGCCTTTCTTTCAGAGGCGATTCGGTAGATCCATTCAGCAATGGCTGGTCCCTTGCGGGTAGGCCGGGTGCTGGCCAGGATAATCTTCAGGTTGTACATGTTACATTGTCATTTTAGTCTATGGGTAAACAATGCTTCGATGTCAATGTTTTCGCGCTGCCGTGGATCACTCATTCCGTCGTTG
>CAVXNX010000004.1:0-147255 GCA_963763215.1 uncultured Bacteroidales bacterium
CCCAGGGCCATGACCGACAGGATGGCCGCATCACCCTGGTCAAGGGGTGAAACGACATGACTGGTCCCATTCAGTCCGCCTGAGGGGATGACAAAGGGTCCTTCATCCAGACTGACCAGGTAACCCGTCGCCCCTGCCACCGGATCCCAGGCGAAGTCCAGTGAGGAATTGGTCGATGAGACGAGATTCACCTGCGGTATGGCCAGGGGCTGGGCAACATGCATGACGAGCGTGTCGGAATAGGCCAGGCACCCTTCATTCCCGCTTACGGCGAAAATCCGGTGACCGTTCTCAGGGGCCTTTGACGTGTAGATATTGTCGGGGCCGGATTGCACCTGTAGATTATTGTCATAAAAGGAGTATGTGCCTGCATCCGGAGGGGCAGCCGTAAAGTTCAGTGGTGTCCCTGCACAAACCGTATCATTCCCCTGGTCGCACAGGAGGCTGACATCAGGTCGGGGAATTGCCCTGACCGAAAACCATTTCGTCGTCGGTGGGCATGCCGGCTGAGAAGTATTGGCAACCGTCACCGGGATGTCAACTGAATTTTTAACCTTCATGCGGTAATCCGTGTCACCCGAAGGGGCGCCGCCGTTCCATTTTACGGTATAGGACGGAATACTGACGTTACTGACCGACAGCGTGACATCATCGTTCTCACAAACCCGGGGTACGGGATTCTCCAGGTCAAAATCGATGGCATCGCAGTTGATAGCGCGGCAGGTGAGTGTATCGGACGCCATCCCGTTCCCGCACGAGGAGCCGTCGAGGGCGCGTACCTGGATAAGATGGCTCTCGTTCGATGAGAGGCCATTGAGAACTTCCGTCAAAGCCTGCACGCCGGCGCCAGGCGCCCTAAAGGCTCCCTTGTCCAGGCTCAACTCGTAGCCCATTGCATCAGGAACAGCGTCCCACCGGAATTCAATGGTCCCGTTGGTGGTATTGCCGCAACGGACCTGAGGGGCAGGCAACAAATCCTTGACGGTTGTCAGGATATTGTTGCTCTTCGGACTGGCGCACCGGTTATCGGTGGCCATGACATAAACCCGCTCGCGATCTTTGAGATCGAGCGTTGTCAGTACATTGCTGGCGCCCGACTGAACCAGGTCATTTCCGCGGTAAAATTCATACAGACTGTAACCGGCAGGTGAAGCGGTGAAGATGACAGGATCCTGGAAACAAACGGTGTCGTTCACCACGGAGCTTGCCAGGGTGACCGATGGAGTCGGCAACACCGTCAGATGGAAGGTATCACTGATGATCTCGGAACAGCCGTTAATATCCGTGATCTTGACAAAGACCTTATCGCCGTCGTTAAAGCCGGTACCGGTGTATGTGCTTTTTGATGAACTTTGCACGACGGATGTGTTGACAAAGAAGCTGTAGTTGACAAAATTGGGGGGCGAGGCGGTAAACGTCACGCTCTGATCCGAACAGACCGTGTCGCGGTCGGCTGAAACATGCAGGTAAACGCTGGTTATCGGTGTCACCTGGATCCGTTCGGCATAAGAAGAAGAACAGCCGTCGTCATCGATGGTCAGCGTGATATCTTTATTCCCCGGGGAATTCCACCTGACCTCAAAAGGACCTTCACCCGATCCCGCAATATAGGTAGCCGAGTCGAAACCCCAGTGAAATTCAGGAAGCGTATTATACCTTCCCGAAAAACTGATGATTGTACCTTCATTCTGGCAGGTCGGTGCCGTGGTGGTGAATTTGGCGATGGGGGCCGCCCTCACGGTGATTTTCTGGGTGGAATAGTTGTAACATCCCAGCGAATTCATGGCTCCCAGGATGACCGTATATTCACCGGGGGCAAGAAACGTATGGGAAGGCGGTTCATACGTTGAAACGATATCACTTCCGTCGCCGAAATTCCAGCTCCAGTTTGAATAATCGTTCCCCGTTGTGTCGGTGATATTCCTGAAAGCGACCGTAAATGGACTGCACCCTGAAAATTCACTGACATAGAATGCCGGACTGGGTACCGGTTCTACCCTCATGAAATTTTGTTTTGTCAGGGAATTGATGCACCCATGCTGATTGGTTACCGTAAGCATCATCGGGTAGGTGCCCGGAGTCGAGTAGATCTTGCAAGGTTCAAAATCATTAGAGATGGTACCGTCGCCGAAATTCCACTGGTAAGTATTCAAGGGGTCATGATCCGAGTAATTATCGAGACATACCGAATCGGTGATGGCACATACCGAGGATCTGTCGCAAAGAAATTCAGTTTTGGGTTTGGCAAAAACCGTTACCGTCTTCTGGACGGTACTGCTTCCCGATGCGCATTTGATGGTCAGCGTCACAATATAAGTGGTGTCACCTGACCCGGCATTGAAGCTGTGGGTTGGATTCTGTGCAACCGATGTGGGTGAACCGTCGCCAAAATTCCATGTCCTTGAGACCACATTGGAACTGTTGTCGTAAAACTGGATGGAGAGCGTTTCACAACCTTCGAGCGGATCAATATTAGAGCCGATAACGGCATCACATTGTCCGTAAATCCTTATCATGGAAAAAAGGGAAATCAGGATGACCAGGCCCGGCCTCAACAACGATGACATCTTATTTACAGGTATTTTTTCTGAATATGTCATTTCTGAACGACTATTAGGATTGCGTTTGGCCGTGAACCATCACGTCTTCCCGGCTCAGCTATACCGGCCCGAAGGCGCATCCCGCAACCGGCATTCGTAACATTTCTCCTTGATCTATCCCTCTTCCCGTATATCATCCTTCTCTTTAACATGGCTACTTCAACTTTAAATCCGGACATCTGAAATGCGTATTCAAATGTATGATGAGGGCCAGGGTTCTCAATCCGGGCTACCACGTGATTATTTTTGGCCTTCACGCGGGATTTTCAGGTAAAATTACCTGGTCAGTCACGGGTGTTTACGCACAATCCCCCATGGGCGCGGCCAATATCACATCATCTTCCCGATAACTGACCACGTGACCGCTGATAGCTGACAGCCGATACCGATTACCGTATACCGATACCGTTTACCGCGTACGCTTTACCGAACCGGTACCCTTCCCCCACCGCTACCAACTCCCGAACATATTTTCCATTCAAAGAAAAAATCGTACTTTAACACGACCTGAATAACCAAAGATCTTCCCCTGCCATGAAAAATTTCAAACGCGTCATCGCCCTGATTTTATTCTCTTTCCTGTTAACCTCGAATACATTGCCGCCCGGCTCTCCGGATCCGTATCAGGATATCATGCCGGTCAGGGGGTTGTGCATCGGGACCCCAGGGCCGGAGCGCACGGATGATTTTGTGAAATTCATTGAAGAAGAGCTGGTGCCCGGGCATATCAATACCCTTATTCTCCGGGTCGACTACCGTTATGAGTACAAATCACATCCTGAGCTTCGCAGCCCCGATCCCCTTACGAAAAAAGAGGTGAAAAAAATTGTCCGGGTTTGCCGTGAGCACAACATCCGTCTCATCCCGGAGATCGACCTGTTGGGCCACCAGTCGTGGGCTAACCGGCCGGGGATGTTGCTACGGGCATATCCCGAATTCGATGAAAATCCGGAAGTCAGTTTTCCGGAAAAATACGAATGGCCCAATGCCGACGGGTTATACTGCAAGAGTTACTGTCCCCTTCACCCCGGCGTCCATAGTGTGATCTTCGATGTCGTGGATGAGCTCTGCGACGTTTTTGAAGCTGATGCCTTTCATGCCGGAATGGACGAAGTGTTTTACCTTGGCAGTGACAAATGTCCCCGCTGTTCGGGCCGCGATAAGTCGGAACTTTTCGCCCAGGAGGTCCGCACGATCCACGATCATCTTGCCCTGAATGGCAGGGAACTCTGGATATGGGGCGACAGGCTCATCGACGGAAAAACCACCGGGATGGGAATGTGGGAAGCCAGCATGAACAATACCTGGAGGGCCATCGACATGATCCCGAAAGATGTTTTCATATGCGACTGGCATTATGAACGACCGGATCCCTCAGCAGTGATGTTTGCCATGAAAGGTTTCCGGGTCGCCGAATGCCCTTACCGCAAACCCGACGTTGCACGGATCCAGGCGGAGAATATGATTGCCCTCAGACAACAATCGGTCGCCGGAATGCGTGAAAATTTTCAGGGAGTGATCCAGACCGTATGGTCTGATGCAGATCATTTCCTGGACGAATACTATGGACGGAAAGAAGCGCCCGGAAAGGATGAATCGGCGGTCGCGTCCCTGAAAACCCTGATCGGCGCCCTCAACAAGGTGGCATTGGAAAGAAAACCCTGAGCGGCTCCTGATGATCCTGACCTCACGATCATCGACCCGGACAAGGCGACCGGATCGGTCATGAACGGTTTAATGAACCATCATTTTGCGAATCGCATAAAAGCGGTCGGTCATCAAGACGCAGATATAAGGACCTTCCGGCAGATTTCCCGCATCAAATTCCAGCTCGTGTTTTCCCGGGTCGTATACCCGACCCCCGAGTTCGGCAATTTCAACACCAAAAATCGTGAAGATTTTCAGCGAAACCCTTTCGCTGTGTGGAATTTCAAATGAAATCCGGGTTGACCCGCTGAAGGGATTGGGGTAGTTCTGGTCCAGGGCATACCGGCTATGGACCGGGGATACCTCCTCCGTACCCTTTGAAATAGTTAATTCGCAGATGTTAACGGCTGCCTCACCCATTCCTTCCGGAAGGACGGCCATATTCGAAATACCGATCTTATCGAGGGCGGCGCCGCTCTCGCGACAGGCGACCGTGAGGGTATGGTCACCGGGAGTCAGCATATAACTGTTCATTTGTAACCACTGCCAACCCGTTGTCGTCAACCCGTTGATCATGGCGAATCCCCGGTCGTCCATCTGTAACCAGAATGAATCTTCATCCGGATCCGGACATTTCAGGCGGGCAAATATCCTGAAATTCCCAACCGCCTGGACCGTGAAGGGAAAATACATCATCGCCGAACTGTCTTCGGGTGCAGAAGCGATAAACGCCGATCCGGGACCAGCCACGACATAAGTCCCGTTTGACGCGTCGGCATCAGCCTGAATATCCCAATCATGGCCGAGCGCCGTACATTCGGGCTCAAAATAAAAGGCTTCGTCCTGTCGCGTGGTTTCGGGGATGTCCGGGTATTGAAGCCCCGTTGTGTCACGCCCCATCCATAAAAGCATTTTCACGGCATACCGTTTTCCCAGCTCACGGTAACCTGCCGAATTGAAATGCACATTGTCTGCCCCGTCGGTGCAGCCTTTCGAAGAAACAACATATGAATTCGGCAGCGTTTGGGGGAGCGTCGCTATGATGGCATTCATGCTTGAACAGACTCCCCCCTGGTCGGCATTCACGACCTCACCCGCGAACAGGGGTACAGAGTCAGGATTGAGATCCAGGTCATGCATGAGATTATCATAAACGGTCCGGACTTTTGAAGGCCATTGGCTGTCGCCCGTATTCGATTCACCCTGGTGCAACAGGATGCCTTTGATAATGCCATCATTCATGGCCCGCTTTGCCATTTCCACGAGACGGCCGTATGGGTTTCCTCCATATTCGCCGATGATTTGCGTCATGTATTCCGGCGCTGTCGCCGCATAAGCCTCATAGTTATCCTTATCAAACAATTCGATCCTGCACCCCGCGACTGCAACATGAACAATACCCACGCGGATATTCGAGGGCAGATTGGCGACCATCATCCTTCCGAAGTAATCGGCGGGCGAAAGGCCTGTATAACACCGGCACAACGGCGGCGTCGCCGTATACCAGGATCCCATCGTTCTGCCCAGGTTAGGACAGTTGAGCGCCTCCATAACCTGTAAACGGTTGTCCACGATCCGGTCGGTCATCTCAATGGTCCCCTGGCCCTCCATATTGGACTGACCAAAGCACAGGATAAATATAAAAATCCGGATCCTGGGAAAAACAGCTGAAGCTGAGTATGAGCATCATGGCAGGCAGGGCGATCTTTCTGCAGATTGCCGGCATTCCCATTCCGTTGATGTTCTTTATTTTGTTCATCATTCGTCCATTTTCAGAGGTTCAGGTGCATTCGCTCAGACAACCGGAAAGACTTTAACACCTGCCCTGCCGGAAAAAATTTCTGTTAATGCACCTCATTTTCCAGGCAACCTCCGATCCATGATGATTATTGGAGAATGGGCTGATCCGAAAACATCTGCCTGATAATTGTAAATGAAAGATATGACATTCAGAGAAAAACGCCAAATGCAATTTGTTGAATCCTCCCCCGGGTTTCTGAATGCTCCGGGAGGCCCTGACTGATCGATGCCTGAATGGCAGAATAATCTTTCATCCTTCCGTTCTTTTATGCGTTCATATCTTTTTACCGGGGGAAATTCATGCGACCATAAGCATCTATAATGGCTTTTTCGAAGGCCAGGAACCTTGGTTCGGAACTTTGATCCATGAGTCGCTTTGGCCCGCAACAAATCCTGTAAGGCAGGTTAATCCTCTATATAGTGCTTGCAAGAAAACGCCAATAGCTGCGTTATGCTCGACTTCAAAACAATCATTTACGAATAGTAAACTCCTGTTCTTCAGTCATCGCAAGCCTTGCTCTTGACGTTTTCTTATCAAGCACGGCTAAAAAACATGAGTTTTCTTTCTGACACTATATACGGGAGAAAATCCCGGGAAAATTCATTGCGGATTAAGCCCCGGCCCCTCTCTCCCGCAAGCCGTCACCGGGTATTTCTTCCGGATTGTATTATATTCGCTTTCTGAAACAATGACCAACGATTTCCAAACACATCCTGTCATGGTTCGAAAATTCATCATGATCCTTCTGTTCCCCCTGGCCGGGTTGACCTCCCTTGCTGCCCAGATGCTTCCAGATGACACGACCGATACGTTTTTAGCAGATATTATTGAAAACAAAACGCATTTTTCCCTTGCCGACCCGGTTCCATCGGCAACCACATACGGTGAAAAACAGCTGGCGTTCCCATGGTTATACCTGGATCATTCCGGATGGGAAAATCTGGCCACTAAATTGAAGGACCCCTATTTCAAGGATATCCAAGAACGCAACCTGCTGGCCATTCAAAAACTTGCAGAAGGGAGGAAGATCGTCCAGGGAATGGACCAGACATCGATGATCCCTCCCCGGACAACAAGGAGGACCCTAAAAAACTGGGTGGAACGGGCTACGGTTGCGTGGTATATAACCCGTGATTCGGCATACCTTGACATCGCCAAACGTGCCTTATGGGTAGCGTGCCATAAAGAGAGATGGGGAGTAGAGACCCCAGGGAAGTACAATCTGAATTCTGCCGACTTGCGCACCGGGGAAATGATGTACCTTGTATCTTTCGGCTATGATGCACTCTTCCCTTACCTGGATGGATCTCTTAAGCGGGATTGCATCAAGGCACTCATTGAAAAGGGACTCCGCACATACCTGGAAGGACTACTCAATCACGATTGGTGGGAAAAATGCGATTTCAACTGGAATTCCGCACTGAACGGTAATGCAGGAATTGCCGCCATGGTGATCCGGGATGTTAACCCGGAATTGTCGGACTATGTGCTGAAAAGGGTCATCGGGGGACTGCCCTATCTGATCAATTCCTTTTATCCCGGAGGAGGTTATATTGAAGGCGTGATGTACCAGGGAACATCTATCGGTCATTTAACGGATTTCATCGAGCCATACGATAAATTAACCGGGAATGATCTTGGTTTGATGAAAAATGAAAATTTTCAAAACACCCTCAGCTTCTGGATCCCGATGTTTGCCCCTGATGGGTATGCCTATAATTTTTCTGATTGCGATGAAAAAAGATCACTCTATGGAATATCCCAGGGATTCTGGTGGGCCCATGAACTTGATCACCCGGAATGGGCTTGGGACCAGGAACGAAGGACATCACACCGCATTGAACGAGGAGGCTTATTTTCTGATGTGGAGAGTTTCTGGTACAGGGAAGTGGACCAAGAGAGCCGGAAACCGGAATTGTCCCGGTTCATGCTTTTCAAGGGGATTAACTGGGCGATGTGGAGAGGGAAAAAAAGCTGGCTTGCGTTTCGCGGTGGATTTAATGGCGGAAATCATGACAATGATGACCTGGGGCATTTTATCCTTGGCTTTGGGAACGACAGGTTCCTGATCGATCCCGGCTATGGGGCGACCAAAGCCAGTCAGCACAATTGCATTACCCTGCGTGGCATGGAGCAGACCGATTGTGCAACAGCCCCTGTCACCCGGTCCTTTGAATACGATGATGGCTTCTATCTTGAATGCAATATACACCAGGCATTCCCTTTTGCCACATCATACTACAACCGGCATCTGCTGCTCCTCGATGATGACCACCTGCTGCTGCTCGATGATGTGAAAGGTGCGGAAAACAGGCGTGTTAGCGTGGAAGGCCATTTTCAGACCCGTTACCCCGCGGAACGGACAGAACACGGATGGAGGATCCAGGGTCCGACGGAAACCTGCCGGATCGAACTGTTATTTCCCCATGAACCCCTGCAAGAAGAGGAATGGGAATTCCAGGGCCCGATCGACCGATTGGTGTATCGTAACTTTTCCGACCGGGTCCATTCTATCCAGCCGATCCTTTTTAGCTTCGATGATGAGCCCTATGCGTTCAATTCAGGTCCGGACGGGTTTACCCTTGAAATCGGGAAAAAGGTTCATGAATTCAGGTTTTCAGACGACGGGGAACTGGTATATAAGGGCAGAGCGTTGAGCACAGAACCCTGAGAGCAGAAGGCAGGAAAGATTAAAATAATGGATGCGATGCAAATTGAATAAGCAACCTCCTGCCAGAGGATGGAAACATACGATCATCCCTTCCGGCTGCATCAGGGATCTAAACATTTCAGCTTTTTAAACCCGATGGCCCTTCGGCTTCGCTCAGGGACCTGTGTTTTCGATAATAATAAGATCGTGGGAAGTCGTTTCGATTACGCTCAACGACCCGGAGAACCAGGTAAGAATAATGATTTCTCGGGATCATTCATCCGAGAACAGTTTCAGCATTTCCCGGTATGAGGAGAAGACTTTTGCCCGGGAAACGAATCCCATGTATTTCCCTTCGTTGAGAACGGCGATATTGTAGCGTCCGCTGTCCTGGAATTTTTTGGCCACGCTTTCCATGGGTTCATCATACTGGATGATATTCTGGGGCATGAACATCAGGTCCTTGACCCTGGTCTTGTCATAGAGGCTTTGGTCGAACATGATGTGCCGGATGTCATCCATTTTCACAATGCCCTTGAACTTCCCGTCGCTGTCGACCACGGGGAAGATGTTCCGGTGGCTGTCTTTAATGGTTTTGACAAGGTCGCCGAGTTTGTCTTCGGGATGGATCTTGCTGAAATTGGTTTCAATCAGGTCGGCCACCTTCATCATCAACAGGATATTCCTGTCCTTATGATGGGTCATCAACTCGCCTCTCCGGGCAAGCTGGACCGTATAGATGGAGTTCTTCTCAAAGATCCGTGGTGGTGGCATAGGAGATGGTGGAGGCGATCATCAGGGGCATGAACAGTTCGTTTCCCCCGGTTACTTCGGCGATAAGGAAGATAGCGGTCAGGGGGGCATGGATCACGCCGGAGATCAGCCCCGCCATTCCGACGAGGGCGAAGTTGCTCAGTGCGACGTGGATCCCGAAGTGGTTGAGCACGACGCCAAGAAAAAGGCCGACGTTCACGCCCGTATACAGGGAAGGGGCAAAGACGCCCCCGACACCCCCGGCGGCAAAAGTCAGTGTGGTGGCAATGCTCTTGAAAATGATCATCAGCAGGAGAAAGAGCAGGATAAATATGGTGTTTCCGCCGAGGGTGTCGTAAAATGTCCCGGAAAAAAGAAAGCTATAATCGCCGTGGAGCGCCCTGTTGATCTCTTCATACCCTTCGCCGTAAAGCGACGGCAGGAAAAATATGATCACACCGAGCATCCCCCCTCCGAACAGGAGCCGTCTGACCCAGGATTTGATTTTATCGAACCGGTCGGAGATAAAGATAAAGACACGGATGAAATAGACGGAGACGAAGCCGCAAACCACGCCGAGGATAATATAAAGGTAGAAGTCGCCAAGCCGGAACGGTTCCTGGATCTGGAACGAATACAGGAAGTTCTGTCCGAGAAAGAAATAGGAAGTGAGCGCAGCCGTGGCCGAAGCGATCAGCAGGGGGATCATGCTGAACACAGTGAGATCGAGCATGATCACTTCAAGGGCAAAGACAATGCCCGCAATGGGAGCTTTGAAGATGGCCGACATGGCCCCTGCGGAGGCACATCCGATCAGCAGAATCGTTTCCTTGTAGGTCAGCTTGGTCAGCCGGCCGGCCAGCGAACCGAGGGCTCCGCCTGTGGCCACGGTCGGACCTTCCAGACCGACAGACCCGCCAAATCCGACCGTGAGGACACTGGACACGATCGAGGAGTAAAGATTGTGACTGTGAATGATCCCGTTATTACGCGAGATCGCATACAATACACTTGGAATCCCATGCTGGACCGGCCTTTTATTGATATACTTGATGAAAACCATCACGATGAAAAGACCGGCGATGGGAAAGATGAAATAAAGGTAATGCTGGAAATTCCCGGCGTAGCCTTCGGTGAGCAATACTTTGAGCAGATGGACCATGTTCTTGATGATCACCGCCCCTGCCCCGGCCGCAAGTCCGACGATCGCACTGAGTACGATTATCAACTGCCTCTTGGGGATGTGCCTTAGCTGTAGATGCTTTAATCTGCCGGGAAGCCAGGTAAATTTCATTTCGGTACAAAAATAATATAATAAGCATACGAGAGAAAAAAACAGGCGTTTTCCTTCACCACCATTTTAACATTCCGGGGACCTCCTCCCCGTGCGCTATGATGCCCGTTCCAGGGAAATCTCTCTCCCCTTTTTTCAAAGATAACACGAATTTAACGGAATTTTTCACGATACGCCGGCAGTTGACCCACGGTTGGCAGCATAAAAAGGTTAACAGCGATTAAAAGGCTTTGTTCAGACAAATTAGCGGATCCTTATCACCGGAGCTGTAGAGCGAATGACCCACGGTTGCAGCGTCTCCGATGCGTGATGGATCGCCTCAGGCGCACAATGCCACGGTTGGATATAGCGACGCGCGACAGAATTTCCGGTAACCGGTTTATAAAACTTTTGCATATCAGCCCGAATCCGCTTATTTTTAATGTTTCTTCAAACAATAGTCAGGCCGTACCTGACCGTTATAGAGCGATGAATGGATGCGACATGAAAAACGGGACTTTCCGATATGCGCTAACTGTCGTCCTGCTGGCCTTTGCGTTCAGGCTCAGTGGGCAGGACAACACACCCCCGGCCAGGCCCTACATCACCTATGTAACGGTCGATACGGCCACAGGTAACACGCTCATTTACTGGACGAAGAGCCCGTCAGCTGATGTCGAGAAGTATGATCTCTATTACGAGATCACGACGGTTAACGGGTATGAAGGGGTTAAATTCGATTCGGTACCGGCCACCGTTTCACAGTATACCCATGTCAACAGTGGGGCCGACAGGGCAAGCATCCTGTACAGCGTCACAGCAGTGGATAGTTCAGGGAATGAAAGCATCCGGAAACCGGGTTTACACAGTACCGTTTTCACCAGCCTCGTCTACGATTCATGCCTGGCGCGGATGGCGGTGACATGGAACCGTTACCAGGGATGGGACGACAATGTTTCCGGTTACAGGCTCCTGCGCAGCATCGACAACGCCCCTTTTGGGATACTCACCGGTTTGAGTCCCGGCGACTCGGCATATACAGACGTTGATATAGCGGAGAACACCGGGTACCGGTACCTTATCCAGGCGGTTAAAAATGACGGACTCGAATCAATGTCGAATATTGCGGCCTGGTACACCCGCATGCCACCGTCCCCCGATAACCTTCTCATCGACTATGCCACGGTGCCTTCCGCGAATGTCGTCGACATCTCATTTTCCTATACACCGAATGGAGAGGTGAGCGATTTCAGCCTGCTGCGCTCAAGTAACCCCGTGTCCGATTTTCAGTCGGTCGGTATCGTGAACGGACTTACCTCCCCGCAGTATACCTTTACAGACAACATCATCACTTCATCGGAACAATATTATTACAAGATCGGATCACTGAACGGATGCGGGGCCGTTATCGGCACATCCAATTTTGCCGTGAATATACTCTTGCGCGGCGACAGCCTGAGAGACGGGGTCAAACTGACCTGGAACAAATATGATCAATGGAGCGACGGCGTCCGGGAATACCGCATCTTCCGCAAGGAGGCCGACGGAAGCTTCAGTCAACTGGACGCCACTTCACCCCTGGTGACCACTTACATCGACCATCTCACGGGGATCGCCGGACATCACCTCACCGGTGAACTGACCTATTATGTGACCGCGGTGAGAAATTCAGGAGGCATCACTTCACAATCCAACCCTGTCAGGATCCAGGTCAGCACGCACCTCCTCGATATTGCCGACGCGTTCACCCCCAACGGTGACGGCCGGAACGACAATTTCTTCCCCGTTTTTGATTTCAAACCCACCGAATTTCTCATGATCATCTATAACCGCGCCGGAACCCCGGTCTACACCACCGAAGATCCCGGGAAGGGATGGGACGGTACTGTAAACGGCAATAACATGGCCCCGGAAGGCGTTTACATCTATCACATCCAGTTCAAATCGTATAATGGGACGAGAGAGGAAAAAACAGGACATGTCACTGTTTTTTATCCCTGATCACCGGAAAATATTTATCGGATAAAAACATTAACTTTGTACGTTGGCTCGTCCTTATTGTCAGGGAGGAAGAATGGCAGTTATCGAGAAAAAAGAACAGACGGATATTCAGAGGCAGTTTGAGGATCTCCTGGAAAATTGTATTCACTGCAATACCGAAGAGGACCGTAAACTGATCATCAAGGCATTCAATTTTGCCTCTGATGCCCACCGGAGCATGCGCAGAAAGTCCGGTGAGCCGTACATCGTCCATCCCATTGCCGTGGCCAAAATCGTGAACCGGGAAATTGGACTGGGTGTGAAATCGGTGGTATCTGCTCTCCTCCACGATGTTGTCGAAGACACAGACTATACCCTCGAAGACATCGAGGCGCAGTTCGGAAAGAAAATCGCCACCATCATCGACGGACTGACGAAAATTTCCGGCGTTTTCGACAACAACTCTTCCCTTCAGGCCGAAAATTTCCGCAAGATGCTGCTCACCCTCTCCGAAGATGTGCGGGTGATCCTGATCAAGCTGGCCGACCGCCTGCACAACATGCGGACACTCGACTCGCTGCCCAGGCACAAACAGATCAAGATCTCGGGGGAAACCATCTACCTTTTCGCGCCCCTGGCGCATCGCCTGGGACTTTATGCCATCAAAACGGAACTGGAGGATCTCAGCCTGAAATACCGGTATCCGAAGATCTACAATGAGATCACCGCCAAATTGAAGGATGATGAAGAACGACGGGTCCATCTCATCAACAAATTTTCGCTGCCCATTATCGACAAGCTCGAAAAAAATCACATCACCTTCGATATCAGCGGAAGGCCCAAATCCATCTATTCCATCTGGAATAAGATGCAGCAGAAAAACGTGAACTTCGAGGAGATTTTCGATCTGCTGGCCATCCGGATCGTTTTTGATCCCATGCCCGACATTCCCGAAAAGACGCAGTGCTGGAATATCTATTCCCTGATCACCGACATATACCCGCCCCGGCCCGACCGGCTGCGCGACTGGGTATCGACGCCGAAAGCCAACGGCTACGAAGCCCTTCATGCCACTGTTATGGGGCCGTACGGAAAATGGATCGAGGTGCAGATCAGATCACGCCGGATGGATGAAATCGCCGAACGCGGCTTTGCTGCCCACTGGAAATACAAGGAACACGGGGCCACCGATTCGGAACTCGACAAATGGATCAAACGCATCCGCGAAGTGCTGGAAAGCCCGGATTCGAATGCCCTCGAATTCATGGATGACTTTAAGCTGAACCTGTTCGCTTCAGAGATCTTCATCTTCACACCACAGGGACATATCAAAACCCTCCCCCAGGGATCCACAGCCCTCGATTTTGCCTATGAGATCCATACCGAAATCGGGAACAAAGCCATTGGGGCCAAACTGAACCACCACCTCGTTCCCCTCAATTACCAGCTTCACAGTGGCGACCAGGTCGAGATCATCACCTCCGAAAACCAGAAGGTCACCAGGGAGAGACTGGATTATGCCATCACGGCCAAGGCGAAAACCGCCATCAAATCGGCGTTGAAAGCCGAAACCAAAAACCGGATCGAAAAGGGAAAGAAAATCCTCGAAGAAAAGCTGAAAGAACTCAAGGTCCAGCCCAGCTCCAGGGTGTTTAAGAAATTGCTGCCCGCCTATGAGGCAAACACCAAGGATGAACTCTACAGTAAAATAGGCACCGGCATCGTCTCACTCGATGAACTGAAGAAAATCCTGCGAAAAAACTCGAGAAACAAATGGGTCAGGTACTGGGAAGTGTCGGTTGGGAAAAACGCCCGCAACCGCAACGAGGAAGAAGAAGAAAAAACGACCGACCGGAAAACCTTTGTCGCCCGGGAACAGATCAACGAGGAAGAACGCAACTATACCCTCGCCCGCTGCTGCAACCCGATCCCCGGCGATGAGGTGATCGGCTACCGCGACGAGGAAGACAATGTCATTATCCACCAGTCGCGGTGCGAAAATGCCATCCGCCTGATGTCGAGTGAAGGCAACCGGGTCATCCCCGTAAAATGGACCACCCACAAAATCCTTTCCTACCTCGCCAGGATCCATCTCGACGGGTATGATAAATTCGGCATTTACAACAATATCACCACTATTATTTCCAAGGAACTGAGCGTCAATATCAGGACGATAAACCTTCATGGCCACGACGGAGTCTTTGAAGGAACCATCGACCTGTATGTCCACAATACGAGTGACCTTAATAACCTGATCATGAACCTGATCAAGATTAAAGGCGTCGAAAGTGTGCACAGGGTCGATGCCACTGAGATCCGGGAGGTTTGAGCCAACGTTACCTGGAGGGTTCCTGCCCGCTTCCCCCAAAAAGCCATCATCAGGATTAGGGCTGATTTATATACGATTTGCGGTTTTTTTCAGTTTTCTTATTTAAAATAATGATAAACCGTATCCCCTATTTCATAATTTTTTAGTTAATTTGACAAGCTATTTTTAATTAGTCTAAGTTATGGTCAGTGAAGAAACCAAGGAAACTGTAAAGAAGATATTCACCGAATATCTCGAAAAGAAAGGTCACCGGAAAACACCCGAGCGCTACGCCATTCTGGATGAAATTTATTCACGCGAAGGGCACTTTGACATCGAATCGCTGTACATCTTCATGAAGAACAAAAATTACCGGGTCAGCCGTGCAACCCTTTACAATACGATCGAGCTGCTGCTCGACTGCAACCTGGTGGTCAAGCACCAGTTCGGTAAGAATATTGCCCAGTTCGAGAAAGCCTACCGCTGCATGCAGCATGATCACCTCATTGACCTGAATACGGGAAAGGTCATTGAATTCTGTGATCCACGGATCGATGAGATCATCCGGACCGCCTGCGAACTGAACAACTTCGATCCTTCCCACCATTCCCTCTATATTTACGGAAGGAGCAAAGAAGAACGCGACACCTGATCCGAACATTTTTTCATCTTTATGAACGGATTATCCCTCTTCCTGAGGGATTTTTTTTATCTTTATCGGGCGAAGAAAAAACACCGGGCATTCAGGACGCAGGGGCACAGGTAATGATCAACCCATTATCCTGTCCTTGCGTTTTGTGTGTTCTGTGCCGCTTGCCTGTGAAGGACAAAGGGCCTTGCACCGGAATCAACATAATAAATACACGCTGTAATGAAAATTGATGTTATTTTAGGTTTACAATGGGGAGATGAAGGAAAAGGAAAAATCGTCGATGTCCTCTCTCCCGGTTACGACATGATCACCCGTTTTCAGGGTGGCCCCAATGCCGGTCATACCCTGGAATTCAATCATATCAAGCACATTCTCCATAATATTCCCTCGGGGATTTTCAGGGAAAACACGATCAACCTGATCGGAAACGGCGTTGTGCTCGATCCTGTCATTTTCCGTCGCGAAATCGAAGCCCTCGAGAAACTGGGCGTCGATCCGACCCGGAATCTCATCATCTCCAGGAAAGCGCACCTGATCCTTCCCTCACATCGGGCGCTTGATGCTGCCAGTGAAAAAGCGAAGGGAAAAACCAAGATCGGCTCAACCCTCAAGGGTATCGGTCCCACCTATATGGACAAAACGGGCAGGAACGGCCTTCGGGTCGGCGATATCGAACTTGACCTGCAAAACCGGTATAACGCCCTCCTTGAGAAACACCGCAGTCTGCTGTCGATGTATGATTATACCTATGACGCCGCTGAGGACGAAAAGGAATGGTTTGAGAGCATCGAAACCCTGAAGCGTTTCAGGTTCGTCGACAGTGAGCACCTGGTAAACCGGTACCTTTCCGAAAATAAGAAAATCCTGGCGGAAGGCGCACAGGGAACCATGCTCGACATTGACTTCGGGTCCTACCCCTACGTGACCAGCTCTAATACGATCTGCGCCGGCGCATGTACAGGCCTTGGCATCGCTCCCTCAAAAATCGGTGAAGTGCTCGGGATTTTCAAGGCGTATTGCACGCGTGTCGGAAGCGGACCGTTTCCCACCGAACTCAGCGACACAACCGGGGAAAGGCTCAGGGAGCAGGGCCACGAGTTCGGGTCCACAACGGGAAGGCCCAGGCGTTGCGGATGGATCGACCTCGTCGCTCTGAAATACGCCATCATGCTCAACGGGGTTACCCAGCTGGTCATGACCAAGGCCGATGTCCTCGATGCCTTCGAAAGCATCAACGTTGCGGTCGCATACAGGAGCGGCGGACAGGAAATCGATGAATTTCCCTACCTGCTCACCGACGAAACGGAACCGGTGTATAAAACGCTGAAGGGATGGAATACCCCTCTGACAGGGATCCGGTCAAAATCGGAGTTCCCCCGGGAACTGAACGATTACATCGCCTTCCTGGAAAAAGAACTCGGCGTGCCTGTCACGTACGTTTCGGTGGGTCCCGACAGGGAGCAGATCATTCGTATGAAATAACCTTCCGGGCAACCCCTGAGGTCATCATCCGTACCTTTGGCCATGCGACGCCGGAATCCTGATTCAGACCAAATGGCAACACAGATACCTGTCATGAAAAATGCCCCGATAAAAAAGAGTATCACCCTGGTCTTCCTCCTGGCCTCTCTCAGCGCTTCCATCCTCGCCCAGGAGGTGGATCTCCGTTACCGGCTGAAACCCGGAATGGCCTATTCAACCGAGACAACACTTCACACCAGCATGATCCAGAAGGTGATGGGCATCGACCAGGAAATCATCATGGATATGGTGACCGGCCTCGACGGGAAGGTAACCGATAATCACAAGGGAATCTATACCATTGAATACCGGTACCGGCATCTGAGGATCGCAACACGGTCGGCGATGTTCGCCGTTGATATCGACACCGATGGTCCGGCCACCCCTCAAAACCAGATGATGAAGGTCCTCATCGGGAAACCCTTCACCGTGGAAATGGACGAACAGGGTAAGATCACATCAGTCAGCGGTCTGGAACAAATGATCAACGATATCGACACCCTGAGTGATGTGGATGCTGCCACCCGCGAACAATACAAAGCCTCCCTCCAGGAGACCTTTGGCAAAGAATCCTTTCTGCAAACGATGAACCAGGAATCGATCCTTTATCCCGGCCACCCGGTAAAAACGGGCGATTCCTGGAATTACCGGTATTCGACAACTTCCAACAATATCATGCTCAACCTGCAGAATGTGGCTACCCTGAAGGAAGTGTCGCATCATTACGCCCTGATCCGCATAAACAGCCTGATTGCCACCCCGGCAAATGACTCGATCAGCCTCGGAGGCAACAGCGGCAATATCAGTATGTCCGGG
Organism: uncultured Bacteroidales bacterium; assembly: GCA_963763215.1. Lineage (GTDB taxonomy): Bacteria > Bacteroidota > Bacteroidia > Bacteroidales > DASQZK01. The sequence goes on from CAVXNX010000004.1 coordinate 18,002, forward strand.
AACCAGATCTCCGAGGTCCGGATTGACCCGGTCACGGGGCTCATCATGGAAGGAAACGTCTCCCAGGACATCCGGGGCAGGCTCATCCTCTCCGATCTTCCCGATTCGGATGAACCCATGGAAATTCCCATGACCATGACCTCAAAAATTGAAGTTACCCTGAAGATGAAGTGACCCTTCGCCAGCAATTCCCTCCACCCACCTCCACCCCGGCGGCTTCCCGGGAATATCCCAAAAAGATTTCTGAACCTCAATTTCGCAACTCTACCCGGTGGGCTCTCTTTTTCAATGTCTTGATAAATATTTCCCGGTTTTTTCCTGCCATTCCACCTTCGCAAGGGGGTGAAAAGCAAAAAATCAGTGTAACCCTGGGATCATCCCCGCAGTAAAAGAAATCTGTCGAGCAACCTTTTGGAACAACCCTTCTATGGAAATCACGAGTACAGGAAATGAGCCGGATTCCATGACTGGCAGTCAGGTATGGAACGAGGAAAAGAAATTGAGGGAAATCCTGGAGAATATCACAGAAATCTATTTCGAGACGTCCATCGATGGAAAGATTCTGTATGTGAGCCCCTCCATCGAACCCATAACGGGTTTTTCGCGGGCGGAGACTGAAGGGAGGTCCATCTATGACTTTTACGAAAATCCGGATGACCGGGCGCGATACCTTCAAACCATCGGGAAGTCGGGGATGGTCAAAGACTACCTTGTGAATTTAAAGGACCACGAACAAAAGAGACATTATTTTCTTCTCAATTCACGGCTAGTCCGGGATGATGAGGGCAATCCAGAAAAACTAACCGGAACCCTGCGTGACGTGACCGAAGCTCACAACGATCAGCTGGCCCTTTCCGAAAGCGAGATGAAGCACAGGCTGCTGCTCGAAAATGCCGGGGTCCACATCATCTACACGGACACGGCCGGCAGCGTCATCCTGATTAACCGTCTTGCTGCCACATTCCTCGAGACAGGACCCGATGAACTTACCGGCCGGAATATTTCAGAGATCCTCCCTGAACGGCTTTCAGGGTTGCTTTTCGAGAAGATCCATCATGTCATCCTGTATGAAACGGGCAGCCTGACCGAAACCGAGGTCGTCCGGAACGAGCATTCATACTGGTTCATGATCAACCTCCAACCCGTAGCCCGTCGGGACGGGCAGATAAACGGGGTCGTGATCATCATGAGCGATATCACCGGAAAAAAGATGGCGGAACGCGAAATGCACAAGCTCTCGCTGGCCATCGAGCAGAGCACCACTCTGATCCTCATCACAGACGCCAGGGGCATCATCGAGTATGTAAATCCACGTTATACGGAAGTGACCGGATATTCATTCCGGGAAGTGGCAGGTAAAAGCGCCTGGGACTTTACGATCAACCGTGATGATGCCCTGCTGTATGGAGAGTTACAGACACACCTCATGTCGGGCCGGACCTGGGAAGGAGAGATCAGGGATGTGACGAAAGACGGTACGAACATCTGGCTGAAGATCGTCATGTCACCCGTGACCAACAATGAAGGTGAGCTGGCGGGAATCATATCGGTCATGGAGGACATCACGGCAGCCTTTGAGGCGAAGGAGAAAGAGAAAAACATCAGGGAAAACCTCCAGATTCTGAATGAGACGGCTCTGGAGATCCTGGCTCTGCCACCCGGAGGAAATATTTATAAGCTCCTTGGGGAACAACTGCACAAGATCTGCCCGGAGTGTTTGTTCGCCTTCAGCTCATACGATTCCCGTTTAAACCAGATGCGGATCGAATACCTCTGTGCTGGGCGCCAGTATCTCGAAAAATTCGTGAACATCACCTCGAAAAGGATCCTTGACCTTTCACTGACTCTCCCCGCCGACGTCCATGAATTACTACGAAAAGATAAACTCCTTGAAATCGAGGACGGTTTGTACGGGATGTTCTTTAAAAAAATCCCCCGACACCTGTGCAAAAAAGCAGAAAAAAGACTGAATCTTGACCGGTTTTACGGCCGTGGCATCGTCAACAAGAATCACCTGTTTGGGAATGTCTGTATTATTACCCTGAAAGGTAAGCCCGGGATCGATCCGGATTTGCTGAATGCATTTTTCACCCAGGCATCGCTTGGTCTCGAGCGGACCCTTTTGGAATCGGAATTGCGGACAGCAAGGGATTCTGCCGAAGAGATGAACCGGATGAAATCGGCTTTCCTGGCCAATATGAGCCATGAACTCAGAACCCCGCTCAATGGGATCCTCGGCTTTTCCGAATTGCTCATCGAACATATGGATAATGACAGGTTCAGGGAAATGGCCTCGGTGATCCAACAGAGTGGGATGAGACTCCTGGAAACGCTTAATACCATCCTCGATTTCTCAACCATCGAAGGGAAGAATGTCCTCCTGAACTACACCTGTGAAGATGTGGAACAAATCATGAATGGACTCATCCGCCACTTCAGCTCCGAAGCCGCGAAAAAGGGTCTTTCCCTGGACTACCGGCCGGGACGCTCTGACCTCTCCTGCTTTGTGGTCAAGCCGATCCTGGAAAAAATTGTATCCCAGCTTCTTTCCAATGCCATTAAATTCACGAATGAAGGAAAGATTGCCATAAAAACCCGGCGAAAAGAAATAAACGGCCAGCCCTGCCTTATCATCCAGGTCGCCGATACCGGGACCGGCATTCCGCATGCAGAGCAGTCGCAGATCTTTGAGGAATTTCACCAGGTGAGCGAAGGATTCAGCCGCAAATATGAAGGTACCGGACTGGGACTGACTATCTGCAAGAAGTTTACCGATATGCTTCACGGTCAGATCGGCGTGGATTCCAGCCCGGGCAAAGGCTCGACCTTCACCCTCCGGATCCCGGCCTACAGCCGGGATCCCAATGAACAATCAAACTGAAATGACGTTTACGTATCAACAGGGGTGCCATGCTTTTTTTCCCATTTTATGTAAAAAACATTGAGAGGTATATTGTATAATGGGAAAAAAGCGTATTTTTGACCGCCGTTTTAAAAATAATACTTTATGGTTAACGTATTCACTTAATTAAGTAAATGAAAAACAAGCAATTAAACACATTGCTGAGGCCTGAATTAGCCCAGGCCGGCGGCTTTCAAAAAAACCTCGTTGTTGGCAACAGGATTCCCAAAGATTACTTTGTCACCACAGGGTCTGGAGAAAGTGACATTACCGTGCATGCCGGCTCCTACCATTTAGCTCTCAAGTCGGCAGGCATTGAAATGGCTAATATAATGACCTACTCTTCAATTCTCCCAGGAATAGCAAACGAAATACCCAAGCCGGCCCATGTTACTCATGGTGCCGTGGTGGAGTCCATCATGGCCGTCGCCAATGGAACAAAGGGTGAACTTCTCAGCGCCGGGATCATCTATGGATGGTTATACGACCGCTACACCAATGAGAAGTTCGGAGGTCTCGTGTGCGAACATAACGGGAATTATACAGATGAAGAGATACGGTTTAAACTCAGAGAGAGCCTTAATGAACTGTACATCAACGGTTTCGAAGAGCAATATTCGCTCAGGGACACCCGTCTGATCACACAGTCGTGCCAGCCGGAGAAAAATTTCGGTACCGCTATGGTTGCCCTCTGTTTCACGAGCTACCTGTATCCTGTTCTGGATTATCCGACAAACTGATCATATATGATGCAGAATTACGGAGGAGTGTCTGAAGAATATACCACGTATCATTCTTCAGACATTGTCATCATTCCCGTTCCCTATGACGCCACGAGCACGTGGGTCAAGGGAGCAGACAGGGGGCCCGCTGCCCTTCTCGAGGCATCGGCCAACATGGAACTCTATGACATCGAAACAGATTCCGAGGTCTACCTGAAAGGGATCCATACCACGGAAAACATCACCACCGGCGGGACACCGGAGGACCTGGCGCCGCTGGTCAGGGCGAAAATGCTTTCTGTCTTTAACGACAACAAGTTTCCCGTCCTCATCGGCGGTGAACATTCCGTAAGCATCGGCGCTTTCCAGGCGGCAGCGGAAAAATTCGGGGACCTGACGATCCTCCAGATCGATGCCCATGCCGACCTCAGGGAGGACTATGAAGGCTCGTCGTTTAACCATGCCTGTGTCATGGCCAGGGCAAAGGAACTGGCACCCATCGTGCAGGTCGGCATCCGGAGCATGAGCGTCGAAGAAAAGGATCAACTGGATCCTGACCGCGTCATTTTTGCACGTGATATCTTCCGGCAGCCCCGCTGGGACGAAAAAGCCCTGGACCTGCTGACACGGAACGTGTATATTACCATCGATCTCGATGCCTTCGATCCCGCTTACGTCATTGCCACAGGAACCCCGGAACCCGGCGGACTGAGTTACTATACCGTGCTGGATTTTCTCAGAAAGGTGAACAGCCGGTGCACGATCGTCGGTTTCGATGTGGTGGAACTTTGCCCGGTGGAAAACATCAAGGCCCCCGATTTCCTGGCAACAAAACTTGTCTACCAGCTGTTGAGTTATAAATATTTTGATAAACATGAAGAACATGGATAAGAAAGATTTTTTAAAAGATACCATTAAACATATTGATATCGCTTCCTTTGATTCGACAGCCATCATCGGGGCCATGCGCGGCATGTCCTTTTCTTCGAGAGATACCGCCCAGGCTGCCGACATCCTGGTGAGAATGCTCAACGACAGAGAATGTTCAGTCATCCTCACCCTCGCCGGCAGCACCAGTGCAGGAGGTTGTATGCAGGTCTATGCCGACATGATAAAATACAATATGGTCGACGCTGTGGTGGCCACCGGCGCCTCTATCGTCGATATGGACTTCTTTGAAGCCCTGGGTTTCAAACATTACCGGGGTACCCCCTTTGTGGATGACACCACCCTCCGGGATCATTACATCGACCGGATTTACGACACCTTCATCGATGAAGAAGAACTCCAGTCGTGCGACAGTGCCGTTCAGGCCATCGCCGATTCTCTTGAGCCCCGTCCCTATTCCTCGCGCGAGTTCATCGCTGAGATGGGTAAGTACCTGGTCACCCATTCCAAAAAGAAAGAATCACTCGTTCAGCTTGCCTGGGAACACAATGTACCGGTCTTCTGCCCGGCATTCAGTGACAGCAGCGCGGGTTTCGGCCTGGTAAAACACCAGTGGGAAAATCCCGGCAAACATGTCTCGATCGACTCGGTAAAAGATTTCCTTGAACTGACGATGGTGAAAATGAAGGCCCAGACCACCGGACTCTTCATGATCGGGGGCGGGGTGCCTAAGAATTTTGCGCAGGATACGGTGGTATGCGCCGAGATCCTTGGCGTACCAGCTCCCATGCATAAGTATGCCGTACAGATCACCGTGGCTGATGTTCGCGATGGGGCATGCTCGAGTTCCACCCTGAAGGAAGCTTCATCGTGGGGAAAGGTTGATACCGTTTATGAACAAATGGTTTATGCTGAAGCCACCACCGTTCTGCCCCTGATCGTCAGCTTTGCCTACCACCAGAAAGACTGGACCCAGGCAAGGCCTAAGCGGGAGTGGGCGGGAATCTTTCAGAAACAGGCCGCACTCTGATATGGAAAAAAGTGCCGGCACGGCACGGATCCTGATTTCCGTGCCGGTATATTGGCATTCTTTACGATCAAACTGCATGATATGAGACGATTGTGGATCCTATGCCTGGTCATGTCATTGTTTTTAAGCACCAATGCCAAAGCACAGGACTATCAAAATGCGGTGGGCGTGCGTCTGGGTCTTTCACAGGGCATCACCTACAAGCACTTCCTAACGATCACCGACGCGGCTGAAGGTTTGCTGACGGTGAGATGGGGAGGATTTGACATCACCGGACTGTATGAACGGCATCTCGGGGCCTTTGATGTCGAGGGTCTGTATTTTTACTATGGCGGCGGTGCCCACCTGGGCATCTGGAACGGCGACATAAACCCCTGGTTTCACGACACCAGGTCCCATACGGTGATCGGTATCGACGGCGTGGTCGGCCTCGAATATGTCTTCTCACAAATACCATTCAATGCAGCGGTCGATTGGAAGCCCGGGATAAATCTGATCGGGTATACCGGGTTCTGGGGTGATGAACTGGCCCTGTCATTCCGGTTTGTATTCTGAAAAATGACCGGTTAATACGCTTCCGGTTCCCAAAATGTCGAAACTAAACCTGCACATATGGCCTTTCCCACTTCCGAAGATCTGAAAAACTGCCACAGGAGAATTTCTCCTTACATCCATAAAACCCCGGTTTTAACATGTGCAACCCTCAACCGCATCACCGGCTCCTCTCTCTTCTTCAAATGTGAAAATTTCCAGAAGATGGGGGCTTTCAAGATGCGGGGAGCGATGAATGCCGTGTCGCAATTGACCGACGGTCAAAAACAGCGGGGTGTGGCCACCCATTCGTCGGGAAATTTCGGTCAGGCCCTCGCGCTCTCGGCCAGGGAGGTGGGGATAAAAGCCTGGATCGTTATGCCTTCCACCGCCCCGCGGGTCAAGAAAGACGCCGTGAACGGTTATGGCGCAGAGATCATTGAGTGTGAACCGAGCCTGACCGCCAGAGAAAAGACCCTCGAAGAGGTCGTCGCCCGCACCGGCGCCACATTCATCCATTCTTCGAACAACATGGACGTCATCGTTGGGAACAGCACGGCTGCCATGGAAATGATCTTTTCCGACGGTCCTTTCGATGCCATCATCGCACCCGTTGGCGGCGGCGGTCTTCTGGCCGGTACAGAGCTGGCCGCTCTACATTTCAACCCCGGCTGCGAAATATACGCTGGTGAACCTTTCGCCGCCGATGATGCTTTTCATTCGCTCAGAACGGGGAAGATCCAGCCTTCAGACCATCCTGATACCATTGCCGACGGACTTAAAACCTCGCTCGGCGACCTGAATTTCCCGGTCATCCGGCAGTTGACGAAAGAAATTATCCGTGTAGAAGAACACGAAATCGTATCCGCGATGAAACTGGCCTGGGAACGGATGAAAATCGTGATCGAACCTTCAAGTGCCGTTGCCCTGGCAGCCGTTATCCGCGACAGCGGCAAATTCAGGGGGAAACGGACAGGCGTCATCTTTTCTGGGGGAAATGTGGACCTGTCTCAACTGCCATTCTGACGGCAGGCGGAACGACCGGCCCTTTCTTTCACGCCATAAAAGAGGCGGGATGACGGCTACCCCGTAACCGTCACCCCGCCCTGCATATTTTGACATCCTGATCGGCGATCACTTTTCCTTTTTCACAAGGTCCGCATAACTGATCAGTTTGACGCCCTTCTTCTCTATGGCCTTCCTGACTACATCACTTGTGAAAATATCGGTAACGATCTGTCTCTGCTGACCGACATTCGTATTACCGGTATGCCCGATCGTCTCCATTTCGGCTGTCTCCAGTGCGGGATGCTCTACCGTCAGGTAGGTTCCCGGCTTCAGATTCATGATGCTTTCCGCAAAAGCGGCTGCCCTGTCCTCGAAGCTCCCGGACCGGGGCTTGACCATCGGCATGGGCTTCACACCATAATCAGCCGGTGTGATATCGATGTGGTATTCCTTTGCCAGGCGGTTGACCAGATCCTCGATAGCCGGGTCGGCACTCGTGAACCCCATATGCGTGGAGACATGGGAAATATTTTTGATGTTTTTCATGGCGACTTCGATCTGTGCGCGCAGTTCACGTTCAACATCCCATAACCGGTAACCCGACTCCAGGAACGTCATATCAGGAGGAAAATCGCTGGAGGGCCAGACCATCGGATAAAAATACCCGTTCCTGTCCGTGATACTCGACTCACCCGTGATGGGCCGCCACTTCATTTCTGACCATTCACTGGTGACCAGGAGGTGAACCCCGACATCCAGGCCCGGATGTTCATTCAGCATTTCTGCGGCTTCAGGAAACCACGGGCAGGGCACCATGACTTCAACAGACCTGACGATCCCGTCGGTATACGACCGGATGCAGCCCAGGTTGGCGGCATGGAATGAGCCAATGTCGTCACCCCTGACAATGAGCCGGATCCCGTTGTCTGGCTGACTAAAAGATGCCCGCATCATTCCGAACAGGAAGAACACGCTAAGGTAAAATGACGTCTTCATGGGTAATGGATTTGTTGGTTGGAAAACAAAGGTAAAATTTTTTGATGGAAAGTATAAGCCGGACACACAAGAATGACGGCTTTTTGCGTTCAGGATAAACTGACATCTCCGGCTGTCAAAGCCTGACATTTTTTCCATCGGAACCTGCCAATATGGATCGATTTTTCGATGGCATGTTTTCTGTAAACATATTGAAAAATCTAACTATTTAGATAAACTAAAATTTTTCAACCCATGATCAAACGTGTCAATTCTCTCGAAGAGCTCCAGGAAATGCTTGAGCATCATGACAAAACCTACCTGCTGATTTACAAGAAAGATTCAGAACAGAGTGAATGTGCGTTGCACCATTTTGAAGAGGCCTCTGCCGGGATAGCGGATATCCAGCTCTTAACGGTCGATGTGGCCAAGGTAACCGATATCCACCCCCATTATCATGTAACCACGGCTCCCACCATGATTGAGTTTGACAGGAACCTGCCTAAGAATGTGATTAAGGGATGTCACGAATCGGGCTATTTCAGGGCCATCCTGGAAGATGCGGTCTATCACAGTGAAATGAAGAAATCCGGGAAAACACAGAAGCGGGTAACCGTCTATTCCACGCCGACCTGTTCCTGGTGCAACACCCTGAAGTCGTACCTGCGGCAGAATAAGATCCGGTTTAACGACATTGATGTCTCGAGAGATCAGAATGCCGCCCAGGAAATGGTCAGAAGGAGCGGTCAGCAGGGCGTTCCACAGACGGACATTAATGGTACGATGATTGTTGGGTTCGACAAGAAACGCATCAATGATCTTCTGGAGATCCAGGGATAACCGAAAACATATTTATGAACATAAAAGCACAACAAATGAAAGAATTACAACCCATTAACCAGAATGTCCTGCTCGAACTGGCAGATGATAAAAAAGAACAGAGAACCGCCTCAGGCATTATTATTCCGGATACGGCAAGGGAAAAACAGAATATTGCGAAGATTTCCGGCATCAGCCATATCGAAAATCCGGAAATTTCCGTCGGCGACATGGTTCTTTACAAAGAATATTCTGGCACCGAAGTGGAATTTGAAGGAAAGAAATACCTGCTCATTCAATATGCTGACATCCTGGCAAAGATCGTTCAGACCGAATCCATTTAAGGATCTCCCGGCAGCCAATATTTTAATAAAATCCTTTTAAACAGGTTGTGTTGTTGATTTGCTCCGGCAATCGCAACACATCCTGTTTCTTTTTTCAGGCCGGAGTATGGCCAAGAATAAACGGCCCGACGCTTTCTTTTTTCAGTATAATGTTTATTTTTGAAGAAAAGATGTAAACTTTTGCTGAAAGCCACTGCATATAATCATTTTCCTGATCCTTTTTCCGTTGATTCATTCCTTTGCTTCCCCCGGATATTCCATTTACCTGCAGGGGAAGGCGGGCATCATCCCGGATCAGACCGACAGCCTGATCTCCGGCGTGGCCAAAAATGATTCTTCTTCCCTCCCGCTTCATTCCTCTGTTAAAAAAGAAACTGAATGACCTGAAACCGCAGCAGAAGCTCCGCTATTTCGAGGTTCTCGGCAATTATTACTACGCCGGTGAAAACCCGGATTCTGCCATCCATTATTACAGGATGGGGCTGGCGGCCGCCCGGGAGACTGACAATGCCTATTATATTGCGTCCTTTCATCTCTGGCTGGGGATCAATTACAATATCAAGTCGGAATATGAACCGGCACTGAGTGAACTGACCCTGGCAGAAGAGACGGCTGCTCTGACCGATTCCATAAAGCTCCAGAACACCGTTGTCCGGAACAAGGGTAATGTTTACTGGGGCATGGGGGTTTACGAGAAAGCCCTTGAGAACTACTTCCGCTCGCTGAAGATCAGTGAAGATAACCATTTCAACAGCGACATCGCCTCTTCGCTCAACAACATCGGGAACGTATACCAGTCGATCAGCGATTACCCCAGGGCACGTGAGTACTATTCCCGGTCGCTTTCGCTCGCTGAAAAAAATAACTTTAATCTGGTGGCTGCCATTACATCAAACAATATCGGCGACCTTCTGCTTCTTCAAAAAAAATACGACAGTGCGCTCGTGTATTTCAACCGGAGTCTCCGTCTTTCCACCAGCCTGGGTTCAAAGTTTTACCAGGGGATAGCCCTTTTCAACATCGGCGATACGTATCTTCAGAATGACTCGGCGGAAGTGGCGAGGGCATTCATCAACCGTTCGCTGACCAAAGCCACCGAGGCGGGCGACAGGCTTGGGATCGCCGAATGTTACCTCAAACTCGGTGAAATTTTCCTGAACGGATCGTCACCACGGAAAGCCGAGACCTTCCTCGATTCGGGAATGCTCATGGCTGAGCAGATCGGCTCGCTCAGGTTGCTTGATCAGGCCCATGAATTAAAGACCCAGTTTTACAACGAGCTTTCCGATTTCCCGTCTGCCTATAAAACCCTTGAGAAAAGACTGGCCCTGAAAGACAGCATCTTCAAGCAGGAAAGCGGGAAAAATATTGCCAAGCTCGAAGCCAGGAACCGCGAAGAGCAGAGGAAACGCCAGATCGATGAACTGAAAAGGGAAAAGATCAACAACCGGAATATCTTCCTGGTGGGGACTGTTCGCCCTGCTGATCATCCTGGTACTGATCTTCATCGGGTTGAGGAACAGCCGGAAGAAGAACGCCATCCTTTCGGCAAAAAATCAGGAGATCGAGAAACAACGTCAGCTTCTCATCCAGAAAAATGATGAGCTGATCAGGTCCCAGGCGGAACTGAAAAAGATCGATACTGGCAAGGACCGGTTCCTGACGATCATTTCCCATGATCTGAAGAACCCGGTAAGCGCCATGCGGGGATTCGTCGAATTACTGATCAACCGTTTCGACAAGCTGGATGATGAAGATAAGAAACGGTTTCTCCAGGAGGTCTTCGATTCAACCGAACGGATCAGCCTCCTGATCAGTAACATCCTCTACTGGGTACGCACCCAGACTCGGGACTGAAGGTCCAGCCGGTGACCTTCAACCTTTACAAGCGCGTCCATGACAACCTGTCACTTTACCGGATCATTGCCAACGGAAAAGCGATACAGCTCGTCAACAATGTCCCCGAAGATCTCGATATGAAGGGCGACATCAATATTTACGATACGATCTTCCGTAACCTGATCTCGAATTCCCTGAAGTTCACCGATTGCAGCGGAACAATTTCATTCAATGCAGAACGACCGGAACGGCAAGGTCGTGATTTCCGTCACCGATGACGGCATCGGGTTCGACCGGGAAAAACTCGATGATTTTATGATCAGGAACGAACAGTATTCGACTACGGGAACCCTCCATGAAAAAGGAACGGGGTTAGGGCTTTCTCTCGTCAGGGAATGCGTCCATTACCTCAACGCTGAACTGGAAATCGAATCCAGCCCCGGACACGGCACATCGGTCAGGATCATCGCACCCGTCAATGAAGCGTAGCTGTCCGGTTATCCCCATTTCATTTTGTGATGTGACGCCTTCATTTTTTTCCTTTCCGGTAGCTGAGATTTTGACAAGAAATGCGATAAAGGGTAAAAATCCTTTTCATGACCCTATCCACCTATTTTGACCGGCTGAAAAAAATGGACTATCTCATCCGTACCCGGTCAACCGGCAAGCCTGCTGCGCTGGCGAAAAAAATGGGACTTTCGGAACGCCAAACCTACACCTGCCTGAATGAACTCAGGGAACTCGGCGCCCCGGTAACCTGGTCTTATGCCGATGAAAGTTACATCTATACGGAAGAAGGCCGGCTGCAGATCCGGTTCATTCCTTTTTTCCCGGGGACCGGTAGCAAAACGAATGCTATGAAACACATGTCCACCTTCCGGCGGGTTTCGCCTCATTTCGCCTTGCCATCCTGATAATTATCTATAAAAGAAAAAGATACACTATCACCTAATTGAATATTCAACAAAAAAATCTCTTTCCAACCTGCAATTTTTTGGTTCAGAATTGCATTTTGTTTAAATTACTTCTATATTTACTGTGATTGATCGATTCTCCTTTTTTCTCGTACTAACTAAAACACCTCAAAGGCAGACTTCTCATCTGCCTTTTTTTTATTCCCTGAACCGTGAAAAGATCAGGGCCGCAAGCATACAAATCGTGAACCCTGCCCAGGCGCTCATCCTTATCCCCAGGTCATTTCCGGGATCCCTTCCGAACAAGGTGCAGATGGCAAAACCCATCACCCCGATGGTCTGACCCAGTTTGTCGGCAAACGTCCGGATGGCAAAATACATCCCCTCGGTCTTTTCGCCCGTAGCTCTGGCATCTTCATCGGCTAGTTCTGCCACGAGGGCATAGGGAAGGATGCCCAGTACCGCCACCGGGAAGGAAGCCCCTGCGCTCACCAGGAAAAGCTGAAGGTTCGGGGAAATATCAACCAGGCCCATGAAGGAGATCACCAGGAACAGGAACGCAAAGATCAGGAAGGCCAGAACGATCAGCTTCTTTTTTCCATGCCTGGATGCCAGCCGGATCACCAGAGGGTAAAAGAAGAGGGAAAGCAGGATCATCATCGCCATGGCCAGGGATCCTCTTTTTTCGGGCAATCCGAGCAATACTTTGACATAGTAGAGGATCCCGCCGGAAATGATCGCAAGGGTGATGAAGAAGGATGCATCAGCTGCCAGGAAAATCATGAAACGCCTGTTCGTGAAGCTTTTATGCAACGACTTGAACATATTGATCCGGGATGGAACCGGGTCACAGTATTTTTTCTCATTGACCGTTATCAGCGGCAGGATCATGCAGACCACCGCCACCGAAACCACGACAAGGATAGCCAACTGGTAGCTCCGGCTTACATCGCTGAAGGTGAACCGGGAATTCAATATGGTTGCGATCTGAGGAATCTGGGAGGAAATGATGATGCCCAACACGAACATGAAAGACAGCAGGGTGGACAGCCGGAGCTTTTTGTCCTTCTCCCTTGCCAGCTCAGGCATCAGGGCATTGAACGGGACAATGTACATGGTGAGCGAGATGTAGAACAGAGCTCTGCATAATGAACAGCCATCGGTAATTCATTGGGGTCTCGGTATGATACCGGGGGTGGAAAAGAAGGATACAGAAAATGACCGAAGGCAGAACCGAAACCACCATGAAAGGGATCCGCCGTCCCCATGGGGAAGTCAGCCGGTCGCTGAACCAGGCGATGAGCGGATCCGTAATGGCATCGATCAGTCTGCCCGAGGCCAGGATAAGTGAAAAGACCGTGAAAATGCCAAATATGGCCGTATTGGGGATCAGTACCGGCAGCCCCGAATTATCCGGAGGAAGGTAATAATAGATGAGCATTACCGAAATGGTATTCATCAGGATGGACCAACCGGCCATTCCGGCACTGTAGGCAATCAAATTTTGAATTCCGGCAAATTCAGCTTTTTTCTCCATCCGGCCTGGTATTAACAGAATATTAACAATCCAGAATGGCGAATTCCCATTTTTAACCCGGTGTTGATAAAATAATTCCGGCTTATTTACCGGAAATTCCATTGAATATTAGGAAGTTAATCCTTTTTTTCATAATTTAACTTCTGAACGCTTTTAATTACCAAGCCGTTTCGGATGAAATCCTACACTGATCAGGAGATCATCAACGGGATTGCCCATGATGATCGGAAGGTTTTTGTCTACATTTACAATCGGTTTTTTCCGATGATTGACAGGATGGTTTTTAATTTGGGCGGCAAGCATGAGGATGCGGAAGATATTTTCCAGGAAACCATACTGACAGTGTGCCGGAAAATCAAATCCGGCGAACTGCGACTCTGCTGTAAGTTCAGCACCTACATTTATGCCGTTGGAAAGAAACTCTGGCTCCAGCAGCTGAAATCGGCTGCTATGAAAAATGTCCAACACGAAATGCCCGTCGATGTGGTGTGCGAGCCCGGTCCCGAAAAAACAGAAGAACTTCCCTTCCATGGTCTCTTGGACAAACACCTGAAAAATCTCAGCATGGATTGTCAGAAGATCCTCCGGTTGCATTTTAACAGGGCAACCATCGAAGAGATCATGAAAATCATGAACTACACCAACGCGCATTATACCATGGACAGGAAATACCGGTGCAAGCAAAGCCTGGTGAAAAGAATCATTAATGACCCCGATTTTAAAGCTTTAAATGATGAACTCAGCCGAGAGGACAGAAAAATATATTGAGGGATTACTCAGTAAGGAAGAAAAGAAGGCTTTTGAGAAAGAGATGAAAACCGACCCTGATCTCAGGGAGCGTGTCAGGGAAAGATTAAAACTCATGGAGGTCTTCCAGGAAAAATTCAAATATCCCACCTCCGCCCTGGAGGAGCTTCCCGACGAGATGTTCCTGGACAGAACCCAGGAACTCGGGATCGATGACGACCTGTACCGTTTTTATTACCACTATGAAGGAAAGCCGGGGGAAACCGAACGCCCTGATCGACCGGATCAGGGCCGCAAAAACCGTTGCTCCCGCCTCCCCCGTCCTGAGGATCATCATGATTGCCGCAACGGTCCTGTTTATTGCCATCGTCAGCGCAGGGTTAATCAAGCTGTCGCAACACAACCGCCAGGCAGAATTTGGCGATAAACTGTTTGCCACATATTTTCAGCCGCAAAACGATCCGGCATTTTCACATTTCTCCGGGAACGCTTACCCGGAACTCCTCAGATCACAGCATGTCAGTGATGCCAACCTGATCTATTTTGCAATCCAGCGCATGCAGGGTCAGGATTTCAAAATGGCCGAAAAAGTTCTATCCGACGTCATCAGCCATAATTCCCCGGAATTTTCTGCGGCAGCTCATTGGTACCATGGCCTTACCCTGATTAAAACAGGCAGGATCAGGGAGGCCGGCGACGAATTCGGGAAGCTGTGTAAGGCAGGCGGTGAATACGCATCCCATTCCTGCAATATCCTCGCAGACTTATCCAAAAAGTAGACTGTTATCTCCGAATTATTTTTAAATTAGCCGATCATCCTTATTTTTGAGTATGGTTTCATTCCCCTTTTATAAACAGCTGGACGCCATGGACTGCGGTCCGTCCTGCCTCAGGATGATCGCCAAACACTATGGCCGGACTTTTTCTCTCCAGACGCTGCGTGAAAAGAGCTACATCACCCGTCAGGGCGTCTCTCTCCTGGGCATCAGCGATGCCGCCGAAAGCATCGGCTTCAGAAGTCTCGGCGTTTCCCTCACCGTCAGCCAGCTCGTCAAAGAAGCCCCCCTGCCACTCATCGCCCATTGGAAGCAGAACCATTTTGTCGTCGTTTATAAAATCAAAAATGACAGGATATACGTGGCCGACCCGGCTTACGGCCTGATCAAATATTCGCGGAGCGAGTTTTTGAAAGGATGGATCAGCGATAAAACGGAAAATGAGCACAAGGGACTTGCCCTTCTGCTCGAACCGACGCCCGATTTTTACGCCAACCCCGGCGAGAAAATCAACAGGACACATTTCAACTTCCTGTTCCGATACCTGAAACCCCACCGAAAATTAGTAGTCCAGTTGATCATCGGCGTGTTTCTGGCCAGCATTCTTCAGCTGATTTTTCCGTTCCTTACCCAGGCGATCGTCGATTATGGGATCAACAACCAGGATATCTCCTTTATTACGCTCATTCTCCTTGCACAGCTCCTGGTGATCATCAGCAGGCAGTCGGTCGAATTTATCCGGGGTTGGATCCTTCTCCATCTCAGCACCCGGGTCAATGTCTCGCTGATCTCTGATTTCCTGATCAAACTGATGAAGCTTCCGCTGAGCTTCTTCGACACCAAGCTCATCGGCGATCTCCTTCAGCGTATTGCCGACCATCGGCGAATCGAAAACTTCCTGACCAATTCATCCCTCGACATTCTGTTTTCCTTTGTCAGTATCGTTGTTTTCGGTATCGTCCTGGGCATTTACAGTCTGAAGATCCTGATCATCTTCCTGGTGGGATCCCTCCTGTACTTCATCTGGGTTTACCTTTTCATGCACCGTCGCCGCGAGCTGAACTTCAGGCAGTTTGGGCTGCAGTCGGAAAACCAGAGCAAACTGATCCAGATCATCAACGGGATGGAGGAAATCAAACTGAATAATGCCGACAAAGAGAAACGCTGGGAATGGGAAGAGATCCAGGCTTCACTCTTCAAGGTGAACATCCGGAATCTGTCGCTTGACCAGTACCAGCAAGCCGGCGCTGTTTTCCTCAATGAGATCAAAAACATCATGATCATCTTCCTGGCAGCCACCGCCGTGGTCAAGGGACAGATGACCCTGGGTATGATGCTGGCCGTTTCCTACATTCTCGGCCAGCTGAACAGTCCCATAGACCGGATGGTCTGGTTCATGCGCACGGCCCAGGATGCGAAGATCAGCCTGGAACGTCTCGGAGAGATTCATGAAAACAAGGATGAAGAAGAGGAAGCCCGTCATCTCGACCTTCCTTCGACGGGAAAAAATATCCGGATCCGGGATCTGACCTTCCGCTATGAGGGTCCTTATTCACGCGATGTCCTGAAAAACCTGAACCTTGAGATCCCGGAAAATAAGGTGACAGCCATCGTCGGGGTGAGCGGCAGCGGGAAAACAACCCTGATCAAGCTTCTCCTGGGATATTACCCTCCCACACAAGGCGATATCCGGATCGGCGACCAGAGTATCCGGACCCTCAGCCATTCCGAATGGAGAAAACGGTGTGGCGTGGTCCTCCAGAACGGTTACATTTTCTCCGACACGATCGCCAGGAATATCACCCTGGGTGCGGAAGAATTCGATGCCGGGCGGATGGTCACCGCAGCACGGATCGCCAATATCAACGAGTTTATCGAACGACTGCCTGTGGGCTACAACACGAAAATCGGCCAGGAAGGGCATATGCTCAGCGGCGGTGAAAAACAGCGCGTCCTCATCGCCCGGGCGGTTTATAAAAACCCGGATTTCCTGTTCATCGACGAAGGCACAAGCTCACTCGATGCCAACAATGAAAAACGGATCATGCAGAACCTGGAAGAGTTTTATGCGGGAAAGACCGTCATTATCGTGGCCCACCGGCTCAGTACGGTAATGAATGCACACCAGATCGTCGTTCTCGATGGCGGAAAAATCGTTGAGATCGGAACACACGGCGAACTGACCGGGATCAGGGGACATTATTACAACCTCGTGCGGAACCAACTCGAAATGGGCGTCTGATTCACATGTCAAAATCGGTCTCATCCTTCTTGATCCACCTGAACCGTCTCACACTGTTATCTCCGAACCGCAATCCGAGCATGAGCTCATGCGATCCCGAGCTATAATTCCGGATCGACCCGAGTGAGGCATCAAAGGCATAACCGAAATAAAACATGTCCACGCTCATTCCCACCATCGTCACCATGGTTTTATTGGTGCGGTAAGAAAGTCCGAACCAGTATTCATCCTGGTAGTAAAGCTTGCCGCTGATATCGGTCTGGAAATCGAATTTGGTGGCCCGGACAAGAAAAGAGGGCTCAAGGATGAAGTTATCGTCGAGGCTGAAACGGTAGCCTCCCATGAGGTTGAAGTCCCTCGCCGTCCTGAAATTATCCTTGATCGGATCCTTCCCGAGTTTCAGGGCCGATCCGAACAGATCGGTGAGCGATGCTCCGCCGTACAATTTATTATTGGTGACGAACACTCCCGCAGTGGCATCGGGGACCCAGAATTGTTTCTTGTTGCCATCCAGCAGGGGATCTCCTGTATCATGAAGCAAAGCCTCTGAATCATC
The DNA here is from genome assembly GCA_963763215.1 of uncultured Bacteroidales bacterium. Lineage (GTDB taxonomy): Bacteria > Bacteroidota > Bacteroidia > Bacteroidales > DASQZK01. Next base: position 35,832 of record CAVXNX010000004.1, read on the forward strand.
CAGTTTGTACTGGTATGCCGAGCCCGACAATCCCATGGACAGTTGGAAGGCATTGTTGAAATTGAGGTGATAGGCATACGTCAGCTGGATGCCCGTTTTGTTGATGATCCCGTTCCTGTCCGAATAAATATTGGCGCCCAGTCCGACATTGGCGATCCGGGAAGCCTGGTTGGCATCTTTCCGGATTCTCAGGGCTCGCCTGATATAGGAATCATTCATGAGCCGTGTCTGGGCCGACAGGGCAAAAGTGCGGGGGGCATTCTCAAACCCGAGGTATTGTTCCCGGGCGATCATGTTGATGGTACTGATGCCATTTCCCCCGGCCACCGCCGGATTGATAAGGAACTTGTTCACCATGTACTGGCTGAAAACCGGTGACTGCTGTCCGTAAGCCTGAAGCCCTGCACAGAGCAGGAGCGCTAAGACCGATATTTTGCTGAATCGTTTCATTTCTACCTGACAATTGTAATATTTCCGATGACCGGTTTCATCCCGTTATTCAGATCGATAACATAATGGTAGGATTCCATCGGCAGTTCTTTGCCGTCAGAGGTTCCATCCCATGGCTGATCATATCCCTTCGAATAGAAGACCCGTTTACCCCAGCGATCATAAATCTGCACGGTCACGCCGGAATAAAGGCTGAGACCTTCGATCTGCCATGTATCGTTCAATCCGTCACCATTGGGGGTGATGATCCCGGGGATCTGGAAACAGACATCATTGATGTATCCAAGAGTAAAGGCATTGCCCGCCTGGCAATTGTTGGCATCGGTGATTTCCACGCGTAGGTGCCGGGGGCGAGGTTTGTCAGCACCTGTTCCGAACTTCCGCCGTTATCCCAGCTATAGGCATACGGCGGTGTTCCCCCGCTGACGGTAAGGTCAATTTCACCATCGGAAGCATCGGGGCATTTGGCGTCATTCACGTTGCCGTTGACAACGAGAGTCTGCGGGCTGATCAATGGTAACCGCTGCCGATCCGCTGCAGGAACGGGCATCGGTGACCGTGACGGTATAATCCCCGGCGGCCATTCCGCCCAGTGTCTGACCGGTTTGACCGTCACTCCATTCAAAGGTGAAGGGGGCGAGACCTTTGGTCACGGTTACGGTCGCGGTTCCGTTCGAACCTCCCGGGCAGCTGACCTGCTCGTATTGGATCGAAGGCTCGGGATTCGGGTAGACATGGACGGTCACCGGATCTGATTCCAGGCTGCGGACGCCGGATGCATTCGTAATGACAAGGCTGTATGAGCCCGATGCATTCACCGTGATGGACTGCGTGGTCTCACCCGTGGACCAGAGCCATGAGGAGGCCGTTTCTCCGGTAAGCCCGACAGACTGTCCCTCGCAGAGTTCCGTGGAGCCTGACACGCTGACCGTAGGTTTGGGGAGAAGGTTGCTGACCACAACGTCGACAGGGTCAGAGGAGGGTCCTGTACAACCCTGTGCCGAGACGGCCTGTACGGAATAGCTTCCCGCTGCCGAGACATAGATCTCCTGTGTTCCGGCTCCGGTCGACCAGAGGTAACCTTCGGCCGGTGAAGAGCTGAGAAGAAGGCTGTCGCCCTGGAGAATGGTCACTTCCCCGGAAGGGGTGATCACCGGTGCTGGCGGCAGGGGATGAACTTCAATGGTGACAGGATCGGACGCCGGACTGAAGCATCCGCCGTCACGGAAACCTGCACACTCAGGGTACCGGACTGTTCTGCCGTGATGGTGCGGGTGGTCTGCCCATCCGACCAGCGGTAGGACGTGGCAAGCGGAGCGCTCAGTTCCACACTCCCGCCCTCGCAGAACGAAAGGTCACCAGTTACCTTGATGCCGGGTTTGGCAGGCAGGACCTGAACTGTGACGTCGACGGGATCACTTTCGGGGGCGGTGCAACCGTTACTGTCGGTGATCTTCACGGTGTAGGAACCGGACAGGGTGACCGGGATCTGCGCCGTTGAAGCCCCGGTGGACCACAGATAGTCGGCGGCGGTTGTCGCAACGGACAGACACGGCCGTATCTCCTTCACAGAGATCGACGGGTCCTGAAGGAACAATCACCGGTTTTGCCGGCAGGGCATGGATGGTGAGAGCCACAGCATCACTTTCCGGGCTGAGGCATCCGTTGGTATCTTCAACATGAAGGGAGAGTGATCCGCTGACCATGGCGAAGACTTCGCGGGAATGGCTTCCATCGGACCAGAAATACGATGTGGCGGCGGAACTCTCCAGTTTGACGGTATCGCCTTCGCAGACTTCCGTACTTGTCAGAGGGGTGATCACCGGTTTCGCGGGAAGAGGATCCTGCTGGACGACAACATCGTCGGAGACGGGGCTGACACAGCCTGAAGCATCGAATATCCTGACATTCAGGGTATCCGAATTATTGACGGTGACCGTCCGGCCCATTTCACCCGTCGACCAGAGGTAATGGTCGGCCACGGGGGCACTCAGTTCCACACTTCCTCCCTCACAGAATGAGAGGTTGCCTGATGCGGTTATGGTGGGTTTTGAAGGCAGGGCATTTACCGTGATCTCCACGGGATCACTGACGGGGCTCTTACACCCGTCGACATCGGAGACCGTCACCGTATAGCTTCCGGCCCCGGACACCCCGATTTTATCCGACACCTCACCGGTGGACCAGAGATAGGCGGATGCAGGAGTCACCGTGCCTAATTGGGCGGTGTCACCTTCACAAACAGCAAGAGGACCCGAAGGAGTGATCACCGGTTTGGCGGGGCGTGAACGGACAGTCACCATGACCGGGACACTCTCTGCACTGGTACACCCACCGGCATCCTCGACATGCAGGGAGATTGAACCGGAAGTTGTCATCACCGCATTCTGCCCGCCCGTGCCATCGGACCAGAAATAGGACGCTGCCGGCGTGCTGCGCAGCTTCACCGTATCGCCTTCGCAGACAGTGGTGTCTGTCAGGGCGGTGATCACCGGTTTTGGAACAACGGTGATCTGAACGGTGACCGGATCAGATTCGGGGGAAGGGCATCCCCACTGGTCCTTCGTCGTCAATGAATAATTACCCGCCTCCGAAACGGTGACCGACCGTGTGTGATCGCCGGTAGACCAGATGTAGGAGAATGCTGAATCGGACATCAGTGTCAGGTTGTCGCCTTCGCAAATATCAACAGTCCCGGCGGGCGAGATGGCCGGTTTGCCAGGAGCGTCGTCAACGTAAATCCGGATCGAGCGCTGTACAGAATTCCCGTTTTTATCGGTGACCGTAACGGTATAGAGTGTTGTAACCGAAGGGTAAACTTCGGTGGTATCATTCGCCGGATCAGACAAACTGTCGGCCGGTGACCAGGAATAGGTGAAGGGTCCCTGGCCGGTTACATCCACGTAAAGCCATGCCGATGACGTCCGGCAACTTCCGGTGATGGTATCGGATGCGGAAAGGGTCACCATCAAGGTCATCATCGAGGATGGTGTAGGTATGAAGGCTGTCCGCATTCAGCAGGACGCCGGCTGTGGGATTCCTGCAGGACAACTTCAAAATCTCTCATCGGGGATTTCGACAAGGGTATCATTGATGATGAGGGGAATGATCTCTGCGGTTTTCTGTCCGGGAATAAAACTGATCACATCGGGATTGAGTGAATAATCCACCCCTCCCCCGGAAGCCGAACCCGATTTCACCGCATAGCTCACGTTGAAGGGGTCACTGATGGCATAATTGAGCGAAACAGGAAATACCGGATGCGCAAGCGATTCAGGACCTTCGGAATCAGACGTTTCAAAATGGACGTAAGGTTTAACGACGATCACGGTAATAAACGAACCGTCGGGTAAATCGATATTATTGGCCAGGTATTCATCTCCCGATTTGATCAGTCCATAGGCAACGGCTCCTGACGAAAAATCACCGTCCTGGTCGACCAACAGGTTATACGCCAGGTACCCGGCAGGGAGGGCAGGCAGGTTTGAAGCATTGAGACCGAGTGTCACCGTTCCGGCGCCGTCGCCACCCGACTGGTCGATGCGCCAGACCCGGGCGATCCGTTTGACATTCGGATCGGAACCGGGCGTATTGACGTCGGTCCAGGCGGACATGTCATTGCCATCGTGACCGAAAAGCAGGAACTCACCGTCATCGAGATCAGAGGCGCCACCAATGGTGAGCACACCATCCGACTGGGCCTTGGAATGGATATTCTGGGCATCTACCCGGCCGATACCTGCTACATCATTCGGAAATCCGTCCTGGTAATCATACCGGTCGGCCGACCCGATATCGGCTCCATATTTTGCTGCCAGGTAATTGTTGATGATGATTTCCTGCGCTTTATTGACGTTTTTATTGAAGATGATCAGTTCAGAAAGGTCACCGTCAAAGAATCCACCTGGAACGGACGATGAGCCGATGATAGAGTGAACCGTCGGTCACCAGGGCGCCGCTGAAATCGGCGACTGTTTGCGGAACCGCATTGATGCCCAGATGATGGTACGCCGCCGTAATGTTATCATTGATTTCGAAGATGCGGTTCACACCGGCCGGAAGTACAGGGCCGTATTTTTTTGTCCCGGTCAGACTGTAATACCGGGTGTCAGTTTCGCGGCTAAGACTGGTGGAGTTGTTGACATCGGCATTACCTAGTGTCATCACCGTCTCGTCTTTTGCGACATCATTGAAGCGGGCGACAGCAAAGATGGTCAGCGGAGCGGAGAGGGTCCCCATTTCAGTGGTGTAATGATCGCTGGTTCCGTTGAAAGCCAGGGAGGATGCCGGGGAAGTGCCGAGAATGGCCTGCGAACCGGCAGCAGTCTGGACGACATCCATTTCATTCCCGCTCTGATCCTTCCATACTTTGACGGCATCTCCTTCTTGTGCGGGAGTGTCATCAGCCCTGACAGTTCCCCGGTCGGCCCGGAGCCACAGTTCGTTGGTCAGACTGTCGCCCACGCCGCCGGGACCGGTAAAGCCGGTGATCGGGGCCAGGGGGTCGGTTGCACAGATGCCAAAAGTTCCGCTCTTGGCCTGGTCACCGAAAAGACGAATGTAGACGATGTCGCCGGGAGTTCCGGAGATGGTTTTTACCGGCATGGCCCCGTTGTAAACACAGGATAAAAGGTTGAGCGAGGTACAGGTTCCCGAATAAAGGACCATCACAGCATTTTTAAGCGATCCTTCAAAGGTTTCGATTTTTAACTCACCGGAAGCAGGAATGGCCGCTTTGAACCAGACGTCGCCACCGAAAAACTGGTGACACGGCGGACTTCCCAGTCCGCGGGTATCCCATGAACCTTTATTGCTGTAATATGACGGGCTGCAGACATTTCCTACCGAAAGTTCGACCGCAGAGCACTGGTCATTGTTTACCGGGGGCGGATTTGCACTAATGACCCCTTCCCATCCTGAATCACGGGCTGAAAGGTTGTCCGAATGAAACCCGAAGGTGATGCAACCATCGGGCGAGGTAAAACTGAACTGCGGGGTATCGAAATTATAAGCCACATAACCGCTTCCTGCACCCGCATAGTTGATGGACATATAATCGTAACTGTGGTAATCCCCGCCACCGAAAATGGTGCGGAAATGATCAAAATCAACGGTAATCGGGTTACCGTTCTCTGAACAGAATCTGACATTCCAGTTCTGCCCGGCCTGGTAGAGGTCGCTTCCCCCGTCGTCGTAAAACGTACCGGAGTTGGTATAGACCGTCTGTCCCGAAGTGAAGCCGTGGTTCAGCCAGTAGTCATCCGCACCGGACTGGGCAGATATGAAAAGCCAGAAATGCAGAAGTAAAAAAAGTGTAGAAATTTTTTTCATGTATGCAGGCGTGTATCAGATAATATCCCCATCCTCGTTCTTCAAATTGCTAATATCAGCATAATTATACGAGGTCCGGATCAAAAGGATGGTCGTCTTCAGGTGTTTTCCATCAATAAAGACTTTATGTATTTGAATGTCCTTTTTCCTTCGATAAGCATCTGAACTAATTGGATTCTTCCCCGGTTTCCTTTATGAAAGCTCCTTATAGCATCCCACTGAACCGTCTTACGTATCTCCATAGATTATTGTTACAAAGCGCATTAAGTATTACACTTCCATCCCGGTTCAGCTGACCGGAACTTTGACGGGCCAAATGAGCCGGTGTCTTCCTTTTTACCGTGAAAAGCCATCGTTATGGAAAAATAGGAGCCACACGGCCATGCTCTTTTGCGCGAATGTCTTATTTTTACAAGCAGAAAGCCAGCCGACATGAAAATACGTCACACCCTGGTCGTCTTCCTGATGTTGATGATCCCTCTCCGGATTTTCGGGCAGGGGGAGCCGACTGTACAATGACACATCTTATTTCATCCCCGGGGAAAACGGTCTGAACCTGATCATGTCGGCAAACCGCGGGGATTCTGACAATGTACGCGCCCTGCTGCAACGGGGCACGAATGTCAATGCGGCAACACCCGACGGAGTCACGGCACTGATGTATGCCGCCGATACCGGGAACCTCGATATGGCATCCCTCCTGCTGAAAAACGGCGCCGATCCCAACATCAAACCGGCAAATGGTCTGACAGCCCTGATGAGCGCTGTGATCCGCGGATATTTTGATATGGCGGAATATCTATTGAAACATCAGGCCAACCCGAACCTCCGGGATGTGGATGGCATCACGGCCCTCAACGATGCTGCAGCCTACAACGAATATAAGATCGTCGACATGCTGCTCTATTTTGGTGCTGACCCGGAAATTGCCGATAAAAAAGGCAATACACCCCTGATGACCGCAAGCTACAACGCCTGTTTCGAATCGGTGAAAATCCTGGTACAAAACGGGGCCAACATTAATAGCACCGATCACAACGGCTTCACTCCGCTGATGGTTTCTATCCAGAGGGGGAATACGGAAATCGCCTGGTATCTCCTCGATCAGGGAGCCGATATTCACGCGGTCAACAAAGCCGGCATGACAGCCCTGGCGTTCGCCGTGCAGGAAGGCAATGACGACCTCACCCGCGAACTGATCGAAAAAGGGGCGGATGTCAATCATCAGATCCGGGGAAGCCGGAATATCCTGGAGACGGCGAGGGAAAACAAAGACAGTGCGATTGTGAAACTCCTCGTTTCGGAAGGGGCCAAACCGAACCATTACCCCGACTTCACCCATTATCCTGGCCGATGTCACAATGAGTTTCAACATGGATGATTTCACGACCGGGATGAATTTCGGGATCTATGATTCGCGTTACCATTTTACAGCAAAAGGGGGATTTTCCTTCCGCCCGGTGGCTGTGCGGGTACTGGTGGAACAGGAAAGCCAGCTCTTCCGACAGTATTGGGAACGGAGGTATTTCTTCAGCCTGTGCCTCGAAAAGGATTTTCGCCTCATCGAAATGCGAAGGGGTTTTTTCACCGGCCCTTCAGCAGGTCTGACCGCTTATTATTCGTTCGGCGCATACCGGGGAAGCAATTCGCACCCCGATCCCGTCTTCATTCCCGCGCCCTTTGCAGGCTGGTTCTGGTCAAATCCCTGGTGGCGCATCAGTCTGGACTACCGTTACCAGAACCTCCATACCGAATACATCGATCCGGGACGCATCAGCCTCACCTTCGGCATGCTGATCCCGATGCAGAAACCGGCCATTCTGCAGAAAAGCATTGACTGGCTGAACAATTAACACCTGAAATTCATGAGAAAATCCGCTATACCGGTCCTCATCATCTTCGTATCGCTCATCATTGCCCTGTCGTGTGAGAAAAGCCGCAGCTTCAGTGTGAATTGCAATGAATGTTATACGGTCAGACCCGATAGCGCCGACCTGATCATCTACGTTACCATCAACAGCGAAAATCCCTGGGTGCCACTCAAGCTCTACAGGGGCGATGTGGAGGAAAACCAGGTGGATTGGATCGATACCGTCTATTCCAAAGAATACAAGCTCTTTTCAGCCGTCAGCCAGGACTATTCCGTCTCGGTGACCTACCACGACGGCACACGGAAAATCATCGCTGTGGATGGCGGCAAGATGGTGACCAGCCTGGTCACCGATGTCTGCGATGCGGATTGCTGGATCATCAAGGGCGGCATTCTGGATGTCAGGCTGAAAGACCGGTAAGTCCCTCCCCTGCCCTTTCATACCCCTGCCCGCGTTACCTGACCTCCGGCATCATGCCGACTTATTCGGAAGTTCGAGGCCGTAACCCGATACTTTATCTTCCTTCTTCAACAGAAGGGCAAACACGGTACCCAGCACACCCAGGGCCGCCAGCATCAAAATGGAATAGGTATAATCATAGTGTGCCGTCCCGGCATCGATCGCCTCCGTGCTGATTCCCGGATTGGTTTTGTCGAGCACATAGCCGATCAGCAGCGGGAATGCCCATAAACCAAGGTTCTGAACAGAGAACATCAGTCCGTATGCGGTGCCCAGCCGGTTTTCGGGAACGATCCTGGCAACGGAAGGCCACATGGCTGCAGGGATAAGCGAAAAAGACACACCGAGTAAGAACAGGGGGACATAGGGCGTGATCCGGGTCAGACCGAAAATGAGATGGACAATCACCAGCATGATCGATCCCCAGATCATCAGCGAGGCACTCTTTCCCCTGAAGTCGGCAAAGGCGCCGAACAGCGGCGTGAAAAGGATCGTTCCCAGGGGGATGAATGAAGTGATCTTCCCGGCGGCATCCGGATCCAGTCCGAATTTATTCGACATCAGGTCGGGGGCAAATTTAATGAAGGGAAAGACCGCACTGTAAAAGGTGACACACAGCAGGGTGATATAAAGGAATGACTTGTTGGTGATCAGTCTGCTCAGGTCAGTGAGTTTGAATTTTTCGGTCTCATCAAGTTCCAGCTCATAATGGATCTGACGATCGAGTTTAATATCGTAGATCATATAAATCAGGAACGACACCAGTGCGATCAGAAGCAGCATGGTGCCGAACCAGATGGCATTGTACCATTTGCCCGATGTTTCCGCGATATGATAGGAATACCGCAGTGCAACGGCCGTGCCGAGCCGTCCGAAAGAAAGGTTCAGGCCGAGGGCCAGGGCCAGCTCCCTTCCTTTAAACCATTTGACAATGGTCTTGGAGAACACCACCGTTCCTGTTTCCGCACCCAGCCCGAACAACAGGAACCCCAGCGACATCATCTTCAGCGATGGCGATTTGGACAGCCAGAAGGAATTCATCAGGTGATAGCCCGGGCCGCCGGCAAGGAAATAGTCGCTTGCTCCATAAGCGGTAAGCGCTGATCCGGCAACCATGAACACCATGAATGAGAAACCCGTGATCCGGATTCCGAGCTTATCGAGAATGACCCCACCAATGACAGCCATCAGGAAAAACACATTGGGAATGGAATACGCGGCGTTGAAAAAACCATAATCGAAATTTTTCCAGCCGAGATGATCCTGCATTGTGCTTTTCAGCGGAGTTAATGCATCGTAGAAATAGTAATTCGCGAACATGGCGATACTGATGAGTATCATCACTGTCCAGCGGGCGGCTTTCGATTCGTTCAAAGCTCTCTTGATCGCATTCATGTGTTCAGGTTTGTCGTGAAAATCCCAAAAATAGAAAAAAGTATTGGTTTTGCATTTAATCCGTTTCTCAAACATGTTGCCGGTATACCGGACCACGAAAAACAAGGATACTTTCCTCTGATCATCTGCACATCCCAACGGAAAAGAATGAATATTCCCCATGCAGGGTTGATGAAATCCAAAAAAAATGCTAACATTTGCCGGACCACTAAACCCTTAATTTACTGGATGAAATGCTTCGACCGGCATCCCCGGGGAACGGCTTCACCTCTGAAATGTTTGAACTGTCAAGGTTTTCCGGGGAATAAGGCGGTCTTCCATCGCTGTGTGACGGCAGACATTTCAACCTTGAAACGAAGCGCTAACCCATGAAAACCATCAATGAATTTTTTGAACACTATGCCGGAAAGTACACCGGCAACGCCATGATGTTTGAAAAAACCGGCGGGGCATACCAACCTTCCACCTATGCGGAGATCCGCGAAGACGTGCACCGATTTGCTGCCGGACTGATATCCCTGGGATTGAAAAAAGGCGACCGGGTTTCGCTGATCGCCGAAGGCAGAAACGCCTGGGTCATCAGTGAACTGGGTATCCTGTATGCCGGGGCGGTCAACGTCCCATTGTCTGTCAAACTCCAGGACAGCACCGACCTGAAATTCAGGATCAACCATTCCGGGTCGAAGTTTGTGATCATCTCCGGTTCACAATCACGGAAACTCAAAGGCATCAGGCAGGAATTACCTACGGTGGAAAAATTCATTTATCTTGATCCCATGCCCGGATTTAAGGACAACGAGATCTATTTCGGGAATGTACTGGAACTGGGAAAATCGTACCTGGTGGAACACCAGGAGGAATTTGAGAATACCTGGCATTCGGTTCTTCCCGATGATATGGCCAATATCTGCTACACTTCCGGAACGACGGCCGATCCCAAGGGCATCATGCTGAGCCACCGGAATTACACGGCCAATGTTGAACAGGCACTGACCCTGATGGAGATCCCGGAATACTACTGCACGCTCCTCATCCTTCCCTGGGATCATTCGTTTGCCCATACGGCAGGAATTTATGCCGTCATCGCATCGGGTGCGAGCATGGCTTCCGTGCAGCCGGGTTCTTCCCCGATGGAAACCCTGAAGAACATCCCGGTCAATATCCGTGAAATCAAACCGCATTTTCTGCTCAGTGTACCGTCACTGGCCAAAAATTTCCGGAAGAACATCGAGAAAGGCATCCGTGAAAAGGGTCCTTTCCTGACAAAATTATTCAACCATGCCCTGAAAACAGCCTATCTCTATAACGGGATGGGATGGGACCGGGGCAAAGGATGGCGGATTCTCCTGGCGCCTTACGTCAGGCTCATGGATGCCATTTTGTTTAAGAAGGTGCGGGAAGCCTTCGGCGGAAACCTTGATTTTTTCGTCGGCGGGGGCGCCCTCCTGGATATCGAGCTGCAACGTTTTTTCTCTGCCATCGGCATCCCGATGTACCAGGGGTACGGACTGTCTGAAGCCGCTCCGGTCATCAGCTCCAATGCCGCGCATAAACACAAGATGGGGTCATCCGGTTTCCTCGTCGATCATCTCGAGGTGAAAATCCTCGATGAAGACGGGAATGCCCTGCCCCCCGGCGAGAAGGGAGAGATCGTGGTGAAGGGTGAAAACGTGATGCTGGGTTACTGGCGCAATGAACAGGCTTCAAGGGAAGTCCTGAAGAACGGATGGCTGTACACCGGCGATATGGGATACCTCGACAAGGACAATTTCCTATACGTGATGGGGCGGTTCAAAAGTCTGCTGATCTCTGATGACGGTGAAAAATACAGTCCCGAAGGCATCGAGGAAGCCTTCACGGAACAATCCAAGGTCATCGACCAGGTCATGCTTTACAATAGTCAGAAACCCTACACGGTTGCCCTTCTTCACCCAAACAGGGAAGCCATACGGCGGATCCTGAAAGACGACCATATCGATCCCGCCTCCGGCGAAGGCGTGGATGCCGCGTTAAAGCTCATCGAGACCGAGCTGCTCGAGTACCGTTTAAAGGGCAGATACGAGGATATGTTCCCCCAGCGCTGGTTGCCTGCGGCCATAGGGATCCTGGATGAAGGGTTTACCGAGGAAAACCGGATGATGAATTCCACGATGAAAATCGTCAGGGGCGTGATCACGGAGGCTTACCAGGAACGGATCGACTATCTTTATACGCCGGAAGCCAAAAATATTCTGAATAACCTCAACATTGAGGCCATGAAGCGACTGCTCTAAGTTTCCTTCAGCCGTTCTCCCATCGAGAAATGGCAAACCGGCGATTGGAATACTCCCCATTTAGTGCTAATTTTGGAGATTCACGGGAAACGGGATCTCATTGGCACCGTTATCCCATAGATAAACGCGATGATCATCACATGAAACCCATCAGAATGGACAGGAAAGAGCTGCTATATAAAGCGTTGGGCGAACGGGTCCTTGTACTCGACGGCGCCATGGGGACCATGATCCAGGCATGGGGTCTGTCCGAGGAAGATTTCAGGGGGGAACACTTCCGGGATTTCCCCTATGATCTGAAGGGGAACAATGACCTGCTCTCACTGACGCGCCCCGATGTGATCAGGACAATCCACCGCGAGTTTCTTGAAGCCGGCTCGGACATCATCGAGACCAACACCTTCAACGCCAACCGGATTTCCCAGTCCGACTACCACCTGGAAGACAAGGTCTACGATCTCAACCTGGCTTCGGCCCGCATCGCGCGCGAAACCGCCGATGAATTCACCCTCCGGGATCCTTCAAAACCCAGGTTCGTGGCCGGATCGCTGGGCCCGACAAACAAGACCGCCTCCATGTCACCGGATGTCAACGATCCCGGATACCGGGCGGTCAATTTCGACGGTCTTGCCGATGTATACGGGGAACAGATCCACGGCCTCCTCGATGGCGGGGTTGACATCCTCCTGATTGAAACCATCTTCGACACGCTCAATGCCAAGGCGGCAATCTTTGCCATAGAAAGAGCCATGCGGGAGAAGGATCTCAGCATCCCCGTGATGGTTTCGGGAACCATCACCGATGCCAGCGGCAGGACACTTTCAGGGCAGAATCTTGAAGCCTTTATCAATTCCGTGTCCCACATCGAATTGCTCTCCATCGGCCTCAATTGCTCCCTGGGTGCCAGCGAGATGAGACCCTACCTCGCAGAAATGGCGGCCAGGGTCCCGGGGTATGTCAGTGCCTACCCGAACGCCGGGTTGCCCAACCAGTTCGGCGAGTACGACGAAAGCCCCGAAGCGATGGGCATCCAGATCCGGGATTTTCTCGATTCGGGATTTGTCAATATCGTCGGCGGATGCTGTGGCACAACGCCGGCGCACATCCGTGAGTTTGCCCGGTATGCCGAACATGCCAGGGTGAGAAAGCCCGCCCCACCCGAGCATAAACTCAGGCTTTCCGGACTCGAGCCCCTCACGGTTTTTGAAGGAAGCAATTTTATCAACATCGGTGAACGGACGAATGTCTCCGGTTCGAAAAAATTTGCGCGCCTCATCCGCGATAAAAAATACGAGGAAGCGCTCACCGTGGCCCGCGACATGGTGGATGGCGGTGCTCAGGTACTGGACGTCTGCATGGATGATGCCATGCTTGATGCCGAAAAGGAAATGGTCACTTTCCTCAATCTCCTGATGGCCGAACCCGATATCGCCCGTGTGCCGGTCATGGTCGACTCGTCGAAATGGTCGGTGATCGAGGCCGGGTTGAAATGTCTCCAGGGAAAAGCCATCGTCAATTCCATCAGCCTGAAGGAAGGTGAAGAAGTGTTTCTTGAACATGCCTCAAAAGTGAAGGATTACGGCGCCGCAGCCATCATCATGGCCTTTGATGAGCAGGGCCAGGCTTCGACCTACGAACGCCGCATCGAAGTGTGCACCCGGGCCTACCGGATCCTGACCGAAAAGGCCGGCTTCCCGCCCGAAGATATCATCTTCGACCCCAATATCCTGGCCATTGCCACAGGCATCGAAGAACACAATAATTATGCGGTCGATTTTATCCGGACCGTCGAATGGATCAAGAAAAATCTCCCCTACGCCAAGGTAAGCGGCGGGATCAGCAACCTCTCCTTTGCCTTCAGGGGGAACGATGTCGTCAGGGAAGCCATGCATTCCGTTTTCCTCTACCATGCCATCAAAGCCGGCATGGACATGGGCATTGTCAACCCGTCGCTGCTCCAGGTTTATGATGAGATCCCGAAAGATCTTCTCACCCTCGCCGAAGATGTCATCCTCAACCGGAGGCCCGATGCAACGGAGCGACTGATCGACTTTGCAGAAAAAGTCAAGGCCACACCGCAGGACCTGATGAAACCGAAGGATGAATGGCGGAAAGGGACGGTGGAAGAACGGATCGGTCATGCGCTCGTCAAAGGCATTCCCGATTACATCGAGGATGACGCCCTCGAAGCCCACGAAAAATACAAACTGGCTCTCAAGGTGATCGAGGGACCGCTGATGGACGGCATGAACATCGTCGGTGATCTCTTCGGCGACGGGAAGATGTTCCTTCCCCAGGTCGTCAAAAGCGCCCGGGTCATGAAAAAGGCGGTCGGCGTGCTGCTTCCCTGGATTGAGAAGGAAAAAGCAGTGGCCGGCACCGGAACTTCAGCCGGAAAGATCCTCCTGGCAACCGTTAAGGGTGATGTGCACGATATCGGAAAAAACATCGTGGGAGTGGTTCTCGGCTGCAACAATTACGAGATCCTCGACCTGGGGGTCATGGTTCCGACCGAAAAGATCCTCCGGGTTGCCCGTGAGGAAAAAGTCGATATGATCGGACTCAGCGGTCTGATCACCCCATCACTTGAAGAAATGGTCAATGTTGCCTCCGAAATGGAGCGACAACACTTCACGGTGCCGCTTCTCATCGGCGGCGCCACGACGTCCCGGATCCATACCGCCGTCAAGATCGAACCTTCCTACAGCCATCCGGTGATCCATGTCAAGGATGCTTCCAAGAGCGTCGGTGTTGCCGGAAACCTGATGAACACGCATCTCCCGTGAGCTCTATGCCAGGGGAATCAGGGAGGAATACCAGACACTCCGGGAAACCTATGCGGGGGCCAAAGCGAAGGTCGACTACATGAGCCTCGCGGAAGCCAGGGAGAACAAACTTTCCATCGACTGGACGAAAGCAGAGATCGTCAAACCCTCCTTTACGGGTATCCGGGTGCTGAATGATTATCCCCTTGCCGAGATCCGTGAATACATCTCGTGGGTCTTTTTCTTTGTCGTATGGGGGTTGAAAGGGAAATTTCCCGGGATCTTCGATGATCCCGTCCAGGGAGAGGAAGCCCGAACCCTGTATAAGGAAGCCAACGAGATGCTCGACAGGCTGGTCGCTGAAAAATGGCTGACTGCCAATGCCGTGGTCGGCTTTTTCCCGGCAAATTCCGTCGGTGACGATATTGAAGTCTACAGTGATGAATCGAGGTCACAGGTCCTGACGCGGTTTATCAACCTGCGCAACCAGGTGAAAAGGCCCGGCAATGCTCCCAATCTCTGCCTGGCCGACTTTATCGCACCCCGCAACAGCGGCAGGATCGATTACCTCGGGGCTTTCGCCAATACGGCGGGCATCGGTATCGAGAAAAAGCTCGCCGAATTTGAACGCGACCAGGACGATTACAGCAGCATCATGCTCAAAGCACTGGCCGACCGCCTGGCCGAAGCCTTCACCGAACTCCTGCACAGGAAGGTCAGGAAAGAGCTGTGGGGTTATGCTCCCGACGAGGAACTGACGCTGGAAGAGCTTATCCTGGAAAAATACATCGGCATCCGCCCGGCCCACGGTTATCCCGCCTGTCCGGATCATTCGGAGAAAGAAACCTTATTTCAGCTGCTCGATGTCAGTCAAAAATCCGGCATCAGCCTGACCGAGAACTTCAGCATGTATCCGGCCGCATCGGTCAGCGGGCTGATATTCGCCAACCCCGAATCCAGGTATTTCTTCGTGGGCAAAATCGGCCAGGACCAGGTCGCTGATTATGCCAAACGGAAAGGCGTCTCCACCGGCGTTATCGAGAAATGGCTGGCCTCCAACCTGAATTACAAAGCCTAACTGTTAACCTAAGATGAAAGTTGCTGATAAACTGAGAAACACCGGAAAAACCCTTTTCTCCTTCGAACTCCTGCCTCCCCTGAAGGGACGGAAACTGGACGACATTTACAACGCCATTGACCCGCTGATCGAATTCGACCCCCTGAATATCAACGTGACCTATCACCAGCAGGAATCGGTGTACCGCCTTAAGAACAACGGGCTGATGGAACGCAGGGTTATCCGGAAGAGGCCCGGCACCGTCGCCATTGCAGCGGCCATTGCCTACAAATACAATGTGACCGTCGTTCCGCACCTCATCTGCGGCGGATTTACAAAAGAGGAAACCGAGGATGTGCTGATCGACCTGCATTTTCTCGGCATGCATAATCTTCTCGTTCTCAGGGGCGACCCACAAAAAGGACAGCGGGCATTCATCCCCGAGCACGGCGGTCATGAGCACACCGTGGATCTCATCCGGCAGATCACCAATATGAACAAGGGCATTTACCTCGACGAACAGATCCAGAATGCCGAGCATACCGACTTCTCCGTCGGTGTGGCCGGATACCCGGAAAAACATTATGAAGCGCCCAACCACGAAACCGATCTCCAGTTCCTGAAGGAAAAGATCGATGCCGGCGGAGAATACGTCGTGACCCAAATGTTCTTCAACAATGCCAGGTTTTTCGAGTTCAGGGATCGATGCCGGGCTGCCGGAATCACCGTTCCCATTGTACCGGGCATCAAACCCATTACATCGGTGAAAGACGTGGATGTGCTTCCCAGCGTCTTCCATATCGATATTCCCAACGAGCTGGTGAAAGAGGTCAGGAAATGCAAAACCAATGCGGAAGCCAAGGAGGTGGGGGTTGAATGGACGACCCAACAGTCTCTCGAGCTTAAAGCTTCAGGGGCTCCGGCCATCCATTATTACACCATCGGCATTTCCGATAACATCCGGAAAATTGCCCAAAGGGTTTTCTGAGGCTTACCTGTCGGGAACCGGAGGGAAATCGATCTGAAGACTGATACTGTCCATCCATGCATTGATTTTCCCGGCTTCCGGGGACACATTGCGCGACATCCAGTCGCCCCGGCTTTCCAAAAGGATGAATTTATACTCCCTGTCCTGTGGAAAATAGATCAGCCCATAGTTGCTGACCTGTCCCATATCGTTCCCCTGGCTTTGTTTATCCGTGAGAGTGCCGTGCGAAGCGGCCGAAATGTAAGAGAAATAGTGGAGCAGATCATCGCCCGGAATGGTCAGGTACGTGGTATCGGTGAGGGAGAGATCGTCAAGGAGATCACTTTCCGGTATCAGCCCACCGTCGTGAATGGGCTTCCAGTCCATCTCCGGGCCATACAAGGAAAAACCCCTGACCCTTCCGTCATGATCGATGAACCATCCCTTCAACTGGTGGCCCCAGGCGTAGTTTTCATAGATCCGGGCAAAGAGGACATCCTGGTTGATAACCGGATCCTGCGTTTCCCGGGAACACTGAAATGCCATCAACACAAATGCAAAAATAAGTAAACCGGTTTTTTTCATCTTAAATCGCTTTATGAAGAGATGTTATGACCCGGTAAAAAGTTGCTTCCGGTGATAAAAAAAAGGGCCGACTGCCATAAAGCAGATCAGCCCCCCTTTTCGTTCATCCCTGATCCGGTACTATTTTTTTTCCGGTATATTCGCCAGGGTTTCCACCAGGTAGTCCCAGAATTTCCCGACCGATTCGATGTTTACTTTTTCGTCGGGGGAATGGGGGAACCGGATGGTGGGCCCGAAGGAAATCAGGTCCATCCCCGGGTAAACATCTCCGATGATGCCACATTCCAGGCCGGCGTGAATGACTTTAATCTCGGGATCGTTGCCGTATTTTTTCTTATACACGTTCCGCATGGTGTTCAGAATGGGTGATTTCATATCCGGCTTCCAGCCCGGGTAGATGCCGTCGTGGACGACCTGTGCACCGGCGAGGGCCATAACCGATTCGGTCATATTCCCGAGATCAAATTTGGCGGTATCGACGGAACTGCGCAGCAGGCAGAGGACGCTGACCTTGCCGTTTTCCGATTTAACGATCGCCAGGTTGGTGGACGTTTCCACGATCCCGGGCGTCTCCGTGCTCATCCGGATGGCACCGTTGGGAATACCATAGACCATCTTGATCAGCCGGTCCGTGGAATCCTGGTCCATCACGGTTGAAGGCGGATCGGCCGGGCTGGCCTTGAAACTCAGGTGGGGCTCTGTCCCGGAGAGTTCATGAATGAATATCCCTTCGTATTCTTCCACCGCTTTCAGGAAGCCATCGGCTTTGTCGCCGGGTACGGCCACCACGGCGAAAGCTTCACGGGGAATGGCATTACGCAGGCTGCCTCCGTCGATGGATGACAGACGCATGCCGAATTCTTTGGCGCCGTGCCAGAGAAAGCGGAACATCAGTTTATTGGCATTTGCCCGTCCGAGATCAATGTCGAGACCCGAATGGCCGCCTTTCAGACCGGTAACCGACAGCCGGAAAGCTTTCATCCCGGAAGGCACTTTTTCTTCGTTGTATTTCAGTGTGGCGGAGGTGTTCATCCCACCGGCACAACCAATGTAAAGCTGACCTTCATCTTCCGAATCGAGGTTCAGGAGGATGTCGCCTTTGAGAAGTCCGGGCTTCAGGGCGAAGGCTCCGGTCATTCCGGTTTCTTCGTCGATGGTGAGCAGGACTTCCAATGGACCGTGTTTCACCGACTTCTCTTCAAGCACGGCGAGAGCTGCAGCCACGCCGATGCCGTTATCCGCGCCAAGGGTGGTTCCTTCAGCAGTAACCCATTCCCCTTCAACAAAAGCCTGGATCGGGTCTTTTTCAAAATCGTGGGTTTTGTCGCTGTTTTTCTGCGGCACCATATCGAGATGAGACTGCAGCACGACGCCCATTTTATGTTCCATACCGGGTGTGGCCGGTTTGCGGATGATGACATTGCCGACTTCATCGACAGTCGTCTCAAGTCCAAGGTCTTCACCAAATTTCCGGGCAAAGGCGGTCGCCTGTGCTTCCTTTTTGGAAGGACGGGGAATCCGGGTTAACTGGTAGAAATTTTCCCAGAGGGAATGCGGGTACAACGATTTAATGGCAATCATTTTATCTGTTTTATGTGATGAGTATATGATTAGTCCTGCACCTGGTCATGGTCCCGTTTTTAGTCCATCAGCTGGAAAAAGGTGATGTAACGGCGTTCATAGAGCATGGAGGCAAACGTGTTCAGCCGGTCTTCAAGCCCGGCCAGCGATGCTTCATCGAGAGCCGAATGTTTCCGGAGATGATCGGCGATCTGCCGGACATTTCGCTCACCGTCCATCAGCCTTCCATGCCTCGGATCCAATCACATCGAGCTTGATTTTGAAATACAGGAAACGTGTCCGGGGGAACATGGCATACGTGATCTTCACTCCGGAACTTGGGAACGAGCACGGTGACCCTTCCTTCATTCTCTTCATGAGCCATGGTCCTTACCGGGATAAGATCCATCGCATTGATACTCTTTAAAACACGTCGCCGTTCGAAATAGTTCATGTCCCGATGGGGTTTGGATGACACAAGGCAGGGACGCACCGGGAAGGCACGTCCCTGGAATGAAGATCAAAAAGGGGTTACATCTCCACCTTTGGCGGAGCGGGTTCGTCAGGCTTTCCGGCGTTGTTCAACGGGATTCTCACCAGGATCAGACCGATGATGCCCAGGACGAACAACCCGGCGATATACGACGGATTTTTAAAGACCGCACCCGGAAATTTATCGAAGGTGGCAAAGATGGCAAAGATCAGTCCGACGAGAGCTTCGCCGGCGATGAGACCGGACGCCAGGAGGACACCGGTATTTTCGACCCGTGTTTTCTGAGCCTCGTTAAATTTCCGTCTCTCGGTAAAGTTAGTGACAATGCCTTTGATCAATCCGCCGATGAAGATGGCAAATGTTGTTTCAAGCGGGAGGTACATGCCGACGCAAACCAGCATCGGGCTTTTCACCTGCATGAGGATAAAGCCGAGACCCATGAGCATCCCGGTGATGATCAGCGGCCAGGCCATCTGCCCGCCCACGATCCCCTGGGAGAGGATGGCCATGAGGTTGGACTGGGGAGCGGAAAGCTTCCGGCTTCCAAAACCGCCCGCATAACCTTCAACGACGCCGGTATTGATGTCGCCCTTGTTCAGGTAGGACAAGACGAAGAACATCACCGAACCGGCGATGACCACCCCGATAATGTCGCCGATCTGCATTCTCCAGGGCGTCCCGCCGAGGATATGCCCGGCTTTCAGATCCTGGAGCATCTCACCTGCCACGGCAGCGGAAACACACACCACGGCAGCCACACCGAGGGTTGAAGCGACGCCTTCATTTCCCTTGGCGCCCAGGATGACCATGATCAGAGCCGTCACCACAAGGGCGGTCAGCGTAAGACCACTGATCGGGTTGTTGCTGGAGCCCATGATACCGACAAGGTAACCTGAGACGGCGGCAAAGAAAAAGGCCAGGATGATCATGACCGTCGCCGCCACCACGGCAACGATGACACTGGTGTGAAAAACGAACCAGGTGATCCCGAAGGTGGTGATGGCCACGGCAATAATGCCGATCATGATCCAGTTGAAACTGATGTCTTTTTCATTCCGCGGAATGCCGGTGTCAATCCCCGCAGCCGCTTTCTTGACATCATCGATCGATCGTGACACCCCGGCGAAGAGACTCTTTCGCATCATGTAGAGGGTATAAACGGCACTCACCAGCATACCGCCGATGGCGATTGGTCGGACAATGTATTTCCAGACATCGTAAGCCGTGTTGACCCAGGCCTTTTGCATCGCGACCTGCTGCGTCAGCCCCTCGGACTGGACCAGGCTGGCAGCCAGAGCATTGATATCGAGACCCGGCGCCAGGAAATAGAGGATCATGGGTGTGAGAAGACCCCAGGCGATGAGGCTCCCGCTGAAGTTCAGCGAAGCCAGGCGGGGCCCGATGATGTATCCGACCCCGGTATAAGCCGGACTGATGCCCGGGCTCCCGATGAGAGCGCCGCCTTTTCCGAAAAATGCGGTGCCGGTAATTTTCTGTTTGGCAAAGATCACAAACTGTTCCCAGTAGGTGGAGAAGACTTTAAATTCGCCCAGCGCCTTAACAATCCCACCAAAGATCATGGCCCCAAAGAGCAGTTTCGAGCCGCCGCCGCCCTGGCTTCCCGACTTATGAATTTCGGCAGCAGCGATGGATTCGGGAAAAGGAAGTTCCGCATCGTCAACCATCACTTTCCGCAGCAGAGCGACGAACATGATCCCCAGGATACCCCCGGCAATGAGAATGATCGTGGTTATTCCGTAGGTAAAGTAGTTGTTGACTTCAATACCCTGTTCCATGTTCTGCTGGTAAATGATGTAGAATGCGGGAATGGTGAAAATTGCACCCGCGGCGACCGATTCACCGATGGAGCCGACGGTTCGTGCAAAATTCTCTTCGAGGATCGATCCCCGCATTGCCTTGATAAGAGCCATTCCGATTACCGCGGCCGGATAAGTGGCTGCGATGGTCATCCCGGCTTTCAGCCCCAGGTAGGCATTCGCCGCCCCCAGAATAACTGCCAGTACGATACCGATAATCAAAGCCCTGATCGTAAATTCAGCCATTCGTGTCTCGGCTGAAACGAAAGGAACAAACTTTCTCTCTTGGGACATTTTTTTTCAGGTTTTTTAATTAAAGATCGGTAAATGTAACAATTTATCCCGAAACCGATCGTTGGTACGCTTTCGCAGCACGCAAAATTTATATGTTTTATGATATACGGAGAGCGAGGCAGGCGGGATCAAAGGAGCTCCCCATGGGTGAATTCGCCGGTAAACAGGACGTCGCCGTTCTCGTTCCAGACCGTCTTATGGCCATGCTCGCGGCCGTCAAGGTAAAACATCTCGATGCATTTCAGGCCATTCCGGAAATACTTGACCTGCTTGCCATGCAGCACATCCATATTGTAGGTGGCCACGTATTTCTTCCCCCCTTTCTCATACCACATGAGGAACCTCCCGTGACGCTTTCCGTCCTTCAGGGTGAAGAGGGCCTTGATATTCCCGCTGGCATAATAGGTGGTGACCTGGCCGTTCCTGACCCCTTGACGGTATTCCGCTTCAACCATCAGGCATCCGGCCTCGTTGTATAATTTTATCCTGCCGTGAAGAAGACCATCCTTCAGGTAGCCTTCCTCAGCGAGGTTGCCGTTTTCATAAACCCAGAAATAATGCCCGGTGTAGGGTTGGCCGTTAACCGGGTCGAAATAGGTCTTTTCCCGTTTCTCCAGATCATTGAGATCTGTGCTGTTCTTCACTGGTCGTGCCGGCATGTCAGGAAGTTTTAGACGATTCGTTCCAAAGGAGTTTTTCGCTCCAAAAGCCTTACTCCTTTCTAACATTCCCTCCTGCCCGATTGTTCGTCCCGGCTCACCATGGTCAATCCCCATGCTGGAGATCCCGTAGAATATTCATAACTTTACATGTCTTCATACTTAGGTTTATCCTATGAATGATTGAAGGGAATGCAAAAGAACAGGTTTATGAAAAAGCTGATGATCATGCTGATGGCAGGTCTGATGACCGCCACGGCCTTTGGGCAGGATCCCGGAGAACCCGCCGTGAAATGGTACACGATGGAGCAGGCCGTCCAATTGAATGCGAACCATCCGAAAAAGATTTACATCTATGTTTACTCGGATCATTGCGGCTGGTGCCGGAAGATGGCCGGGAATACGCTCACCGATCCGGTGATCGCGAAGTACCTCAATGAAAAGTACTATCCTGTCCGGCTGAATGTGGATATGAAAGAAGCCGTGACCGTCGGATCAAAGACCTATACGTATGTTCCTGCCGATCCGTCGAAGGGCACTCCGGGCTACCATGAATTTATCGTCGCCATTCTCCAGGGATATATGGCCTATCCGGCCGGGGCTTTTTTCGACCAGAACCTGACCTTCTTAGGCGTGGACAGGGGATATAAGGCACCTGCTGATTTTGAAAAACTTCTGCATTACATCGGTGACAATGCCTACCTGGAGAACCACGATTATGGAAAGTATGCTGCCGGGTATACCGGTGAACGGTAGGTTGTTATTCTCCCACCGGCAGGTTAACCATGGCGCCCGCCTGGTAGATGCTTACCCGGCTTTCGTAGAGGATGTCGGATGAAACCCTGACACGGATGTCGGCGAGATCGGGAATGCGGTAGAAAAGATTATTCTGCATTTGCGGATCAGGATAATTCGCAGCATCTTTCCTGAGTTCCCTGACCTTGTTCAGTGGCTGGATCTCGACGATCACCTCATTTCCGGTCGTATTCTCCTGGTCCGTCAATCCAATTTGGCCCGAGAACCTGGCGATCGTCACGGCCTGCTTATTCGCGGAGGCTTCGGGAACGACCACGAACGAACGCGTATACTGTTGCCGGATCGTTTTTCCAAGGAACAAGGCAAGGTATTCCTTCTCGAGCTTGTCGAGTTCCTTCACGGAAAGGGCCAGGGCATCCCCTTTGGGGAAGACTTTATACTCTCCGTCAAGGAGCTTGAACCGGCGTTTCCGGATTTTGATGATGAAATTGGCCGCTTCCTCGGCTTTCTGCTCCACGGTTTTGGCTTCCTTCTGTTTTCGCACCACGGGGATCCGGACATAGGAGCTATCCCTGATCATGGTTTTGTACAGCGTGTCGGTCGTTTCCCTGAGGTTCTTTTTAACAGAAAGGTCGGTGAAATAAGGGGCTTCCTCTATCGCCGGCGCCTTTTCATTGTAGTTGGTGAATTCATAGAGATGTGAGGGATCCAACACGAGACCTTCCTGACCAAGCCGGAGAAAATTCTGCAGGTCGGGATGCCCGCTTAGCACGTTAATGCTGTAGTACTGGTTTTCGTCGGGCTGTGTTGTGGTTTTCACATCAACGCCTGTAATCCTGTAGGAAAATCCCGGTTCGTCGATCAGGGATTTCATCCCCAGGTATTTCTCCGAGAAAATACGGTAAGGGCCGGGGATAAAGGTTTCCTTTTCAAAATTGACGGTCACGAAGAGCGCAGTCTGCGGCAGCACATAGACCACTTTTTCCGTGGTTTTTTCCGGTTCGTTGCCCACCTTGCTCACCTGGAAGGTTGAAGTGGTGGCACACGACTGCGCCAGAAAAAGAATAACGGTCAGAGAAAAAATGAGGAGATTCCGGTTCATGGCATCCGTATTTTCAGTTTGCAACAAAGGTATTAAAAAAAGGAAGGACGGGAAGGATTAACAAAATTTTTCACCGTCTTAAATGCTTTGCCGATATGCCTGACGATATCGCCGGAAATCAGGGATTCCATGCTCTCGGATTCCAGGGCGAGGTCGCCGGCGAGACCATGAATATAGACGCCGGTGATGGCGGCTGTCACAGGTTCGTAGCCCTGGGCCAGAAGTGACACCAGCATGCCGGTGAGGACATCGCCGCTTCCGCCGGTCGACATCCCGGGGTTCCCGGTGGTATTGATCCACGACCTTCCGTCGGGTGAGGTAACGATCGTATTGGCCCCTTTCAGGACAATGACGGCTTTATAGCGTTTTGCCAACTGGAGTTGCTTCAGATGCCGCTCGTAAAAGGTCTGGGATTCGCCTGCCAACCGGTCGAATTCGCCGGGATGGGGTGTGAGGATCGCATTTTCCGGAAGCCGGTCCATCCAGTCGGGATTGGCGGAAAGGATATTGAGCCCGTCGGCATCGATGACCAGCGGGCGTTTTGCCTTTTTAAGAAGTTCGCAGAACGCTTTCTCCGTGTTTGAGCGCCGGGACAGTCCGGGCCCCACCCCCACTGCCGAATATTTCGAAAGGTCAGGAACTTCGGTAAACTGGATATCCGACTGGTCGATGCTCACCAGGGCTTCCGGCAGCGCCGTCTGGATGATATTGTAGCCCTGCCGGGGAACGTGGGCCGTCACCAGTCCGGCCCCGGTGCGCAGACATGCATAGGTAGTGAGGATGGAGGCACCCAGCATGCCGTAACTTCCGGCAATGATGAGCCCGTGACCATATATCCCCTTGTGCGAAAATTTCGCCCGGTCTTTGAGCAGAGGCTGGATATCCATGGTTTCCAGGGCTGTATACGGTGTTTGTTTTTCTTCAATGGCTTTCGGGTGAAGCCCGATCGGCACGACATGCCATTCACCGGTATAGGGGGCATTGTCGGCGAAGAAAAACGAGAGGAACGGAAACTGGAAGGTCACCGTATGGCGGGCTTTAACGATGTTTTCGGCCACGTTGTCGCGATTGTCTTCCCCGAAAAGCCCGGAGGGGATATCGATGGACACGACGGCAGCCCCCGAATCATTCATGAGATGGATGATGTCTGCCGGAAAACCTTCGACAGGACGGGTGAGCCCTGAGCCGAAGATGGCATCGATGATGACGTCCTGTTTTCCGGGTTTTGGCCGTTCCGAATCTTCATTGAGCTCAACGAACAGGTCGTTCCCGGCCTGTTTGAGCCTTTCGATGTTTTGTGAACAATCGTCGGAGAGTTTTTTGGTAAATCGCACGAGGTATGCCCTGACACGGTAATTCCTTTCATGAAGCAGCCGCGCGACGGCCATCCCGTCGCCCCCATTGTTACCCGGACCGGAAAAGACATAGACCGTTCCGGAATGGTCAATATTCCGGGTAAACCATGAAACGAAAGCGTTGGCAGCCCGTTCCATCAGGTCGATGGATTTCACGGGCTCATGCTCGATGGTATACGCATCGATTTCACTGATCTGTTCAGATTTGAAAATTTTCATATGTCAGGACATTTGTTATTGGTCAGTATTCATTCCGGAAGAGATGCTCCCCTGTCGCATGGGTTTTTCGTCCTGCTCCATGGAAATCGGTCATCAGGCATCCTGCACGCCCCGGACGCGGCTTCCGGTTAATCACGGTAAAAAGCGTTCAGTGCCGTGGCGCTCCTTCCGTCATTCTTTATAACACTTCACTGATTAAAAAAGATTTGTGGATAATTAGTCGGGAGTCGGTGGTCAGAAGCCCGAGGTCGGAAGTCCGGCTACCGACCACCGACCACCGACTACCGACTACCGACTACCGACCACCGACTACCGACTACCAACTCCCAACAACCGACCACCGACTACCGACCACCGACTTCCTTTCTTTTAATCCTGATTATTTACAAAGATTTTTATCTTTGGGACAATTATGAGAACACCAAATTACTAACAAAAACCCAAACTATGTTCAAAGCACATCCCAAAGGCCTGTTCGTGGCCTTTTTCGCCAACATGGGTGAACGGTTCGGATATTACACCATGCTGGCCATCTTCATTCTTTTTCTCCAGGCAAAATACGGCTTCAATTCCGCTACTGCCGGTCAGATCTACGGAGGATTCCTGGCTGCCGTTTATTTTCTCCCCCTCATCGGCGGTATCATTGCCGACCGTTGGCTCGGTTATGGGAAGACCATCAGCCTGGGGCTGATTACCATGTTTGCCGGTTATTTTCTCCTGGCCATCCCCAGCGCCCGTGGTGAGAACCTGTGGGAGGTCATTGTAGCTCTGGGGGTCATTTCACTGGGGACGGGCTTTTTCAAAGGTAATCTCCAGGCGCTTGTCGGGAATCTTTACGATGATCCGAGATTCAGCAAGAACAGGGATGTCGCGTTCAACATTTTTTACATGGGGATCAATGTGGGAGCGATGTTTGCTCCCACGGCGGCACGTGCCATTTACAGTTACGTCCTCCGGAATGCCGGCCTGACCTACAACAATGCCATCCCGTCACTGGCCAACAAATTCATCGATCACACCGCCACTCCGGCGAATATCAACGAACTGATGGGGCTGGCTAAAGCCCAGGTCCCCTCGCTCACACAGTCGGGGCTGGATGAATTCAGCCACACTTACATCGACACGCTCAGCCGGGGATACCATTTTGGATTTGGCGTCGCGCTCTTATCCTTGGTTGTATCGATGATCATCTTCTGGAGTTTCAGGAAATATTACAAATGGGCGGACATGACCGAAAAGCAGAAGTCGGTCAGCCCCAACCACCAGGGACAGGGCGTGGTACTCACTCCCCAGCAGGTCAAATCGCGGCTCACGGCCCTGGGACTCGTTTTTGCCGTTGTCGTCTTTTTCTGGATGGCATTTCACCAGAACGGCCTCACCATGACGATGCTGGCGCGTGATTATGTCAAAAACATTGTGCCCACCGATGTCTATATCTGGTTTGACCTTTGGGGCCTTCTCCCGGCCGCGCTTTCCCTGGCAGGGCTGGTTTTCGTCCTGCGCAGGAAATCGACAACCACAGCACGCGCCATCGGGGGCATAGTTTTTCTGGTTTTCGGCTACCTGGCGTTCCTCCGGATCCGGACGTATACCGGTGGAAACAGTTTCAGCCCCGAAATGTTCCAGCACCTCAACCCGTTCTTCATCGTATTCATGACGCCTGTGGTGATCTTCTTCTTTACCTGGTTGAAAAAAAGAAACAGGGAGCCGAGCACACCCCGGAAGATCGGCATCGGCATGTTGATCACTGCCGTTGCCTTTTCCATCCTGATCATTGGCAGCCTGAAGCTGGCCGGATACAGTCCCGTCGACATCGGGGGCACGCGTATCCCGGATGAATCACAGGCACTGTCGCCCTACTGGCTGATCAGCACCTATTTCATCCTCACCATCGCCGAGCTTTTCCTCAGTCCGATAGGCATTTCCTTCGTTTCACAGGTTGCTCCCCCGAAGTATAAAGGCACCATGCAGGGTGGCTGGTTCGCCGCCACGGCGCTGGGCAATTACCTGGCCGGCGTGATGGGCCTTTTCTGGAGAAGTGTTCCCCTGTGGGCCGTTTGGGCCATTCTTGTTGCCTGCTGCCTGCTTTCCGCCGCCTTCATCTTTTCCATATTGAAGAGGCTGGAACGGGCAGCACAGTCGTGACAGGGACGTGGGTACGTGGGTACGTGGGTACGGGGGTACGTGGGTACGTGGGTACGTGGGTACGTGGGTACGGGGTACGTGGGTACGTGGGTACGGGAAGCTGGTGCAGCGGGAATCGACGTCAGACACGTGTTTGGCAAATCGGAACCACCAAACGGGTGATATGCTAAAGATTCCGTTCCCTCTGAAACCCCGCATAAAAACAGCCTGTTGAAAACTTTTCGTCAAAATGTCCGGAAACGGACGCTGAGATTCGGGGGGCTGAAGCGATGAAGGGCAGGTGTGCAGGTTGGCGGGGGAGGCACCCACCCTGCAGAAAACTCCTTAAGATTTAAAGCCCTCCCCATGCCCGACAGTGCCCTCCCGCACTGAACAAGTCCTCGTGAAGTCGAAACACAATGAAATCATGAAGACGATTTTCCCATCGCCCCCCCTCCACCAAAATCATTTAAAACCCATTCTCTTTTTCCCCCGCCTGGTTCATCGGAGCATACATATCCGGCATTTCATCCTCGAACATAAACGTGGTATCCCGGATCATCTTTAGAAAATCGGGCACACTCGGATTCCCCGGATAGATTGAGTAATACATGTCGTCATGGTAATTCGCCCATAACAAAAGGTACGAGATCTTACGGGCCACGGGATCCCTGGCGACCTGCCCGAGAAAACCGGTCCACCAGTCGGTGATATCGTGCCGCGAATATCCCGTTTCTGTCAGGGCGGCAACCTTGTTTTTTTCCGTGGCCAGGCCGACCACCATCCGTATGCGTTTGAGAAATTCCGGCAAATTGTTCGATTCCACATCCCGGTAAATATCGATGCCGAGGATATCCACATAGCCATCACCGGGATAGCGCTCAAGGTAATGGGCTGCCGACTCCACCGTGTCGGGTGAATAGGCATAGAGGAAATTATGAACACCGAGGGTATCCCTGAGGTAATCGACCGTGAAACGCCAGAGGGAGATAAACTGACCAGGCGTGTTGAAGTCTTCCCCCCACCAGAACCAGTTGCCGGTGTGTTCATGGAACGGGCGGTATATCACCGGGATGGGTTTACCCCCGGCAGTCGTGAGATTTTTGGCAAAGGTGCCAACCCTGTCCAGGATGTCGGTGTAATTTTTATGAAACGCTCCGCCAGGAAGGATATCGTCGATATTGAGGGTCGTATCACGCGGTCCCCTGCCTGAAACAGGATTCTGCATGTGCTGTGAAAAGGTGATCACCCCTCCGCGTTGGTAAGAACCCATGATCGCTTTGCGCTCCATGGCCAGGTACCGCTCCTCTGCCTCGCCGAAATCATATCCGTATACGGCGGGATAGTGCCCACAGACTGCATACAGGTCGCATGTGAATGCGGTGTCCCTGTGGGACCACCTGCCATATTCCTGCGTCAACGCACCCTGCTGTCCGAAAAGGATGTGCTTGCCCGAAAGTGCCTTAAGATGTTCATACAGGTGCTTTGTCTCAGGGGTGGCATGGCGGTCGACCAGTCCGGGACCACCAGGCCTGTCACACGAGGTGATCGCCGCAATGAACAACATGGCGGTAAAAAAATGTCTCAGGAGATTCATCTGGTTAAGTTTTGAATGAAATGAAATACAATCGCATCGGGTGTCTCTTCATGTGACGGCAAAGTTAAAATTTTTGGCTGAACCGCTGAAGGGAATGGTGGGTGCGATAGCACAGAAATTTACCAGAATGGTTAAAGCCATACAAAATCCTTAACTTTCCGCCTGATCCATTGTTGAAGACATCAGACAAGAGTTGATCATCCGGCGTGAACTTTCCGATAATTACTGCCATTACAATGAACAGTATGATTCCCTCGCCAATATCCCGGCGTGGGCAGCTGCAACCCTCGATGCGCACCGGAAAGACGAGCGGGAAATCATCTATGACCTTGATGAACTGGAAAATGCACAAACATCCGATCCTCTTTGGAATGCCGCGCACAACCAGATGCGGTTCACAGGCAAGATGCATGGTTACATGCGGATGTACTGGGCAAAGAAAATGGCCGCCTGGACCGCGAGGCCGGAGACGGCCCTCGAATACAGCCTGTATCTGAATGACAAATATGAACTGGACGGAAGGGATCCCAATGGCTATGCGGGGTGTGCATGGTCGATCGGAGCCGTTCATGACCGCGCCTGGGCCGACCGGCCTGTAACGGGAAAAATCAGGTATATGAATGAAAACGGTGCCCGTCGTAAATTCGATGTCCGCACCTATATCCGCAAATGGACTTCGGCCGGTATTCCCGGTCAACCCGGGTGATGAAACCGTCCGTTTCCGGACCACCTCTATCCGGATCCGGACAGTATCTGTACCCTGAAAGGCGAGCAATCTTGGCTTATAATGCAGTTTATCAATACATTGCATGAGTTGGCATAATCCATGCGGCCTGTATTGAAAATGACCGGCAATGCTGAGAAGTTTTCTCATCGTCTTCATCAGGAATCTCACCAGGCAAAAGGGATTTAGTCTCATTAACATCCTGGGCCTGACACTGGGCCTTACGGTGAGTTTTCTCATCATCCTGTATATCTTCAATGAATTGAGTTATGACCGGTTTCACAAGGATTCCGGCAGGATCTACCGCATTGCCATCGAGGGAAAGCTCGGTGAAATGCCGCTGAACGTGGCGGTCACCCCGGGAGCTCTCGGGCATACCTTAAAGAGAGAACTTCCTGAAATAGAAGACTATACGGTATTCTTCCATGTTGGCGGCAGCCAGTTGCTCAGGGCAGGTGAAAAGAAGTTTTACGACTCTCACATGATTTATGCCGACACCAGCTTTTTCAGGATCTTCACGTTCAACATGATATACGGGAATCCGGCAGAAGCTCTGAAAGCCCCCAGGTCGGTTGTCCTCACCGAAAGTGTTGCCCGGAAATATTTCGGCGATGCCAACCCGGTGGGTGAAATACTCAGACTGAATAACCAGACAAACCTGACGGTCACAGGAGTCATCAATGATCCCGTTGAAGAAACCCATCTCGCCTTCAACCTGCTGACCTCATTCCAAACACTCGTTGAAGAAAGGGGACCGGGCATTTTGGATGACTGGGGCGATATGATGTATTACACTTACCTCAAGCTCAAACCAGGGATCGAACCGAAATCTTTTGAGGCCAAGATCAGTGATTTCCTCAATAAATACGCGGGCGAGAATATGGAGGAAGAAAACATTGAAATGCATCCGTACCTACAGCCTGTCCGTGATATCCATCTGAAATCAAACCTGATCGGCGAAATCCGGCCCAATGGTGACATGTCCTACATTTACATCCTGTCCTTCATTGCCATTGGCATTCTCCTGATTGCTGGGATGAATTTCATGAACCTTTCCACGGCGCGTTCTTCCAACAGGGCTATGGAAGTGAGCGTTCGCAAGCTCATGGGCGCCAGAAGAGAACAGCTCATCTATCAGTTCCTCGGCGAATCCGTGTTCCTGAGCCTCCTTAGCCTGGTTTTCGCACTGGCCCTCATCGAGATCCTGCTGCCGGCTTTTAACCAGATCACCGGCAAAAACATCTCCATCAATTACCTTGAAAACTGGAGACTCATGCTGAGTTTCGGGCTCATCGCCCTGCTTGTGGGGATTTTTTCCGGCAGTTACCCTGCCCTTTTCCTTTCAACCTTCAAACCCGTGCGAATCCTAAAGTCGAGACTTCATAGCGGCGGGTCAAACAAAACGATGCGGAATGTCCTGGTTTTTGTCCAGTTCACCATCTCAGCGGGATTGATCGTCTCCACCCTCATCATCTACCGGCAGCTGAACTATATCCGGGAAAAACGGCTGGGCTTTGACAAGGACAATGTGATCACGATCTTCCTGCGCAACGAAGAAATTAAAAAGAATGCCGTGGTCTTAAAAGAAAATATCACGGCCCTTCCCGGGATCGAGGCTGCCAGCCTGGCTTCATCGGTTCCCGGGATGAGCCTGTCGGGCGCTTCCTATTACCCTGAAGGCTTCATGAACGAACCCTGGCTGATCTTTAATTTCGATTCGGATGAGGATTTTGTGGATAAGACCCTGAAAATGGAGCTCATCAAAGGCCGGAATTTCTCCCTCGACTTCCCGTCCGATTCGTCGGCTGTGATCATCAATGAGACCCTGATGAAAAAGCTCGGATGGGAGGAACCTCTCGGACGAACCATTAAAAGCAACGATGACAACAGGAAGGCTTTTCATGTGATCGGTGTGGTAAAGGACTTTCACTACCGTTCATTTCATGAGCTCATCGGTCCCACGATGATCCTGTACAAACGCAACCTCCCCGGCTTTCTGGTTGTCAGGCTCACTGCCGGAGAAAAGGAAAAAACGCTCCAGAGCATCGCCACAGCGTGGAATAAACTCAATCCCGAACTTCCGTTCGACTATGAGTTCATCGATCAGTCATTCCAGGAACTTTACAGCTCGGAACGAAAGCTGGGTGCCCTTTTCATCTACCTGACCCTCTTTGCCATATTCATTGCCTCACTGGGGCTCCTCGGCCTCGCGTCCTATACAGCCGAACAGCGGACAAAAGAGATCGGCATCAGGAAGTCTATGGGCGCGAGTATTTTTGAAGTAAGCCGGATGCTTTCGGTGGAATACCTCCGCCTGATCCTGATCTCCAACATCATCGCCTGGCCGTTGAGCTATTACCTGATGGAGTTATGGCTCAGGGATTTCTCCTACCGGACCGGTATTCCTTTGTGGGCATTTCCCCTGACCGGCATCCTTACACTCCTTCCTGCGCTGATCATTATCAATATCCAAACCATCAGGACAGCTGCCGCAAATCCCGTCAATGCCCTGAGGTACGAATGACCACTACGCTTCAGGCCACATACCGGACCACAATGAACCCTCCCCTTTCAGGTTTGTTGTAGGAATAAACATCCGTGAAAACCCTGAAACGTATTCTTTTTGCCCTGATCAACGCTTTCACCAAAAAATCATCATCCACTGACCACCTGATAAACAGGAAGGGATCATTCGCCTTTCATCCTCTCCCTCCTGAAGGAAAAAGGAAAACAGGCCGGATGATCCCTTCCGTTTTGGTGAAAAATTTTCAGCTCTACCTGAGTATCAGTTTGCGGGTTTGCAACCCTCCGGAGGTTTCAATCCTCAGGAAATAAACGCCCTTCCTGAAATTGGAATAATCCAGCATGAGTTCGTTGGTGCTGACCTGCCGTTCATCCAGGATCTGTCCTGAAATACTATACAAACGGATGCGCGTCATGACCAAACCGTCATTCGTGCCGATCATGACCAATCCTGCCGACGGGTTAGGATAGACGTGGAGGCCATGACCGGATTCCAGGCCGGGGACTCCTGAAGAGCCTCCGCCAATGTCCGTGAAATTGGTATTATGCACGAACAAAAGCGTCGTATCTCCCCCCACATCATCGAATTCAAGCCGCCATGCATGATCAGCCGGAGGCGGATCATACCTGCCGTTCATGTTGAGATCGGCATAAAAGTCAACGCGGTAGCTATCGTTCGGCTGGATCCCGGGAATGGTCATCGTGAAGCTGGCCTGCCGGATTGTATCGATGGTGATGTTGGCGAGCAGCGAATCGACGTCGGATCCATTCATCCTGTAAAGTTTCAGATTAAACATCTGTCCGACATGTGGCGTCATGTCCTTAAAGTCCATGGTCAAAACATAGGGCCACATGATATCGGTGAAGTTCGTGTTGTGGGTGAAGGTCAGCGTGGTGTCACCCGTCACATTGTCCAGCTCGAGCCTCCAGGCATGATCAGCCGGCGGCGTATCGTACACCTTGTTGCCGTTCAGGTCCGCAAAGAAATCGACCCTGTAGCTGTTGCCGGGCATGATCCCGGGGATGGTCATCGTGAAATCCGGCCCCGGTACGGCATTCAGCTTCTGCCTGGCCACTTCCGTCCCATCGGCTTTGTTGACCACGCGCAGTTCGAGCAGCTGTCCGACATGCGGCGTCATGTCCTTAAAGTCCATCGTCAAAACATAGGGCCACATGATATCGGTGAAGTTCGTGTTGTGCACGAAATCGATCGTATCATGATCCGTGGCATCATCAAGGCTCAGGCGCCATGCGTGATCGACGGGAGGGACATCATATTTTCCATTTCCGTTGAAATCGGCGAAAAAGTCAATCCAGTAACTATGCCCGACTTCAAGATTGTTGAAATCCAACGAAAATGCAGGACTTGCGGTTACTTCAGTCCGGTCGATTTCAGAGCCATTGGCTTTGTCATAAATCCTCAGAAACACCTCCTGGCCATTATGGGGTGTCATATCCGAAAAATTAATGGTCAGGTCCGAGGCATAGCCATTCAAAAAAAACGTGCAGAAAGCAAAGATGGCTAAGCCTTTCCAAACAGTAGAATTTTTTGTCATGCGCGCATGGTTTATGATTGTTATGATTTATCTGGAACAATCAAAATTTACATTTGTTTCCTGGATATCAAACAATTATATCGTTATACGCTTTTGGATAAGGACCATCTTGACGAGGGGAAGCATCCCAGGTCAAAATCGAAGATGAGCTGCTAAAATAATTCAGTGAAATACATTAGCGTACTCAGGATCAGAATGGGTGACAAAGGCAGAGTCCGGGTAAGAGTTCAAGGTCTCGGGGCAATGGTGAGACCTTCCATGTGCGCAGGCCTTTCAGGGACTTGGGCGCGACAGCGGGTAAAGCCTTATCTCTGTTTGCGGAATTCAGGTACCGTGTCCCTCCCATCGTTCAGGTGTAATTCGCGTGGGGAGAGCTTCGGCACCGGTATTTTTTCCAGGGCGACTTCCTGGTGAGTGATGGTGAAATCCTTGTTGAAATGGACGATGTTGAGCGATTGGTTTTCGAATCCGCCGCCGGGGGATTTTTTTCTAAAATGGTAACCCGGCAGAAGCTGACCGTCCCGGCTGTCGAGGATTGTCCCGACGAACCGGTTGTCGTTATTCCGGATCGCGTCAAGGAACGAAAAAGTGGCATCATGACCCAGGAAGGCATAAGGGCAACCTTTCCGGGTGGTGAAGGATGGTTCGGCTTTGAAGGCACTCCGGAACCTGGCCAGAAAGTCTTCAATCTGCTGATCATCAAAGCTGTAATAATAGGGAGTGATGTAGGTCAGTCCCAGTTTATGGAAGGCCTGGAAATCCGAATTCTGGAAGACCGGCCATTGAGGCATCCCGAAAACCTGGATATCAAAATTTCTGGCTTCGAAATACAACTGGGAGACCACGGCTGTCACAAACGACTCATCGGTCACGGGAATAATGACGATATTCTTTTTCTCCTTTGAGAGGGCCTGGCCCAGGTCTGCGGAAATATCGGCCCTGGCGATATTGTCGTATACGATTTCCTTGATGATCGCATTCTCAGAATAGGTGTAATGCTGGAGCGATTTCATCAGTTCATTCTTGAAATATTCGATCTTGTTCACGTCCAGGCTGTCGGCCCCGTAAATGAAAACAAAATTCGAATTGAAATCCCTGGCCAGGTATTGTGATGCCAGCTTAAATTCCGTCGTATAGGAAGGATTGAGCTGGAACAGGTAAGGATTGGAGGCTGTCAGGCTGTCGCTGGCATAAAACGGGCATATCAGCGGGATATGGTGTGTGCGTGAGAAGTCATTAACGATCTCCACATTCCAGGAGTAGAAGGGCCCGATGATAAGGTCGACATCCCGGAAGAAGGGTGAAGCCAGGATCTTCCTGCATGTGGGAAGGGCTTTTATGGGTGTCGAAATAATGGATATCCATCGACAAGCCTTCCTGCCTCAGTGAATCGATCGCGATAAGACTCCCCTCCATGAATTCCAAAAAGTTCACCGATGCAGGAAGCAATTCGGAAGCGGCCTCATCGATATCTTTTACCCCCATTTCCGATTCTTCCTCGTTTTCGGCGGGCTGGGGCTGTTCCTGATTATAGGCAAAGGGAATGAGGTAGGCGACCTTCAGCTGTTTTCCGGGATAATAAGGCAGAGTCATCGCATACTCATCAAGGGAAAATTCGGGAATGGTATCGGACTGCATGGGCGTCAGGGTATCCGGGGTCAATTCCGCCTCCTTTTCACCCGCCGCAACTCGGGCTCCCCGGCTTGGGAATCCGGATGATCTGTCCGGTTTTCAGCCCTCCCCACTGCAGTTCAGGATTGTACTTTTTAATGTCGTCGATACTGACATCGTATCGCTTTGAAATTCCGAACATGGTATCCCGCCGTCGCACCTTATGGAGGATAAAATCGTCATCGTTATAAACCGACTTGTGCCCGGGGGATAAGGATTACCTGTCCGATCTGAAGATTTGTATAATCAAGTTCAGGATTCGCCTGCCGGATGGCATCGGGTGAAACATTGTATATCCGGGACAGGGCAAAAATATTTTCACCCTGACTTCAGGGTATGATAGATGAACTTGGTGGTATCGACATTTTGCGCCTGGGTAAAAGGCCTGGAAGGGACCTGTTCAGGGATCTTCAGCATCTGTCCCACCTGCAGCCCGGAATACACTCCGGGATTCTCCAGGGCGATGTCCTTTTCGGTTACGTTATAGGCCTTACTGATGGAAAACAGGGTCTGTCCGGGTTTGACCACATGGATGTAATAGACCTTGCCTTCGATGATAACCTTACTGTCCGATTTTTTAACCGTCACCGGTTCCTGGGCATTCAGCACAGGGGAAAGAGCCATAAAAACAAAAAAGATCACAAAGGCCAGAACCTTCTTATTCATATTCATAAACGTCGCTTTTCTGAAAGGATATTTTCCACCTTATACGTCATCTCCTCCTGCCGGTTCCCACATAATTCTCTGCCGTCTAACAGGCCGGTAAGGATTCGTAAGGTGGATATTTTCTCCCGCTAAGTTACCGAATAAATAAACAGTATTTAAGCTGAAATATTACAGCGTTTTCAAAGATTCCGTGATATTTGAAAAGATTCTTTCTTCGATCTTTCCGGATTCGGCCCTCTGGAATGGTTCGCCGGTGATCTTCTCAAACAATTCGATATAACGTTCTGAGACCTGGTTGACAAAATCATCGGGCATTTCGGGCATTTTCTGGCCGATCTGACCCTGGAAGCCTCTTTCGATCAGCCATTGCCTGACAAATTCCTTGGAGAGTTGCCTCTGGGGTTCATCCTTTTGCCTGCCGTTCCTCGTAACCGTCAGCATAGAAATAGCGGGAAGAATCGGGCGTATGGATTTCATCGATGAGGATGATCTCGCCGTCAGCCTTCCCGAATTCATACTTGGTATCCACCAGGATCAGTCC
This sequence comes from uncultured Bacteroidales bacterium, assembly GCA_963763215.1. Classification (GTDB taxonomy): domain Bacteria; phylum Bacteroidota; class Bacteroidia; order Bacteroidales; genus DASQZK01. The sequence continues at coordinate 72,642 of CAVXNX010000004.1, forward strand.
TTTTTCGGCAGCCATTTCCGTGCCCCGCTGAAAGAGTTTCCGGGTATAGTTTTCCAGGACACCGTAATCGGCAGCGGAGACGAGACCCTGGTCGATGATCTCCTGCTTTGAGATATCCAGGTCATGACCTTCATCGGCTTTGGTAGTCGGGGTGATCAATGGCGTTAGGCAGACGGTCGTGCTCTTTAAGTCCGTCGGGCAGCGGTTCTCCGCAAAGCTCCCTTTTACCCGCCTTGTATTCCCTCCAGGCATGGCCCGTGAGATAGGCGCGAATGACCATCTCCACCTTGAAAGGTTCGGCGAACTGCCCGACGGTGACCATTGGATCGGGACTGGCCAGTTTCCAGTTCGGAACAATATCGGCGGTTGCATCGAGAAACCGCGTGGCAATCTGGTTCAGGACCTGACCTTTGAACGGAATGCCTTTGGGCAGGACCACATCGAAAGCGGAAATCCTGTCGGTCACCACCATGACGAGGTATTTGCCGTTGATATTATAGACATCTCTGACCTTCCCCTTATACAGATTTTTCTGACCGGGGAATTGAAACGAAGTACTAATAATTGCCTGATTCATGAATAGCGTTTTTTAACGTTTATAATTCTTCTGTTTCACCATAATTGCGGTATGCCTCCACGATTTGTTTCACCAGGCGGTGACGCACAATGTCGCGTTCATCGAAATGGATTATGGAAATGCCTTTGATCCCCGAGAGGACCTTTTCGGCCAGGATGAGTCCCGATTCATACTTCCTGGGCAGATCGATCTGGGTCACATCGCCGGTTACGATGAATTTTGCATTGCGCCCCATGCGGGTGAGGAACATCTTGAGCTGGTTGCCGGTTGCATTTTGTGCCTCATCGAGGATGACGAAGGCATTGTCGAGGGTCCTTCCGCGCATGTAGGCCAACGGGGCGATCTGGATGATCCCGTCTTCGGTGAAGGATTTAAGCCTTTTGGACGGGATCATGTCATTCAGGGCATCATACAGGGGTTGAAGGTAGGGGTCGAGTTTTTCTTTCAGGTCGCCGGGAAGGAAACCGAGACGCTCACCGGCCTCGACGGCCGGACGCGTCAGGATGATCTTACGGACCTCCCTTAATTTTAAGGCCCTGACAGCCAACGCGATGGCCGTATATGTTTTTCCCGTGCCTGCCGGACCAATGGCCAGGAGCAGGTCGTTCTGCATACACTCTTCAACGAGCTTTTTCTGGTTCACGGTCTGTGCCCGGATTGGCTTCCCGCTTTCGCCGAACAGGAGAACATCGGTATCTTCGGGCCTTATCCCGGCATTGGGGGCCGCATCCTCTGACAGCAATTCATCAATATCTTCGGGGGAAATATCATTATACCGGTTGATATAGCTGATGACCTCGTCGACCTTTTCTTCAAACCGGACGATTTCCTTCTCTTCTCCGCTGATCATGATGGCATTACCCCTGGAAACGATCCTCAGTTTGGGAAAATGTTGTTTCAGCCGTTCAAAGCGATTATTGTTCACTCCAAAAAAATCGATCGGGTCTACACCTTCCAAATATATGGTCTTTTCAATCATAAAATTGAATAATAATCACTACTTTTGAAACCATACAAAATAAGTTTATTTTTTTAAGATTTCAATACATAATCCCTACATAGTTTGCTCCGAAATGCCTGTAATCACGCTTACATCCGATTGGAACGACATGGATTTTTATGCTGCTGCAATCAAAGGCCGGATACACAGGCTCAGCCCTTCTGCAACCATCGAGGAGGTCACGCATCACATTAAACCGTTTAACACTGCCCAGGCGGCATTTGTTCTTCGAAATGCCTGGCGTAATTTTCCCGAAGGAACCATTCACCTGATCCTGGTCAACACCGAGCCCGCGGGTGAAAATCCCTTCCTGGCGGTCAGGGCCGGCGGTCACTATTTCATCGGCACCGACAACGGCGTGTTCAGCCTCATCCTTGGTGGTGAAATGGAAGCCGCGGTTAAGATCCGCTATTCCGGGGAAGATACCCGTCCGGGGTTTTCAGCACTCGATATTTTCACCCGGGCAGCGGCCCACCTCTCCGAGGGAGGATCCCTGGAAGATCTCGGGGAAACCACGTCCTCTTACCTCGAACGGGTTCCCCTGAGACCGACCATCGAGGACAGGGCCATCACCGGAAGCGTGATCTATATTGACTCTTACCAGAATGCCATCACCAATATCTCCAGGGATCTTTTTGAGCGCATCGCTCAGGGGCGCACTTTTGAACTTTTTGTGCAAAGCAAACATTATAAGATTACCCGGTTGAGCACCGGGTATAACGAGGTACAGGCCGGTGATCTGCTGGCACTCTTTAATTCGGTTGGATTGCTGGAAATCGCCATCAATAACGGCAATGCGGCCCGGCTGCTGAACCTCGACAATAAATCTACGGTCAGGATCGAATTCCTGGAAAAAAAATGAGGACGGACATGAACACACTTGAGGAAAAACTGAAAGCCTTTGAACGATTGCTGGAGATTATGGATGAACTGCGGGAGAAATGTCCGTGGGACAGGAAACAAACCCTGGAGAGCCTCAGGAACCTCACCATTGAAGAGACCTATGAACTTGCCGATGCGATCACCGAAGAGGATTTCGATGATATCCGCAAGGAGCTCGGCGATCTCATGCTCCATATCGTCTTCTATTCCAAAATCGGGTCCGAAAACAAGCTTTTTGACATTGCCGATGTCATCAATTCGTTGAACGAAAAACTGGTATTCAGGCATCCCCATGTTTTCGGGGATGTGAAAGTCAACACTGCCGGCGATGTGGTCGAAAACTGGGAGCAGCTCAAGCGCAAGGAGGGGCATAAATCCGTTCTCGGCGGTGTCCCGAAGTCACTCCCGGCGATGATCAAAGCCAACCGGATCCAGGAGAAGGCCCGGGCTGTGGGGTTCGACTGGGAAGAACCCAGCCAGATCTGGGATAAGGTGAAGGAGGAAATGGCTGAACTGGAAGAAGCGGCTGATGAAGGCGATCCGCTGAAAACACAGGCTGAATTCGGCGACCTTCTTTTTTCGGTCATTAATGCGGCCCGTCTGTACGATGTGGATCCTGAAACGGCCCTTGAAAAAACAAACCGGAAGTTTATTAAACGCTTCCGGTTCCTCGAACAGCAGACTCTTGAAAAAGGGATTGATCTCAGGGATATGACCCTGGATGAAATGAACGTCATCTGGGAAGAGGCGAAGGCTTTTGATGAAAAGCACTGACGCCCCGCCTCTTCGGAATTTTCCGCCGTTCTGAAGGGCCCCCGCCGGCCCGGTCACTCCGCACTCACGTTCCGGCTATGCCGGTTCCTGATTTTCAGTCGTTTCACCCTTGGCGTTCTCCGGCGTGTCTTCATCCGCTTTTTCTTCTTCTTCATCCGCTTTTTCTTCTTCCTCCGAAGGGATCAAAAGATTGTTTTCCTGCAGAATGTTATACCAGTTGAAGACCTTCTTAATGTCGGAGATATAAACCCTGTCCTGGTCGTAATCGGGGAGAATTTCGCTGAAATAGGCCTTCAGTTTTGAGGCATCCGATTTGGGATCAATGGATTTGCCCCCGTTTTCCTTTTCGTGGATCTTGTCGAAAACCTCGGAAAGTTTCACCTCACCGTCTTCCGTAAAAATAGCGATATCGTCGAGCGCACTGACTTTATCCGTCGCATAAGCGGGAATTCGCTTCTTCTCGCCGACCGATTCGACGATGATCCCGTTTTTCGCCTGTGAAACAAACGTGTATAACCCCGGCTTACCCGAAATGGAAAGAATGTCTTTTAACTTCATGCTCATGTTTTTATTAATTAGTGTCAGAAAGAAAACTCATGTTTTTTAGCCGTGCTTGATAAGAAAACGTCAAGAGCAAGGCTTGCGATGACTGAAAAACAGGAGTTTACTATTCGTAAATGACTGTTTTGAAGTCGAGCATAACGCAGCTATTGGCGTTTTCTTGCAAGCACTAATTAATGCCTCTTTCTTTTTTTATGTTCTCATAGGCTTCATTGACGCTCTGGAATTTTTCATTGGCAGCCGCCCTGAAATCCTCGCCTAAATAGGAGACCTTATCGGGATGATATTTCATGGCCATCGTCCGGTAGGCTTTTTTAATGTCTTCATCGCTGGCATCCCTGGTTATTCCCAGGATCTTATAGGATGCCTCGGTATTGTCGACGAACATGGACATGATGGAATCGGTGTCCTTACCGCTAAGGCCGAGATAGCCTGAAATGAGCCTCAGGGTATTGAGTTCGCTGGCATCAATCCGGCCATCGGCGTTGGCGATGCCGAAGAGGAAGTGCATCATCTGCAGCCGCGAGGAATAATCCAGCCGGGAGCGGATCTGGCCCGACACTTCCCGGATATTGATATCCTGTTTGAGCAGGTCGCGGAGCATCATGATGGCTTCCCCGGCGGCACTTTCCCCAAAACTCCTGACAAAATAGGCTTTGACATATTCCAGTTCGGAACGCAGCACCTTACCGTCGGCCTTCATCACGGCAGCCACCAGCACCAGCAGGCTAAGGGCAAAGTCGCCCGTGGTGGTCGGTCCCTGCCGGGATTCCGAGAACAGCTGACCGCCCTTGTTTTCAAACAGGCTGCCCAGCATAAAACCCAGCACACCACCCAGTGGGCCAAGCATGACCCAGCCGACACCCCCGGCGATCCATTTTGCAAATTTTTCCATCGGTTAAACTTCTCTTATGAAAACTGCAAAGAAACAAATTTCCTGTGTAATTCAAGAACCTGCGGGATGAGTAATTGACTCCCATTGTTATTTATCAGATAATCCGCATACTTTTTAAGCTCACCCTGTGGCATCTGGCGGTCCATCCGGCGGCGCACGTCCTGTTCCGGGGCTCCGTCCCGTTCCCTGACCCGCTGTATCCTCAGATCTTCGTCAGCGTAAACAACAACGATAATGTCAAACTGTTTACCTCCCCCGCTTTCGATCAGGATCGCCGCTTCTTCGATCACATAGGGGGACGCTTCATGCCTTTCGCACCAGCGGATAAAATCGCGATGAACGGCAGGATGCACGAGGGCATTCAGCCTGGCGAGAAGGGAAGGATCGGCGAAGACCCTGGAGGCAATGAAAGACGTGTCGATCCTGTCACCGGCAAAGGCGCCCGGCCCGAACAAACCGGTGAGGCCCTTTTTCAGCGCTTCATCGGTGTTCATCAAGCGTTTGGCTTCCGTATCGGCATCGTATACAGGGACTCCGAGAATTTTAAAAATCCTGGCAACAGTGGATTTTCCGCTCCCGATACCTCCGGTCAGTCCAACTTTAAGCATCACTTTTCAATGAGATATTCAACGATCGCGGCGAAAATTTTACCGACTGGATGAAATCGGGCTGCCTGACCAGATCGACTCTCAGTTTTTTGCTCTGACCGCCGATGGCTTCCTTGTAATCCACAACCACGGAGAACATGGAAGGCTGCAGCTTTTCAAAGTTGCTCAGTCCGACCTGGCAGGTGACCTGGACCACATGCGGAAATGTTTTCAGGCTGAGAGAATCCGGCAGATTGAGAACCTCAATGGGGACCGAAAGGGTTTTTTCCGTGAATTTTTCCACTTCAAAGCGGACCTTGACCCTGTCCCGGCCAAAAGTGACATGATCAAACGGAGTAAGTTCAGCGGTTTTGCGTGACCGACTGGGTGATCAGCCCGGCATCGAGCAGCTTGGTATAAATCGTCGTGAGGGTGTCGATAAGATAATCGGGACCCGATACTTTGACCGAATCGGGAATGAGGTAAGGATCCTCTTTGAGAATAAGCTGCTTGTCGAGCCGGAAGCTGATTTTCGGAACAACACGGACCCGGCGGGCCACCAGAGTGGCAAAACGGAACACCAGTGTATCGGGCTTGATATCCATGATATTGAACTCCGAACTGAGCTGTTTGGCAATGTAGTTCCGGGCGAAACGGGTCTCAATGTAATAAACCCCACTGTCGGCCGAACTCATCCGGTTCATGGTAAAGGACCGGACATTGAATACCAGGGGGATATAGCGTGAGCTCAGCCGGTAACGCAACAAGGTATAGCCGTGTGCGTTGACCTCCAGGGAGAGGTGTTCCGGCAGGTTACCGATCATGATCTTATCTTCGGGGAAATTCCGGTACCTGACCGGATAATCAATGGTGGTGGTGTAGTTTTTGCTCAGGGCATTCATGAACCAGAAGATGACCGACAACACGAGAAAAAAGCTGAAGATCATCGCCCTTTTTCTCAGCGCCATCTTTTCCTTATTGGAAAATTTTGAAAACCGGCTAAAAAATCCTGTATCCACGGTGTTTCAACATTAATATCCAAAAATAAAAAAAAGAGTTCAAAGAAATGCATAATCTCCTGAACTCTTGAATTCCCCGGTGATAAAAATTATTTCTGCTGAGCTGCGATGTCGCCCGGATCTTTCAGAAGCGCATTCTTATCAATTTTAATCCTGACATTATCCGAAATCTCAACGGTAACCGTCTGATCTTTTATGTCGGTGATTTTCCCGTAAATTCCTCCGGTGGTGACGATTTTATCTCCCTTTTGCAGACTGCTCCGGTAGGTGCGAAGTTCTTTCTGTTTTTTCATCTGGGGTCTGATCATGAAAAAGTAAAAGACGACGATGATCAGCAGGAGAGGCAACAGAGACGTGAGGGCATTGGGCTGGGGTGAAGCTGCCTTTTGTAATAACATAAATAATACTTCCATTTCGATGTTCTTTATAGTTAAAAATTAAGACTTATTTCTCCATAACATTCGCTTTGAGCGTCAGATGGGTGATCATGTTCTGTGCATTTGATTCGATGGTCACCGTTTTGATCTGCTGTCCCTGTCTCCCGGCCGAATCAAAAACGACCCTGATGGTTCCTTCACCCCCCGGGGGCAGGGGTTCCCGGCTGAATTCAGGAACGGTGCATCCGCAACTGGCGGTGGCATTGGTAATGACCAGGTCGGCGTTCCCGGTGTTGTGGTATTTAAAATACCAGCCCACCTTCTCCCCTTCCCTGATTGTTCCGAAATCATGTTCCAGGCTGGTGAAATGGATCACCGGCTGGCGGTCCGTCCCTTTTGGCGTCGCCGTCTCTACTATCCGTAACATTCTGTGAAGCAGAATGTTTGCACGACGTCGCCATCATCACCAATACGAAAAAAAGACTTATCCAGGATACCCGTTTCATCATTCGCACACGCTTATGCAAATTAATAACATTTTCAGCTCAGTTCAAACTCTTTAACCTTCTTAAACTTCCCCGATGAGACCCCTCCCCGTTTTCCTGATTTTTTTCTCTTCCCTGAGTTTCTGCATGATCTTGTCCAGAACGCCATTGATAAAGGTATTGCTTTTCTCCGTGCTGTAATATTTGGCGATCTCGAGAAACTCGTTCAGCGTCACTTTCGTGGGAATGGATGTAAATTCGATCATTTCGGTCATGGCCATCTGCATGATCAGAACATCCATGAAGGCGATCCTGTCGAGATCCCAGTTGCTGGCTTTTTCCCGATCAGCTCCAGGGCGAAATCACGGTTAAGGACGGACTTGCGGAACAACCGGATCACAAAGTCCCTGTCTTCATCATTCTTGTAAAGATCGAGAAGATGCTTGTCTTCCGTGTCCTCTTCCTTGAATTTCTTGAGGGTTTTCTCCACCATGGACACCACGAAGTCGAGGTCATCGTTCCAGTAAATGGATTGTTCCTCAAGCAGCTGGTGGAGCGATTCATTCAACAGGAACGTTTCATTGAGGAACCGGAGAATGAATTTCTTCTCGGCGGCGAAATCGATGTTTTCAGCCGTCATATATTCCTTGTAAAAATCCGATTCTGTCAACAGGGTGAAAAGTTCCTTGATGAGTTCGGGATGGTTTGATCCAGCTGATGTGATGAAGATCGAGATACTTCAAAAACTGCTTGTTTTCTCTGAGCAGCAAAACCAGCCGGTTATCGATGAACCGGGTATTGGGATTAAGATCCTCCCAACTGGGGACTTTTTTATTTCTGGCAAGTTCGATGCGGGATTCACCATATTGTACAACATCAATAATCAGGAGTAAGATATAATAATAGAGTTCATAAGCCTTGTTTATACTGAAATGCAACTCTTTCTCAGATTTATTCAAATCTTTCTGATCAGACTTGTAATAAGCGTATAAAACCTGCAAAACCTTAATCCTTAATAGCCTTCTGCTTATCATTGAAAGAACCTGAATGTTTATGATCACTGGGCACAAAGTTAATCAATTTTTATAAAGGCGTACCCCCCACTGATCAAATAATCCGGTCAATAATTGTGAATCAATAAAATATACCGTAATATTATTGGTGAAAAAAAACCCAGTTTCCAGACAGTAATTGATTTTTTAAAATATTTTTCTATTTTTGAGAAACAAATGCATTAACCAGTAACTAAATCGAGATTATGATGGAAGAAGGAACCGGAAAAAAGGATGAAGGCTTAAACCAATCCAGGGAAGAAATTTTTTCTCAGGCCGTCAGGGCGGGTAAACGTACTTATTTCTTTGATGTTAAAGCAACAAGACGTAATGACTATTACCTGACGATTACGGAAAGCAAGAAAAGATTCAACCGGGATGGCAAATCCTACTACGAGAAACACAAAATTTTTCTTTACAAAGAGGATTTTGAAAAATTTGCCAATGGCCTGCAGGCTGCCATTGAGTACATCAAGGAAAATCAGCCGCCTCTTCTTGAAGAAGATTATGCGTCCGATGAACCGGAAACAGCCATGGCAGAAAATTTCACAGACATTGATTTTGAGGATCTGGAAGAAGACAATTCCTGAGCTCATTTAAAATGCTGAGCTGGTTTGATTTCAGGAACCAGCTCACCTTTCATATTTCCCCATCTTATCGGAAATGGTGACATTTTTTTGGTGCCCTATCTGCCATTTCATATTGATGAGGATATCTTCTGCCCCTTCACGGAAACAGACATCGCTGATCTCACCGAGTAATTTCACAACGCTCTCGTAATCCCCCTCCACGACCGTTTCGAACGGGCATACCCTGTAGGTTATACCCGAGGCAGCGATATGTTCGATCACCCTGTCGACAATCGCCATAAGCGAAAGCTTTGTCTCCGGGAGGCCAGAACCTGTATGGCGGCATTGATCGTGTATTTCATCGTGCTCATCGTTTTTTTTATCTGGATGGTTGTGTTTTTGACCGGAAAAATCCGGTGAGATCCTCGCCAGGACTCAGTAAATGTCTTCCTCGGCCTCTTCCCGGTCCCTTCTCTGCTTGTTCAGGAAATCCCGGATCTCGTCAAAGGAGAGTTCTTTAACATTGGTGATGATAAAATTGGGAATCAGGAAATTCCCATATTCATTGCATTCCTCGATGGCTTCTTCAAACACGGATTTAATGGTGACATTCATGGGAACAACAGCCTTGATCGTGGCCAGGGTACCTGAAAATTCAAAGTGCTCAACCTCGGCATCGTATTTTCTCAGGATGAGTTCAAATTCATTCCGGATGATCATTTTCTGTGAATCCGAGAAAGCTTCGTCCATATTGGCGATAAGGACAACAAAGTAGCGCAGCTTATCGCCTTTGCCTCCAAGCCCGGTGGAAATGAATACCTGGTTTTCATCGAGAAGCTTTGATTCGAGCAACATCTTGCTTTCCTGGAAAGCGAGAATACCCCATTCCTTCAATCCTTCGGGGGGGTTATGAAGAAAGCGTTCGATGGTCCGGAAAGCCTCTACCCTTTCAACCGATGCCAGCTTCGCCAGGAGTTCTTTCTTGTCATCATGGCCGATCTCCTCTTTGAACAGATTTTCCGATTCATTCATAACGCGGTCGGGTTCAAGGTCGATCTTCATCTCCCTGGAGAACTCGAAATACTTCATTTGCAAGTCGATATCAATCTGTTCTTCAAGAACACTGAACTGCCCCGGAACCGCACCAAATAATTCCCTGATCTTATCATATATATTCTCGTGTTCTTCCATCGAACTATGTATCAATTAATTGTACATGGAAATCAAATTACAAAATTAAAAATTCAAATTCAACGAAATCGCCATAATATTACAATATAACATCATAAATACCTAAATGTTGGTATAATAATTCTCCCCGGTTGCAGTAACATTGCCATGTTAAAAGGTGAAAAATGGTATTGTCCGAATTACAGGCACAGGAGAGCGGGATTATCGTGCGGGTGAAAGGCCAGGGGGCCTTCCGGAAGCGGGTCACTGAAATGGGGTTCATCAAGGGACAACCCGTGACGGTCATCCGGAATGCTCCTCTTCAGGATCCCGTTGAATATTCGGTGATGGGATACGAGGTGAGTCTGCGGCGCGCTGAAGCCTCACTGATCGAGGTGGTCACCGGGAAGAAACCAGTCGCCAGTGCAGATTTTGCCGGGACCATCGAAGTGGATTCCGGTATGATCCCCCCTGCCACAACGGACAGGACCATCAACATCGCACTGATCGGAAACCCAAACTGCGGGAAGACGAGCATATTCAACCAGGCCTCGCATTCCTATGAACACGTCGGAAACTACGGCGGGGTGACCGTCGAAACCAAAGTTGCCCGTGTCGAATACCAGGGATACACCTTTAATATCTACGATCTTCCGGGCACCTATTCCCTGACCTCCTACTCACCCGAAGAAATCTATGTCCGTCATTTCCTCACCGACACCCTTCCCGATGTCGTGGTGAACGTGGTTGACGCCACTAATCTCGAGCGGAACCTCTACCTGACCACCCAGCTCATCGACATGAACGTAAAAATGGTTATGGCGCTCAACATGTTCGATGAACTGAAAGCCAGCGGTAACCATTTCGATCACGTCAGTTTCGCATCCATGCTTGGAATTCCCATTGTCCCCACAGTCGGATCGAAGGGAAAGGGCCTGGCGATGTTATTCACGGCCATTATCTCGAAATTCCGGGAAGCTGAAATAACCCGCAAGAAGATCCATATCAATTATGGCTCCGATATCGAAGAAGCCGTCAGACAGAATGGGCGGCACCGTGGCAGCCGATTGCAATTCGGCGCTGACCGGCAGGGTTTGCACGCGTTTCATCGCCCTGAAACTTCTCGAGGCTGACGAACATATGGTTTCGCAGGTTTCCGGTCTGGAAAACGCCGGGGAAATCCGGCAGGTCATGGATGCCGAAAGGCGCCGGCTTCACGAACTTCTTTCGGATGAACCGGAAACACTGATCACCGATGCCCGCTTTGGCTTCATTGCCGGTGCACTGAAGGAAACGTTCCGTCCCAGCCATGACAACCGGAAAAGTCACTCGGAAAAAATCGATAATATCCTGACGAACAAATACCTCGGCATTCCCATCTTCTTATTCTTCCTGTGGGTCATGTTCGGGGCCACCTTCAAGCTCGGGCAATACCCGATGGACTGGATCACAAACGGCATGACCTATCTCTCCTCGGTCGTTCCCAGGATCCTTCCTCCCGGCGACCTCCAGGATCTTCTCATCAACGGTGTCATCGGCGGCGTTGGCGGCGTCCTGGTCTTTCTGCCTAACATCCTGATCCTGTTTTTCTTCATCTCGTTCCTTGAAGATACCGGTTATATGGCCCGCGCCGCCTTCATCATGGATAAGTTCATGCACCGGATCGGCCTTCACGGCAAGTCGTTCATTCCCATGGTGATGGGATTCGGCTGCAATGTCCCCGCCATCATGTCCACCCGGATCATCGAAGGCCGGAACAACCGGATGCTCACCATGCTGCTGATCCCGTTCATGTCGTGCAGCGCCAGACTGCCTGTATATATCCTGATCATCAGCGCTTTTTTCCCCACACACCAGGGAACCGTCCTCTTCGGCATTTACCTGGCCGGCATCGGCCTGGCTGTCCTTTCGGCCCTGATTTTCCGGAAATTATTTTTCAGGAAGGGTGAGTCACCCTTCGTCATGGAACTCCCCCCCTACCGGATGCCTACATTGAAGAACACATCAAGACACATGTGGAACAAGGCCTCTCAATATCTTCACAAGATCGGGGGGATTATCCTGGTGGCATCCATCATCATCTGGGGGCTCGAATATTATCCCAAAAACAGCCCTCTGTTCAACCACGAACAACCCCGTGCAGGAAGCTTCCGTTGCCGGTGCAGGTGCTGTTCCGGTCCAAGCCTCCCATGACGAAGGATCCTATCTCGAAAAGATTGGAAAGCTTGTTCAGCCGGTGATGAAACCCCTGGGGTTCGACTGGAAAATGACCGTCAGCCTGATGGCCGGGGTCGCCGGCAAGGAAGTCGTCGTCAGTACCATGGGCGTCATTTACAACGACCCGTCCCAGAGCGGGCAAAGGTCTCGGCCAGCGGCTGCGGGAACAGGTCTATACTCGCGGTGAACAGGCCGGCCAGCTCGTCTACACACCACTGGTTGCCCTGGCATTCCTGGTCTTCATCCTGATCTATTTCCCCTGTATCGCCGTGGTCGCCACCGTGGCCAGGGAATCCGGATCCCTGCTGTGGTCGGTGTTCATGATTTTCTATACAACCGGTCTGGCCTGGTTTTTCACCTTCCTGGTTTACCAGGCCGGACACTTGTTTTTTTAACTTTTTAAAAGGAGCCGGAAGATGTTTCAATCCATATTCGCACTCGGAATCGTCCTTGCCACGATGGCATACGCCCTGATCTCGCTGGTCCGTTTCGTGATCCCTTCCAAAACCAAAGAGACGGGCCATTGCGGTGGCGGCAGTTGTCACTGCGGACCTTCGGTTCAAAAAAAGCCTGCCAGGCACGGGAAAGAGATCCATTATAAAACGGTAAAACTCAATTAGGAGGTCCATTTTCAGGTCATCATGGATCCGTTTCTCCCAAAATATTTGTAATTTACCCTTCGTTAAATCGCGGGGAAGGCTGCTTGATCCTGTTTCCCGAAAGGACAGAGCGGAAACGCCAGGCCACCTTCAGCCCCTTATGACGACAGTCTATGGAACTCATCAACGATTATGAAACGGTAACGGACGAATTGTCTGATAAAGGTTACCGGCTAAAGACCGAAGCCTACCTCCGGCGGGGGTTTGATATTTTCAGGGCCAGGCCCGACCTCTTCATCCTCTACACCATCCTTTACCTTGCCCTGATACCAATGGGCGGTTTCATCATCTCCGGTCCGCTGATCGCCGGCTATTTCCTGGTCGCCCGGGCCGTCGAAAAAAAACGGCCCGTCCATCTGGAGAACTTTTTCGACGGTTTTCAGTTTTTCCTGACCCTCTTCCTGGTGACTGTCGTGACCTATGTCATCGTCCTCGCCGGATTGATCTTCTTTATCATTCCGGGAATATATCTCGCCGTCGCATATTCGTTCAGCATCTTCTTTGTCATCTTCGGGAAGATGGATTTCTGGGATGCCATGGAATCCAGCCGTAAACTGATCGGCCGGGAATGGTTCGGGTTTTTCGGGTTCATTCTGGTGCTTCTTTTTGTCAACCTCCTGGGGGTCCTGGCCTTCGGCATCGGCATTTTGTTTACCATGCCGGTCACAGCCTGTGCCCTGTATGCTGCTTTTGACGACATCGTCGGCATCAACGGGTGACGCACCCCGCGGTTCCGGTCACGATCGTTCATTCATACCGTCATTTGTCCTGATGAATTATTTGACATACGTTAAATTCCATCCAATATGAAAACGTTAACATTTCTCAGTTCCTGATTCTCCTCGTTTTTGCAGGATGTTCCAGCCAGGCCGGCAAGAACGGCCGGGAGCAGACAAAAGAAGTGAAGATTAATCCCGACAATGTTGTCCTGGTCGATGTTGACGTCCGGGGCATGACCTGCACGGACTGTGAGAACACGATCACATCGGGGATCCGGGAGCTCAACGGCATTGTCGATGTCACGGCCGATTACAAGGCCGGCCGGGCGAAAGTGAAATGTGACACCGCGCTCGCCCATGTTTCCGACATCACGGGGATGATTGAAAAAAGGGGATATTCCGTAGCGGGCACACAGATCCTCCCTGCGGGAGAAACGGCCAAACCCTGACCGGCTCCTCCCATGCCTGATGTGATTCTTGCTATTTTCGGGATCCTGCTCCTGGTGCTGGGATTGCTGGGATGCATCCTGCCTGTCCTGCCCGGGCCTCCGTTGAGTTTTCTGGGCTTACTCCTCCTGCGGTTCACCCATTTTGCCGGTCGTACGGGAATGGACCGGTTCGACCGTTGGCTGTGGATCCTCGGCTCCGCCGCCGTGGTGGTGACCATCCTCGATTACATTGTCCCGGTTTGGGGCACACGGCATTTTGGTGGGTCCAAAGCAGGGACCTGGGGGGCCGCCATCGGCCTTCTGGTGGGATTCTTCCTGGGGCCGGTTGGTCTGGTGGCCGGACCTTTCGCGGGGGCCGTCCTGGCGGAGATGCTCAGGAGGAAGGGATCAGAAAGCCTCCATCCGTTCAGGGATCGGAAGCTTCCTGGGGATACTCACTGGTGTCATCCTGAAACTCATCGTTTCCGGGGCAATCACCTGGGTTTTCGTCCAAACGCTGACGGCAAGGGCGCCTAAGCTCCCAGGGTGGCCACCATGACCGCCTTGATGGAATGCATCCTGTTTTCCGCCTGGTCGAAGACGATGGACCGCTCGGATTCAAAGACATCCTCGGTCACTTCCTGGGCTTCGAGGCCGAATTTGCGGAAGATATCCTCACCCACCTTTGTTTCCCGGTTGTGAAAGGCCGGAAGGCAGTGCAGGATTTTGACATCCGGATTGCCCGTGAGGCTGACGACCTCGCTGTTGATCTGGTAGGGCTTGAGGAGTTTAATCCGCTGTTCCCACACGTCTTCAGGTTCACCCATGGAAACCCACACGTCGGTGTACAGGAAGTCAACGCCCTTTACGGCATCGGCCACACTGTCGGTGATGGTGATCCTCGCCCCGGTTTGTCCGGCGATCACCTTGCACTGGGCCACCAGGCTGGCAGATGGCTGAAGGTCCTTCGGAGCGGCGGCCCTGAAGTCCATCCCCATTTTAGCAGCGCCGACGAGCAACGAATTGCCCATGTTATTCCGGGCATCGCCGAGGTAACAGAAACGGATTTCCGATAATGGCTTGTCGGAGTGTTCGATCATGGTCATGATGTCGGCCAGGATCTGCGTCGGGTGAAATTCATTGGTCAGGCCGTTCCAAACGGGGACACCGGCATAAGCCGCCAGTTCCTCCACGATATCCTGTCCAAAACCGCGGTATTCGATGCCGTCGTACATCCGGCCGAGAACCCTGGCGGTATCCTTCATCGATTCCTTATAACCGATCTGGGTTCCGGAAGGGCCGAGGTAGGTGATGTGCGCACCCTGGTCATAGGCGGCCACCTCGAAGGCACAGCGGGTGCGGGTGGACGTTTTTTCAAAGATGAGGGCAATATTTTTGCCTTTGAGTTTTTGTTGTTCGGTGCCGGCATATTTTGCATGCTTGAGCGCAAAAGACAGATCGATCAGGTGCTTGATTTCCTGCGGAGTGAAATCCAGGAGTTTCAGGAAAGTGCCGGTTTTTCAGATTAAATGCCATTTCAATCAGATTTAAAAGTTAGAACGACGCTGCAAAGCTAAAACAAATGTCTTTAATCTTCATATTCCATGGTGATTTTCGTCCCATAGCTTTTATCCTGCAGTTTAAAGGCCTCGGTGATGACGCTCTTCCGTCCGCCCTGTTCAATAAATTGCAGGCAGGCCCTGATCTTCGGCGCCATGCTGCCTTCGGAAAACTGCCCTTCGTCAAGGTATTTTTTGGTATCGGTATAGTTCAGAAATTCGCGGATTTCCTGGTTGGGCTTGTTATAGTTGATGTACACGAAAGGGACGTCAGTCAGGATGTAAAACTCATCGGCCCTGATCCGTGCGGCGAGCAGGGATGACGCCAGGTCCTTGTCGATGACCGCTTCGGCGGGCCTGACATTTTTTTCCTCATCGATGTAGACGGGAATGCCTCCACCGCCGGCAGCGATGACAATGGTTCCCTGCCGGGCCAGGGACTCAACGACCTTTTCATTCATGATACTGACCGGCGCCGGTGAAGGGACCACCCTCCTCCATCCGCCTTCCACCTTCACTTCTTCCTTAAAAACCCATCTTTTCTGTTTGGTGATCCGCTCGGCCTCCTCCCGGCTATAGATCTTCCCGACACGTTTTCTCGGGATCCTGAAGGCTTCATCATCCTTATCCACCACAACCTGCGTGACCAGTGTGACCACTTCCTTCCGGATGCCATGATTCTTAAGGATATTCCGGAGCATCCGTTCAATCATGTAACCGATCCCTCCCTGCGAGTCGGCCACACAAACATCCATCGGCATCTGCGGAATGCCGTAAATACTTTCCCCGGCATCATTCCGCATGAGGATATTTCCCACCTGGGGACCATTGCCATGACTGATGACCAGGTCATAACCCTCCTTCAGGAGAAAAATGAGGTTTTCCAGGGTGTCCATCGTATTTTGTTCCTGTTCATCAATAGTGCCGATCTGGTCGCCCCTTAAAAGAGCATTGCCGCCAAGGGCAACGACTGCGAGTTTTTTCATGGAAATGGTTTTATGCTGAAGCCATCCGCCGGCACGGCTGAACGCGGTCCGGTACATGCGGATACATTAAGGCTAACAAAGCTATGAAATATCAACTAACCTGAAATATGTTCAGGGCTTGTTATAAAACAATGTTCACCGGAAAAAGCAAAAATTGAAAACGTTGGCCCGGGAAATTACCTTGATTGACAATGTTTATAACTATTTTTAAGTCTTTGAATTTATTTTATACCTTTATCCTCAACAGGCTTTTAGCGTTAAATAGCTCAATTTGAATAGATTAGTAAGAAGAAATCTCCTGGTGTTCCTTGTTATCCTTTTGACTGGCTGCAGTAAAACAAAAAAAGCGGAAGCAGGTCAGGGCAGATGTTATCGGGTACAGTGTGGAATACATGTGATGAAAAAGCGGGCAGTATTCCCACCCGGATACTTGCCCGACCATATGACGGTTATTTTTGCCCCGCCCTAGGCGCTGAACAGGATCGAAGGGTTCTTCGGGCAGTTTTCGCTGACCTACGTGGCAAATCTGAAAAAGCACGAAGTGACCACACTGCTGAAATTATTTGACCGGAAATATGTTTATCATGGTGCACCCGGAGAACTGCCGTGCGGAATTGACCCGATGGAGGGAATGACCCTCAGAACCGGGCAACGGAGAAAAAACCATCGCCGGTCATGCCTGCAGGGAATATTTGCTCAGCATTCCGGGTAAAAGGGACATTCCTGTTTTCAGCACCGATGAGATCAACATTTCATCGCCAAATATTACAACGCCCTACCGGGAACATAAAGGGGTTCTCCTGCAATTTTACACCCGCCTGAGTGTTATGGACATGATGCTGATTGCCGACAGTTGCCGGACGAAAACGGTCCCGACGGCGATGTTTGAAGTCCCCGAGGGTTTCAAGGATGTGCCCAGGGCAAAAATGGAGAAGGTGCTGGATGAATTGTTCAAATAGAAGGAAACATTAACGAACAGAATAACGGAGTTTTTCAGAAGAATGAGTCGTGATAAAGGAATAGTCGGTTTCATACGTAAAATGGTCAGATTTTTCAGGGATGAACGGTTCCGGATAATTTTCGGGACCTTCCTGGTATTGCTGGCCGCTTACCTGATGATTGCATTTGTGTCATACTTTTTTACCTGGAAGGAGGATCAGGACTTCATGTGGGCCGATGTTTTTTCCGGCATCGATGTCCAGGTCGAGAACCATGCGGGAAAGATCGGGGCCTGGTTGTCCACGCTCTTCATGAATCACTGGTTCGGACTGGCCAGCTTCACCGTGCCGCTTTTTCTTCCTGATCCTGGGCACCAATATGCTGGGCATTAAGATATTCAAAACAGGCAAAAGCATCCGTGTCCTCATCTACGCCACGATCCTGTTTTCCGTCCTGCTGGGTTTCGTTTTTGGAAGAGTCACCGAGTTTCTGGGAAGCGGACCGGGAGGCGCCCACGGGTATTTTATCAGCCAGTGGCTGATCGCCGCCCTCGGCAAAGCAGGAACGGCTTTTCTTCTCATTATCCTGTTCCTGGGATTCTTCCTGTACTCTGTAGGCAACGACGCACAGCATCTTCCGTCGCCGGTCACCGAAAACCGGGAAAGAAAAACCGGCCGGGAAAGCGGATCCCGGAAAAAATACTCCCGCCGGATCATCGAACGTTAGCGATCCGGAAGAGGACGTTACCATTGAACCAGACGATGAGGAAGATCCGTCCGGCAACGACCATTTCGATTTCACCATCACCGACACTTCGCCGAAAAAAGTGGTCGGCACCGAACCCGTGGTCCAGCCGTCGACAGAGGACACCGTCGAAATGACGATAGAACAATCGGGCGAGGATGAAGCCGAAACCGCAGGCTCGCTGCAGGAAGATTACGATCCCACCCTCGACCTTTCCACCTATAAATATCCGTCCCTGAAGCTTCTAAAGGACCACGAGATCGGGAACCCGACGGTCAGCAACGAAGAACTGCTCAGCAATAAAAATAAGATCGTGGAAACACTGGCCAACTATAAAATCACGATCGACAAGATCAAGGCCACGATCGGTCCCACCGTCACCCTGTATGAAATCGTTCCTGCGCCGGGGATCCGGATATCGAAGATCAAAAGTCTTGAAGACGACATTGCCCTGAGCCTGGCCGCCCTCGGCATCCGCATCGTCGCCCCCATCCCTGGCAAGGGCACCATCGGCATCGAGGTGCCCAACCAGCAGCCCCGGACGGTCAGCATGAAAAATGTGCTCTCGTCGGTGAAATTCCAGGATACCCGTTACGAACTGCCCGTGGCACTTGGGAAAACCATCTCCAACGAAACCTATGTGTTCGACCTGACACGGATGCCTCACCTCCTTGTCGCCGGGGCCACCGGACAGGGAAAGTCGGTCGGACTGAATGCGATCATCACGTCCCTTTTGTACAAAAAGCATCCTTCCCAGCTGAAATTCGTGCTCGTTGATCCCAAAAAAGTGGAACTCACCTTGTACGCCAAGCTGGAGAGGCATTTTCTGGCCAAGATCCCCAACACCGACGACGCCATCATTACCGATACGCAGAAGGTGATCACCACGCTGACTTCGCTGACCATGGAAATGGATCAGCGGTATAACCTCCTGAAGATGGCTCATGTCAGGAACATCAAAGAATACAATGAGAAGTTCATCAAACGGAAACTGAACCCGGACAAGGGCCACCGTTATCTCCCTTACATCGTGCTGGTGATCGACGAATTTGCCGATCTGATCATGACCGCCGGCCGGGAAGTGGAAAATCCCATTGCCCGTCTCGCCCAGCTGGCCAGGGCCATCGGCATCCACCTGATCATCGCCACCCAGCGCCCCACCACCAACATCATCACCGGTGTCATCAAGGCGAATTTCCCTGCCCGTATCGCCTTCCGGGTCATGTCGGTGATCGATTCACAGAACCATCCTGGACATGTCTGGGGCCAACCAGCTCATCGGCCGCGGCGACCTGCTCATCTCATCGGGGACTGAACCGGTGAGGCTTCAGTGTGCCTTCATCGACACTCCCGAGATCGAAGTGCTGACCGATTACATCGGCGAACAACGGGGATATCCCGAAGCCCTGCACCTCCCCGAAGTGGAAGATTCCCAGTCGGAGGCCATTGAAGTGGATCTGAAAAAACGTGATGCCAAATTTGAAGAAGCCGCCCGCCTGGTCGTGCAGTACCAGCAGGGTTCAACTTCTCTCATCCAGAGAAAACTCTCCCTGGGTTATAACAGCGCCGGCCGGATCGTCGACCAGCTTGAAGCCGCAGGGATCCTCGGCCCTTTTGAAGGAAGCAAGGCCCGTGAAGTACTGATCCAGGATGAAATGAGTTTGGAACAGATTTTGAACAGACTGGAATAAAAAAATCATGAAACTCATCGCACTCTTCGCGTTCATCCTTTTCAGCCTTCCCCTCTTCTGCCCAGGATACGGCACAGGCAAAACTGGCCCAGGATCCTGATGCCGAGCCATATCTCGACAACGTCGCCAGGCTTCTCTCCGACAAATCAGCCTTCCAGGTGGAATTCAAATATGAGATCGTCAGCAACGTCAATGATTCAAAAGTCAGTGACTACGGCTCCGTCATCGTCAAAGGCAAGAAGTACAAGATGAAAACCGAAGATACAGAGGTCTATTTCAATGGAACCAAACTATGGTCGTACAATATTCCCGCCGGTGAAGTTTATGTGAGCGAGCCCGATTCCGGAACCACCGATGAGACTCTCACCGATCCTTTCCGGCTCATCGGAAACTATAAAAAGTTCTACAAGTACCGTTACCAGGGTGAGAAAACCATCGACGGCAAAGAACTACCAGGAAGTTGACCTCTACCCCATCAACCTCAACAACAGCTATTCCATCCTCCGGCTCCTGCTCTACAACGGGGGAAACAACATCTATTCCTTCACCATCCAGCAAAAAAACGGGATCGATATCCGGATTTTCGTCACCGACGTCATCCGAAACATTCAGATCACCGATAAGACTTTTGAATGGGACGAGGCTGCCCACCCGGATGTCCTGGTGGTTGAAATGTAACACCTCTTACTCGGGGTATTCAATCCTGGCATGATAGATGTTGATCAGCTTCCGTTTGAAAATCTCCTTGATGGTCGAAAAATCCCGGAATGTCAGATCGACATTGACAAACTGCTGCTCCTTGATCTGGTTGTCGATGATATTTTCCACCAGATTATTGATGACTTCCTTATTGATGGATTTCAGGCTCCTGGAAGCGGCTTCGGTTGAATCGGCCATCATGAGCACAGCCGTTTCCTTTGAGAAGGGCTTGGGTCCCGGATAGGTAAACCGGGCGATGTCGACATCGGCATCGGGATACTTCTTCAGATAGGATTTATAGAAATACTGGACAGCCGTGGTGCCGTGATGGGTTCTGATAAAATCAACAATGACCGCCGGTAATTTATTTTTTCGGGCAATTTCAACGCCTTTGGGCACATGTCCGATGATTTTCTCTGCACTCACTTCAAACTCCAGGTTATCGTGCGGGTTGAAATTCGAGGTCAGATTCTCGACGAAATACATGGGATCTTCCATCTTCCCGATATCGTGGTAGAGAGCCCCGGCCCGGATAAGCAACGGATTCCCCCCGACATTGAGAATGGCCTCCTCGGCCAGGTTAGCCACCTGGAGTGAATGCTGGAAGGTTCCCGGCGCCTTTTCGGCCAGGCTCCTCAGCAGGGTCTGGTTGGTATCCGAAAGTTCCACAAGTGTGGCATCGGAGATGAAACCAAAAATCCGTTCGAAGATATAGATCAGGGGGTATGAGGTCAGAACGAGCAGGGAATTACCCGCAAACCATGCATAGTTTTTCAATTCCAGGTTGGCGAGGCTTCCTTCCTGGATCAGGCCCATTCCGGTATAGACAAGACTGTAGGAGATCAGGGCAAACATGGCCGAGACGAACAAGATCCCCCGGCGGTACAAATTTCGCAGGGTGAAGATCGTGACCACCCCGGCAATGAAATTC
The DNA here is from genome assembly GCA_963763215.1 of uncultured Bacteroidales bacterium. Lineage (GTDB taxonomy): Bacteria > Bacteroidota > Bacteroidia > Bacteroidales > DASQZK01. Next base: position 94,162 of record CAVXNX010000004.1, read on the forward strand.
ATGAAAACGAATTCGAACCCGTTGGGTGCCCAGAAGCCAATGAGCAGGATCGTGATCAGATGAACGAAAAGCGCGATCCTGGCATCATAGAACGTCTTCATGATGACCGGCAGGATCACGAAAGGAACGACATAAAGGCTCAGCGATTGCGTCCGGATGGTGAGCGTGGCCAGGGAAGCCATAATGACCACGAGCATGATGATAAAGAAGGTTTTGATCCCGCTGTTCAGCACTTCTTTCCGGAAGTGGAACAGGAAGAGGTAAAGCACCAGGAAGGAAAAGGCAACAAGGAGGATCTGTCCGGCGAAAATCAGGTTATAGTTCCTGGACACGGCCGGGTTCGTCTCGTATTCGCGTTTGAGCGACTGCAGGATCTGGTATTTCTGATCGTTGACCGGCTCCCCGAGAGCGATGATCTTCTCGCCGGCCTGGATCATGCCCTGGGTGAGCGAGATCTCATTGATCAGACTTTCCTTCACCCGGTTTGAGGTTACCTCATCGTAAAAGAGGTTCGGCTCAATAAGATCCCCCGGATCGATCCGGCTGATAAAACGGTCGTCGGCTTTGACATTCGGCTGGTAGATTGCCCCGGCGTCCGAAAAGGCTGTTTTCAGGTATTCATAAGCGGATTTCTGCGTGAAGATCGTATTGACCTGACGCTCCTCCACCACCTGGCCCTTAATGACATTGACCCCCGATTCCCGGTTGTTCACATTCTCAAGCTGAACCGGATCCTGGACGATGCCCTGGCTATAGATGGTCACCAGCATTCCTTTGACCGCCCGGGTATAAACCGCCCTCAGACTGTCGGGATTCCACCGCCTGACATGCGGGTTGGAATGAAAGAGATTATGCGACTTTGCAAAATCAACATATCCGCTCCATTTCTTGACGAATAATTCATTCAGCCGGGTTTCTTCCTGCTTCACCACGGCAGAATCCAAACGGAAATAGGGTTCAAAATCCTTGAGGACACTGTCCTTTTCCGCCTGGATGACGGATTCGGGTTTATAAACCGGGAAATCAAACGGGGCCACAAGGACCTCGTGCATCCAGGGTTTTCCTTTTTGAAATTCATACCTGAACTTTCCCCCGCGGGGGAAAAGGGCAATGATGGCAGCCGTGCCGGCTAAGAAGATCAGGAATATACGGATGGATTTAAAATCGATGCTTCGGCCAAATAGTTTCATATAAAAGACATTTCTGAAAGCGAATTTAAAGTTTATTTCCGGATTTTTATCATCCGGGCGCTTTCCGATCCTATAACTCATTAAAAGTGAAAATGTTTACTTGCCTGCTTTTCGCCGGTCGTTGAGCGGAGCCGAAACGACATTTTACCCCCCTGCAAAGCCCGAATCCCGGTCCCTGAGCGAAGCCGAAGGGCCGTCAATCCAGAGCGCTAAAAATTTGTCAGGAACCAAAGGGAGTTCATCGGAGCCGAAACGACATTTTACCCCCCTTGTAAAGCCCGGATGCCGGTCCCTGAGCGAAGCCGAAGGGCCGTCATCCAGAGCCCAAAAATAAGTCTGGTAATTTAAAAAAGAAACCAAATGGAATTCTGTGGAGCCGGAGCATTATTAGGGACCGTAAACATATCAGCCAAGGGCCCTTCGGCTTCGCTCAGGGACCGGGGGACAGTGGATAGAATGGAAATCCCTTCGGCTCCGCTCAGGGACCGAAAGTCCGCTGAAGTAAAATGAAAGTCTTTTCAATTTCCTGATCAATCAGTCAAAGGAGAACGATATCGCTGATTGTATCTGGCAGATCTCGTCATTGTCATTTTTTAGCCAGACACCAATGATGTAAATTAAGAAATGAAGAATCCATAGAAAAGAACTAAAATTTATACCTTTATGTTTGCAAATTTTACGCTATGGATGAAACATACGGCATCTGCCACCAAGCCTACATCCCTGTCAGGGCTGAACCTTCCGAGAAGGCGGAAATGGTGACCCAGCTCCTTTTCGGAGAGCTCTTCACCATTTTCGGCAAAATAAGGGGCCGGTCGTTTGTCCAGATCAAGATTTCCGACGACGGGTACGAAGGCTGGATCGATTCCGGAACCATAACACCGCTCGACAAAGAGTCCTTTGCCCGCTACCGGAGAACAAACGGAACGTTCACCCTCCGGCCGGCGTTCCTGGCCCCGGAAGGCGATTCCGGCTATGGATTGTGGCTGAGTGCAGGAAGTGTACTCTATCCGGAACAGGGATGGATCCACATCGGGGAATCCCGTTACCGAATGCCCGACAATGCTTTGGATGACGGGAACACCGATAAGCGTCAGAGGGTGGCATCATCATCCGTCGTTTTTATGCACGTCCCCTATCTCTGGGGCGGTAAAAGTACGTTTGGGACCGATTGCTCGGGGCTCGTCCAGAATGTCTTCCGGCAGGCCGGCATCATGCTTCCGCGCGACGCATCCCGCCAGGCGCTCACCGGGAAAACGCTCAGCTTTCTCTCCGAGGCCAAACCAGGCGACCTGGCCTTTTTCGACAATGAAGAAGGGACGGTTGTGCATGTCGGCATCATCATGGAGAACAACACGATCATTCATGCATCAGGGCGGGTGAGGAAAGACCGCATCGATCACCAGGGAATCTACTCCGGCGATGTGGATGGGTTATACCCATAAGCTGCGCGTCATCAAGAATGTCATCGACTTAAAATAAGAATAAATAGTGTCAGAAAGAAAACTCAAGTTTTTTAGCCGTGCTTGATAAGAAAACGTCAAGAGCAAGGCTTGCGATGACTGAAAAACAGGAGTTTACTATTCGTAAATGACTGTTTTGAAGTCGAGCATAACGCAGCTATTGGCGTTTTCTTGCAAGCACTAAATAACAACCTAAAACCTTTAGAACATGATCACGGTCAACACACCTGAGATTCCCGGCAGGGAAATCACTGAAGTCCTCGGCATCGTCAGAGGCAATACCATCCGGGCCAGAAATATCGGGCGGGATTTCTTCGCTTTCCTGAAAAACATCGTCGGAGGCGAAATCAAGGAATACACCAAGCTGATGGCCGATTCCCGGGAAGAAGCCTATGCCCGGATGATCGATGATGCGGAAAAACTTGGGGCCGATGCCGTGGTGAACGTCAGGTTCACGACTTCCATGGTCATGCAGGCCAGTTCCGAGATCCTCGCCTATGGCACCGCCGTCAAACTCAAACCCTGAAGCCATGAAAAGCGACAGCATTGCCACCATCGTTACCATTGTCATCTTCGTGCTTGTCCTCGCCGCCCTGATCCTGGTCATCGTAAGGCGGATACGGGAACGAAAGGATGAAGACTTCGAAGACAGGCCCTGGTGACCGGGAACGGATGAACCCTTGCGGGACAGTCCGGCACAGGCAGGAACGACGGTCCGGATCGGTGAGAAGGCCTGATCCGGAGTCGTAAATCCGGGTTCCGGGGCTTCCCAGGCGGCATTAAATCCGTTTCAGCCTCTCTCACGGGGGGACCGCTTCCGCCGAACTTTTTCGGTCACGACGTTGTCTACAAACTACAGATTCACAGAATACCGCATCATGACTTATACGTACGAATTTCCCCGGCCTGCTGTCACGGCCGACATACTGCTCGTTCACCGGAACGGTCAGAAAGCAACTGTACTCCTTGTCCGGCGAAAGCATCCGCCCTTCCAGGGCCAATGGGCGCTACCCGGGGGATTCATGAATATGGATGAGACCCTGAGACAGGCGGCGCTCCGGGAACTCCGTGAAGAGACCGGGATCCGGCTTTCCGGACTGGAACCGTTCAGGGTCTTCGACGAACCGGGCCGTGATCCGCGCGGGCGGACCATCACCCTTGTCTTTTACGCCTTCCTCGATGAGATTCCCGCCGGTGCAGCCGCTGCCGATGATGCCGCCGAGCTTTCCTGGTTCTCCCTGGATAATTTGCCCGCCCTGGCTTTCGACCACAGTGAAATCATTGATCTCGCCAGAAGAGAGATTCTGTGACCCGGCCTGCTATCCGCCGCTTCCACCGGCGGATGATGCGGCGCTCTCTATTGGCCCCGGGCCGGTCCGATGTAAATTCCCCCCGGCGTTTATCCTTTTACCTTTTTTATTATATTTGTCCTTTGATTTAAAGAAGGGTCCAAGGGCCGGATTTTAAGGATAAATGATATGGATAAATATACGTTGACGCATCTGAGGGAGCTGGAATCGGAATCGATGTACGTGATCAGGGAGGTCGGCGCACAGTTTGAACGCCCGGCGCTGTTGTTTTCCGGCGGCAAGGATTCGATCGTGATGTATTACCTCGCCAGGAAGGCGTTCTTTCCGGCGAAAGTTCCCTTTCCCTGCATGCATATCGATACGGGTCACAACTTCCCGGAAACCCTGGAATTCCGCGACCGGCTGATGGAAGAAACCGGGGGAAAATGCATCGTCCGTTTTGTGCAGGATTCCATCGATACCGGGAAAGCCGTGGAAGAAAAAGGGATCAATGCCAGCCGGAACGTCCTGCAGACCGTAACCCTTCTCGATGCCATCGAGGAATTCAAGTTCGATGCAGCACTGGGCGGAGGAAGAAGGGATGAGGAAAAAGCCAGGGCTAAAGAACGGTTCTTTTCCCACCGTGATGAATTCGGCCAGTGGGATCCGAAAAACCAACGACCCGGAACTGTGGAATATCTTCAACGGCAAGAAAAATATGGGCGAACATTTCCGGGTTTTCCCGCTGAGCAACTGGACCGAGATGGACGTATGGCAGTACATATTTCCTGGAAGACATTGAGATCCCCCAGCTTTACTTCACCCATAAACGGGAAGTTTTCAACCGCGACGGCGTCTGGCTGGCCACGGCCCCTTTCATGCAGATGAAGCCGGGGGAGAAACCGGAAACCATGGATGTCAGGTGCCGGACCATCGGTGATATCACCTGCACCGGGCTCACGCTATCAACAGCCAATACCCTGGAAGACATCATCCAGGAAGTGGCCGCCACGCGCGTCACGGAACGCGGCGGACGGTATGACGACCGCCGGTCGGAAGCCGCCATGGAGGACCGTAAAAAAGAAGGCTATTTTTAATCCCCGGCTCGTGCTAACCTCGCACCTGCCTTAAAGTGCGGGAACGCACATCACTGGGATCTATTGCTAACGATTCGAAATACCAGACAATGATAAAGGAAAAAGAAAGCCCCACGCCGGGATACCTGGATATGCAGTTGCTGAGGTTTACCACGGCAGGAAGTGTTGATGACGGGAAAAGTACGCTGATCGGCAGGTTGCTGTACGACAGCAAATCGATCTTCGAGGACCAGATGGAAGCCGTTAAGCTCGCCAGTGAAATGCGCGGGGACGAACATGTGAACCTGGCCCTTCTGACCGACGGGCTCCGGGCCGAACGGGAACAGGGCATTACCATCGATGTGGCTTACCGCTATTTCGCCACGCCCAAAAGGAAATTCATTATTGCCGATACTCCTGGACATATCCAGTATACCCGGAATATGGTTACCGGCGCTTCCACCGCCAACCTGGCCATCATCCTGGTCGATGCCCGCAACGGCGTTCTGGAACAGACCATCCGTCATGCCTACATTGCCTCCCTTCTGCGCATCCCTCACGTGGTGATGTGCATAAACAAAATGGACCTCGTCGATTACAGCCAGGAACGTTTCGAAGAGATTACCCGGCATTTCGAACAGTTCTCCTCCAAACTGGATCTCCGTGATATCCGGTACATTCCCATCAGTGCCCTCAAAGGGGACAATGTCGTGGAACGTTCCCGCAATGATGAACTGGTACGACGGGCCAACGCTGCTTTACCTGCTTGAAACCATCCATATCGCCAGCGACCTGAATTTTGTCGACAGCCGTTTCCCGGTGCAGTATGTCATCCGGCCCCAATCGACCGAATTCCACGATTACCGCGGATATGCCGGACGCATTGCCAGCGGGATCTTCAAAAAAGGCGACAAGGTGAAGGTTCTCCCTTCGGGTTTCACCAGTACCATCCGTTCCATCGATACCATGAAGGAAAGTCTCGATGAAGCGTTCCCCCCGATGTCGGTTGCCCTCACCCTGGACGACGATATCGATATCAGCCGGGGCAATATGATCGTCCTCGACAACAACAAGGAACCGGTGGCCAGCCAGGATATTGAGCTGATGATCTGCTGGCTCGGTGAGAAACCCATGGTCCTCAACGGGAAATATACGGTCAGGCATACTTCCAACGACGTGCGGTGCATCATCAAGGAAGTGGCCTACAAGGTAAACATCAATAACCTGGAGAAAAACGTCGACGACAGGCAAATCAGCCTGAACGAGATCGCCCGGATCCGGATCCGGACCACCCAGCCCCTGTTCTTCGATCCCTACCGCATAAACCGGCAGACCGGCAGCCTGATCCTCGTTGACGAAGCCACCAACAATACGGTAGGCGCAGGGATGATCGTGTAAGCCCCCGAAGGGTTTCCCGGTGTTCCATCGCCGGAGGTCCGGCACACGCTTTTCCGGCCATGAGGTTTTTTATACTCCTCGAAAATTTCGTTTTCAGCTTAATCCTTCCAACGGACTAAAAAAAACCTGCCTTTGTGTTAAAGGCAGGTTTTTTTATGATGAGAGGTTTTTTATTTCGAAGGAAGATCATCTTCCCAGCCTGTGTCTCTGTAACCGGCAAGAACATACTGGGACGTGTCGGACATGTCGGTGAGCTCGAAATAGATGCTGTCGACCTGCAGACCTCCCGGTGAATGGGTGCCATTACTGATGATTTTACCGGAATTGATAATGAATGATGCTCCGTTATAAACATCTACCAGTACATCCGGGGAACCAAACGTTTCGCCGGTCAGATTACAGGGAACCTTGACCCGGAAGGGGAACAGGTTATCGTAATCATCGACCCAGATGGAATCGGTGACATTGGAAGAGGTGTTAAAGGTGCCGATTCTCCAGTATCCATAACCGTAATCGGTCAGATCGATTCCGTATTGCTGTACGTACCATTCCCCGGCGAGTTTTTCGGTAGCAGTGCCTCCGGGATTAACGTCTTGCTTCTGACATGCACCAAACACAATCAGAACCAGGGACAGGGACAGAAATATATTAATTAGTCTTTTCATATTTTTTTATTTGTGATAAATTATATTCAAATCAATCAAACACATGGCTTGACGAATGACCTATTGTGCTGGGGCAAGAACGATATTCCATATGTACTTACCAGCATACATGGCAGTCCAATTCAACGTTTTCGTGTCGGAGTGGTATACTCCATCCTCCATGCCGTCGAGTGAATCACCCCAACCGGATACATGACTCGTGAGCAAAACGATCGTTCCGTCCTCCTTAACATTGATATAGCCTGTCATCGCATAGGTGCCACCGTAACCGTAACCCTGATCGTAGAATCCTCCGAGAAGATCGCTTACGTAGAAAATTCCAGGCATAAATTTGGTGATGGTTACACTCAGCCCGGTAAAATCCCTTGCAAATGGGGGCAAACGGTGTGTTTCCGACACATAGTCTCCGGAAACATCCATGGTGTTGCTGGGATCATAGACAATCACCGTACGATGAGCAGAAGCAGCAAAACCGTCTTTGTTCACGGCAGTATAGGTGATTGGGTAAAAACCCACATTATCCGTATTTACCTGGCCGGTGACCGTGACCTCACCTGTCACATCCTCTGAACCTTCCATTGCGGAGTATCCCGGATCCTGGTAAGGTGTTCCTTTTTCAAGAAAATACTGCCCCTGGGCATTGTTACCTTCAATGTTGAATACAACGTAATGCGTAATCTTTGAGTGATCCTCCGTGGTAACACTCTTCTCACAGCTGCCGACAATCAACGCTGTCAGCAACAGAATGAGATAAATTCTATATTTTTCCATAATTGACATTATTTTAAAAGTTATTTTTTATCCCACCATACTTTGGTTGCAACTCCCGCCTGTGCAGGGGCATTGGCGTTTCTGTCAGTGACATACTGAGGATAAGGAAGACGTTTGATAAAGACTCCGTCGCCAAGTACATCCACAACGGGTTTGATCAAATCTCCGGGTGTGTAGATACCTGGAGTTGTGGGGATTGCCGTACCACTGGCATCCGAAACTTCCGGATAATGGGTTCTACGGATTTCTGTCCATGCTTCAATATTATCAACCATACACAAGCAAACCCATTTCTGCATCCCGATCTCCTTCAGTTTCTCATCCGTTGTTGCCGATGAATTCCACTCGTAGGGCATTCCGGCTCCATACAATTCTGAACCGTCGTTCGCAAGGCTGTGCAGGGACAGGTTGGCATCAATGGCATTCTGATAGGCTGTCTTGGCAAGACCATCATCGGAATTGAACCGCAGTTGTGCTTCGGCGATAAACAGTTGAAGCTCGCTCTGGGTATACAGATAGACCGGCTGTGCAGGGGCGACGATAGGTGTGCTGAAATCATCATTCTTAACTCCGGGCCTGGATTTCCAGCTGGGAATGTTCCCTTCGTAGGAATCGGTATTCACGGCCGGATTGAAAAGGATGGGCAGCCGGGGATCATTCTTGGCTTGCAGGTAGGAAATGATCGTATGCGTGGCTACATTGTTTATCGTACCCAGTCCTACGCGGTTGGTTTCGTACCAGGGATTGTGCTTGTTCACCTGGTCGACGAAGGCATTCACCTCTACATCTCCGGTAAAGAACATATTTTGGCTAATCAGGTCCTTAATTTCCAGAGACTTGTCGACCGCATACGATTCCCGCATGTAGAGTCTCAATTTCATTGCATTGGCAAAGCCGATCCATTGCTGCATATCCCCCTTAAAGATCAGGTCATTTATGGGAACGGTTGAAGCAGAATTCAGAGAATCGAGCGCTTCATTGATCTCACTGATCACGCCATCATAGATCACATCGCCGGCATCAAACTTTGGAGCAGTATTATCAGATCCCTGTAATGCTTCCAGGTATGGAGCGCTGTCCATCATGTCGACAAGGATCTGGAAGGTATAAGCCCTCAGAACAGTTGCCGCAAGATAGCTACCCCAGTCGCTGTCGGCGCTGGATTTCTCCCGGATCTTTTTCAGGTCGGCCAGTGCCCCGGCATAGAATTCCCGGTAATCTCGTTCAAAGAAAGGGTTCTTGATTTCGTAGGTCTGGATATTATTATACTGATTGGCTTCAGGAGCCTGATCCCAGTATTGGGCAAAAAAGCCTCCGTAATTGAACATGTTTCCACCAACGCGGGTCGCGATGGATACTTCAGTAGAAGGAAGTACGAGATAAGCGGGAACGTCCTCTGGGACATTCGGATCAACATTGACATCCAACCACTTCTCGCATCCACTGCTTAGCAGTGCTATAGATGCGATGATATAAAATATTTTTTTCATAATTATCTGCGTTAGAATTTAAGTTGCAAATTAACTCCAACTGATCGCATTGTGGGGTTTGCAGAGTACTCACCAAAGTTACCGACGAGGTCGTTACCCCATGAGGTAAGTTCCGGATCGATGTAGGTATTTCCTTTGGGTGTCCACAATAATAAATTTGAACCATAGGCTGTGACCTTCACTGATTGGATTGGGAGATTATTCAGCCATTTCTGCGGTAATTGGTAGCTGATGTTAACGCTTCTTAATTTGACATAAGATTTGGGAATGAGGTTATAGGCAGCAAGTTGATCTGTACCATCCTGGAAGTATTCCCATGTGTTATATTTGGTCACAGGTGTCGTATTTTCCACATAGGATACAGATCCGTCGTCATTGGTAATCTCATTCACGGAATTTGGAACAATGAACGGCCGTCTGTCATTATAAAGGGTCTGAGCGCTGTTCCCGGTAAAGCTCGTGATTTCTTTTGTCCTCGAGTACATTAGACCACCCTGCCGGATATCAATATTGAATCCAAGGCTCCAGCTTTTGAAACTGAAATTATTGGTGATCCCCATCATATAATCATAATTCATGTTACCTACGACTGCAAGGTTATCTGCAGCGATGGGTTTACCTTTTGTATCGTCGACGATGATCCTTCCGTCAGGAGTTTTCTTTGGAACGGTCACCTTGTACTCACCAATCGGATCCCCGACTGTGGCAACCATAGAGGTCGTCTGGGTAGCAGAGAACGAATACAGGGTAATTTCGCCACCCAGTTCTTCAGGCAGGCTTTCGACCTTACTTCTGTTCCGGGTGTAGTTTACGCTGATATCCCATGCAAAGTTGCTGGTCCGAACCGGAGTAACTCCCACGAGAAGTTCCACCCCTTTGTTGGAAACCTTACCAAGGTTCACCGTCTGGCTGGTATAACCTGTGGAATAATCCAAACCGAGGTTAAAGATCTGCTTGTCGGAAGCCCTGTCATAGTATGCTCCGTCGATAACGATCCGGCCTTTGAAGAAATTCAGATTAAGGCCAACTTCATACTCTGTGGAAATTTCGGGACTAAGGCTGCTGTTCCCCAGGGAATTACCCAGCGTGAATGCATTGGTTCCTCCAAGCGGAAAGATGATATCCCCGAACTCGTTATAGATGTCGGTCTGTACATAGTAAGGATAAATGCGGTAGACGGGGGCATCATTACCCGTTTGACCATAGGCCAGTCTGACCTTACCCAGTGAGAGGACATTCTTGAACGACTCAGGCAATAAGTCGGAGAACAGAAAACTCAATGTTGCTCCCGGATAAAAGAATGAATTATTGTTCTTTGGAAGCGTGGACGACCAGTCGTTTCTGGCAGTCAGTGTCATAAAAAGCAAGTTATTGTAACTCAGTTCTGCCTGTGAATACACCCCGACAAGCCTCCGGTTTGAATAATACTCGCTTGCCAGGGGGGTACCACTTGAGTTGCTCAGGTCATAGAAAGTTGGGATGTCGAGCCCATTCACTTCCGATGAGACATCCGAATAGGTCCTCTGGTTGGCATTCATACCGGCGAGGATATTGAGATCAAATTTATTAAAGGAATTCGAGTAATTCACGAATAAGTCGTGGTTAAGCTCATACCGGCGGGCCTCGCTTTTTGAAACCTGTCCTGGCTGATCAATCGGACCAAGTTCGTTCGGGGTTGAAAGGGGCGGTCCGTTGGGTGTTCCCGGGGCGATATCAATCTTCGGTATGCCGATTTTTGTTTCATCGTTGGAAGCATCCAGACCAAGGCGGTAGGTTGCCGAAAAATGGTTGAGGAAGGTCCAGTCGGCCTGTACCTTACCATAAACCTTTTTCTGATAGAATTCATTCAGCAGATTATCAATCAGGTAATATGGATTGGTAACCCCATAAGGTGTGAAATAATAAGGCAGCTGGTCGAAAGGATCGGTTTTGTAATCCTTGAACTGGATGATACTGATATCCCTCGGAACCTGGTACAGTGAGTTGATCATGGTCAGACCCTGTCCCGTAGGGGAGAAGTGGTTAGCCTGATCACCATAATTTATCGAAGTGGATACTTCGATATTCTTGCTAAACTTATGCGATCCTGTAATTTTCGCAGTATACTTATTATAGGTATCATGCATTTCCAGGGATCAGTCCGTTATTGTTGACCTGGGAAAATGACGCATAATATTTGGTCTGTTCGTTCTGTCCGGAGAAAGAAACACTGTTCTGAAATTTCTGTCCGTATTCGAAGAAATCTTTCACATTGTCCTTCATGGCGACGAACGGTTTCAGCTTTTGGGAATTGTCATAGATATTGCCCCAAAGGTGGTAGCGGTCGTCCATTTTAGGACCCCAGCTTCCGTTCTCGATCAGGGTATGCCTTGCATTCCATCCCATCCCGAATTCATTCTGGAATGCGGGTAAACGAAGGATATCGGAACCTTCATAGCTGGAGTTCACTTCGATCCCCAGGCCTTTCCCTTGCTTTCCCGATTTGGTGGTGATCAGAACAACCCCGTTGGCTGCGCGGCTACCGTAAAGAGCGGTTGCTGCGGCACCTTTCAGGATGGTCATGGATTCAACATCTTCGGGGTTGATCAGGTTCGCTCCGTTACCAAAGTCAAAACCATTATTCAGAGGGTCAGCCGAGATAACGGAATTGTTGGTGATGGGAACCCCGTCAACGACAAAAAGCGGCTGGTTGTTCCCATTGAGGGAAGAAATACCCCGGATGATCACCGAATTTGAAGCACCCGGATCGGTGGATGTATTGGAAATCTGAACACCGGCAACTTTACCTCTCAGTGCGGATACGACATCCGAACTCTTGGTTTGGTTGATTTCATCGCTGCCCACGGTGGTGGAGGCATAGCCGATCGCTTTTTCCGAACGCTTGATGCCCAATGCGGTGACCACGACCTCATCCAGTCCGACAACACCGGACTCCAATGTCACATCAATTTTCGTCTGCCCGCTGATGGGCACTTCTTTGGATTGCATCCCCACAAAACTGAACGTCAGCGTGGTTGCATTGGCTGGAACTGATAAGGTATAATCACCATTGATATCAGTTACCGTACCGACCGTAGTTCCTTTGACCACAACCGATACCCCAGGTAATGGAGCCCCATCGTCTGCACTGGACACATTACCTGTAATCTGTACTCCCTGTGCCTGCAGGGCAAAGCCGACAAACACAAAAAGTACCAGCAATACGGTAAATCTTTTCATAGATAGAATTTTTAGGTTTATAAATTGGTAATACGGAATATTCAGGATGCCAAATCTATAAAAAATTTAATTTAAAAAAAATTCTCGCACATATAAAAACATCAATTGCAATCTTTAAGCATCAATGTTCTATAGCATAGAGGATTTTACTGATTCCGGAAAGGATATTCTCAAAAATAAATTTCCAGGCCAGAAACAGCCATCACCAAAAAAAATAGAGACGCTGCATGCAACGTCTCTATTCATGAGTGATGTTATGAGCTGATGTTAATACTTATCCCAAAACAGTTTTGTCGTCAGATTGTCACCTCCGATGGCTGAGGCGGCAGCCTGGTAGTTCGCTTTGTTCAGCGTGGCCTCATAAATCGGATAGATCATCCGGGTAGGAACGGCATCGGATTTCGGGTTAGGAGGCATGTTGAAGGCAGGGCTGTCCAGCCTTCTCCACTGGGTCCATCCTTCCACTCCCCTTGTATAGAATGCGATCCAGGATTGCGTACCGATCAGTTCCTTCCAGTTAGCCTGGTCGTAGGCAACATCAGCGCTGGCAATATAAGCGGAAGCATCACCGGCATTCCACAAGTCAAAGGATGCACTGATAGCGGTATTGTAAGCGGATTCTGCCGTCACACCGGCATTCCAGCCTCTGGCAGCAGCTTCGGCAAGGTAGAACATCTGCTGGTCATAAGTCAGGATGTACCCCGGAAGGTCAGGCACCAGGACCTGGCCTGCCACATGGGAATAGCTGCCATAAGGGCTGGACGCGCCATAAGTTCCGCCGATATAAGCCGTGTCGCCGACCATGGTAAAGTAGGATGCCAGGCGGGGGTCATTCAGGGAATTCATCTTATCGATGAGCGTATTGGCCGCTACATAATCGTGACGGCCGGTCAGAACCAGCTCCTGGTAAATCCCATTGGTGTTCGTTGACGGTGAAGCTTCGAAGGGGAAGAGTGCATCGTCGTCATGCGAGGCGAAGGCCCCTGCCACAGCGGCTTCGAGAGTCTGCTTGCGCCATGGCCTGCATATCACTCACGTCGGCGATGGTAATACTCAGCTTGATTAGGAGGGCATTCGCAAATTTCGACCAGGCCTCTGTGTCGCCACTGTAGATCAGGTCGGAACTTCCCAGTTCAGAACTGCCCGACAATCCGTCAAGGTCCTTTTTCACGCGGTTGATCAGATCGGTATATATGGTCGCCGCATCATCAAAGGCCGGGGAGATGTTATTGATATCGAGAGCCTCAGTGTAGGGGATGTTCCCGAAGTTATCAACCAGCCTCTCATAAACAAACACCTGCATCAGATCAACGATCTTCAGTTTATTGCTAACGACGGCCTTTTGCGCATCCGTAATGGCCGTTTCTTCGCTGATCAGCTTAGATGCTGCATTCAGGTCTTCGAGAACGTCGCGGTATAAATCCCTGAACATGATATTCGGAATGGTCCGGTTGACGACATCGTAGTTGGCTTCATCGGTATAGGTGGTCTCTGTCCAATACTGCGCCAGGAATGTTCCGATGTTCCGGTTCACATTCGGAGTGGTCAACTGATTGGCAAGATTCTTCTGCGCATTGGATAAGAGCGTTTCACCCGGCACAACCGCGGGATGTTTCTTGTCCGTGTTGAAATCCTCAAAATTTTTGGTACATGACGCCAGCAGGGTTGCCAGCAACAGTATGATAATATATTTGTTTTTCATATGGCTTTGATTTAGAATTGAACTTTAACGGTTACTCCGAAACGGCGGACGGCCGGCATAACACCGCTCTGCCATCCCTGAGTGTTTCCGGAGCTCTGTCCGGCTTCAGGATCGGCATAGGGGAGGTTTTTGTGAATAATCCAGACGTTATTGCCGACGAGGCTGACAGACACGCCGTACAGCGGAGAGTTGGCAAGGATCTTCCTTGGCATGTCATAGGTCAGGGCCACTTCTCTCAGTTTCACATAACCTGCATCATAGATGAACTTCGAGTTTGGATTCGAGTTCCAGCCTGCCCAGGCGTAATCGTTTCCTTCCACCCGGATATCATTGGGGCTTCCGTCAGCTTTAACACCATTGAGGATAAGTCCGCCGCCATCAGCGATTGAGTTCCTGACGGGGTTACCCAGATCGTTGGTGAAGACCGTTTCGGGATACAGACCGGTTCCCTGGCCGTACCACTGGTCGAGGGAGAACAGGTCACCGCCGTGCTGAATGTCGATCAGAGCACGAAGGGAGAAGGCCTTGTAGCTGAAGGTGTTCATGATACCACCGATCCAGTCGGGCTGAACATTTCCGATGATGATATCGGAGGTTCCGGTCAGCTGGTAGTAACCGCTGGACTGAACGATCGGTTTGCCGGAGGGCTTGTCAAAGACGAAATCCGTTCCCTGGATGGTTCCGTAAGGCTCATCCACACGGGCATTAATGGTAATACCGCCCTGCAGGGCATTGATCTGGAGGTTCTCCAGTTTGGTGCCCAACTTTTTGTTCTCGTAAAGTTTGGTAACCTTGTTCAGGTTTTTCGACCAGTTCAGGGCAATGTCCCATCTGAATCCGGAAACCGTTTTGACCGGATTCAGGTTTAACGTGAGTTCAACACCTTTATTCTCCATCTGGCCCGCATTCAGGTAAATGGATGAATAGCCGGTTTCATAAGGCACGACGACCGGAGTGATCAGGTCGAAGGTCGTGGTTTGATACAATGAAAGGTCAAAACCGATGCGGCTTTTAAAGAAGTTCATATTCAGACCGGCTTCATAGCTTTTGGTTCTCTCCGGCTTGAGATCACTGTTATTTTTGGTGTTCGGGACCGAATTAAGCGTTGTTCCTCCAAAGGGCGTTAACTGCACATAGGTATCATTGACACTGCCCCAGGGAGCACTCGCTCCAACTTCTGCATAGCTCAGGCGCAGTTTACCAAGTGACAGCCAGCTTGCATCGGTCAGCTCGGAAAACAGGAAGCTCGCCGAAACCGAGGGGTAATTATAACCCCAGTGCGAAGCAGGCAGCGTAGAGGAGACATCATAACGGTCGGTCAGATCCAGGAACAGGGTCCCTTTATAATCGAGGGATGCACTGGCAAAATAACCGTTGACACCCACCTGCTCGTAGGATTCTTCAGGAGGGCTCATCAGAGAGGCACTGTTGCTGAGGGCATATACATCCGGGACAGCCAGCCCGCCGCTGGTCGAGGCAAAAACCTGGTCGAGCATGTTTCGGCGAATGTTGGTTCCCACAAAGGCTGTCAGGTTAAAATTCTGACCCAGAGACTTATTAATATTGGCCATAAGGTCGAGGTTGGTCTCGGTGAAGCTCCTGGTGAACCGTGAATAACCGGAAGTAACATGTAGGCCTGCCAACGCCAAGTTCACCGGAACCGAACCGACGGCTTTCCGTTCTTCCTGAATCCAGTTGTATGTGTCAACAGAAAAACGGCCCATGAAACTTAGCCATGATGTAGCGTTCCAGTCCAACTGGGTAAATCCGATCAGTCTGTTTCTGCCGTCACTTTCGTAATTCTGGTTACGGACCCAGTAGGGATTGTCCCAATAGGCGGGCGTTCCGTCATCCCACGATGACCGGTTCCATGAAATGTTCCTGTGGGTCTTATCATACATGGCCTTTTGTTCCTGGATGTCAACGTTAGTTTCAAACCATTGACGGAAGGACGTCAGCACATTGTCGCTATACCCCGTTTCATTACGGCCCTTGGCACTTTCGTCGATGTAATTTGCGGAAGCCGAAACCTTGAGGTTCTTAATGGGATTGTAGGATCCGGTAAGGGAAATGTTGTTCCGTTTCAGGCTGCTGTTGGGCTCGATACCGGTGGAAGTCAGGTTTGTGTATCCCAGCCTGAAGGACGATTTTTCGTTTCCTCCGGTGACATCTACACTGTTGGTGTATGAGGTGGATGTCTGGAAGAAGGTACCCGGACCATTTTTTCCGGCAATCCAGGGCCTGGGCTTACCGAAATAAGGCGATTCGGGATAGAAGGAATCCCATTGCCATACATTCAGATTCGGATCAAACTTCTGACCATAGGAAGCATCTTCATACATGGGAACAACAAGTTCATCCACACCGTCACCATTCACATCAATGGATTCAAGACCGGTGTAGGGCGCATCCCCGTAATACGGTCCGTAACCTGCGCCATAACTCTGCTGGTAAGTGGGGAAGGTGCTTTTATCATACATCCCGATGGTTGCATTGGAACTGAGGGTGACACCGATTTGTCTTCCCGGGTGTAGTTGATCCTTTTTTCGTGGTGATCATGATCACGCCGTTGGAAGCCCGTTCACCATAAAGTGCGGTTGCGGCAGCACCTTTCAGGATACTGATGGAGGCAATGTCGTTGGGATCGATATCGGAAGCCGTGTTACCAAAGTCGTAACCACTCCGGCCGGATATCTGACCTGCATTGTTGGTATTGGCATTGTTGATGGGAACACCGTCAATGACAAACAAAGCCTGGTTGCTGCCGATCAGGGACCTGGAACCGCGGATGATCACATTGGTCGATCCGCCCATGTTCCCGGTGGACCGGATGTTCACACCGGCTGCTTTACCCTGGAGGGCATTGATGAAGTTATCCGATCTTGACAGTGTTGATTTCATCACCCTGTCACTTCCTGGACAGAATACCCGAGGGATTTCTTTGACCTGGAAATACCCAGGGCAGTGACCACAACTTCTTCGAGTTCTCCGACCTCCTGTTCCATTTGAACATCAATCACTGTCCTGCCGCTGACGGGGATTTCCTGGGTCTGCATTCCAACAGAACTGAAAATCAGGGTAGCTCCGTGGGAACGGACAGGGAATATTTGCCGGATACATCGGTAGCCGTACCTGTGACTGTACCCTTAACAACAACAGATACACCTGGCAGGGGACTGCCGTCCGACTTGTCCGTGACCGTTCCGGTTACTTTTATCTCCTGCCCAAACAAGGATGAAAATCCCATTAGCAAAAGACAAACAAATAAAATAGTAAACTTTTTCATAGATAATAGATTTAGGTTTAAGAATGGGTTAGTGAAAAAGGTTTCAAGATTCGTAAACAGAGGTTTTCAGGCAGAATTCTCTCCGGCCCGGCAGAAAAGGCGTGCATCATGTGGTTCCGGAATCATGGGATGTCTTGTCATTGATCTCCATTAAATGATCCCGAAAAATTAGTAAAATTTAAGAGATATTAACTTTTTTTTAACGATTTTTTTATGATCAAAATCTCGCCGGAGCGTTCGATTATCCGCCGATTTGCAATCAGGAAGGGCCATCTCCGGCGATTCAGAGAAGTCGTTTTATTAGATTCTTAATCTTTTATTTATCAATTATTTTAAGAGCACATCCTAAAAATTACCTCATCGGCAAGGGCCTGAATTTAATATTCAAACGATGAGCGCACGTATGTTGTATCAACATTATTTTTTCATTTCTTAAAGCATGTTCAGTAATTGGCGATTTCGATTATTTAGACGCGAAAGGGCGCTGGTGCCGATTTGAAAAATGTCCATTGAATCCCTGATAATCAGCCTTCCATGCCCAAAGGATCAGAAGAAAGGATACCGGCACACTCCTGCCTTACTGCAAAACATGCCCTGAAATGTTTTGAAATATCTTTCCCGTCACGGGATTCCTGAAATAATTCCCGATCTTTAAAGGCTTTGTGAACGAAAACAGATCTCCCATGACAAAAAGGATCATTGAATGTGTACCCGAATTTTTCCGAAGGGCGGGATATGAAGATCATCGAACAAATCACCGCTGGGATAAACCGGGTGGAGGGCGTGAGGCTTCTCGATGTGGATCCCGGGAAAGCGACCAACCGGACCGTGGTGACATTTGTGGGTGAACCGGAACAGGTGATCGAAGCTGCCTTCAGTGCTGTGAGGCTGGCAGCGGAACTTATTGATATGTCGCAACATCACGGTGAACACCCGAGGTTCGGGGCCACCGATGTGTGTCCGCTGGTACCCGTATCCGGGGTGACCATGGAAGAGACGGCCGGATATGCGCGTCAGCTCGCCCAAAAGATCGGCGAGCAGCTGGGGATACCCGTCTATTGCTATGAAGAGGCGGCGTATTCGGAAAACCGACGGAACCTTGCAGCCGTGCGATCCGGAGAGTATGAAGGACTGAAGGAAAAACTCGCCGATCCCGACTGGAAACCCGACTTCGGCCCGGCGGAATTCAATGCCCGTACAGGGGCGATTGCTGTTGGCGCCCGCGATTTCCTCGTGGCTTACAATGTCAATCTCAATACCACCTCCACCCGCCGGGCCAATGCGATCGCCTTTGATGTCAGGGAAAAGGGACGGGTCAGCCGAAAAGGCAATCCCCTTACCGGGGAGATCATCAGGGACGGAAACGGCCATCCCGTATATACGCCCGGAACCTTGAAAACGGTTAAGGCCATCGGCTGGTACATCGAGGAATACGGCATCGCCCAGATTTCCATGAACCTCACCAATATCTCCGTCACTCCCATCCATGTGGCTTTTGATGAGGTGTGCCGCAAGGCCCGGGACCGGGGCATCCGTGTGACCGGATCGGAACTGGTCGGACTGGTTCCTCTGAAAGCCATGCTGGAAGCCGGCCGGTATTTCCTGAGAAAACAACAGCGCAGCACAGGGGTGCCGGACAGCGAACTGATCAAAATCGCCGTCAAATCACTCGGCCTCGATGACCTTTACCCTTTCTCGCCGGAGGATAAGATCATCGAATACCGGATGATGAGAGATGAGGCGGAAAAGAAACTGGTCGATCTCACCTTTGCAGGTTTCATGAACGAAACCGCTTCAGAGTCGCCGGCACCCGGCGGCGGTTCGGTGAGCGCCGCCCTGGGCGCACTGGGAACGGCCCTTGGCACCATGGTCGCCAACCTTTCGGCGCATAAACGCGGATGGGATGACCGGTGGGAAGAATTCAGCCGGTATGCCGAAACTGGAAAGTCCATCCAGGAAGAGCTCCTTGCCCTGGTGGATGAAGATACCAAAGCCTTTAACGGCATCATGGCCGCCTTTAAACGCCCTTCAAAGTCGGAAGCTGATAAGAAAACCCGTAAGGCCGCCATTGCGGATGCCACCCGCCTTGCGATCCTGGTCCCGCTGCGAGTGATGCGAACGGCATTCCGGGCCTATGATCTTTTGGAAGTGATGGCGGAAAAAGGAAATCCGAATTCCGTCTCCGATGCCGGCGTGGGAGCCCTGGCGATCCGCTCTGCCATCCGGGGAGCATGGCTGAATGTGAGGATCAATGCAAAGGGACTCGACGATCCGGCATTTCTCGGTCCGGTCATGAAGGAAGGCGCGGAACTGGCCGATCGATCCGACCAGGCGGAGGCGCGGATCATCGGGATCGTGGAAAAGAAAATACTTTAGAAAAACCGTCTGCTGAACGGACACGATCTCATCACCCTGACCCTTTACCTTTCGGGGTCAATCCGGGATGAGCAACTGGTGTGCGCCCGGGATTTTCGTTCGGGCTAAATCGCCGAACCGCCCCGCTCTCCGGTGCGGATGCGGATGCATTCCTCCAGCGGGGTGATGAAGATCTTTCCGTCACCCACCTCGCCCGGCAACCCGTCGTGCGACCGGGCTGAATGAATGATCGTGTTGACGGTAACATCCACAAAGGCATCATTCACCGCAATCTCGATCTTCACTTTCGGGATCAGGTTGGGAACAACCTTCTGACCGCGGTACCATTCTTCCGATTGCTGCTGACCATGACCCGAAACCCTGCTGACGGTGATGCGGGTGATCTCTGCATTGATAAGCGCCTGCCTGACCTGTTCGAGCTGGGCATCCCTGATGATTGCCGTGATGAGTTTCATATAGGGTGAAGTGTTTTGACGTTTGATCAGTTGGGATTAAGCATTCCGTACCCTCTCTCACCATGGTACGAATGATCGAGCCCGTACATTTCATCATGCTCGGCCGACCTGATTTTGAACAGTTTATCGATGACAAAGATAATGATAAGCGTCATCACCGCCGCGTAAACAATGGCGATACCCACGGCCAGGGCCTGGATACCGAACTGCTGCCATACGGTCCACCGTCCTCCTGCAGCCTCCGCCGCTTCGGCCATCCATGAAGGACGGATGAAGAAGGTCAGGAGCAGGGCGCCGACAATTCCGCCGATGCCATGGATTCCGAATGCATCCAGACTGTCATCGTAGCCCAGCCGGTTTTTCATGGCAATGGCAAGATAACAGATCAGTGAAGCCAGGACGCCAAGGATCATCGCGCCATAGGGTTTGACTACGCCGGCTGCGGGAGTGACGGCCACCAGGCCGGCGAGGATGCCGCTCACAAAGCCGAGGGCAGTGGATTTTCCCTGGTGGAAGGCTTCGATGAGCATCCATGCCAGTGCCCCGGCAGCCGCGGCCACCTGCGTGGCGGTGAGCGCCTGGGCAGTGGAGAGTCCGCTGGAGATGCTGCTTCCGGCATTGAAGCCGAACCAGCCCACCCAGAGCAATCCGGCGCCGAGCATCGTGATCACCATATTGTTCGGCCGGATCACCTGATAAGGATATCCCCGTCGTGGTCCGATATAGATCGCTGCCACCAGTCCGCTCACACCGGCTGAAATATGGACCACGGTTCCGCCGGCAAAATCAATCGCCCCCTTTGCCCCCAGGTTGTAAAGAAAACCGTCCTGGGCCCAAACCCAGTGGCACAATGGATTATATACCAACAGCCCCCAGACGGCGATGAAAAAACAGTACGCCTTGAATGACACCCGTTCGGCAAACGCTCCGGCAATCAGAGCCGGTGTGATGATGGCAAACTTGCCCTGGAACATTGAAAAAACATACTCCGGAACCCCCGAGCTGAGAATGCTGTCGTCGATCCCGTTCAGAAAAATATAGTGCCGGTTCCAACCGATCCATCCGCCCAGGGCGTTTGAACCAAAACACATGCTGTAGCTGACAACCACCCACATCACCGCCATGATCCCCATGGCGGCAAAACTGTGCATGATCGTCCCCAGGACATTCTTGGTCCTGACCAGCCCGCCATAAAACATAGCCAGTCCGGGGACCATCAGCAGAACCAGCGCTGTGCTGGTCAGCATCCAGGCCGTCGCCCCGCTGTCAATTTTATTGCCGTCTGAGGCAAAAAGACCTCCCGTGATCAGAAACAGGAGCAGGAAAACCGAAAAACCTTTTTTCAGAAATTGTCTTTTCATACCGTCTGAGTGAATAAGTATATTTATTCTGCAAATATATACTTTTTTAAGGGGTGTGATTCATTTTTTTATATCTTTTTTTAGACATACCCCCTATTTTTTGTCTATATCATATTTTTATATATATTTTTTCACTGGTGGTCAAAATTTCTTTGTGGTCTTCTTTTTTTCTTTACTTTCTTTTCAAGGGCAAAAGAACGTAACAAAGAAACCCTCCGCGATTGCAAACCCGTGCTCGCCCTTGAAACGCACCGGCTCTACTCACTGGCCCGGTCTCGCACGGGTTCACACCAATCGCGGGTGCCCGCGCGCTCTGCTAATGATTTATTTCGTGGATAACGGAAAATGCATTTTAAATGGTGTTGGCGGTGGAGTGTTTCGCCGGCATGATCGCTTGTACGATTTCATTCTGATTTGCCTGAGAGGGAACTGATGACGATCCTCGTCATGCGTCCTCTCGTACCCACGTATCCACCTACCCACGTAGTCAGGCGGGTCGCGACCCGCCCCTACGGGTGGCCTTGAACGGAGTTGATGGAAAGGGGCCGGGCATAGTTATGGGAATCAATCTTTCTAAGGACGTTTTAGCTGTTACAGGGGCCCCTCCCCCGCCGACGCACCGTCCGTCCCTGCATCGCCCGAGCCCATCTGATCTCAGCGTCTTATTTTTATATCCCGTTTTTTAAGGATCTTCACATAAGCCTCGGAACAGTACTGGACTCCTCGGTCGGAATGGTGGATTAATCCTTTCACAGCTTTAGATCGCGCGGATTAACGCGGAAACAATCTAAAACCTCAGCGTAAATCGGCGGTATCAGCGGGAAATTTTTTTTTGGTAATGCTTCGGTTAATGTATTCCCGCAGATCGCGCTGATTTCCGCAGAAAGAATCGAAAACCTCAGCGTAAATCAGCGGTATCAGCGGGAATTTTTTTCCTGGTAGTGCTTCGGTTAATGTATTCCCGCAGATCGCGCGGATTTCCGCAGAAAGAATCGAAAACCTCAGCGTAAATCGGCGGTATCAGCGGGAAATTTTTTCCTGGTAGTGCTTCGGTTAATGTATTCCCGCAGATCGCGCGGATTTCCGCAGAAAGAATCGAAAACCTCAGCGTAAATCAGCGATATCTGCGGGAAATTTTTTCCTGGTAGTGCTTCGGTTAATGTATTCCCGCAGATCGCGCGGATTTCCGCAGAAAGAATCGAAAACTTCAGCGTAAATCGGCGGTATCAGCGGGAAATTTTTTCCTGGTAGTGCTTCGGTTAATGTTTTCCCGCAGATCGCGCGGATTACCGCAGAAAGAATCGAAAACGTCAGCGTAAATCAGCGGTATCAGCGGGAAATTTTTTTTTGGTAATGCTTCGGTTAATGTTTTCCCGCAGATCGAGCGGATTACCGCAGAAAGAATCGAAAACTTCAGCGTAAATCGGCGGCATCAGAGGGAATTTTTTCCTGGTAGTGCTTCGCTTAATGTTTTCCCGCAGATCGCGCGGATTTCCGCAGAAAGAATCGAAAACCTCAGCGTAAATCGGCGGTATCAGCGGGAAATTTTTTCCTGGTAGTGCTTCGCTTAATGTTTTCCCGCAGATCGCGCGGATTTCCGCAGAAAGAATCGAAAACCTCAGCGTAAATCAGCGATATCAGCGGGAAATTTTTTCCTGGTAGTGCTTCGGTTAATGTATTCCCGCAGATCGCGCGGATTTCCGCAGAAAGAATCGAAAACCTCAGCGTAAATCAGCGATATCAGCGGGAAATTTTTTCCTGGTAGTGCTTCGGTAAATGTATTCCCGCAGATCGCGCGGATTTCCGCAGAAAGAATCGAAAACCTCAGCGTAAATCGGCGGTATCAGCGGGAAATTTTTTCCTGGTAGTGCTTCGGTTAATGTATTCCCGCAGATCGCGCGGATTTCCGCAGAAAGAATCGAAAACCTCAGCGTAAATCGGCGATATCAGCGGGAAATTTTTTCCTGGTAGTGCTTCGGTAAATGTTTTCCCGCAGATCGCGCGGATTACCGCAGAAAGAATCGAAAACCTCAGCGTAAATCAGCGATATCTGCGGGAAATTTTTTCCTGGTAGTGCTTCGGTTAATGTTTTCCCGCAGATCGCGCGGATTTCCGCAGAAAGAATCGAAAACTTCAGCGTAAATCGGCGGTATCAGCGGGAATTTTTTTCCTGGTAGTGCTTCGATAAATGTTTTCCCGCAGATCGCGCGGATTACCGCAGAAAGAATCGAAAACTTCAGCGTAAATCAGCGATATCTGCGGGAAATTTTTTCCTGGTAGTGCTTCGGATAAATGTTTTCCCGCAGATCGCGCGGATTTCCGCAGAAAGAATCGAAAACTTCAGCGTAAATCGGCGGTATCAGCGGGAAATTTTTTCCTGGTAGTGCTTCGGTTAATGTTTTCCCGCAGATCGCGCGGATTTCCGCAGAAAGAATCGAAAACCTCAGCGTAAATCGGCGGCATCAGCGGAAATTTTTTCCTGGACCTTGAACTTAAACTCGTCCGAATAAACATTTACTTTTCGTTTCATAGTCCTGTTTTTTGTTTACATTTTTTGTAAACCTATTTCAGGACAATTCAGACTGACGATCATCCCCTTCTTCCCGTATCCACGTATCCTCGTCTCCCTCACGCCCTGACCGGCTCGCCGTTGAGATAGACCTCTTCGATCAGGTCCGAGCCGTAGGCATAGGGCAGGTACTCATAGCCGGGAACAGGCCGGGTGACGATAAATCCGGCGGTCTTCCCCCTGGCGATGCTCCCGGCTTCGTCTTCGACACCCATGGCATAGGCCGAGTTCAGGGTGACCGCATTGATGGCTTCCTCAGGAAGCATCCGGAGATTGATACAGGCCTGGGAAAGGATGAAGTTCATATTTCCCGAAGGTGACGACCCCGGGTTGAAGTCGGATGCCAGGGCAACAGGCAGCCCGGAGTCGATCATCGTCGCGTGCAGGGGCATAGGGCAATCCCAGGAAGAACGAGGCGCCGGGAAGGATGGTAGGCATGGTGTCGGTTCCGAAAAGGGCCTTGATTTCCGCCTCGCCGGTATATTCGAGATGGTCGACCGACAGCGCCCCGTATTTCACACCGGCCTGGATACCTCCGGAGAAATCGAGCTCATTGGCATGGATCTTCCCGATCATCCCGTGTTTCATGCCGGCAAGAAGGATGCGTTCAGTGTCTTCCACGGTGAAAAACCCCCGGTCGCAGAAGACATCGATAAAATCGGCCAGGTTTTCGGCTGCAACGGCAGGGATCATTTCGCTGATCACCATGTCGACATATTCGCGGGGATCGTTGCGGAATAACTCCGGGATGGCATGGGCGCCGAGGAAGGTGGAGCGCACAATCAGCGGAAAATGGTCCCGGATACGGCGGATCACCCGGAGGATTTTCAGTTCATCTTCCGTGTTCAGTCCGTACCCGCTCTTGATCTCAACAGCTCCCGTTCCCTGCCGCATGATCTCCCGGATCCGCACCGACGACTGTTCAAAGAGTTCGTCTTCTCTCGTTTCGTGCAATCTCCGCGACGAATTCAGGATCCCTCCTCCCCTTTGGGCTATTTCCTCATAGCTCAGCCCCCGGATCTTATCGATGTATTCCATCTCCCGGCTTCCAGCAAACACCAGATGGGTATGGGAATCGCACCAGGCGGGCAAAACAAGCCTGCCGTCCAGGTCCGTGACACGGTCGGCATTGCCGGCGATATCGCCGGGAAGTGATGCCATCGGTCCGAAATCCCGGATCCTGCCCTCCGATACCAGTAAATAGGCATGTTCGATACAGGACAGATCCTTCATGTGCCGGCCGGAACGGTAGGGAACAGGCTCTTCTTCAACCTGAACCAGCTTTTTGATGTTGATGAACAATTCTGTCATAATCCGGTAATGTGACGTTTAGATCTATTTCAGCAGATATGCCATGAAAACCCCCAGGTAATTTCCCACCGCATAACCGATAATGCCGATGATCAGGCCCGGAAGTACAACCGACTTGTTTTTCATAGCTCCGGCCACGATGGGAACAAAAGGCGGGGACATCGACAAGGCGACCGATGTGATGATGAAATTGTCGGCATCGATCCCAAAAAATTTTGAAATAATGGCATGGAGCAGTAATGAACCCATAACGGCAATGAGAATGAACAGAAAGATCGACAGTAAAACTATGGAATGACCATTGCCTACCATCCTGGACAGGTCGGCCATCGAAGCCACGACGAGTGAAAACACGAGAATGAAATACATGCCCAGGGGGAATGTTTTTTTGATGCGGTTGACTGATGGCACAAAGGATGCCGCAATGCCAAGGGTGGTAATGGTCAGGATGGCGACCACCATCTGGTCATTCCTGGGAAAAAGATAACTCAATCCGCCACCGATGGCGAAAATGAGAATGGACAAACCAAAGGCCCTGAGCAGAGGAAAGAAGGTTTCTTTCCGGAAAATGCCCTCATAGGATTCGAATTCATCGACAATCTCGGCGGTATGATTTTGGACTTCTTCGTTTTCCTCATGCCTGTAAGGCTTCATAAACAGGAGGAAAAACCGTTGCCCCACGGTAATCAGGAAAAGGAGGAGAAAGGCGCCGATGATCAGGTCGCTGGTATGGGTCAGAATATACAGCTCGGAAGGCACCCTTAGCATTTCGGCAATGGCCGCCAGGTTGGGTGTCCCGCCCGAATAGACCCCAACGAGCAATCCTGATATTTTCCAGGCTTCGGGAATAATATCCCTGAAAATATAGTACCCCGCCGTGACCATGATGACCACGGAGACCAGCCCCAGGATCAGGGAAAGAAAGGTCTGCCTGGCCATGCCAAGCCATTTCCGGATGTCTTCCGAAAAAAGGAGAAGCGGGATGGCCAGCGGAATGGTGATGGTGGTAATCAAATCCTGGAGCGGGTTGATATCAGCGGGCAGGATCCGCAGATTCCCCAGCAGAAGTCCGGCAATATAGCAAATTACAATGGCGCCGATTTTCCGGACAAGCGAAAATTTACCGACCCCGTAAATCACGAATGCAGGAAACAAAAAATAAAAAAGAACGAGCAGTACCTTGGCTATCATAGCGGGAAGCTTAGTGGGTGTGTATGACGGCGAATATAGTAAAAAAAGACAAAACCCAACGCCGGGACAGGTATCGACGCTCCGCGTTCGGATGCCCCCTCTCACCTGTGCGTTGGTTTCGCCGGTTCCGGAAGAAAGCGCTCCCACAATCATGTGACGGGATCGCCTTCCGGGACATGCGGGATCACGGGCATTCCTCGAAACTTTTGTTATACTGTACGATGGCTTTCTCACTCATCCCCATGCTCGAAAAACCACCATCGTGAAAGAGGTTTTGCATGGTCACCTTCCTTGTCAGGTCGGAAAACAGAGTGACGCAGTAGCTGGCGCAGTCGTCGGCCGTGGCATTGCCCAGGGGTGACATCCGGTCGGTGAAGTCGATGAGCGTATCAATGCCTTTAACCCCGCTTCCTGCAGTGGTCATCGTGGGGGACTGGGAAACGGTGTTGATCCTGATTTTCTTCTCCCGGCCGTAAATATATCCGAAACTCCGGGCAATGGACTCCAGCAATGCCTTGGCATCGGCCATGTCGTTGTATCCGAAGAGCGTCCGTTGGGCGGCCACATAGCTGAGGGCCACAATGGAACCCCAGTCGTTGATGGCGTCGAGCTGACGGGCGACCTGGATCATCTTGTGAAATGACAGGGCTGAGATATCAAGGGTCTTCAGAAAATTCGGATAATCGATGGCATCGTAAGGAATCCCTTTCCGGACGTTGGGAGACATCCCGATGGAATGCAGGACAAAGTCGATCTTTCCCCCGAGAAAATCCATCGAATCCCTGAAGGTTTTCTCCAGTTCCTCGATGCGGGTCGCATCGGCAGGCATCACCCTGGATCCTGTTTTCTCCGCGAGCGTGTTAAGATCCCCCAGCCGGAGAGCAACGGGTGTGTTCGACAGGGTGAAGATTGCTCCTTCCTCGTGGGCCCTCTCGGCCACCTTCCATGCTATGGACATTTCGTTCAATGCCCCGAAAATGATTCCTCGTTTTCCTTTCAGTAAATTATAAGCCATGATGTATGATTTTGTTTATACGGCAAATTTAGATTAAATAAACCTTTTGATGAAGGGATGAAGGAAGAAAGTGAGAGGGGAGGGTGGGTAGGTGGGTACGTGGATACGGGGGTACGGGAAGACGGGGGCGAGCGTCCTCGTCTTATCTTCTTCAGCGGTGGAAGCCCGGGAAGGAAAATCTGATTTTTGGCCATTTTCATCGTCCAAACAGGTGATATACCATAAATTCCATCCCCTCTGAAACCGGCATAAAAACAGCCTGTTGAAAACTTTTCGTCAAAATGCCCGGAAACGGACGCTGAGATTCGGGGGGCTGAAGCGATGAAGGGCAGGAGTGCAGGTTGGCGGGGGAGGCACCCACCCTGCAAAGAGCTCTTTAAGATGAAAGGCCCTTCCCATGCCCGATTGAACCCCTCCTGCCGTAAACAGGCCCTCGTTGAAGGGAAACAAAATGAAATCTCGAATACGATTTTCCCATCGCCCTCCTCCACCAAAATCATTTAATCCTCGATTGACAGATTCATATGACAACACCGAAATGCTTTTAAAAATGAAAAAGAAAATCCTATGGATGAACCGCCCTTCGGCTGCGCTCAGGGACCGGAAACGAATTCGCGTTTTTTGAGGGTGTTTCAGCAGGTGGGATCAGCAGGTGGGTGAGTAGTCGCTCGCGGCTACTCACCCACCTGCTGATCCCACCTGCTGAAACACAACGTAATAGCGGTCCCTGAGCGCAGCCGAAGGGCGGGAGTTACGTGGATACGTGGGTACGGTAAGACGTAGGGACAAGGATAGACGTCAGTCCCTTATCAAGCGAATCAGAATAAAATCGTGAATGCGGTCATCCTGGCAGAACGCTCCGCCACCAAACGCCATTTAAAATACATTCGCCGTTTTTCACGGAATAAAATATTAGCAGAGCGCGAGGGCTCCCGCGATTGGGGTGAAACCGTGTGGGACCGGACCTGTGAATAGAGCCAGTGCGTTAAGGACGATCACGGGTTTGCAATCACAGAAAGAGGAAGAGCGCGAAGAATTCATAAACACAAAGGCACTAAGACACAAAGGAATAGGGGCAGACAAGCAGACGAGAGAAGAGCACGAAGGAGAATAAACAAAGCCATAAAGACGCCGGGAAAAGGTGGTGTTTTCCAACAATTCCGTTCAAGGCCACTGTAGGGGCGGGTCGCGACCCGCCCGTCTATGTGGATACGTGGGTACGGGAGGACGGGGGGGCGAGCGTCACCCTTAACTTCCCGAAAGGAGTTCTTTCGCGTTGGCCAGAGCCGCCTCGGTGGTCTGCTCACCGCTGAGCATCTTGGCAATTTCGTATTCGCGGTCGGTGGCATCGAGCATCTTCATCCGGGTGACGGTCCCTTCTTCCTGGTCGCTTTTGTAGACCAGGAAATGCTGGTTACCCTTCGAAGCCACCTGGGGAAGATGCGTAATGGTGAGCACCTGCCGGTCTGCCGACATCTCCTTCATGATCCGGGCCACACGGTAGGCAATCTCCCCGCTGACCCCCGTATCAATTTCATCAAAAATGATGGTCGGCAACCCGAGAGAATGGGAGATGATGTATTTAATGCTCAGCATCAGCCGGGAGAGTTCCCCCCCGGAAGCGATTTTCGAGATATCCTGCAGTTCCCCTTTCCGGTTGGCGGTAAACAGAAAGGTGACATGATCCGTTCCGTGTTCCCCGGGATCAGGCAACAGGGAATGCTGAATGGTGAAGATGGCATTCGGGATGCCGAGCTGAATGAGCAGCGAGGTGATCCGCTCACTGATCCCGGGTATCGCCGCCATCCGCTTGTGCGAAAGATGACCGGCCAGGGCCCTGATTTCCGAGGTCTCGTGCATGATCTTTTTCTCCATTTCCTCCAACCGCGATTCGAGCGATCCGATTTCACTGAGCTTCAGATCGATCCCGTCCCGGATCCGGATCAGCTCGCCGAGATCTGCCGCCCGGTGCTTTTGTTCCAGTTTGTAAATCAGGTTGAGACGGTCCTGGACATATTCGGATCGTCCGGGATCGTGATCCACCCGGCCCGATTCTTTTTCGGCTTCGGAAGCAATATCTTTCAGTTCAATGGCGGCGGCCCTGAGCCGTTCATAAAGCTCGGCCGAAGGCCGGTGAAGGTTCCTGAGCCTGCCCAGGTGTTGTTCCCCGTCATTGAGAAGACCCAAAACATTCCGTTCATCCCCATGAGGTCTTGCCAAAGGGCATACAGTCCGCTTTTGATCTCCCCGGCATGTTGCAGGATCTCCAGTTCACTTTCCAGTTCCTCCTGTTCACCTTCCTGAAGACGGGCATCGCGCAATTCGGCAAACTGAAATTCAAGGAAATCCTTTTCGGCCCTGTTTTTCTCTTCCGAATCCTGCAATTGCCGGTAGTTCTTCAACATTTCCCGGTATTCAGCATACTGTTCCCGGTAGCTCTGAAGTTCTGATGAGAGCCCGGCAAAGGCATCGATAACGCCAAGCTGGAAGACGTTGTTGTTCAGTTGAAGGTTCTGATGCTGGGAGTGGATGTCCACCAGGATACTTCCAATGTCGCCCATGACCTGGAGGTTCACCGGGGTGTCGTTGACAAAAGCACGTGATTTGCCGTTGGGACTGATCTCGCGCCTTAGAATGATCTGCTTTCCCATGTCGAGATCGTTTTCCCTGAGCAACCGTTCGAGCACCTCTCCGTCACTGTCGAAGATTCCTTCGACGATGCACTTGTTCTCCTTGTCGAACAATGCCGCTGTGTCGGCCCGCTGACCGAGAATGAGGGAAAGCGCACCGAGAAGAATCGATTTCCCGGCACCGGTTTCCCCGGTGATGGTCGTCAGTCCGGGCGAAAAACCGATCTGTAATTCTCTGATTAAGGCATAATTACTGATAGAGAGAAACCTGAGCATAGAGGCGCTTTTCGTTTATTTCAACTCATTGTCACTGGGTCGGGCTTTCCAGCATCTTCTTGTACTTGTTCGAATTGGCCTGGTCGATCTCGGTCAGGATCTGGTAAGCCCTGTTCTTCTCCTCAGGGAATGATTCCGAAAAGATCTGGACCATTTCGTCGGCCTTGGCATCAAAGATCAGACGCAGGGGCTGCATGAACGGATCGGGCTTCTGACGGTAGACCTTCTGAAGGAGTTCGAGACTTTTGGCGATTTCGGCACGTCCTTCCGTCACCTTGCTATCCATGATATCCAGTCCCAGCCGGTGGTAGTCGTACAGAAATTCCCGGCAGGGTGCATAATCTTTGTCGAGAAAGTCCTTCACAAGCCAGTACCTGTTGCGGTGACTGGTATTTTCGAACGGTTTCCACCCTTTTTCCTGGGCATTCTGTGCATTGTCAACGATCTTCTCTGCATCTTCCCAGAAAGGAGTTCCGCCTTCCGGCGAAAAAGAATCGTAATCGAGCGCCAGGATCACGTAAGCGTAATAACCCAGGATGGATGTCAGGTTGGAAATGTTGGAATTCAGGTCAAACTCCAGCGGCTGGAATTCCACGTATTTAAACTGGATGTCATTATCCATATAATTGAGCATCACCGTATTGTAGTTTGTATTGAAGATGGGACGCCGCGATTGGATCTGCAAGGTGCCGCGGAATTCATCGGCTGACAGCTGTTCCGTGATATTGAAAAGCATGGTGCATTCGATGCGTTCTTCGGGTGCAAAGACATGGTTCGTCCAGACCTTGTTGTTCATAAATTCATAAATGGCATTCTGGAGGGTTTCAAAAACCTGTTTATTGGTTCCCTGGATCTGTTGTGTGACGATATTGATGTCACATTTCAGTTCCTGTCCGAACAGCCCCAGCGGAATGAGGAAAAACGAGATAAGGCTAAATAATTTTTTCATTCTTCTTAGTTTACACGATGCAGGAGGGAAAAATTCCACATCCTTTAGCCGGTACGGCATATCGCAGCCTGTCTGGCAACTTCCCCGCGCGAGCCGGCCTTTCCGGGTTTCCGGTGACCGGTTCATGCGAACGTTCCCTGGCGACGGCCGGGGGCTCAGCGAAACGGCTGATGGTCATCACGCCTGTATTCCGGGGAGATCCCCGATCATGGCGACGATTTTTTCCACGATATCCAGGGCAACGGCCGTCTTGGATTTTAACTCAAATTTATCAATAATATTGTTTTTGTCAATAAGGGTGATCCGGTTTGTATCGGTTTGGAAACCGGCCCCTTCATCATTCAGCGAATTCAGCACGATGCAGTCGAGATTTTTATTTTTCAGCTTGGCAAGGGCGTTATCCATTTCATTGTCTGTCTCCAGGGCAAATCCCACGAGCAGCTGGTGATTTTTCTTCATCCGCCCGAGTTCGGCGGCAATATCGCGGGTGGGTTTCAGCCTCAGGTTAAGGTCCTGATCTCCCCTTTTCACCTTTCTCCGATGAACGGTTTCAGGGGAAAAATCCGCCACGGCTGCTGTCAGGATGGCAATGTCGGCTGACGGGAAAAAGCGGGTTGCAGCGTCAAACATTTCCGATGCGGTATCTGCATGCACAAGGTTAATGGAGGGGTGTTGGGGGGAAAGGCTCACGGGGCCGCTGATCAGGGTCACCTCGGCCCCTTCCCGGGCACAGGCTTCCGCGATGGCATATCCCATTTTTCCGGACGACCGGTTACCGATAAACCGGACAGGATCGATGGGTTCAAAGGTGGGTCCTGCGGTGATCAGGACCTTCCTGGAACGGAGTTTTTTTTTTCCGGAACGGATGAAAAGAATTCTGTCACAACTTCGAGGATGGCTTCCGGCTCCTGCATCCGGCCTTTTCCGTAAAGTCCGCTGGCCAGTTCACCGCTCACCGGTTCGATGAGGATATTGCCAAATGACCGGAGTTTGCTGATGTTGGCCTGTGTTGACGGATGGGGGTACATGTCAAGATCCATGGCCGGGGCAAAGATCACAGGGCATTTTGCTGACAGGTAGGTTGCCACCAGGAGGTTGTCGGCCTGTCCGCCGGCCATTTTCGCCATGGTATTGGCGGTAACGGGAGCGAGAAGGAATACATCGGCCCAGGAACCCAGGTCGACATGACTGTTCCATGTCCCGTCTTCCTTAAAAAATTCGGATAATACCGGGATTCCCGGAAAGAGCTGCCAGGGTGCCCCGGGTGACAAACTTTTCGGCAAAGGGCGAGAGGATAACCCGGACTTCAGCACCTTCCCGCAATAACAGCCTCAGGAGAAGGACCGATTTATACGCGGCAATGCTGCCTGTGACACCGAGGAGTATTTTTTTTCCGCTGAGTTTCACAAAAATGAGATTTGATATGAAACGACGCTCCCGGAAGACGGTACCCTTGCTTTTCCCGATCCCTTCCGCCAGCGACCCGCTTGCATTTTTCGTAAAGATAGTTCAGCGGGAGATGAGATCAAAAAATTATTCCGTTTCTTCCACCTCCGGTTTGGGCCGGCCTTCCGAAATACGGAAATAAATCTCATCATCGAGATATTCCTGAAGAGCAATGAGGGTGGGTTTGGGAAGACGTTCATAAAATCTGGATATTTCAATCTGTTCACGGTTTTCGAAGACTTCTTCGAGATTGTCGGTATAATAGGCAAATTCTTCCAGCTTACGGTTCAGTTCCTGCTTCATCTCCACACTGATCTGATTGGCCCGCTTGGAAACAATCATCACGCTTTCATAAATATTCCCGGTTTCCCTGCTCAGGTTCCTGATGTCCTGGGTCACAGTGGTTGCCGGTGCTTTGCTTTTTTTGTAATCAACCATGTTGATATGCTAATTTAATTTACTTCCTGACCTAATGATTTCATCGAATCCTGGTAGATATTATTTGCCTGACCGGCAAATTCCCCTTTGGGAAATTCACCGATAAAGGAATAATATTCGTCCACGGTAGCCTGGTACCGTTCAAGTTTTTTGCTCTCAACACTGTTTTCCGCCAGCAGGTACGAAGATTTAAGGATCAGGAACATCAGTTCCTCCCGGTGTTTGGTGTCGGGGTAGTCTCCCAGGCTGTTTCGGAGGGCAATGATGGCCGATTTGTAATCCCCGAGATCAAAGTACAGCTTTGCGTTGAGATAGGACTTTTCAACCAGCTTCTCCTTTAGCTCGTTGATGATCCGGGTGGCTTCATCCTTCCTGTTGGTCGAAGGATGATTGATGAGAAACAGGGACAGCGTGTTGATGGCTTTGTAGGTATTCTCCTGGTCCAGGCTGGGCCGCGGCGAAAGCTTGTAATAGCAAAATCCTGTCATGAACGAGGCTTCTTCCTCATACACGCTGTTGGGGAATGAACTGGCCAGTTCCTCGAAAGTATGACTGGCCATGATGTAATCGTTCTGGTGATAGTAACTCTCCGCACGGTAATATTGGACCGTGTCAGCCTTCACCGTCCCGCGGAACACATTGGCAATCTGCTCAAAGATGGTCGAAGCCTTGACAAACTCGCCCTGGTTATAGTATTCAACCGCTTTTTGATATTTAAGCTGGTAATCCGTGCTTTTCAGTAATTTTTCATACTGCCCGCAGGAGCTGAACACGAGTACAAATAAAATGTAAATGAATCCCTTATGTTTCATTTTCGAAAATGTTGTGCAAAATTACGACAATCCTTGAAAGAGCGAAACTTTTTAGATCATTTTTTTCGTCTGCTCCCGCCAATGTCCAACAGCATCACCGCCATTCATATACAAAAGTGTATCCATCCGTTCTGACATCCGGATAATAATGTTTATCAGCATAAAATGTATCTTGATATTCCATTTTTCAGCCATCGAAAAGCCATTTTTCGGGAGGCGGGTGGTTGCCAGCGCATTGGCCTCTGCATCCCCATCACATTTATATTCAGATATATTTAGATAAATCCCTGTGTTAGGTATATTCCTGATTTGAACGAATCTAAATCTAAACGGATTCAGCAGGAAATTATTTCCGCATTTGGCAACTGATTAAAAAAAATTAATTTTGTTCCCGATTCCATCACGTAATAACTTAAAAATTTCAGCCGTGGATATATTTGATAAGATTAAAAAGAATGCGGGACCTCTTGGTCAGTATAAAAAAGTTGCTCACGGTTATTTTACTTTTCCGAAACTGGAGGGTGAAATAAAACCCAGGATGATGTTCAAGGGCAAGGAAGTTCTGAACTGGAGCCTGAACAACTACATTGGGCTCGCCAACCATCCTGAGGTCAGAAAGGCAGATGCCGAAGCTGCTGAAAAATACGGCATGGCCTATCCCATGGGTGCCAGGATGATGTCGGGACAGACGAAATATCATGAAGAACTGGAGGAAAAGCTCGCTGAATTCGTGGGAAAGGAAACGGCTTACCTGCTGAACTACGGTTATCAGGGTATGGTTTCGATCATCGATTCACTGGTTGACAGGAAGGATGTCATTGTTTATGATTCCGACGCACATGCCTGCATCCTCGACGGGTTAAGGCTGCACATGGGCAAACGTTATGTTTTCCCTCACAACGATATGCAAAACCTTGAAAAACAGTTGCAACGTGCCACGAAGCTGGCCACGGAGACCGGCGGAGGCATCCTGGTGATCACCGAAGGCGTTTTCGGAATGGTGGGCGACCTGGGTAAACTGGATGAGATCGTAAAATACAAGGAAAAATACAATTTCAGGCTTTTGGTTGACGATGCCCACGGATTCGGAACGATGGGAAAAACCGGTGCCGGAACCGGGGAACATTTCGGCGTCCAGGATCAGATCGATGTTTATTTCTCAACCTTTGCCAAATCGATGGCCGGTATCGGAGCCTTTGTTGCTGCCGACAAGGTCATCATCGACTATCTGGCATATAACATGCGTTCCCAGATCTTTGCCAAGTCCCTTCCGATGCCGATGACCATCGGTGCCCTGAAAAGGCTCGAACTTCTCCAGACCAAACCCGAACTCCGGGAACACCTCTGGGAAGTCGTTCATGCCCTTCAGAAAGGACTTAAAGAAGGGGATTCAACATCGGAAAGGCTGAATCGCCCGTCACGCCGGTTATCCTCTCGGGTTCCGTTCCCGAGGCCACCAATATCGTTTACGACCTCCGCGAAAATTACAGCCTGTTCTGCTCAATGGTCGTTTACCCCGTGATCCCCAAAGGAATGATCCTGCTGCGTATCATTCCCACGGCCGCTCATACGCTGGAGGATGTGGAATACACCATCAATGCCTTCACCGAGATCGCCGAGAAACTGAAAGCGGGGAAATACAGTTCGGAAAAATTCGCCGACGTCGACGTCGAGAAATAAAAAGCTCATTGTTCCAATCCCTCAAGGCCGTTCGCATTGATCCGCGGGCGGCCTTTTTATTTTCACCCCCCTTGGTACCCTCCATAAAAAAAGAGGGTCTCTCCCTCTTTTCCTTATTGAAGCGACCGGGCCTTCGATGGCCCGCTTTCGTTTTGCTTTTTAACGGATTATTCGTGAAATCCGCGCTCAGAGAGCCACCGTTCCGCATCCATTGCAGCCCGGCAGCCGGTTCCGGCGGCTGTGACGGCCTGCCGGTAAAAGGGGTCCATCACGTCGCCGCAGGCAAATACGCCTTCCACATTCGTCTTGGACGAATCGGGAAGCGTATGGATATACCCGACATCATCCATATCGATGAAATCTGCAAAAATTTCCGAGTTCGGCTTGTGCCCGATAGCGACGAAAAATCCCTGGACGTCCACGCGCTTTTCCTGCCCGTTCTTGAGATCGTCCAGGATAACCCCTTCCACATTCTTGTTGCCGACGATTTCCTTGGGGACATGGCTCCAGAGGACCTCGATATTCTCTTTCTTCAGCAGCCTGTCCTGCATGATCCTGGAGGCCCTCAGCTCATCGCGCCGGTGCACCAGGTAAACTTTCCGGCATAACCCTGAAAGGTACAAGGCTTCCTCGGCGGCCGTATCTCCCCCGCCGACCACTACGACATCCTGACCCCGATAGAAAAACCCGTCGCAGGTTGCACAGGCGGAGACACCAAATCCCATGAATTTTTTCTCCGATTCCAGTCCGAGATATTTCGCCGTGGCCCCGGTGGCAATGATGACCGAATCGGCCGTAACGACCTTCTTCTCATCAATGGTCACCCGGAAAGGATGCCCTGAGAAATCGACAGAGGTCGCCATCCCCCACCGGCAATCGGTACCAAAACGGACGGCCTGTGCCTTGAAATCCTCCATCATCTTCGGCCCCGTGACGCCCTCCGGATAACCCGGATAATTCTCGACATCGGTGGTGGTGGTCAACTGTCCGCCGATTTGCATCCCCTCATAAACAACCGGTTTCAGGTTGGCCCGCGCAGCATAGATGGCAGCCGTGTACCCTGCCGGACCCGAACCAAGGATCAGGCATTTGATATGTTCGGCTATCCCCCCGGGTGCTTTCTTCGACGTGCTTTCCGGTTTGGCGGTTTCCATTTTTTTGAATAATTCCATGTGCTTTCTGGGTTATGAATTTAACATCAGGTAAACAAAAGTAATAACGTGAACGTTCTTAACAAATATTTGGGACCATACTCAATAAATATACCGTTTACCGGCCTTTTGTCATTCTGCCGCTTTATAGCTTGACTATCTGCACATTATGACCTTATGACAAATCGTCATCTCTATATCTGTCAATAAAACATATGAAAATCAGACTCGTAAAGAACGGGATATTTCCCATACTGAGAGACCGGAACGGGGACTTGCTCAAAGAAGGAACACAGACCGGTTATCCCCTTTCCGGCACTTTGCAGGGTGAAGGCAAACTGGCCGGCATCCCCGTGCTTTTTGTGAGGACGGCCGGCTGTAACCTCCGCTGTACCTGGATGGACGACGAGGGAAAGGTCGATATCTGCGACACTCCCTACTCCAGCCATGATGTCACTGAATTTGAAGAATGGGACATCAGTGATATCATCAGGGTGCTCGGGTACAACCGCGGACCCATTAACCATGTCGTCATTTCGGGCGGGGAACCCACCATCCAGGCGCCCGGTCTCACCGCCCTGGCTTCAGCCATCCGGAAACAGCTGAAAATGCATATCACCCTCGAAACCAACGGCACAAATTATATCCCTGAACTGGCAAACGACATCAATCTTTTTTCCATCTCCCCCAAGCTGAAATCGTCCGAACCATCAGCCGAAAAAAATACAGGTCTCAAAAAACCCGTGATCCGGTGTGTTCATTCACAACCATGCCCGGCAAAGACGGAACATCGAAGTCATCCAGAAATACATCAACAGCTGCATGATCCTCGAGTCCTATTACGGCGATAAAGTGGACACTGAGCCGAGAAAACGCCCGGACAGGGACTTTCAGCTCAAATTCGTCATCGCCAGCGAGGAGGATGAGAAGGAGATCAGGGAGGATTTCCTCTCCCGCCTGGGTTTCGTGCGGAATGAGGACGTTCTGGTCATGCCCCTTGGCAGCAACCCGGAGAAGATGAAAGAACACCTCGACCTTGCGGCCAAAACGGCCATCCGTAATGGCTGGCGCTTCTCCCCAAGGATCCAGATCGACATCTTCGGCGACCGGGCGGGAACGTGAGATCACTCTCAGACTGGAAAACGTGAAAGCGACTCAAAAACAGCCCTGTCATTTTCCATTTGTCCCTTTCACTAAACAGAAGGTGACATTGAGAACCTTCCCGTTGAGAAACCTGCATATTCCGGATCGCAACACGGCTCAAACTACTTCCGGTCAATCCCCATCGCACCACTTCGTCCCCGTCATCCCGCGCCCCCGGCGCCAGACGCTTACCCCCTCAGGTAATCCCCTGCACTCAATGCGGCAACCGTTCCTTCGGCCACCGCTGTGGTGACCTGCCGGTACCGCTTGGCGATGCAATCCCCGGCGGCAAAAACACCGGGAATATTCGTTTTCATATCCGCATCGGCAATGATCTCCCCTTTCTCGATTCAGGTTGACATGCCCCTTCAGCGCTTCGGTGTTCGGAAGGTAACCGGCAAAAATAAATACCCCGTCCGTTTTCAGGACCTGCTGTTTCCCCGAAGGAAGATGCTCAATGGTGACCTG
Source organism: uncultured Bacteroidales bacterium (assembly GCA_963763215.1). GTDB lineage: Bacteria > Bacteroidota > Bacteroidia > Bacteroidales > DASQZK01. The sequence goes on from CAVXNX010000004.1 coordinate 132,982, forward strand.
GTCGAGATGACCGTTCCCGGTGAACTCCCGCAGTTCAGACTCCATGATGAAACGGATGCGTCCGTTGTTTTCCGCTTCTTCAACAGCGTGCCGGAAAGCCTGAAAGTGATCGAACTGGTGAACGATGGTCACCTTCGTGGCATAACGGGTCAGCGTGACGGCTTCCTCGAGGGCTGAATTTCCCCCTCCCACAACCACGATTTCCTTCCCCGTAAAAAATTCACCGTCGCAGGTCGCACAATACGATATCCCCGTTCCCTTGAACGTCTCTTCTCCGGGAATATTAAGCGGTCGGGGCCTCCCTCCCGGCGTCAGGATGACGGTGCGTGCCTTAAAGACCCGCCCGTCTTCCAGTTCAACCGTTTTGATCTCCCCCTGGAGACTGTACTTCACGATCCTCACATTGGATTTGATTTTGCACCCGAAATTCTTCGCCTGTTTCTTCATGGTGTCTGCCAGGATATACCCGCTGGTGGTTTCCACACCGGGATAATTGGCGATTTCGTTGGTCAGGACCATCTGTCCGCCAATGGCACCTTCATTCAGGATCAGGGTCGAAAGCCGGGCCCTCGAGCTGTAAATGCCCGCTGTCAGTCCGGCAGCGCCGGCACCGAGGATCATGACATCGAATGTATCGTTCATCTCTGAATTATAAATTATCGTGTTAAAACGGACATGTCTGAATGACCGGCCCTTTGCAAACTGGAGATCCCTGTCAACGGCCAGGTCCGGAAATGCGGATGAAAGAAACGATCATCCCGGTGATGACGATTCGGCAAACACCGACAGGTCAGCGTTAATCCTCCGCTGATCCTGCCGGCGTTGTCTAATGTCTCCTTCCCGCCTGGAAACGGGATTCAGACATGTCAAACAGGAATCTTATTTGCCTAACTTATCATCGAGCACCGAAGTCACCTGGGCCATGCTCTGGATGCTGCTGGTGGCATGGGCCACTTTTCCGTTCTTGTAGTACATGGTGAACGGCAGCCCCATAAATCCTTTTGACTCCGGAGCATTGCGGATCACCGAGGCTTCCGGGTTATCGAAGGCCATGACGGCAAACTTCACATTCGGCCTCTCATCTTCGAGCTCTTCCATCACTTCGTAAACCGGGATGCACATGGGGCCCATCCGGCCGCAGCATACCATGACATTGTCGTTTTCATTGATGAATTTTTCAAGTTCCGATGCGGTTTCAATCTCGTGGAGATTCGTGCGTAACATTTTCATAATTAAATATTTAAAAGATTAATTAATGGTTCAAAATCGTGGTAAAGAGTTTCACCGGTGCATAGGTCAGACTCCCGTTCGGACAGCTGGTCACGCAGCTCAGGCACTTTGAACAGCTGAAATGGGCTGAAGGGTCCTGCTTTTCCGGCAGATACAGACTGAATTTCCGGCCGTCAACCGTTGGCATGTAACAGGCTTTGTCGCATAATCCGCAGTTCCTGCATGTCTCCCGGTCGAGGGTGATCCTGTACAGGGAAACCCGGTTCAGCAGGCCGGATATCCAGGCAATGGGACAACCCAGTTTGTGATACTGGTACATGTTCCGGAACGAATCGTTGGCGCCCTGCTTCATGAAAAATTCCATCACCACACCGATCGGGCACATCCACCGGCAAAAGACCTTCCCCCAGACCACGCCGGTCACAACCCCGAAGCCGAGCAACCACCATAGTGAGACACCAAAGGAGCTCACCGCGATGTATACGCCTGCACCAAGTGACCAGTTGAATGATCGCCGCGGCGGGAGGTCAGAAAACCGATCAGCCGGCCTGGTTTCTTCTTTTCAGTCTTCATTGAATGCTTTTTCGTCAGACACCAATGTCCCGTCGAGACAATCCCGGATGAGGATTTCCGGCGCCTCATCGGGGGCTCCCACCCATACGTTGATCTTCTGTTGGGCAAGCAGGCTGATCAACGACTTTCCGATCCGCCGGGTAATGATATCGGTGACCTGATGCTCCGCCAGCCAGGCCGGAAGTTCTCCGGCCTCGACGTTCTCCGGAACATCCACATCGCGGCTTTTTACGCCGGAACGGTCCGTATCGAAAATCCTGAAGCACCGGCATTCGCCGAATTTGCTGCTCAGCCTTCCTTCCGTCATGGGTATGGCAATGCGTTTCATTGTTGTCTGTATGATCGGCTGCAAAAATACGCACGTCTCCCGGGCTTCCGTTACAAATACCTCATGGGGATGTCAGATGCAGAACTGAAATATTTCATCTTTTTTCTTGACAGAATTCAATACCTTTGTGTGGATTTACACATGGGACAGGAAAGCAGTGGCCCGGGGCTGAAGGCAGAAGGGCACGGTAAAAAGGTCACGTGGATATTCAGTCTTCCGCACCATGGATGAGCGTTAATATGAAAGCAGGAAATGGTATGACCTCTTCGGGTGATGAACACAGCGACAGCCTTGCCGGCATCGGTTGCTTCCGCGAGCTGGCGCCGGACGATCTGGCGTTCCTGAACGACAGGAAAACGCAACTCGTCTATACGGCCGGGGAAAATATTTTCAAACAGGGTGCTTTCGCACCGTATGTTATGCTGATCATCCGGGGCCTGGTGAAGATCTATCTCCAGACCGGCCCGAACCGGCAGATGAACCTCAGACTTGCGCACACCGGTGATTTTCTGGCTTTCCAGAGTGTGTTCGGTGAAAATGTATACCAGTACTCCACCATCGCGGTTAAGGAATCGGTGATCTGCATGATCAACAAAGAAGGACTGAAGGAGCTGCTTCTGAAAAACCCCGGTTTTGCTCTCGAGATCACCTCGCGGAACTGCCGTCATGAAGCCAATTACCTCGAGATCATCAAAAACCTTTCCTTCAAACAGATGCGCGGGAAACTCGCCTCTGCCCTCCTCTACCTCTCATCCGATGATTTTGTGAATGAAGATGTTTTCAACAACCTGCACCGGCAGGATATTGCTGATTTCGCCTCCATTTCCCCTGAAAGCACGGTGAGGTTCCTGAAAGAGTTTGAAAAAGAAGGAATCATCCGCCTCGACGGCCGGAATATTGAGGTTATTGACCGGGCGATGCTTGGGGATATCAGCCGCAGGGGATAATGCCTGCCCCTGTCCTCATTTTGTATTCAGCTGAAATTTCGTCCGGATGTTATTCGCGACAAAAAGCTGCTGCCTGTCGGCCGGATTGCCTCCCTGCATCCTGCCGCCGCCGTAACCCGAAGGAGACATTCCTCCCCTTCCCCCTCCGCCGTAGCCACCGCTAGCACCCGGGCCGCCGGGTCCCATTCCTCTCGCATAGGTCCCCTGCAGCGTCGGCAATGCCCGGATAATGATGGTCAGTCCGAATACTTTCGAACTGTCTGCCGGGGAGAGTACAGGACGGTAGAATGTATGGAACGGGATGACCAGCTCGTAAGCCATCCTGTCGGCACTGTCCCAGTTCACGCCGACGGCGATCCCGGCCTTGTTTTGCAATGGCATGATGCCGTCGTCGATACCCGGAAAACCGACCAGCTTCATATCCGTTTGTTCCTCGAGAAATCGCTTGCGGAGAGCGGATATATCGGGCCTCTGCCTTTGCTCCTCCGGATTTCTCTGCCCCATGGTGAAGGGGCGTTCACCCTCACCGTTCATCGCTTTTTCCGGTGGAAGCGGATACAAAATACCGATGTCTTTCTTTTTCCGGCCTGTCGTATCGATCCAGACCTCCATGCCTGCCCGCAGGATCTTCACCTGCGTCATCCTGTCGGCCACATTAAAGCAGATATAGAGATTCCGGTCGTCATTTGAAATGGAGTAGGCACTTTTGGAATCCTTATCGTCGTAACGTAGAGGAAAATTCCATTCCGAAAGATTTCCGTCCGCAGTCACCGGCTGTGTTTGACGGAGACTCTGGGGTATCATCCGTGGCGAACATCCGGAAAACGGCAGGAATATTAAAAAGACGGAAGCGGTAATGACAGATCTGAAATGTCTCATGATGTCAGGTTTTAATGATCATTTTCCTCAATCATTCAGATGCCGGGGCGAAAGCGGTAAGTCCTGGTTCAACATAAAAAATCATGAGTGACCGGTAAAAATTAATATCGGTGTATATGATTTGTATATAGTATCAGAAAGAAAATTCGATTCCCCTTCGGCTTCAGGGACCGCTAAAAATGAACTTACTTTTTTGTTTCATTAGGTAGGAGACCTACCCATGAAACACACTCAAAAAACGCGGATTCATTTAATGACCCTGAGTGCCACCGAAGGGCCGTCGGAGTATAAAGCAAAAGCTTTTTCAATTTCCTGATTCATCTGTCAAAGTAGAAATACGATGCTTTTCTCACTAACGAATTGTATCTGGCATATCTCATCATTGCCATTTTTTAACCGGGACCCCCATGATAAAAAATGCCATGTTTGATGGATTTATCGGTAAACGTACCATTTTGATAGGAAATTTCATTGTTCCACATTAATATTCTTAAAAATTTCCCCCGTTATTTTTCTGCCCGTCAGAGGTTTCCGGCAGTCCAGTCAGCAGCATATGTGCTCGCGGGTTCCGCGCAGGTCCATCCCTTTCCGCAACGCTCATCCGATTGCAGAATGATTTCCGAATTGTTTCAAAATTGATGCAGATTGATTAATTTTCGCTTCCGGCTGCGGCGAACCTACCGGAACCGAACCTGTAACCAAACTGTGCACCCATGAAATCTCCAGGTAAAATTCTGACTATCATCGTTTTATCCTTGCTGGTCGGCAGTTGTTCCAACAAGCATCAACCTGAAAACATCTCCAGGGAGGATTTTCTCAACCCGCCATCATCCGTCAGGGTTCATACCTGGTGGCACTGGCTTGACGGAGCCATCACGAAAGACGGCATCACAAAAGACCTGGAATCGATGCATCACCAGGGCATCACCCGGGCCACCATTCTCAATATCGGACTTTTTAACGGGAAGGATTTCGGCGTGCCACGCGTTATATTTGACACGCCGGAATGGTTCAGCATGTTTGAATGGGCGCTTCGCAAGGCCGACAGCCTCGGGATCACCATCGGCGCCCACAATTGTGACGGGTGGAGCACCAGCGGCGGGCCCTGGATAACACCCGAAGAGTCCATGAAACAATTTGTATGGACAAAGAGCTTTGCGTCAGGTGGAAGGACCGTCTCCGTCATTCTGCCGCAACCCCAGGCTGTGCGCGATTTTTACAAAGACGTGGCCGTCGTGGCTTATCAATCCGGTGAAAAAGCCAATGCCTTCCGCTCCGCCTCACCGGCGGTTTCCCTCAACGATTCGGCCGTCGGCGCCACACTCGATGACGGCAGCCCGGTCAGTGCACTCCGCCTGAGAAAAGGCAGCCAGATCCTGTTCACCTTCGACAAACCCTTCACGGCGGAAAAGATCGCCCTCCACCCCCGCGAAGTATTTTCCTGGAACGATATGACGAAGGTCACCTGCCATTTCGTCCTTTCGTCATCGACCGACGGGAAACATTTCCGCAAAGCCGGGGATTTCACCACGACAGGACTGAACAGGACCTTCATCTTTCCATTCCCCCCGGTTAAGGCTGTCAGCTTCAAGCTTGAACTCGGCCAGGATACCCCTTCGCGGTCCGTCACACTTGGTGAGGCCGAGCTCCTGGAAAACAACGGCTCGCCCACCTACAATCCCGACATTCCCTGCCATCTCGAAAAAATCGTCTCAGTGAAACCCGTGACCATGGAATGCTTCGACACCATGAACACCGCGATGTCTTCATCCCGTTTTGTGAACAGAGCCGCCATTGTCGACCTGACCGGCAAAATGGACGCCGATGGAAAATTGCAATGGGATGCACCTGCCGGTGACTGGACCATCATCCGTTTCGGCTTCACCACCACAGGCGCCACCAACGGTCCGGCCACCCGCGAGGGTACCGGCCTGGAGTGCGACAAGATGGACACGTCCGCCCTCAACCTTCACTTCCGGAATTTCCCTGCCAAATTGATCGAACATGCCGGGAAATACGCGGGCAACACATTTAAATTCCTCCTGATCGACAGCTGGGAATGCGGTTATCAGAATTGGACAGGACAGTTCCCGGAGGAATTCCGGAAACGCATGGGCTATGATCTGGTCACGTTCATCCCGGCACTCTGCGGCGAAACGGTTGTCGATCCCCCGACCACCGAGGGCTTTCTGTACGATTTCCGGAAAACCATCGCCGATCTGATCGGTGAGAACTTCTACCGGCATTTTGGCGATCTCTGCCACCGTAACCACCTCGAATACGATGCAGAGGCCATTTACGGTGAGCTTAACTACCCTCCTCTGGATATTCTCAAAGCCAACAGCTACATCGACCTGCCCATGTTCGAATTCTGGGCCAATTTCGACGACCGGACCCTGATTGATTACCAGCCCACCGCTCATCCGGGTCTCAGCTTCCCTGCTGCTTCGGCAGTGATCTACGACAAACCCGTCATCGGAACGGAAGCCTACACCGGCATGGCCCATTACAGCGAGACGCCCCAGGCACTGAAGCCCTTTGGTGACCGCGCCTATTGCATGGGACTGAACCAGATGATCCTCCACAGCTACGTCCACCAGCCCCTCGATAAGCCGGCCGGGATGACCCTCGGACCCTTCGCGGCGCATTTTAACCGGCTGAACCCCTGGTACCGATTCGCATCCGGATGGATCGATTACCAGTCGCGCATCCAGGATATCCTGCAAAAAGGAAAAGCCCGGCACGATGTTCTCTATTATGTGGGCGATCAGCTTCCGCAAACCATCGAGAACCCGGTCATTGCCGCCCTGCCTTTCGGATACTCCGGTCAGGCCTGCAACGCCGATGCCCTGATGAATATGATCACCGTCGCCAACGGTAAACTCCGCCTCCCCGGAAACCTCGCGTACAGCCTCCTGATCCTGCCCACAAACGGCCTTTTGGAACTAACCACCCTGCAGCGGATCGCGGAACTGGTCAACGAGGGTGCCGTGGTCTACGGCGAAAGGCCAGGCCGGATGCTCTCCCTCGGTGACGTTACCGAACACCGTGAAGCCTTCGATTCGATCGTGCAAAAATTGTGGGGAACCGACACTGAAGTCAGCGGGAACAGCTACGGCAAAGGGAAGGTCATCTGGGGAAAATCCATCGGCGAAACCCTGGATGAGATGGAGGTCACTCCCGATTTTGCCACCGGCCGGCCCGATTCGCTCAACCTCATGTACATTCATAAGAAAGCTGAAGATACCGATATCTACTTCGTCTTCAACCAGCAGGATACGGCCCTTTACCGGGAATGCCTCTTCAATGTCAGCGGGAGCGCACCCGAAATATGGAACACCGACAATGGTTTCATCACCTCCCCGGCGATCTTCCATGAGGAAGGCAGCCAGATCCGCATCCCCGTCGCCTTCGCACCCCGGGAATCGAAGATCTTCGTGTTCCGCCATGGAGACATTCCCCGGCATATCGACCATGTCATGCAAAACATGGCTCAGATCTTTCCGCGCACGGCCGACCTGGACCGCATGCAGGCACCATGGGCGGTGATCAGCCAGGGCAGCATCGACGTTTATACAAAGGGAGATGATGGTTACCAGTTTATGGACCCGGATGGCAGACCGGTCACTGTGAATCATATCCGGGAAGTGAGCCAGGATATCCTGAATATGATCGCCCACATCGAATTTAACCCGCCGTATCAGCAGGTGATCCCCGCCATCGATGTCAACGAACTGAAACCCCTGAACACCTTTGACCTGCCGGCGATACGGTATTTCTCGGGCACGTCGGATTACCGGATCCATTTTGACCTGCCGTCCGAATTCCTGTCTTCCTGCGATTCGTTCCGCCTCGACCTCAATATCCTGTATGCCACAGCAAAGGTCAGCCTCAACGATACACTCCTGGGGATGGCCTGGAAACCCGGCACACAATATCCGGTTACCTCCCTGAAACCATCGGGCAACGAACTGCGGATCGAGATGGGAAACCCCTACCGGAACCGGTTCATCGGCGACTTCAGGGAATACGGGGAAATGAAAAACATCTGGAGCTCGGCCACGGTATCCAATTACCTGCATGTCGATACGCCCCTGCTGGAAAACGGGATCGATGGACCGGTGAGAATCATTGGTCTGCAGGGTGAAAAATAGTAATGCCGTATCAATGCCGTATCAATGCCGTAGCAGTTCATGGCGAATGGTTTGATTTGGAGAAACGTGGACGCTAATTTTGATGATTACCGTTCCGTTGAGCGTAGTGGCGAGGTTGTTGAACGAAACCACGGTTTTTTCATGGGCGGGACATCTGAGTGAACTTCTGTTGATACTTCTGGGTCTGAACGGCATCCTTTTCGGGATTGGACTGTTAAGGAATGGCAACCCTATGCTTTTCCTGAGAAAGATCACAGGTATCCTGGAGATCCTGATCAGCGTTCTCGTCCTGTTTCCCGTATCCTACATTCAGCTGATCGTGATGTGGCTGGCTGTTCCGTTTCTGATCCTCCTGCTTTCCATCCTCTGGAAAGGTTACCGGATGGCCGGGGCCGCGCTTGTTTTGCCGGAAGAATAGGGGAATGCCGCCGTGATGGGTGAACTTTTACCTTCACCCAACATCCGTTCCTTTTTCCTACCTTTGACCTTTGTCTAAATACCATAGCGACATGGGTTACCGTGAGATCCGCATCCATCTCCCGACAGCGTATACCGAGGATGAACTGCGCGCCCTGATTGGCCGGAAGCTTGGGGTCAGCCGGTTCACTTACCGCATCGACAGTAAGAGTCTCGATGCCCGGAAGAAGACAAATATCCATTGGGAACTTCTCGTGGGTGTCAGCTCCGGAGAACTTCGGGAGGGAGCGGAAAGAAGGGAGGAGGGCATTCAGATCCCCATCACCGGGAAGAAGGAAAAAGTCGTTGTTGCCGGCAGCGGCCCGGCGGGTTTCTTCTCAGCCTTTGTTCTTCAGAAAGCGGGGTTCGACACCTGCATCCTTGAGCGTGGACGGGATGTGGATAGCCGGGCCCGGGGCATTGCCGCCTTCGAAGCCGGGGAACCCTTCGATGCCGGGGCCAATTATGCCTTCGGGGAAGGGGGCGCCGGAACGTTCTCCGACGGCAAACTCACCTCGCGAAGCAAACACATTTCCGCCGAACGGAAATTTATCACCGACACCTATATCGCGGCAGGCGCTCCCGCCGAGATCGCTTACATGAATCATCCCCATCTTGGCAGCGACAATCTCAGGCAGATCGTCCGGAACCTGCGTCAACAGTACCTGGCGGCAGGGGGAGAAATACGTTTTGACACCCGGCTTGAAGATTTGGTGATCCGGAAGAACAGGGTTGTGGCGGTTACGACGGAGAAAGATGAATTGCCGGCCGACCTGGTCATTCTGGCCACCGGGCATTCCGCGTATGAAACCTACCGCATGCTGATGCGGCATGGGGTGATGTTCAGGCCGAAGAACTTCGCCCTCGGCAGCCGGATGGAACACCCGCGCCAGGTCATCAACAGGGCCCAGTGGGGAAAGGAGGAACTCCCGGGCGTGAAGGCCGCTGAATACCGGCTGACGGCAAATCCAGCGGGCAGCCTGCCGGTGTATACCTTCTGCATGTGCCCGGGCGGCATCGTGGTGCCGGCCACCGCTTACGCGGAGAACAACATCGTCAATGGCATGAGCCTCTACAACCGCGACCTGCCTTTCTCGAACGCGGCCTGCGTGGCTGCCGTCAACCCCTATGCCACCATCGCCGCGGATGTCACGGCAGGGGGTGTGCTCGACTGGCTCGAATCGCTGGAACGGGAATTCTACCGGCGCCAAAACGGATACCGCGCACCGTTCTGCCCGATCGCCGGTTTTATTTCCCGGAAAGAGCCCCGGAGCATCCCGTTAACATCCTACCCTCTGGGACTCGATCCGGCGCCCCTCTGGGACATGCTTCCATGTGGCATTGCCGATTCCATGCGGGAAGGATTGAAGCAGTTCATCCGGAAGATGAAAGGTTTCGAAACGGGGATCATCATGGGCCTTGAGAGCAAAACTTCGGCACCGGTGCAGGTTTTGAGGGATGAAGACGGGACATGCTCCGGTTTTGAGAATCTTTACCTGGCAGGCGAAGGCAGCGGTTATGCAGGCGGGATCATCTCCAGCGCTTCCGACGGTGTGAAAACGGCATTGAAGATCTGCGCCAGGGGCTGAACCTTTACCTACCTCACTTTCCGGCCGATGCGATGCGTTCTGCTGCCGATCGGCCCGCGAGCCAGCCCGTCGACCAGGCGACCTGGAGATTGTAACCTCCGGTATCGGCATCGAGATCGAGAACTTCACCGGCGAAATACAGGTTTTTTACCAGCTTCGATTCCATGGTCCGGGGATCTGTCTCCCTGAGATCGACCCCTCCGGCGGTGACAATCGCCTCTTTGAACGACCGGCAACCGGTGACCCGGAAACGGAGATCTTTCATCAGCAGCATGATCTTCCGGCGCTCGGCGCCCGAAACCTGATGGCATTCCCTGGACGGATCGAGGGAGAGGAGGTCGATAAAGACGGGGATCATGGATGAAGGCAGCCATTGCCTGAAGACCGAGCCCAGCTGCTTCTTCCCGTTGTCGTTGAGATCCCGGATCAGCCGGGCATCAAGCTTCTGCTCGTCGAGCGCCGGTTTCAGATCGACGGAGATCTCCACTTCCCGGTTTTCCCGCAATGCATCGACAGCGCGCCGGCTAAGGGTGAGAATAACCGGGCCCGACAGCCCGAAATGGGTGAAGAGCATCTCCCCGAATTCGGTCGCCGTCTTCTTCCCGCCGACCCATAAGGAGACACTGACATTTTTCAGGCTGAGACCCTGGAGTTTTTGAGCGGTATCGCCGGACGTTTCGAGCGGGACCAGCGCCTGCCGGAGAGGGGTGACAGTATGGCCCGCCTGACCGGCCAGCTTATACCCGTCGCCGGAAGAACCGGTGGCCGGGTAGGATTTTCCGCCGGTACAGATGATCACGGCTTTTGCCCCGATTTCCATCAGACTGTCGCCGGCTGCCGCCCGGACGCCGCAAACAGCCCCATCGCGGATCAGCAGTTCACTGACCCGCGTGCCGCCGCGGTATTCGACGCCGTTATGATCGATCCATTTCAGCAGGGCATTCACTACATCGGCCGACTTATTGGTAGCCGGGAAAACCCGGTTGCCGCGTTCGGCGACCGTCTGAAGCCCGAACCGCCCGAGCAGTCTGATGATGTCATCCGAAAAAAAAGTCGAAAAAGCGGTCCGGAGAAATTTCCCGTTCGGCTGGATATGAGCGATGAAATCGGGAATCCCCGAGGTATTGGTGATGTTGCATCGACCTTTACCGGTGATGAGAAGTTTTCGCCCCGGCCGCTCCATGCGTTCAAGAAGCGTCACCCGGGCTCCGGCTTCGGCTGCGGCGCCCGCGGCCATGAGGCCCGCTGCCCCTGCGCCGATAACGATCAAACCGGTATCAAATGTTCCTGGCATCAGTTCCTGTTCAGGTAAGCGGCAAAGGTAAAAATTCTTCGCGGCATTCTTTTTTCTTTACTTTCTTTTCAGGGGCAAAAGAAAGTAACAAAGAAACCCTCCGCGATTGACAACCCGTGTTCGCCCTTGAAACGCACCGGCCCTACTCACAGGCCAGGTCTTACACGGGTTCGCACCAATCGCGGGTGGCCTGCGCGCTCTGCTAAGATTATCATCGGAAATTCGAGGTTAACTATTTTACCGACGTTGGTAGATGACACGTCATGGTGCTTCCGGATGGCGGGTCGCGTTGAACGGATCTTATGAGAATATCGGTATGATCCTGAACGACGTTCTCACGCCCTTCCTAACTTCCTAACTCCCTAACTTCCTAACTCCATCACCTCATCACCTCATCACCCCATCACTTCCTCCCCCTCTTCCTTTTTCTTTACTTTCTTTTCAGGGGCAAAAGAAAGTAACAAAGAAACCCTCCGCGATTGACAACCCGTGTTCGCCCTTGAAACCCACCGGCCCTACTCACAGGCCAGGTCTCACACGGGTTCGCACCAATCGCGGGTGGCCTGCGCGCTCTGCTAAGATTATCATCGGAAATTCGAGGTTAACTATTTTACCGACGTTGGTAGATGACACGTCATGGTGCTTCCGGATGGCGGGTCGCGTTGAACGGATCTTATGAGAATATCGGTATGATCCTGAACGACGTTCTCACGCCCTTCCTAACTTCCTAACTCCCTAACTCCCTAACTTCTCTCACTCCATCACCTCATCACCTCATCACCCCATCACTTCCTCCCCCTCTTCCTTCGTGCCTTCGTGTTTATATCTCTTCGCGTTCCTTCCCCAACTTTGTGCTCGTCCCAACGTTCGGTGGCATGTCCCTGATCCTGCCCCGTCCGTCCTCCAGGTGAAAGTTTTGCGTGATGATGTCCGGGATCTCCTCTGGGTTATGCGACACGAAAACCAGGGTCCGTGTCGCACAAAATGCGTTGACCAGCGCATTAAGTTTTGCGATGGTTCCTTCGTCAAGCCCGTGGTAAGGCTCATCCAGGATGATCAGCGAAGCATTTCCCAGAAAGACATTCATCAGCATAAATAGGCGCTGGGCCTCCCACGGCACGGAATGAAGGGGTTTTTGGTCATAATCCTCCAAATCAAAATATCCGAGTAACTCCCGGTAAAAAACCAGGTCTTTCTCAGATACGGTTTTCCGGTTATACGGATTGGCTGAAAGGTACCGGAAAGCTGCCGACGTGGTGGATTTCATCTTGTCGTAGTAAAGGAACATTTCCGAAGAAAAGTACCCGATCCGCTCCTTGATCTCCCAGATGCTCTCGCCCGTGCCTCTCCGCCGGTCAAAAAGGTACACCCGGTTGGCATATCCTTGCGGATTATCGGCATAGATCAGGCTCAGAAGCATCGATTTCCCTGCACCATTGCGGCCGCTGAGCAGCCACTTCTCCCCTGCAGCGATATTCCAGCAGATATGATCCAGGATAACGCGGTTCCCGTATTTCACGGTAACATCCTCCAGGACAACAGCATCCGCAAAGACACGATCTGCATTTTCGGGTATATGGCTGAAAGGCAGGTGAATATTTCCGGAAGCAACCGTTCTTTCATGATATTCCCGGGCGGCGCCCATGAACCGGATCCCATGGTTTTCCATGGACAGCACGTGGGTGATCATTCCGGGGATATGCCCGGTATTGGATAAAAGGATAACGGTGGTGCCACTGGCGGAGATGTAGTCAAGCAGATCATCCATTTGCCGGATACCGGCAGTATCAAGTCCGGCGTAAGGTTCATCCAGGACAAGCAACCGCGGGTGATCGAGAATTACCCTGATAATGGAGGCTTTGCGGTATTCGCCGGAAGAAAGCATGATGACCGGCTCATCCAGAACGTGCCGGAGCCCGAAAAGCCGGATTAGCATTTCCTTTTCATGGGGATCACCGACGGGCAGAAGATCGCGCAGAAGAACGACATCCTCCGTTTCGGTCGAATTGTAGCGCTGCTGGTAGTAATATTGACGGTGATCGGCGATCATGCCACGGAAGCTGAGAGAAGTAAGATGGGCATGGAGGCTGTGGAACCCGTTCCGTGGCACACCTGAGAGGTAATGGACAACGCGGTCCTCATAAAGGAAGGTTTTCCCGGTCAGCAGCTGGAGCAGTTCATGCCTTCCGGAGTTGACATCCCCGCGGATAAGCCAGTGTTCTCCGTTCCTGACCGACCACGACAATGTCGCCCCGGCAGCCGAAATCGGGATTTCATTCAGTGCGAAAAGTTCCCTGTTTGGCATAGAATACGATCCAGTAATTACTCCTGCTCCCAGGACACTTTTTTGATGTACACCATTCCCTGGAAGACCGCAATGTTAACACCGTCTTCATTGGTAATGTTGACGGTATAGGAAGCGATCTTATTGTTCCTCGACACTTCAAAGGCCTCGGCATAAAAGGTTCCGCTATTCGAAGCTTTAAAAAAAGAGATGCTCGCATTGATGGCGACGGCTATGTTCCCGTGTGAATTAGAAGCGGCGGCAAAGGCAAAGTCGGCCAGGGTAAAGATCGCGCCTCCCTGGACGGTATCCACGGCGTTGAGGTGCTTGTCGGTGATCTCCAGCCTGGCCTTGGCACGGCCCTCTCCGGCTTCCAGAAGTTCGATGCCGGCGAGTGAGGCGAACCGGTCTTGCGCCATGATTTTCCGGATATCCATGATGTTGATGGCATTGATTTTTATAAAGCTAAAGGTGGGAAATTTTTTGGAGATTGCAGGGAAGAGGAGGGAAAAAGAGAATGAATGGGATGAAGGAAAGAGG
>CAVXNX010000005.1:0-577215 GCA_963763215.1 uncultured Bacteroidales bacterium
ATTGGCGAGGATTGCCTGGCTCAAGCTTGAGCGAGTTTGATCGGCATTGATTTGCTTTTCGGAGGTGGATCGATGCCGAAGGCCTATTCTGCGGATATGCGGAGCGTGTGATCGCCCGGGTTGAGGGTGGCGGTTCCCGGCGCGAGGCGGCGGAACACTACGAGGTCAGCGCCAGCACGGCGGTGACCTGGGTGAAGTGCTTTCGCGAGAGCGGCCGTGCGCGGCCAAGCCGCGGGGCGGGAGTACTTCGCCGCTGGAGCAGCACGCGGACTTTTTGCTGGGGCTGATCGAGGAGCAGGCGGACATGACGCTGGACGAGGTGGTTGCCGCGATGCGCAAGCACAAGGTTGCCGGCAGCCGCACCGCGGTCTGGCGCTTCTTTCAGCGCCATAAGATCACCTTCAAAAAAAAGCCTGCGGGCGGCGGAGCAGGAACGCGCCGACGTGGCGCGGGCACGGCGGCGCTGGAAGCGGGAACAGGGCATGCTTGATCCGGCCCGGCTGGTGTTCCTCGATGAGACCGCTGCCAACACCAAGATGGCGCGGCTGCACGGCCGTTGCAGCGCGGCGAGCGGCTGGTGGATCATGTGCCGCAGGGACATTGGAAGACGATCACCTTCGTGGCGGCACTGCGGCGGAACGGCATGAGCGCCCCGCTTACCATTGATGGGGCAATGACTGGAAAGAGGTTCCTGGCCTATGTCGAACACTGCTCGCGCCGATGCTTCACCGCAACGATATCGTCATTATCGACAATCTTCCGGCCCACAAGGCCGCTGGCGTACGCGAGGCGATCGAAGCGCGCGGCGCAACGCTTCGCTATCTGCCAAAATATTCGCCCGACCTCAACCCGATCGAGATGCCTTTCAGCAAGCTCAAGGCTTACCTTCGCAAGGCCGCCGAGCGAACGGTTCCGCTCCTCCGCCGCAGAATTGGCTCATTCCCGCGTACCCTGACCGCCCGCCAAGCTGCCAACTATTTCAGACACGCAGGCTATGCGTGAAATCGAACGGAATCTGCTCTAGTGGTTGAAATCCGACACTTGGTACCCTGTTTCAGGTCTGAGCGGGGAAAATGTCGGAGTTGGCAATGTGGCTAGTGCGGAACTATGTCCGTTTCGTCTCGAAAGCGACCATTCAAGGCACGAGTTCAAATTGACGCGATGGGCCAATAGCGACATCGCTCACTTGTCTTGAAATGGAAGAAGCGGCCAGCTGAGGCGGCCTACCATTCGATCATCATTGCGAATTCTATCAGCAGATAGCGCCAAGCTTTCCCTGAGCGCCTGGGCGGCTCCTGGCACACCCTCGGCGTTGTCTTGGACTGCCCGAGCCTTGGCTAAGCGTTCCGCGTGAGAAGTGGTCGATCCGTGGACCACAAGCAGGCCGTAAAACAATAGCCAAACTGCCAAAAGTGCTCCGAGTTTTGGGAGGACCAAGCCTTCGTCTTTTGACTGCTCGCGCATCTTTGCCTGCCTTCTTGGTTGCCGTCGATGTCGGGCAGATCAGCATCAGCTTCGGAAACGATGTCCTGTACGGCACCCCGCACCAGCCCACTTCATCTAGAAACTGGTGTGCTCTGTCGCCTCCCATTTGGGAGGCGGATAAAATTATTTACGCGTTATTTACGCGCGTTGTCGTGGCGCTGGCGACTGCGCGGGCGTCGACGCACTACGAGGCAACCTCAGCGCGGGCTGAGCTTGGTTAGGACGACCGCCAATTTGCTTTGCCGCGACACGCCGACTTTGCGGTACACGTGCTTCAGAGTAGTGCGCGCATTGCCTTCAGAGATACCCAGCTTCTTTGCGGCTTCGCGTGGCGAAAACCCAGAGCCGATCAATTCGGCGATGTGCGCTTCAGCGGGGGTAAGAGCAAAGAGATGTTGCAGCAGATCAAACAAAGATTGACCAATGACGGGAGGCTGCTTTTAGCGCCGTGATATCCACGACGGTCGCCACAATAACGGCGCCCTCCGTTGTGGCCATATGATTGAGGCCAATCTCAACGGCAAATTCGCTTCCATCTTTGCGCCGGGCAGTGAGATGGCGCCCCATCCCCATAAGACGCACCTTCGGGTCGGCCGCGAATTTCCTGAGCAGACCGGCGTGCCCTTGCCGAAAGCGCTCTGGAACCAATATTTCAACAGGCCGGCCAATTCAGACCTTGCGGGAGTAGCTAAACATCCTCTCCATCTGCACATTCAGTTGGATAATGCAGCCAGCCACATCTGTGGCCAAAATGCCGTTTGGCGCTAACTCGAACAGCATCCGAAACTGATCGTTTAGATCGCCGCTCGCGGTCATTTCAGCCTTTTGAGAAAACTTAACGGCTAGACTCCCAGCGCGAACTCCGCTAATCGAGATGAACAGTACTCCCTGAAGCGAACGGTAGCATTTCGAATTCGTGACCAAACCCTCTTATATAAATTTCGCTTATTTGACCGCTCCGGGTCATTCGCTACGATCGATTCAGCGCCGGAGCCGACCAATGTCCGCTATGCCTCCAATAGCTACTTAAATATTGAAGTGCCAGCCGCGTCGGGCGGTTTTTTTCAAAGTCATCGGGTACCAAGCTTCAGATTTTAACCACTAGACGAGGGTCGAGAGCGAGGATGCCGCCTGCGACAGGAACTGCGACTGCATCTGGATCAATTGATCGAACAGGCTGCTCTGGCTCGGCGTCGCCGCGCCGCTGCTGCCGGACGAGCCGTTAGCCGACGTCGATGCCGCCGCCGGCGTGGTCGAGCTGACCGTGCTGCCGTCGGCATAGGTGACGGTGGTCGTGGTCGAGCCGTCGGCATTGGTCTCGCTCTGGGTCGTCTCGCCGCTCGCATCCGCCGCATTGAGCAGCGACGACGGGTCTTGCCCGTTCGCGCCGCCGCTGGCCTGGCCCTGCACCGAGATCAGGTTGGCCAGCATGCCGGGATCGAACGGCGGCGTGCTGCCACCGGAACCGAGCGACGCCGCTGCGGTCTGCGCTTGATCGGCGCCGCCATCGCCGAGAGCCTGGGTAAGCTGCGACAGCGGATCGCTGCTCGCTGACGAACCGGTCGCCGCGGTGGAGGACTGCAGCAGCGAGGTCAGATAGGACAGTGCGCCCAAGCCGGCAGCTAGTGGAAACATGACACGTAACGCTCCTTCGTCACGCCGGCTTGGCCGGCGCCGCTCGCCCCTGGCCCGGCCGACGCAAAAGCCGCGCCAGTCCGCGCGCGGGCGCAAAAACCGGCGCCGCCGTTGAACTTGTCCACAATTTCCGCGTGGCGCCGCCTGCCGCGCGGGCGCCGCAGCTGGCAAGTTTTGCCGGGTGGCGCGACGCAAATTGCCGGGTTGCCGGCTCGGCCGGCGGCGCGTTGCCCGCGCGACCCGCCCGTGTTACGCGAACGCCATCCGGAGGTTCGTTGATGCGCCCGCTGCTGATCTCGCCGTCCATCCTGTCGGCCGATTTCGCCCGGCTGGGCGAGGAAGTGCGCGCGGTCGAGGCCGCCGGCGCCGACTGGATCCATGTCGACGTCATGGACGGGCATTTCGTGCCCAACATCTCCATCGGCCCCGAGGTGGTGAAGGCGATCCGCCCGCTCAGCACAGAAGACCTTCGACGTGCATCTGATGATCGCGCCCTGCGATCCCTATCTCGAAGCCTTCGCCAAGGCCGGCTCCGACATCATCACCGTGCATGTCGAGGCCGGCCCGCATGTGCACCGCTCGCTGCAGGCGATCCGCGCGCTCGGCAAGAAGGCGGGCGTGACCATGAACCCGGGCACGCCGGTCTCGACGCATCGAGAACGTCATCGACCTGGTCGATCTGGTGCTGGTGATGTCGGTCAATCCCGGCTTCGGCGGCCAGAGTTTCATCCCCGGCGCGCTCGACAAGATCGCCGCAGGTGCGCGCGCTCGTCGGCGGGCGGCCGATCGACATCGAGGTCGACGGCGGCGTCACGCCGGAGAACGCCGCCGCGTGGTCGAGGCCGGCGCCAATGTGCTGGTCGCCGGCTCCGCCGTGTTCAAGGCGGCCGATTACAAGAAAAACATCGCCGCCATCCGCAACGCGGCGGCGCTGGCGCGCGGGGAAGCGGCGTGAGCGACTCTCTCTTTCTATCCCTCCCCTGAAAGGGGAGGGTCGGACCGCCGCAGGCGGTCCGCGGTGGGGTCAGAGTAGCGTTGCAAGTGACCCCCACCCGCCGAGCTTCGCTCGGCGACCTCCCCCTTGCAGGGGGAGGTATGGAGCACGTGCCATGATCCCCCGCTATTCCCGCCCCGCGATGGCGCGATCTGGTCGCCGGAGACCGTTCCGCATCTGGTTCGAGATCGAGGCGCATGCCGCCGACGCCATGGCCGAGCTCGGCATCATCCCGAAGGAGGCGGCGAAGAAGATCTGGGAGAAGGGCAAGGCGGCAAAATTCGACGTCGCCCGCATCGACGCCATCGAGCGCGAGGTCAAGCACGACGTCATCGCCTTCCTGACGCATCTGTCGGAGATCGTCGGGCCGGAGGCGCGCTTCGTGCACCAGGGCATGACCTCCTCCGACGTGCTCGACACCTGCTTCAACGTGCAGCTCATGCGCGCCGCCGACATTCTGATCGCCGACGTCGATGCGCTGCTCGCCGCGCTCAAGCGCCGCGCCTTCGAGTACAAGGACACGCCGACCATCGGCCGCTCGCACGGCATCCATGCCGAGCCGACCACCTTCGGCCTCAAGCTGGCGTAGGCCTATGCCGAATTCGCCCGCGCGCGGCGCGCGGCTGCATCGCGGCGCGCAAAGAGGTCGCCACCTGCGCCATCTCCGGCGCGGTCGGCACCTTCGCCCAGGTCGATCCGCGCGTCGAGGCGCATGTCGCCAAGGCCATGGGCCTGCAGTCGAGCCGATCTCGACCCAGGTCATCCCGCGCGACCGCCACGCCATGTATTTCGCCACGCTCGGCGTCGTCGCCTCCTCGATCGAGCGGCTGGCCACCGAAATCCGCCATCTGCAGCGCACCGAGGTGCTGGAGGCGGAGGAGTTCTTCTCCGAGGGGCAGAAGGGCTCCTCGGCCATGCCGCACAAGCGCAATCCGGTGCTGTCGGAGAACCTCACCGGCCTGGCGCGCATGGTGCGCGCCTATGCGCTGCCGGCGCTGGAGAACGTGGCGCTCTGGCACGAGCGCGACATCTCGCATTCCTCGGTCGAGCGCATGATCGGGCCGGACGCCACGGTGACGCTCGATTTCGCGCTGGCGCGGCTGGCCGGCGTCATCGACAAGCTGGTGGTCTATCCGGAGAACATGCAGAAGAATCTCGACCGCCTCGGCGGCCTGATCCATTCCCAGCGCGTGCTGATCGCGCTGACGCAGAAGGGCGTGCCGCGCGAGGAGGCCTACCGGCTGGTGCAGCGCAACGCCATGAAGGTCTGGCGCGGCGAAGCGCGACTTCCTCGGCGCTGCTCAAGGCCGATCCCGACGTGCGCGCCAAGCTTAGCGACAAGGAGCTCGAGGCCAATTTCGACCTCGGCTATCACTTCAAGCACGTCGACACGATCTTCAAGCGCGTGTTCGGCAGCGCCTGAAGCGCCGGTCAATGCAATGACCGAGCCTCGCGACCATCCTCGTGTTCGATTCCGGCCTCGGCGGCTTGACGGTGTTCCGCGCGGTCAAGGCGGCGCGGCCGGATGCGCGTTTCGTCTATATGGCGGACGACGCCGCCTTTCCCTATGGCGGCGCTGGCCGAGGACGCGCTGATCGCGCGCGTCGCCGCGGTGATCGGCGCGGCGATCGCCGAACAGGCGCCCGACCTCGTCGTGATCGCCTGCAATACCGCCTCGACGCTGGCGCTCGACGAGCTGCGCGCGCGCTTTGCCGTGCCCTTCGTCGGCACGGTGCCGGCGATCAAGCCGGCCTGCGCGCAGTCGGCGAGCAAGCGCATCTCGGTGCTGGGCACGCTGGCGACGGTCGGCCGCGAATATACCCGCGCGCTGATCCGCGAATTCGCCGCGGATTGCGCGGTCGACGCTGGTCGGCTCGCCGCAGTCTCGCGCTTACGCCGAAGCCGAGCTCGCCGGCGAGCCGGTCGGCGATGCCGCAATCGCCGCCGAGATCGCGCCTTGCTTCGTCGAGGCGCGAGGGGCGGCGCACCGATACGGTGGTGCTCGCCTGCACGCATTATCCGCTGCTGCTCGCGCGCTTCCGCAAACTGGCGCCCTGGCCGGTCGACTGGCTCGATCCGGCGCCGGCGATCGCCCGCCGCGTCGCCGATCTGCTGCGCGGGCGCCCGCCCGCGACGCAAGCGCCGCCGCCGCCGCGCATCGTTTTCAGCTCCGGCCGCGCGCCGACGGCAAAGCTCGCCGCGGCGCTCGCGGGTTTCGGCTTTTAGCCGATGAGCTGCGGCCATATCTCCAACGCGCCGCGCCAGATCATGTCGAGCGCGACATAGAGGATGATGGCGAGGCCGAGATAAGCGAGCCAGCGCTGGCGCTCGAGCAGCCGGGCGATGAGGCTCGCGGCAAAGCCCATCAGCAGGATCGAGAGGCCGAGCCCGAACACCAGCGCCTCGATGTGCTCGCGCGCGGCGCCGGCCACCGCCAGCACGTTGTCGAGCGACATGGAGACGTCGGCCAGCACGATCTGCCAGGCGGCTTGCGCGAAGGTCTTGCGCGGCGCCGGCGCGCCGGCCGCGTCCTCGGTGGCGCTGCCCGCGCAATTCGCGCCACATCTTCCAGGCCACCCAGAGCAGCAGGATGCCGCCGGCCAGCAGCAGGCCGACAATGGCGAGCAGCTCGACGGCAACCAGCGCGAACAGGATGCGCAACACGGTGGCGGCGGCGATGCCGACCAGGATGGCGCGCGCGCGCCGCTCGGGCGCCAGACCCGCGGCGGCGAGCCCGATCACCACGGCATTGTCGCCCGCCAGCACCAGGTCGATCATGATCACCTGGAGAAAGGCCGCGATCGCCGCCTGCGACGGCAGGTCCAGACCGTCCATCTGCCGTTTCCTCCCGTAAAACCTCACCGTCCGGCCAAGAAGTTTGACATAGCCGGCTCCGCCGCCTAAATACCGCGCGCCCGGCGGGTTTTCAGGTCCGCCGGGCGTTTCGCGACCCGTGGCAAGGCCTTGCGCTTTCGAGGCTTTGCCTGTCGGTCCCGGTTTCCGGGACAGAGGAGGGCGCGGTTCCTCACATGAAGTTAAACAAGAACACGAGGACGCGATGACCAAGCGCATGGAATCAAAGTACAAAATCGACCGCCGGATGGGCCAGAACATCTGGGGTCGGCCGAAGAGCCCGGTCAACCGGCGCGAATACGGCCCCGGCCAGCACGGCCAGCGCCGCAAGGGCAAGCTCTCCGATTACGGCGTGCAGCTCAAAGCCAAGCAGAAGCTGCGCGGCTATTACGGCAACATTTCCGAAAGCAGTTCCGCGGCATCTATGACGAAGCCATCCGCATGAAGGGCGACAGCGGCGCCCACATGATCGGCCTGTTGGAGCGCCGGCTCGATGCGGTGGTCTACCGCGCCAAGTTCGTGCCCACGGTGTTTGCCGCCCGCCAGTTCATCAACCACGGCCATATCCGGGTCAACGGCAAGCGCGTCAACATCGCGAGCTATCGCGTCAAGGTCGGCGACGTGGTGGAGGTCAAGGAGAAGTCGAAGGAATTGGCACTGGTGCTGGAAGCGCAGGCCTTGTCCGAACGCGACGTGCCCGATTACATCGACGTCGACACCGGCAAACGACCGCCACCTTCACCCGCATCCCGGCCTATTCCGACGTGCCCTACCCGGTGCAGATGGAGCCGCACTTGGTGGTGGAATATTATTCGCGCTGATCTTCGATCGGCAGCAGCCTGAACGACGAAAGCCCCCGCCACGGCGGGGGCTTTGCTTTTTCCGGATCGTTCAATACGGCGCCGGGATCAGGAGCGCCGCCAGGGCGCCCGCCGGCGGCATGAAGGCGAGCGCCAGTCCAAGCCCGGCTTTGCCGCGGGCATTGACCATGAAGCCGGCAACCGGCGCGGCCAGGCAGACGACAACGGCGACCGCATAGGCCGCCATCAATAATGGCCCACCCTGCATGCTTTCGGGGCCGGAACCGAACAGAAATCCGGAAACGCCAATCAGCAGCACCGCCAGCGCCAGATCGGCGAGCGCCGCGAGGATCAGGAGATAACTTGAACACGAAGCGGGAGGTGCTGCGTCGATCCCCTCAGGCGCTCTCGCGCACCTCGACGTTATTTTTCCGGTGAGCAGTCCTGAAAGCGTAAGTCTTGAGGGTGATGATTTGACCGGCGTCACCAACTGGCATACCGAAGAAGGAATGGCGGCCTGTTTTATTGCTTCGGGCAAATATAAATTCCGGATCAGGGATTATAAGGATCCGGTATAGGTTGAAGAATTGTAGAGTCAGTTAAATAAAGAAAAAGAATTTGATTTGATGTTCTGAAAGATGCTTTAAGACAAGGGATAAAAAATAATTCATTATCGCGGTTGGTCGTATAGATTTTTTAATTTCGCAACATTTTTTCATTTCGAAATGAACGTGAAATTTATTTAATTCTTTTGATGGATAAGTGGAGAGTTCCCCTTTTTTCAAATAACATAAAAATCGGGTCTCCGGAATTAATGATGATATTAAAAAACATGATAACGATATACCCTAAACCGGAATTTTGAGGCATCGCGTTTGCCATTTTATCAAAAGAAATCATGCTAAAAAATATTTATGGAGGATTCGTATTACGGGGCATCAAAGTAAATTCCTTTAACCTATTCATATTTTGAAAAATTATAAGACAACTTCAATCAGTAAGAACTCACTCAGTAAGCATAACAAATCGTGTATTCTCCATACGGTTTGGGAAAACCAGGGTATTTCGCGTCTTGAAATCGCAAAGAAAACCAAGCTGAGCACAGCTACCGTATCAAGGCTGGTCGATTCACTTATCAACGAAGACCGTTTATTGGAAGAGCAGCAGTCGATTCCGATATCCAGGGGCCGTCCGATGAAATCCCTTCATTTTGGAACGACCGGACGGTTCATCATCGGGATCGATCTCGGGACGACCTTTATCCGGGGGATCCTGACGAATATGAATGCTGAGCCGATCAAGGAAACAGAGGTCATTACCGAATATGAAAAGGAGCCGGAATACATTCTCAATAAAGTGGTGGATGTTATTGAACGTCTTTCAAATACAAATCTGATTAAACCTGATCAGATCATCGGTGTGGGAATCGCCGTTGCCGGCATCGTCAACCTGAATGAAGGGATCGTCGTTTATTCTCCGGCCTTTAACTGGCGCAATATTGAATTTTTGAAGTTTATTCAAAACCGCGTCAAATTACCGATCTTTTTTGATAATGTGAGCAGGGTCATGGCCCTGGGAGAACTCACTTTCGGCAAAGGCAACAGCTATAACGACATGATCTGTGTCAATGTCGGATACGGGATAGGTGCCGGTATCATCATCAATAAATCCATTTTTTACGGAAATGAAGGAATGGCAGGCGAATTTGGCCATGTTCCCGTCGAAGGGGATCAGCTCATTCAATGTCCATGCGGCAAACGGACGTGCCTTACCGCCTATTCTTCCGGCGATGCCATTGCTCAGCGGGCCAGGTTGAAATTAGAGCATGGAACCTCTGATTTGCTCATGGAACTTTGTCATCACGAGATTCAGAATCTTTCTGCAAAAATGGTCATCGAAGCTGCCAGGAAAAATGACCCGGTTGCCATGGAGGTTTTCCAGAAAAGCCTTCATTACCTCGGGACATCCATTGCCGGGATGATCGATATTTTTAATCCCCAGGTCGTCTTTATTGGTGGCGGTATTTCGCAGAACGGCGAAATATTCTGGGATCAGCTGACAAAGATCATTCTTGAAAATGTATTTAATCGCGATTCGCGAAAGTTCAAACTTATGCCGTTGACCTTCAAAGACAGAGCTGCCTTATACGGCGCGATCGGATTGGTGATCCATGAAATTTTGGATATGGATATTTGAGGAGAGGTGATGAGGTGATGAGGTGATGAAGTGAGGAGGAGCGGGATTTTGGTTCGGGAAATGGTGTATGGAATCAAAAAAATCAATTCACGATGGGTATAATAAGGTTTCTCATGCTAATGGCATTCCTGCCTGCCACGGGGCTGGTTACGGCCCAGGATCTGAAGTATGTCCGGAAACAGCTCAGTATTTTGTGCGGTCCGGAATATTACGGACGGGGATATTTCCGGAAAGGCGACAGCCTGGCTGCCGTTCACATTGCCGGCGAATTGTCGAAAGATAAGGTTAAACCCTTTGGTGATTCCTATTTTCAGCCGTATTCCTTTGGGGTTAACATCTTTGATGAAGCCGGGGTAAAGATCAACGGTAATGATCTGAATTTTGGAAGGGATTTTATGATGGATCCTGAGAGCGGCAACTTCACAGGGACATTCAGGCCACTGCGGGTGGGAGCTTCTCTTCTGAAACATCCACGGGATTTATTCGATTCGCTGGACCGGCATAACGGAGAGGGGGAAGTGATCCTGCTCGACAGCACCGGATTGAATAATCCGGGATTATACAACTTTTTCACAACGATGTGCCTGAATGGTGATCGCGGAATAAGGGCCTTGATCGAAATCACTCCCCAGATCGGGATCGGCCTGGTCGGCAAAAAAGAACGACCTGCGGCCCATCTCCGCATCAATCCCGGGGCGGTTCCGGAAACCCTTGATTTCATCACGCTCAATATCCGGGATCATGTCGATCCGGATTATTCAACGCGGAATGTCATCGGTTATATTCCCGGCAAAACCGATCATTTTATTGTCTTTACGGCTCATTACGACGGGATAGGCTCCTATGGCAACGGCAATCTTTTTCCGGCAGCTTCCGACAATGGCAGCGGAACTTCAATGGTTCTCGATCTTGCCCGATATTTTTCAAAAGGCAAACAACCCTATTACAGTATAGCCTTTATGCTGTTTAGCGGGGAAGAGGCCGGTCTGAAAGGATCCTCCTATTATGTGGATCATCCTGTTTTCCCCCTGGACCAGATCCGCCTGGTCATTAACCTCGATATGGTAGGTACCGGTCAGGATGGGGTTATTTTATTCAATGGTACACAACGTCCACGGGAGGCAGCCATTGTGCAGTCCATCAATGATCAGAACCATTATATGAAAACTATTGATGTTGTCGCAGGAAAAGCCAACAGTGATCATTACCCTTTTCATGAAAAAGAGGTCCCGGCAATTTTCTTCCTGACGAAAGGTCCCTCAGGAGGGGGCCACAATGTCACGGACAGTCCCGATAAACTGCCGCTTTATGGTTATCATAATCTTTTCAGGCTCATGATGGATCTTGTAAAGGAACTTCAGGAACAGGAAGTAACCGAAGCATTTTAAACTAATCAGGTCAGACAATGAAACGATTCATGTTTTTAGTACTCTTAGGGTTTCCTTTGGTGGTTAAAGCCCAGGAACCCATAATGGAATGGAATTTTGATAAGATCGAGAACCGTCACACCATGGAACCCGGGACGAATATTCAGGATACCATTGAAGGGAATTTTGAAATTTCACAAGGGGTCGTGGGAAACGGTCTCCGTCTTGACGGATTCACGACCCGCATAGTCCGGGGCAATACAGGTCTCAAATCGCCCGGCGATGCATGTACCGTTGAAGGATGGGTTTCCCTGGGCGAATACCCCTGGAACTGGTGTCCGCTGATGACCACCGAATCGGGTGGTGTCAGGGGTTACCGCTTAATGATCGGTCCGTATGGCCAGGCTTCCTTTGAGGTGGGTGTCGGAGACCAATGGATGGCCTGCACCAGTCCTCAGGAAATCATCCCTCTCAGGAAATGGGTTTACCTTGCCGGGGTTTATGAAGCGGATAAATCTCTTAAGCTGTATATGGACGGTAAGCTGGTAAATTCACTGAGCCTTAACGGGAAAATGACCTATCCTTCACGCACGGAAGGCATCCTGGGTATGGTGGCCAAACCTGGTAAACCTTCCGATATTCACCGGGAGTATGGAACGGTGGCCGCCTATTACGGATTGGAGGGAATTATTGATGAAATTAAGGTTTTTGACCGGCCATTAAACCAGGCTGAGATCGGGAATCATTATACCGCCGTGAACGCGGATCCTCCTGATATTCCCCTGCATCGATTTCCGACAATTGAAAACCCCCGCCGTTTTGGTGCCTACTATACAAAACTCAGGTATTATCCCGGCTGGGATAATCTATGGCCCGTTGATCAGGACCCGGATATTGCGGTTTGTTTCGACAAGTCGCCTGTTAAAATGATGTTCTGGAGAGGGACCCGTTACGAAGCTGCCTGGGTATCCGAGAATGAGAACTGGATGACGGATCAGAGCGTCGAGACATGGAACAATGGCGAGGCGGATTCAGAAGGGTGTTTTGAACATATGCAGGATCGTCACTGCCGCTTTTCACATGTGCGGATCATCGAAAACAGTCCTGCCCGGGTCGTTGTGCATTGGAGATATGCCCCCGTGAGTTCGCATGATCATACCTGGAATCCGGATCCGAAAACAGGATGGGAAGCCTGGATTGATGAGTATTATTACATTTATCCGGATGCCACGGCGGTGAGAAAAGTCTCATGGAACTCGGGTACACTCGGTAAGGAAAGGCAGTTCCAGGAATCGTTGCCTCTTATTCAACCCGGCCAGATGAAAGGAGATCTTCTGAATACGGACTATGTCCATGTGGCCGATTACGACGATCATATCCGGCCGGTATCCTTTGTGGAAGATCCTGCTGAACAGCCAACAGGATGGGCCAAAAACTTTACGATTCAGCAATATAATTTCAAATCCGAAAACAAGCCTTTTATCTGTTTCGAACCCGGAAATGATATGACCATTCGCTGGAACGATATCAAAACCTATGACAAAGCCGTCGGGTGTAACCATTTCCCCGTGGGTCAGGCCCGCTGTGACGGACGCACCACCCGGATGTCCGATCGTCCCTCCCATGCCGACAGCTTCCCGATATCCGATCCGGTCATCCACCAGGATGGAAACCGGAAATACTGGAATGGTCTGTATGGTATGAATGATATGACCATGGAGGAACTGGTTCGATTTGGCCGTTCATGGTCGTATCCGGCCGATTTGTCGGTAAAAGGACAAAACTTTGTATCAGAGGGATATGACCGCAGTCAGCGTTGCTATCAAATCACGCACGAAGGGAAATCGCCGGGATCAGTGGAACTGACGCTGCAGGGTACCGGCGATTCGCCGGTCATTGATCCGGCCATCCGTATCAGGAACTGGAACGCTGATCATGCGGAGGTCATGGTCAACGGGAAAAAGGCAAAGGATTGCCGCATCGGGATCAACCACGA
Source organism: uncultured Bacteroidales bacterium (assembly GCA_963763215.1). GTDB lineage: Bacteria > Bacteroidota > Bacteroidia > Bacteroidales > DASQZK01. The sequence goes on from CAVXNX010000005.1 coordinate 13,327, forward strand.
GCTGGAGGGAACGGATCTGATCCTTTTCATTTTTACCGATCAAAAGTCAACGGTGAACGTGACCATAACACCCTGAAAAAAAATGGCCTGCATCCGTCAGGATCGCAGGCCATTCATTTGCCTTTTACTCATCGTTCAAAGGGAACTTCTCATAGGGGAAGATCTTTGGCGCGTTCTGCTTCCACATCTTCCAGCGTTTTGGGTTTCGGCTTGCCGAGCAAACGGTATCCAGTTTCGGTGATCAGGAAATTCTCCTCGTTCCGTATGCCGCCGAAATTTTTGTATTCCGCAACCTTTTCGAAATTGATAAATTCCCGGTTATGGCCTTCGGAATGCCATTGATCGATCAACTCCGGGATAAAGTATATGCCTGGTTCGATGGTCAGAACAAATCCGGGTTCGAGCTTTTGGCCAAGCCGGAGCGATTTGATCCCGAACTGGGTTGGTTTGGGTTTTCCGCCCCATCCCACATACTGTTCACCCAGGTCTTCCATATCATGAGCGTCAAGCCCCATCATGTGTCCCAGACCGCAAGGGAAAAATAAGGCATGAGCCCCGTTTTCAACAGCACTGTCCACATTCCCTTTCATCAATCCCATATCCTTCATCCCCCTCACGATGACACGGCACGATTCCAGGTAAACCTCCTTAAATGGTACGCCCGGTTTTAGCATCGAAATGGACTTGTCATGGCTTTCCAGGCTGAGATCATAGATTTCTTTCTGCAATGGCGTGAAATGCGGATCAATAGGAATTGTGCTGGAAAGATCTCCCACATAACCGGATTCAACCTCTGCACCCGCATCCAGCAGGAACATCCGTCCGCTTTGCAGGGTATTTTGATGGGAATGAATATGGAGGGTCTGTCCGTTGATCGTGGCGATGATCGGAAACGAAAGCGTGGCTCCGGCCAATTCAGCAACGTGGTTTACAGCGGCTGCGATCTCATACTCTTTTGTTCCGGGCCTGGTCATCCGCATTGCCGTTAAATGCATGTCAACCGAAATATTCACCGCTTTGGTTATTTCCTCGACCTCTTCCTCCGATTTGTAATTCCGTTGATTAACCACCGCTTCGATAAGCTCAACAGAGGCCTTCTTCATGGATTCGGACGGGGGAATACCCAGCCAGTCAGACAACTTTAATTTATTCTCGGGTCGGTAAGGAGGCAGAAAGTGGATTTTCCGGCCTTTTGAGATGGCATCCCTGAGCGTCTTTTCCAATTCATCAAGATTTCCGGTTTTATGGATCCCGAAGGCCGATGCCCTTTCGGCAATGGTCGGTTGGGGTCCCATCCAAACGAAATCTTCCACGGTCAGATCATTCCCGAAGACGGTTTCCTCTCCGCTGTCACAATCGAGAATGCCGCAGAGGTAGGGAAAATTGAGTCCGAAAAAATACCTGAACGTACTGTCCTGGTGAAAGGGATAGGGATTGTCGTAGTAGTTCATCGGGCTTTCATCATTTCCCAGGAGGAGAATTATCCCTTGCTGGATGGATTTCCTGAGTTTTTCTCTTCTGACCTGAAAACTTTTTTTGTTGATCATGATATTTTGCGTTTTGTTAAAAGGATTCGTGAGCCGTTCGCTGAATAATCTCATTTTGAAGATTTTCACCGAGGTTGTTGAAATAATCGCTGTAACCGGCCACCCGGACGATGAGGTCCCGGTATAATTCCGGGTGCTTTTGAGCATCCCGCAAGGTTTCGGCGTCAACGACATTGAACTGAATATGGTGCCCATCCAGCCTGAAGTAACTCCTGATCAGGGCGGTAAGTTTCGCATAACTTTCCTCATCATTGAAGAATCGGGGGCTGAACTTCTGATTGAGCAAGGTGCCTCCCGTTCGCAGGTGGTCAATTTTGGATGCCGTGCGGATGACTGCTGTCGGCCCAGTCTGTCCACACCCTGGCAGGGAGATATCCCTTCGGAAAGAGGCATGCCGGCACTTCTTCCATCGGGAGTGGCTTCCATTACGCTTCCGAAATAGACATGGGAAGTTGTGGGAAGCATGTTGATCCGGTGAACGCCGCCGCGGGTGACGGGGCGCCCGTCCACCGCATCGAAAAACATGTCAAAAACCATGGCCGCCTGCCGGTCCGCATAGTCATCATCATTACCGTATTTCGGGGTATTATAGATCAGATCGTGCTGCATTTCCTCATGCCCTTCGAAATTATCCTTCAGTGCCTGCAGAACTTCATCAAAGGTGTATTTCTTCTGATCATAAATGTTATAACGGATGGAGGTCAGCATATCGGTAATGCTTCCCAGTCCGACCCCCTGGATGTAGGTGGTATTATAACGGGCTCCTCCGTTGTTGTAATCACGGCCCTTTTCGATACATCCCTCGATGAGCAGGGAAAGAAAGGGTACGGGGAGAAAGGTTCCGAATATGTTCTCGATGACATTGTTGCCTGTGATCTTGATATCGATGAAATAATTCAGTTGCACACTGAACGCCTCACATAATTTATCAAAGGTGTCGAATTGCGACAGCTCTCCCGTCTCAAGTCCGATGAGCTTTCCCGTTCGGGGATCGGTGCCATTATGAAGGGTGAGTTCAAGAATTTTTGGCAGGTTAAAATATCCCGACAACCAGTAACATTCGGTTCCGAAGGCTCCGGTTTCAACACATCCCGAGGCTCCGCCGTTCCTGGCATCCACCAGGGATTTCCCCTGGCGAAGGAGTTCCTGAATGATCGCATCGGTATTGAAACAGGAAGGCTGGCCGAAACCGGTTTTTATGATATCCAGGGCTTTATGGATGAACCTGTCAGGGCTCTTCTTACTGATCTGCACCATGGAACTGGGCTGCAAAAGTCTCATTTCACTGATGACTTCAAGGAGCATATACGACATTTCGTTGACGGCATCGCTCCCGTCGGGTTTTACGCCACCCAGGTTGATCAGGGCAAAGTCGGTATAGGTATTGCTTTCCAGTGCTGTTACACCCACCTTGGGTGGAGAGGGTTGATTGTTGAATTTGACCCAGAAACATCCCAGGAGTTCAAAAGCCTGTTCACGGTCCAATCTTCCTGCTTCCATATCGCTCTTGTACACCGGGTAAAGATGCTGGTCAAGCCTTCCCGGGTTGAATGAATCCCAGGGATTCAGTTCGGTTACCACACCGAGATGGATAAACCAGTAATGCTGAAGCATCTCATGAAACGTTTCCGGGGCATATGCCGGAACTTTCCGGCAAATGACGGCCATTTTTTCCAGTTCCGCCTTTCTTTCCGGGTTGGCACACGTTTCCGCCAGCCGGTGGAGTTCATCAGCATGACGTTCAGCATACATGATGATGGCATCGCAGGCAATGTCCATGGCTCTCAGTTCTTCCCTCTTTCCATAAGCGTGTGGATCATTGACAAAATCCAGGGATTTTAACTGTTCGCCAATCTCACGCTTCAGATCAAGAAACCCCGTCCTGAACATTTTGTACCCGAGAACGGTATGCCCGGGAGCCCTCTGCTCCTGGAATTCGGTGAATATTCCTGCCTCATAGGCCTTTTTCCACGTCGGGGTCATGGCTTCCATGATCCGGTCGCGATTGCTCCTGCCTTTCCAGAAAGGAATGATCTCGTCCTGGTAAACCTTCCTGACGTCCTCATCGACCCGGAAGAACACCTTTTCACGTGAATTGAGTATCTCCAGGTCTTCAAGGGAGTGAAGATTGATCTCGGGATAAGTCGGGGTTGCCTTCGGGGCAGGACCTCTTTCCCCGACGATCAGTTCTCCCTCACCGATGTGAATTTTTTTGTGCCTGAGAATGTATTCAAAAGCCCTGGCGCGTTTTACCGGTGCCGATAATTCGCGGGCTTCATCACTGCTGTAAAATCCGGTGACCAGTATGGCTCTTTCTGCAGTGATGGATTCCAAAGCATTCAGGCTTTCTTCTCTTAAAATTTTAACGCGTTCAGTCAAGACCATTTTGTACAGTTTATTTTTCTAACCACCAATTTTAACCTTAAATCCCTGTTCATTAAAATACGCTTTGAGCTGATCCATTCTTTCCTCTGAAGGCGGCTCGGTCCCATCCATTTTGAATTCTCTCCCAAAGCGATGATATTTTGAAATGCCTGTCCGGTGATAGGGTAGAAGATCGATCCCGGTTAAATGACTTTGCCTGAACCGGCCGAGAAAGTCTTTCAGATTTTCGAGATGTTTTTCATCATCATTATGACCTGGGAATGATGGGAATCCTGATGTTCACCTTTTTGCCCCGGCTGAGAATATACGTCAGGTTATCCAGGATGAGCCCATTTCTTACCCCGGTATATTTGAGGTGTTTATCCGGGTCCAGGTGTTTGATGTCGAAAAGAAAAAGATCGGTATCCCCGATGATCCGGTCGATGATCCTCCGGTCGGCCTGCCCGGATGTGTCCACCGCAGTGTGAATTCCTGACTGCCTGAACAGGCCGAGCGCTTCACTTAAAAATTCAGATTGCATAAGCGGTTCACCTCCTGAGAAGGTAACCCCGCCACCCGATTCCTCGATAAAAACAAGATCGCGGTTAACGATATCCAGTAATTCGCCGACTGAATATTCCTTCCCGATCTGTTCGGTGACCTGAAATTGCCTGTTTCCGATTTTGTCTGTTCGTTGGACTGTCTGGGGAAGAGGGGAGATGCTTTCCGGATTATGACACCACCAGCATTCCAGGGGACAACCTTTCATGAAGAAGGTAACCCTGATGCCGGGACCATCATGGATCGCATAGCGTTTTATATCGAATATCAAACCTTTCATGATCAACCTGAAATAAAAGAAAGAGAAAAAACGGAAACCACTATGCACCAGGGTATATTATCCCTTTGTGCATCAGGGTCCTTTCAGAAGATGAGGCATTCATAAAGCCTTCGGCCGAGGCAGGTTTGTTTAAATCGATATTTGAAAAGAATGGGCATCCTGTTATGATAATCAGTGCAAGTTATTTCTTTTTTTTCGATAAAAGAAAAAATTGTCTTATTAAAAAATAACTTTAACTTAGCAATCTCATTAAATTATTTAAGATTTTTAATTGTCAATGATCAAATCATCCTGTTGGCCCTGGTATTAATGCCTTTTTATCTCTGAATAGTTTGATCTTATTGTCAGATTACTAAATTTAAATTTATAATGAAATTAAAACCCGTCACACGGATTACTCCTTCTTCCTCTTTTGATCCCGGCTTCTTGTCAAATGCAGCAAAAAGAGAAAGCAGCCAGACCGAATATTATTCTTATCATGAGTGATGACCATTCTTATCAAACCGTCAGCGCTTATGATCACCGTTATATCGAAACGCCGAATATCGACCGGCTGGCAACACACGGTGTGGTTTTCCGGAATGGATTCGTGACCAACTCCTTATGTGCGCCGAGCCGGGCCGTGATATTGTCGGGGAAATTCAGCCATATAAACGGTCTGATGGATAATGTCCAGACCTTTGACAGCACGCAGGAAACCTTTCCAAAGCTTCTTCATCAGGCAGGTTACCAGACGGCAATGATTGGTAAATGGCATCTGAAAAGCTGGCCGGCGGGCATGGATTACTGGAACATCCTTCCGGGTCAGGGTTCCTATTATAATCCTGATTTCATTGAGATGGGGAAGAAGAAGAAATTCGAGGGTTATGTGACCGATCTGATCACTGATTTTGGAATCCGTTGGCTCAAAAACAGGGATAAATCCCGGCCTTTCTGCCTTCTGTTGTACCATAAAGCCACTCACCGGAACTGGATGCCCGACACGACGGATCTCGATGCTTTTACCCACAGCACATTTCCTCTCCCGGACAATTTTTATGATGATTATCAAGGAAGGGAAGGGGCGCTAAAACAGAAAATGGAGATTGGCTCAACGGCCATGGATATCGTGTATGACAATAAAATGGCGGATAAAAAGGATTCCATCCGGACCGAGTTGGGCGAAATTTACAGGAACCATATTTACGCCAGGTTAAATGACGCTCAGAAGAAAGCCTGGGATACCCATTACGATCCGCTCATTAAGAAGTTCATCAATAGCCATTACCAGGGAAAGGATCTGGCTGAATTTAAATACCAGCGGTATTTGCAGGATTACCTTTCATGTGTGAGATCGCTGGATAATAATATTGGCCGCCTGATCGATTACCTGAACGACGAAGGACTCATGAAAAATACACTGGTGGTCTATACGTCCGACCAGGGGATGTACATGGGAGAACATGGTTGGTTCGATAAACGGTTTATGTATGAAGAATCCTTCAGAACGCCTCTCATCATGCACCTTCCCGACAAATTTTCACGAACAGGGGATGTTGACGAGCTGGTTCAAAACATCGATTACGCACCGACATTCCTTGAGCTGGCAGGCGTGGATGTTCCTGAAGATATGCAGGGTATGTCACTGGTTAAATTATTGAATAACCAGACGGTCACAAACTGGAGGCAGGCCCTTTATTATCATTATTATGAATATCCCAGTGAGCATGAGGTCAGGCCGCATTACGGGATCCGCACAAATCGTTATGCATTGATGCATTTTTATGGAGATATGGATGAATGGGAATTATTTGACCTGAAAAACGATCCGCATGAAATGCATAACCTTTACAATGAAAGCGATTATCAAGGTGTGATCACGGATCTCAAAGATCAGCTTCATCAGCTTCAGGTAACCTATAAGGACACGGCAGCCACCGCTTACCCGGTAATCCGATAACCGGCCAATTCACCTGGATTCCTGGCATTGACAATGAGACATGACCCGTTCTAAAAAAAGTTTACAGATATTTGACTTATTATGCATTCACAATGTTCTTTCTTTTAATCCTCTCCCAGCTTCATTTCGCTACGCTCCATTACGCTGGGAGAGAATTAAAGTCACTAATTCACGGGTTCCACCGTCCGTTTTTATCGTAGTTTTTCCATTGCCTTTTTAGCACACCCTCGACCTTATGAGCTTCCTCAGGAGTCATCATATCAATACTTTCATGTGGACGACAAATATTGTATATATCAATGATCCGTTTAATTTTTGTCTCTGTTAACTGATCAGGGTTCAGATCATAAATCCATTCCGTTTTCAGGATCCCATTAACTCGTTACGCAATGGCATTTTCTAATGGATCTCCTTTTTCAGTCATGCTTATTTTTATATCCCGTTTTTTAAGGATCTTCACATAAGCATCGGAACAGTACCGGACTCCTCGGTCGGAATGGTGGATTAAATCTTTCACAGCTTTAGGCAACTTCAGAGTGAATCGGCGGCATCAGCGGGAATTTTTTTCCTGGTGGTGCTTCGATAAATGTATTCCCGCAGATCGCGCGGATTTACGCAGAAAAAATCGAAAACGTCAGCGTAAATCAGCGGCATCAGCGGGAATTTTTTCCCTGGTAATGCTTCGTTTAATGTATTCCCGCAGATCGCGCGGATTACCGCGGAAACAATCGAAAACTTCAGGGTAAATCAGCGGTGTCAGCGGGAATTTTTTCCTGGTAGTGCTTCGGTTAGTGTTTTCCCGCAGATCGCGCGGATTTACGCAGAAAGAATCGAAAACCTCAGCGTAAATCAGCGATATCTGCGGGAAATTTTTTCCTGGTAGTGCTTCGATTAATATATTCCCGCAGATCGCGCGGATTTCCGCAGAAAGAATCGAAAACCTCAGCGTAAATCGGCGATATCAGCGGGAAATTTTTCCTGGTAGTGCTTCGGTTAATGTATTCCCGCAGATCGCGCGGATTTCCGCAGAAAGAATCGAAAACCTCAGCGTAAATCGGCGATATCTGCGGGAAATTTTTTCCTGGTAGTGCTTCGGTTAATATATTCCCGCAGATCGCGCGGATTTACGCAGAAAGAATCGAAAACCTCAGCGTAAATCAGCGATATCAGCGGGAAATTTTTTCCTGGTAGTGCTTCGGTTAATATATTCCCGCAGATCGCGCGGATTTCCGCAGAAAGAATCGAAAACCTCAGCGTAAATCAGCGATATCTGCGGGAAATTTTTTCCTGGTAGTGCTTCGGTAAATGTATTCCCGCAGATCGCGCGGATTTCCGCAGAAAGAATCGAAAACCTCAGCGTAAATCGGCGATATCTGCGGGAAATTTTTTCCTGGTAGTGCTTCGGTTAATATATTCCCGCAGATCGCGCGGATTTCCGCAGAAAGAATCGAAAACTTCAGCGTAAATCGGCGGTATCAGCGGGAATTTTTTTCCTGGTAATGCTTCGGTTAATGTTTTCCCGCAGATCGCGCGGATTTCCGCAGAAAGAATCGAAAACTTCAGCGTAAATCGGCGGTATCAGCGGGAATTTTTTTCCTGGTAGTGCTTCGATTAATGTATTCCCGCAGATCGCGCGGATTTCCGCAGAAAGAATCGAAAACCTCAGCGTAAATCGGCGATATCAGCGGGAATTTTTTTCCTGGTAGTGCTTCGGTTAATGTATTCCCGCAGATCGCGCGGATTTCCGCAGAAAGAATCGAAAACTTCAGCGTAAATCAGCGATATCAGAGGGAAATTTTTTCCTGGTAGTGCTTCGGTATAAATGTATTCCCGCAGATCGCGCGGATTTCCGCAGAAAGAATCGAAAACCTCAGCGTAAATCAGCGATATCTGCGGGAAATTTTTTCCTGGTAGTGCTTCGGTTAATGTATTCCCGCAGATCGCGCGGATTTCCGCAGAAAGAATCGAAAACCTCAGCGTAAATCAGCGATATCTGCGGGAAATTTTTTCCTGGTAGTGCTTCGGTTAATATATTCCCGCAGATCGCGCGGATTACCGCGGAAGCAATCGAAAACTTCAGCGTAGATCGGCGGTATCAGTAGGGAATTTTATCCTGGACCTTGAACTTAAACGTGTCCGAATAAACATTTACTTTTCGTTTCATAGACCTGTTTTTTGTTTACATTTTTTGTAAACCTATTTCAGGACAAGTCACCCGTACCCGCGTTTACCCAAACAGCTCCAGCGTCTTCAGGAATTCGATATTTTCCCTCACGCTGTTTGCCGAGATCCCGACGAGCCTGCGCTCCTCGTCATCGAGTTCGATCTCGAGGATGTCCTCAATACCATGGTTGCCGAGTTTCACCGGTACGCCGAAAAACATATCGGACAAGCCGTATTCACCATTAAGGTAGGCGCTGCATGGGAAATACCGTTTCTGGTTCCTGACAATGGCCTCAGCCATCCTGGCCGTGGCGTACCCGGGGGCGTACCAGGCCGATTTGCCCATCAGGTTGACAAGCTCACCACCCCCTTTACGGGTCCGGTTGATGATCTCGTCGATTTTTTCCTTTGACAGAAGCTGGCTGACCGGAACGCCGCTCAGGGTCGTGTAGTTCATCAAGGGAACCATATCATCGCCATGGCCGCCAAGCGTGATGGCCTGGATATCTTTGACCGAAGAATCGAGGGCCTCTGCCAGGAAGGCCCTGTAGCGGGCTGTATCCAGCAGCCCTGCCATGCCGATCACCCGTTCCGGGGCGATCCCGGCTGTTTTATAGGCGACGTACGACATGGCATCGAGGGGATTCGAAACCACGATCAGGATCGCATCGGGCGAATACCGGATGATATTTTCCGTGACATTCTTAACGATTTTCGCATTCGTCGCGATCAGGTCCTCACGCTTCATGCCGGGCTTGCGGGCCAGGCCCGAGGTGATGATCACGATCGATGAATCTTTGGTGGCTTCATAGTCATCCGTTACACCGTACGTTCGCGTATCAAATAAGGCCAGCGGAGCCATTTGCATGATATCGAGTGCTTTTCCTTCAGCGAGGCCTTTGACAACATCGAGTAAGACGACCGAATTGGCTATTTCTTTTTCGGCCAGAATGTTAGCGGCTGTGGCACCCACATTCCCCGCCCCAACTACGGTAATTTTCATGCTCTTTAACATTTAAAATGCCTGCAATGATAGGGAATTTATTTTTCTTTTCCCGCCTCCTTCTGAAAAATGCCCGGGATCACAAGCCGGCCGTGCCCCCGATTGAAACAGGATGGCCGGGCCGGCCGCTCACCCCGCCCGGAATACCAGCCACTGCCCCGGAGGTTGGCGTCGACAGATCGCCGCACGAAATCCGCATCCAATCCCTGATTCTTCACGGTTTTTCCGAGATATTTTCCTATTTTTGAAAATAAAAAAGGTGTGATGGATCTTGTCGAAAATATCAAACGCCTCAAAACCGAATTACCCGGTGATATCAAGCTGGTTGCAGTGTCCAAGACCAAGCCTGTCGGAGACATTCAGGCCCTCTACGATGCGGGTCACAGGGTTTTCGGTGAGAACAAGGTCCAGGAACTCGTCCATAAGTCCGGCGAACTACCCGCCGATATCGAGTGGCATATGATCGGGCACCTTCAGTCCAACAAGGTCAAATACATTACACCATTTGTCAGCCTGATCCACTCGGTCGACAGCGCTAAACTGCTCAAGGTGATCGATAAGGAAGCCGCGAAAAACGGACGGGTGCAGGACTGCCTGCTTCAGGTTCACATCGCCGAGGAAGAAACAAAATTTGGATTTTCGGCCGGTGAGATCGACGACCTGCTCGGCACGGGCCTGTCAGCCGGCCTGGCGCATATCCGCCTGTGCGGCTTGATGGGAATGGCTACCTTTACCACGGATGAAGACCAGGTGAGAAGGGAATTCCGGTTTCTGAAAAGCCTCTTCGACAGGACCCGCGATACGTGGTTCCGTGATACTTCCCACTTCCGGTGGCTTTCCATGGGAATGTCGAACGATTACCGCATTGCCGTGGAGGAAGGATCCAATATGCTGCGCATCGGCAGCCTCATTTTTGGCGAGCGTAATTATTGATTGACTCTAAACACCTATAAAATGGCAAACCTGAATACCACATTTGCTGGATTGAAGCTTAAAAATCCGTTCATCGTCAGCAGCTCGGGCATCACGAGTTCGGTCGACCGCATCCGGAAGCTCGATGCCCTCGGAGCGGGCGCTGTCGTTCTGAAATCGCTCTTTGAAGAGCAGATCAGGTTCGAAACGGGAGATCTTCTTCAGAAGACCGATTATCCTGAGGCTCTCGACTATGTGCGTCGTTATACCCGGGAGAACACTCTTTCGGAATACCTGCAGCTGGTCAGGGATTCGAAAAAGGCGGTTCACATGCCGGTGATTGCCAGCATCAACTGCGTTTCGGCCAGCGAGTGGATGGATTTTGCAGTCCGGATTGAAGAGGCCGGGGCGGATGCTCTCGAGTTGAATGTCTATTTTTTGCCCATCGACCGGGAGATGGAAGCGACCCACTATGAGCGCATTTATTTCGACCTTCTCGAAGGGATACGCAAGCGGATCAGCATCCCGGTCATCATGAAACTGGGTCCCAATTTCACCAACCTGAATTATCTCGTCAGCCAGTTGTACTACCGCGAAGCCAGCGGTGTGGTTTTATTCAACCGATTTTATGCGCCCGACATTGATATCGACGATCTGAGCATGGGTTCTGCCGAAGTGCTGAGCTCACCGTCTGATATCCGGAACAGCCTGCGATGGGTGGGTATCGTCTCCAGCCAGGTCAGGAGCATCGATATTGCCGGTTCCACGGGCGTTCATTCGGGCGAGGCCGCGGTGAAAATGCTGCTTGCCGGAGCCCGGGCAGTGGAGGTCTGCTCAGTGCTTTATAAGAATGGTCTGGAATATCTCACTGAGATGATCGACAGGCTTGAGTCGTGGATGATCGACAGGAATTATAAGACCATCGATGAATTCAGGGGCGCCATGAACTACGATAATCTCGATGATCCGGCCATCTACGAGAGGGCTCAGTTTATGAAATACTTTTCAAAGCTGACGTAGAGCCATTCCGGCTTTCCCGGATACTTTAAATTCACTGGTGAAAAGATCCCGGGGGAGAGAATGCCTGATCGAACATGCATCCTTTAGTTAGTGTCAGAAAGAAAACTCATGTTTTTTAGCCGTGCTTGATAAGAAAACGTCAAGAGCAAGGCTTGCGATGACTGAAAAACAGGAGTTTACTATTCGTAAATGACTGTTTTGAAGTCGAGCATAACGCAGCTATTGGCGTTTTCTTGCAAGCACTAGTTAAGTTCGGGGCTGACCGGCCCGGGAAAGGTTTTGACGACGGCAATGAGTTCCCTCACCAGCCGGCGCTTATCATCGCGGGTGTCATTGAACCGGTTTTCGAGGTAGATGGCTTTCTGTTCCCTTTGCGGGGCACTGAGACCCTGGAGGTTTTGTTCCACCACGGTAAAAGCTTCGATGGCCGTGACATAGTCTTCTTCCAGGACCAGATCGATGAAAAGGTCGATATCCTGTGAATAATCCATGCCGTTCTGCCAGCATGAAGCCACGATGCGGTCGAGGTTTTTGCGATGGCGGTCCTTGCGGATGGCTTCGGGGATGATCCAGGCTGAACCTTTGTGCTTCAGGTCGTTCAGCAGGGCCAGTCCGGCATCGGTGATCTCGGGGCTTACATCCGCCGAGACCAGGTCGATCACTTCGGGCAGGATATCGCGGTTCCCTTTCGATCTGAGTTCTATAAGGGTTTGGAGGATGACATCATCCCGGCCCGAATGGAGTTTACGCCGGATTTCCTGGTTTCTCTTCTGTATATCGCTTTCCTTCCCACTCATTCTATTTACAATATTGGTCCATAAATTCCCTGGCCTGCTGGTAGCCATTCTCGTAAGCCTTCCGGAAACCATAGCAGGCCTCGTCCCTGTTTCCCAGTTTGACGGCTGCCGTGCCCAGATCGAAGTAGGCTTTGGCATCATGCGGATCAAGGTCCAGGGCCATGGTAAAATCATTATGGGCATACTTGTAGGTACGCGTGTCCATATAGGTTTCACCCCGGGCGACGAAATATTTCGGGTCGGCCTGGCTGAGGGAGAGCGCCTTGTTGAAGCAGTGAAGCGCATCAAACAGCTTATGATTTTCACGGTGGATCATGCCGAAATGATACCAGGATGTATCGTCGTCGCTGAAATAGGTCAGGTAGAAATTCATGTCGGACACGGCCTGGTCGTACAGGCCGTTTTTACTGTTGGCGAGGGCGCGCCTGGGATAAAGTTTGATGTTGTCGGGGTCGTATTTTAGCGCGGAGGCATAGTCGTCGAGAGCATCTGTAAACTTTCCGAGCCGGTAGTTGACATCGGCGCGACGGGCATAGAGATCGGCGTTCCGGTGGTCGGTGGTCAGTGCGGCATTCAGATCCGCCAGCGCCTGCTTGTCGTTGCCTGTGTTCAGGTAAACTTCGGCGCGTTTGGCATAAAGGGGCGCCTTGCGGTAATTGCTTTTCAGTCCTTCACTGATGACATCGGCGGCCTCGGCATAATCGCCCGTTTTGATGAGGTAATTTGCCTGGGCCAGCGCATGGTCGAAACCTGTATAATAATTGGCGCTTTTCCAGAAATCGGTCCACTTGCGGTTATTTTCGTAGGCGGAAAAGTCGTTGTCGAGGAGAATGACGCTTTCCGGGAGCCTGTTATTCGACCGGAGATGAAGGTCGAGGTATTTAAGCATCTCATCCACATTATTTTCCCGGGCATAGATCCTGGCGATCCAGATGGCGCCACGGCCCTGGTCGGATTTGTCGACTTCCGTAAAATCCTGGATGGCTTTCTGGTCATTGCCCGTCTTCAGGTAGGACAATCCCCGGTAATAAAAGGCATCGGTGTTTTGACCGGAAATCTTCAGGCTCTTATCAAAGCAGGTGATGGCGGAATCGTATTTCTCCTGCAGATAAAAGGCATACCCGCGGAGGTAATTATCCTCCGGCATCTTCTGGGCCATCAGTGATGCCGGGAAGAGGAGCCATACCAGGATGATCCTAATATGTATTTTGGTTGGTATTGTCGTTTTTCGCACCTTTTTCATGATACAGATGTATAAACCCGACGATGTTCCTGACCTCAATGCCGGTTATGCGTTTTTCATAGACGTCACAAATATAATAGTATACGCCGGGGGCCGCCAGTTTATTGCTGCCCTGGATCTTCCCGTCCCAGTTGATCATCGGATCCTGGGTCTCGATAGATCATCTGGCCCCAGCGGTTGAAGATCTTCATATCGATCTTGTTCACATCCCGGTATTCATACGGTTTCAGAACGTCATTCACCCCGTCGCCGTTAGGACTGAAGACGTTGGGTATTTCGTACTTGATGCATTCATCCACACATACCTTGAGAGAGGGACTGCTCTCATTCCCGAACGAGTCAACAGCCGTGACATAATAACAGCCTGCCAGCCCGTCGGCGGGATAATGGTTGTACGTCCGCTGGTCAATGCCTTTGAGGCTGTCGATGACCATATAGTCGGTATTGACCTGCGGGGTGTAATAGATCTTATACTGGATGATATCCTGTGCACATTCGGGAGTCGGATCGGGGTAGCCCCAGCTCAGGTGGTTGAACAGGCTGTCGCAGGCGGAGTGCACATCGAGACCGGGGGGGCAGGGCGGGATGGTATCTCCGGGAATGCCGCAGGCGCGGTGCGAGACGTTTCGGTTGCGGTAATGGATGCCGCCATTGTTCCGGAAACCCGAGGCAACTGCGTAGTAGCAGTATTCCTGTCCGTTCGTCAGGTTGGTATCGGTGTACTGGTCGGTCGTGGTGATGCCCAGGGAGTCGTATTCCCCGGTGTTGTTGTTGAGCCTCCAGACACTGTAGAGACTGTCGACCCAGGGAACATTTTTACGGAAGGTGAGATGGATCCGGTTGTCCCCGATATTGACCTCGGGATAGATGGTTGAAGCCACTTCGGGCTTCCCGATCAGGAACCGGTTGCCCGGCGCATTATTATAGAGCTCCACACTGTAGGAATAGGGGAACGCACGGGTGTCGACAGGCTGGTCGATGTAGGTGGTGTCGTTCAGGTCGGTCGTGACGAATGAATAGATCTGTTGCAGGTTTTTGCCCCAGAGGTCGTTGGACCGGTAGATGATGTATTCGAACGGTCCGGTGATCGATGGAACCGTATCGAGACCGAGAGGTTTCTCCCAGGACAGGAAGATGGCTCCGTTTTCACCCGGGTCTTCAACCGAAGCATTGAGCAGTGAAGGGAATCCGGGAACAAGCGAGGCGCACATCTCTTCGGAGGGAAAGCTTTCCGACCCATCGGAAAGGATAGCGGTGATCCTGTAGCAGTACTGGGTTCCCTGGGCAAGACCATCGCCTTTGTTATTGTCATTGAAGACGGTATCGTTAACCGAAGAGGTTTTTCCCACGAACTCAAATCCGGTTGTCGCGGGCAAACCAGGAGTGCAGTCGTCGGGCGTGTAATCAGATGGTCCTTCTTTCCGGTATATTTTATAACCTTTGATGTTCGCACAGGTGTATCTCTTCCACAACAGGTTGACGGAGTTGTTCGAAGAGACGCAGGTCGGAGAGAACGGGGGCGGGGGCCAGAACTTTGATCTTCAGGTTATCGATGTCAATGAGGCTGAGCTCGGGATTGTGGTCCTCGGTTTTTATGGTGATCAGGTAGGGTTGTTCACGTGGGATCGAGGCAGGAAGTCTGCCAGATGATCCGGGAAATGATGAGGCCCGGTGATTTGGAGACGATGGTGTCGTAAATGGAGGAATCTCCATAGGCATAGGGCCCGCCGGTGATAAAATGCGTCAGGTTATCGCCGTCGGGATCGGTCGACCTGACCAGCTGCTCGAAGCGGGTTCCGGCCATGATGCAGTAGTCGGGCAGGGAATCATTGACCGGCGGATGGTTGTTCGTGCGATAGACTTCAATCTGCATATCCCTGACCACGTTCCCGATCTTGATGCCATTGCGCCATTCCGAGATATTCATCGCGATATTGTAGATGCCGGTATCGACGGGTGTATCCCATACCAGGTCACCCGTCACCGGGTTGACATACAGGGTGTCGCTCGCTTTGGGCAGGGTGTAGTTCTCAATGGGCAGGCCATCCTCGGCCGTGCAGACGGTGAGTGAGTAGGAGAGGCTGTCACCGTCGTAATCGAAGGCTGCCGGGTTGTGGATGAAGATCTGGCCCAGGGCCGCCTTGTCGATCGGGGGGTTCAGCAGGATCGGGGTGCTGTCTTCACCGATGCCCGGATTAATGGTGATGATGGTTTTGATGGAAAAGACCACATTGACCGAGTTCGGAATGTTCCGGACACCGTAATTCCGGTTGGGATCCTGGACAACGATCTGGTAGGTGCCCGGTCCGGGAAAGGTATGCTGAGTGATATAGGTATTGTGCCGGTAATAATTGGGCAGATTTTGCAGGGCGATGCGCGGGGCGATGGACGTGGTATTGTCGCCCCACTGCACCTCCAGCTGGGGCCTGTCGGCGGCGCTCAGGGTATAGGTGAAGGTGGTGATGGTAATCTCGTAAGTCAGATCACTGATCTGCCTCATGGTGATCTCACCGGCCCGGTTGTGGGTGGCCCATGCATTCGTGTTCGCGGTGAAAGCCAGGACCAGGATCAGCATCAGTGCGGTAGTGATGTTCCTGTAGTTGCTTTTCATTTGAGTTGAATCTCCTGCTCCCTGTTGTAATAGTTAAACCTGTAACCGTTCTGTTGGTCGGCATTGCTGATGATCACCAGGTTGGTCTGATCGTGAAACATGTCGACCAGAAGACTGTTCCGGATTTTCATTTCCTGAATCCGGCCCGGATAATTCACCTTGAAATAAAGCCAGATTGCTCCCTCATTTTCCTCACTCTTCGTGAAAACGAGATTTGCCGTATCCTTTTTGTTGATGATCACGTTCAGCTCTCCGGTAATGTAGTCCAGGATGATTTTTTTCTGTGGCTGTTCTCCGAAATTTTCCACATCGATCTTCTTCCTGAACCGGTTTTCAAGGGCAAGCGCAAGATCATCGCTAAAGAGCTTTACGGCGATCGTCATTCCTCCCTGGCTGATTTCAAAATTGCACACGGAAACATGCACCGGGTGAGCTTCAAGCCAGCCTACAGGAACGAAAGTTATGAATAATATCAGAATCAGCCTTCGCAAGGCGCCAAATTTTAGGGTAAAATTACACAAAATCCACGGTGTTTATTGACCGGAACGTGTTAAATATTACAATCGCCAGGGTACAGATTCCTTCCCGGATACCGGCGGCTCCTGGAACCGGCACGCCTGCCTGTATACCCGAAAAAGCAGAAATACAACGCATTTGCATTTAGAGATAAGTATTCCGGGGCCCGGAATTCTTTCAACCTGCCTGTCAAAAAACAGAGGAGAAGAGCCGAAACTGACGGAATTTTATTTTCTTTGTGTCCATTAACTCTGGAAACATGTCGGTTTTTGAACTTTACCTCCGGTTAGGGATCGATCATATCGCCAATCTCGCGGGATACGATCATATTCTTTTCATTGTGGCCCTGAGCATTGTCTATCCGCTCAAACAATGGAGAAAGCTCCTGATCCTGGTCACTGCTTTTACCATTGGCCATTCCACCACACTGGCCCTGGCAACGCTGAACATCATCCGGATCCCCACCGGGATCATCGAGTTCCTGATCCCGGTGACGATTTTCTTCACGGCCCTGGCCAATATTATCCAGAGGGCGGAAAAGATCAGTGAAGTTTCACACCGTTTCAAGTATGTGGCTGCGCATGTTTTTCGGACTCATCCACGGCATGGGATTTTCCAACTTCCTGCGGGGTATGCTCGGGAAGGAGGACAGCCTGGTGGTCCCCCTGCTGGCTTTTAACATCGGCATCGAGCTGGGGCAGATCACCATTGTTCTGATCGTTATCGGCATCACTCTCCTGGCCGTGGACATTTTCGGGGCCAAACGGCGGGAATGGAACCTGGTATTTTCCGGTATCGCCCTGGGGATATCCTTTCTCCTGGCTGCCCAGCGTTTTCCCTGGTAATCAGGCGTCCTGCCCGATCAGATTTTCCACCGTTGAAATCTCGAGGTGCGAGGCTCCATGTACCCGGCCAAAATTTCCGCCCAGGATGACCACGATATCCCCGGCATTCAGTTTCTTTTTCCTGACCAGCTTATCGAGGGCCATGCGCGCAAAAGCCCGGCTGTCCTGACTTTCTTCGATATACTCGGGGTAAACGCCGAACGACAGGGCGAGCAGGCGAACGGTGGCCGGATTATAGCACATGGCATGGATGATCTTCCTTCCCCGGTAGCCGGCCATATTCCGGACGGTGCGACCTGATGTGGTATCGGCGATAATGGCTTTGGCTTTGAGCCGGATCGATGCCTCCACGGCCGATTTGGTCAGGTAGGCTGAAATCTGTGTGCTGAGCACCATGATGGGTGTCTCATGCATGTCGCTGCAGCTTTTTTCTACCTCGCGGGCCACACGGCTCATCGTTCCGACTGCCTCTAAGGGATATTTCCCGTAGGCCGTCTCTCCGCTGAGCATGATGGCATCGGCCTTGCTGTAGATCGCATTGGCAATGTCACTGACTTCCGCACGGGTGGGTCGGGGTTCGGTGATCATGGAATGGAGCATCTGCGTTGCGATGATCACCGGTTTGCGGCGTTGGATGCACTTGTTGATGATCATTTTCTGCATGCCCGGAATTTTCTCGTAAGGCATCTCAATGGCCAGGTCGCCCCGGGCCACCATGATGCCGTAAGCAAGCTCGAGGATCTCATCGATATTCGTGACCCCTTCACTGGTTTTCAATCTTGGCGATGATCTTTGCCTGGCTCTGATGCTTGTCGAGGATCTCCTGCACGTCGAGGATATCCTGTTTTGATCTCACAAAGGAATGGGCAATGAAATCAAGCTGGTGAACGGCCGCAAATTCAATGTATTCCCTGTCTTTCGGACTGACAGCCGGAAGGTCGAAGGTGACGCCCGGCACATTGACCGATTTGTTACCCTTGATCACCGAAGTGTTCAATGCCGTACAGAGGAGCGTGTTCTCCTCTTTCCCGGTCACTTCGAGTTCCAGGCAACCATCGTCGATCAGGATGCGGGTGCCGGTTTCAATAGCCTGCGGCGAAGCCCGGGTAGTTGATACCAACAACGCCGTCAACGCTTCCTCCGGCCGGATCACCGGTCAACCGGATCTGACTGCCGGCGGAGATCTCCAGCGGTGATATCCATCGGCAACGGTCCTGATCTCTGGACCCTTGGTATCG
Source organism: uncultured Bacteroidales bacterium (assembly GCA_963763215.1). Taxonomy (GTDB): domain Bacteria; phylum Bacteroidota; class Bacteroidia; order Bacteroidales; genus DASQZK01. The sequence goes on from CAVXNX010000005.1 coordinate 32,366, forward strand.
AGCAAAAGGGCAATCTTCTCGGAAACCGCCCTGACATTCGTCACGATCTTCAGGGTCTGTTCGGGACTTTGATGGGCCGTGTTCAGCCGGATGACATTCATCCCGGCTTTATAAAGGCTGCGGATGAATTCCGGTTCACACCTCAGGTCCGAAACCGTGGCAACAATCTTTGTCTTTTTCTTCATAAGTCAAAACATTGGGAATAAGGGCCGTGACCAGTCTCATGCCCCTGCCGGGAAGGAGCCTTATGGTGCACGCTGGAAAAATTGACAAATATATTCAAAACATCATGATTCCTTTTACGTAATATTGAGATGTTAAGCAAAAAGCATGAACTGGGACGACAGTTTCCGTGATTTTCAGCATTTTCTGCGGCTCGAAAAATCCCTTTCCGGTAATTCTGTCGATGCCTACAGTGCCGATATCCAGAAATTCAGAAGATATCTTGAAGTACAGCAAATTAATCCTTCGGGTCCCGACGAGGTGCAGACTCGACCGACCTCGGGGTTTCCTGCAATGGATCAATGAACTGGGAATGAGTACAAGTACCCAGGCCAGGGTCATTTCGGGCTGAAGGCTTTTTTCCGTTTCCTGATCCTCGAAGACCGGATCCGGAGGATCCCGACCCTTCTCGTAGAGGCCCCGAAAATCGGGCGAAAGCTTCCCGATGTGCTGAATGAGGATGAAATTGACAAGATGATTGCCGCCATCGATCTGAGCAAACCTGAAGGCCACAGGAACAGGGCCATGCTCGAAGTGCTGTATTCATGCGGGTTACGCGTTTCGGAACTTACCGGCCTGCATCTCACCGATCTGTATCTCGACAAGGGATTTATCCGGGTTTTAGGAAAAGGCGACAAGGAACGGCTGGTCCCCATCGGAAAAAGCGCGGTCAGGGAGATCGGGAATTACCTTCCCGACAGCAAACAATTGCCTTCCATCGCTCCCGAGGATGAAGATATCCTGTTCCTGAACCGCCGCGGACGGCAGCTTACCCGTGTCATGGTGTTCACCATCGTCAAGGATCTGAAAGCAGAAAACCGGCATCAAAAAACACGTCAGTCCCCATACCTTCCGGCATTCCTTTGCCACCCACCTGGTGGAAGGCGGTGCCGATCTTCGGGCCGTCCAGGAAATGCTCGGACATGAATCCATTCTCACCACCGAAATATATACCCATCTCGACAGCGAATTTCTCCGGGAAACCATTCTCCGTTTTCATCCCCGCTCAGTGTGAAGTCCTGATCTTCCGCATCCCTCATAAAATAACGATAAATTAATCCTATTTAGAATTGATTTATGGTTTTTTTGAATACATTTGTACTCTTAAAAAATAATATGAATATTTAGCTAAATAGTTCACTTATAATAAATAAGAAAAAGAAAGGAGATAAAAAATGTCACAAGTAAAACGCGTTTACACTTTCGGTAATAAAAGTGCTGAAGGTAGGGCTGACATGAAAAATTTGCTGGGTGGTAAAGGAGCCAATCTCGCAGAGATGAATCTCATTGGCGTTCCCGTTCCTCCGGGATTTACCATCACCACTGAAGTTTGTACCGAATACAATCGGATTGGACAGGAGAAGGTTGTCGAACTGATCAAAGAGGATGTCGAAGCGGCTGTTGGCAACATTGAAAAGATCATGGGTACGAAATTCGGTAGCAGTGAAAATCCATGTCTGGTATCGGTTCGTTCCGGTGCACGTGTTTCCATGCCGGGAATGATGGATACCGTTCTTAATCTTGGGATGAATGACGACGCCGTGAAAGGACTGATCGCCAAGACCAGTAACGAACGTTTTGCATGGGATTCATACCGCCGGTTTGTCCAGATGTACGGTGATGTTGTTCTGGGACTGAAACCGGAATCCAAGGAAGATGTTGATCCGTTCGAAGAGATCATCGAAAAGATGAAGGAAGAACGCGGTGTTGAGCTCGATACGCAGCTCAGCGTTGACGATCTCAAAGAACTCGTTGTGAAATTCAAGAAAGCTGTGAAGGACAAGACCGGACAGAGATTTCCCGTCCGATCCGTGGGAGCAGCTCTGGGGTGCCGTCATGGCCGTTTTCGACAGCTGGATGAATGACAGGGCCATTTATTACCGCAAACTTAACGGTATTCCCGAAGAATGGGGTACTGCGGTTAACGTACAGGCAATGGTCTTTGGAAATATGGGAGAAACCTCCGGTACCGGAGTGGCCTTCACCAGGGATGCTGCCACAGGTGAAAATGTTTTCAACGGCGAATATCTTCTCAATGCCCAGGGTGAAGATGTTGTGGCCGGTGTCCGTACCCCGCAGCAGATCACCAAAGAAGGATCGCTTCGTTGGGCTGTTCTTGCCGAAGTCTCCGAAGAGGAAAGAGCTTCCAAATTTCCTTCCCTGGAAGAAAAGATGCCTAAGGTTTATAACGACCTGTTCGATACCCAGAGGAAACTCGAAGGTCATTACCGCGATATGCAGGACCTCGAATTCACCATCCAGGAAGGCAAACTCTGGCTTCTCCAGACCCGTAACGGTAAACGTACCGGCGCTTCCATGGTGAAAATCGCCATGGATCTCCTCCGGGAAGGTGTGATCGATGAAAAAACCGCCCTGCTGAGAATTGAACCCAATAAACTCGATGAACTGCTTCACCCTGTTTTCGACCATGACGGGATCAAATCCGCCAAAGTCGTGGCCAAAGGTCTTCCCGCCTCCCCGGGTGCCGCTACCGGCCAGATCGTCTTCTTTGCCGACGAAGTGGAAGAACTGGCAAACCAGGGAAAACGCCTGGTCCTTGTTCGTATCGAGACCTCACCCGAAGACCTTAAAGGAATGAACCTCGCCCGAGGGATCCTGACCGCCAGGGGAGGGATGACATCCCACGCTGCCGTTGTGGCCAGGGGTATGGGCAAATGCTGCGTCTCCGGCGCCGGAAGCATCAAGATCAATTACCGTGAAAGGACGATGACCGTCGACGGTACCGTTTTCAGAGAAGGAGATTTTATCTCCCTGAACGGATCCACCGGTGAAGTTTACGAAGGTGAGATCAAAACCATGAATCCCGAACTGAGCGGTGATTTTGGTGAACTGATGACCCTTGCCGACAAATATGCCACCATGCAGGTCAGGACCAATGCCGACACCCCGAAAGACGCTGCAGTGGCACGAAACTTCGGAGCCAAAGGCATCGGACTGTGCCGTACCGAACATATGTTCTTCGAAGGCGACAGGATCAAGCCCATGCGTGAGATGATCCTGGCATCCAACGAAGAAGGCCGGAGAAAAGCACTCGAAAAACTGCTTCCCATCCAGAGAAGCGATTTCGAAGGAATCCTCGAAGCCATGAACGGTCTGCCGGTGACCATTCGCCTGCTCGATCCGCCCCTTCATGAGTTCGTTCCCCACGAAGAGGAAAACCAGAAGGAGATGGCCAATGAAATGGGCATCAGCGTCGAAGAAGTGAAAGCGAAGGTTGACAGCCTGGCCGAATTTAACCCGATGCTGGGTCACCGGGGATGCCGCCTGGGCAACACCTATCCGGAAATCACCGAGATGCAGGCCAGGGCAATTATCGAAGCTGCCCTGAACCTCAAGAAGAAAGGCGTGATCACCAAACCGGAAATCATGATCCCGCTGATCGGAACCGCCAAAGGAATACAAAATGCAGGAAGACATCGTCCGCCAAACCGCTGAAAAAGTGTTTGAAGAACGCGGTGAAAAAATCGAATACATGGTCGGTACGATGATCGAGATCCCCAGGGCAGCCCTTACGGCCGACCTCGTGGCTAAAAGCGCTGAATTCTTCTCCTTCGGAACCAACGACCTGACCCAGATGACCTTTGGTTATTCAAGGGACGACGCCGGCAAATTCCTGCCTGTCTACCTCGACAAAGGCATCCTGAAAAACGATCCTTTCCAGGTCCTCGACCAGGAAGGTGTTGGTCAGCTGGTTGAAATGGGAACCAAAAAAGGACGGTCCACACGGCCCGACCTTAAAGTGGGTATCTGCGGCGAACATGGCGGCGAACCCAGCTCGGTGGAATTCTGCCACAAGGTTGGCATGAACTACGTCAGCTGCTCTCCCTACCGCGTTCCGATCGCAAGACTGGCCGCAGCACAGGCTAAAATCAAAGAAGCTTGATGTACTTTCAATCTGATATAAATAAGGCGGCATTTCTTTGGATTTGCCGCCTTTTTATTGCCCCCGGCTGACAGATATTTCGTATATTTGGCCGGATTTTTTTTAAAAATGACGATAAATATATTGAATAAGAGGCATGAAAAAAATTGATCTGAGTGTTTACGGAATTACGGATGTCAAAGAGATTTTCCACAACCTTTCCTATGATGAATTGTTCAGACACGAAACGGACCCGTCTCTCAAAGGATATGAGAAAGGCATGGTCACCAGCCTTGGTGCCGTGGCTGTCGACACCGGCTGTTTCACCGGCCGTTCTCCCAAGGATAAGTACATCGTCAGGGAAGAAACTTCGGAAGGCAATATCTGGTGGAAGAATGAAAAACGGAAGGCTTCCGACAACAAACCGGTTTCCGTTGAAGTCTGGAATGATCTGAAAAAGACATCCACCAGTCAGCTGTCGGGAAAAAAATTGTATGTCCAGGACGGCTATGCCGGTGCCAACCCGGAAACACGCCTGAAGGTCCGGTTTATCATGGAGGTGGCCTGGCAGGCCCATTTTGTGAAAAATATGTTCATCAGTCCGACAGCCGAAGAACTGGAAAACTTCGAACCGGACTTCGTGGTTCTCAATGCCTCAAAAACCCAGAATGACAAGTGGAAAGAGCATGGGACTGAACAGCGATGTGTATGCCGTTTTCAATCTGAAGGAAAAAATGGCCTGCATCGGCGGGACCTGGTACGGTGGGGAAATGAAGAAGGGGATCTTTTCGGTGATGAACTATTACCTTCCCCTGCGCGGAATCGCCGCCATGCATTGCTCGGCCAACATGGGCAAAGAAGGCGATACGGCCATTTTCTTCGGACTTTCCGGGACAGGCAAGACCACGCTCTCGGCCGATCCTTCACGGGCGCTGATCGGTGATGATGAACACGGATGGGATGATGACGGGATCTTTAATTTCGAAGGCGGATGCTACGCCAAAACCATTGATCTCGACCCTGCAAAGGAACCGGATATCTTTCATGCCATCAAACGCGATGCCCTGCTGGAAAATGTGGTGGTTAAAGACAAACGGCGACATCGATTTCTCAGACGATTCCAAGACCAAGAACACCCGGGTATCCTACCCGATATACCATATTCAGAATATTGTCAAACCGGTGTCCAGGGCCGGGCATGCCCGCAACGTCATCTTCCTCACCGCCGACGCTTTCGGTGTGCTGCCGCCGGTATCCAAACTCACTCCCGAACAGACGGAATACCATTTCATCAGCGGCTATACCGCTAAGGTTGCCGGGACTGAACGTGGCGTGAACGAACCACAGCCATCCTTTTCTGCCTGCTTCGGTGCAGCCTTCCTTCTTCTCGATCCCACCGTTTATGCCGGGCAGCTGACTCGAAAGATGAAAGAACACGGTTCCTCTGCATGGCTCGTCAATACCGGTTGGGTTGGAGGTCCGGTGGGTGTCGGAAAACGGATCGACATCCCTTCGACCAGGGCCATCATCAATGCCATCCTCAACGGCTCGCTCCTGGAGGCAGAATATGTCACCATCCCGTATTTCAACCTCAGCATTCCCATGCATGTTGAAGGATGCGACGATCATATTCTTAACCCGAGGAATCTCTGGAAGAACCCCGGTGAATGGGATGCAGCAGCCAAATCCCTGGCCGGACGTTTCATCGATAATTTCAGGCATTTCATGGATAATGATGCAGCCATCCGCCTGGCTGAAATTGCCGGACCGGTGAAGGATTGACATCTCCATTCCGGTCTCTCTGAAAATTGAAAGCGAACCGCGAAAAACGGGCCCCGCGGAACCCGATCCTGCAGCGGCATCATCTTTCGCGTTTATTTTCACCCTGAAATAAAGAGAGGCCTAAACATAAAAAATCGCAGGATCGTTTAATTATATGGACAGATAGTTTTATTTTTGAGCCCCTTATAAACACGGAAAAATGAATCATACAACAGCCATGGCATGCGCCATGGTTCTGGCATATCTCACCGGGGCAATACCCACCTCAGTATGGGTGGGAAAATTAGTGCACGGGACCGATGTCCGCGAACATGGCAGCGGGAATGCCGGTGCCAGCAATACCATGCGGGTCCTGGGATTGAAAACGGGGATCCCTGTCCTGGTCTTTGATGTCTTCAAGGGCTGGCTGTCGGTCCAGTATGCGACCCTGTTCCATCTCTTTCCGAAAGGATCAGAAGCGTACATCAATATCGCCCTGGTGCTGGGAATCCTTGCCGTAATTGGACACATTTTTCCGGTTTATGCAGGTTTCAGGGGCGGGAAGGGGGTCGCTACCATATTCGGTGTTCTCTTCGCCATTCAGCCATTGGCCACCTTATGCGCGGCCGGGATCTTCCTTCTCGTTCTGGTGATTTTCCAGATTTTCTCAGTGGGATCGATGGTCGCCGGGCTTTCTTTCCCGGTATGGATCATCTTTGTCTTCCATTCCCATTACCTCTGGCTCAACATATTTTCCATCATGGTATCGGTATTGCTGATCGTGACCCATCGGAAAAATATCGGCCGGTTGATCCGGGGTGAAGAGCACCATGCCACCTTTCTCTTCCGGAAGGGTCAGAAAGATCAGTGACAGCCGGAATGATGAGATCAGTTTGGAGTGTGAGTATTGAGCAAGAGTCAGAATTTCATTCTCCTTTTTTCATCCTCAAGACTCAAACTCGAACTCAAACTCAAACTGAAAAGAGCTTCTTCCCACAGTCCTTGTCGGTTTATCATTGCGACGGAATCATACTCCCTGGAATTCAGCTTCCAGCTTGGTCATGAGCTCTTTGGGGCTGAGCCCGTTGTAAATCCTCCCGTTTTGGGCGAATGAGATCTGCCCGGTTTCTTCTGAGACGACGATCACGATGGCATCGGTCAGTTCGGTGATGCCAATGGCGGCCCGGTGGCGCAATCCGAATTCGGGCGGAAGGTCGGGGTTATCGGTCACCGGCAGGACGACCCTGGCCGCGGAGATTTTCTCGCGGTCAATGATGATGGCTCCGTCGTGAAGCGGACTGAGTTTGTTGAAAATACTGAGGATCAGACGGCTGGATGTATCGGCGAAGAGCAGGTCTCCAGCCTGGGCGTAGATATCCAGGGTCGATTTCCTCTTGATGACAATCAGCGCCCCTGTCCTGCTGCCGGCCAGGCTGATCACGGCTTTCATGATCGGATCGCAGTCTCACCACGGGCCGGGCATCAAAATCCATGCGGAGCATGCGTTCGAAACTCATCCGGTTGCGGTTGATATAGCGGGTGCCGATAAAGATCAGGAACCTCCTGATCTCCTGCTGAAAAACGATGATCAGGGCGATGACGCCAACCCCGATCACCTGCCCGAGGATCGAACTGAGCAGTTCCATCTTGAGCATCTTGACGATGCCCCAGAAAAAATAAATCGACAGGATGCCGATGATGATGTTGATGGCAACGGTCCCCCTCACGAGCATGTAAAGCTGGTACATCAGCAGGGCAACCAGGAAGATGTCCAGGATGTCGAGAATGCGGATATGGATGAAAAGAGGGATCATTCGCTTTCAGTCAGGCAAATTTAATAAATACGGTGAATTTAGCCTTGTTTTTCCATCTTATGTAAAAAATTATAGAGCCTGACCGTTTCCACGGCTTCCTTCACATCGTGGACCCTCAGGATACCGGCCCCCTTGACGAGAGCGTACATATGGAGGGCAGTGGTGCCGTTGAGTGCCTCCGACCTGTCGATGTCCAGCAGCTTATAGGTCATGGATTTACGTGAGATCCCGACCAGCAGGGGGAAACCGAATGCCCGGAAAACCTCGAGTGAGGCCATCAGCGTATAATTGTGCCCGGGGGTTTTCCCGAAACCAAATCCGGGGTCAAGGACAATGTCGTTCACACCCCGGTCGATAAGCTGTTCCACGCGGACGGCAAAAAACTGCATGATCTCGTTGACGACATCCCCGTAAACCGGGTTTTCCTGCATCGTACGCGGCGTGCCCTGCATATGCATGAGGATATAGGGAAGTTTTTTTTCGGCCACCAGGTCGAACATCCCGGGATCACCCTCGCCGCCGGTGATGTCATTGATGATATCGATGTTAAACCGGCGGCTGGCTTTTTCGATGACTTCCGTGCGGAAGGTGTCGATTGATACAGGGAGGGCGGGACAGATTTCCTGGGCGGCTTCAAGGGCAGGAAGGAGCCGGGAGAGCTCGGTGTCGGCGCTGATGTCTTCTGCCCCCGGGCGGGATGAATAGGCCCCGATATCGATGATGTCGGCCCCTTCAGCCGCAATCTGGCTGATGCGCTGCCTCATGGCTTCCGTCCCGGTGTAACTGCCGCCGTCATAGAACGAATCGGGGGTGACATTCAGGATGCCCATCACTTTGGGCTCGGCCAGGTCCAGAAGCTTGCCCCGGCAATTGATACTGAGGTTTCCTGAAAAAAACGTATCTTTAAAAACCATTTATTTGCGGATTTTTATCAGTGTTACAAAGTTAAGCATTTGTCGGCAGACCTGAATTAAACCCTTGATGAACTTATGAGTTTCATTGTTATCGAAGGCCTTGACGGATCGGGCAAATCCACCCAGATTAACATGTTGAAGGACTATTTCGCGCAGAAGAATATCCCCTTCGACTACCTCCATTTCCCCCGCACCGATGCTCCGGTTTACGGTGAGCTGATTGCCCGTTTCCTGCGAGGGGAGATGGGCGATATTCACCAGGTGGATCCTTATCTCATTGCCCTGATCTATGCCGGAGACCGGGATACCGCCAAGCCGATGATCCGCAGTTGGCTCGATGCCGGCTATCTCGTGCTGGTCGACCGCTATGTCATCTCCAACATTGCCTTCCAGTGTGCAAAATTCACGGATGCCGACGGAGGTGTCAAAGCTGAAAGACTGGATCCTTAACCTGGAATATGGGTTCAACAAACTCCCCGTGCCCGACCTGAACATCTTCCTCGACGTGCCTTTTTCCTTTACCGCCCGGCAACTCCGGGGAGACCGGACCGGAGATGACCGGGGGTATCTGCAGGGTGCGGGCGACATCCACGAGAGCGATCTCGATTTCCAGAAGAGAGTGCGCGACATTTACCTTTCCCTGGAAAACGAAGTTCCCGGTTACCGCATCCTGGACTGCTCAGGGCAGGACGGACAGATGCTTCCTCCGCAGGAGATCTTTCAAAACTTAAAAAACCTGGTTTCATCATTATGAAAATTTTCAGACTGGTCAGCCGGATAATCACCGGACTCGTATTTATTTTCTCCGGCTTTGTCAAAGCCGTCGATCCCCTCGGATCAACCTATAAATTCACCGATTATTTCAATGCCTTTCATATCGGGTTCCTCGCTCCCCTGGCCCTGCCTCTGGCCATTTTCCTGTCTTCCACCGAACTGGTGCTGGGTATCACCCTTCTGCTGGGTTACCGCATGCGCGTGGCGGCCTGGGTCCTGCTGGTGTTCATGTCATTTTTCACCGTCCTGACCTTCATCCTTGCCCTGACCAATCCCGTGACCGATTGCGGCTGTTTTGGCGATGCCCTGATCCTCACCAACTGGGAAACATTCCTGAAAAACATCGTTTTGATGATCTTTGTGGTGATCATTTTCACAGGCCGGAAACAGTTCCCGGTGGTGAGGCGCCCGCTTACCGAGTGGGCGGTTGTCGCCCTGTTCTTCCTGGCCACGGTCTTTTTCTCGCTTTACAATCATGCCCATCTGCCGCTGCTGGACTTCCGGCCCTATGCCGTCGGTGCAAATATTGCCCAGGGGATGGCGATGCCGGAAGGCGCACCTGAGGATGTGTATTCGACCCGAGCTGATCTACAAAAACAAAAAGACGGGCGAAGAAAAAGAGTTCACCATGGAGAACTTCCCGCGCGACACGGCCGCATGGGCCTTCATCGATGCGAAGTCGGAGCTGGTTAAAAAAGGGCTATGAACCCCCCATCCACAACTTCAATATCATCGCACCTGATGGCAATGATATCACCGGTCATATTCTCAGCGACCCCGGCTATACCTTCCTTCTGATTTCCTACGATGTGGACAAGGGCAGGACGAAAGCCTTTGAACAGGCCAACGATCTGTACCATGTTGCCCGGGCCGTGCCGGGGCTGGAGTTTTATGCCGTCACCGCTTCCAATGAAGATGCCCTCCGGAAGCTGAGAGACAAAACCGGCATCGATTATGATTTTTGTCTGGCCGATGAGATCACCCTGAAAACGATCGTGCGATCGGATCCGGGTCTGCTGCTCCTTCACGACGGAACAGTGTTGGCAAAATGGGGTAGCCGGGATTTTCCCGGAGAGGATGAACTGGCCGCCTGGAAGAGTGTTTTCATCGACTACCCGCTGTGTGAAGGCTGCAATCCATCTGTGATTGCCAGTGCCCCTTACGGGGCGGTTCCCGGCAAGGTCGAAACGGTGCTCAAATACCGGAATCTGCGGACCGACAGTGTCGCGTCCTTCACCATCGATAATTTTCCGCGTAACACTGACGAGTGGACTTTTGAGAGCTCCGGGACGAAACCTCTCCCGGGCGGGTTCCGTTCCCCATTTGCCGACCTGAAGATCACCTCGGTTTATGGGATGGACTATACCGATATCATCCTGGAAAATCCGGATATCAGTTTTCTCGTTTTTCTCCGTTCGCCGTTTCAGACCGATGCGGCGACGCTGAAAAAATTAAATATGCTTGCCGGGCTTGCCGGCGATCATCTGAAGACACCCTTTGAATTTTACGGTCTGACCGACCTGTCTGATGATGAGATCCTCCGTTTTACCGATGAATTTGTCAGCCCGATGGAATTTTACCATGTTCCCCGCCAGGCGATGGACATTGCCGGTGATCATGATGTTCTCGTGATCATGCTCCGAAACGGTAAGATTGAAAAAGTCTGGAAAGACGGGGATATCCCCGCCCCAAAGAACCTGGAGGGAATGAAGGCTGTAAACCTTCAGCCGCCAGGCGAAACCCTTCTGCCCCTTGTGTTGAAAACATACAGGAATTCGATGGAGAAGAGGCTGGTGTATGACCTGCTGTTTGCCTTTTTCACCATCGTCTTCCTCATTCGAACCATTCTGGATTCCCGAAATATAACGGTAGATCATGCTCGCGAAGACCGGTAAAAAAATACTGTACAGCGTTCTGGTGATCTGGGGGGTGATAACCCTGATCTTCCTGCTCTTCAACGTTCTTCCGGGAGATCCTGCGCGAATGATGCTGGGTCAGCGTGCCGATCTGAAAAATACGGAGATCATCCGCAGGGAACTGGGTCTCGACCAGCCCCTGACAAGCAATACCTGAGATACCTTAACGACCTTTCGTTTATATCGCTTTACCAGGCCGACAGTCCGGATTCCTACTTTTACCTCGATACCACGAAGTATCACCATTATGTACGCGTATTGAGCCTGGCCAACGGCATGACACTGGTGTTCAAGAAGCCCTGGCTGGGAAGGTCGTTTCTGAGCAACCGGGCAGTGGGAGATATGATCTCCGAAGCCCTCCCCAATTCACTGATCCTGGCTTTTTTCGCGATCGTCCTGGCATTCGTGGTGGGGAACATCCTGGGCGTCTTGTCGGCGCTCCGGAAAGACAGCTGGTTCGACCGCACCGTGCTCGTTGTCTCGACCTTCGGGATGTCGCTGCCTTCCTTTTTCGCCGCCATTCTCATTGCCTGGCTTTTCGCCTATAAACTCGGAGGGATCACGCACCTGAATCTCACCGGCAATCTTTACGAGGTCGATGATCTTGGCCGGGGAGTTCATCTCGAATTAAAGAATCTTATCCTGCCGGCGGTGACCCTGGGCATCCGGCCCTTGTCGGTGGTCATCCAGCTTTCGCGCAATTCCATGCTCGATGTGCTCAGCCAGGATTACATCCGCACGGCTTTTGCCAAAGGGCTGCATTACAGCAGGGTGGTTACGGTCCATGCCTTCAGGAATTCGCTGAATCCCGTCGTGACAGCCGTCAGTGGTTGGTTTGCCGGAATGCTCGCCGGGGTGGTCTTTGTCGAATATATTTTTGGATGGCACGGCCTCGGGTACCTGATCGTCAATGCCCTGAATTTTTATGATTTTCCGGTCGTTTTGGCTGCTGTGCTCACCATCTCGGTGGTTTTCGTGGCCGTGAACATCCTGGTCGATATCATTTATGTCATTCTCGATCCCCGTCTGCGTAGCTGATCAATATTTTCTTCCGGCTGTTATTATTATCGGATTTGTTTTACGGCTTAACACTTCTTTGCTATTTTTGGCCTTCTGTTGAATTTTAACTTAAAAATGCTGTTATGAGACAAAACATTGTTGCAGGGAACTGGAAAATGAATACGAACCTGCAGGAAGGGCTCGAGCTTGCCAGTGCTGTAAATAAGCTGGCTGCTTCGCGAAAAGGCGACACTCTGGTGATCATCGCCCCTCCTTTTATTCATCTTGCCGAAGTCAGTAAGATTCTCACCGTCGTGAAACTTTCAGCTCAAAACTGTGCTTCGGAGAAGAGCGGGGCATACACGGGCGAAGTCTCTGTCGACATGATAAAATCCACAGGCGCCGGGTATGTCATCATTGGTCACTCCGAGCGGAGAGCTTATTACCACGAGGATAGCGACGTCCTGTCCAAAAAGGTCGACCTGGCCCTTGCCGCCGGTCTGAAGCCGATCTTTTGCGTCGGTGAAGATCTCGACGATAGGGAAGCCGGTAGCCATTTCGATGTCGTCAAGTCTCACCTCCACGACGGGATTTTCCACCTGACCGGGGAACAATTCCGGAATGTGGTGATTGCCTACGAGCCCGTTTGGGCGATCGGCACGGGAAAAAACGCCTCACCGGAGCAGGCACAGGAAATGCATCATTTCATCCGCGAACAGATCGCGGCGAAATACAACACCGGCCTGGCCAACGATACCTCCATCCTGTACGGGGGAAGTTGCAAACCTTCCAATGCCGCGGAATTATTTGCCAACCCGGATGTCGATGGCGGACTTATCGGCGGCGCTTCCCTGAAAGCCGACGACTTCATCCAGATCGTAAATGCATTCTGACCGGGCGCATCCGTGATGAAATACATACAGCTCAAGCTGTCGATTGAGCCGTTCAGTGAGACCATCAGCGAAATCCTGACGGCCGGGCTTGCTGAAATCGGTTTCGAAGGATTCCAGGAGGAAGACCCGTTCCTCCTGGCTTTTATCCGTGAAGACGCCTTTCGCCGGGAGAACCTGGACCGGTATCTCGGGACCCTCGACACGGGAAAGACGAAAGTGCGATTATACCCAATCGGTCATCGGGGAGAAGAACTGGAATGAAGAATGGGAAAAGGATTACAAACCGGTGATCGTGGATGGGATCTGTGCGGTGATCGCCCCTTTTCATGAGCCCTTTCCCGGGATGATCAACATCGTCATTGAGCCGAAAATGTCGTTCGGCACGGGCCATCATGAGACCACCCGGCTGATGATCCGGCAGATCGTTGCGACGGGGACGGAAGGGATGCAGGTCCTTGATATGGGATGCGGCACCGGCGTGCTGGGCATCTTCGCCCTGAAACGGGGAGCCGGGCATGTCACCGCCATCGATATCGATGAGTGGGCCTATACCAACAGCCTGGAAAATTTCAAACGCAATACCGGACCCGATGCGGATTACGAGATCATCCATGGCGATGCCGCTTCCATACCCCCGATGCCCGTTACGACCTGATCCTGGCCAATATCAACAGGAACATTATTCTCCAGGACATTGCCCTGTACACCGCTCACCTGGCTGACAGGCGGATACCTGCTGCTCAGCGGCATTCTCACCTCCGACAGGGACACGGTCATGCACAGCGCTACTTCAAATGGCCTCAGTTTTGTTTCCGAACTTTATGATAATAACTGGATTTCTCTTAAATTCAGGCGATAATTTTTAAGCAACCAATTCCAACCCATTATGCGAAGGATCCTTCCCTTCATTCTAATGCTCTGCTTTTCTTCCACCTTATTTTCCCAGCAGATCAGGGAATTTAAGATGGACACAGTGGAATATGCCAACCAGATGAAGGAATTCATGGGGGGTACGGGTGAAGAAGGCGAGGCCATCACCGACCGTTTTGTCAGAGCCTGGAAGGCCGACAGCATCAGTGATGCCGATAAGGTGAAACTGATGGAAGTTTCCAATCTCATGCTGGCCAGGCATGCACAGCCGGCCCCCGATTTTGTCGACTACCTCACCATTTACATGATGTATTTTTCGGGGGAATATAAAGCTTTTGGCCTGGACAAATGGTTCGAAGTCTTTAACCATCTTGCCGGCGACCGCACGGTGCCCTTCCGGGAAACCCAGCGCTTTCTTTCCCTTTCGGTGGATCTGCTCAAAAACCGGAACCTGTACAATCTTGCAGGTAATAACTGGAAATCGATGGGCGGCGATTTCCGGTTCGATCAGAAAAATTTCGTTCCCCTGGCTGTCTTTACTTCCACCGACCTGTTTTGTTATTCCAACCGGGATACGCTTTCCATTCTGAACACTTCGGGCGTTTATAATCTTCTTTCCCTGAATTGGTGGGGAAAAGGCGGCCGGGTCACCTGGGAAAGGGCAGGGCTCAACCCAACGGATGTCTTTGCGGACCTTTCAAATTACCGCATCGAGATGAACCGGGGTCAGTATGAAGCCGATTCGGTAAAGTTCATGTATAAAAAATATTTTGATTATCCCCTGGTAGGAAAGCTGGAAGATAAAGCCATGCCCATCAACAAGCCGGAACAGGCGCTTTACCCGAAATTCAATTCGTACCAGAATAAGTACATCCTTCCAGACCTTTTTAGGGGCATCGAATTCACCGGGGGGCTTTCCATGCAGGGGGCCAAACTCGTCGGTACCGGAACGAACGGTACACCGGCGAGACTGAATATCTACGAGGAGGATACCCTCAGAATGTGCCTTCTGACAAGCAGTGTGGATATCCGGGAAACCAGCATGAGTTCACCCAGCGTGACCGTCTCGCTGTATCTTGAAAACGATTCGATTTATCACCCGGACCTGCAGTTCCTTTATTTTGAGGACAAGGATGAAGTCAGGCTGACGAAGGGCGACAAGTATACATCCGGCGTTCCTTACCGTGATTCCTACCACAAGCTGGAGATGAATTTTGAAGAACTGAACTGGGACCGCGGAAAAGGCATCATCCACATCCGGCCATTTATTGGCAGGTCTATCGGACAGGCTTTGTTTGAATCCGAAAACCTGTTTAATAATGTGTCCTTTTCCCAGCTGCAGGGAAGGGACTATATCAACCCTCTTGTCTCCCTCTGGCAGTTCTCAAGGCGGATCAACAATTTCCGTAAATTCCCGGTGACAGCTTACGCCGAAGATATCGGTATGGCTCCATACCAGGTCAGACAGCAGCTGATGAAACTCAGCCGGCTTGGATTCATTTTTTTTGATGACCAGACCGATATGATCACCCTGAACGATAAACTCTTTTACTACCTCGATGCCAGCATCGGCCAAACAGACTATGATGTCATCTATCTGATGTCCAAGGTCAATGCTCCCAATGACAATGCACAACTCAATCTCCGGACGAAAGACCTGACGATTTACGGTGTTCCCAATATTTTCCTGAGTGATTCTCAAAATGTGGTGCTGGTTCCGAAAGGAAACCAGATCACGATGAAACGAAACCGGAATTTTCAGTTCAATGGTGAAGTGAAAGCCGGTCTGATGGACTTCTTCGGCTCGAATTTTTTCTTCCGCTACGACAGTTTCAAAGTCAATCTCCAGGATATCGATTCGCTGAAGATGCAGGTCCTTGAGAAAGATGCCAAAAATGGAAGTTCGAAAGCGGTGGACATCAATAATCTGATCGAGGACCTCACCGGCGAGCTGCTCATCGACAAACCGACCAATAAATCGGGTCTGAAAAATTTCCCGCAATACCCGGTCTTCTCAAGCAGGGGTGATTCTTACGTCTATTTTGACGATCCTTCTATTCAGAAAGGGGTATATCACCGGGACAAAGTCTATTTTGAAGTCTATGCCTTCAATGTGGACAGCCTCGATAATTTTGACCGGCAGGGGATGAGGCTTAAGGGGAAATTCGAATCGGGAGGAATGCTTCCACCCATCGAACAAACACTGACGCTGCAGAGCGACAACTCACTGGGATTTTCCTACACGACACCCGATAACGGCATCCCCGTCTATAATGGCAAAGGAACCTTCTATCATGATATCGAGATGAGCAGTAACGGGCTTCACGGGGCCGGTACACTGGAATATCTCACCTCCACCACTTCTTCCGACGATTTCCTGATGCACCCGGATTCCGTTCTGGCACTTGGCAGGGAATTTAAAATCCGTGAACAGATCGCGGGAACCCAGTTTCCACCGGTTGAATCCAAGAATGACAAGATCCGTTGGCTCACCAGCAACGATCAGTTCTATGCCTACCGTCAGGATACCCCGTTTACGATGTACAACGACACCGTGCTCTTGAAGGGTGACCTCCTCCTCGAGCCAAAAGGATTATCGGGTAAGGGTACAGTCGATATGGTGACCGCCTCGGTCGGCTCTCAGAATTTCCGGTTTAAAGCCCGGAACATCCTTGCCGATTCATCGGGCTTCAGTCTGAATTCACTGATCAGCGACCAACTGGCCATTTCATCCGATAACATCCGGTCGGATATCAACTTCGAAACCAATACGGGAGAGTTCTATGCCAATAAAGATTACACCCTGGTGAACTTCCCGGAAATCCGGTATATTTCCGACCTCGATTTCTTTAAATGGGATATGCGGGCCGAAAAGATCGAAATGGGACTCAACAAAACCCCAATGGAAAAACCGGGTTTCGTTGGGGACAGCCTCGCCGGTCCAAGGTACATTTCACTCAAGCCCAGCCAGGACTCCCTGAATTTTGTGGCGCCACTCGCCCTGTACGATTATCGCAACAGCCTCCTGAACGCCCGGAACATTCCGTATATCCGGGTGGCCGATGCCCGGATATATCCCGCCAGGGGAGAGGTGATCATCCGGAAGAATGCCGAAATGCAAACACTGGATCGCGCCGGGATCATTGCCGATAACACCCATGAGTATTATTCGCTCTATGATGCTTCGGTGACCATTAACAGCCGAAATGACTATACGGCCAGTGCATATTACGATTACACCGATCTGACGGGCAACAAGGAACCGGTGTTTTTCACAAAACTTAGGGTTGACAGTACCCTGCAGACGGTCGGGACAGGGAACTCAGCGTCCTGGACAGCTTCAGGCTCAGCCCGTTCTTCGAATACCAGGGAAAGGTCAGCCTCAAGGCACGCGAACCCCATCTTACCTTTGACGGGGCCGTCCGGCTCGGCCACGATTGCAGCGTCGGGAAATCCTGGCTGAAATTCAAGGCCGCCATCGATCCCGACAGTGTCATGATCCCGGTCGCCGAAGCTCCGCTCGATATCAACCTGCATCCCGCCTATTTCGGTACATTTATTACCCGGGACTCAACCCATATCTACACTGCCTTCTCCTCCGGACGGAAGGACTTTTTCGATGCCCTGATCACCTCCGCATCCGGATACCTCCACTATGACCGGTATACAGAACGATACGAGGTGGCCCCGGCCGATAAGCTGGCCGACAAGTCGAAACCCGGCAACTACATGGCGCTGGATGTCACGCGGTGCATGGCCTTCAGTGACGGGGATGTCGACTATCAGGTGAATTATGGTCAGCTGAAAATGAAGACCGTGGGTGAAGCCGTGGAGGATATCAGTGCCGATACCTTCTCGACCAATGTGTTGATGGCTCTCGATTTTTTCTTCTCTCCCGAAGCGCTCAAGGTCTTCGGCGGTGAACTGGACAGTCTCACCACACTGCCAGCCCTATGATATGGCAGATCCGTTCTACCGGAAAACCCTCAAGGAACTGGTCGGCACCGAGGCCGCGCAACGGATGGATGCTGATCTTGGGTTATACGGTGAATTCCGGACGATCCCCGAGGCTTTAATAAAAATCTGATTCTCGCGGGTGTGAAGCTGAAATGGAACCGGTTCACGCGCACCTACCGCTACCACGGCGATGTAGCGATCATCAGGGTAGGTGATAAACTGATCAATAAAAAGGTTGAAGCCTACATTGAACTGACTAAACGGACATCGGGCGACCTGATGGATATCTATTTTGTGCTCAATGACCGGAGCTGGTATTATTTCGGTTACAACCCCGGATCGTTCCAGACGGTATCGTCCAACCACGTATACAACAATATCGTTTACGACCTCAAGCCTTCGGACCGGAAGGTGAAAACGCGGATGGGGCAGACCGGGTACATTTACTCGCTGGCAGCCGACCGCCGGGCCCAGTTGTTCCTGCGCCGGTATCTCTCCTCCGAAGATAACAGCAGCCCGGATCTTTCCGGAACTCAGTGACGCGGCATCTCGAGGACTTCCAGGTCGCGGATGTTGCCCTTCTCAAGGATAAAACGGACCGCCGTACGTACCTGGTGAAATCCGCTTTTCCCGGCTGCTCCGGGGTTAATGTGAAGCAGTCCCAGTTTGCGGTCGGGCATCACCTTCAGAATATGTGAATGCCCGGAGATGAACAGGCCGGGCGGATCTCTCCGGATCTCTTTTACGCGCTGATCGTAATGGCCCGGGTAACCCCCGATATGCGTCATCCACACCTTCATGCCTTCACATTCGAAATGTTGATGTTCAGGGTACATCTGCCGGATGTCAGTGCCGTCAATGTTCCCGTATACTGCTCGCAGGGGTTTAAAGGAAGAAATGGCATCCGCTGTCTCCAGATTTCCAATATCGCCGGCGTGCCAGATTTCATCACAGTTTGTGAAAAAATCGCGCAAACGCGGGTCGAAATAACCATGGGTATCCGAAAGTAAGCCGATTGTTTTCATGCCAGGATAGTGATGATCATGCGGGAGAAACCGCAAAGATAAGGATTCCGGTGCAGATCCGCCACAAAAATAAATGACAGATCATGAAGCCGGGGTGTGCCGCCATTAGCAGCTTTCAGGATTGGAAAAGAAAGGTTAATTTTGAAAGAAAAAGAACATGCAGCTATTCTATATTCCGGATATCACGGGGGATGTCGCCGTGATGAACCCACAGGAATCCCATCATTGCCTGAAGGTGCTGAGAATGGTACGGGGAGACCGGATCCGTTTTGTTGACGGGACGGGTGGCTACTTTGAAGGTACCATCACGGACGACAAGGCAGGAATATGCCGCGTTGAAATCACCCGCAGGACCCTGAATTTTGAAAAGCGGACCTACAGTCTTCACGTGGCCATCGCCCCGACAAAAAATCAGGACCGGTTCGAATGGTTTGCCGAGAAAGCCACGGAGATCGGTATTGATACGATCACCCCCGTTATCTGCAGGCATTCGGAACGCCGGAAGATGCGCCGTGACCGGCTGGAGAATATCCTCATCTCCGCCATGAAACAGTCGCTGAAAGCCGTTAAGCCGGTGCTGAACGAACTGACCACACTGGAGGCGTTCCTGGAAGGGGATTTCGGTGGAACCAACTGCTTTATTGCACACTGCGGGGAGGAACAGGGAAGGAAGGAACTGCTGACGGCAAGTCACACCAGCAGTTCATTCCTGGTGCTGATCGGTCCGGAAGGAGATTTTACGCCGGAAGAGGTGGAACGGTCGATGACCAGGGGATTCGCCCCGGTCACCCTTGGCGCCAGCCGGCTCAGGACGGAAACCGCGGGAGTGGTGGCCGCTCAGATCATCGCCGATAAAATGACCATGGAAGCCCGGTGACCAGCGGATTTTTTACATGAAAAAAGGCTGCCTTCGCCAAGAAGACAGCCTGAGTTTTGTTCAGCAGACGAAAAATTCTCAGATCCGTTCGAGAATTCTCGTGATCACATTCTCTGATGGAGAAAGGAAATCCATTCTCCCAAAGATTTTTTCTAATTCCTTTGTATACAGGTCCTCCGGTTCAGTCAGATCGTCAATTGTATACAGGTTGTTTTCCGAATCAAAATTGCTGTAACAAAAGAAAAGTGTAAAATTTTCTACCATAGGCATAAAGTGTTTTGACAAAACGTCTGATGTCATTCAAACGCTCTGTCTGAACACTTTATTGTCCTGGCTGTGATTTTTATTGAATGGTAAGGGATATATTATGCTTCGTGATCAGTTTTCTCAGGTTGATCAGGGCATAACGCATCCTTCCCAGGGCCGTGTTGATGCTGACATTGGTCTGGTCGGCAATTTCCTTGAAACTCAGACCGCCATAATGCCTCAGCAGGATCACCTCTTTCTGGTCCTCCGGCAACTCCTCAATGAGCTTGCGAATATCGAGATGGATTTGTTCTTCGATCAGATTATCCTCCACGTTCTTGTCGGACATTTTTCTCGAATTGAAAATATCCATCTCAAAATCATCGTTCGACAGCGTATTCAGCTGCTTTTCTTTTCTGAAATGATCGATGATGAGGTTATGGGCGATCCGGATCACCCAGGAAAGAAACCGCCCGTTGTCTTTGTACTTACCATCCTGCAGGGAGTGGATCACTTTAATAAAGGTGTCCTGGAAAATATCTTCTGCCAGTTGCTCGTTCTTAACGATGAGCATAATGTAGGTAAATACTCTGTTCTTATGGCGATTGATCAGGATTTCAATACTAGATTGCCTGCCATTTACGAACTCCTGTACGAGTTCGTAATCAGTTTTACTATTTGCTTTCAAAACTACCTCCTCTATTTGGTTTACCAGAGTAGATTTTCGGCTATAGGCAATCCTCCTTTTTTGATGTGTTTTGATTCTAAATGAGCCCGTTAATTCATAGCGAGCTCGAAAATACTTTAAAATTTTCTTTCTGCAAAAAATATTACTTTTGAATATTGTTAATTATTGTTAAACCTCGTTTTTACAGACACTAAAAGTTCGCAATATTTATGCCAGAAATTCAAGATCCTTCAGGAAGCACTATATTTATCAAGGGAGCACGGGTCCATAATCTTAAGAATGTTGATGTTACGATTCCCAGGGATAAACTCGTCGTCATCACCGGTCTCTCTGGTTCCGGCAAATCTTCTCTCGCTTTTGACACATTATATGCCGAAGGGCAACGCCGCTATGTCGAAAGCCTGTCAGCCTATGCCAGGCAGTTCCTCGGCAGGATCGACAAGCCCGATGTCGACTACATCCATGGCATCCCGCCGGCCGTTGCCATTGAACAACGGGTCAATACGCGTAATCCGAGGTCCACAGTGGGCACATCGACAGAGATATACGATTACATGAAACTTTTGTTTGCCAGAATAGGAAAAACATTTTCTCCGGTCTCGGGCAAGGAAGTCAAACGGCATTCCGTAACCGATGTCGTCGACTTTATCATGAAGCATAAGGAAGGTGAGCGGATGTATATCCTGACCCCCTTTGTTTGTTGTGACGGAACGACACCGGAATACCAGTTGGAGGTCTTCTTCAAGCAGGGCATCACCCGGATTGAGCTCGGTAACGAAGTTGTGGCCATTGAAGACGTATTGAAAGACAAGGCGATGATACAGCAGTCTCCCGGAATGAACCTGGTTATCGACAGGATCGTTGTCAGGGAGGATGAAGATGAAATCGCACGCTTCTCCGACTCGGTACAGACCGCCTTCAGCATTGGAAAAGGGGTTTGCCGGGTCAAAAAAGCGGATGAAAAAAAGTATACCGAGTTTTCCGACAGGTACGAAGCCGACGGAATGGAATTCGAGGAGCCCAATGAACACATGTTCAGTTTTAACAATCCCGTGGGCGCCTGCCCGGTCTGTGAAGGTTACGGAAAGATCATCGGCATCGATGAGGACCTGGTCGTTCCCAATAAGGGCCTTTCGGTTTATGAGGATGCCATCGTATGCTGGAAAGGGGAAAAGATGTCGGCCTGGAAGGACAAACTGATCTACAGCGCCGATAAATTCGATTTCCCGGTTCATAAACCCTATTACCAGCTCACCGATGAACAACGGGAGTTGATATGGACCGGTAACAGCTATTTCAAAGGGCTGAACGATTTTTTTGCTCACCTTGAAGAAAAAAAGTACAAGATCCAGTACAGGGTCATGCTTTCCCGGTACCGCGGAAAAACAACCTGTTATGAATGTCGCGGGACGCGCCTGAAAAAGGAGGCCACCTGGGTGAAAGTCCAGGGGAAAGCCATCACCGATCTCGTTAATCTGCCCGTCAACCGGCTGATTGGTTTCTTCGATGGGTTGAAACTCTCTCCCAAGGAAGAAAAAATTGCCGGGAGGCTTCTCGTGGAGATCAGGAGCCGTCTGAATTTCCTGATCAATGTCGGGCTTGGGTACCTTACCCTGAACCGCCTTTCATCAACCCTTTCGGGGGGAGAGTCACAGCGGATCAACCTGGCCACTTCGCTGGGCAGCAGCCTGGTCGGTTCGCTGTATATCCTCGATGAGCCCAGTATCGGGCTGCATCCGCGCGATACGCACCTCCTGGTCAGGGTTCTCAAGGAACTCCGGGATCTGGGGAACACCGTGGTGGTTGTTGAACATGATGAAGAGATCATCCGGGCATCCGACATGATCATCGATATCGGCCCGGGTGCCGGAAGACTCGGCGGTGAAGTGGTCTTCCAGGGGGATCACCGGAAGCTCGAAAAGGATGCCACGAGCCTGACCGGCGAATACCTGACGGGGAAGCGGAAGATCGCCCTTCCCGACGGGCGCAGGAAATCGTCGAGCTATATCGAGATCATCGGGGCCCGCGAGAACAATCTGAAGAACCTCCGGGTGAAAATACCACTGAACGTCATGACCGTGGTCACCGGGGTGAGCGGTTCGGGAAAATCGTCGCTGGTGAGTGCCATCCTTTACCCGGCACTGAACAAGCGGATCAACGGCGCCGGTGATAAAACCGGTAAATTTGATTTCCTGGAGGGGGATGTTGACCTGATCCGAGGCGTGGAGTTCGTGGATCAGAATCCCATCGGGAAATCTTCCCGATCCAATCCGGTAACCTACATTAAAGCCTATGATGAGGTGCGAAAACTTTTCGCCGAACAGCCGGCTTCCAAACTGAATGGTTTCAATCCGAGCCATTTCTCATTCAATATCGACGGCGGCCGTTGTGAAGAATGCCAGGGCGAGGGAACGATCAAGGTGGAGATGCAGTTCATGGCCGATGTATACCTGCTGTGCGAGAGTTGCAAGGGGCATCGATTCAAGGACGAGATCCTCGAAGTGAAATACCGGGGCAAATCGATTTACGATGTCCTGGAAATGACCGTCAATGAAGCCATCGACTTTTTCGGCGGGACGAAATCGGGTTTGGAGAAACGAATTGCCGGCAAGCTGCAGCCCCTGAAGGATGTAGGTCTCGGTTACGTGAAACTGGGCCAGTCATCGTCGACCCTCAGCGGCGGGGAAAGTCAGAGGGTGAAACTCGCCTACTTCCTGTCGAAGGAAGGCTCCTCCGAATCGATGTTTTTTATCTTCGATGAGCCCACCACCGGCCTGCATTTTCACGATATCAACAAGTTGCTCGATGCCTTCAATGCCCTGATACGAAGGGGACATACCATTCTGATCATCGAACATAACCTGGAAATCATCAAATCGGCCGACTGGATCATCGACCTGGGGCCCGAGGGTGGAGACGAGGGCGGACGGATCATGTTTGAAGGCACACCTGAGAACCTCGTGAAAAACGGGAAAACCTATACCGGCGAATTCCTCAGGCAGAAATTATCCTGACCGTCTGACGCCGGGAGAACCGGGAACCCATGATCATGGCGTGTGACGGCCGGTGTCCGCTGTCACCTTCCCCCGAACACCTTCTGAAGGATCCCTCCAACGGAGGTTCGTGCCCAGGCCATCGGATCCCGCCGGATCTGGATCTCTTCACGGCCCACTTTATAAAATAAACCGTCAAGGGCTTTTTCCGTAACCCATGCCCCGAGGTCCGTATTGTTGACCGGTTCGATCAGTCCGAACGATTTCTTCGCCACACCGTTATAGGTCGAGGTGAGGGTCTGCCATACCTGGTTCGGGCTGTAATTACCCAGGAGTTTTTTGTTGAGGGAAGCATTGATCTTCGGCGCGAAGGCATTGCGGAGCTGAATGTATGTCGTGCTCCTCAGGTAATGGGTGGCAGCGGTGGAATCGAAGCCCGAGGCGGACTGCTGGGCCGCGGGATTCCGTCCTTTCAGGATCGCCAGCCCGTCGGTGATGCTCAGGTTCATGATCGCGTCCCGGAAAATTGGTCCCGCTTCTCCGGCTGCATCTTCAGCCGCCCTGTTGAGGGCCATCACCGTTTCCTCGATCTTCCGGTCAATCCCGGTGGCCTTGAAAAGGACATTGTCCTTGTTGTCATAAATGACGGCAGCCTCAGGGGGGAGCAGGATCTTAATGGCTTCATCCTTATAATACCCGTTCAGCCGTGACGTGACCGACACTGAAGTATCGGCACCCACACGCAGGGCCGTTTTCAGACCTTCGACGATTTCCGACGTCGTCAGGCCCTGTCCCTGGGATGGGGCGGAGATCGTTTTCAGGATTTCGTCACAGGAGCTGATGCCGGTAAGGATGATCGCCACGAGGGCAACGGAAAATATCTTTTTCATAAGGATGGATTTTCGGTACAAAAAAGCCTATGAAAGAACGATTCATAGGCTGATCAGAACAGATGTGACGATCTTATTTTTCTTTGAATCCGAACATGATGGAGACGCAGCCTTCCTTGGGCTCTTCGGCAAGGCTGTCGGTCACAGGTACTTTCACGAGGATTTTCAGCTGCTGGCTGGATTCAAGTTTAAAGTCCCACTTCCACTCAAAATCGTTATATTTATTATCATAAAGGACCTTACCATTGCCGTCGATGACACTGAATTCGATCGGGCCAAGGTTATTTGCGCCACAGACACCGATGCGGTATTCGGTATCGGAATAGAATGTTTTATACAGTTCGGCTTCCTCACCTTCCAGAAGTACGGCGGCATGGTAATTCCCGTCATGCTGGTAGGGGGCCAAACCGACTTTACAGGTATTCTTGGCGAACTGCTTGCACTGGGCATCTGCCCTGAAGGGAGTGAAAAGGAAGATGAAGAGTATGATGCTGACAAACAAACTTCTTTTCATAATGAAGATATTTGATATTTATGAAATATACCTTGTCCTGATGGCTGTCGATCTGTTTTTTAAGCCGGTTGAAAATGTCCCGGGTAATCGTGATCTCAGATTTTGATTTCAGGGTTGTGACATTCGTTTTCGGATCTTCAACGGCTGTGATCTCAGACTGCTTGATGATGATCTGGTCGAAGATCTCTTTGAGTGATTGGATATCTTTAAGCACGGTTTGCGCTTCAACGCTTTCCTTGTTATTTTCGAGCAGGTTAATCACAATGTTGAGGGAAAGTTTCTGGTCCACGATCCGTTCAACCAGCTTGTTATGGTTTAGATCGGCATCCGGCGGGGACAAGGTTGGTGGCGATGTAGAGTCCTTCAACCCATCCTCCGACAAGGATAACGGCGGAAGTGGCCTGCAGACCCCTGTCTTCGAGGAATGAGCTGGAGTTCAGCAATGTTTCGGAAATGATATCGATGATGACATCCCGGTTATTGATATTTTCTTCCAGCCGGGAGATCGTTTGCTCATCGATGGCATCGAGAATTTCCAGTCCGTCGGCCATTTTCTTGGCCGCGTTGATGTAATTCAGTGTGGCCTGGGTCTGATCGAATAAGCTGGCATAGCTGAGGTCGGTGCTGTAAATGCCAAGATTCAGGGCCATCTTGAGGTTCGTAGTGTATTTCTCGTGTTTGAAACGGGGTTCAGCAGCGACTCATCATAGGTTGCGCCGGCTGTTTTGATCAGCATTGCCGTTTCAAGGGGGGAAGGCAGCGAATAGAAGATCCTTTTTGCTGTATTGATCTTTTCGACGAGGTCGTCATCGAGGTTAGCATTAAAATCATCTGAAATCTCTGAATTAGCACTTTCCCTTGTATTTTTGGTCTTGTTTGAGGAACATCCGCCAAGAATAAACCCAAGAAAGATGATGAGAAGGATAAAACTGGACCGGTTTATCCAATGTTTTAATATTCATAAAGATCCTCTTTTATTATTCTGATTTTGAATGCTTTTATTTCAGTGAATAAAATTAATACTTTTTTTTAAAAAACAAAATTTACGGAAAGTTGCATGAACACTGAGGTTTCCGCGATTTTGCCCCCTGGTTTGCTCTCATCCCGAACCTTGAGGATATCACTTCAACGGCTTTTAAATCTGGACATGTTTACGGAACTCTCCCCAAAAGGTTTTCATTATGAGAGGAAATCCAAACAATTATTGCCGGAGGCATGAAGTTCCTGGGCCGGGATGGTGTTCAGACATAAACAAACTGCCCGCAGGCAGCACAAAGATAACAGCATGTTTTAACGTGACCTAACACGGGGCCATGCATTTTACCGGATTTTCCGGTCAACGGGAGATCCGGATCAGGGCATGCTTCTGCATCGGGGTCATTTTACCGATGATCGCTGCCTGTGGAACGCCTCCTGAGCGCAGCGTTTCGAGGGCTGCCGCGGAGATGTCGGGAGGCACCGACAGGAGCAGGCCGCCGGAAGTCTGGGCATCAGCCAGCAGTATCCTCAAAGGCTGTGGGGTGAGCTCATGCCATTCAAGCGATTCTTCCAGCCAGCCGATGTTATTGCGGGTGCCCCCGGGCACGATACCCTGGGCAGCCAGTTCATAGGCTTTGTCGAGAAGGGGGACGATGCCGGCAAAGATCTCCGCCCCGGTTTCCGAAGCTTCGCACATCTCGCGCAAATGGCCCAGCAGCCCGAAACCTGTAATATCGGTGCAGGCATGGACAGGGTAGGTCTGCATCAGGTCGGCGGCTTTTTTATTGAGGGTCCGCATGGACTGGAAGAGCGTTTCCTCTGTTTTCCCGTCGAGGAGGCCACGTTTGAGGGCGGTGCTGAGGACGCCGGTCCCGATAGGTTTGGTGAGGATCAGATCATCACCCGGCCTGGCGCCTGAATTTTTCAGGATCTTATCGGGATGCACGGTGCCGGTGACGACCATCCCGAATTTGGGCTCATTATCTTCGATGGTATGTCCGCCGAGTACGAATATGCCGGCTTCAGCGGCGACCTCGTTGGCTCCGTCGAGGATCTGTCTGAGGACCGATATGGGAAGCCTCAGGTTGGGGAAGGCCACGATGTTCAGGGCAAAGAGCGGGGTCGCGCCCATGGCGTAGATATCACTCAGTGCGTTGGCGGCGGCTACCGCTCCGAACTGGTAGGGATCATCGATGACCGGGGTGAAGAAGTCGACCGTCTGGACAATCGCCTGGCCGGGACTGATCCGGTAAACAGCGGCATCATCGGAAGAGCCTGCGCTGACAAGGACATCGGGATGGTCCGGAACGGGCATCGCACGGAGCACCTCCGCCAGGATCCTGGGGGAGATCTTGCAGGCACAACCCAATCCGTGGGTGAAGGTGGTGAGCCTGACGGGGCCTCCAGCAACCTGTTCGGCGGCGGAAGGCCCGGAAGGGCTCAGGCTGAGGGCAACCGTGCAGATCTCGTCGGCAGCTATCGCGATCTCCTCTTCGGTGGTCATTTTTCCGGTGGAAAGCCGGATGGTTCCCATCGCTGTTGAGAGGGGCAGATGCATCGCGGCGAGAACATGCGATACGGTCACCTGGTCGGCATGACAGGCAGCGCCGGCGGAAGCGGCCACATGCGTCAGGGCCGGGAGAAGGGTTGAGGCGTCAATATCCGGAAAGCTGATGCTCAGCGTGTTGGGCAGACAATGTTCGGGATCGCCATTTCTGACGGCCGAGGGGAAACGGCTGAGTATGCGTTCGAGCAATAAATCACGCGTGCGTCGCATCACGGCGGCATTTTTTTCGAGGTCGCGTGCCGCAATCTCCGCTGCTTTTCCCAGTCCGGCGATCTCAAGGACATTCTCGGTCCCCGGCCGGAGGTTTTGTTCGTGGTTGGCGCCTTCCATGAGCCTGACCGGGGTCAGTCCCTCCCGGATAAAGAGGGCTCCGACCCCCTTGGGACCGTAAAATTTATGACCGGCAAGGGAAAGAAGATCGACGCCGAGTTTTCCGGTATCAACCTCTATCTTTCCGGCTGTTTGTGCCGCATCGGAATGAAAGATGATCTTCCGTTCGTTCAGGATTTCCGCGATTTCCTCGACGGGCTGTATCGTCCCGGTTTCGTTGTTGGCGTGCATCACACTGACCAGGATGGTGGATGGCCTGATGGACCGGGCAACATCACCGGGGTTGACCCTGCCCAGTTCATCCACATCGAGCCAGGTGACTTCAAATCCTTCCCGCTCGAGTTTCCGGCACACCTCCATCACGGCAGGATGCTCGATTTTCGTGGTAATGATGTGATTTCCCTTGTTTTTCAGAGCATAAGCCGTACCGGTAATGGCGAGATTGTTCGACTCGGTCCCGCCACTGGTGAAGATGACCTCGGTAGGTTTGCATCCCAGCAACCGGGCAACCTGCTCCCTGGCCTCTTCAACCGCTTTCCGTGTCTGTGCGCCGTACCAGTGATCGCTGGAAGGGTTTCCGAACCGTTCCCGCAGGAAGGGAATCATAAAATCAGCAACATCCTTGTCCACCGGGGTGGTGGCATTGTAATCCAAATATACCGGGTTCATCATTTCACGTTTCATGTTGATATTCTTGCCGGGCCCTGCCAACAGGTGCATAATGCACTGGAGGTAGGACCTTTCAGCACAAAGATAGTTCAAAAACCGGACGCCTGTTTCCTTGCCCGGTTTGGGGTCGTCAGCCGGCTTTCCGGGTTTCACTGAAATACCGGCAGTATGGCGACAGGCCACAGATCCCGCATTTTGGCTTTCTGGCCACACAGACATACCTTCCATGCAGGATCAGCCAATGGTGGGCTTTGGGGATCAGTTCGGCAGGGATATAACGGATAAGTTGCTTTTCCGCTTCAAGAGGTGTCCTGGCGCTCGTTGTCAGCCCGAGACGTCCGGCTACCCGGAAAACATGGGTATCAACAGCCAGGGCCGGCAGGCCGTAAACCACCGAGGCGATGACATTAGCCGTTTTCCGCCCCACCCCGGGAAGTTTCTGGAGCTGGTCCGTGTCGGAGGGCACAATGCCGTTGAACTCCTGTGCGAGGGTACGGGCCATGCCCCACAGATGACGGGCTTTATTATTGGGATAGGAACAGGATTTGATGTATTCCAGGATTTCATCCGTTGAAGAGGCCGCCAATGTCCAGACATCGGGAAAACGCCTGAAAAACGGAGGAGTGATCATATTCACACGCTTGTCGGTACATTGGGCCGAGAGGATCACCGCCACCAGCAATTCGTAAGGATTGGTGTATGTCAGTTCCGTTTCGGCAACAGGCATGTTTTCCTCAAACCAGGCAATGACTTTTTCAAAACGTTCTTTTTTCCTCATGGATACCCTTTCAGCGCTTTGGTGGTAAAAATACAAAAAATGCATCGGCATCCTCCCCGTACCCAATGAGATCCGGACATTTTTATCCGTTAATTTTTCGTTATTTTCACCCAAATGCTTGCAATTATTAACCATAATGCTTTATTTTGCTAAAAATAGTTAAGTCGATGTCCCGAAGCCATACCTTTTATTATTTTTATTTTGCTTCACTCTGAAAAGAGATCGGGGACATCATATTATAAACTGAATCCCGGTCCGACGCCGGGAAATTTTTTTTAATAGGAAATGAGCAAGACAGACAACAGCCGGACCTGGTATTATTACTTTTTCTTTTTTATCGGGAATTAACCCGCCGGGAATCCTTTTGTTGTCAGCAGAATATAAAATCTGAAAGGTCCCGGTCAACCGGGGCCTTTTTTAGTATATGAACCTATGGAAACTCAGGCAAAACAACATGTAACACGGATCGCTATCCAGGGTGGATATGGCGCCTTTCATGAAATAGCGGCTCTTCATTATTTCGGGGATGAGAATGTCGATATCCTTCCCCGGAATACCTTTAAAGACCTGATGAAATCGCTGAAGAAGCACCAGGTGGATTACGGGATCATGGCCATCGAGAACAGTCTTGCCGGAAGCATCCTTCCCAATTACACCCTGATCAAGGATTCGAACATGAAGATCATTGGCGAGATTTACCTGAGGATCAGGCAGAACCTGGTGGCCCTTCCGGGTCAGAAGATTGACGGGATCCGGGAAGTGTATTCCCATCCCATGGCCATTCTTCAGTGCCAGCAATTCTTTGAACAATATCCTTCAATACGGTTGATCGAAAGTCTCGACACGGCTCTTTCCGCCAGGGAGATCATGGAAAAGCAACTGACGGGAATCGGGGCCATTGCCAGCGGGCTGGCCGCCCGGAAGTACAATCTCGAGATCCTGGCTTCCGGCATCGAGACCAACAAGATGAACTATACGCGTTTTCTTATTCTCAGGGAGAATCACGATGGTATGGCACCCAACCGCGAAAGCAGGAACAAGGCGTCCATCCACTTCGCCCTGGCTCACAAGACAGGATCGCTTTCAAAGATCCTTTCGATTTTGTCGTATTATGATATCAACCTGACCAAGATCCAGTCGATGCCAATCATGGGCAAGGACTGGGAATACCAGTTTTACGTCGACCTGATGTTTGACGATTACGACTGGTACAAGCGTTCGATTGAAGCCATCACCCCGTTTACCAGCGAACTGGGGATCCTGGGTGAGTACGAAAAAGGAAAATCAATCATGGAATAAAAAAAAGGAAAGATATGGGAATCAATTTAGATCTGGCGCCTTTGAACCTAGTGTGGTGAATGTTTGAAAAGGCCCGTGATTATCGCCGGTCCCTGCAGCGCTGAAACAGAAGAGCAGGTTTTGACCACGGCCAGGGAGCTGGCAGAACAGGGAATTAAAATTTTCAGGGCCGGGATCTGGAAACCGCGGACAAGGCCCAATGCCTTCGAGGGTGTGGGAAGTGAAGGTTTGAAATGGCTCAGGCGGGTGAAGGAAGAGACCGGCATGCTGACCACGACCGAAGTGGCCAACGTCAAGCATGTTTATGAAGCCCTGAAAAACGGGATCGATATCCTGTGGATCGGGGCGAGAACCACCGCCAACCCCTTTGCCGTCCAGGATATCGCCGATGCCCTGAAGGGCGTGGATATCCCTGTGCTGGTCAAAAACCCGGTGAACCCGGATGTGGAATTATGGATCGGGGCACTGGAACGGATCAACAATGCAGGGATCCGTCAGATCATGGCCGTCCACAGAGGATTCTCCGTATATGACAAGAACTTGTTCCGGAATGATCCCCAATGGCAGATCCCCATTGAGCTGCGACGGCGGATCCCCGAACTGCCCATCATCACCGATCCGAGTCACATCTGCGGGAACAGGCATCTTCTCTATGATGTCTCGCAGAAAGCCATGGACCTGAACTTCGACGGTCTCATCATCGAATCGCACATGAATCCCGATAAAGCCCTGAGTGATGCCAAACAACAGATCACGCCGGCGGCCCTGGGAGAACTGATTGCCAGGCTGGTGCTCCGGGAACCCGACGCCGATTTCCAGGCAGCCATGAACCTTGCCGAATTAAGGGAACAGATCGATAAGCTCGACGATAAACTGTTAAATTTGTTTGAGAAAAGGATGAAGGTCTCCGAAGAGATCGGACGTCAAAAGAAAGTCAACAACCTGACGATCCTTCAGACCAAACGGTGGGACGATATCCTGAACAAAAGGCTCAGCCTGGGAAGCCGGAAAGGACTGAGCGAGGAGTTCATCATGAAGATTTTCCGGGCCATCCACCAGGAGTCGATCAATCACCAGACCGTTGTTATGAACCAACATGAAAAAACTGTCGATGCCGACCGTAAAGCTTAAAACAGGGGCAGGTGTCTCTGCCATTTCCATTCCCGGGAAACTCGAAGAACTCTCCACCCTCTGCGATCCTGCCGGGACCGTTCTCCTGGTCGATGATAATGTTGCCCGGATCCACGCCGGCAAACTCACCGGATTCCAGATCATCCAAACCGGATCCGGCGAGGAAAGTAAAACCCTCGAGAACGCTTCGCGGATCTATGGCGAGATGATCCGAAAGGAAGTGGACCGGTCCTGGACCATCGTCGGTGTGGGAGGCGGGATCACCACTGACCTGGCGGGCTATATTGCTTCCACATTTCTGCGGGGACTGCGGTTCGGCTTTGTCTCAACCACTTTACTCGGACAGGTCGATGCCGCTGTCGGCGGCAAAAACGGGCTGAATTACCACGGGTACAAGAATATGATCGGCATCATCCGGCAGCCGGAGTTCGTCCTTTGCGACACCAGCCTGCTTGGGACCCTTCCCCGGAAGGAATTCACGGGTGGTTTCGCAGAGATCATCAAATATGCCGCCATCCGCAGAGCAGAACTCTATCCCGTATCTCCAGGAGCATATCGCCGAGGCCCTGGCCTCCGACATGGATGTCCTGGGTAAACTGATCTATGAATCGGTGGTCACCAAAATCCGGATCGTGGAATCGGATGAAACCGAAAAGGGTGACCGCAAGCTCCTGAATTTCGGACACACCTTCGGCCACGCCCTGGAGAAACTCTACCATATCAGTCACGGAGAGGCAGTGGCGATTGGCATGATGATGGCCGGCAGGTTATCTGTAAACCTGGGAATGATCGCTGAAGAGAAAGTCGCCGGGCTCGGCAGGCTCATCGAAGCCGCCGGCCTGCCTGTTTCCATGGATGTCGATCCCGTCGGCCATGGCAGAAGTCATGCGCCGCGACAAAAAAAGAAAGCGGATCTGAAATTCAGTTCATCCTGCTCGAAGATATCGGAAGGGCTGTTGTACGGACCATGCCGGTGGAAGACTTAAATACTGTACTGAATGATCTGCGTTAGCATCGGACATACAGGCTTCCAGGCGGCGCTCTCCCTGGCCCGCCGTTCGGAGATGATCGAGATCAGGCAGGATCTTGCCGGGTTCACGCTGGAGGAACTGTCTGCCCTGATCGCTGCGGCACGCCGGAGCATCTTCACCTGCCGGCCGGGTGGCTTTACCGATGAGCAGCGGCTTGAATTGTTCTCTTTCGCCCTGGAGGAAGGAGCCTCGTATGCCGATGTGGAAATGGAGAGTGACCCGGCGTTCACGCCGGAAATCAGAAGGATGGCCAGTCGTTTCAACCGCGATCTCATCATCTCTTACCATAATTTTGAGCTGACCCCGGGCCAGGCTGAACTCGGAGATATCCTGAAAGGATGTTATTCATCCGGTGCCGATGTCGCCAAAATCGCCACCATGGTGAAGACGGATGACGATATTGCATTGCTGCTGGGCTTTACCGGAAGAAGGGACGAAAGGTGATCCTCGGGATGGGCGAAAAGGGCATGATCACCCGGGTGGCTTCTGTTCCCCTGGGGGCGGAATTTACCTTTGCCGCCGCCAGTGAAGCGGATGTCACCGCACCCGGACAGCTCACGGCAGATGAACTGCAGGATATTTATAAAATATTGAAAATAAATTAATTATGAATTCATTCGGACGGATATTCCGTGTTTCCATTTATGGCGAGTCGCATGGCAACTCGGTGGGGATCGTCATCGACGGGTGCCCGGCAGGGATACCCCTGGAAGGCCAGGATTTTGAGCACGACCTGGAACGGCGAAGAAGCGGGGCCAAAGGTACTACCCCCCGGAAGGAATTTGACATTCCCCATTTCATGAGCGGCGTGTTCAACGGACAGGACCACCGGCGCTCCGGTCAATATACAGTTTGAGAATTCCAACACGCGGTCCAGTGATTACAGCCGGTTCAGGGAAGTGCCCCGTCCGGGACATGCCGATTTCGTGGCATCCCGGAAATTCGGAGGTTTCGAGGATTACCGCGGCGGCGGGCATTTTTCCGGGAGGCTCACGCTCGGACTGGTGGCCGCAGGGGTGATCGCGAAAAAGATCATCGGCCCCATGAAGGTTGAAGCCAGGCTGACCGAGGCCGGAGGAATGTCCGACATCGAGAAGGCCGTCGAAAAAGCCATTGCCGAAAATGATTCCATCGGCGGAATCGTGGAATGCAGGGTAAGCGGATGTGCCCGTGGGTCTCGGCGAACCTTTTTTCGATTCCGTGGAATCGCTGCTTGGCCCATATCGCTTTTGCCATACCGGCCATCAAAGGCATTGAATTCGGATCCGGGTTTCAAGGCCGCGGTAATGCGCGGACAGGAACACAATGACAATATCATTTCCGCCGACGGAACAACCGGGACAAACTATGCCGGCGGGATAAACGGCGGGATCACCAACGGCAACGACATCGTGTTCAGGGTGGCGGTCAAACCGGCCAGCAGCACTTCCCAACCACAGGAGACCCTGAATGTCAAAACCGGAAAAATTGAAGAACTGATCGTCGAAGGACGTCACGACAAATGCATTGCCCTTCGCGTGCCCCCGGTCCTTGAAGGTGCCACGGCCATCGTGCTGGCCGACCTGATGATGCTCGAAGGACGGATAAACCGGATTTTTAAACAGGAAAACTTTTAAACCATGAGAATTGCCGTTGTCGGAGCCGGAAATATGGGCTCCTGGTTCGTTGAATCCCTCTGTCTCGACTTATGAGGTCGGTGTTTATGATGCAGACAGGAAAAAGCTCAAGTATTTTTTCAATTCCAGGAAGTTTCTCTATTATGAGGAGTTGTTCGAGTTCCAGCCCGATATGCTGATCAATGCCGTCAGTCTTGAAAATACGGTTAAGGTTTTCGAGGAACTCGTGCCCTATCTGCCTGAAAACTGCATCCTGGCCGATATCACCTCGGTGAAGAACGGGCTGGCCAAATTTTATCAGAAAGCGGGACGGCGATTTGTCTCCACCCATCCGATGTTCGGGCCGACCTTTGCCAACGTGAAAAACCTGGCCGATGAGAATGCCATCATCATCAAGGAGTCGGACGAAGAAGGGAAGGAATTTTTCCGGTCCTTTTACGAAGCCCATAAACTGAGGATCCACGATTATTCCTTCGAGGAGCATGACCGGACCATCGCCTATTCCCTATCCATTCCGTTCTCCTCCACCCTGGTCTTTGCCTCATGCATGAAAACCCAGGAGGCCCCCGGGACCACGTTTAAAAAACATCTGGAAATTGCCAGGGGCCTTCTTTCGGAAGATGATTTTCTTCTGTCGGAAATCCTCCTCAGCCCTTACAGTCTCGAACAGGTTGAGAAAACCCATGAAAGCCTCAGCAGGCTGATCGGCATGATCCGGGAACGCGATACACGCGGCCTGCGCGGCTATTTTTCAGAGCTCCGCAAAAACCTTGGAATGGGAGAGGATATTAAAGGATAACCTTCCTCTGTTTCCGATGCTTTAATGTTACCGGATATGAAATTCCAGGATGCATAGAGTCCCCGACGGACCAGCGGTCGAACTGGTATCGGCCGGCACCCTCTTCCGGGATGCCGCCGATGCGCTGCAACTCATGGCAGAAAACCGATGGCGGGAGACAAATACCCATATCATCTGGGAATGTCACCTGGCACCCGAATTTTCCGACCTGAGCATAAAAATAGCTGGTGAAATTCTTCAAAAATTTTCGACCTACCAAATGAACAGGGTAATCATTGGCGATTTCTCCGTTCACCGGAGCCCGGACCTGAAGGATTTCATCAGGGAATCAAACAGGAGAGGGCAGATCTCTTTTTTTCCAACTCTTCAAGCTGCACTTCAGATACGAAATGACTGACCCTATTATAACAGGAGGATCAGAAGAATGATCACCAAAAGTGCACCGCCTGAAATGTAAAGACCATAAGCATTTTCATGCATCTTCATTTCTTTGCGGATATAGTTCAGTTCGGATTTAAGATCCTTTTTATCACTATTTGAAAGGGTTGATAACGGGATATCCCGGATCTCGGTTACCCTGTTCTCAAGGACCTTCATCCTCTGCAGGTGTTCAGACTTGGTCATCTCTTTCACCTGGTCCTTACTGAGCTTATTCACCGGTCCGTTTGCCATAGCTGTCAAACCGAAAAGAAATAATGCTGAAAGAAATACTAACCGTTTCATAAGGCGTATGATTTAAGTTAAATGGTTAAGGTACAAACCATCATTGTGCCATTTTTTAGAAGAAGAGATATCGAATCCATAATTCCTGAGTGTTCATGGTATGTCCGGAACTTTCCACTTCAGCCTTCCGGAAAAATGAAAAGCCCGTTGGAATAAACATCCTGTGGTGGAATTTCCCCGTTTATGGCGGAAAACGATCCGTAAAGAACGGGATCTCCCAGCTCTGGAATTTTGAAAAGGCCACACGGATCAAGGGGATGCCGTGTTGTTCAGGTTTTTTCATAAAAAAGATCTATTTTTGCAGTTTTGAAATCTCTGTGATTCAGATAAGATTAGTTCAGATCAAATACATTGAATACGATGGTATTACCAGTTGTTTCCATTGGCAATAACGTGTTGAGAACCCGGTGCAGGGTCGTGGATCCTGCTCATCCCGGTTTACAGGAGTTGATTGTCAACCTTTGGGATACGCTTTATGCCGCCGATGGTGCCGGGCTCGCCGCTCCGCAGGTCGGTGAAGCCCTGCGTTTGTTCATCATCGACAGCAAGACCGCATTCGAATACCTGGAAGAAGACGAAAGGGAGTGGTTCATCGGCGATGAAGGAATTGCTGAAACCTTCATTAATCCCCTCATCACCGAACGCTCTGAGGAAACCTGGACCGACACCGAAGGATGCCTGAGCATTCCGGGAATCTGGGATGAGGTGGAACGGCCCCTGACGATAAAGATCCAATATGATGACAAGGATTTCAACCGTCATGTAAGGGAGTTCAGCGGGAAAACCGCCCGCATCATCCAGCATGAGTACGACCATCTGGAAGGCAAGCTGTTTCCCGATTACCTTTCACCCCTGAAGAAGCGCATGATCAACGGGCGGATGAAGAAGATTTCGGAAGGAAAGGTCAAGACCAAATACCGGATGAAATTTGCCGTATAAGAGGTCCGTTTTCACGCTGATCTTTTCCGTTCTGATCGGTGAATGGATTTCCCCACGCTTTGGCATGGAACGTAATGCAGCCATGCTGGGCATTTACGGTATCGTGACCCTTGTCAGCCTGGTTCTGTCCATCCTGTATTTCCGAAAGGTGAAAATTTCGTCAGATGATCCGGTCAGCCGGGAGCCCACGGAGATTAACGGGATTTAACCGTGAAAAAGTCATCTGGGGTCAGTCCGCATTCTTCGATCATATCCATGCAATATTCCAGGAAGCCAAGGTTTTTGTCCGTGTTGTTTGTGCCCATGGTGAACTTGACACCTGCAGCCCTGGCCCGTTTGATGAAGGTAGCTGAAGGAATTTTGTACCTGGCACCGATTTCAATGGCGATATGGTTTTTCACAGCTGCGGAGATGACCCGGTCCATCCGTTCGGGTGTCCAGAGTTCATCATACCTGTCCTGGATGCTTTCCGGAATATAGGTGGCGTTGACATAGATATTGACCGGCTCGTTCTCCATGATCCCGGTAATCCGGTTAACGAGCATATCCATAAAAGCCTGCTCGTCTTCAACCCAAACTTCATTTTTCATCCACAGCCGCGTTCGGCGGCCTTTGTCGTCGGTGAAGGTCATCGCATCGGTAAAGGCATAGTCAAAGCGGGCCACCGAATCGGCGGAGAATAGTCTGATCCATTCCCTGCCTTCAGCCTGGAGACCCCTGGCAAACGGGTAACCGTCGAGTGAATGGTAATAGACCATCAGGGCTGAATCTCCCGTGATGGGAAAGCCCAGGCCGCAATTGGCGGCAATACCGTAAGAAATGCCCGTCAGGCGGGAGTAGTTCGCCACTTCGCCGAGGGTGAGTCCGCCCTTCAGGTGGGCATGGAGATCCGTCATTGGGTAGCCGGCTTTTTTGAATGAATCGATCCGGTGGATCAGTGCCAGGGTATCGGGAGAAGAGGACCGGACGTCAGTTCCTGATTTTTTATTCTGTTCCCCTGTGCACGAGATCATGGGAAAGATTATGGCTGCGGCAAGCAGAATGAACAGGACAGAGCGTGTGGTGGAAGTATTCATATCGGCTCGGATTTAAGTTAGAGTTGAAGATAAAGATAAAAAAAGCTGCGAGAAAATAGACGGTAAAAAGAGGGCGGCCTGAAAGATTTCGTAGATTTCCGGAGAGAACCGGCAGGGATTTTTGTTTTCCCGGATGTTCCCCGGCGATTCCTCCCTGATTTTGAGAAAGGGAGGATGAAAACAATAATTTTAGATATCTCGCTGCAATGAGAACAATTTTTACCGAAACAACATCGTTAAAAAAAGCAGATTAACCAAAAACCAGGAATATGCAGAGGAGAAACTACGTCAGAAAACCGGGTCAACTCATCCCGGTCCTCATCACTTTTCTTTTATTGACCTTAACCCTTACCCCTCTGTCGGCCCAGACAGAAGATGAACAAAAGCCTTCCCTGAACACGGGAACGATTGAAGAACAGTTCGACTTCATGGTCGATAAATCCAGCAATTACGAGGAGTATAAGGTGATCAAAAAATCCTGGGTCAATACCATGCGTGCGCATCTCGCCGACACATTGAATTCCATGCGCGGAGATATCGCCGGCAAACAGGCTCTGATCAAACAGAAGGATACCCGGATCGATTCGCTGAACGCACAGCTTCAGCAAACGCGCAGCCAGCTGCAGACGGCCATAAAGAACCGGGATAGCCTGACCCTGCTGGGAATCAGGATGTACAAGAATGCGTATAACGGCGTGATGTGGACGCTGATCGGCATACTGATCATCGCTCTCGCCGTCTTTATCGGTCTCTTCAAGCGGAGTAACCAGGTCACTGTACAGAAAGGAAAGGACCTTGATGAGCTTAAGGAGGAGTTCGAAGATCACCGCAAAAAGGCCAGGGAGCAGATGGAAATGGTCAAGCGCAAACATCTCGATGAGATCAATAAGCTGAGAAATTCCCACTGAACCCACCCCCCGCCTGCATCGGGATTCGGATCAGATATACCGCCGGACAGGAGATAAATATCCCTGGCCGGTTTTTTTCTCCCGCTCATTACCGGCGGCAGCCCCGGAGGCAGAACCGATTCTGCCTGGCATCCTGAATGTGCAGCGAATTCTCCGCGATAGTCAACATTCTCAAAGGTTTAATGTTATATCAGACAGACATTAACGCTTAAGATTATGCAGACAATTCTGGGTTCCGGTGGGGCCATCGGAGAGAATCTTGCCAGGGAACTACTGGCGTACACCAACAAGATCAGACTGGTAAGCCGTCATCCTTCGAAAGTCAATCCCACCGACGAACTGGTGTCGGCTGACGTCCGGGATCCGGCCCAGGTCGATAAGGCCATCGAAGGTTCAAACGTCGTCTATGTCACCGTGGGCTTTGAATACAAGCGGAAGGTCTGGGAAAAAACCTGGCCCCCGTTCATCCGGAGCGTCATCGACAGCTGTTCAAAGCACAATGCCTGGCTGGTCTTCTTCGATAATGTTTACTTGTACGATCCCAATTACATCGGTCATATGACCGAAGAAACGCCCATTCGTCCTTCGAGCCGTAAAGGCAAAGTCAGGGCTGAAATCGCCGGGATGATC
Organism: uncultured Bacteroidales bacterium; assembly: GCA_963763215.1. Taxonomy (GTDB): domain Bacteria; phylum Bacteroidota; class Bacteroidia; order Bacteroidales; genus DASQZK01. The sequence goes on from CAVXNX010000005.1 coordinate 72,076, forward strand.
ATGGATGCGGTCAGCCAGGGAAAGCTGAAGGCTCTTATCGCCCGCTCGGCCGATTTTAACGGTCTGAAAAACAGCGTCCTGGTGGAAACCGTGCCGAAAAATCTTATGCAGGGAAAAAAGGCCAATTGGTTTGCCAGTCTTCATAAAGTCCATACGTTTACCTTTATTCCCGATGCGGCAAAGGCAACGGCCATTCTTGGCAATACCCCTGAAGCGTACGGTGAAGTTTGGCATCTGCCGACCGACAACACCCGATCTGACCGGCAAACAGTGGGTGGAATTGTTTGCCCGCGAACTCGGGGTCAAGCCCGCTGTTCAGGTTCTTCCGGTATGGATGATGGGACTTGCGGGAATTTTTACGCCCGTGTTGAGAGAGTTGAAGGAGATGGCTTACCAGTACGACAGGGATTACTTTTTCGACAGTTCAAAATTCTGCGACCGATTCGGTTTCAAGCCCGTAAGCCCCGGCGAGGGGATCCGCAGGGTCGTTGCTGAGCTGAAATCCCGGGAAAAAAGGCAGACCGTCTCTGACTGAAACAGGAGACCACCTAACAAAACACCATAACGTATGAACGCAACAGATACGCCTGACAATCTGATTTCCCCAACCGGTGAGTTTTCCTTTGCTGCCGGACCCAGTCCTGTGGGAAAACCAGATGGCCCGAAGCCCATTACCCTGACCGTTGTTTACAATAACATCGCGGGGGACCCTGCCCTGAAAACATCGTGGGGATTTGCCGTCTGGATAGAAGAGGCTGAAGGCGCGGTCCTTTTCGACACGGGAAGCAACGGTGATATCCTCCTCGGGAACATCACCGCCAGCGGTCTCGACCTTACCCGGCTCCACAGCATTGTTATATCCCATGAACACTGGGATCACGTCAATGGTCTGCCGGTCATCTTGAGTAAACTGAAAAGGCAGATTTCCGTCTTCGTGCCTTCCGGCATCGAATCCCAGGTATCGGCACTGATCCCGGGCGCCGATGTGATCGCTGTCACCAGGCCCCCAGTGCATTACGGGAGAGATCTGGACCACCGGTCCGCTCCCGGGTACGCATCATGGCAAACCCCTGGTGGAGCAGTCGCTGCTGGTGAACCGGAACGGAAAATCTTACCTGGTTACCGGATGCTCACACCCCGGGATTGAAAACATTGCCGCATTTGCCCGGAAAAAACTTCCCGGATCATGAACTGGCATTGATTGCCGGGGGATTTCACATGGATGAAATGGATGAAGGGGAAATCACCTCGGCGGTTCAAAAACTCAGGCAGATGGAAGTTAGCTTTATTGCGCCCTCTCATTGCACCGGCAACAAGGCGACGCAACATTTTCAGGAATCCTGGGGCCATGATTTCATTCCCCTGGGTCTCGGAGAATCCTTCATTACCGAGCCTTGATGGTAACGGGCGGATTTCAATACCCGCCCTTCTTTTCCATTTCGGTTTTCTTCTCTGAATAGAAGTCCCTGAGGATGTAAAAGGCCTCCTTTTTATCTCCGCGCTGACCGATCAGCCCCTTCCTGTTCCATCCGTCCTGGATAAAAGGCAAGGTGCGCTTTGGCGACCTGAAATCAGCCAGGATCCAGGGGGTCATGCCCCTGAGAGGTCCGATCCTTTTAAGCATCGGGATCTGTTCCTCGTAAAGGTACTTCTGGAATTCCTCTGTCCACCGCGTCAGGCTGTCGCCATGAAAACCCTGGAGGGCACCTCCACCCAGTTCGGATATGAATACCGGTTTCCGGTAGGCAAATTCAAAGGATACATCGCGGCATTTACCGGGAAGGCCCGTGTACCAGCCGAGATATTCATTGAAACTGATCAGGTCGGTGTATTGACCGAGCGGATCGGTGATCTTGAGGATGTTCTTATCAAAATCCTCATTGTTGACCTCCATGGCCGCAGATACGAGCCGGGTGTTGTCGAGCTCGCGCGCTTTTTTGATCAGTCCCGACATAAAGGTGGTCCGTTCGGGACTCACGGGCGTTTCATTTCCCACCGACCAGACGATGACAGATGCCCTGTTTTTATCCCTGGTGATCAGTTCCGTCAGCTGGTTTTCGGCATTCCGGTAAGTCTCTTCGTTTGTCCATTCGATGGTCCAGTATACCGGTATTTCTTCCCATAACATGATTCCCATTTCCTCGGCTACCCTGGCCATATGCTCATTGTGCGGGTAGTGCGCCAGCCTGGCAAAGTTGCAGCCCAGTTCTCTGGCCCATCCCAGGAGCATCCTGGCATCATCTTCCGAGTAGGCTCTGCCTCCTCTCACCGGGTTTTCCTCATGGATGCTTATTCCCCTGAGAAATACGGGTTTGCCGTTAAGCAGGATATCCGTTCCCGAGACCTCAATAGTTCTGAACCCCATCCGGTCCGAAAGCGTGTCGTCGCCGGCCACGAGGGAGATGTCGTACATGTAGGGATGATCGGGAGACCAGCGGGTCAGTTTTTTAACACTGAATTCAAAGCTGACCGACCCGTCAGGGCCTGATTTGAAGGTTTTTTGCGTCTTCAGACCGGGGATGAGGATGCCGACTTCGCGACCTTCTTTTCCTTCTCCGTCGAGATGAACAGAACCGGCGATGACATCACCCTCTCCTTTTTTCAGTTCCAGACTGTATAGTCCCTGATGAATGTCGAGGGAACTTCGATGAGCCTGACATCCCGGGTGAGCCCGCCATAGTTCCACCAATCGGTGTTGATGGTCGGGACGCCTTCTTTGATCCGTTTGTTATCCACCTTTACAACCAGGGAATTGCCGGTGTCGTTCACCGTGCCGGTCACTTCGAAATTGAAGGGTGTAAAACCGCCGGTATGGGTGCCGACTTTCAGTCCGTTCAGGTAGACATCGGCCCGGTAGTTCGCGGCGCCGAAATAAAGGAAATACCTTTTGCCCTTTTCCGGCCGGGGGAGGTCGAACTTCCGCCGGTACCATATGGAGCCTTCATAATAGAGCAGTCTGGCATCCTGGGAATTCCAGTCTCCCGGCACAAGGATGCCCGGGGTCCGGTCGAAGTCGTACTCCACGAGTTGGGATTTATCGGTTTGTTGGCGGTCACGGTAAAATGCGCCTCCCGCCTCGCTCTGATCCGGATAGGTGTCGTACGCCTGGTAGCGGTAATCATAGTAACCTGTTTCGTAGGGATCGATGATGTAATGCCATTTGCCGTTGAGGTTCAAGCCGGCCCGGTTCAGCGGGTCAGCGAGGAGAGGTTCTGTTCCACGGGCTTCGGTCCGGGAATAACCACCCAGCATCAGTACAAGAAGGGGCAGGGTTATCATTTTTTTCATCATGAGATGTTTATGGTTTTCGCACCGGCCCCCCAGGTGACAGCCCGCGGGTGACTTACCGGATCGGGAAAGGGCCGGAGCCGGATTTATCAACGGTTAAAAATAGTGATAATCCGTGGAAAACACGGAATTTCAGGAATGGTTTCTCACCAGGCACCGGCGGGAGGTCCGTATCCCGGGCTTCTAGAGTACCTCAATCTGCAGGATCCGTGAAGTCTCCGGCGTGATCTTGAACCTGTCATCGATGCGTTTGCCGATGACCCATACAATGTCCTGCCCGCTGGTCAGCAGCCAGGTATTCTCCTTTTCCGGGATCGACATTTTGTTATCGACGAAAAAGTCACTGAGTTTTTTCATATTCGTCATGCCCAGGGGCCGGAAATAATCGCCTTTTTCCCATTTCCGGATGATCAGGGGAAATTCCAGGAGGTCGAAATCAAGGCAGGCGATATCCGGATAGCGCGGGATGATAAAATCTCCGGTGTGATCAACGAATGCTGAGAGAAAGCTGCAGGGGTTCATCGACGTTCAGGTAGGGATTTTCGATATAATAGCGTTTCTGATGCGGTGGTCTGATGGGTTCGATGATGAGGAATTCCCGGTCCTTAACCATCCGGTGGGTCGGGGAGAGGAAGATCCGGCCGGGCGGGCCCTGGAGACTTTTCATTACATCATCGGCAGCGGCGGGCGGGAAATTGAAATCGCTCATGATGGCATAGAGCCAGGCATGAGCAAACCGGTCGCCGGTGAGCTTCCTGACAGGGATGGTCATGTGGCGTTTTTCCCGGATGATCAGTTCCCGTTTCTTCTCTTCGATGACATTCATGAAAATGTCACCTGCCTCTCTCAGCCTGAAGATATTCTCCAGCATCACCTCGTTGAACCGGGGGTTGATCTCTTCCAGGACAGGGATGACCTGGTGGCGGATCTTGTTCCGGGCATATTTGGTGGTGGCATTGCTTGAATCTTCCCTCCATTCAAGGCTGCCGTTCCCCGGCATACTCACTGATCTGTTCCCGCGTGGCAAAGAGCAGAGGCCTGATGAGGTTCCCCGTTTTTTCGCGGATGCCGGTGAGCCCCTTGATGCCGGTCCCGCGAAGCAGATTGATGAAGAACGTCTCGGTGATGTCATTCCTGTTATGTGCCGTGGCGGTGACCTCACAACCTGCTTGTACCCTCACCTCCTCGAACCACTCATACCGGAGCTCCCGGGCCGCCATCTGGACCGACAGGTTGTTGTTTGTCGCATATTCTACGGTATTGAACGACCGGGTATACACCGGAACATCATATCTCTTTCCCAGGTCGCTGACAAACCGTTCATCGCCATCCGACTCCCCGTCTCTGAGCTGGAAATTGCAGTGAGCCATGACACAGGAATATCCTGCCCGGTAGAAAAGGTCAAGCATGACCACGGAATCGATTCCGCCCGAAATGGCAAGGAGGATGGGGTCCTGCATCCTGCAGAGCTGGTTGTCGATGATAAAGGCGGAGAATAGGTCAAGCATACGGAAATTTTCGACTAAGGTAAAAAAAAGAGGCTGCACCGTCAACGGGCAGCCTCCTAAAAACCATTCAGGTTATCTGATATTTTTAATTTCCGGAAAGGTAGGCGGCGATTCCCTCCTGGGTAGCCTGCAGGGCTTTATTGCCCGAGTGCCAGTCGGCCGGGCATACTTCCCCGTTAATTTCGAAAAACTGAAGAGCGTCAACCATACGGAGTGTTTCATCGACACTCCGGCCGAGGGGCATGTCGTTGACGACCTGGTGCCGGACGATCCCTTTCTTGTCGATCAGGAAAAGGCCGCGATACGACTGCGGAATTCCACTAAAGCCGGCCTGGCCTTCTTCATCATATTCGAATTCCCCGGCCAGAACATCATAGTTCTCGGCAATGGTTTTGGACTGGTCAGCAACAATGGGAAACCTGACACCTTTTATTCCCCCGTCCCTGCGCTCGGTCTGGAGCCATTTCCAATGTGAAAATTCCGAGTCGACGGAACACCCGACAACGGCGGTATTCCTCTTTTCAAATTCTTCAATTTTATTCTGGAAACCGATAATCTCAGTGGGACAGACAAACGTAAAATCTGCCGGGTAAAAGAAAAATACAACATATTTCTGACCGAGATACTGACTGAGTGAAAAGTCTCTGACGATTTCACCACCCTTGATCACTGCGGGTGCAGAAAATCCCGGTGCTTTTTTTCCAATTAATACTGCCATAATTTACAATGTGTTTTTTTGGTTAAACAATTTTCAGCAAATGTATATCATATGTTCCTCTGTATTCAGCGGAACATCCTGTTTTACGCGAAACTCTCAATGCGTTTTGTGAATAAATGATCTGAACGGATGAATGAGAAACAAGGATCATAAAACAACGTTCAAAGGGCATTGTTTGTCGGAAAACGCAAATATCCGGGAAAAAGTATAGATCCGGCCATTTAATAGGGCAGGATATCCGGCGCTTCGATGTAGAAATTGTTGGGATTCAGCTTTTTCTCACCCGAGAAATTGAGGTAATCTCCCAGTCCCATCCCGTTCACGTTGGGATAGAAGGTGAACCTGAACTGGAAGGTGGGGAAGACGAGCCTTTCATTCCGGAACCTGACCCCGAGCCCGAGAGCCGAATATCCGTCGACATTCGAAATACTTGCCCGTTCCGGACCGATGAAGGCGAAATCGGCGAAACCGAAAAAGACAAACCGGAAACCATAGAGGTAAAATGGGGTAAAGGCATCGGATTCGAGGTTGAGCACCAGTTTTTGACGGCCATAGATGTCGTACCGGGAGAACCCGGTGAGTCCCGATTTGTCGTTGATGTAGATCCGTTCCAGCGGGAAGCGGTTGATCCCGCGGGTATAGGTCAGGTTGGCGAAATGCCTGAATTTGAACTGGTTCAGGATATAGAGGTTGGTAAAGTAATTGGCATTGAAGTGAACAACGCCCTGTTGTAACTCTCCCGATGGCGTAACGAATCCTCCCCCTGAGGTACTGAGGTAAAGGTAGCCATAGTTGTCGATATAGTTCCCATGGGCCAGGTTAAGTGAAAAATAGGACCGGTTGAGAAATTCATCAAACTCTTCCCCGACGATCAGGTTTGCTTTCCAGCCGATGGGGATATCTTCCGTGCGACCGAAGCTGTAGATCAGGTTACTCCGGAAAAATTTCTGTGAAGAAATCGCAAAACTGTTCAGCCATAAGGTTTTATTGTGAAATTCGTAGAGGAGTTTTTCTTCGACCCGGGGTCTTTCAAAATATTTTTCATGATAGACCCGCGCGGAAAGGACGAAATTTGTTCTTTTGTCATTCAGCCGGTTTATTTCTTTTCTGATGGGAAACGCTTTGCCGAGCCACAGGTCATAATAATTGTAATTCAATTTTTCCCGGATGGTGGACGTATCGGAAAACCAGATATACCGGGCCGTCTGTGTATGACGGGCCGTCAGTCCTCCCGCGTACCGGGTGTTCGGGGTCAGGAACCGTCTTTCGAGACTTATCCCGTAGGATTTCAGATCGTAAACATTCTGGTAATAAATCCGGTTGTCGATGAAAGAACCCAGGATATTCCTGTTCCGGTAGAAGGCTTCATAGCCCAGAAGATGGGATTGTGAAGGATCCCAGTAAACATTGTTCTGCAATTCGTGTCCTGTTCCGAGGATGTTATGGTCCCAGATTTCCACCCGTCCCGATTCCACATCGTTGAGTTCGACAAAAAACGCTTTTGACCAGACGTCCTTGGTGACAACGGTCACGTCGACCATACCTGGATTGCCTTTGACGTCGCTGATGATGAACCGGGCATCTTCGATATAGCTCTGCTCGCGCAATAACCGTTCATTATCGGCAAAGGTTTGCGGGTCGACATGGTCACCTTCCCTGAACAGCAGGTTGTTTTCCAGAACCCTGACCCGAGTCTTGACATGGATGGTATTTGCGGTATTGTTAAGCCAGGAGGTGTTATGATAGGTCGTATCGGTGATGCTTGTCCCAAAGGGATCGAGGCGTACGAACCGGATCTTCCGGATGATCTTTCCTGCATAGGGCAGGTATTCAGCATCGCTCAGACGCGTTCCCAGCGTATCCTTGATGGGTTTCCGGGGAGGAGCGATAACAATATTATGCAACTCCCGGGTCCATTTGTTCTGGTAGGCTTTGACCTTCAGCGAATCAAAAAACTGCTGGGTCTTCTGGTGCTTGCTCCTGTTGATCGACGTGTCTGCCCAGATTTCGGTAGCATTCGGATCAAGGTGCTGTCCGAAAACTGCAGGATGCGACAAGGCCGCAAAAAGGATGATATGGAATAGTGCAAGCTTCAAAATGTGAATGCAATTAAAGCGGAAATATAGTAAACTTTATTGTGAAATATGAGGCCGGGGTAATGACAAAATAATGACCCGGAGCGTTGTTTAGCAGCCTTTTCCCCGGGTTTGCAGGGGGGATTGGCGTGGCCGTTAAACAACAGTCCGGGTCGGGTTTCCTGGGTATTCCGGTGATCACTTGAGACCGAGGACCGACGGGCCCTGGTCGAAAACGATATCCACGGGAATGTTCATATCTCTGAGTTCGTTGAGATCCTGCTGGAGTTGTTCTCTGACGTAACCTTTTTCTTTTATCAGTTTTTTTGCCGCTTCATAATCGCCGTCACCCTGGATGGTGATCAGTTCTTTGGAAAGGTTATTGATGGCGTCTTTCATTTTTTCAAAATTCACCCGGTAGGTCCCGGTATCTTCATCCCGCGTGAATGCTCCGGCTTCCTGAAAATAGTAAAAGCGGATCATATTGGCGATGCCATGGGCTGAAGCGGCGCCAAACCGGACGGAGCGGAAAATTCCTGCCAGGAAGGTTACATAGTTGCTCATCAGGTCCTTATTCTCAAGCTCCCCGGCTTCAGCGAGTTTGGTGATGATGAACATGCCAACGATGTCGGCCTTCCCTTCCTCGATCGACGAGTAGGTATCCTTCAGGGCTTCCCTGACCATTCTTTTTCCATTCACGGTATAGTCGACCCCCAACCCATGAGCAACTTCATGGAACATCGTATTTTCGAAGAAGGCGTCAAAATCAATGTATTTCCGCTGATCCTCGGCGATCAGAACATTGGAGATCGGTACGAGGATTTTTTCAAACTTATACCTGATGGCATTTTTTAACTGAAGCTTCCGGCTACCGTACTTGGCTCTCACCTTTGGATCGTTGGGCAGGTTAATGGCGATGGTCTTGCTTCCGGCATTGCAGTCGCCGGCGTAATAAACCGCATTGTATACGTTCAGGTCAGAATTGGAGGAAGGTACCTTTTCCTTGTATTTTTCCGGTACAGGCAGATCCCTCTGCAGTTCCGGGAGCCTGGGGATGATTTTCTTCAGCTTGTCGCTCCATTCGTGATCTTTGATCAGGATGAAGGCTTCATGGGCAGCCTTGTAATTGAAAAGCTGATCCTCGTAATCTTCGATTGGGCCGACCACAAAATCGATATCGTTGTTTTTCATCTGCATCCAGGCTGCATCGCTGTCAAAATACTTATCCGTGGAAAGTGCATCGGCCCGGAGATTCAGGTACTTTTTGAAGCCGGGATCGTCAGCGAGTTCGGCAGCCTGTTTGAGGAGACTGGAGGCTTTCAGGATCTGCTTGCTGAAGGCATCATGGTACCAGACAGATATCAGGTTTCCGGAAGAATCACGGCGAATCAGCGTATATTCACTGGTCTTGTTCGGATCGTTATCATTCTGAAACTCATTAACGGTCATATCCGTGGGGTAGAAATTTGCCCCGGCAGGTTTGGTCCCGTAATTTTCCATGAAGGGCTGGTCGTCGTGGAGTCTATCCCAGGGTCCGTAGTTGATCTCGAAAAGTTTCTTCAGCGTCTCGTTGTCGGTGGAAGCCATCAGGGAATCTTTGTTCCACGGGTAGGCTTCCTTCCAGAAAAGGTCATTCATCACGTCGGCTGCCTGGAAAAGGATTTTCAGCATATTTTTCTGGTTCTGGCTCAGACTGCTGATATCGGCGGTGAGAGGGACACTGGCGTAGGCTTTCAGCCTGTTTTCAAAAACAAGTTCTTGCGTGAGAAGGGTGACATTCTTGTCCGGGGTATCCCCGAGCATGACCAGGGTACTGTCCTGTTTCACATACTGGAAAGACTGTGTGACATCAACGTCCCCATTCTGGACCTGGCTGAGAAGGGTGACGTAATCCGGCTTGTCATCGAGGATTTTATAGGTGCCGGTTACACCATTGATTTCGATGATCCCTGCAGGCTGCACATTGACAGTGATATCGGCAGCCATGACGACATCGGTTCCCCCGACGTTTTTGGTCACCATTTGCGTTCCCTCATAGGTATCGAACATGTAACTGTAGTCTTTGCTTTTGCAGGATGAGAGTGCCAGGACGATAAACAACAGACCTGGGAAAAGAAGTTTTTTCATGGATGCATAAATTTTAGTTTGTGATATAAATTTAATCTAAATGCATTTGAGATGAAAGCCACACTGCGTTTAGTGTAACAAGGAACATCCTGTATTGTTGTACGATAACCGGATTTATCATGACGGAATGACGTTGGCTGAATGCCCCGGTAAGTAGTGCTTGCAAGAAAACGCCAATAGCTGCGTTATGCCCGACTTCAAAACCGTCATTTACGAATAGTAAACTCCTGTTTTTCAGTCATCGCAAGCCTTGCTCTTGACGTTTTCTTATCAAGCAGGGCTAAAAAACATGAGTTTTCTTTCTGACACTAAGTAAGGAAAATGGTCTTTGCTTCAAATATCCGGGCAGCATACTGGAAAGCGATCCTAATGGTGGATGGCAGTGCTGTATAATATTCGAAATGTCAATGTTCTGAAAAAGGCGAGTATCATGGGTGGAATGCGGAGAGGCAGGGATTGGTTTCACGAACCGGGTGACGGCATGGATATTCGGCCACAGGTCAATAGGGGGGAAGGGGGAGCCGGGAAAGACCGGCTTTTCCCCCGCATTTCTCTTTCGTGATCCGTGTGTTTTTTAGGTCGAGAGAACTGGATTGCTCAATAAGCCCGGGCAAAAATCACTTTCCTGGTGGCCGGTTTCCCGGAAAATACGCAGGTTCCTTCTTCCTCCACGGCATCCAGGGGGATACACCGGATGGTGGCTTTCGTTTCCTGCTTGATCTTTTCTTCGGTTTCGGGGGTTCCGTCCCAGAAAGCCCGGATAAACCCGCCCTTATTTTCGATCAGGTCGGTGAATTCCTCCCACGATCCGGCTTCCCGTGTGGATTCTTCCCTGAATTTTAAGGCTTTATTGTAGATGTTCGACTGGATATCCGAGAGCAGGTCCTGCACATGTTTGGCGATGCCTTCCCGGCTGATCACTGTTTTTTCAAGTGTATCGCGACGGGCGATCTCAACGGTGCCGTTTTCAATATCGCGTGGCCCCAGGGCGAGTCTGACAGGAACGCCTTTCAGTTCGTATTCGGCAAATTTCCATCCGGGTTTATGCGTGTCGCGGTCATCATACCGAACCGTGATCCCAAGGGCTTCGAGTTCTGCTTTTATTTTTTGGGCAACTTCAGAGATCGCTGTCAACTGCTCGATCTGTTTGTAAATGGGGACGATGACGACCTGGATGGGGGCCAGTTTCGGAGGAAGGACCAGTCCGTTATTGTCACTGTGCGCCATGACGATGGCTCCCATCAGCCGGGTTGACACCCCCCAGGAAGTTGCCCAGACATAATCGAGTACGCCTTCGCGGTTGGTGAACTGGACGTCGAAGGCTTTGGCAAAATTTTGTCCGAGGAAATGCGAAGTTCCTGCCTGTAAGGCTTTCCCGTCCTGCATCAGGGCTTCGATACAGTAGGTGTCGATCGCCCCGGCAAACTTCTCACTTTCCGACTTGACCCCTTTGATCACCGGGATAGCCATCCATTCCTCGGCAAAGCGGGCATAGACGTCGAGCATTTTCCGGGTTTCTTCCACCGCCTCTTCCCGGGTGGCATGAGCCGTATGTCCTTCCTGCCAGAGGAATTCGGAGGTCCGGAGAAACAATCTTGTCCGCATCTCCCATCTGACGACATTGGCCCACTGGTTGATCAGGAGGGGAAGATCACGGTAAGACTGGATCCAGTTCTTGTACGTGTTCCAGATGATGGTTTCGGAAGTGGGCCGGATGATCAGCTCCTCTTCAAGTTTCGCCTCCGGATCGACCATAATCCCGCCTTCCCCGTCATTTTTCAGACGGTAATGGGTCACGATGGCGCATTCTTTGGCAAACCCTTCAACATGAGCGGCTTCCCTGCTGAAAAACGATTTCGGGATGAACAGGGGGAAGTAGGCGTTCTGGTGACCGGTATCTTTGAACATTTTATCGAGGGTGGCCTGGACCCGTTCCCAGATCGCATATCCATATGGTTTGATAACCATACACCCCCGTACGGCTGAATATTCGGCGAGATCAGCCTTCAGGACGATGTCGTTGTACCATTGGGAGTAATTCTCTTCTCTGTGAAGTAAGCGCTTTTGCCATTCTGTTTCGGGTTTAAATCAGTTCGCAAAATTGCGAAAATTAATCCTATTACAAAAATCCTCATCTTTCAAAATCCAAAGTTCTTTTCCCCGGAGTGATATACGGCACGGGATTCAGGGACGGCCAGACAATAATTAGTGCTTGCAAGAAAACGCCAATAGCTGCGTTTTGCTCGACTTCAAAACCGTCATTTACGAATAGTAAACTCCTGTTTTTCAGTCATCGCAAGCCTTGCTCTTGACGTTTTCTTATCAAGCACGGCTGAAAAACATGAGTTTTCTTTCTGACACTAATTAAGAGACTATTTACGTCATTGTTTATTGGCACGAACATTGTGAGAGGGTCCGTTCCGTTCCTTTTCCAGTTTCGTTCCAGGGGAAAGGATGAAAAGGGGTTCGCCGGGGGTGGAAGGTCGGTTTTTTCATTCCGGTTTTGTTAAAATTACCCGCCGGGTGCATTTTTCATTCGAAAAAATGTAATTTGGAACGTTGAAAACAGTTCTATCCCTGTTAAAATCGGAAAGACATACAGTTTTGGTATAGTATTTGTTTTTTATCAGGTATTCAGTTGAAAAACATAAACCTAATCATAAGCCAGGAGGTTTAATCATGAAAACGTTAATAAACATCTTTTTAGTTACAACAGTTCTCCTTGCTTCATGTGCCAGCGGTCAGTACGCTACTTCAGGCAATTACGACGATGCTTATTATGTCCCGTCGGATAAAAAGGCATCTCAGACCACTGAATCCAGTCACCGCCAGACCAACGCACCCGTTAACCATGAAGCCCTGAATCCCGACAGGGTCAGCAATACAAATGCTCTCCAGGGAGAACAGAATGCCTCTGATGAGCAAGGACTCACAGATTATGAGAGGTATAAAAAACAGAAGGAGCAGGAAATGCTCAGCGGTGATTATACCTCCGGTCAGAATGAATCCTATGATCAGTCCCAGGCAGGAGCTTACGACACCACTTTTGTCCCTCAGAATTACCAGGATCAGTCGTACAACGACAACGGCCAGCAGCCGGCTGTGGTAAATAACTATTATTACGGCGACAATGACGGTTATTATGATTTTTATTACACGTCACGTCTCCGAAGGTTCCACAGCCCTTATTACGGATGGGACTATTACGATCCGTTTTATTCCGATAATTACTGGTACACCTATAATCCCGCAAGCTGGGGTGCCAGCATCTATTTCGGCTCCCCATGGGGTCTGAGTTTCGGATGGTATCAGCCTTATTTTTACTCCCCATTCTACAGCAGCTTTTATTATGGAGGGTTCAATGATTTTTATCCCTATTACGGATATGGGTATCCCGGATATTACGGCTCATACTGGAACGGCTACGGGCACGGATTTTATGATGGCTACTACGGAGGCTATTATGGCAACTACTACGGTAGCAACTATGGTTACGACCGTTATAATTCCAGCGATCACGGGCATATTCCCTACCGGTCAGGATACTCGGTAAGGTCCTCCTCATCGAGCACAACGGCTGTCCGGAAATCCGGAGGTGACTCAAGAGTCGGAAGCAGTGTCAATTCAACGACCTATGATCCGAAGAACACCGGATCTACCGCAAGCCGGACCGCAGACAGGAAGTCGACCGGGGAAGCCGTTCGTACAGCAACCCGGACACAATCCGGCACAGGCGCTGTCCGTACAGCTACCCGTACTCAGGGCAACAGCGGCGCAATACGTACCACTTCCCGCACCCAGCCGGGCATGGATACCAGGAAATCCGCTTCGGACCGCGCATGTCAGAACAACCGATCAAAATCGTCCGACCTATAACCGTCCGGGCTACGACCGTCCTGCAACCCGGACCTATACTCCGAGTTACGAACGACCCCGGACAAGCAATACGCCGACCTACAACCGCAGTAACACATCGCGGAGCACGTACACCAGGCCGAGCACCAGGAGTACTTACACCAGGCCTTCGGAAAACAATTCAAGAAATACCTACACCAGGCCTTCGACACCCAGCCGCTCCTCGGGCACGTACAGCCGGCCTTCCGGGTCGGGCAATACCTACAGCCGGCCTTCCCGTTCAAGCAGCACCTATAGCCGGCCGTCCTCTTCGGGCAACAGCTACAGCAGGCCGTCGAGAAGCTACAGTGCTCCCTCGAGATCATCGGAGGCCCGAGCTACAGTGCCCCCTCAAGATCGACGTACACTCCCTCGAGGTCATCAGGCAGCAGCGGAGGTAGCCGGAGCTACAGTGCACCATCCAGGTCCAGCAGCAGCCCGTCAAGATCCTCAGGATCCGTTAGCAGGAGGAGGCAGACGGTAAAACAACATCCGTTACATCAGTCCCACTCCAGACGTGGGACTGATTTTTTAAATCCTTGAAGACCATTCAGGACCATTCATATGAACCAAAACATCTTTGAATGACTTTTCCGGAGATATCTCCGGTCTTAACAAACTTTTGCCTTAATGGAAGGTTTACCGATACTAAAATCTTAAAGCTATGAAACGCCATATTCTGATTCTTGCAGGTCTGTTTTTCCTTTTCACCGCTTCCTACGCCCAAAATGAAGTGGATGCCCTGCGCTTTTCACAACATTACCCGGTGGGAACAGCCCGGGCTGTCGGTCTCGGCGGCGCAGTCGGCGCTCTCGGCGGCGACTTTACCGGCCTGAGCATAAACCCCGCATCGATTGGCTTGTACCGGCAGTCGGAATTCACCATCTCCCCCTCACTTTATCTGGATCGATGGTAATTCCAATTTCCTTGGCAGCTCATATGACCAGACAAAATACAATTTCAATGTCGGGAACATCGGCTATGTCGGATACTATGACCTGAAGAATGAATCGGGCTGGAAAAGTACCTCCTTCGGCATCGGATATAACCGGATCAATAATTTCAACAAAACGATCCTCATGAGAGGGATCAGCAAAAACACCTCGTTCCTGGATAATTTCACCGATAACCTCAATAACTTTCCCGGACAGGTTAGCGATATGTATGAGGGACTTGCCGAAAATACCAACCTGATTTTTTACGATACCGTATACAATCAGTACTACAACGATATCAACCTCTCCGGGTACGGTCAGCAGATGAGCCGGAAGGAGAACACCTCCGGAAATATCGGGGAATATACCTTCGCCTTCGGAGCCAACTATAACGACCGCCTTTATCTTGGCGGAACCTTCGGACTCCAGTCTGTCAGATGGGATGAGGAAATCTCCCATTCGGAATCCGATATCGGCGATTCCATTGATTATTTCAAGGCATTCGATTTTACCCAGAACGACCATACCAGCGGCGTCGGCTATAATTTCAAGATCGGGGCCATCGTCCGGCCGTTCGACCTTCTCCGGGTGGGCATCAGTTACGAATTGCCAACGTTTTACCGTCTCAACACCGATGCAACAACCCAGATGAACTCCTATTTCGATCCCGGCTCAGGAGTCAGTAACGGGTCTGATATGGCCGGGCCACGAACCAATAAATACAGGCTCCGGACTTCCTCCAAGATGACAGCCAGCGCGGTGATGACTTTTGGCAAATCCGGACTCATCAGCGTTGATTACGAACGGCTCGATTACACGAAGATCGATATGGAAGGTGACGGAAGCTCCGATCTGTATTTCAATATCAACCAGACCATCAATGGTATTTACCGGCCGGTCAATAACATCCGGGCCGGCGGTGAGCTTCGCTTCGGATCCAATTACCTGCGCGCCGGTTATGCCTTCTACCAGAGTCCCTACAAATCATACGAACCCAACTCCAACAATAATGACCAGATCTATTCCGCCGGTTTCGGCGTCCGGTCAAAATACGCATTCGTGGACCTGAGCTACGCCTATTCAACCAAACAGGAGAGATATTACATGTATCCCGAACAGATCGACAGCGGATCGCTCAACAGCTATCACAGCAATAACGTGATCCTTACGGTCGGCTTCAGGTTTTAACCGCCATTCCTCACTGAACCCCGGCCCTGAGAATACCCCGGGCTTCGGGGCCGGCATTGAAGAGCAGATCAATGATGCTCAGACCGGGCACAAACTCAAACCGGTCCGAAAAAACCTGAACATAGGGTTTGTCTTCAAAACCCGGAACACCTGGTGCGGATTTTGGACGGAACCCGTCACGCTCATCCCTGAAACCGGATGATTCTGATGCATACGATGAGCTGAGGGATATCTCTTTCGCAATGCCGAGGCTCTCGAGAGCAATCCGTGTGAGTGACATATCGAAATCCAGGAGGAAGGTCGTTTTTCTCCGGTAGTAGGGCTCAAATGCGTCGAAGTAAAATTCAAAAAAGGCCGATGAACGATATGCCGACACGATGCCATTCAGATGCAGCCTCTGCCAGTTCGTGGCATAATCAATCCTGACATCTTTCATGAAGGTTTTCCGGCCGTGGTTTTTCATAACGGGAATGACCAGCGGCAGCGGCCCGTTTGCGCTCAAAATGACACAGCGGTTACGGTAGGTCTGCTTCGTGTAATGATCATATTGCTCAACCGCCACGGGAACGGACGAAAGAAACCGGCTGAAATACGCCACGGGGCCGAGGTATGCCGATGAAAGAAGTATTGGTTTGTGAGTTTCCATACAGATTCAGGTAGGCAAAGATATAAAAGTGAACGGAGAGATCCTTTGACCAGTCGCGGAAAGGATGTTCGAATGGCTCCCGGTCTATATCTGCGGGCCAAGGGTGACTTATTTAGATTAATTTTATATTGCTTGAAAGCCTCGTGATCATTTATCACTGAGGTGGTATATCTGCTATTTTAGATTTAAGTTTGTAAAAGATTGATACGACAGGGCTGCAGCGTATTGGACAGATCCAGCAGGAGGATAAAGCGAATTCAGGCCGTAAGAGGCACCCGGATGGACCGGGAAATTGAGAGAACGAAATCTGCCAGGCATAGATGAGTCCGCGAGAGTCCTTTTTTAAGTCATCCAAAACAAAAGCATTATGAAAAGAAGAGACTTCCTGAAAAGAGGTATTAGCGTCGGATTTGTTGCCGGAACAGCATTTACAATCAACCCGTATCAGAAATCTAATGGCTTCTCCGTTGGCAGGTGATACGATATGGTCGCCATCCGGGGAGGAGAGGCCGATGCCATGTTCGACAGGGCCATTGAAGAGATGGGAGGTATGAGGAAGTATGTGAAAAAAGGCCAGACGGTTGTGGTGAAACCCAATATTGGCTGGGATACCAGTCCTGAGCGGGCTGCAAATACCAATCCCGCCCTTGTCAAACGGATCATACAGCATTGTTTCAATGCCGGGGCCAAAGAGTTTTTGTCTTTGACCATACCTGCAACGAATGGACCAAGTGTTATACAAACAGCCTGATTGAGGCTGCAGCTAAGGAGGCCGGGGCAAAGGTCGTCATGGGAAACAGTGAAAAGTATTACCAGGAGGTCAGTTTCTCCGGTGGAAAGGTGATGAAGAATGCCAAAGTTCATGAGCTGATTCCTCCAGTCGGATGTGTTCATCAATGTTCCGGTGCTTAAAAATCATGGCGGAGCGAACATGACCATCACCATGAAAAATCTGATGGGAATGGTCTGGGACAGAAAATTCTGGCATGCCAACGATCTCAATCAGTGTATTGCGGATTTTCCGATGTACCGGAAACCCGACCTGAATATCGTCGATGCCTACAGGGTGATGAAACGCAACGGACCCCGCGGCGTATCGGTCGATGACATCATCACCATGAAGGCGCAGATCATCACCACCGATATGGTTGCCGCCGATACGGCAGCATGCAAACTCTTTGGCATAGATCCGGCAGCAGTCAAATATATTGCCCTTGCTGAACAGCTGGGATTGGGAACATCGGATCTTGATAAACTCAATATTTCCAGAATCAAAGTATGACGTACAGATGGCTTAAATGGACCAGGGTGATCGTTGCCCTGGTCTTTTTTCTTTTAACGACCCTGGTATTTCTTGATTTCAGGGAGATTGTCGGTGAAGGGGGAGTGGATAAGATCTTGTTTCTTCAGTTTGTTCCGTCACTTTTAAATTTCTGACCGTTTTCAGCATTGCTGCCGGCAGGATTTATCATCATCCTGGTGCTGACGGTTATCTTTGGCCGGGTATACTGTTCGGCGGTTTGTCCCCTTGGGATTCTGCAGGATATGATCAGCCGTGCGGGCAGACTGTTCAGGAAGAAACGGAAAAGAAAGTACAAATATCAGAAACCCAGGACGATTCTTCGTTACAGTCATCTTGCGGACTGACCGCTGTCATTGCACTTTTTGGGGCCATTTTTATCCTGAACATCCTCGATCCCTACAGTCTTTACGGGAAAGTGGCCACCGGTCTTTTTCGCCCGGCGGCCATCTGGCTGAACAACGGTCTGGCCGGCGTACTGGAGAAGATGAATGTTTTTGCCTTGTTTTCCAAGGATATCAGCCTTTTCCGTCTGTCGGCCATCATCTTTCCTGTGATTATTCTTCTGGTACTGATTTACATGGCCGGTAAGTACGGCCGGTTATACTGCAATACCGTATGCCCGGTTGGCACACTCCTGGGATGGATTATCCAAATATTCCCTTTTCCGGATCGAGACTGGATCAGGATAAGCTGCATAAAATGCGGCAAATGTGCTTTTTCCTGCAAATCGGGATGCATCAGCATAAAGAATATGACCGTCGACCATTCCCGGTGTGTGGCATGTTATCGATTGTCTTCCTTCATGTGAAGATGCGGCGATTCATTATACCTTCCGGAAGAAAACGAGCTGGTGAAAGCAGAGACCTGAACTGAGATCCGCCGAAGTGGACACAGGCAGGAAACGATTCATTTTCACCTCGCTCGTCGCCCTGTCTTCCCTGGCCGGGATCCGGAACCTCAAAGCTGCATCGGGCGATGATGAAAAGCCACTGAATAAAAAGCCCACCACGGTACCGGTAAACAAAACATCACCGGTCTCACCTCCCGGATCGCTGAGCATCGATCATTTCACCTCCATCTGCACGGCCTGTCAGCTCTGTGTAAGCCAGTGTCCGACCGGTGTCTTGCAGCCTTCGGCACTGGAATACGGACTGACCGGATATATGCAGCCTCACATGGATTACAGCAGCAACTACTGCAATTTCGAATGCACCCGTTGTGCCGATGTCTGTCCTACCGGGGCGATCATGTCGGTGACCGCGGAGAACAAGAAGACCCTGCAGATCGGGAAGGTTAATTTTATCAAGGAAAATTGTGTGGTTTATACCGAAAATACCGCCTGCGGATCCTGTTCGGAACATTGTCCAACCCAGGCCGTAAAGATGGTTCCCTACAAAGGATCACTGACCATCCCGGAAACCGACAACACGATTTGTGTTGGATGCGGGGCCTGTGAACATGCCTGTCCGGTCAGGCCTTACAAGGCCATTTTCGTCGATGGGAATCCCATTCACCAGATTGCCGAGAAACCGAAGGAAGAAAAACTGGAAGCGCCGGAGGCAAGGACGAGGATTTTCCGTTTTGAGACTGAAGTAATTGAAAATCGGTAAGGCGATCATTCCGACCTTCCATCAACCGACTCGCTTTTATTCAGATGGATCCACGACCTTGAACAGCCTGTTCCAGCGGATCCGGTTCAGGAATTTTTTATCCTTATCGACAGAGAGCCAGACGAATTTGGGTTTTCCGATGATATGATTTTCAGGTACAAAACCCCAGAACCGTGAATCGGCCGAACTGTGCCGGTTATCACCCATCATCCAGTAATAATCCATTTTAAAGGTATAGGTATTGGTTTCCTTGCCGTTGATGAAGATCTTTCCGTCTTTCACCTTCAGATCATTTTTCTCGTAGGCCTCGATGATCCGTTTATAGAAGGGCAGGTTGTCGGTGGTAAGATCGATGGTGCCCCTTTTTTGGGGATCCAGACGGGGCCGAAATTATCTTCATTCCAGCGGTAGCGGTCATCGTGAGGGAAGAGTTGAAAATTATATCCCGTTTTTTCAATCTTTTCCACTTTCACGATATCCGGAATGGTTGATTTGAGTTTTTCAGCCTTTTCCTCGGTCAGTGTCAGCCGGTAATTCGGATTGTATTGAATTCCAAGGCTTTCCGGGATCAAGATCAAAATCTTTCAGCGCCATGGGGATTCAGGGGGCGGCCATTGGTCTGGACGAGATAATCGCGTCTGGATGCCTTTGAAATGCGGCTGGGGTTCGCCATTGATGTAGACCTGGCCGTGGACGATCAACAGGCTGTCACCCGGAACGGCAACACACCGTTTAATATAATTGTCCCTCCGGTCGATGGGTCTGACCACGATATGGGCCACGTTCAAAACCCGTTTCCGTGGGCGTTGGCCAAGATACTGATCCCATGTTTTTTCCGGCCTGCCGGCCGAAATATCTTTCATCTTCTCCTCCATGGCCGTTTGCCGGATAATGCTGTAGATACTTGTGGCGGTATTTTCCAGGGCCACCGTATCGCCGGCGGGAAAGTTGAACACGACGATATCATTGCGTTTGACATGCCCGAACCCTTTCAGCCTGCTGTAGTCCAGCTGGATCCATTTGAGATAGGATTCATGTGTTCAGGATCCGGTTCTGGGCAAATGGAAAGGATAGGGGAGTGATCGGAACCCGGGGGCCGTAAGCGACCTTGCTGACATAAAGGTGATCGCCGACCAGGAGCGTGCTGTTCCATGGACGGGGTGGGGATCTTATAATTCTGGAACAGGTAGATATTGATCAGGGTAACGGCCACAACGGCAAAAATCAGGGCGTCGAGCCATTCCACCACGACGCTGTTTTTCCCGTCTCGTTTTTTCCAGAAGGTCCAGTTCACCTTTCTGGTGATATACATATCAAAAATGATGGGTACACCCAGCAGGAACCAGTAATTCCCAAGCCAGATGACAAAAAGCACATAGAGCAGGGCGACAATCCCGAACCTGAAGTACTTATTCCTTAGAGATCGCTAACATGATTGATTTATTTAATGGATTTAAACATCCGGTTTAACCGTAAACCGTGAAATATATTCTTTCTTCGGATCTTTCGAAAACCAGATTGCCACGGCTTTTCCGACAAGGTGGTCTCTCAGGCACAAAGCCCCAGAACCGTGAATCGGCCGAATTATGCCGGTTATCGCCGAGGACAAAATAGTAATTCATTTTAAAAGTATAAGAACGGGAAATCACGCCATTTATGTATATCTCCCCGTCATTAACCCTCGAGGGTATTGCCTTCATAGACCGAAATCACTCTCCTGTACAGGGGCAGATTGTCTTCATTGAGCTGCATGGTCATCCCCTTTGCGGGGATGATCAGGGGGCCGAATTCATCGGCCGTCCATCGGTTGTTGGGGGTATGGGGGAATATCTCCGTATTTCTGAAAGACACCTGGGGCTCGACATAACGCTGGATGCTTTTGACCTGTGGCAGCCGTTCTGAGATATTGCGCGGCGGGCGTTGTCAGGGGGATGATATGAAGCGAACTCGTCGGGATTATAGTTGATCTCGCCCGGGTCCACCCCGGCTTTGCAGAGGATGGAATCGCTGAGCCTGTTCCGGTAAGTCCTGACATAATACTTGAACTCCTGGGTGGGCAGTTCCCGGAGTTTTTTGTTATTCACGAACACCACCCCCCGTGTGATCAAAACCGTATCACCGGGCAGTCCCACGCACCGTTTGATGTAGTTTTCACGCTTATCGACCGGGTTAACCACGATGTGGTAACGTCCGCAGAAGATAGTCGCGGCCGTACTGCCTGAGCAAGCCGGTAATAGCTCTGGCCGGCATATTCCACGATGATGGTGTCTCCTTCGGGAAAGTTAAACACGATGACATCATTGCGTTTGACCTTTCCGAAGCCCTTGAGCCGGATGTAAGGAAGCTGGATTTTCGTGGAATAGGTCACTCGTTCCGTCTGGAAGCATATTGGGCATGAAGGGAACAGACAGGGGAGTATTGGGAAGTTTGGGCCCGTAGGCGAGCTTACTGACGAAGAGATAGTCACCGACGAGAAGGGTTTTTTCCATGGATGGCGTCGGGATCTTGTAAGCTTCGATGAACAGGGTCCGGACGGCCAGGGTGATGATCAGGGCAATAAGAATGGCTTTTGTCCATTCGGCCGTGGCCCGGTATTCGGGGAGGGACGCGCAGTGCATGGCTGAGTCTTTTTCCAGGGAATGAACCGCGTCACACAACCGTCGATGATGAGTAACATACCCGGCAGGAGGATCCAAACCCTGAACCATGCCACCAGCCACGATATAGAGGACCGACCAGATGGAAGCGCAGAAGTAACCGGATCTTTTTGGCTGGTGTTTCATTCGCTGTGGTCAGATTCCCATGAGATCGCGCATGGTATATACGCCTTTTTTACCGTTGATGAATTCGGCGGCCAGGACGGCTCCCAGGGCAAAACCCTTCCGGGATTTGGCCTCATGCTTCAGGGTGATGATGTCGTCATCCGATTCATAGCGGACTTCATGAATGCCTTTGACATCTCCTTCACGGTGGGCAGTGACGAGGATTTCATCTTCTTCATGAACTTCGCCAAGTGACCATTTCATTTTCCTTTCGAGCGATTCGATGATCTGGCCTGCCAGGCTGATTGCCGTTCCGCTTGGTGCATCCAGTTTCTGCGTATGATGGGTTTCCTCGATGCTGACTTCATACCGGTCAAAGCCATTCATCAGACCGGCGAGATATCGATTGACGGCAAACATGAGATTCACGCCGATACTGAAGTTTGAAGCGTAGAAAAGGCTTTGTCCCGATTCGCGGCAGAGTGCGGTGATTTCGGGAAGTTCATCCATGCCATCCTGTGGTTCCGGTGACAACAGGCACGCCGGCAGCAAAGCACTTCCGGAGATTGCCGGTTACGGATGCCGGGGTGGTGAATTCGATGGCGACATCTGCCTTTCCCAGGATTCCCGGGTTAAGATCGCCCGGATTGTCGATATCGATAACCAATGCGATTTCATGGCCCTCTGTCGACAGCTGCCTTTTCGATCTCATGCCCCATCTTGCCGTAACCTATCAGTGCAATTTTCATAATCGCCGGTGTTTTTTAAATTCAGGCTTAAATTTAGTTTTTTTCACCATAAAGGGAACCATTCCGGTGAAAAATAAAAAAGCCGTCTCAGGGTGTAGAGCAGAGACGGCCGGTAGTGTATGTGTTCGGGAAAGATCTTCAGGCTTTGACCTGGTTAACGATTTCCTCGAATGCCTTCGGATTGTTCATCGCGAGATCAGCCAGGGTTTTGCGGCTGATGACGATGTTTTTCTTATGCATGAGCCCCATGAATTCGGAGTAGGACAACCCGTATTCCCGGGCGGCGGCATTGATCCTCTGGATCCATAAAGCCCTGAATTCACGTTTTTTGTTCCTCCTGTCGCGGTATGCATACTGCAGACCTTTTTCAAGGGAGTTTTTGGCGACTGTCCAGACATTCTTCCTTCTTCCGAAGTAACCTTTTGTCTGTTTGTAAACCTTCTTTTTTCTCTGTTTTGAAGCAACAGAGTTTACTGATCTTGGCATTTTTTTCTGTTTTTTGAATGCAAGCGGTCGTCAACGACACTTTCATGGCTGTGCATTCCGGTTAAACATTCTACATTCACTATTTCATGGCGAGGAGAAGCTTCACGTTTTTTTCGTCTGCTTTATTCACAGTGTCGAAATAGGTCAGGTTTCTCTTCCTTTTGGTTGCTTTTTTGGTCAGGATATGACTTTTATAAGCATGTTTCCGTTTAATTTTTCCGGTACCCGTAAGGGTGAACCTCTTTTTTGCACCGGAATTGGTCTTCATCTTTGGCATTCTTCTGTCGTTTTATGTGCGATGTGCAACGGTTATTTCTTTTTCACTTTGGGAGCGATAAACATGGTCATCCGTTTTCCTTCCAGGCGGGGCAGCTGCTCCACCTTGCCGAATTCTTCAAGATCCTGGGCAAGGCGCAGGAGAAGGATTTCGCCTTTTTCCTTATACAGGATGGTCCTTCCTTTAAAGAACACGAATGCTTTCAGTTTGGCTCCTTCTTCGAGGAATTTCTGGGCATGTTTCAGTTTGAAATTGTAATCGTGTTCATCGGTGTTTGGTCCGAACCGGATTTCCTTGACCACAACCTTAATGGCTTTGGCCTTCATTTCCTTTTGCTTTTTCTTCTGCTGGTAAAGGAATTTCTGGTATTCAACGATCTTACAAACGGGGGGATCGGCCTTTGGAGAGATTTCCACCAGGTCGAGTTCCATGCTGTCGGCCATTTTAAGTGCCTCTGGAACCGTGTAAACTCCCGGATTTTCAATATTGTCTCCGACCAGTCGTACAGCATCGGCCCTGATTTCACTGTTGATACGGTGGGGATGCTGTTCCCTTCTTGGTGGACGTGGTCCTCTTTTAAATGTAGGTCCGGCTATAGCTCGTTCCTCCTTTCTTTTGATGAATACTCATTTATTTATTTCCTCAAGCTGTTGCCTGAGTTCGGACTGGATGAAAAGGGCAAATTCTTCGGTTTTCATGCTGCCTTTATCACCTTCGCCCTGTCTTCTGACAGAAACAGTATCGCTTTCTTCCTCTTTTTCACCCACAATAAGCAGGTATGGAATACGCTTTAACTCATTGTCTCTGATCTTCTTACCGATCTTTTCGTTCCGGTCGTCAATCAGAGTGCGAATATCGTAATTATTTAGGAATTTTAAAACTTTTTTGGCATAATCCTCATATTTTTCACTGATGGGCAGGATGACCACCTGGTCGGGAGTCAGCCAAAGTGGGAATTTTCCTGCGGTATGTTCGATCAGCACGGCTACGAAGCGTTCCATCGACCCGAAGGGGGCACGGTGGATCATCACCGGACGATGTTTTTGGTTGTCGGAACCGACATATTCGAGTTCAAACCGTTCGGGCAGATTATAATCGACCTGGATGGTTCCCAGCTGCCATTTCCGCCCCAGGGCATCCCTGACCATAAAATCGAGTTTGGGGCCGTAAAAGGCAGCTTCGCCGTATTCAACAACCGCATCCAGTCCTTTCTCCTCGGCCGCTTCAATGATGGCCTGCTCGGCTTTTTCCCAGTTTTCATCACTGCCGATATACTTCTCATGATCATCCGGGTCGCGCAGGGAGATCTGGGCATGAAAATCCTTGAAATCGAGGGCTTTGAAGATGTAAAAAATGATATCCATGACCTTCTTAAACTCGTCTTTCAGCTGGTCGGGACGGCAGAAAATATGCGCATCATCCTGGGTGAACCCGCGCACCCGCGTCAGACCGTGCAGTTCGCCGCTTTGTTCATACCGGTAGACGGTGCCAAACTCGGCGTACCGGACGGGCAGATCCTTATAGCTGTGCTGATGTGTTTTGTATATTTCGATGTGATGGGGGCAGTTCATGGGTTTAAGGAGAAATTCCTCACCTTCCTGCGGGGTGTGAATGGGCTGGAAGGAATCCTTCCCGTATTTGGCATAGTGCCCCGAAGTGACATAAAGTTCCTTCTGACCGATATGAGGGGTGATGACCGGTTCATAGCCGTATTCCCGCTGTACCTTTTTCAGGAAATTTTCCAGGCGCTCACGAAGTCTGGCTCCTTTGGGAAGCCAGAGTGGCAGCCCCTGTCCGACCTTTTGTGAAAAGGCAAACAGTTCAAGTTCACGGCCTATTTTCCGGTGATCCCGTTCTTTGGCTTTCTCCAGCATTTCGAGATATTCATCCAGCATCTTTTGTTTGGGGAAGGTGATGCCATAAATCCGGGTCATCATTTTCCGCTTTTCGTCGCCCCGCCAGTATGCGCCGGCAACATTGAGCAGTTTCACCGCTTTGATGGATGAAGTATCGGGAAGATGCGGACCGCGGCAGAGATCGGTGAAATGCCCCTGGGTGTAAAACGAGATGGTGCCGTCCTCCAGGTCACTGATGAGTTCGAGCTTGTACTCATCACCCTTTGAACCAAAATAGGTCAGGGCTTCTTTTTTGCTGACCTCCCTGCGGTTGAAGACCTCCTTCTGCGAAGCGAGATCTTTCATCTTTTGTTCGATTTTGGGCAGATCGAGGTCGCTGATCTGAACGCCTTCTCCCGGGTCGACATCATAATAAAACCCATTCTCGATGGCCGGCCCGATACCGAATTTGATCCCCGGGTATAGTTCTTCCAGTGCTTCAGCCATCAGGTGGGCCGATGAATGCCAGAAAGCATGTTTTCCTTCCGGATCATCAAACTTGTGAAACCTGATCCTGGCGTCCTTGTAGATCGGCCGGTTCAGATCCCAGATCTCACTGTCGACACTGACAGATAAAACCTCCCGGGCCAGGCTGTTGCTGAGGCTCTTCGCAATATCAAGCCCGGTGGAGCCTTCGGGGTATTGTCGTACCGAATTATCGGGAAACGTAATATTGATCATTGTAATGCCTTGATTTTTTAACGAAAGGCAAAATTAGTGAAATTCCTTTAGGTTTAACAATGCTGGCCTGAAATTGATCAAAAAGCGAGAGGGGAGGACAGGCTTAGGGCTCCGGATCGTTTTTCCGGATGTTTTCACGGTATTTTCCGGGCGTCACCGATTCGAACTCCTTAAAGGCGCGGATAAAGGAGGTGATGGAACCAAAACCGGAGAGGTCGGCGATGACACCGGTGGTCAGCTCCCCCCGGGTGTCTTCCCGGATCATCCGTTTGGCTTCATTCACCCGGTAACGATTCACGAAACTCGTGAAATTCATGCCATATTCCTCATTGATGATGCGCGAAACATACGTCCTGTTCGAACCGAGTCCCCGGCTGATATCCCAGATCTTCAGGTCTTTGTCGAGATAGGGTTTGTGATTCAGGAAATAGTCGTCGAATTTCTTCCGGATCACTTCCCCGCCGGTATGCTGCGGGTATCAATTCTTCCTCACGATCGATGATCTCTGCAATGGGCTCGGTCTTTTTCATCTGGGCATGGCCGATATACCCGACGGTGAAAAGCAGCACACTGATGATCAGCGAGGGGATGAGCAGCAGGTGTTCATTCCTGGTAAAAGGTTCACGGCCTTCAAGGGCAAGGATAAAACTGGTCAGTGCCATCAGGATCATGAACAGGATCAGCATTCTGACCCAGCCCAGTCCATACCGTGTCCTCATTGGAAAACATCTCTTCCACCTGTTGCTGGTGCTTTCTGATCAGCCCCAGTGCCAGAGAGACATAAACGATGACCTCAGCGGCAAAGACATACCTGGCAAGTTTACTGTTCAGATAAAGCCAGTAAAACCTGCCACTTGCAATGGAACCGGGACCCACGTCGGAAGAGAGGTATTCAACCCGTGCGGTGGCATCGAGTCCGGAATAGAGACTGTATTGAACGATGGCAAAAATCGCCGGGATGAAAAGGTGAAGCAGATGCACCGGCCTGACGCCCGACCGGGTGGCCAGGTGCCTGACATAATAATAAAACAACGGGTAAACAGACAGGGAACAGAACAGGTATACCCCGTCAATATAGGAATATTGCAGAAGGTAACCTGAAAAATACAGGGCATGCGCCAAATACAGGACGAAAGCCGTTAACATGAATACAAACAGGCTCCTGCCTGTCCGGTTCTTCTTCTCCAGGCCGAGCAGGAAGACGATCGTCCAGAACAATGTGACATAGACGGGATTCAGTAAGACAGCTGTTTTTAGCATGGAAGTTACTTTTGGAAACTCAATAAGGCCATGCCGGGCCTTTCAAAGAAGTCTCAGTCTATCCGTTTTTCTATCAGACGAATATAAAAAAAAAGACGGAGACACCGCGAACTTTTTACGATTTGATAGTAGGAATTTATTTTTTGGATATCCATCCCGCCCGGTTTTCTGTAATTTCATCCAGGCAGAAGAGTCAAGGCCCGCAGGATGACGAAAAAAGTTAAACAACCTCATGCCTCCAATTTACTGATTGATCATGATGAAGATATATCCTGAACTGATGAGACATAAGATCTGGTGCGAATTTTCTGCGACATGCGACCAGGAAAGTACGCTCAGCGTGGTTGACGAGGGGGGGAGTCTCCTGATCCTGAAAAGGATCGACAAGGCTGAGAAGGGAGATCTCGTCATGCTGGATCTGGGTGGACTTCAGCCCGGGGCTTACGAGCTTATTTTGGAGGTGGATAAGATAAAACATCTGCATAAACTTATTGTCGATTAATCGTTAGCATCTGCTTCTCCGAAAGTGTCCGTCAATGAAGTTGAAGTTTAGGGGATAACTGTCAGCTCAGGTCGACGGACACTTTTTTTTCTTCTCCGGGATTTTACTCGATAAGGCCGATTATCCGGTTATACAGGGGAATGGTGGCATTTTCCCCGCCAATACTGTGGTCCCGTGTTAAGGTAAAACGGCGTCTCGAACAATTTGTTCGCTCTGATAAAGGCCATGATCATTTCTGCGGAATTTTGCAGGTGGCTGTCACCCGGATACAGTGTGACCTGGGAGGAGCTGTTGAATATCGAATAGAAAAGCCTACCGCTCATTTAGAATAGATTAACGCTCAATCCCCCGTCGACGGCAATGCATTGACCGGTGATGTATTTTGCCGCCGGAAGGCAGAGAAAAACGGCCAGGGAAGCCACATCTTCCGGCTCCCCGATCTTTTTTGCCGGGGTATGCTGAAGGACCTCGTTTCAGGTAGTTCTCATCCTTTAAGACCTGCTCCGCCAGGGGAGTGTGGATATACCAGGGGGCGATGGCATTGACCCGGATTCCTGCGGCGGCCCATTCGACGGCCAGGTTTTTGGTCATCTGGATCATCGCCGCTTTGGTCATGCCATAGACGATCCCCGTGCGCATGTGACCGAGCCCGGCCACCGACGAGATATTGACGATGCTCCCGCGGCCCGAATGGCTGAGGAGATCATGAAGACCGACGGACAGGGAAAAGGCGGAATCGAGGTTGGTGCCGAAAATCCGGTGGTATTCTTCAGGGCTGTATTCATGGGCTTTTTTACGGATGTTGAAACCGACATTGTTGATGAGGATATCAACCGAGGGCCAGAGGCCGGCGATATGACTCACCGTTTTTTCGCGTCCGGAAGGCCCGGAGAGGTCCGCCTGAAAGGTATGACTGGAAAAGCCCTTTTGGGAAAGTTCGTTGTGCATGGTGCGGAGGTCATCCGCATTCCTCGAAATAGACAGGACTTCGGCGCCGAATTGGCAGAGTTCATCGACGATGGCGCGGCCGATGCCTTTTGTTCCGCCGGTCACAACGGCCCTGTAGCCTTCCAGGTTCCAGTTTGGGTTCATTTTACGAAATTTTCCGATGCATCGACGATAAAATGCCATGCCCGGAGCACATGATCGCGGGTGACATAAGTCTGACCCACCACAAAACGGAGGATGAAGTTCCCCCGGACGGCCGTGTGCGAAAGATAGAGTTGCCCCGATGAATTCAGTTCATCCAGGAACCGGCGGTTTAAATCGTTGAGTTCCTCACCATCGGCCAGTCCTTCTGGTTTCAGCCTGAAACAGACCAATCCCAGGTTTTGCGGTTCGAAAAGTTCAAAATGGGGTTCTTCCCTGACCATGGAGGCCAGTTCAGCCGCCATGGAGATGTGGGCGGCAACCTTTTGCCGGATGCCTTCAGTCCCCATGCTGCGGATCACGAACCAGAGTTTCAGGGCCCTGAACCTCCTGCCAAGCTGGATGCCCCAGTCGCGGTAGTTGTTGACGAGGCTGTCGTTTTTCGTTTTCAGATACTCGGGCATGATCTCGAAGGTCCGGATCAGATGCTCCCTGTCCCTGACAAAGTATGCCGAGCAGTCGAAATTCGTGAACATCCATTTATGGGGGTTGAACACAAAACTGTCGACATCCTCTATGCCTTCGATCATACCGCGGTATTCGTCC
This sequence comes from uncultured Bacteroidales bacterium, assembly GCA_963763215.1. GTDB lineage: Bacteria > Bacteroidota > Bacteroidia > Bacteroidales > DASQZK01. Next base: position 101,675 of record CAVXNX010000005.1, read on the forward strand.
AGGACGAGGGCTGTGCCAGCGTAAGCGGCATCGACATGGAGCCAGACCTTGTATTTTTTACAGATCTGCGTCAATGGCAAAAGCGGGTCGATGGCCACGGTGCCTGTGGTTCCCAGGGCAGCCACCACACACGCGGGGATCAGCCCTGCCATGATATCATTCTTAATGGCTTCTTCAAGTTTCGCGGGGATGATCCTCAGCTGGTCGTCAACCTCGATCCTGACCAGGCTCTGGGCCCCGAAACCGGCGATCTTCACGGCCTTATCGATCGATGAATGGGCTTCATTGCTGCAATAAACCCTGTATTTATTGGTGAGAAACCCGATCTCGTTGACCTGGAATTCGCTGATCCGCTCCCGGGCCGAAAGAAGGGCGACAAGAGTGGACGTGGAGGCGCTATCCTGGATGACCCCGTCGAAGGAGGCAGGCAGGCCCGTCATTTCCTTCAGCCAGTTCATGACCTGTTCCTCCAGTTCGGCGGCAGCAGGGGAGGTCTCCCAAACCATGCACTGGGCGCCGAGAGTGGCCGTGATCATTTCCCCGAGAACGGAAGGATAGGAGGAATTGGCCGGGAAATAGGCGAAGAAATTCGGGCTTTGCCAATGCGTCATCCCCGGCAGGATGATTTCGTTCACATCCTTCATCAGGAGGCTGAAATCTTCTCCCTTGACGGGGGGATGATCCGGCAACTGCCCGGCAATCGCACCCGGCTTAACGTTGGATTTTACGGGGAATTTTTCAATGTTTTCATAAAAGTCGGCCATCCAGTCGGCCACTTCATGAGCGTGTTTGCGAAATTCAGAGGAGTCCATCCGCCGTGATTTTTAAAAAAGATAAAGCTAAGCAGCTTTCGTCAGAATGCAAAATGAAAATGCTATTATTCGACCGGATGAGTCGTATGGACGAGTTCTTGTTATCGTTGACATACCTGGGAAATTTGAATAAAAGTGAACGATTTAGAATCAGCGTCTTTTTTTGGCACGTTATTTGGAAATTTCCATGCATACGCCAATTGAAAATTAAACCGAAAAGCCATGAAACGTTTAGCCATACTCTTATTATTCATCCCCCTCCTGTTTACGGGTTGCACCAAAGATCCATACGCGGACTTCACCGCATCCCAGTACACCGTGGATGTGGGAAATGTCGTATACTTCACCAACCGGTCCATGGATGCCCATTCGTACGAATGGGATTTCGGCGACGGGTATTCTTCGCATAATTTCAATGTTTCCCATTACTGGGATGCGCCGGGTATTTATACCGTAACGCTGACGGCTTTCGGGAAGGACAACCGGATGGATGTCTACAGATCGGATATCACCGTACAGCAGCCCCTGGCCGATCTTGAGATCGTGGTCAAGGAATACACTACTAATTATGTTGTGCCGAACATCAGTGTGATCCTGTACCCGACCCTCGATGACTGGAATGCCCAGACCAACGCCATCGGGGAGGAATTTACGGCATCCGACGGAAGCGTCGTATTTACCGGGCTGAACGCAGGCCAGCCTTATTACGTCGATGTTTACAGTGAGTATTATGATAACTATCAGCTGGCCAATGAGGATGTCAAATGGATTGAAACCCAGGTTCTCGTTCCGGGTGTGCTGAACAGTTTCTTTGCCTATGTCGATTATTATCCGCCATCCAAAAAATCCGCCATATCAAGGAAGGAGACGAAAGTCCTTCATGGCAGGATGGGTGAGCAGAAGGCTGAACCCCGGTTGCGCAGCGATAAAAAATAACTCTTCCTCCACAATTTATTCCGGACTGCAACATGCCGTGAAGCTGATGCCTGCCCAAAAGAGGATGTTTAGAAAGCAGGAATGGAGGTCATACTTCTGAAAAGCTCCCTTTGGTCCATGACCGAAGGGAGCTTTCCATTTGTAAACCACCCATGCAAAGACCACATCCGTCGAGAATAAAAAAGAGGCTGTCTCAAAAGCCGTTTTAAAATGTCCCCTATACTTCGCTCAGGGACCGGCATCCGGGCTTTACAGGGGGGAGAAATGTCGTTTCGACTCCGCTCAATGACCGGCGATTACTGATTATCTGAAGAAGATTTATTCTTACTTAGTCCTCCGGGTCGTTGAGCGGAGCTGAAACGATTTCCCACGATCTTATTATTGTCGAACCCCCCGGTCCCTGAGCGGTTTCGAAAATCTGATATGGATATGGTCCCTGAGCAAAGCCGAAGGGCCATCCGGTTTAAAAAGCTGATATTTACATGGTCCCTGATGTAGCCGAAGGGCAATGCTATGTGTAAAGACCAATTTTCGACACCCTCGTTTGGGTATCCGGACTCCCGGGAAAGGATGGGATCCCGGGTGGGGGAAAATGCAAAAAGCCATGACCGGAAATGGGATCGGTCATGGCTTTTTTGGTGCCCAGGACTGGACTCGAACCAGCACGCCCTAAACGAGCACCAGCCCCTCAAGCTGGCGTGTCTACCAATTTCACCACCTGGGCAGTGGCTGTAAAAGCGCTGCAAATATATGAAAAAAACTGAAATCAAAAGAACTTTTTCGTTCCGGCCACATTTTTTATCGAAAGAATTTGAGCGGGGATGCCAGAGCGTTTCCCTTTTTCATGCCTGCCATGATGCCATAGGGTCAGAAAGTCAGATTACTGTGTTGCCTGGGTGTATTATTTTCCAAAACAAAACCTCGTGGTATTTTTCATTTCCATGCTTTTTGAGTAATTTTTGAAGCGCAAAGCTGGCCGGTTTTTCGCTGGCAGCCGGAGGGCTTGCTGGCATGTGCGGGCTTCGGAGTGTTCAGGGAGATTGTTTTAATTAAAAACCCATGGTGATGAAAACATTTTTATTCCTTTTACTGGCGGTTCTTTCAGCGGATTATTCCATGGCTCAGACCGAAAGTTTCAATATCATTATCATCGGAGCACATCCCGACGATGCGGATGGTTCGGCAGGTGGCACTGCCCTCAAATTTGCGCGTCTGGGTCACCATGTTCTCTTTGTCTCGCTCACCAACGGCGATGCGGGACATTATGCGAAGGGGGGAGGGGCCCTGGCAAAGATCCGCCGTGCGGAAGCTCAGGAGTCCGGGCGCAGGTTCGGCGTCACTTACAAGGTCCTCGACAATCATGATGGTGAACTGATGACCGACCTCGACCGCCGGCTGGAAGTTATCCGGCTGATCCGTGAATGGAATGCCGACATTGTCATCGGTCCGCGGCCTTATGATTACCACCCCGATCACCGGAATACGGCCATCCTCCTTCAGGATGCAGCGTATATGGTGATGGTGCCCGACATTGCTCCCGATACGCCCCCGCTGAAGAAAAATCCTGTATTTCTTTACAGCCAGGACCGGTTTCAGAAACCCTATCCCTTCAAACCCGATATCGCCGTCGATATCTCCGATGTTTATAAGGATAAGATCTACGGAATTTCCGCCCACCGCTCCCAGTACTTTGAGTGGCTTCCATGGATTTCGGGAAAGCTGGATGAAGTTCCCCAGGGAGAGAAGGAGAAACTGGAGTGGCTGGCGGCACAGAGAAGACGACCCATTACCCCCGAGGTGAGAGCTTCACTGGTGAAGTGGTACGGACCGGAGAAGGGCAATCGTGTGACGGATGCCGAGGCTTTCGAAATATGTGAATACGGCAGTATCCCTGATGATGACCAGATCCGGAAGTTATTTCCCATGCTGGGGCAGTGATTATTTAGTGTCAGAAAGAAAACTCATGTTTTTTAGCCGTGCTTGATAAGAAAACGTCAAGAGCAAGGCTTGCGATGACTGAAAAACAGGAGTTTACTATTCGTAAATGACTGTTTTGAAGTCGAGCATAACGCAGCTATTGGCGTTTTCTTGCAAGCACTATTTAAGGTTACATGAAAAAACAATCCTTATATTTCGGACTCCTTTTCACCCTGGTCTGCACACTGCCCCTGGCGGCTTTCCAGCCGGGTCAGCCCGTCCGGAGCGTTGCCGTGGAATGGGACGGAGGCAAACCGCAGGGTACGGTTGAAATTCACCACGGAAATCTCAGGGATATCACTATCAAAGAGGGTAAAGGAAAAGTACAGGGTAACGCCTTTTCTTTCTCTTCTGCGGGGCCATGCCGTATTGAGATTACCATCGTCGGAGCGGATGTAAATCCTGGACCAGGCGGAACACGCGTTCACATGAGCACAATCAGGAATCCTTTCACGTTTTTTCTCCGTGATATCCACCGGGAGTGCCCCGTCTTCATCCCCGAGTTCTCTGCAGCGGTGACCGAAGCCTCAGATCCTCGTGGTTACAGCGAGATAGCGGCCGGGGTAGGCGCGAAAAATCTGAAGACAAAACTTGAAAAATACCAGGCCGAACCTGAGGAGACATGGGAAGATGCTGCTGCCCATACACGTGATCAGAAGGTACCGACCTGGCTGGGACTAAGCCGTGACATCCGGATCTTCCAGATCGAACAGTCGCTGGGCGGCTCCCGCGAAATGAACACAATCACCCCGCACCTGGCTTCAAGCGACGTATCCCTGAGACAGACCGGTGACCGGGGAATCACGTATGGTTTCATGGTGGGCAGGGGACAGGGGACAGCACCTGATGTCGAAAGAAAGCTTGACAGGGGAACACTTCCCATTCTTCATACCATCCTGAATGATGGGGACATCACCTATCATTCGACCGCTTTTGCTTCCCTGGAGAAATCAGGACTTAACGCGGCGAGCATCTCCGGCACGCCATTCCTGGTCGCGGATTATTACTGTCAGGGCACCACCTTTACTCCAGCTCAGGAAGAAGCTTTTGGGAAAGCCCTTTTGCATGCCATTGATCATCACAATGAGGTGGTGCTGTATTTTCGCTGCACAGCTGTCAACCATTCGGATGTTCCGCGTTATGCCTTCTTCAAGGCTCCCCGGCCGGGATCGGGATGGTGGTATCACCTGCCATACCATTTTAGTGCCGGATCAGGATTTTCGGAATTCAGCCATGACAGCGTTTTCTGCATCTCCTTTCTGAACGGTTCACCTTTGCCCAATGAGGAAGTGGCACTTCTCCTTCAGCCGGGGGAAAAGGCTGAATTCACGTTCTTCCTTCCCCACATGCCCATTCCGGAATCACGAGCCGCCGGGATGACATCCGGTCTGTTTGATGACCGGCTTGCCGATTGCCGGACTTTCTGGGAAAACAAAGAACAGATGGCCGCCCGGATCCGGCTGCCGGAGAAACGGATCAATGAAATGCTTTATGCAGGACTAAACCACCTGGACCTGATCACTTACGGAACGGAGCCCGAGGGGACTCTGGCTCCGTCTGTCGGGGTCTATTCACCGATTGGAACAGAAAGTGCACCCATCATCCAGTACGAACTGTCCATGGGCCTGTTTGACCGGGCGGAGCGAAGTATCCGGTATTTTCTCGACAAACAGCATGAAAACGGGATGATCCAGAATTTCGGAGGCTATATGATCGAGACCGGGGCCGTTTTGTGGCTGATGGATGAATACTTCCGCTATACCGCCGATACCACCTGGGCCGAACGTGTTTTGCCCAATCTGCGGAAGGCATGCCGGTACCTTACCGACTGGAGAAACAGCAACACCGACCCTGCGCTGAAAGGGCACGGCTACGGAATGATCGCCGGTAAGGTTGCGGACCCGGAGGATGAATATCACCAGTTTATGCTTAACGGGTATGCCTATCTGGGGATGAGCAGGGCTGCCGAACTTGCCCGGATTACCGACCCTGTTTATGCCGACAGCCTGGCCGCAATTGCTGCCCAATGGAAACAGGATATCCGTGATGCGTTCTTCTCTGCCAGGGCGGGATCCCCGGTGGTGCCTCTCGGCGACGGGAGGTGGACCCCGACGGTGCCGCCATGGGTGGAAGCCACGTCACCGGCATTCCTGTATACCGAGCCGGGAACCTATTTCTCCCACGGAACATTTTTCACGAGGGACGGCCTGTTGGGACCTCTTCACCTGGTTTATACCGAAGTGCTCGATCCTCATGAACAGGCTGCCAGGATGATGCTCGATTATTACACCGAACTCCTGTTTTCGAGAAATGCCGGTTTCAGTCAACCGTATTATCACCGTCACGCCTGGATGGAACTCAGGGACGGAATGGTGAAGCCCTTTCTGAAAACCTACTACAATACCTTCAGCGGGATTTCTGACAGGGAAACTTATGATTTCTGGGAGCATTATTACCAGGTCTCTCCCCATAAGACCCACGAAGAGGGCTGGTTCCTTATGCAGAGCCGCTGGATGCTCTACCAGGAGGATGGGGACACTCTCAACCTGATGCCGGGAATTCCCCGGAGATGGTTGGAGGACGGCGACACGGTGAGTCTGAAACATGCGGCAAGCTATTTCGGCCCGTTCGATGCAGAGATTACCTCCCACCTGACGGAAGGTTATCTCCGTGCGGTGATCGACTGCGGATCGGCCAGGCATCCTTCAGCCGTGAAGATCCGGTTACCGCATCCCGGCGGCGAATCTCCGGTGAATGTGTCCGGCGGAAAATACGACCCGGGGACAGAAACCCTGACCATCGAACCGTTCACGGGGCATGCCGAAGTTATGCTGGAGTTTGAAAGGTAAACAGGCATTTTGGGAACCATGCAGCCGGGGGAAGGAACACGATGGATGGCGGGGGAAAACGGTGACTGGTCATGCAAGTAACAAAATATTTGATTACATTTGATGAAGCAGGGTCCCGGGCTGTCCGGTTCCGGGAAGGATACACAAAGTGACAACGGGCATGTCCGTTCATGTATAACCGGAAGGAATTTTTACATGCGGAAATCCTCCGGACCCTAAAGAGATCCTGAAATGAAAAATGTCTTTTTAATGGTGCTGGCCATGGCCTTTACGACCTGTTTCGGTCAGAAATTTGATGGGCTGGCCCTTACGCCCCCGATGGGGTGGAACAGCTGGAACAGATTCGGCTGCAATGTGAACGAACAGATGCTTCGTGATATGGCGGATGCCCTGGTGGAAAGCGGGATGCGCGATGCCGGATATGTATACCTGGTCGTCGATGATTGCTGGCATGGCGAACGGGACAGCCTGGGCTTCATCCATCCCAACCCGGAAAATTTCCCTTCCGGAATGAAAGCGCTGATCGATTATGTGCATTCCAGGGGCCTGAAATTCGGCATTTATTCCTGCGCCGGGAACAAGACCTGCGCCGGTCGTCCCGGAAGCCGCGGTCACCAGTACCAGGATGCCATCATGTATGCCCGGTGGGGAGTGGATTATCTGAAATATGACTGGTGTGATACCGACGGGCTCAATGCCGAAGCTTCCTATACCACCATGCGCGATGCCCTCTATGCTGCCAAAAGGCCGGTGGTATTCAGCCTTTGCGAATGGGGTCAAAACAAACCCTGGCTCTGGGCGGAGGATGTCGGTCACCTGTGGCGCACCACCGGCGATATCACCGATTGTTTCGACTGTTTCAACACCCACGGGGGAACATGGACCAGCAACGGCGTCATGAAGATCCTCGATATGCAGCAGGGCCTGAGAACCTATGCCGGTCCGGGTCACTGGAATGATCCCGACATGCTCGAGGTCGGCAACGGAGGGATGACCGTCAGCGAAGACCGCGCTCACTTTTCCATGTGGTGTATGCTGGCCGCCCCGTTGATGGCCGGTAACGACCTTACCACCATGAGCCAGGCCACGCATGATATCCTCACCAATGCCGATGCCATCGCGATCGACCAGGATTCCCTCGGCGTGGAAGGGTTCAAATTTGCAGAGCAGGACAGCATGGAGACCTGGTTCAAACCCCTGAAGAATGGCGATTGGGCGGTTTGCTTTCTCAACCGTTCCTCCATCCCGGCAAATGTGAACTTCGACTGGAACACCCGGGTCGCAGACGATTTCTCGAACCGGAACCTGGACGCAGGAAACCTGCATTATAAAATCGTTGATGTCTGGTCGAAAAAAGACCTCGGCTCCACCCGGAAAAATCTCAAAACGGAAGTCCCATCCCATGATGTCCTGATGATCAGGCTCACAAGGGAGAAATAGGAAAAGAAAAAATTTCCCGGGCCGGAAACCCGGGAGCTGAATGGCGTGTTCCGGCTGAATTCCCGGTCGCGCCCTTCACTCTCAAACGACCAAAGACGAACTAAAACGCTGACCGATGATGACCAGAATCTGGATTGCATGCGTCATGCTGATGCTTGTCGTCCCATCTTTTTCCCAAAAGGACGGGTTCCATTTGAACGACAGGGCGTATTTCGAGAACGGGGGTGTCGACGTCATGGCTTTCCAGGATTATTATCCAGAAGGCCACCAGGGCGGAGTGGTGATCATCATGCACGGCATTCGTCTTGCCACGAACGGTGATTTGCGCCTCAATGCAACGCCCGGGCAGTGGCAGCCCATTCCCCGGCAAAAAAACCGCACGGTTGACGGGGAAAACAACGTCATTCTCACAACCCTGGTCTATCCCGATTCATCCATCAACGGAAAGGGATTCAATCCCGTCACGTATCCCGATCTCTATTTCAATTACACGGTGAACACACGGGGGGATGGAGATTCCATTATCATTACCGTCGATCTCGACCGGCCGGTTCCGGCGCAGTATGCCGGGAATGTAGGATTCAACCTGGAGCTCTTTCCCGGTGCTCTGTTTGGAAAATCCTGGTATCTCGGCTCGCATTCGGGCCTCTTTCCCCGGCAGGCTAACGGACCGGGAATGCCGGGAGAGGACGGTGCCGCTGCTCCCATGGCCAACAGGGAACAAGCTGGTGATTGCCCCTGAGGATGACCTGCTCAGGATGTCGGTGGAGTCCCTCTCCGGTGACCTGAGCCTGATCGATGGGCGATACCAGTTCAACAATGGGTGGTTCGTGGTCAGATCGGTGGTGGCACCGGGCAGGACCAAAGAAGCCGTGAAATGGATCATCACACCCCATGTCATTGCCGGTTGGCGAAGCGATCCGGTTATTCATGTCTCCCAGGTCGGTTACCATCCTCTCCAGAAAAAATCGGCGATTATCGAGCTTGACCGGCACGATACGTCCCGGACAATGGCGGAACTCATCCGGATCGGGGATGATGGGTCGGAGCGGCAGGTGATAGCCGCAAGGCCTGATGAATGGGGAAAGTTCCTCCGCTATACCTATCTTGCATTCGACTTTTCAAAGGCAACCGACCCGGGGATGTACAAAGTAAAATACGGGACATGGCAATCCCAGCTCTTCCGCATTGACGCCGATGTTTATCAGCACGATGTATGGCAGCCCACACTCGAATATTTTCTCCCTGTCCAGATGTGCCATATGCGGGTGAACGAGAAATACAGGGTATGGCATGGCCTCTGCCATATGGATGATGCCGAAATGGCCCCGGTCAGTCACACCCACTTTGACGGGTATGCGCAGGGTCCTTCGACCCTGACCGCCTTCAGTCCGGGAGATCATGTCCCCGGCCTGAATAGTGGAGGATGGCATGATGCCGGGGATTATGACCTGAGGGTCGAATCGCAGAGTGGGGAAGTGTATATCCTCACCGAGATCATGGAAGCCTTCCATCCCCATGACGATGAAACCACAGTCGACCAGGACACACGGGTGGTGGAGATTCACCAGCCCGACGGAAAGGAAGATATCCTTCAGCAGATCGAACATGGGGCACTCTCTGTGGTTGGGGGTTACCAGCACCTCGGACGCCTTTACCGTGGCATCATCTGTCCCAGCCTCCGGCAGTACGTTCTGCTGGGCGATGGGGTGAACATGACCGATGGACAGGTTCACCGTCCGCAGGCAAACGGTGGAACGGAGACGCCGGGCTATTCCGCCATACCTGATGACCGGCTTGTATTCACCGAGGATAATCCCGCGCGGGAACTGACCACTGCGTCACACCTGGCGGCGGCATCACGGGTGCTGAAAGGTTACAATGACACTCTCAGTGCGCAGTGCCTCAGCGTGGCGGAGACGCTGTTCGCCTTGCATCCACAGCCGGAAGGACGGGCAGCCGGGGCGAAGATCCTCGCCGCCACGGAGCTCCTTCGGACAACCGGGAAGGATCTCTACCGGAATTATATCACCAGCCACGAGGGATTCATCGCCGAAAATTTCAATACCCTGGGCTGGCTGATCGGACCGGCTCTCCCGGTCATCGGAGATGCCGCGTTCTCCGGCACGATGAGGGCGGCAGCCAGCGAGTATTCGCCCCGGCTCCAAAAAGAAGCCGGCGAAACGCCGTTCGGGGTGCCTTACCGTCCCAAAATCTGGGGAGCCGGTTGGGATATCCAGAACTTCGGCGTGAGGGCCTATTATCTTCACCAGGCATTTCCTGAACAGTTTCCCGCCGATTATGTGTTCAATGCCCTGAATTTCGTCCTGGGCGTCCATCCCGGTTCCAACACGTCCTCATTTGCCTCTGGCATCGGAACGCGTTCGACAACAGTGGCTTACGGTATTAACCGGGCCGACTGGTCCTACATCCCCGGCGGGGTCGTTTCAGGAACAGCACTGATCCGTCCCGATTTCCCGGAACTGCTCGACTGGCCATACCTCTGGCAGCAGCAGGAATATGTGATGGGAGGGGGAGCGACAAATTTTATGTTCCTGGTTCTGGCGGCCGATAAGCTGACCGGCCGATAAGCCTGTCAACGATCGTTCCCTGCCAGCTCAGGAACGCCCGGAACAGGAAACTGGATGGTCCCGGAAATGGTTAAATCAGCCATTTCCAGGATGCAGCAAAGGAAAATCCGCCGGGTCAATCCACTGGAACAACTTTCCTGTATTTACCCGAGGCGGTAAATTCCATTTCATCCACCCTGAAAAACATCAGATCAATGCCGAAATCCTTTTTGAAATAGTTCCTCAGGTTGTTCTCTTCGATCGGCTGGTCCGGGTCGACCGGGATGTAGCGGAACCGGATAAGCGCTTTTTTCCGGTTGTAAAACATCTGGTAACTCTTGATGTTATCTCCGTACCTGGACACCAGCAGGGCGGTAAATGCCAGTTTACGGCCATCGGGCAGTTCAATCTCTTCGTTATCCCGTCCGTGGATGTATTCGATGACGCGTGTCTTACGACCACAGGTGCATTCCTGGTCTGAGAGTTTGACCCTGTCGCCCACCTTGTATCGGATGACGGGCTGATCAAAAGAGTTCAGGTTCGTGATCAGCAGGTCGCCCACTCCATTCTCGTTTTTGTTGATAACTTCGCAGATCACGGCATCTTCATCAATATGAATGTTGCCATGCGGGCAGCTTTCCCCGATGTTTGCCTCTGTGGTCCAATATTGATTGGCGATCTTGACGCCGGGAAAGTACGAGGAGAATTTCTGCTGGAATTCGAGGTACAGATTTTCGGCATGGGTGATGATGATATCCGGTTGATGAAGCTTTTTATTGCGGATTTCGGCAAAATGAATGAGCTGCATTATGGCTGACGGATAACCATACATGACCGCCGGGCGGAACCGGTTAAAATTCCGGATGATCTTATCTGCCTTTTTCTCCGAGATCTCAAGGGAATAAACGGTTCTCTTGTTTTTCAGGAAGTAATAAATGCCGAATTTCCAGTTCACTTTTACGCCGCCTACCTTAAATTCGGGAGATTCCCTGCACAACCCGTTCCATGCCAGTAATTTCTGGTGGGAAGCCCGCTTGGCCTGCAGCATCTCCCGTGATATAATTAATCTTACGGGGGTACCGGTTGAGCCTGACGTATAACTTTTGAAATAGGTTTTCCGGATGTTGGTAAGCAATTTTCCGGCATTTTCCTTAAAGTCGTTCCCGGTCCATGACCGGGTATTCCTCCAGGGGCTTTCCGGCATAAGCCCTGTAAAATTCAGATTTTTCCGCCGCTTTTGCGAGGCGTTGAAACTTTTCGTCCTGGTATGCCAGGATCTCTTCCCGGGTCCAGGTATCCATTTCCAGGATATTCTTTGTCTCTTCAAGGATTCTGAAGCCGGTGAATTTATCGATGAGGTAATTGATGATCCGGAACAGCGAATAACGGCTTTTCACCGGGCGCGGAGTCTTCTGTCCGGAATTCCGGTCTTCAATCCAGGAAAAAAGAGGGTATGCCGGTTCTGGCTTCTGGGGTGATACGGGGGAGGGAATTTTTCTAAGGTAGGTCATGGTGAGGAGTCTTTAATGAGGTGGTCGTTTTCGTCTTATCGCTATTGCCCGTCTGCAGATCAGGCTCAGAGGTTATAAAGAACATTGAATGTTCTTTATGAAATTCCTGCGATCCACAGTTCTTCGTCTCACCATCGATATTCCGTCCGCCTCATCCCGTGATCATCTCCCTCATGAATGGTATGATCTGATCTGGAATCCCGTGCATGATTATAAACAATCTAATTTCAAAGTAGTTAAATTCAAATACTTTTAATTATGATGAAAAGGGATATTTTTATTGCGAGATACCTGTTTTGTCCTACCGGAGAGAGGATGAAGGGCAGCATTGGTTTCGAATTTTTTGCCCTCTCAACAAAAAATGATTTGGCAGGATCGTTTATTCATGAATTGCCCAAAGCTGACTATTTTTGAAGCTAAATTGAAAACCTGTGAACCAATCAAAATTCAATCGACCCTTTATTTTAGGAATCACCCTGGTGTCGGCCATGGGTGGATTGCTTTTCGGATATGACTGGGTGGTCATCGTCAACCTCATTTTTACATTGGTGGCCATGCGGGTGGTTGACAATTGGGGACGGCGAAGGCTCATGCTGTTTGGTTCCCTTGGGTTGGCTGTCATTTATTTTATCCTGGGAGCAAGTTACGTGCTCGAAGTGAAGGGATTGATCGTGCTTGTTTTGGTGTTGATGGCCATTGCTACCTATGCCATGACTTTGGCACCGATCACCTGGGTGGTGCTGTCTGAGATTTTCCCGAACCGCGTTCGAGGAGTGGCGATGGCAATTGCAACCAATGCTCTAATTGATCAATTTCAGGAATTGCAAAAAAATAAAAACAGTGACATGAAAAATATATTCATTATTTTCCTGGCTTTCCTTTACCAGTCCGTTTCCGCGATTTTTCCTGCTAACCAGGCCTTGGGACAGAAGCCACGGATTCTGATCACAACGGATATCGGTGGTGACCCGGATGACCAGCAGGCGATGATCCGGTTTATGCTTTACACCAACGAATTCGATGTTGAAGGGCTTATCAGTTCAGGGACACACACTCCCGAACACCCGGATGAGGACGCTATCCGGCCTGAACTCATTGAGGAGATCATTCATGCATATGGGCAGGTTTATCCGAAACTACTGAAACATGATGCGCATTATCCGACTGAAGATTATTTAATGTCGGTGTTAAAAACCGGTAATATCCATCGAAGAACCTCACCCGGAAAAGGCAGGGATACCGAGGGTTCGGATTGGATCATACGGGCTGTCGACAGGAAGGACAAACGACCGTTGAACATCTGTATTTTCGGTGGTCAGGTTGAACTGGCCCAGGCGCTCTGGAAAGTTAAGCATACACGGTCTGAAAAAGAATACCTGCGATTTATCTCGAAAATAAGGGTGTTTGATGTCAGTGATCAGGATCAGCTTTTTGACGAAATCATTTCAGAGAACCCAACACTTTTTTATATCCTCGCCCAGGCACCCAAGGGTCATGACAAGAGGGAAGGTTCCTACCGTGGAATGTATCTCGGCGGGGATGAAAGTCTGACTTCACTGCAATGGCTGAAGGAGAATGTAATTGAAGAGCACGGCCCCCTTGGCAAGCTCTATCCTCAAAAAACATGGACGTCTCCAAATCCCAACAAAGCCATGAAGGAGGGAGACAGCCCGTCGTGGTTTTTCTTCATCCCCAATGGACTGAACAGTCCCGAACACCCCGAATACGGGGGGTGGGGTGGACGATACAACAGGACCCCGGCTGGTTATTACCGGGATGCCATGGATGATTTTAATGGCGAAAAATTAGCAAGGGCAACCGTTTACCGCTGGCGTGATGATTACCAGCGCGATTTTGCCGCCAGGATGGACTGGTGTGTAAAAAATTATGATGAAGCCAATCATGCACCTGTTGCGTCAGTGAATGGAGATTCAAAAAAGAAAGCCCTCATTCTTTATAAAAAAGCAGGAACAGTGGTTAATCTTGATGCTTCCGCATCGGCTGATCCGGATGGTGACCGGCTAAGTTTCCAGTGGATGGTTTATCCGGAAGCCGGAAACTTCACGGGTAATGCCAGGCTCGAATCAAATGGGCCCGAAGCAACTGTTCACATGCCTGAACTTGCAACGGGATCAGCTATTCATATTATACTGCGGGTAACCGATAACAGAGATCCGAAAATGACAGTCTATAAGCGCATTATCCTGCTCAATCGCTAATGAAGCTTTCCAACTGTGCCCGGAACAGGACTTCCCGGTAACGCTTTGCTTATCGGGACACATACTTACATATACCAGTCCCTGAAACCAGCCCGTCTGCCAAAAAAAAAGCCCCATCTCTTAAAGATGAGGCTTTCCAACTTGTGCCCAGAACAGGACTCGAACCTGCACATACTTACGTATACTAGTCCCTGAAACTAGCGCGTCTACCAATTCCGCCATCTGGGCTATTAAAAACGATCATGAATGAATGAACTCTTATTTTTCTATAAATCTCTAAAAAAGATCCGACGGATGGCGGGAGCTCCTTCGTCGGTTCCGCCATCTGGGCTTTTTTGAACCGGGCTTGCAAATTTAGAAAAAAAACGTCATGTTGAGCAAGAATTCGCGAAAAAAATCGGTCAATTATCCGGCATGCCGGTAAGGATCTGAACGGATGAAGTATATTAGGGCTATCGTTTATGCAAACCACATTCCTTTTGTTCGGGTTCTTCCCACCACCAGCGGCCGGCCCTGACATCTTCACCGGCTTTGACTGCCCGTGTGCACGGCTGGCAACCGATACTGGGAAAACCGTCATCGTGCAAGGGATTATATGGGACTTTCTTCTGCCTGATGTATTCCCAAACGTCTTTTTCCCGCCAGGATATCAGCGGATTGACTTTAATCAGTCCGTTGTTTTCATCCCATTCCACGAGTCTGGAGAAAAATCGTGTGACAGACTGGTCCTTCCGTAGACCGCAAATCCAGACATCCAGATTTTCGAAAGCTCGCTGCAGGGGTTCGATTTTCCTTATCCCGCAGCAAAGTTTGCGGTTCTCGACGCTTCCATAAAACAGGTTCATTCCTTTTTCCCTGACCATTTTCTGAACGCGTTTAAAATCGGGGAACATCACGTCGATGCGGATCCCGTATTTTTCATTGGTGCGGTCGATGAGCTCGTAGGTTTCCGGGAAAAGCCGGCCGGTATCGAGGGTGAAGATCCGGGTTTCCGGGTCAATGCTCACCACCATTTCCGTCAGCACCTGGTCTTCCGCTCCGAGGCTCGAAGAGAGGGCGATCCTCCCTTTATATTCCTGCAGGAAATACCGCAAAACCTCATGAGGGTCGCTGCCGGTGAACCGTTCGTTGAGACTGTCTATCCGCTGGATAATGTCCTGAGTTGCTTCCATAGTCCGTTTCATTTTCCGCGTCAAAAGTAATACAATTCTCTGACAGTTATGCCATCGCGCGGCCGGTTCTCGCCCTTCACCGGTTTATCCTGCCACAACCGGCTGATACCGGTCACCTGTAGGCTTCGGGTTTTCCCATATCTTTCCAGGAGGATTTATCACTGCGATACAGCCAAATGTCGTGATCTTTGGCAATTCTCAGAAATTCGGGCATGATCGGAAAGGCGCCTGAGGCGGGAAGGAGTGAAAAGATCCGCGGATTCAGGGCATAAATACCGCTGAAGGCGATGGGCGTCAGGTTTTCCTTGCCCCTGGCAATGATTTCCTCTCCCGACCGGTTGTCGCGCCATCCGCAGAGGATCTGGTTTTCATCCATGAGAAGCGACCGTGAGGTCTCGCGCCGCTTCACCGCCAGGGTGGCAATGGAGCCTTTTTTCATGTGACAGTTCATTAGCCCGTTGAGGTCGAGATCGGTGAGGATATCGACATTATGGACCAGGAAAGGATCATGTCCGAAAAAAGGGGCGGCTTTTACCAGTCCCCCGCCGGTGTCCAGCAGCTGGTCACGTTCATCGGAAAGGGTGATATGCGCTCCGAAATTCTTGTTTTCCTCCAGGTATTGCCGGATTTGTTCACCCTGATGGTGGATATTGATGAGGATGTCGTCAAACCCGTGGAAGAGGAGCCGTTCGATCACCTCCTGCAGGAGGGTTTTGCCATTCCATGTCAGAAGGGCTTTGGGCGTCTTATCCGTCAGGGGTTTCATCCGGGTACCCAGGCCCGCAGCCATGATCATTGCCCTTTTTTTCATCTGTCAGGCGGATTTTTTCAGTTTGACCGGTTTACAGCAATACTCCTCCCGTGTTGTCGGAAGGCCGCATTTCTTGCACATGTATTTGAGTTTCTTATCTTTTTTATTCAGCTCGACGCCGTATTTGCATAATTTTTTACCCATGGGATTGTATTGACCTGGTGACGGTGCGGGAGATCACAGGCTCTGATCGATTTCCCGGTGTTCCAGTTCAACAACCACATTGTCGTTTTGTTTAAGGTGATCGGCCAGGCTCTGGGCGGCGTAGACCGAACGGTGGCGGCCGCCTGTACATCCGAAGCTCACCTGGAGATGGTGATAATTCCGGCTTATATAGGTGGTTACGGTCCGGTCGATCATGCTGTATACGTCTTCAAGGAAGGATCCCATGTCACTTTTCTCCCGGAGAAATGTCCTGACCGGTTCGTCGAGGCCGGTTAGCATCCTGAATTCCTCGATGCGTCCGGGATTTTGAATACCCCGGCAATCGAAGACAAACCCTCCGCCGTTGCCGCTCAGGTCATCGGGGATGGTTTTCCGGTAGGAAAAACTTGTGATCCGGACAGTAAGCTTGTCGCCGGTTACCGGGATTTTCACCTGCAGTTTTTCCGAAGAAGCCAGCCTCTGAACGACATCGCGGAGTTCGGTGAAACGGTCCGGGATCAGGTTATTCTCAAGCAGCCACCGAAGGTTGGCAAGGGCAAAGGGAACACTCTGCATGAAAAGGGCCTTTTTTTCCACCCAGCCCCTCAGTCCGTATGTGCCGAGCGTCTGCAGGATCCGCATCAGCACAAAAGGGTAATAATAGCGCAGGAATGCATCGCGATCGAGGGGGATCATTTTTCCGAGCTCATCGAGGTAGTATCCGAGAAGCTACTCCCTGAGACGGAAAGGGAGATTGGTCCGGGCTTCGAAAAGCAGCGAGGCCGGATCGTATTGAAGTGCTCCGCGCCGTCCGCCCTGGTAATCGATGAAATAGCATTCGCTGCCGGAGATCATGATGTTTCTCGACTGGAAATCCCGGAACAGGAAATGGTCGCTTCCGGCTTCTTCGAGGAATGACGTGAAGTTCCTGAAGTCATCCTCAAGTTTTTGTTCGTCAAAAGGAATTCCGGAGACCTTCAGAAAGAAGTATTTGAAATGGTTCAGGTCCCAGAGCATGGACTGTTTGTCAAACCGATCCCGGGGGATACACACCGAATAGTCCAGGTCCTCATGACCGGATACCTGGAACCGCACCAGTTCATGGAGGGCTTTTTTGTACCAGGGCAGAACTGATTCCGGGAATTCAAAATCTGAGGAATTTTCGTCGACCAGGGTTTTCAGCATGGTATCTCCGAGATCGGCCAGGAGGTAATACTGCCCGTCGGCGCTGACGCCATAAAGTTCCGGAACATGCAGACCCCGGGTCTGAAAATGCCGGGTGAAGGTCAGGAAAGCCCTATTTTCGCGAAGGTCATCATTGTATGCCCCGATGGCCGACACGGTGCCGGCACGCAGCCTGAAATACCTGCGGTGGGAACCAGCCGGTGGCAGGGCAATCATCTCAGTGGGCTCCATCCCGGCAAAATCGCTGAAGAGCTTCCTCAATATTCCGGTATCCATTTCTGATCATTTAGTCATGCAAAGTAAATATATAATTCTGAAAAGGGAAGGGTAAGCTTTCGTCCGGGACCCGGCCATTGAGGTCCGGAAATTCATCCTGCCGGCATCGAATAATCCCTGAAAATTCCAGTATTTCAGGGTCTATTCATCCTCTGGCTTGCCGCCCTGTAATTTATTTTCGTCGTTGTACTTTCAAAAGATAAATTCCTATCTTTCGGTAAAATTTTCAGGTATGAAAATTAAACTCTATTCCTCGGAAGACCTGAATTTTGTCGAGTTTTCATCCTCATCGTTCGAGGAGGGATTTATGCCCTTTTCCGAGAATTCCCGGTACCTGCATTCGGCGGTATTTTGCCTTTTCCAGTATGCGTTTGAACTGAGCAATCCCGAGTTTGAATATTACCGTCCCACCGCGTTCAGTGACAGCTCCCTTGCCACTTTACGGAATCACATGGTCGATCAGATTTCGAAAATAGAGAAGATCTCCAGTGCCGAAGAACTCGAAGCTTATGCGCTGAAACAGGTTGCAGGGATCGATTTTCTCAACGAGATCAAATCCTTCTACCCCAAATGGCGGATCAGCTGGGAAAACATCCGCGACCAGGTGAAACAGGTGGTGGATGAACTGCTGGAAATCGTCGATTTCTGCATTGATGAGGACCGGGTATTCTGGGTGAAGGGATACTGATCCCATCCTTAGGACAATGAATGTCCTCCTTTTGCGTTGAAATGATTACCTTTGCGCGATCAATTTTACACTCGAATGAAAGGGAAAGTTGTCGTCGGATTATCCGGGGGTGTCGATTCCAGTGTGGCTGCATGGTTGCTGAAAGAGCAGGGCTATGATGTCACCGCTGTGTTCATGGTCAACTGGCACGACAAAACCGGGGTGCTCAAGGGCGATTGTCCATGGGATGAAGATGTGCTGTTCGCCGAAATGGTGGCCAGGAAGATCGGCATTCCCTTTCATGTTGTGGATTTGAGCGAGCCATACCGGAAACGCATCGTCGATTATATGTTCCGGGAATATGAAAGGGGCAGGACACCGAACCCTGATGTATTATGTAACCGTGAGATCAAGTTCGATGAATTTTTCGAAGCGGTCAGCCGGTTTAATCCCGATTTTGTGGCCACGGGCCATTATTGCCGGAAAGGGGAGACCGTAAAAGACGGTCAGACCTGGTACCGCCTGCTGGCGGGCGAGGATCCCGGGAAAGAACAAAGTTATTTTTTGTGCCAGCTCAGCCAGGATCAACTGGCTAAAACCTTGTTTCCCATCGGCCATCTGCATAAGAAGCAAGTCAGGGACATCGCCCGGAAAGCTTCGCTGGCGTCGGCTGAAAAGAAGGATTCCCAGGGGATCTGCTTTGTGGGCAAGGTCGACCTGCCTACTTTTCTCCAGCAGAAGCTCAAAGCCGTCGATGGCGATATCGTCGAGATCCCTGCCGGCCTGCCACAGTATGATCACCGGCAGGACGCGGACCTTCGCATCCTGTGTGAACCCTGGACTTACACGCCCGGCGACGGGGACGTGGTGGGCCGTCATCACGGGGCTCACTTTTTCACGATTGGACAGCGGAAGGGGATGAACGTCGGCGGAAAGAAAGAACCCTTGTTTGTGATCGCCACCGATACGCAGAGAAATGTCATCTACACCGGCCAGGGCCAGTCACATCCCGGTCTGTACCGGAAGGGTCTGTTTATTCCCTCCGGCGACCTGCACTGGATCAGGCCGGACATGGTCATGAACCCAGAGGAAGAACGCCGGTACCTGGTCAGGATCCGGTACCGCCAGCCCTTGCAGGAGGCTACGCTGTACAGGAAGGACGAGGGGATGTATATCCTCTTTGATGAACCACAGAGGGGTATTGCCGCCGGCCAGTTTGCCGCATGGTACGATGATGGCGAAGTTATTGGTTCCGGGGTGATCGGGGACTGAAAAGCCATTTACCCATCTTTCACATTGCTGTCCATACACGAATTTGAGAACTCCGCATAGGAATCGTATGCCGGACCCGGTCTGCCCAAGAGCGCGATGATGGTGTCCAGACGGATTTTCGTCCCGTTGTCCATGAGAAGGAACTCCCCCTCCTCATTTTTCAGGCGTTGGGTAATCGTGCCTGTCGATACAGCAACATCCTCTTCACCCCTGAAATAATGGACCGGTCCTTCTTCACGTGCCCGGATATGCCGGTCAATTCGTTCGGTAAAATCCGATGAAACAGGAAAATATTCAGTCATGATAAAACCTCCCTTTGTCTAAAAGTTCATGGCACCTCATGTGCCCTCTTCAGGAGAGTAACAATCCGGATGGGGTCCTGTTTACTTGAAAGCGAACAGAGGAGAGTTCAGGTTCCCTGGTAGCCCTTCGCTCTTTACTTTTGTTCACCACAATCCTGCTTCGTGTAGATGACTTTCTCAACCTCAAAGCCCTGGTCTGAAGCCTGGGCCAACAGGGAATCGACGATCTTCTGATCAAGCTGGGGCGTACGGGAAAGGATCCACAGGTATCTCCTGCTTTTGTCTCCCACAAGGGCATAACGGTAATTCCTGTCCAGTGCCAGGATCTGGTAGTCCCCTTTCAGCGGCCAGAAAAACCGGACTTTCAGGTGGGCATTGCCGGTATTGGGAACAGGGAAAGCCTTGCCGGTGATCGATGTCCATTTGCCGGAATCTGACTTGCGGCATTTGTTTTTTACGGTGACGTATCCCTTCTCGGTCACACCGTATTCTGCCGTGGTGCATTCACAGTCTTTCATGAAGCGGGCGGGAAGATGGACGACATCATACCACAGTCCGGCGTATTCGGAGAGGTCGACTTCCGGAACGGTCTTCAGGGCTGACTTTTGGGTGGAACAGGCCATGATGCTGAACAATATTAAGGGGGTTAGCAGGTATTTCATGATAGGGCAGAATGAATGAGAATCCGGGAATGTTCCGCAGGCGTTACTTTTATGGTGCCATGCGGTGAGAAGTAAACCCATTTTCCGCTAAAAGGTTCATTTTTAGTTCATCCTGGAAATTTGCCAGGTCTTCGCCGGTTGGGTTATTGAACCAGCGCAAAAAAAATCCCCGATGTCCCGGTGCATTTTGTAACTTCGTGGGATAAAAAAATTTCCGGATGCCCGATCTTCTTATCTATAAAGCCTCAGCCGGTTCGGGAAAGACCTACGCGCTCACCTGGAAGTATCTGCTGATGCTCTACAGGGACCCATCCTCCTACCGGAACATCCTGGCGGTGACCTTCACCAATAAAGCTTCCGGGGAGATGAAGGCCCGGATCCTGGAATCCTTGCATGAACTGGCCACCTCTGATCCCCGGGCTGATGGCTACCGTCTCGGCCTGGTCAGGGAAACGGGAATGACAACTGAGGAGATCGGACGGCTGGCACGGGCCACCCTGACGATGATCCTGAACGATTACTCATCATTTTACGTTGGGACCATCGATAAATTCTTCCAGATGGTCATCCGGGGTTTTATCCGTGAAATCGGCCTGCAATCGGGCTATAACCTCGAACTGAACAGCGACAGGATCCTCACTGAGGCCGTCGACCGGATGATGTCGGGGCTCGACGAAAACCCATGGTTGCGATCATGGCTGGTCAGATTTGCCGATGAGCGGATATTCGGCGGAAAGCAGTGGGATCCCAATAAGGACATCTTCCGTCTGGGGAAGGAAGTCTTCAAGGAAAAATACCGGGAGATCTTCGACAGCCCGGTCGACCAGGAAGACTTCGAAAAACGCCTCTCCGGCTACTCCGCAAAACTGGCAGGGGTGATCAATCACATCACCGGAATTTTCCGTAAAACGGGCAGTGAGGCGCTTGAGGCGATCGCGCGCGCGGGGTTCACAACGGAGGATTTCCTCTATGGGAACGGAGGGGTGGCCGGGTATTTCGTGAAAATGGCCGCCGGTGAGATGGCGGAGCCGGGGGCGCGCGTTCTGCAGGCCCTTGAAGACCGGACCAAATGGTGTAAATCGGGTTCCCCCGATAAACAGGCGATTGAACGGCTCGTCGATGATGTCCTCATGGACAGGCTCCGAGGGGCCATAACGTTTTATCAATCAAACCTCAGGACCTTTCACACCGCGAATGCCATCTACAAAAACATCTTTGCCTTCGGGATCCTGAATCACATTTCCCTCAGGATCAGGGAAACGGTCAATGAGAAGAACGTCTTCCTCCTGTCTGATGCCACCTTCTTCCTGAAGAAGATCATTGAAGGGAATCCGACTCCCTTTGTTTATGAAAAAGCCGGTAACGCTTTCAGCCATTTTATGCTGGATGAGTTCCAGGACACGTCGGGCTTCCAGTGGCAGAATTTTGCCCCGCTCATCCACAATTCCCTCTCACAGGGCAGGGAAAGCCTGATCGTCGGGGATGTCAAACAATCGATATACCGCTGGCGCAGCAGTGACTGGATGATCCTGGCCCGGGAGGTGGAAGACTATTTCAGGAATTATGATGTTGCCGTGGAACCCCTGACGGAAAACTGGCGGTCGGGAGAGAACATCGTCAGGTTTAACAACACCCTTTTTCGCCTGGCGGCGGATAAGCTGGAGGCACTGGTTCTGCGCGATGCTTCCGGGTTTTCGGACGAATCATTTGCCGAAGATTGGTCCCGGCTGGTTTCCGGGATATATGCCGATGCCATGCAGTCGGTTCCCGCAAAATTCGCGGGCACGGGAGGACATGTCACCGTGCAGTTCAGGGAAGCGGACACCAATGAGGCGTACCGTGACTGGCTCAACGAAAACCTGCCCGGGATGATCCGCGACCTTCAATCGCGCGGATACAGGGCCCGGGATATCACAGTCCTGGTGCGAAAAGGGGCCGAGGGACGGGATGTCGCTTCCCTCCTCATGGCGGAAAATGAAAGCGCAGGCGGAAACGTTAACTTCAATGTGATCTCGAACGATTCCCTCTACCTTCAGAACAATCCCGCCGTGAACTTCCTGGCGGCCGTGCTCGGATACCTCCGGAATCCTGCCGACCATATCAACCTGGGATTTATCCGGCACGAATTCATGCGATACCTGGCCGATGAGCCGGAGCCGTCGCCCGATCTGAATGCCGTGTTCACGAACCTCGACGAATCCCGCGACGTTCACCGCGTGTTCGGACGTTTCTACACCGCCTGGGAACATATCCGTTTTATGCCACTGTATGCTCTTACAGAGGAACTGATCGACATTTTCGAGCTCAATCATGATCCCGAGAACCTCCCGTATATCCAGGCTTTTCAGGACATCATCCTCGATTTCGTCAGGAACGAGACGAATGATATCAATGCCTTCCTCGATTCCTGGGATAAAAACGGATCATCCGCAACACTGAGTATCTCAGAGGACCAGGATGCCATTCGCATCATGACGATCCACAAAGCCAAGGGCCTGCAGTTCCGGGTGGTGATCATCCCGTTCTGTCACTGGTCCCTGCCGCCCGAGACCACCGGGAGCAAAGACCTTTACCTGTGGTGCAGCACAGCGGGAACGGGCTTCGAAGAAATGCCCTACGTGCCGGTCAAATACCACAAGGATCTTCTGAATTCCCACTTCAGCAAGGATTACCTGGATGAAAAGTTCCATACCTACGTCGACAACCTGAACCTCCTTTACGTGGCGCTCACGCGGGCCGAAGAAGAACTCCACCTCATGGTGAAAAAGGACAGGGACACCTCCAAATTCAGCAACACGGGAAGCCTGCTTTTCGAGATCATCTCCGGGGTCGAACAGGTCAATGACCCGAAGCCTTCGGTGGATCTGGGCAAATACTATGATGCCGGAAAACTCCGTTTGATTCTCGGATCACCACACCGTGGGGAGGAGGGAACTGTTGTTTCCCCGGAAGGAGAGGAGGGAACCGCTTTTTTAAAGACGTATCCCATCACCCGGCCCGGTGAAAAACTCCGGCTGAACACCCGGAATGCCTTCCTCTCGGAACAGCAGGAAGACACCTCCCTGGCCTTGGGCTACGGGACGGTGATGCATGAAATCCTTTCGGGGATCCTGACACTGAACGATATTGAAAAGCAGGTGGACCAGGCATACGCCCTGGGAAAGATCAGCGACCGGGAAAAGAACGATATCCTTACCCTGCTGAAGGGTCAACTGGGCCGCCATGAAGCAGCCGGATGGTTTGACGGCAGGTCTCCCGTACGGATCGAGCAGGATCTCGTCATGGCCGGGAAAGGAATTCTCCGGCCCGACCGTGTGGTCTACCTGGAAGATCACATTGCGGTGATCGATTATAAATTCGGACAGGTCAGGGAAGAGCGGCATTTCAGTCAGGTCCGTGAGTACATGAAGGTTCTGCAGGACATCGAGGGCCGCCAAATCAGTGGGTATGTCTGGTATTTACCGGCCGGAAAGATAGAGGAGGTGAGAAGATGAATGAGAGACCCTTATGGGAGAACGGAAGGCGATTCAATGCCTATTCCGGATATATCAAACAGCGTTTCGGCGGACGGGTTCAGAAGCTGGCCATCGATGCAGGTTTTACCTGTCCGAACCGTGACGGGATGAAGGGAAGGGGAGGATGCACGTATTGCAATAATGATGCCTTCAACCCGTCGTATTGCACGCCCGGAAAAAGCGTGACCCGGCAGATCAGGGAAGGCGTGGAATTTCACCGCACCCGCTACAGGAGAGCCACCGCGTACCTGGCATATTTCCAGGCCTACTCGAACACCTACGCTCCCCTGGAAATACTGAAAGCCCTCTATGAGGAGGCCCTGGCTTTCCCGGGTGTGGTGGGACTGGTGATCGGGACAAGGCCCGACTGCATCGACGATGTGATCCTGGACTACCTCGCCAGTCTGAATGAGAACCATCCTGTCACCGTTGAATACGGCATCGAGTCCTGTTTCGACGATACCCTGAAGCGGATACACCGCGGACATGATTTCGCCACAACCGTCGATGCCATCCGGAGAACCTCGGAGCTCGGAATACAAACCGGCGGCCATGTTATTGTCGGTCTTCCCGGTGAGGGCTATGACAGGCTGATGGAAATGGCCATGATCCTCTCGGCCCTGCCCCTTCATTCGGTCAAGTTTCACCAGCTCCAGATCGTCAAAGGAACGGTGATGGGCACTGATTTCATCGATCACCCGGACCAATACCCGGAATATGGCCTCGATGAATACCTGGACCTCATGGTTCACCTTGTCGAGCGGCTAAACCCCGAAATGGTCATTGAACGCATCGCGGGGGAGACCGTTCCGGAATACAACATGAGAAAAAGCTGGGGACTCCGCTACGACCAGGTCCTGAATCGTTTCGAGTCCCTGCTCGAAGCCCGGGACACCTGGCAGGGCAGATTGTATGAGAAAATCACCGAACCCGTTCGTAAATCAATTCCCCATGGACGCATTTCTCGATAAACTGGCTTATCATTTGCTCGACAGGTACCATGATAACCTCGGACGGCACTGCATCGTCTTTCCCAATCGCAGGGCCGGCGTATTTTTCCGCCATTACCTGAAGAATGCCCTGCTCCGTTCAGCCTGGATCCCCGAAATTTATACCATCAACGGGTTCATGGAGGAACTCTCCGGCCTGAACTATGCCGATCCCATCGACCTGAATTTTGAACTCTTCCGGAGTTACCGGGGCCTGGTCTCTTCGCCCGAACCCTACGATGAATTCTATCACTGGGGGGAGATGATGATCGGCGACTTCAATGATATCGACAAGTACATGGTCGATGCTGCCGATCTTTTCAGCAACGTCGCCGGACTAAAAGAGATCGACAATGTTTTTGATTACCTCACGCCCGCCCAGAAAGAGCTGATCTTCAATTTCTGGAGCCATTTCAGGGGAAAGGACCTGAGCCCCGAACAGGAATCCTTCCTGGGGATCTGGAAGATCCTGCTTCCCCTTTATACCGCTTTCCGGGAGGCGCTTTATAAGAAACAAAACGGTTACGAGGGCATGGTTTACCGCGAGGTAGCCGAACGGATCGACCGGGAGGAGTATCCTGACATCAAAGGTGAAAAGGTGATCATCTGCGGGTTCAATGCACTCAGCGAGGCTGAACGACGGTTGTTCCGGCATCTGAGAGATTCGGGCCGTGGTGAATTCTACTGGGACTATGATAATCGTTACCGGGAAGGCAAAAATGACGAAGCCGGCCGTTTCATCAGGCGAAACCTCCAGGAATTTCCGCCCCATCCCGATTTCCCCGACGATTTTAATAACCTCGGCAAGCCGAAAACCTTCACGGTCTGTAGCCTCCCCTCCGATGTCCTGCAGACCAAAAAACTGCATGAGATCCTGGCCGGACGTGAAATTTCGGATGACATGCCCTTTAACGATACGGCCGTAATCCTTTGTGACGAAGACCTGCTGCAACCCGTGCTCTCCTCAATTCCTGAGAATATCCCGGGTCTGAACATCACCATGGGCTATCCACTGAAGAACACGCCTGTCTTCAGTTTCCTCGAAAATCTGCTGCGTCTGCAAAAGAACATGTCGGCCCGGCGGGACCGTCATTCCGGCATGTTTTATTACCGGGATGTTCTCTCTGTCCTCAATCATCAGTACATCAGGGCTATCCAGGGAAAGGAGGCCGAGGAAAGGTCCGGCATCATCAACCGCCGGAACATGATCACCATCGCTCCGGATTTTTTTAAGGATAACGATCTGCTTTCCACTGTTTTCAGGCGGGTGGACGATGCCTCCGGCATGACGGCTTACCTGGCGGAGATCCTGGATATCCTCGTCGCCCGGACGATGATGACCGGTGACGAAAGCCAGCCCTTCACCCTTGAAAAAGAATTTATTTTCCACATAAAAACCCGGCTCAACAAACTGCAACAGATATTCACCGGAGATCCGGTCGACACGAGCCCTGAGACCTTTGCCAGGTTGTTCAGGAAACTCATGACCCAGGCACGAATCCCTTTCGAGGGGGAACCGTTACAGGGACTGCAGCTGATGGGGATCCTCGAGACGCGTCTGCTCGATTTCAGGAACATCATCTTCCTGTCGCTGAACGAGGGTGTAATGCCGGCCACCGCAGCAGGCCTTTCCTATATCCCGGCCAGCCTCCGTTACGCCTTCGGTATGCCGACCCGTGAGGACCGCGATGCCATCTACGCCTATTATTTCTACCGGCTCATCCAGAGAGCAGATCGTGTGGACATCATGTACAACAGCCGGACGGAAGGGATGAGTACGGGAGAACCCGGAAGGTATATTTACCAGTTAAAATACCTCTTCGACCTCGATATCCGGTTCGAAACGGTTTCATTCCGGATTGGTGAAAAGAAACCCATACCCATTGCCGTGGCGAAAACCCCCGAAGTGCTTGACAGGCTGGCGTCGTTCACCAGTGAAGGCTCCCGCCGGCTTTCTCCCACCTCCATCACCACCTACCTCGATTGCCCGTTGCGGTTTTATTTTACCTGGGTTGCCGGCATCAGGGAAGAGGATGAAGTGGCCGAGGAAATCGATGCACCGGGATTCGGCAATCTCCTTCATAAAACCATGGAACGGCTGTACACACCCTGGATTAACCGGCTGATAAAAGATGCTGACTTCGACCTCCTGATGGAGGAGGAAAATATCAAAACCTGCCTGGATGGGGCATTCCGGGAGGTTTTTTACAAAACCGACGATCCTTCGGCGGTAATGGACCTGGAGGGCAGGAATATCATTGTTTACGAGGTGATCCGGAAGATGGCCGGCGCGATCCTCCGCCATGACAGAGGCAATGCGCCCTTTACCATCGGAGCCCTGGAAGAGAAAGTCGATCTGATGTTCAAGCCCGAAGGGATGGACCACAGCGTCCGTATCGGCGGAACGATCGACCGGCGCGATCTCCGGCAGGGCACGGTGCATATCGTCGATTACAAGACCGGGAAGGTCGACCGCACCGCAGCCACCCTGGCACAGCTTTTCGACCGTAACAGCTGGCCCTCCGGGAAAATGTTTAAAGCGATCCTGCAAACCTTCATTTACTCATGGATCTATTCGGCCAAAACGAACCATCACCCGGTCAGCCCCGAACTGTATGTGGCTTCGGAACTGTTCAGGGATGACTACACCTCCGGGATCTATTTCAAGGAAGGAAGGGAGCAGGCCCGCCGGGTGGAAGACTTTACGGGAATGAAGGATGAATTCGGGATCCTTCTCTCCGGTCTGGTCCATGAGATGTTCAATCCCGCTATTCCCTTCCGTCAGACCGAAGATGAAATCCGGTGCGCCTACTGTCCCTACGCCGGGATATGTCACCGGAATACAAAAACATGGTAACCCGATCGCCTTATTCTTCCTCACCCAGCAGGCCGGGCCGGAGTTTTTTGGTTCGCTCGATGGCATTCTGCATCTTCCATTCCTCAATTTTACGGGCATTTCCCGAGATGAGGATATCGGGCACTTTCCATCCCTTGTACTCGGCGGGACGGGTGTAAACCACTGGTGACAGCAGCCCGTCCTGGAAGGAGTCGGAAAGGGCGGAACACTCGTCTGACATGGCGCCCGGAAGCAGACGCACCACACTGTCGGTGATGACCGCTGCAGCCAGCTCTCCGCCGGTCATCACGTAGTTCCCGATCGAAATTTCCATCGTGACCAGGTGATCACGCACCCGTTGATCCACGCCTTTGTAGTGCCCGCACAGGATGACCAGGTTTTCAGATGTCGAGAGCCGGTTGGCCATTTTCTGGTCAAACAGGGCGCCGTCGGGCGAAGTATAGATGATCTGGTCGTACTGACGCTGCGATTTCAGGTGGGTAAGGGCACGGTCGATGGGTTCGATGCTCATCACCATGCCGGCATCACCGCTGAAGGCGTAGTCGTCGACCCGCCGGTGCTTGTCGGTTGAAAAGTCCCGGAGATCGTGGACCGCGATTTCAACGATGCCGGCATCCCTCGCCCGCTTGACGATGGAGTGGTTCAGAGGGCTGTCGAGCAGTTCCGGAAGCACGGTGATGATGTCGATGCGCATGTTTTTTCTGCAAATGTAGAAATATTTTTGGCTCGGCCGGTAGGAAAAGCTGTCACGCCGGCTGTCATTCCTTCAAGAAAAAATGATCACAAATCCCCTTATTCTCAGGCATCGCGGTGTGTATATATGACAATATGTCATTAAGACATGTATAAATATGACAATATGACATATTTCCAGTTAGGGAGGCTGAAAAAATGGCGGAAAAAAGGCCTGAAAATACGCTGGCACATGGTTTGATTTAAGGGCATCAGAAATCATTAAACAACCACATAAAATTATAAAGCAATGACACTATTAAATGTATACAAAAGCAACGGGCATGAGGTATCAAACAAACCTTACGATTACAGGTTTTCCGACCTGATGCAGGATTTTTTCGGGAACTCTGTCATGAGTTCCGGTCCGCGGGTAAACATCTCCGAAGAAAATGAGCGTTTTATTCTTTTCATGGCCCTGCCCGGGGTGACCAAATCGGATCTGAACATTGAGGTTGAAAATGACGAACTGACCGTATCGCGCAAAGCAGGAAATGAAGCCGGGGAACAACATTTCAGCCGCCGGGAGTTTGATTTCAGCGCCTTCAGCAGGACGTTCAGTCTTCCTGAAATCGTCGACACCGAACGTATTGAGGCTTCCATGGAAAACGGGATCCTGAGCATCGTTCTTCCCAAGCGTGATGAAGCCATTGATAAAGGGCCCAGGGAAATAAAAATATCATGATGACATCATAAGCATTGGTTTTGGGTTTAAGGACAGAGCTGCCTCCCTGTGGGGCAGCTTTTTTTATGTTGAATTTCACCGGAAATCAAAGAAAAAACCCAAAACAAAACTTTTCCTCTCAGGTCTTTGTTTGGTCATGTAGAACGCAAATTGTGTCGCGTATGTAATATCTTGTGTAAAAATCTCTATCCCTGCATGGCATAAAGCATACAGAGTGGTTTGGATTTAGGATCGTTATTCGGGCACACGATTTTAGGGTAATATTGAAAAAACATTTGAAACACAGAAAGATTGTGGTAATTTAGTAGGTAATTACAAATCAAGGAAAAATAATTTCCTATGACTATGAAAGACACCAAAAACTCGGTTCGCAATGAACCATTCGGGGAGGAAACCGAAAATATGCATACTGAAATTCCGACCGGCAAAAAGGATCAACATCCTGGAAAGAAGCCTGTATCTTCAACCAGAGAGGAAAAAAAGGACCCAAACCTGGAGGAACATGCACAAGATGAAGCTAACGAAGCGGGAATGAGCCAGGCGGAATCTGTCCCGGCTGAATCGTCAACCGGGATGACAGAGGTAAAACCGGAAGAGGGGAGGACCACGGACGATTCCGCGGAAAAGGAAACGGCGGAGGGCACGGAAGAAAAAGACACCGCTGTTACCCCCACCGATGAATTATCCTCCGATGAAAGCGGGGATCCGGATCTGACGGGGGTTGAGGAGAGGGAAGTGCCGGAGGAGGCGCAAGCCGATAATAGCGAAGAGAAAAGCGCGACGGAGGTTTCCGGATCAGAGGAAAAAGAAGAAGTGACTGGCGAAAATCAGGAAGAGCAAGCAGTGGAGGAAGAGGAGGAAGAGGAGGAGGAAGAAGAAGAGGAAGAAGAAAGACCACCTCATGAGGCCGAACCCCGGCAGCAGAAGGAAGAGGAAATGGTCAATTACAACCTTCTCAGCCGTGAGGACCTGGTCGGAATGCTTGATGACCTGATTTCCGGTAAAAATATCACGGACATCCGCGATGATGTGGAGGCCATTAAAATAGCCTATTACAGGAAACAACGCACGGAAACCGAGAGTGCCCGTGAAGCTTTCACTGCCGGGGGTGGAGATCCTTCGGAGTTCGAACTTTCTGCCGATGATCTGGAATTGAAGTTCCGCGACCTGTTGAAACGGTACAAGGAGCTGAAATTTGATGTTTCTCATGTTGATGACGACGAGAAAGAAAGCAACCTGAGGGAAAAATACAAAATTATCGATGAGATCGGCGACCTGGTCAACCGCGATGAATCCATCAACAAAACCTTCCAGGAATTCAGGGAACTGCAGAAAAGGTGGCACGATATCGGCATCGTTCCCCAGCAGAGCCTGAAAGACCTGTGGGAGACCTATCACTACCACGTCGAAAAGTTCTACGATTATATTAAGATCAACAAGGAACTCCGGGATCTCGACCTGAAAAAAAACCTCGAAGCCAAAATCGAGCTCTGTGAAAAAGCGGAAGCCCTTCTCCTGGAACCCAACGTGGTGAATGCCTTCCAGACGCTCCAGAAATATCACGACCAGTGGAGGGAGATCGGCCCCGTGCCCAAAGATAAGCGGACCGAAATCTGGGACCGCTTCAAGGATGCCACGTCCAAGATCAACAAAAAACACCAGCAGTATTACCAGGAGCTCAAGGAAGCCCAGAAGAAAAACCTCGAATCAAAGACGGTCCTCTGCGAGAAAGCAGAAGAACTCGCTGCCCTCGATCCGGACACGCATGATGAATGGGTCAGGAAGACCGGTGAGATGTTTGAACTTCAGAAGGTATGGAAAACCATCGGCTTTGCTCCCAAAAAGGACAACAACAGGATCTACGCCCGCTTCCGTGCCGCCTGCGATCAATTCTTTGAGAAAAAGCGGGAGTTTTACGCGCAGAATATGGAGGAACAACAGAACCACCTGCAGCAAAAACTCGACCTCTGTATCCAGGCTGAAGCCCTTCAAAACAGCACCGACTGGAAAAACGCCACCGATGAGCTGATCCGCCTTCAGAAAAAGTGGAAGAGCATCGGACCGGTGCCCCGCAAATTCAGCGATGAAGTGTGGAAGCGCTTCCGTGCCGCCTGTGATACCTTCTTCAACCGGAAAGCCGACTATTTTTCAAAGATCGACACCACCTACGAAAATAATCTGAAGGACAAGGAAGCCCTCATCCAGGAGATCAAGGATTTTACGCTGACCGATAACCAGAAACAGAATCTCAAGCAGCTCAATGATTTCCAGCGCCGATGGTCGGAAATCGGTTTTGTGCCTTTCGAGAAGAAAGATGAAATCATGCAGGAATACCGTGAAGCCATCAACAGCCATTATGACAATCTCGAAATGGATGATCACAAGAAGAGCATGCTCAAATTTCAGAACAAACTGGATAACATCAAGCAGAAGCCCCGGCCGTCCATCAAGATGCGGTTTGAACGGGAGAAGCTGATGAATAAACTGCAGCAGCTGCGAAGCGATATCAGTCTCTGGGAAAACAACATCGGCTTTTTCGCCAACTCTGAGAGTGCCGAGACCATGGTGAAGGATTTCGAGCGGAAAATCTCCAGTGCCAAGGACAAGATAAAACTGCTTGAAGAGAAGATCATCCTTATTGATGAGCTTGATGCTGATGAGGATTAAGTCGGTGGTCGGTGGTTCGGTGGTCGGTAATCGGTAATCGGTAATCGGTAATCGGTAATCGGTAATCAGTAATCGGTAGTTGGAAGTTGGGAATGTTCAATTAAGTGTGTCATCGTCAAAAATTCTGTCTTCAAAATATTGAGTTAACTTATTTAATATGAGTGTCTCCAGGGATCTGTTTTTCCTAATTAGTGCTTGCAAGAAAACGCCAATAGCGGCGTTATGCTCGACTTCAAAACCGTCATTTACGAATAGTAAACTCCTGTTTTTCAGTCATCGCAAGCCTTGCTCTTGACGTTTTCTTATCAAGCACGGCTAAAAAACATGAGTTTTCTTTCTGACTCTAATTACATTTTCCTTTTTCCTTCTATCTTCCCCTCACTTTCCCCGACGCCCGGGCATGGAGAGGGCCTTAATTTTTTAAAGAGCTTTTTGCAGGGTGGGGTCCTCCCCCGCCATCCTGCGCACCTGCCCCTTAATCGCTTCAGCCCCCTAAATCTCGGCGTCCGTTTCCGGACATTTTGATGAAAAGTTTTCAACAGGCTGTTTATATGCGGGTTTCAGAGGGAATGAGATTTATGGCAGATCACCCTTTTGGTAGATGAAAATGCCTAAAATATATGCCTGTCCGACTTCGGGCTCACTTTTCTCTTTAAATGCTACGATTATATTCATTAAATTGAATCCACAATTGTTGTGTTCTATGAATTCTTCTTCAAAAATATAATTTTCTTTCTTTTAGAAGCTTTGTGTATACAAGTAACTACTTCAGCCAGAGAGCGAGGCAAAACCGATAAATTTTTTAAATTCAGGATTTGGTTGCCCAATTGATCCCTCTGAAATGTTTAATGCAAGGATTGGAAGTCGGAAGTCGGGACTTCGGGCTTCTATAAATTCTTTAAATTAAGGGATTCACCCGTATTAAAAGGTATCGGACCCGTTTAGTACGTGAAACTTCCCGACCGATCCCCGACCACCGACCACCGATTACCGATTCCACCGACCACCGATCACCGATTACCGATTACCGACCACCGATCACCGACCACCGACCACCGACCACCGATCACCGATTACCGATTACCGACTTTTACCCCGATGAGTGACAATTCACATTTTCTTCCATCAAAATTACCCCTTCTAAGAATTAATTATTTACTTTGCGGTTTGAACTTCAAATAACGAAATATTGGCCGCAACGAAATATATTTTTGTAACCGGAGGCGTTACCTCATCACTGGGTAAAGGCATCATCTCCTCCTCACTTGCAAAGTTGCTTCAGGCCAGGGGTTACCATGTCACCATACAGAAACTCGATCCCTACATCAACGTGGATCCCGGTACGCTCAATCCCTATGAGCACGGGGAATGCTATGTCACTGAAGACGGAGCCGAGACGGACCTCGACCTGGGACATTACGAACGCTTCCTGGGTGTCCCCACCTCCCAGGCAAACAATGTGACCACCGGACGCATCTACCAGTCGGTCATCAACAAAGAACGCAAAGGGGATTATCTCGGGAAAACCGTCCAGGTTATTCCGCATATCACCGATGAGATCAAACGCCGGATCAAACTCCTGGGCACCCGTCACAATTATGACGTGGTCATCACGGAGATCGGCGGAACGGTCGGCGACATCGAATCGCTGCCCTATATTGAATCGGTCAGGCAGCTGAAATGGGAGCTTGGCCCGGGAAATTCCCTGGTCGTTCACCTCACTCTGGTGCCATACCTGGCGGCCTCGGGCGAGTTAAAAACCAAACCCACACAGCATTCGGTCAAGGCACTCCTGGAAAACGGGGTCCAGCCCGATATCCTCGTTCTGAGAACAGAAAAAACGTTGACCAAGGATATCCGGAAGAAGGTCGCCCTTTTCTGCAATGTGAACCTTGAGTCGGTGATCGAATCGATCGACGTTTCCACCATTTACGAGGTGCCGCTGCTGATGCAGAAGGAAAAACTGGACGTCACGGTGCTGCGGAAGCTCAACCTTCCCAACGGCAGCCCGCCTGAACTCAAACCCTGGAAGCAGTTTGTCGACAAGCTGAAAAATCCCAAGTCGGAAAGCCGGGTCGCCCTGGTTGGAAAATACGTGGAATTGCACGATTCCTACAAATCCATCCTGGAATCGATCATCCATGCCGGCGCCATCAATCTTTGCAAGGTCAACGTCACCTGTATACACTCTGAAACCATCTTCCCCGACAACCTGAACGAGAAGTTGTCCGGATTCGACGGGATCATTGTGGCTCCGGGTTTCGGCGATCGCGGCATCGAAGGCAAAATCCTTGCCGTGCGCTACGCCCGTGAAAACCAGATCCCGTATTTTGGTATCTGCCTCGGCATGCAATGTGCCGTTATCGAGTTCGCCCGTGATGTCCTCGGTTACACCGATGCCCATTCCACGGAAATGACCCGGATGACAGAGCATCCCGTCATCGACCTGATGGAAGACCAGAAAGGCGTCACCGAAAAGGGCGGGACCATGAGGCTTGGAGCTTACCCCTGCGATATCAGGAAGGAAAGCCTGGCCTATGAGGTTTACCATGAGGAACATATCCGGGAACGTCACCGTCACCGTTACGAATTCAACAATGATTATCTCGACGATTTCACCAGGGCAGGAATGGTCCCTTCCGGGATGAATCCCGACAGCGGGCTGGTCGAGATCATGGAACTGAAAAATCATCCCTGGTTTATCGGTGTCCAGTTCCACCCCGAATACCGCAGTTCAGTGTTGAGTCCCCACCCGTTGTTCGTGCATTTTATTAAAGCAGCCCTCGTTTACCGGAAAAAAAAGGCAGAGGGGAAGTAATTAAAAAATCAAGAGATACAGAATGGACAGGAATTCAGTAATAGGTATTGTTATCATTGCCATTGTGCTCATTGGCTACAGCGTCCTGATGAAGCCTTCCCGCGAAGAGATGGAAGCGCAGAAAAGAAGGGCCGATTCGCTGAAACAGGCGCAGACAGAGCAAATGATCGAACAGCAGAAGGAAGAGCAGGCAGCCGAATCGAAGGAGACCGACACGACCCGGACCGTGGAAACCAGGGCGAAAAAGGAAATGCAGAAAGATATGGGGATCTTTGCTCCCCGTACCGTTGGAAAAGAGGAATTTTACGTTCTTGAAAATGACAAGATCAAGCTGACCATTTCCAGCAGGGGAGGAAAACCCTACTCCGTGCAGCTGAAGGATTACCAGACCTACGATTCACTTGCCGCTGATGCTTTTCACCGGCGACTCGACTGTTTTCGGCCTCCAGTTTTTTGCCGACGGACGCAGCATCTCCACCAGCAATCTTTATTTCGACAAGGTGGAAGGGAAAGATCGAGGCCGTCGCCACCGACAGTCCGGTAAGCCTCACCATGCGGCTGCCGGTCGATTCCTCCGGAGCCTATATCCAGTACACCTACACCCTGAATCCCGGCCGGTACCTCATGGATATCGACCTGAAGATGAAGGACATGGAGGAGCACCGGACCGACAATGTCCAGCTGAACTGGGTCATGCTTTCCCCGCAGCAGGAACAAAACAGGGCCAATGAACAGAATTATTCAAATCTGTATTACCGCTATTACCAGGGGGACGTTGAGAAATTCAAGGCCCGGACCAAGAAGGAATTGCAGGATGTGAACGAGACCACCAAGATCGACTGGCTCGCTTTCAAGGACCAGTTCTTTTCCTCGGTGCTGATCTCCGATAAAATCCCTTTCGAAGGCGGGTACATGTCATACGAACACCTTCCCGAGACCCGTCACAACCTGGCCAGGTTCAGTGCAGAATTGTCGGTGCCTTACCAGCGGACCAACGATTTCAACATGCCCATGCATTTCTATTTTGGTCCGAACAATTTCAAAGCCCTCAAACGCATCGGATTCCAGCTCCAGGACCTTGTCACCATCGGTGGATCCATCATCCGGTGGATCAATGCCTGGGTCATTATCCCGATCTTTAATTTTCTCAATAATTATATCAGCAATTACGGGATCATCATTCTCCTGCTGACTCTGATCATCAAGATGGCCCTGCTTCCCCTGACCTACAAGTCTTATATGTCGCAGGCCAAAATGAGGGCCCTTAAACCCGAGATCGAAGAAATCAATGCCAAGATCCCGAAAGATAAAGCCATGGAAAGGCAGCAGGCGACCATGGCCCTGTATAAAAAAGCCGGGGTGAACCCAATGGGGGGCTGTCTGCCCATGCTCTTCCAGATGCCCATCCTGTATGCCATGTTCCGGTTTTTCCCCACATCCATCGAGCTGAGGCAGCAATCGTTCCTGTGGGCGCATGACCTGTCAACGTACGATTCCATTCTGCACCTGCCGTTCACCATTCCCATGTACGGCGACCACGTCAGTCTTTTTACACTGCTGATGACCGTCTCCACCATCCTGTCGATGCGTCTGAACAGCAGCCCCACCGGCGGCGAGAGCATGCCGGGAATGAAGGGCATGATGTACGTGATGCCCGTGATGTTCATGGTGATCCTGAATAATTTCTCGGCAGGGCTGACCTATTATTATTTCCTCGCCAACATGATCACCCTGGGACAGAATGCCCTGTTCAAACAATTTGTGGACGAGGATGAACTCCGGAAAAAACTCCATTCGAGAAAGGCCAAAACGACGAAGAAGTCGGGCTTCCAGAAACGGCTCGAAGACATGGCCAAACAGCGGGGTTATAAATTGCCCAAAAAATAAGACCATGGCAAACATCATCCTGTTCCCACCGCCCGGCATCTGCCGGGCCGGTGGGAACCGTTTTTATCATGGCACAGGGAAATCGCCAGAGATCATTTTCCGTCCGTCACCCAACAATGCGGCCGTTGACATGTTCTACAGAATATCCGTGTTTCCCGCATAGATGTAACAATCAACTAACGACGAAAAGAAATGGCTTCAAATCTCAAGAATCTTTCTGAATTCAATCCCGAATCCATGCCCGATGGAACGAACATGAAATTCGGGATCGTGGTTTCAGAATGGAATCCGGATATTACCGGGGCTTTGCTCGACGGAGCCCTTCATACCCTGGGCCTGCTCAGGGTGAAAGAGGAAAATATCCATGTCAAATGGGTTCCCGGCAGTTTTGAGCTGACGCTCGGTGCCCAGTTCATGGCCGAATACACCAATGTGGATGCTGTCATCTGCCTGGGATGCGTGATCCAGGGCGAGACCCGGCACTTCGACTTCATCTGCCAGGGCGTGACCAAAGGGATCACCGACCTCAATATGAGTTACAACATGCCTTTTATTTTCGGGGTGCTGACCACCGGCACCCTGGAACAGGCAAAAGACCGTGCCGGAGGGAAACATGGCAACAAGGGCGATGAGGCGGCGATCACCGCCGTACGGATGGTCGCCCTACAGAAGGAGATGGAATAAAATCCTTCCGCCGGTTCAAATTCCCGTTTTCGATTCACATTTTTTAAAATTAACGATATCTTTGGTTCTATGAGAACCAAAAGTATCCTTACCAGCCTCGCCCTGACGACTCTGATGAGCTGGAGTGTATCGGCGGCCGATATCATCTTTTTGTCACCCGTCAAAAGCGATGTGCTCCTCCTGTATTTCCGGGAAGGTGAAAAAAACACTTCCGAATGCCAGGGATACGCCACAGCCAACTGTCCCGACCTGTGGAACTCCGGTCCCCTGGATCCGGCCACGGCTAAAAATCCGGCCACCTACGCCATCATCAGCTCCGACGATGGGGATTATACCAATGCCGTAAATCCCGTTTCCATCGGTTATAAGTCCAAGCGGGAAGCGGCCCTGAGAACCTACTGGGTTTATCTCCGGTTGCCTGAAAATATGAAGGAGGGCCACACCTACACGGTGGAATGGGGTTCGCTGGCTTCCAACAAGGCGTCGGAAACCTTCGTCTTCAATACACACGATCTGCGTTCCGAAGCCGTCCACGTGAATGAAGTCGGCTATGCACCGAATGCCGGACTGAAATACGCCTATGTTTACCAGTGGATGGGCACGGCCGGCGGGGCAGATTTCTCCGCCTACCAGGGTAACACGTTTTACCTGATCCGGAATGCCGATAGCTGCTGTGGTTTATTCGAGTGCCGATCATGGAAAGGGATTGGAACTGAGAAAGCCGATGCAGCTGGAAAATTCAGGGTCCTCGAACGTTGGCTGGCACGGGTGCGATATCTGGGAATGTGATTTTTCCGATATCGGGAATTCCGTGGCCATTGCCCCTGGCGAATACCGGATCGCCGTCGACGGGATCGGCTGTTCATTCCCGTTCAGCATAAGTCAGGATGTTTATTCCGAGTCTCTACTCCCTGCTGGTCAGAGGACTTTATCACCAGCGAAGCGGTCCGGCAAGGACGCAGGAATATACGCCCTACGTCAAACCCGTTGACCATACGCCGGGGGTGAACGGATTCCAGGTGACCTACTCCAACCATGCCTTCGTGGGAAATGATGACGTCAATTTCAAGGAACTACCGGCTCAGGCTACACAATGGGTATGGCCCGACAATCCCTACCCGCATATGCTCGACGAAGCTGATGGCTGGGGATGGGGCGGACATTTCGACGCTGCCGATTATGACCGTTCGCGTTCCCATCTCAATGTCAGCACCAACTTAATGCTGGTCTATGAAATGAATCCCGGCAAATTCCACGACGATGAACTGAACATTCCCGAAAGCCACAACGGTATGCCCGATATCCTGGATGAAGGGCAGTGGGACATTGATTTTTACCGGCGCCTGAAAGGACCCACCGGGGGGATCTGCGGCGGCATGGAGACCACCGGTTACTATCATCCTTCCTGGGAGGATAATCACATGTGGTATGCCTACGCCGAGGAGGCGATAACCTCATGGAACTTCTCAGGCGCTGCAGCTCAGCTGGCCTGGTGCTACCAACTGGCCGCCGCCGGCCAGACCGCCATTGACGACTGGGTGAAAGAGGCCGTAGACGCTTATAACTGGGCCGAAACACAAAACCCCGGGAATCAGGCAAGACCCTACATCGAACAGAAATACTATGCTGCGGCCGCACTTTACAGGATGACCGGCGACCATAAATATCTTGATGATTTCATTGAATGCCGCTCGTGGTATTCCGACCTGAACACCAGTTTTGGGACCTATATCTTCTGCCTGACCCCTCCCGACCTGTGGGATAATTTCTCCGCATCGGATAAAACGCTGCAGAACAGCCTGATATCGACCCTCGGTGACCTCGCCTGGCAACAGGGGATCTCCCAGGCCGAAGACCGGGCGCTGAGGCTGATCAAATACTCCAATCCCAACCTGAGCTGGGGCGGGTATTATCCCAATGTCATGCTGCAGATGATTTACCATCATCTCTCGGATAACGACGACGTGCTGAATCTCCTCTACACCACGGCCGATTTTTACCTGGGTGAAAACAACGATCAGCAGGTATTCATCACCGGCGCCGGATCGGTGAAGGCCGACAGGCTCCTGCGCGATATCCTGCATATCGATTCGAACTATGACGGCGTGCCGGGCTGGATTCCCGGGTTGCCACCGTACAAATTCGCCAGTACGGTCTATAACGACGCCTTTTTCTTCGAGCCCTCCGATCCGCACGACTGGCCCCTGATGGAACAATGCATCGATTCCCGCGACTATATTCCCGCCGCTGAATTTACGGTCCAGGAAACCGTGACTCCCATGGCTGCCTTGTTTTCATACCTGAAGGCCTATTCTTCGGGTAAACAGTTCGTCATCCGTATCGATAATCCCGATCCGGACTCAGTATACGAACCGGGATCGGACGTGAAGATTTCGGTCTCTGCTTCAGTTTCAGAAGGAACCATCTCAAAAGTGGAATTCTTCAACGGCACCACCAGGGTGGGCGAAGACACCCTGGCTCCCTTCGAGCTAACGCTCAACAGTCTTCCGGCCGGAGTGTATTCCATCTCTGTCAGGGCCTATTCTGAGAATGAAAATAAAAAATCCCGGGCAGTGACGCTTGTTGTCGACAACCAGGCTCCCACCGACCCGTTAAACCTCCGTATCACCGGGGTTGGATCCGTCGGCATCGACCTGGCATGGGATCCCTCCACCGATGATGCCGGGGTGAAAGCCTACCAGGTCTTTGTCAATGATGTGCTCATGACCTCTTCCATCCTGCCCGAATGTTCGGTCGAAGGACTGACAGCCGATACCCGTTACAGCTTCTACGTCAAAGCGGTCGACTATGCAGGGACCCTGTCGGGACCCAGCAATGTGGTGGACACCCTGACCAAAACAGGGAAAATGGTGCCGGGACGTATCCAGGCGGAGGACTTTGATGAGGTTGTGGGCGAGGTGGCTACCGAAGCTTCCGGAGATAATGATAATACGGATTATGTCGGATGGTTCGATGAAGGGGAATCGCTCGGTTATGCGGTCGATGTGCAGAGCGCCGGCAACTACCTCGTGACGTTCCGGGTGGCACGGGGGATCGATGCGGGTGCGTTTGATTTTCTTTCGGGATCCGGAGTTCTGGGTACCATCATGGTTCCCAATACCGGCGGATGGGGGATATGGACCGATGTGACGGCCGTCATCCACCTGGAAGAAGGACAACAGAACCTGTACATCAGGAATACCGGGAATCCCTTTAATGTCAACTGGATCCTGTTTGAACCCGGCGTGGCCACCCAGGGTGTTGCCATCAATAATTGTCCGGCGGGTTCCCTGGATACAGGAAGTGACTTTGCACTGCAAGCTGCGGTGAGCCCGGGCAATGCAAGTGATCAAACCGTGACATGGACCTCCTCGGACGAAGATATCGCCACCGTCGATCAGGAAGGGAAAATCACGGCGGTCGGGGATGGGACCGCCGACATCACCGTGACAACGAATTCAGGTGGATTCCAGGCCACATGCCGCATTACCGTTGTCACCGACAATACCGGGCTCCGCCGGGTTTCCGTCGATGGTTTTGGGATGTATCCAAACCCGGTGCGGGACGGTGTCCTGACACTCCATGGTGACCTTCTCAGCAATTCCCTAATTTCCCTCACGAGTACCGACGGCCGGGTGGTCTTTCACAAAAAATGCCAGGGCCATACCC
Source organism: uncultured Bacteroidales bacterium (assembly GCA_963763215.1). Classification (GTDB taxonomy): domain Bacteria; phylum Bacteroidota; class Bacteroidia; order Bacteroidales; genus DASQZK01. The sequence continues at coordinate 142,983 of CAVXNX010000005.1, forward strand.
AAAGCACGACCATCCCGGTGGATCATTTCCGGGCGGGCATTTACATTGTCCGTGTGGTCAGCGGCGGCACCATCGCCATGCGTAAATTGATCGTGTACTGAAAATCCCGGTAGCGCCGTCGCCGGTACAATGTCCCTGCTGCCATGGTGCAACGGATAATACTGCTATCCCGAGGTAGATCTATCTTCCATGCTGATCGCTTTGTGGATTATCTTCACCCGGGTAACCAGCTCATCGATGCCGGTTATTTTTTAAAGTAGTTGGAAAAAGAACATTAAGCCACATACGCCTGCCTGGCATTAAAATCCCTGATCGGGGCATTTAGTACTTTAAGAAAAGATTTTTTCTCCTCTTCCGGCAGTTGGTCCAGGGAGAGCTTGACAAGGATTCAGTTGTTGCAAAAAATGCAACAACTGCTTCCGATATCGAGCTCATTTGCCAGTCTGGCCAGCACATCGGAGGCGGGTCTGTTTTCTCCACTTCCAGCTTAGGTCCGGCTGTTTAGAATTCTAATATGACTAAACATCTTTAATGACTGAAGAATTAATTGCAAAAAGTTACCTTAATTGGTAACTTTTTAGTATCTTTGTTTTGTATGCGGATCATTAAAGAAAAAACCCTCACGGATTATTGTCGGTTGAGCAAGTTCAGAAATGCCGAAGAGCATTTAAAAGCCTGGATATATGAAGTCAGACACTCGACCTGGAATAATGCAAATGAACTGAAATTAAAGTACAGGAATGCCAGCATCATTAGTTCGAAAAGAGTGGTTTTTAATATCAAAGGCAATGATTACCGGCTTATCGTTGACATAGAATACAAATTAAAGATTGTTTTCATCGTGTGGATGGGTACCCACGAGGAGTATGATAAAATAGATGTAAAAACAATACATTATGAAAACTAGAATATTGAGAACAGAACAAGAATACAATGCAGCTTGCGAACGGATTTATGAGCTGATTCAAAGCACTGAAAATCCTATTGAACCTGAAAGTCCGGAGGGAGAAGAGATTGAAATCCTTTCATTGTTTGTAGAAAAGTATGAACAGGAGCATCATCAAATGGGTGCACCGGATCCCATTGAATCCATTAAGTTCAGGATGGAACAGATGAATTTGAAGCAACAGGATATAGCTCCATTGTTTGGAGGTAAGACCCGGGTTTCTGAGGTATTGAATGGTAAAAGGGCATTAACCTTAAAGATGATTACCTTACTGAACAGGTATCTCGGGATACCACTTGAATCTTTAATAAGCGGGAACAAAGAAATCAAACTTCAGGATGAACAAAAAGAAAAGTTACTAAAAATATCATCTATCCGGGATTATCTTAAAGGATCCAGATCAGCAATGATTAAAAACTCTTAGCATTTATCTTAAATGTAGTTCTGTGCCGGTGCATTCGATCACGACCAGGATCAGGATTGTAGAAGAGGGAGATGTAGTTCTTCTGGTTTTTTTGTATATTTGTTTAGAATCAGTTTGAAGATGAAAGAGAAAGAAAACAGCATTGAAAAAATAAAAGCTACAATTAGTCAATATCTGCCTGATGCTGAAATTATGTTGTTTGGTTCCAGAGCCAGAAATGATGCCCATCTCGAAAGTGATTATGATATTCTGATTAAAACCAGAGATAAGATAACAACCAGAGAAAAAATCGTTTTCAGGACCAACATCAGAAAAGAACTTCTAAAGCAGGATATTCTATCTGATATATTGATCCAATCTGTTGAAGAGATTGAGAGGAAAAAAAACCTGCCAGGTCATATTATCCGAAATATCATGAAAGATGCTGTTATACTATGAGAGATGAAAAGATTGAATATATCAGAAACTGGATATTCCGTGCAAATGAGGATTATGCTGTGATTAAAAGTCTGGAAAAGTCCGGTTTTGAATTCTATACCAGTACTATTTGTTTTCATGCTCAACAAGCGGTTGAAAAGTATCTTAAGGCCATTCTTATTTTCAATGACATTGATTTTCCAAGAACACACGATGTGGATTACCTTTTATTGGAGTGTAAGAAGATTGATGATAAGAATTTTGACTTTGATTTGAAAAGCCTGACGGAATTTGGTGTATCTATAAGATACCCGGATGATCTTTATATTCCGGGAGTCATTGAAACGAAAGAATACATTGAAATAGCCAGAGCAGTGAAAGAAAAAGTTGAATTATTATTAAAGTCCGTTCTTTGAATATAACCTAACCATCATAAAGTTAGATATCCTTTATTCGGAAGCCTAATAATTATTAATATTCTTTATGATGGGTATGATGGGGAGGGGAAGCTAATTGGTACGATTACGGCCCCAGGTTCTATATACGATCCTGCTAAAGGCAGGTAGCCTTTTATAACCTTTACGAGCGGAGAAAAAGATACAGACGGAATGAAAAGTTCATTCCAGCGGGAATACCAACTCGCCTTACCTTCGGAAATCAATCCTTGCTTTCCAGCCTCGCCCGGTCGATATACTTGGCGATATCGCGGCCTTCATTGGAATCCGGGTATTCATCCTTGATGGTCTGGTATGAAGCCAGGGCACTTTTGAAGTCGCCCATCTGTTCATAGACGATGCCCTCCTTTTTCAGCATGATGGGGGTCGTGAAATCATTCGGGAATTTATCGATGCCTTTGCGGTAAAATTTGACTGCGTCGGCATACTTGCCAAGGTCGGTGTAGGCATCGCCGAGGCTGCTGTATTTTGCAGAACCGACGAGGAGATCGCTGGTTTTGAAATCATTAAGATGATCGATGGCTTTATCATAATTTCCCAGGTTCAGGAAACAGATCCCGGCATAGTAATTGGCAAGGTTTGCCGATTTGGTGATGCCATAATCATCGATGATCTGAAGAAAACCGGGGTAGGTTCCGTAACCGTTGAGGGCCAGGTTGAACGAATCTTTGTCGAAGAACCGCTCGGCCATGAACATTTGCTGTGAGGCATCCTTTTCAAGGGGGTTGATGTACCACCTCTTGACGCCGATGAAAATCAGCACGACAACCACAGCACCCAGAACGATATAGGAAAGGGTTTTCGAATTATCTTCAATGAACTGCTCAGTACGTGTCAGGGCTATTTCAATACCTTCCAGATTTTTATCCTGATGCGTCTGTTTAGCTTTCTTAGCCATATTACAACTTGATTATTACAGATTTTTTTAACAAACGCAAATGTAACTGTTTTTTGTTAATTACCATCAAATGGCAAAAAAGAAATAAACGATTTTGGGTTGTTCTTTTCTGCCTGTCGTATTTTTGTAAATTTGTGGACAGAAACTCCGACCATGTACCTCAGAAACCTTTCCGTCGTCAATTTTAAAAACTATGCCCAGGCTGAGATGGAATTCAGCAGCCGCATCAATTGCTTCGTGGGCAACAACGGGGTGGGTAAGACCAATCTCCTGGATGCCATCCATTACCTCGCCCTCTGTAAGAGCTACTTCAACCCGGTCGACACCCAGAACATCATGCACGACGAAGCATTTTCGGTCATCCAGGGAGACTTTGAGCGGAACGACAAAACCGAAAGCATTTACTGCGGCATTCAGCGAAACAAGCGCAAACAGTTCAGGCGGAATAAAAAGGACTATCCCAAACTCTCGGACCATATCGGCCTGTTCCCGCTGGTGATGATTTCGCCCTCCGACAGCAGCCTGATCCTTGATGGCGGGGAAGAGCGCCGCAAATTCATGAACGGGGTGATCGCCCAGTACGATAAGATGTATCTGGAGGATGTGATCAGTTATAACCGTATTCTCACGCAGCGGAACAAACACCTGAAAATGCCTTCCGGTCCGGCTTCCCCCGACGAGATGCTGGAGGTTTATAACGAACAGCTCTCCGGCTTTGGCCAGTCCATATACGAAAAACGCCGGGAATTCGTCGCTGAGCTGGTCCCTGTTTTTTCTAAATTTTATACCTATATTTCAGGAGGCGTCGAAGAAACAGGTCTCGCTTATGAAAGCCAGCTGAAAGAGAAGGACATGATCCGTCTCCTTCGGGAGGGCCTGCACAAGGACCGCGTTCTGCAATATACCACGGAAGGCATTCACCGCGACGACCTGAGCATGCTCCTTGGGGGATTTCCCCTGCGGAAAGTGGGATCGCAGGGTCAGCAAAAAACTTACCAGGTGGCGCTTAAACTGGCCAAGTTTGAGTTCATCCGGCAGGTTTCTGGAATCACGCCCATCTTGTTGCTCGACGATATCTTCGATAAATTCGATGCAACGCGGGTTGAACAGATCATCAGACTGGTGTCGGAAAATCATTTCGGACAGATCTTCATCACCGATACGGCCGAACCGCGGATGAAGTCCATCCTCGAAAGGATCGGCATCGAGCATAAGATGTTCATCATCAACGATAAACAGGAAATCAGGGAGATGCCATGAGAAGAAGCAAGACCGTGAATATTTCCGAGATCATTTCCGCCCTGCTGAAAGAGCAGGGACTGGAAGGCAAGCTCGCGGAAAACCGGCTGATCAACAGCTGGGAAGACGTTCTCGGCCGGTCGGTGGCCAGGGTCACCACCAACCTGTATATCAAAGACCGGACGCTCTTCGTCAGTCTGAAATCTTCCATTGTCCGCAGCGAATTGCTGATGATCAGGGATGAGATCCTCAAACGTCTGAACGAGCGTGCGGGCAGTGAGGTCATCGACAAGATCGTTCTCCGCTGACCGGCGGCGCGACCCTACCTGTAAAACCGTTCGCTTTTCGAAAAGAAAAAATCACATTCCACCTGCGCATTTTCGTCGCTGTCGGACCCATGGACGGCATTCTTCTGCAGCGATTCGGCAAAGCGCTTGCGTATCGTGCCTTCCTCCGCCTTTGCCGGATCGGTGGCCCCGATCAGTTTGCGGTAATCCTCCACGGCATTGGATTTCTCGAGAATGGCTACCACGATCGGGCCAGAGATCATAAAATCGACCAGGTCATCATAAAAGGGCTTCCCTTTATGGACACTGTAGAAGTCTTCAGCCTGTTTCCTGTAAAGGCGGGTGAGCCTCATGGCGGCAATGTGAAATCCGGCGTTGTGGATCATGTTGAGGATCGGTCCGGTATGTTCATTCTGCACGGCGCCTGGTTTAATGATCGTAAAGGTGATGTTTCCAGTCATAATTCCTGTTTTAAAATGGACGGCTAAGTTAAAATTTTAATTCGCGTTTACTGTACACTCCGGCAAAAAAGACCCGTCATTGGCCGGTACAGAAGGCAACATTTTGCATTCATGCCGGGTTAATGAGGGGGAATATACTGAACAGAATCTGATAATTCTTATCTTTAAACTTTGAAAAAAAACGAGAACCACGTGAGTGAGAAAAACAAACCGGCATTGGAAAAGTTGAAAACGCTGATCAACGGGGCAAGGGATGTCCTCATTGCCACCCATGTCAATGCCGACGGCGACGCCATCGGGTCGACGCTGGCCATGGCGATGGTCCTGGGGAAGCTCGGAAAACAGGCCAGGGTTGTCGTACCCAATGATTATCCTGCTTTTCTCCGATGGATGCCCGGCAGTGAACGGATCATGATTTACCGGAACGGCCCTGAAAAAGTCCGGGATTTTGCCGAAAAAGCGGACCTGGTGATGTTCATCGATTTCAACGATCCGGGCCGTTTGGAGAAAGCTGAACAGATTGTTCTTTCATCCGCTGCCCCCAGGGTCCTGATCGATCACCATCCCAACCCGGTTGATTTTGCGGGCCTGGTCTTTTCCGAACCACGCCTTGGATCATCGGCCGAGCTGGTTTACCGGATTCTCTGCGACCTGGGCTTCAGGACGCTCATCGACCGGGAAATCGCTGAGTGCCTGTACACCGGGATCATGACCGATACCGGCAGTTTCAGCTATTCCTGTTCTTACCCGGAAGTATGGCACACGGTGGCCGATTTGCTGACCTGGGATATCGACCGCGACCGGATCCATGCCCTCGTTTATGACAACTACTCCGAGGACCGCATGCGGCTCATGGGATATTGTCTCAATGAAAAGATGCAGATCTTTCCCGAATATGGCACCGGCATCATCAGCCTCAGCCGGAAGGAAATGGAACAGTTCAATCACCAGCCCGGCGATACGGAAGGTTTTGTGAACCTGCCGTTTAATATCCGGGGAGTGAAATTCACCGCTCTCTTCCTTGAAAAGCAGAGCCATGTGAAGATCTCCTTCCGGTCGAGGGGAAACTTCGCCGTCAACGCCTTCTCCAATGAACATTTCCGGGGTGGCGGTCATGTCAATGCCGCCGGGGGGGAATGGGACAAACCCCTGGATAAAGCCGTTGAGAGGTTCATTTCGCTGTTGCCGTCATATAAAGAGGAGCTGAAATGAGAAGTGGAATGTGGATCCTGGTCATGGCACTGTCCATCCTGTTCACGGCCTGCCGCCCTGAAACCCAGGTGCCTTCAAACCGTGTGGCGAAGGAAAGGCAGATGAGCAACGAGTTGATAAAGATCAACCATTACGTGGTGAAACGCAACCAGGAACTGATCACGAATTTTGTCAGGCGCACCGGATGGGATATGCACACCACCGGGACGGGCCTGTGGTACATGATCACCGTTCATGGCCAGGGTCCGGAAGTCAAAAACGGAGAGGTGGTGGTCTTAAGTTATCGGATTTTGCTTCTCGACGGTGAAGTGATCGACTCTGCCTCCGCGGCCCATCCCAAATCCTTTGTCGTGGGACATGGCGGTGTGGAGGCTGGTCTCGAGGAAGGCGTGAAATTACTGCACCAGGGTGACAGTGCCCGTCTTATCCTTCCCCCGCATCTTGCCCACGGCAATTTCGGCGACAGTGAAAAAATTCCTCCCCTCGCCATCCTGATTTATGAATTAAAAGTCCTGGCCGTAAAATGAGATGAAGAAGATTCTGTTCCTCCTGTCTATGCTGCTGGTTACCGGCTGTTCTTCCCACCAGTCGTACTGGCGCATCGCCCCCGGCCTCTATTTCAGGCTGGTGAGCTCTCGGTGAGAACGGCCGCCATGCTGAGGCAGGAGATTACATCACCCTCGACCTCCTTTATGCCACGGAACGTGATTCGGTGTTTTTCCAAGGCACACGGAAGTTTCTCCTGACCGAAAGCCCCCACAGGGGTGCGGTCAATGAGGCTTTCCTTCGGCTTTCAACCGGCGACAGTGCGTCGGTCTTCCTTCCTGCCTCACGGTTCTTCTCCAATACATTGAAAAGGGATCTTCCCGGCTTCCTGGATGAAGATGAAGAAGTCAGGGTGGACATGAAACTCCTCAATGTCCAGACCGCACAGGAATTTGAACAGGAGAAAATGTTGTTCCTCGCCTGGGCCCGGGAATTGCACGACACGGAGGCTACTCTCATCCGGAAATTCCTGACAGAGGAGAAACTGGATATCCAACCGGAAAAGGAAGGTTTTTATTTTGTCAGGTTGAAGGAGGGCCGGGGGATGAGGGTGGAAAAGGGCCGGCATATCTTCATCCATTATGAAGGGCGCTTCCTGAACGGGAAGTATTTCGACAGTACCGTCCAGCGTAACGAGCCGCTCGATTTCATCTACGGCAGTGAAGATATCGTCTTAAAAGGAATCGATGAAGCCCTGGGCAGGATGCGTGAAGGGGAAAAGGCCCTGCTGATCCTGCCTTCCGATGAAGCTTTCGGACCGGAGGGCTCGATCGGAGGCATTGTTCCGCCCTCGACAGCCCTCATCTATGAACTCGAAGTTCTGAAAGTTGAATAAACCGATGCATCGCGCAACCTTTTTGGTTATTTTTATATCTTAATGATCCATTCCGGCTAGAGTCGCAGAGGATTGCCCATGACACAAAATATCACGATCCGTTTCTTCGTTCTCACTGTGACAGTTGTTCCGGTTTGCTGAATCTCGATTATTGATCATCTGTGACCTGTTTGTACACCTATCAAACCCGTTTATATGAAAAACCACTCCATGAAAATCCTGACATGTGCCATGCTGCTGCTCCCCCTGACGCTCAGTTCATGTTTGAAGAACAAGGCCGAAGATCTTCAGCGGCAGGAAAAAGACCTGCTCAAAAAGTACCTTGCCGATAACAACATCACCGTAGCGCCGACGGCCTCCGGTCTTTATATCGTGACCGATTCCGTGGGAACCGGGGCTATGCCCGTTGAAGGGGAGTATGTGGACTTCGACTACACCCTTGAGAAGCTCGACGGCGAACTGGTCATTATCACCACCGACAGCACGGTGGCAAAGGATAACGATATTTACTCCTCTTCCATCATGTATGGTCCCGAAAGGCTGATGGTTGGCACCAATATCCAGGGGCTTGATGAAGGGCTGATGAGCCTGAAGGAAGGCAGCCGGGCAACATTGATCATGTCATCCGATCTGGCCTGGGGCAACAATCCCTATTCACCGGTCGGTTCATACAGCCCGGTGATCATTAAAGTCGGGCTTCACAGGGTTCTTCCCGATCCGGCTTACTATGAACGGTCACTCATCAACCAGTTCCTGGCCAACAATGCCCAGGGAGTTGATTCAACGGCCGCCGGCGATTATGTCATTGAGAGAACAGCCGGTACGGGTGATACTGCGGATATCGACAAACTGATGACACTCAATATCAAGGGGTCCCTGCTCGACGGCCGCGTTTTCCTGCCCACCAGACAGGTCAGGGATGTGATCAGTACAGATAGGAGTTCCCTTGTCACCGAGGGGCTCGTTGACGGGATCAAAACGATGAGGGTGGGAGAAAAAGTGACGATCATCGTCCCGTATTACCGGGGTTACCTGGAAATGGGCAAATATTCGAGTGACGGTCTGGTGCGCGTACCCATCCCGCCATATGCCGCACTCGCGCTACGATGTGGAACTGGTCAGTATCAACTGATTTTCCTTCCGATAAGAAAAATACAGGGTCGCTTGTGAAAGGTGACCCTTTCTTTTTTCCAGGCCGCGATGTTCATGTGTCCGGATCTGTTCATCAGCCAGGCTGATGTCGCAAGCGATACAGAGCATCGTTTCCGGATTGCAGGTTTTCAGGATTTCTTCGATCAGCTTATCATTCCGGTATGGCGTTTCGATAAACATCTGAGTCTGTCCGGCTCCGGAGGGCCGTCATCTCCATTTCTTTGATCTTTTTCGAACGCTGCGGGTTATTCACCGGGAGGTAACCGTGAAAACAAAAATTCTGGCCGTTCAGTCCCGAGGCCATCAGGGCAAGGAGGAGGGAAGAAGGGCCGGTGAGCGGGATGACGCGGATCCCCTGCCGATGGGCCATCGCCGTGATATCGGCGCCGGGATCGGCCACCCCCGGAACGCCTGCTTCAGAAATGATCCCCATGGAGATGCCTTTGTGACATGGGGAAAGGTAGCCTGCCCTCACATCATCCGGGGTATGTTTGTTCAGCTCGAAGAAAACGATGTCGTCGATGGATTTGTCGTATCCGCACTTGATCAGGAATCGCCTGGCCGTGCGGATATTCTCCACGATGAAATGATCCAGCTCACGGATAATGTCGAGAACTGCCCCGGGAATGACCAGGTTTACCGGACTGTCGCCCAGAGTGTTGGGGATCATATACAGACTGCCTTTCATTTTTTCGGGTAAAATTAACCAAAGTTTCCTTAAGCACACCGGTGGTCGTGATCTCATTTTTGCTATTTTCGTACGGAAAAAGTTCAGACACCTTGAAAATAACCTTTTTAGGAACCGGGACCTCACAGGGTGTACCTGTCATCGGCTGTCATTGCCCGGTGTGCATGTCCGTTGATCCGCACGACAAGCGGCTGAGGACATCCATTCTGGTGGAAGAAGGGGAGGTCAAGATCGTGGTGGATACCGGTCCCGACTTCCGTCAACAGATGCTGAAGGAAAAGGTTGACAGGCTCGACGCCGTCCTGTTCACCCATGAGCACCGGGATCACATTGCGGGCCTCGATGATATCAGGGCCTTTAACTTCATTCAGCAGCAGCCCATGGATGTCTTTGCTGAAGAGAGGGTGATCCGGGCTCTGAAGCGGGAATTTGCCTACATCTTTGCCGAGAAAAAATACCCCGGGGTTCCCCAGGTGAATCTTCACCGCATCGCCAATGAAGACTTTCATGTCAACGGACTGAAAATCACCCCCGTAAGGGCCATGCACTACCGTTTGCCGGTTTACGGATTCCGGTTCGGGGATTTTGGCTACCTCACCGATGCCAACTACATTTCGGAAGAGGAGAAAGAGAAGTTCTACGGGGTGAAGTACCTCGTTGTCAATGCGCTCAGGCATGAGAAACACATCTCGCACTTCACCATTTCACAAGCTGTTTCCCTCATACGGGAGCTCAGCCCCCGGCGCGGGTACCTTACCCACCTGAGTCACCAGATGGGCCTCCACAGGGAAATTGCGGAGGAACTGCCGCCAGCCATCTTCCCCGCCTTTGACGGACTTACGATCGAAATCTGATTCATCACTACCTTTCCCGAAGGGATTTTGCAAAAAGAAAGACGGAGAACCCGCTGAGCACGAGAAAGATGATCCCGGCCAGCAGCATGGCCTGCGGAAAGGTATAGACGTCCATGTACCATCCCAGGAAGGGACCGATGATCGCGAAATTCAAACGGATGATGAAAGTTCCGCACCGAAAGAACTGTGGCCCGTGTCTCCGATACGGTCATCCGGTTGATGTAATCTTTCAGCACCGGGGTTGCAAAGCCCCTGACGACGTAAAACAGGAAGAGGATGGATATCGCGTAGATGGAGTGAAAGAAATAGAGACAGATATATCCCGCCGGCACCAGGGTGGCGATGATCAGGACGGAATGCACGGGTCCCAGGCGGGCTTCGATCTTATAAGCCGCCAACGCCACCAGCCCGACTGTCAGGTTCAGGGCGGTCCACAAAATCCCGTACAGTTGCAGGGAAAGATGGACATGCTCGAAAAAGGGCTGAACGAACCATGCCATGGTCAGGGTGGCCGTTCCGGTGATCGACGAAAACAGGATATTCCGCTTCAGGGGTTTGTCTTCAATGAGCGCATACCTGACGGTGGCCAGGATGTCTTTGAACCGCATTTTCAAAAGCCTTTTATGCCGTGAAGGTTCGATAAGAAGGAGCGAGGACGGGACTGCCAGGAATGCCACGAAGGTTTGGGCAATGTAGGGATACCTTACCGAAGCTGCCGCCAGTAAACCTCCAAGTGTGCCGGCCACCGCCTCCGCGATGTTGCCGAACGACGTAAGCCTCCCTTCAAACTTAATGTATTCTCCTTCCCGCTTCAAATCCAACAGGGTATCATAGAGCAGCGCCGAATCGGATCCGGAAATGAAGCTTTGCCCTATGCCCAGGATCGTTTCGGCCAGCAGAAACCCCCAGAATCCAAAACTCAGGCTGTAAGTCAGAAATCCTAAGAAACCCATGAATGCACCGATGACGATGGTTTTCTTCCGCCCAATGACATCCGCGAAATACCCCGATGGGATCTCCAGGATCACGATGGTGATGGAATACACCCCCTGGAGAAGCATCACGTCCTTCATGCCAAGTCCATTAGCCTTGTAAAAGGGAACTACAATGGGCATATATAACATGAACCATTTGGCTACCTTGATCAGATAAAGTTTTAAGATGTTGGAATGCAGTCTCAAAAAATTCTTTCTTCAGAAGTGTGATTGATCCGTTTAGCCTGCAAAACTAATACATTACATGTCAAGATTGAAAAAAATACCTTTTTATTCCTCCCGTGAAAGGTGATGCCGGTGCAATATTTTAGCAGCGCATGATATTTGCCTTCCACTGGCATAAAGTCGGGAATTAATTTTAATTTTAAGAGCTGCAGGAGATCTCATCTGCTGTTGCCGGCACTGACAACCCGTCCGGTCAGGTTTCAACTGTGATGAAGGATAATGGCGGGGTAACCGTAAAGGAGACCTATGAAAAAAGTGTATGTCTTTCTGACCGTGATCCTGGCGCTAACCGGCCAGTCTCTGATGTCACAGGCTCCCGGCGCCGATGTTTCCACGATACGAAGCATCAGACCGAGAAGCGACAGCACGTTCCTTGTCCAGGAGTTTACCGGGGATTCGACCCTTCTTTTTTACGGAACGTTCAGTTCCGTGAACCCGGATGTCCGTCACGGCCGGTTCATGTTTTACACGGAGAAGGGTGAGGTGGAAGCAGCCGGGTTCTATTACAAGGACATCCCTTACGGGAAATGGATCTTCTACGACGCTGAAGGCAGGGTGGCGCGTGTCATGGACTATAAATACGTCCTGGATTTCCTGCTCAGCTGTTCCGATTCGATCCCCGGATACCCGGGGAACATATCCGGCAGGGAAAGTCAGCCTTTCACCAACGAGATGGCGGAACGGATCATTGAATACGGTGAAGAACTCTCAGCCGGACAGCAGCCCGGGTTCCGGGGAGGGAACATAGCATCCTTCATGACCTACATCCGGGAACGACTCATCTACCCGGTTTTCGCCAGGGATATGGGTATTACCGGAAAAGTGATCGTCCGGTTCACCCTGGGAACCGACGGGCGCATCACGCAGGCTTCCATCTTATCAGGAAAAAGTCCGGATCTCAATATGGAAGCCTTGCGCGTGGTTTTGGAATCGAACGGATGGAATCCCGCCAAATCGGCTGACGGTCGACCGGTTGAGGTGACGCTGACCGTCCCGGTTGAGTTCACCAGTGAAACAATGCGGGTGACCGGCGATTAATCCCCACACTTCTCATTAATGAAGGCAAATCCGCAGCATTTTTGGAAGGTCTGAAAAAGCTTTAGTATATTTACGTTCCGGTAATGCTCCGGAGACTGTAAACCCTCAAAAATTTATAAAGATGAAAACAGCCCTGCTCTGCATCCTCGTTTTGACCGCCACGTGTTTCAGTTGCGTGAACTCCGGGAAAAAAGACGCTTCCGGCAATGCCGGTTTGCCTTCCGGACTCTATCAATATACGGATCAGATCGAACCCCGGTGGATCAGTTTTGAAAACAGAACCGGTGAGAAGGGCAGGGGCGGTATGGAAAACAAGGGTGCCAAGGGGCACCCATCCGATATCCTTAAGGCCGGTGATACGGTGACGCTGGTCGATACCAGGGGGCCGGGAATGATCAACAGGATATGGATCACCATTTCCGACCGATCCTCCTATACCCTGCGGGGCCTTGTCCTGAACATGTACTGGGACGGCGAGGAAAAGCCCGCGGTCTCTGTTCCTTTCGGCGACTTTTTCGGCGTCGGGCTCGGACAAACCGCTGCCTTCCAGAATGCCCTGTTCGCCAACCCGGAAGGACGCTCGTTCAATTCCTTCATCCAGATGCCTTTCAGGAAATCGGCGCGGATCGAGATTGTCAACGCTCTGCCCTACGATGTGGATGCCATCTTTTACGATGTCGACCTGCAGTTACTGAAAACCTGGGACACCGATGACATGTATTTTCACTGTTACTGGCACCGCGATACGGCCACCACTCCCGGTCAGGACTTTGAACTCCTTCCCGGGATCAATGGGCACGGGCGTTTTCTCGGCACGAATATCAGTATCAACGCCAATCCGCTATATCAGGATTACTGGTGGGGTGAGGGGGAAGTGAAGATCTATCTCAACGGCGATAAGGACTTCCCCACACTGGTGGGTACAGGAACCGAAGACTATATCGGGTCGGCCTGGGGACAAAGCAAGTTTTTCAATATGTATACGGGATGCTCGGTGGCTGATCCGGCGAACCTCAGGTGGTCGTACTACCGTTTCCACATCAAGGACCCGGTGTATTTCAGCTCCGGATGTAAGGTCACCATCCAGCAGATGGGCGGTTCCTCCAAAGGCAATGTGATCCGACTCCAGAAAAAGAATGTACCCCTGATCCCGGTGACATCCGGGGGGATAAATTTCTTTAGTCCCGACAGCGCGGTGGATCTCGCCGGTCCCGGAATGCCGGGTGATGATGCCTGGACCAATTTCTACCGCTCCGACGATGTGGCTGCCGCGGTGTATTTCTATTTTTCCGAGCCCTCCGACCCTTTCCCCGCGATCCAGCCCCTTGACATCAGAACCTACAAAACAAGCCGGTGAAACAGACATTGACCGTGATAAATCCTTATTTGACCACGAACAGAATATTAACAGACCAGGAATTCCATATCACAGAAGATGAAAAATCCGCTTAGTTTTCTCAAACAGATTTGGTTGCTGAATTTTTTGAGAAGAATATACATCGCTTCTAAATACTACAATTCGAAATATCCCCGGATTTTCTCCTGGGGGATACGCTCCCGCGAGGACACGAATTTCACCTACGACATCAGCGAAAGTAACAAGTTGTACCTGGCCCATACCATTGCCGTTGTGACCGGCCGGAATTACCGGGACGTTCTGACCTACATCAGGGAAGCCGAAGAGGACCGCGAACTGAAAGACAGCATTCTCGCCGCTGCCAGGACTTCGCCCTCCCGCAGACAAACCGACCCTGAAGTGAGGTTTGGACGAAGGCTGGGGTGGTATGCTTTCGTGAGGATCATGAAACCCGGCGTGGTGGTTGAAACCGGCGTGGACAAGGGTCTGGGATCGGCGCTGCTCTGCTCGGCACTCCTCAGGAACAGGGAAGAAGGTTTCGATGGTCATTATTTCGGAACCGATATCAATCCCGCTGCCGGCTTCATGCTGACCGGCAAATACAGGGAGGCCGGCGAGATCCTTTACGGGGATTCCATTGACAGCCTGAAGAAAATGACCGGGGAGATTGATCTCTTCATCAATGACAGCGATCATTCGGCCGACTATGAATACATGGAATACCGGGCCATTATGCCGCTGATCACCGACAGGACTGTTATCCTGGGCGATAATTCCAGCAGCTCCGATAAACTGGCGTTATTTTCGAATGAAACCGGCAGGAATTTCCTGTTTTTCAAGGAAGAGCCGGTTGATCACTGGTATCCGGGTGCCGGGATCGGTATTTCATTTAGGAAGTGATGAGGTGATGAGGTGATGGGGTGATGGGGTGATGAGGTGATGAGGAGCGTGAGAACGTCGTTCAGGATCATACCGATATTCCCATAGGTCCGTTCAAGGCCACGGTAGTGGCGGGTCGCGACCCGCCATTCGGAAGCACCGTGGTGGGTCATCTACCGACGCTGGTAAAATAGTTAACCTCGAATTTTCCAAAATAATCTTAGCAGAGTGCGCGGGCTACCCGCGATTGGTGCGAACCTGAACGAGCCCGGCCCCAGTGTTGAGGGCCCTGTGCGACAAGGGCGAGAGAGGGTTGTCAATCGCGGAGGGTTTCTTTGTTACTTTCTTTTGCCCTTGAAAAGAAAGTGAGAAGTGAGAAGTGAGAAGTGATAGGTGATGGGGTTATAGGTTACGAGGTTATGGGGTTATGAAGGGCGTGAGAACGTCGGTTTGTCAGTCATACCGGTATTTTTATAAGGTCTGTTGAGGCCGCTGTAGGGGCGGGTCGCGACCCGCCCGTCTTGGTGGATACGGGTTACTAGGGTACGGGAAGAAAAGGGACGGGGACCGTCGTCAGCCACTTGTCGTGCAAATCAGTAGCCGACGCAAACAGTTTATAAATCCTCACTCCCATCCCCCATGAAACCCTTATTAAAACAGCCTGTTGAAAACTTTTCGTCAAAATGCCCGGAAACGGACGCTGAGATCAGAGGGCTCGGGCGATGAAGGCGTGAGGACGGTGCGATATTGGCAGGGGATCGTGGCTCCAGTAGCTTCTAAAACGTCCTTAGAAATACTGATTTTCCAAATCCATGCCCGGTCGTCAGGGAAAGTGAAAACCTGAGGAGGAAGGCAACCGGGTTAAACGACGGATGCCCGAGTGATTGTCGCCGGGAGTGATGGGTGATGGTAAGGGTTATGGGGTTATGAGAGTTATGAAGGGCGTGAGAACGTCGGTTTGTCAGTCATACCGGTATTTTTATAAGGTCGGTTGAGGCCATCTGTAGGGGCAGGTCGCGACCCGCCCGTCTTGGTGGATACGGGTTACTTGGTACGGGAAGACAAGGGACGGGGATCGTCGTCAGTCACTTGTTGGGCGAATCAGAGCCGACCAAACAGGTGATAGATCCTCAACCCCATCCCCTCATGAAACCCTTATTAAAACAGCCTGTTGAAAACTTTTCATCAAAATGCCCGGAAACGGACGCTGAGATCAGAGGGCTCGGGCGATGAAGGGACGGACGGTGCGATGGCGGGGGAGGGGCCCCAGTAGCATCTAAAACGTCCTTAGAAATACTGATTCCCAAAGCCATGCCCGGTCGTCAGGGAAAGTGAGAAAGTGAGGAGGATGGCTACCGGGTTAAACGACGGATCCCGACTGATTGTCGCCGGGAGTGATGGGTGATGGGGTTATGGGGTTATGAGGTTATGAAGGGCGTGAGAACGTCGGTTTGTCAGTCATACCGGTATTTTTATAAGGTCGTTTGAGGCCATCTGTAGGGGCGGGTCGCGACCCGCCCGTCTTGGTGGATACGGGTTACTTGGTACGGGAAGACAAGGGACGGGGATCGTCGTCAGTCACTTGTTGGGCGAATCAGAGCCGACCAAACAGGTGATAGATCCTCAACCCCATCCCCTCTGAAACCCTTATTAAAACAGCCTGTTTAAAACTTTTCATCAAAATGTCCGGAAACGGACGCTGAGATTGGGGGGACTGGAACGATTAAGGGCCGGAAGGTGTAAGGTGGGGGTGGGTCCCTATTACATCTAAGACGTTATTAGAAAGGATATTGCCAAAGCTATGCCCGGATGTCAGGGAAGTGATGAAGTTATGGAGTTATGGGGTTATGAAAGACATGAGAACGGCGTTCAGAACCACACTGATGAAGCGCGGAGCAGCCGGGTCGCCGTCGCCGATTCTTCAAAGCTCCCTAAGACGAAATGGAAAGAAATCGGGAATACGATTTTCCACCGCCCTCCTCCACCAAAATCATTTAATTCTCGTTTGACAGATTCATATGACAACACCGAAATCTTTTTAAAAATGAAAAAGAAGATCTTATGCATGAACCGCCCTCCTGCTCAAACACAAGGTAAGTTCATTTTTTCCGGTCCCTGAGCGCAGCCGAAGGGCGGGAATTACGTAGATACGCGGGTACAGAGGTACGTGGGTACGGGAAGGCGTGGTAACAAAGAAAGTCGTCAGTACCGTATCAGGCGAATCAGTTTGAATCGGAATACGATTTTCCAGCCTCTCTCCACCAACACCATTTAAAATACATACGCCGATATCCACAAAAGAAATATTAGCAGAGCGCGAAGGCAACCCGCGATTGGTGCGAACCTGAACGAGCCCGGCCCCAGTGATGAGGGCCCCGTGCGACAAGGGCGAGAGAGGGTTGTCAATCGCGGAGGGTTTCTTTGTTACTTTCTTTTAAAAAAAGTGATGAAGTGAATGAAGTTATGAGGTTATGGGGTTATGAGGTTATGAAGGACATGAACACGGCGTTCAATATCATGCCGGTGAAGCTGAGGAGCCGGATCACCGCAAAGTCCGCTGTAGAGAGGTGAGGTGATGGAGGTTATGGGGTTAGGGAAACATGATGAAGTTTGGAAAGAACGTAATCCTTAACCCCGATCCTTAACCCCATATCATCCATGAACGCCAATCTCTTGCCCTTCATAACTCCATAACTCCATAACTCCATAACTCCATCACTCATCACCCATCACTCATCACTCATCACTTCCTCACTTCCTCACTTCCTCACTTCCTCACTTTCTCACTTTCTCACTTCCTTCCCATCTCCACCACCCCCCGCAGCCTGATATCCCGTGAAGAAGCGCCCACGAGAATGTCGAACTCACCGGGCTCGAGTGTCCAGCCCTTTGACGGATCATAATACATAAAGGCCTTCTCATCGAGGGGAATGCTGACTTCAACAGCTTCACCGGGTTGTAATTCTGTTTTTGAAAACCCTTTGAGCTCTTTCACCGGCCTTGGCAGGGCCGATTCTTTATCACTGACATACACTTCCGCTATTTCTTTCCCGGCTCGTTCCCCGGTATTTTTAATGGTGAAGCGGACATTGAAGCCATGGTCCCCGGTTTTCTCAATCTTTAGGTCCGAGTATTCAAACCGGGTGTAGGAGAGCCCGTATCCAAAGGGGAATAGCGGATCGACCTTGTAGGTATCGTAATACCGGTAACCGACGAAGATGCCTTCATTGTAATGGACCGTTCCGTCAGTGCCGGGATATTCACCCAGGGCTTGAGCCGGCGTATCTTCGAGACGTTTTGGCCAGGTGTCGGGAAGCTTGCCCGACGGATTGACTTTGCCGAAAAGGACGTTGGCCAGGGCCGTTCCTGATTCACTGCCGATATAGCCGGTTTCCAGCAGGGCGGGCGCAGTATCAAGCCAGTTGCCCGGAACAACGGGTCCGCCGGTGATCAGGACGACAACGGTATTGGGATTGACCTTCATGATCTCGCTGATGACCTCATCCTGTTTATAGGGGAGCTGAAGGTTGTACTTGTCGCCGCCCTCACAATCCAGTCCGAAATCATGGTTCAGTCCGCCGATAAACAGCACGACATCGGCATCTGCGGCAACGCGTTTTGCTTCGTCGAGCAGCGAAGCGATCGATTTCATCGGCAGAAGGATCATACCGGCCATGGCTGTTGCTGACGTATTTATAACCGGGTGCGTAAACCACTTCGGCGCGGTTGCCGACTTCGTTCCTGATGCCTTCGAGGGGTGTGATCTCATATTTGGCCTTGATGATGGTGCTTCCTCCGCCGTGGGCGTGTTTACGCGTGGCATTGTCGCCGATGACTGCGATCTTTTTTATTTTGGATAGATCGAGAGGGAGGATGTCGGTGCTGTTCTTCAGGAGGACGACGGCTTCCTCGCCGATCCGGAGGGAAACGTTGCGCCGTTCGGGCGTGGCCAGGCGTGCAGCCATCCCTGTGGTATCGTAAGCCGGCCGGTCGAACATGTTCAGTTCGGACATGACGTAAAGGATCCGTCTCACCTTGTCGTCAACAACTAATGAGTCGATCTTCCCGGCCAGGATGGAGTCGAGAAGGGGTTGGGCCATGTAATACTGATCGAAGGGTTTGCTGGTTCCCATCTCGATGTCAAGACCGTTTTCGGCGGCTTCCTTCGTGTCGTGTGCGGCATTCCAGTCGGAGATCACGATGCCTTTGAAGCCCCATTCCCCTTTCAGGATGTCCTGAAGGAGGTAACTGTTCTCGCAGCAGTAATGTCCCCTGAACTGGTTGTAAGCACCCATCACGGCGAGGGCACCTCCCTCTTTTATCGCCGCTTCGAAGCCGGGAAGGTAGATCTCCCGAAGGGCTCGTTCGCCGGCTTCGACATTAATGCTTCCGCGGTCTTTTTCCTGGTTGTTCAGGATGTAGTGTTTCACGCAGCTGGCCATGCCTTCGTTTTGCACTGCCTTGATGATGTTGGGGACAAACCGGGTGACCAGGAAGGGATCCTCACTGAGGTATTCCCAGTTACGGCCGTTGAGCGGGGTCCGGTGAATGTTGATCCCCGGCGCCAGGGTGATGAATTTATTCCGGATGACGGCTTCTTCCCCGTAGGCTTTCCCGAAATCGGTGGCCAGACCCGGATTCCATGTTGAGGCCAGGGCGGTGAGACTCGGAAAATACGCTGTCGAATCATTTTTCCATTTTGCCGATCCCCAGTCGGAGGGGTTGTTCTCTTCCCGGATGCCGGCCGGTCCGTCCGACATGTTCAATCCGGGGATACCGAGGCGTTCGACCGGGGGCGTCGTGAAGAACGTATTGCCGTGGATCATGGAGATCTTTTCACTCAGGGTGAGTTGTGAAAGCAATGAATCAATTTTTTTGTCCCGGCTGTTTTCCCGGGAGCAGGACATCAGAAGACCTGCCAGCATGGCGGCGACGAATAATTTTTTCATAAGGGTTGGGATGTGCGGATTTTTGTTAATGTGCGAATGTAATAAATATTTTTAAAGTGGAGGGCTGTCGGACGTGCCTTTTATAGTCCATGGCCACCCGGCCTCCGGCCTGTTTTTGGTTGGCGATGCATCTGCGGCCCTCATTTTCGGGAAAACTTTTGTATCTTGGTTGCTCCAATCTTAATTTACCCGCACCCTGTCAAACGTCAACATGAAAAACATCATCCTTCTCCTGAGCCTGGTCCTCCTGCCTCTCCCGGTTATCCTCGCGCAGGGTCTTCTCATCGAAGCCGAAAGTTTTAGTCACAAAGGCGGGTGGGTGACGGATCCGCAATTCACTGAAGAGATGGGGTCGCCATACCTCCTGGCCCATGGTCTCGGGAAGCCAGTGGAGAATGCTTTTACCACCGTTGGGATCCCCCGGGCCGGCAGGTATCACGTCTGGGTCAGGACGAAAAACTGGGCACCGGGGAACTGGAAAGCGCCGGGGGCATTTCTTCTTCGCATCAACGGTACGCTGGTGGCTGACACCCTCGGTACCCTTCCGGGCTGGAGGTGGCAAAACGCCGGAACCGTTAAGCTCAAAGGTAAAACGGTAAAACTGGAACTCGAAGACCTCACCGGTTTCGACGGCCGGTGTGATGCCATTTTACTCACCCGCCGGTGCGGTGCACCGCCCGATACGGGGACCGCACTTAAAACCTGGCGTTCCACCATGCTGGGTGAATCTCCCGGCCCGGAAAAAACCATGCATTTCGATCTCGTCATCGTTGGCGGGGGACTAGCCGGTTGCGCCGCATCGATCGCCGCTGCCCGGCAGGGACTCAATGTGGCGCTGATCCATGACCGTCCCGTCCTTGGCGGGAATGCGAGCAGCGAGGTTAGGGTGCATACGCTCGGGATATACGGCTATTTCGAACAGATCCTCAAGTTGCTGGATACAGAACATTACCCCAACGGATCACCCGAAGCGTTGAAGGATGAACAGAAACGGATGACCAACATGGCGTCCTTTCCCGGCATCCATCTTTTCCTCAACTGGCGGGCTTATGCCGCAAATACGGTCAATGACCGGATCGTTTCCGTCGATGCGCGTCAAACGTCGGACAGTGGCAGGATCCGGTTTACTGCCCCGCTCTTTGTCGATGCCACCGGTGACGGATGGATCGGTTACTGGGCCGGGGCAAAATACATGTATGGCCGGGAGAGCGCCGAAACCTACGGTGAAGGTTATCCGGAGTACGGTAACCTGTGGAGCCCTGAAAAACCGGACGGCCGCGTCATGGGAGCTTCTGTACTTTGGCGTTCGTACGATGCCGGGGAAGCCCGTTCATTTCCCGAAGTCCCGTGGGCCGTCGCCGTTGCGGGGAACTATGCCGCGGCAAACGGCGAATGGCAATGGGAATACTCCACCGACAGTCTCAACCAGGCCATGGATTCAGAAGCCATCCGTGATCATCTTCTCAGAGCCGTGTACGGATCCTTCTCCAATGAAAAACAAAAACCCGGCGGTGAAAACCTCAGCCTGGAGTGGGTATCCTTCCTGGCCGGTAAAAGGGAATCCCGGCGGCTGGAAGGGGACTATGTTTTCACCTTTGCCGATGTCGTGAATCACCGGCACTTTCCCGACGCCGTGGTTATGGAGGACCGTGAAGTGGATGTCCATTATCAGGATGTCCTGACCGATACGACCCGGCCCGATTTCCTGTCCACAGCCCTGTACTATCGAACCGAGAGGTATGAAGTTCCCTACCGCTGCCTCTATTCCCGGAATATCGGGAACTTGTTCATGGCCGGGCGATGTTTCAGCTGTTCCCATGTTGGACTGGGCGGACCGAGGGTTATGCGAACGACCGGACAGATGGGGGCCGCTGTGGGTTATGCGGCATCAATCTGCCACAAGCACGGAGACCTGCCTCGCGACGTATATACTACCCACCTCAGGGAATACATGCAGCTGGTCACTGGCGGAAAAGCCGGGGTTCCAGGATCTGCACAACCAACCATCAAAAAATACGAACCATGAGATATGCCTGCATCATCACCTGCCTCCTTTTCCTGGCAAACGCCAGCGTACCTGCACAAAAATTCCCCGGCCTTGCCGAAAAACCTCCGATGGGTTGGAACAGCTGGAACTTTTTCAACTGTGACGGGATCAATGAGACGGTGATCCGGGAGATTGCCGATGCCATGGTGACCAGCGACATGCGGGACGCCGGCTATACCTATGTCGTCATCGACGACTGCTGGCAGACCGGACGACAGGATGACGGGACGATCATCGCCGATTCCGTGAAATTTCCTTCGGGGATGAGAGCCCTCATTGATTATGTCCACCGCCGCGGGCTGAAATTCGGGATCTATTCCGACGCTGGCCGGATGACCTGCCAGGGCCGCCCCGGAAGCCGCGGCTATGAGTACCAGGATGCACGGACCTACGCCTCATGGGGAGTCGATTATGTCAAATATGACTGGTGCAACACCGGTGAACAGAACGCCATCGAGTCCTATACTCTCATGCGGGATGCGATTTACCGGGCGGGAAGGCCCATGGTCTTCAGCATCTGTGAGTGGGGACTGAGCAAACCCTGGCTGTGGGCGGAGGATGTGGGTCATCTCTGGCGGACGACCGGTGATATCCGGAATAACTGGACTCAGCCCGATGCCAAAGAAGGGAAAGTGTGGGGCGGGGGAGTGCTCATCATCCTCGACATGCAGGAAGGGCTGCAGCAGTACGCCGGTCCCGGTCACTGGAATGACATGGATATGCTGGAGGTCGGAAACGGCGCCCTCACGCCGGGTGAAGAACGGGCCCATTTCAGCCTGTGGTGCATGCTTTCATCCCCCTTGATGGCCGGTAACGATATTCGCCGGATGACCGGGCAGACGCGGGCGATCCTCACCAATCCCGGTGCCATTGCCATTGACCAGGATCCGGCCGGGAAAGCCGCCGTCAAAATCAGAGATGACGGTCTCTTCGAGATCTGGAAGAAAAACCTCTCGGATGGTGGCTATGCCTTTTGCCTGCTGAACAGGGGAGAAAAACCGGTCGGAATTACTCCCGGCTGGAAAGCCTGGGGCCTCGAGGGGTCCTGGCAGTTTAAGGATATTTGGAACGGCAGTTCAGGGAACACCACAGGGAACGCCGTCACCTTCACCGTCCAGCCGCATGATGTGATCCTTCTTCGCGTCACCCGGTAACGGAAAAATCCGGGTTGTCCTGTCAGATCTTCATTTCCCAGCCTTTTTCATATTGACGCGACCAGAATTCCATCGCTTCCCGGTCACCTGTGATATGTCCGTTGGTCTTGTCGATGTTGATCGACCGGCCGACCCGCTGGGCGATGTTCCCCAGCTGAACCAGCAAGGTGCTTTTAAAGCCGGTCTCCACATCCGAATGCGGCTTTTCCCCCGTTTTGATGGCATTGAGAAAATTCTGCAGGTGTGGACGGTCAAAGGCATCGTTCCTGGCTGTGCGGTCCAGGGCATTGATCTTGCCTTCATCGGTAACCTTCCGGACCACATTGCCTTTCAGGTCATAGATAGTGTAATCATTGCCGGCCGAGATCAGCAGGCTGCCCTTGTCGCCATAAAAAATGCAGCCAACGGGTGAACCTTCGGTTGGTGCACCGTTACAGCTTCTGCCTTCCCAGGTGATCGTGACACCTTCGTCGAAGTCCATGCTGATCACCTGTGTGTCGGGCGTTTCCCAGTCGTCGTGAAACTGGTACCTTCCACCGTTGGAGCTGACCCTCGTGGGGTAATCGACATTCAGTCCCCACCGGAGCAGATCGACAAAATGTGTCCCGTTGTTCAGGGCTTCGCCCGTGCCCCAATGCCAGAACCAGTGCCAGTTATAATGTAGGTAATTGTCTTTGTACGCTTCACGCGGAGCGGGACCCTGCCAAAGTTCCCAGTTTAACCATTCCGGCACGGGAACCACCTGACCTGTTCCAATCGGACCCCGGGTATTGGCATACCAGCTTTTGCCGAAATAGGCTTTCCCGATGGCTCCCGACCTCACTTCTTCGATGGCCTGGATCAGCGTCGGCCTGGACCGGCGCTGGGTACCCATCTGGATGACCTTGCCGTATTTTTTCCCCGCTTCAACCAACATTTCCCCTTCATGGGGATTGTGACTCAGCGGTTTTTCCACGTAAACATGTTTTCCGGCTTTCAGTCCGAGAAGGGTGGCCGGGGCGTGCCAGTGATCAGGAGTGGCCACCACGAGAGCATCAACATCCTTGTTTTCCAGTGATTTGCGAAAATCACCAAATCCAAGGGGCCGGTTACCTGCTGTTTCAAATACCTTATTGACCGCCCGTTCTATCGCCCTGGAATCGACGTCACAGATGTGGATCACCTCGCAGTTATCCTGCATGGCGTATTCTTCGGAGAGGGATAATCCCCGGGCATTCACCCCCATGATGGAGACACGGATCTTTTCATTCGCGCCCAGGATGCGGCCATAGCTTTTGGCACTGAAACCGGGAAGGACACCTCCCGCAACAAGGGCAGCGGAAGCACCGGCCGTCTTCTTGATGAAACTTCTGCGTGAATTCGTATTGCTCATATTTTCAGGATTTTAGTGGGACATCAGGTTCATCCCGGAAATGGCCCGGCAGGTGACGTTAACCGGAAAGTTTCCGCAATCACATTACAAAACTATTTAAAACCGCTACATATCCAAATAAATTCCGTGTTCGTTCACATGTTTTCTTGGTTGGTTGAACGAATGAAAAACATAAGGCATTGGATACGTGGAAGAAGGATGTTGATCCTGATGGGTGTGTGCGGTAACGTTTTTATCCCGCCCGGCCGTCTGCACCAGCTGTTAAAAAAGGTTAAAGAAGATCAGATTCCGGTCGTGAAGGGCAAATCGCGATTTCGTGGTATGTTATTTGTTTAGGAGTGGGAAAAAATAGTTAAAAACACATGAAAAAGATAACAATAATCCTCACGGCACTCATCATGGCGGCTGGTTTATCTGCCACCACTTATGCAGGACCTCCTCAGGATAAGAAGGCAGCCCGTGAGGCTAAGCAGAAAGAAAAAAGAGCAAAGCTCGAAAAGGAGTTTGAAAAGACTACAGAGTTAATCAATAACAAAAGCTTTGTTCTGGAAGCCGACTGGTTAAGCAACCAGTACGGAACCAGGATATCTGTTACCCCAGACCTGAATTTCATCAGGATCGACACGACATACGCCGTGCTTCAGATCGGATCGAACTATGGTGTCGGATACAACGGTGTTGGCGGGATCACTGCCGAAGGCCGGGTGACGTCGTGGAAGGTCCATGAAAATGCCAAAAAAATGTATTACAGTATCCAGGCGAATGTGATGACCAGCCTTGGTGTTTACGACATCACCATGAATGTCAGCGCCGATGGTCAGGCCACAGCGACAATTACCGGGATGAGGAGAGGCCAGCTGAATTACACCGGGAGATCTGGTTGCTCTGGATAAAACCCACACCTATAAGGGTCAAACCACCTATTAAACGGGATTGACAGATCTTCATCCGCAGGCTTAGGATGAAGGTGGATCAGCGGTGAGAATAAACCGCAGGTTGCTCTGAACTGTTTAACCATAACGGACCAGGGACCTGCGGTTTTTCGTTTTCCGTGCTCTGGAAGGAATTAATGAGCGAAATGTTTACGTTCGTACCTATTTTCATTTATTTTTGACAAACGAATTTAAAAGCTCCGGCATATGGGAATGACAATGACAGAGAAGATCCTTGCGGCACACAGTGACAAGGATCGTGTGAAACCCGGTGAGATCATCGACGTTGAGATCGACGCCAGGGTTGCCAGGGATTTCGGGGGTGCCAACGTTGTCAAAAATATTCGCGACCATAACCTGTCGATCGATGATCCTTCAAAGACCTTCTTCACCTTTGACTGCAACCCGGGAGGTTCGGACCAGAAATATGCTGCCAATCAGCATATCTGCCGCGTCTTCGGACGCACGCACGGGATCCGGGTTTACGATATCAACAAAGGCATCGGGACGCACATCCTGATTGAAGAGGGACTGGCCTACCCGGGCTCCACCGCGGTGTCGACCGATTCTCACGCCAACATTCTCGGCGCGATCGGATCGTTCGGTCAGGGTATGGGCGACAAGGATATTGCCGCTGCCTGGAGCAAGGGAAAGATCTGGTTCAAGGTACCGCCTTCGGTAAAGCTGGTGCTGAAAGGAACCTTCCCGGCCGGCATCACCGCCAAGGATATCGCCCTGAACCTGCTTGCCCATTTCGGACCCGACAGGCTCCTGGGATATGCTGTCGAGATTTATGGTGATGATGTGGAGAACCTTTCGCTTGACGACAGGATCACCATATCCTCCATGGCTACGGAGATGGGTGCCATCATCATCCTGTTTTTACCCAACCGGGAAGTGATTCGATATTGTATGTCGAGGACCCGCAAGCCTGTCAATCCGGTCATTGCCGATGATGATGCGCATTACGATCTTAGCGAGGAACTGGATGTCGGACAGTTCACCCGGCGGATCTCCCGTCCCGGGCAGCCGACTGATGCCGTCGATGCCGGTGAACTGGTGAAGATCCGGATCGATTCGGCTTTCATCGGGAGTTGCACCAACGGCAGGATAAGTGATATGAGGGCGGTGGCTGAAGTCCTCAGGGGCCGGAAAGTCGCCCCGGGGGTCGTGCTGAAAATCGTCCCTTCAACAGATCTCGTCTGGCAGCGATGCCTCGATGAAGGAATCATCGATATTTTCAAGGATGCCGGGGCAATGATCTCCAATGCCGGATGTGCCGGATGCGCCGCGGGCCAGGTTGGGCAGAACGGTCCCGGCGAAGTAAGCATCAGCACCGGTAACCGGAATTTCCCCGGCAAACAGGGCAAGGGGGAGGTTTACCTGGCTTCACCCGAAATCGCGGCGGCATCGGCTGTTGCCGGATATATCACCACACCGGAGAATATCCCTGATAAACCGGCCGAACCCCGGAATGAAATCCCGGAACCTGTTCCCGCACCTTCCAGGACCAAACAGAACAAAAAAGCACGGGAGGCCAGACCATTGAAAATCAAGGGTCGCGCGTGGTTTGTCGACAAAGACAATATCGACACCGATATGATCTTCCATAACAGCCACCTCGCTGTCACCGACCAGGCCGAAATGGGTAAGTATACCTTCGGTAACCTGGAAGGCTATGAAGATTTTGCCACCAAAGTGAAGGAAGGTGATATCCTGTTCACCGGGAAGAATTTTGGTGCCGGCAGTTCCCGGCAACAGGCCGTCGACTGTTTCGTCGCCCTCGGCGTCAGGGCGGTCATTGCAGGCTCCTTCGGTGCCATTTATGAAAGAAATGCGATCAATGCCGGCTTCCCGGTGCTGACTTCACCTAACATTGCCGATCTCCGGATCAGCGACGGGGATGAAGTGAGCGTGGATCTCAAAACCGGCGTCATCAAAAACCTGACAAAAAAAACGCAGACTGAGGCTGAAAAATTCTCCGACGTGCAGATGGAGATCTACCAGAATGGCGGACTGTTTTAAAAGCATAACCTAACCCTAAAAAAAGAAAACATGAAACTGATCATTCCAGAGGGCTACAAGCCCATCCTCGACCTGAAACAAACTGAAAAAGCGATCAAGCTCGTTAAGGATACCTTCGAGATATCCCTTTCTTCGGAGCTGAGGCTGCGCCGTGTCACCGCTCCCCTTTTCGTCCTGAGAGGCACCGGGATCAACGATGATCTTAACGGCATCGAGCGGCCCGTCTCTTTCAAGATCAGGGACATGGGCGACCAGCAGGCTGAAATCGTCCATTCACTGGCCAAATGGAAAAGGATGATGCTTCGCGATTACGATATCCGCATCGGTTACGGGATCTACACCGATATGAACGCCCTCAGGCCCGATGAGGAACTCGATAACCTGCATTCCATCTACGTCGATCAGTGGGACTGGGAAAAAGCCATCAACCATGAGGACCGCAACCTGGAGTACTTGAAAAACATCGTGGTCATGATCTACGATGTCATCCGCAGAACGGAATTCCAGATCTATGAATACTATGAAGAGATCGAACCGATCCTTCCCGAAGAGATCACCTTCATCCACTCCGAGGATCTGCTGGCCATGTACCCGGACCTTCCCCCGCGCGAGCGGGAAAACAAGGCGGCCGAGCAGTTCGGCGCCGTATTTATCATCGGGATCGGCGGCAACCTGTCCGATGGCAAGCCGCATGACGGAAGGGCGCCCGATTATGATGACTGGGTGAGCGAAACCGGTGAAGGCCATGCCGGGCTGAACGGCGATATCATCGTCTGGAACCCGGTGCTCAAAATGTCGTTCGAACTCTCGTCCATGGGTGTCCGGGTCGATAAGGAAGCATTGAAGAAACAACTGATCATCCGGAATTGCGAGGATCGTGCCGGTCTCCTTTTTCACCGCAGGCTGCTGAATGATGAGCTTCCCGAAGCCATCGGAGGCGGGATCGGTCAATCGAGGCTCTGCATGTTCCTGCTTCGTAAAGCGCATATCGGCGAGATCCAGTCGAGCATCTGGCCCGGTGAGATGGTCTCCCACTGCCGGAAAAGCGGCATCACCCTGATCTGATCTGACCTGATCGCTACTCCAATGCTTTAGCCGGAACCCTTCCCCACTATGGGAAGATCTTTCCGGCTAATGTTTTATATTATATTTCATAACCTAACCGGCGGAAAAATAATGCGTTATGTTCGCGTGATCTATCCGCCTGTAAAAAATGAATCCGGTTTTTGGGGCGATCAATCCAAACATTATTATTTTTGTGCCCGTTATCCGGAAAACGGAAAGTCGATCCACCCTTGCCGGAAAGGATCACCCATGAACAGCCGGAAACCACCCCATACGCTAATGAAATTTTCGGAACAATGAGCATACATCCCAACTCGGTTATCCATCCCGATGCGGTCCTTGGCGACAAGATCACGATCGGCCCTTTCTCGTTTATTGATGAAAATGTGGAAATTGGTGAAGGCACCTGGATAGGCCCCAATGTCTCGGTCATGAGTGGCGCCAGGATCGGTAAAAACTGCCTGATCTTTCCGGGGGCCGTTGTCGCCGGTATCCCTCAGGATCTGAAGTTCGACGGGGAAGAGACCACCGCGGAAATTGGCGATAACACCACACTCCGGGAGAATGTGACGGTGAACCGCGGAACACGTTCGAAGGGTAAAACCGTGATCGGGAAGAATTGCCTGCTGATGGCAAATGCTCACGTCGGGCACGATTGCGTGGTAGGGGATAACTGCATCATCGGCAACAATGTCGGGGTTGCCGGGGAAGTGATCATTTATGAATGGGCCATCATCAGCGGAATGTGCGGTATCCACCAGTTCAGCACCATCGGGGCGCATTCCTTTACCAGCGGACTGAGCAAGGTCCAAAAAGATGTGCCGCCCTTCGTCAAGGCAGCCCGTGACCCACTGTCCTACGCCGGACTGAATATCGTCGGACTGAAACGGCGGGGCTTCACCACCGGACAGATCAATGCGATCCATGAGATCTACCGTGTCATTTTCCAGTCAGGGAAGATCACCTCAGAGGCCCTGAAATACATCGAGGCCAATTTCGACCAGACGCCTGAACGGGATGAGATCATCCATTTTGTGCGGGCTTCGAAACGCGGCATCATCAAGGGATACAAAGGAAATGCCGAGGAGGAGGAGTGACCCCGGTATTCTTGCACCGCTCTCGCGATCTGTCCACCGGCTGATTCCTTCAGCATTTCGGTCATGCATCCGGATGTAGCCGGTCAATGACCGCTTTCCTTCATCCAGTTGACCAGCCCTTTCTTTTCGAGGATCTCATTCAGTTTGCCGGGAAGGGGCTCAAACCTGAAAATTTTTCCATCGACCTTCACCTGCCCGTTGCGAGTATCAATCTCCACCTTGTCGCCCTTTTGATATGAGTCCACAACGCCGGGCATGACCAGCAGAAGCAGACCCTGGTTGATGGCTGAACGGTAAAAGATCCGATTTACCGATTTGACGATGACTGCCCGGACGCCGGCATATGCCAGTCCGACGGCAGGATGTTCACGGGAACTTCCGCAGCCGAAATTTTCCCCCGCAAGGATGATGTCGTCTTTTTTCACATTCGGGGCAAACTGCGGATCGAAGCCGGCGAAAAGGTGGGGTAGGATAGCTGCCGCATCTGAACTGAGAACATTATAGGTGAGGTTTCCTGCAAACATCTGGTCGGTGTTGAGATTATCGACATCGGCATAATTCCAGACATTCCCCGATTTGCGGTTTTCACCGGCGGCGATATTTACCGTGAGCGATTGCCTGACGTGGAAGGGAAACCGGTCATTGGAGGTCATCCCCTCCGGGCTGGTGATCGTACCCGACAGAGCCGTCCGGGCAACCGTGGCGGGAGAGGCAAGATAAATAGAGGCTTTTGGATTTCCCATCCGCCCTTTGAAATTCCGGTTGGCCGTCGATATCACGTTGATGCCGTCAGCCGGAATCCCTTGCCCGGTACCGAGGCAGGGGCCGCAACTGGAGCTGAGGACATTGGCCCCGGAAGAAATGAGTGTTTCGATGATCCCTTCGCGTATGGCCTGGAGATAGATCTCACGGGATGCAGGGATCACCAGCAATTGAAAACCCGGTGCGACCTGCTTACCTTTCAGTATCCCGGCTGCAACCCTCAGGTCCTCGATCCTGCCGTTGGTGCAGGTTCCTACAAGACCCTGCCCGACGGGCGTGCCGGCAACTT
Organism: uncultured Bacteroidales bacterium; assembly: GCA_963763215.1. Taxonomy (GTDB): domain Bacteria; phylum Bacteroidota; class Bacteroidia; order Bacteroidales; genus DASQZK01. The sequence continues at coordinate 173,583 of CAVXNX010000005.1, forward strand.
CAGCCACGGTCCTGACATTATCGACATGATGCGGAGCGGCCACCAGCGGCATGATCTCTCGCAGGTCGATGGTGTAATCCGCGGCGTAAATGGCATCTTCATCGGCCCAAATGCCGTTGCCAGACCATTCAGCACCCAGGAAAGCGGCAAGCACCTCATCGGGCGGGAAAACGGCATTCTTGGCACCCATCTCCGAGGCCAGGTTGGCAATGGTCATGCGGTCGGAGATACCGAGGGATGCCACGCCCTCGCCATGGTATTCGACGGAACGGTAATTGGCCCCTTCGGAGCCCAGCATTCCGATGATCCAGAGGGAAAGGTCCTTGGCGTAAACCCCCGGACGCAAGCTTCCCTTCAGGGTGATCCTGATGCTTTCGGGGACCATAAACCAGGTCTCACCGCTCTTCCAGATCCCTGCGGTTTCGGTCCGGTCGATGCCGGCGGCCAGGGTGTTGAAAGCCCCGGCGGTGCAGGTGTGACTGTCACTTCCCACGATGATCATTCCCGGCCGGGCATGGTACGACATGATCTGGTGACAGATACCCCGGCCCGCATCGTAGAAATTCGGGATGTTGTATTGGTTGACGAAATCACGGATCGCCTGGTAGTCGTTGGCCAGCACGGCATTGGTCGGCGGCGCATTGTGATCGAGCACCACCAGCAGACGCCCGGGAAAAGCCGGGCTGGTGCCGTTCATCTTCTCAAAAGTCTTCCTGATACTGGCTGTGTTGTCGTGGGAAAGCACAATGGACGGCTGCCTGAAGACAATCGATCCTGCAGCGGCCCCGAGGATCTTTTCAGCAAATGTTCTGCCCATCTTTTTTTTGGCAAGTTGGAAAAAATCTACATGATTTTGCATCGCGGAAAGATGTTTTTCAATAGCCAGGCGATAAATAAAATCACCAGGATATGATATACATAATTTTCGTAATTTTGGGAGTTCAACCTGGTTACCAGCATAAACGTCCTCCAAAGCGGATTCGGGGTATTTTGCGATTTTCTGCGTGTGTGGGGATATCCGTTCCCGGGATCGGTCAAGACCGGTAAGCCTGAAATCACAACGCGATGTCTCCATTGTTCAACCATCTTCTTATTCCCTTCATCATCGCCATGTTCCTGGCGATCACCATGGGGGGCAGCGGCACCGGTCCGGCGTTTTCTGCCGCCTATGGTGCCAACGTTATCCGGAAAAGTCTCATTCCCGGGCTCTTCGGGATCATGGTCTTTCTCGGTGCGATCCTGGCGGGGAAAGGGACCGCCAACACCATGGGCAAGGAACTTCTCGACCCGTCCAGGATGTCGTTCGTCCTGGTCTCGATCATCTTGTTTTCAGTGGCCGTTGCCCTGCTCATCGCCGACCTGGCGGGCATCCCTCAATCCACCAGCCAGGCGACGGTACTGGCTGTCGTGGCTCCGGCCATGTATTTTCATGAACTGAATTCTGATAAGCTGTTGCTGGAGATCATCCCGACATGGTTCATTCTCCCGGTCATCTCCTTCTTTCTCAGTCTGTTTCTGGGCAAATACCTCTACAGGCCCATGCGTAAGCGGGGTTACACCATGATGACCCGTTCCAGTAACCTGAACAGGCTTTCGATCATCAACGTCCTGATCATTCTCATGTCGCTGTATGTGGCTTTTTCCATCGGGGCCAACAATGTCGCCAATGCCGCCGGCCCCATCGCGAGCATGACGGCCAATGAACTTCATATTTCGCCCGACCGGAATTTCATCCTCATCATGATCCTGTCGACCCTTATCGTCGCCCCGAACTTTGGCATTGGCAGTTCCATTTTCGGCCAGAAGATCCTTCAAAACACCGGAAAGGAGATCATCCTCTTCGGAAAATTCGAGGCGGTGATCATTGCCTTTGTGTCGGCCAGCCTTCTTCTGGTGGCCTCTGTTGCGAAAGGCATCCCTTCATCGCTGGTGCAGCTCAACGTGGCGGCGATCCTGGGCATCGGCGTGGCGAAGCTCGGAACGAAGAACATTTTTAAAAAGACGGAAGTGAAACGGTTTTTCCTGATGTGGATCATTGCCCCGGCCATCGCTTTTTTTCTTTCCTTGCTTCTGACCTGGCTGGCAGATGGCTGCGGATTGTTAACCGATTGAACTTACCGGTCAATTTCCTTCAACGGGAATTTTTTTTCTGCCGACCATGAAAATCACCAGGGCGATCACGGCGGTCGATGCAATCATCAGTGCGACCGGGAAGCTGGTTTTTGTGTTGAAAAGTCCGATGCTTGCCGAAGCCAGTCCTGCTGTGCCGATCCTGAGCGTTCCAATGAGAGCCGAAGCGCTTCCCAGATCCCCGGTCAGAGGTTCATAGGCCAAAGACAGGGCGTTGGGGGTGGTGAATCCCAGGCACAGCAGCAGGAAAAAGATCAGAACGATGGTCGCCACTTCACCCCACCAACTGAAAACGGAGCCGGTGAGAAAAACGATGGCCGTTATAACCTGCCCGATGACGGCGATGTAAAAGATCTGCCGGCTGGTGAATTTTTTGAGCAATAAAACATTGAGCTGGCTTCCTCCAATGAAACCCGTGGAGAGAAGGGCGAAAATAAGGCCGAAGTTCTGGGTGCCAATCTTGAATTGCTGCATTAAAATGATCGGTGCCCCCGAGATGTATATGAAGAGCGTACAGAATGAAAAAGCACCGCTAAGCGCATAGATCAGGAACCCGGGATTCTTCAGAATGGAGAGGTATCGCTGCGACTGGTGTTTTACATTCAGGGAAATGCCGGGAGGTGGTTGATACTCTACCGGCAGGATGAAAATGGCCACCATCAGCAAGGCTAAAGCCTGTACGGAAAGAAAGACAAAGATCCAGTGCCATCCTGCGTTCGAAGCCAAAAAACCGCCGAGGCTGGGAGCCAGCAGCGGAGAGGTGCCAATCACAAGGATCAGCATGGAGAATACGCGTGCCGTCTCTTCCTGCGGGAAAAAATCGCGCACCATGGTCATAGCCGCCACTGTTGCACAGGCGGCGCCCAACGCTTCAAGAAAACGGATGATGATAAAAACCGTTTCGTCGCCCGCCAGTGTACAGCCGATGCTGCCGGCAATCGCCATCCCGATGCCGAAAAAGAGAGGTTTCTTCCTGCCGAACCGGTCCAGCAGGGGCCCGTAGATCAATTGCCCGATGGCGTATCCGATAAAAAAAGTGGTCAGTGAGAAGGACATCTGAGCTGCTGACGTTCCAAAATCCGCGGCTATTTTTGGTACTGCAGGCAAATAGCTATCAACCGAAAAAGGAACAAGAGTGGTCAGTGAGCCCAGTATCAGGATGATCTTCGTGTTTGAATACCTGGTGGAATTTTTTCTCATAAAGAGGGAAACACACAATGGTAAAGATAACACTTCGATCCGATATAGTATTTCCTCAACATCCATTCAATATTACTCCCCCTCGGGAAGAATAGGAGAATGAACAACTAATTTATGATACGTTTACTATAATTTTTATAAATAAATTTGGCCGTTATTTTTTTTTCATAATTTTAATATAAGAATCTATAATCAAAGAAATATTTCTTCATTAAATCGATATTTCAGATAATCCATTTTTTTATCTGCGGAATCTTATTATTTAATCATAAAACTGAATTTATGAAAAGAACTTTTTTAATGCCAATGTTAGGCTTGATGTGCTTTATTTTCGGAACAGGAAGCGGATGTAATAAAGAAAAACCCGAACCCGGATACCCCGACAGTCCCTATAACGGAAGAACAACTGCGCAGTTTAATCCCGATAAGTCGTATGGAACGGTTACGGATATTGACGGGAATATTTATAAAACCATTGAAATCGGTACCCAGACCTGGATGGCGGAAAACCTGAGGGTTACGCATTACCTAAACGGCGATGCCATTCCTGATGTAACGGACAGTACCGAATGGAAAAACCTGGATTCCGGAGCTTTCTGCAATTATGACAACACCAGTGATCCCGACACCATTGCCTCCTTCGGGCGATTATATAACTGGTATGCAATTGACGATAGCAGAAAGATCGCTCCGAAGGGATGGCATGTTCCGGAATTCGATGAATGGTATACGCTGATCAATTATCTGGGTGGGGATAGTCTGGCTGCTGATCATCTGAAAGAGGTGGGAGATATGCATTGGATTGGTCCAAATTATTCAGACAATAGCAGCGGATTCACTGCTCTGCCTGGTGGCTGGCGGTACTATTCAGAACCCTTTGATTGGATCGGTATTTATGGTACATGGTGGATGTCAACAGAATATGATAAAGGGGGAGCAATATTTAACTACATGTATTATTCAGGTGCAAAGGTATTTATAGGGGCAAATTATAAAAAAAATGGATATTCGATTAGATGCATAAAGGATTAATTAAGCGTAAGATCAAAGTAATATATTACACGCGTATGCTGAAAAGCGCTAATAAAGAGTAAGCATCAAACTACAAACAACTAAAACCATGAAACGAAATTTTAAATTGTTTACTGCCATTGTACTTTTATTCTTGGTTCAAGGGGCAAAAATCCTGGCAACCGATGACTTTACGGCTTCCGTACTTGAAACCGACACTTATCAAGGTTATATTATTCCTCTTAAACGCAGTGTCAGTCACCAGTTGCAGGTAAAATTAAAGAACAATAACATTGATGAGAATTGTTCTGTTGCAATTAATACATCTGCCTTTGGAGAGCCCGGATCCTGGATCACCATCGATGATAACAGCCAAAGCATAGCCAAATCCGGCAATTTCCTATATTACGATCGAACAAAATAATAAAACTTCTTTTAATGATGTATTGATTTCTCCAGTCGATGATAAATCTGTTACTTTAACTAATGACACGAAGCCAGAAAGCAGAATGATCAAATCAATAAAAATAATCGATAATTATGGGAAAACGTTATTCGTGAAAGATTATCAGGAGAAAATCAGTTCAACTACACTTGATATAAGCAGTTTGAGAAAAGGAACCTACTTAATGGTCATTGATGATGGAGAGTCTGTGGAAAGTCATGTGTTTGTAAAGGAATAGACTTATTGCTGATTTTGATGGGACAGGCATGAAATTATATATGTTCATGCCTTTTTTTAGTTTGTCCGGCATGGGCAATAACTATAGGGTGAAAGTCCCGAACGCACTTTGACAGTTGGAAGCGTTAGCCAAGAGCAAGGGTGTCCACCGTGAGATGGAATCTGAAGGAAGCTGGAGGCAAAATTCCGGCCTGACGAACAAAAACTGCATATAAGGCTTATGGAGGTTGGATAAGTTTGCTAAACAAAACAAAATCCGATACTGTCCGGAACCTCTGGAGTAAATGCAGCAGGTATATGGGATGAAAGTACCTTCAAACGAGCCTCTAACCACCCCCAAACAACTCTCAAACCACCCCAAAACAAATTGTCCGTTATTTCATTCCGGTCGTTTCCAGCTCAAATGCACCTCCGCTCCGCCAACATTCTCAAAATAGTCGAGACGCACGGCGGCCTTCCGGCCCTTCTCCAAACGGATCTCCCCGTCATGGATCTGTACACCATGTGCATTCCAATCGTCGATGATGCGTTTTCCGTTCACCCACAGGCGAACGCCGTCATCGGCGGCTGTGTAAAAATGATAGGTCCCCGATTGCGGAATGTCAATTTTGCCGGTCCAGCGGATGCTAAACCCGTCTTCCGGCAGACCCTCAGGGGATCCGCCGGCCCATTCGAAATTGACGGCGGAATCGGTCTCCGTTCTGACCGGTGTCTCAAAATCTTTTCCCTTGTAATACGTCGCTGTAAAACCACCGGCTTTTCCAGATGCATTGTCTATCGCTGCCGGCGGGATGGCTTCCGTGGCGGGCATGAAGGAATAGTCAAAGACGCTGAGGTCCGGTTTCCGGTGCGCCGACATCATAAGGGCTGCAAGCTCCCTGACCCGTTCGGGGTGCTTTGTGGATAGGTCGGTGGTTTCCCCAATGTCGTCGGCAAGATTGTAAAGTTCATATTGTTCAGGAAGAATATTCCGCTTTGTCCGGATCAGCTTCCAGTCGCCCTTTCGCACCGACTGCATGTATTTCAGATACCAGGGTACCCCAAATTCAAAATAGATAAAATCATGTTGCTGCGATTGTTCCGTCCCGGTCAGGGCATTCCTGAAGGAAATGCCGTCGGTGGGCGGGGTGAAGGGGACAAGGGCGAAATCACAGAAGGTCGGGGCGAGATCCCAGTGCGCCCATACCACATCGCTGACCTGCCCCGCGGGGATCGTCCCGGGGCCCCAGGCGATCATAGGGACGCGGATGCCGCCTTCATACAGGTCCCGTTTGATGCCCCGCAGGGGACCGTTATCGTGGAAATAATCATTCTTATGCCCGCTATAGCCTTCATCCGCCCCGTTGTCACTGGCAAAAAGCACGATCGTGTTTTTGTCGATACCGAGATCCTTGAGAAGTTTCAAAATGCGGCCGACATCCCCGTCGAGCCGGGTGATCATGGCCGCATACTCAGCATAAGGTTTGTCATTGGGTTTGAATTCACCCCCCGGATAGGGCACTTCTTTGAAAATGCTGTTCCCGTTTGCATCGAGATACGGTCTGAGATCTTCTTCGGGAGCGATCAGCGCTGCATGGGGAAGCCTGACCGGAAGATAAGCGAAGAACGTCCTGTCTTTGTTCCCACGAATGAATTTCAGGGCATCGTCGATGACGTAATCGTATGAATACCGCGTGGAATCGATGGGTACGTTCACCGTTTTCCCGTCGACGATCCGGTTGATCGAATCCTGGTAATAAAAATGGGCCCGGACCTGGTCGGTGTATCCCGTGAAGGCATCCCATCCTTTCACGGCAGGATCTCCTGGGCTACCGGCATTTCCCAGTCCCCATTTCCCAAACATGCCCGTGACATATCCGCCCCGTTTTAGGACCTGCGTCAGAGTCGTGTCTGAAGGCCTGAGGCCGACTCCGTCGATGTTCCCCCTGATATAGGCATGGCCGGTGTGTAACCCGGTCATGAGGGTGCACCGTGAAGGGGCGCATACGGTGCTCCCGGCATAAAACTGCGTGAAACGGATACCTTCACTCGCCATCTTATCCAGGTTGGGTGTTTTGATCATCTTTTGCCCGTAGCATCCCAAATCGCCATAACCCAGGTCATCGGCCAGGATGTAGATGATATTTGGTTTTTCAGATTTCTGCGCGGTTTTATCACCATGTGCACATCCGCCGAGGGTTAGTATGATTCCGGCAAGGACTTTTGCATTCAGGTTTTGCATGTCAAATTCAGTTTAATCGTTTATAATGTCAATTTCCGGCCACCCGGAAGTCCCAAAAAACGAGATACCGAATTAAGGGACGGATTAACTTCATGTTAAAGCGCATTTCGATTTCTCATCGCAGAGCTTCATTGCTCGAAAAGTTGATATTCGCTTGCATGTGCTTTCCCGGTCATGCCGGTTTTCACCATGCCCCGAGAATCAGTCCGGCCACTGAGAAAAAGAATATGTAAAAACCCGTGTCGATCAGGATCAACCGGTATGGCCGGCTGGCAAAAAGGTGCGTGACAGCCAGCGGAAGGGAGACGAAAATGACACCGATCGTCAGCCCGGTCAGTAATCCTGACCAGGCCGTGGCATTCATCCCGATGACAAGGTCGAGGCCGGCAATGGCGATGAAATGAAACAGGGCCGACAAGCCGAAAAGAATCACAAAAGCTGCTTTTCCGCGATTTATCGAATACGGGACTGGCGTCTTCATTCCAGGCCTTCCCGAACAAGGCTTTCGAATGCCAGAGCGTTCCAAGAGGGAAGGTCAGGATGGTCACCACCAGGACCGGCCACCAGTGGATGTTTGATAGTTGTAAAGTCATGCTCATGCGTTTGAAACTAAATGAAAAATGTTAAAATTATTGGTCATGATCGCGATCAGCCAGTTCCCCGGAAGGTTTTAGCGATAAGGTGACAATCTCATGAGGTTTGAGCGTTACGGTTACGGTTCTACCGCTGACAACAGGTTTATTCCCAGTCGACTGGGGAAATTCGATGATATCCACCCGTTCCGCTTTGGCGATCTTCACCGGTAATGTTACAGTGGCGTTGGTTTCTTTCCCGCACACTTCGGCCAGACGGACCACCAGGTTATCGCCATCCTCGCCCTGCTTGATCCCGCTCATCACCACAGAGGAGGGACTGACCACAAGGAGGGAATCCTCAGGCGGTCGTGTGGCATGCGTCTTTACGAGTGAAAGGGAAGGGGGTTCGGCGGCGTAAGGCGGAATGTTGAACTTTTCCGCTTCGGCCCAGACGCCGTTTGTCCAGTCACCCGCATGGGGAAAGAGGGAATACTGGATATGGTTGATGCCGATGTTGGGATACATGTCGGGCGAATAGGTGGCGCGCAGGAGCGAAAGCCTGAGCTGGCCCTTCTCAAAGGAATGCCCGAATTTGGTTCTGTTCATCAGTGCGATGCCTGACTCGCCGTCCGAAACATCGACCCATTCCTGTGCCGGAACTTCCTGGCCGTTCACCGGACGTTTCACGACATCGAAAGGAACCTGGTTTTCAAATTCCGGGTGGTCGATGTTCAGGTCAAAGGTTGTTTTCAGGAAGGGGGCGTCGTGCTTGCCGTCGCCTGTTTCGAACCAATGGACATCCAGGTCGAAGTCGATCCGGGGATAGGATTTGTAGATGTAGGTTTTCTCAATGAACCTGGATTTACCCCATGTTTTCACCGCTTCCACCGTGGCTCTTACCGGTCCGTTCTCCATGACCTTCACGCTCTCCACTCCGGTGATGTCCTGGATATCGTTGATTTTCCCAATGGTCCAGGCATTCATGCCGTTTGGTGCCTCGAGATACATCGCCAGCCTGTTCAGGCGACCGTTTGCACTGACATATTCCTTTCCCGTTCTTTTGTCCTTCAAACCGGTGATATCTCCGGTTTTCATATCTACGGTGACGGTGAAGAAGTCCGTTTCGAAGGTGCCGTCTTTTTCAGCAATTGTCGTTGTGTCGGACCCGGGTTTGGAGACGTCGGCATAGAATGTCTTGTATCCGCCGGCAGGCATATGATCAACGACAAACTCAATGCGGGTGCGGAAGCCCGGGGGGAGACTTTGCCTCCCGTGATCTGGGCCGGGTAAGCCCTGCCGTCCTGGTCGCGGACGAGCACGGTCGCTGTTGCGCCTTGGGTGGGAAGGACTTTATTGTACCCGTAAAAATCGCTCCAGTGCGTCAGGCTTGCCGTAGCCGGCGGGTCATAGGAAAACACTTCCGCCTCAACGAGAACCTTGCCGTTGCGTGGCTGCATATTGAGCACCACAACCGGTTGGCCGAGATCCTTCCTGAAACTGATCTCATCGGCCATATGCCGGAAGCCGGTCTCAAAGATCTCCCGCGAATTTTTCTGAACCAGCTTATGATCGGCCACGGCATCCTGATAGGTCTCATAAATGGCCGATCCGGGCAGGATATCGTGGAACTGGTTGAAGGCGACAGTTTCCCACATGTTTTTCAGTTCCGATGCCGGGTATGACTCCCCGAAAAGCCAGCGCAGCGCTGAGATGTATTCGGCTCTGTACATCGATTGTTCACTTTTGCGGGTATTTTCCTTGATTTCGGCGACGGACGTGTAGCATCCTTCGAAAATATATTCCATCTCGCCCCGATGGGTTGGGCGGCCTTCCATCTCTTTGGCCGAAGCATCGAAGAAACGCTCAGCCGTCGTGAATTTCACAGCCGGGTAATGGGGCGTGGAGTCCAGCCGGTGGATCATGTTGATGTCTTTGAGTGTCGGGCCGCCGCCATGGTCACCCACACCGGTGGGAACGAAAATGCGGTGTTTTTCGGGCGACAACCTGGCGATCTCATTTTTCGTCTCCGGGAGGATCATATTGTTGTATCCGTTGCCGGAAAAGCACAGTACCCTGGATGAGTCGGGACCCGTCCACCAGAAGGTCCCGGAATAGGGGTTGCAGCGCATGAAGTAATAATAATGGCACCCGGAAAGCTGCAGGATCTGCGGAAACTGGGAGATATGGCCAAAATCGTCGGGCAGCCAGCCCACATGGGCAATTCTGCCGAAATGATCATAAAAAAACCGCTGGCCCAGGAGGAAGGTTCTGCACAGGGCTTCCCCGCCGGTCAGGTTCAGGTCTCCCTCGGTCCACATTCCGCCGACAGGCTCAAAACGACCTTCTGCAACATACTTTTTGACCTTCTCAAAAAGAGGAGGATCCACCCGTTCGATGTACTGGTAGATGGCCGCCTGGCTCTGAAGCATGGTAAAATCATCGTATTTTTCCATGAACGCAATGGCCTGGCGGATGTTATCATGGAACATTTTTTCGCTCTCCGGATAAGTCCACAGCCAGTTCATATCCATATGGGCATGCCCGGTGACGTGGATGGTATCGTGGGATTCATCCGGAATATTTTTCAGCTGGTCCCTGAGCATCTGGGTGTATACCGGACCGAGACGGTCGAAGCGTCCGTCCGACACATCTTTCATTCCTTTCAGCGTAGCTGGAGCCGAACGCACCGGCATGCCGTAGGTCTCTCTGACCAGTTCGAGCTGCCTGGCCGTGGCCCGCGTCTGGTCGTCGCATAGGGCCGGATCCCCGGAGATGAGCGTGAGCAGATCTTCAGGGAGGGAGGAGGGAAGGAGGACCGGCCAGGTCTTATTTCCGTCATCCATTTCGGCCCGCAAACCTTTCACCGAAAGAATCTTCGCGGCTTCACGGACAGGCATGCTGAAGATGACCTTCGTGACCTCACCGGAGGGGAGGCTGATGCCGGGTTTCTCAGCCAAAACCGTATGAGCGGGGTCCACCAGCCTGAAACCGGCTGGTCCCGCAGGCGTTTTGCCATAATTTTTTACCTCCAGGAGTATCCCGGCCGTCTTTTCGGTGTAGGACACGGAGGCCCCGGTGAATTCCACGTTTGAAACGTGAACCATTTCATCTACCGGTGGCCTGGCGAGACTTGTTTTCACGGGAAATTCCGAGGAGAGGTTGCACATCAGGCTCCATCCGCCGCCGCCCTGCTCCACCTTTACGAGCAGACGGTTGTATCCTTTTCTCAAGGTAATGCCCATCCTGTCCTCATTTTCAACCATAGCCCGGTTCATGACCACCCTGGTCCATACCGGCAGCCCATTCACCCATACCATCGAGCCGTCGTCGGAACCAAGGAGGAGGGTTGCCATCTGGTCCTCACCGGAATAGACGTACATGAATGCATAGGCCACAGCATTCTCAAGTCGTGAAAACCCGGTTTTGGTGAAATCGACGATTTGTCCGTTGACGGTCTGCCACTTCACATTCGCGGCCTGCTTCACCGGCGACGGGAGCAGCCGTGGTTTCATCGATAAAGGAAATGTTGTGTAGGTTCGCATTATCGTCGGTATATAAGGGTCCGGCAATGAGCCAGTCCTGCAGCTTCGTATCGTTCTGGGCCCGGGAACTCAGGGCGTTCATGGAAAGCAGCACTAACAGGAACCAGGGGGCGGTTCGTTGTGTTATGTAATTCATTATCTGATATTTATTACCGGTTTAAAGGTTCATTGATTATGCATTTTCATCCGGAAGCATTTTTTCCGGCTCATTCAAAAGTCAGCATCGATACCGGAAGTTGCCGGGATGTCATTCCTGGTCCTTCGATTCCGACGCGGAGCATCTCCCCGTAATTTCCCTCGAAATAATCCAACATAAGCGGGTATTTGCCCTTTTTCAGATCGATGGTCCCTTTCACGGTGAACGGGCCGTGGATCCCGTCATTGTTCACCACCAGGGTGTGGTTGATGAAAAGCCTGGAGCCGTCGTCACTCAGTGTCGTAAAGGCGTAGGTCCCGTCGCGCGGGATGGTGATAAAGCCGGTAAAACGGATTCCCCAGTAATCCTCTGCCGATTTGATGTCGTTGAGCGGAAAGCCGCTGACCCGGCCCTTCTTTACAGGTTTCAGGGCTGAAAAATCCGGGATGCTGTCCCATTTCCCTCGATAATAGCTGTAGTTCAGACCGTTTTTGACGGGGTCATAAATATCGTAGGTCCGGCTGGTGACATACCCGGGGGCCATGGATTTCTTATAACTCCTGGCCTGGACGGTGCATGAAGAGGTCAGGTCGAGGGGTTTGTCGTATCTGGCCGAGTTCCCGGTGGGTTCGCTGCCATCGAGCGTGTAGCGGATCACGGCATCCGGGTCAGTGGTTGACAGATTTACGGTGAGGAGGTCCGGCGTCGACTGGTCTTTGGGTCGAATGTCCACCGACGGGGAACATATATCGGGATTTTCGGGAATTTTCACCGCGGGTGAGGTGAAATGGTATTCCCCCGACCCGATGTCGAAAATGGCGTAACCCTCTTCGAAACCGGCGGCTTTCACCCCTGCTGAACGGGAGGCTTTACGGCCGCTTTCCCTTACGGATGAAGCATCGTTGGCGGGAACGAAAACCCTGGCTTTCGTGTTGAACGGGACCCGGATATTGAAGGAGAAATCACCCTTGCCGTCCATGGTCCAGTTGCTCATAATTTCGCCGTAAGGGGAATGATGGGTGGCCCTGACGAAATGCAGACCCTGCGAGACCAGGGGCTTCATGACGATCGACTTAAAACCCGGTTCGGCCGGCCGGATCCCGGCGACATATTCGTGCAACCAGATGATCAGGTCGCCCAGGAGCATGACATGGTTGCCTGAGTTCATCGATGGATCGGCGGTATTGCCGTTCCACAGTTCCCATATCGTGGTGGCGCCGTTCTCTACCATGTATCCCCAGCCAGGGTAAGTCGTTTCCCGGGCAAATCGCATGGCAATGTCGGGGCGGCCAAGGTCGGTAAGGGTGCGCTGGAGAACCATGATTCCGATGAGCCCGACGGGAATATGGCCATGGTATTCCGTTTCAATCTGCCTGACGGCATTGTTGAAGACCGCCTCTTTCTTTTCATCCGGCACAAGCCCGAACGCCAGGGAGAGGAGATTGGCCGTCACCGTGTTATTACCGTAATAGCTCCCCTGGCCGGCAAAAAAGGCATTATTGTAAGCCTTCTTCATGTTTGTGGCCAGGGAGTCGAAAAGTGCTGCATCGACGGGTCGTGACAGGCGACCGGCAAAGCCCTGCATGAGTCTCAGGTCGTGGTAAAAAAAGCAGGTGCCGAGGAGAGTTCCGGGGGTGATGCGCCCCGGGTCGCGGCTGTGGATCATCGTCAGCTCCTCGGGTGGCATGCACCAGTCGCCATACGTGTCACGTGGCATCAGTCCGTCCGAACCGTACGAGGAGTACATATGCATCACCCACTTTTTCATGGCGTCGTAATTTTCGGCCACGGCGGGCAGGTTGCCGTATTGTTTGAGCAGCATATCCATCACCATGATACCGGTAGCCGTCCCAGGTGACGTTATCGTTATACATGGCCCAGTAGGCCGGGCATACATCGGGGATTGAACCCTGCTGGTTCTGTGCGTCGCGCATGTCGGCCAGCCATTTCCGGTAAAGGCCGCCATTGTTGAAGATATAACTTTCACCGGTGCAACCTGTGGCCCTGTCGCCGAGCCATCCCATGCGCTCGTCACGCTGCGGGCAGTCGGTGGGGAAACTTCGGTAGTTGCCGCGGATGCCCCATTTGGCATTGGTGTAAATGCGGTTGATCATTGTATCGGAGCATTCGAACGACCCGGCGGAGGCCAGGTCATTGTTTACAATGCAGCCGGTGAGGGTCGAAAGATCAGGTTGGTATGACAACCCGGAAAGCTCGACGTACCGGAATCCGTGATACGTGAAGCGGGGCTCCCAGGTGACCATGGTGTCCTTTCGGAAGGTATAGGTGTCGGTCACCCTGGCCGACCGGATGTTGTCAAGGTAAAGCGAGCCATCGGGTCTCAGGGTCTCGGCAAACCGGAGGGTGACCGTCTCACCGCGCTTGCCGCGGGCAGACAGGGCGGCCCATCCGACCATGTTTTGTCCCATATCGTAAATATAGACACCGGGTCGCAGCTCGTTCACCGATACCGGTTTCAGGCGGCCGGTGATGCGGATCGGTTCATTGAGCTGACCCACGAGCGTTCCCGACGGTCCCGGGACCGTTGAGGCATCCATCCATCCGGATGCGTCGAATTCCGGTTTGTCCCAGCCGTCCATCTCGAGTCTGGCGTCGTATTTCTCCCCGTCGAACTCATTGTTTTCGGTGACCGGGCCATGGGCATTCAGCTTCCAGCTCCCGTCGGAGGTGATGACATCCCTGGTCCCGTCGGTGTATTCGATGTTGAGCTGCATCAGGAGTTTCGGGAACCCGTAGTTCTGCATCAGGAAGGGTTCATCCTTGCGCATGGCGAAATAGCGCCCATTGCCGAGGATCACGCCAATGGCATTTTTTCCCTTCACCAGGGCGGAAGTGACGTCGAATGTATTGTAAAAAACGGTTTTGGTATAATCGGTGGCCCCGGGGGCCAGGACACGGTCGCCGGTTTTGGCGCCGTTCAGGTGAAGTTCATAAAGGCCCAGGCCCGAGATATAGGCGGTAGCCTTTTTGATATCGTGCGAAACCGTGAATTCCTTGCGGAGATAGCGGGCTGCCAGCTTCCTGAACTGGCCCGCGTCGTCTTCTCCGACGAAAGTCCGGTCGGCACCGATCCATTCCGCCTTCCAGTCACCGGCATTGAGCAGCCCCGTGCTCCATTGCGACACAGCACTCCACGGGGAGACGCGCCCGTTTTTGTCCCATATCCTCACCTTCCAGTAACAGGTCGCACCGGAACCGGGATCAGGCCCGGCATAGCTCACCATCACACGACTGATCGCTCTTCTGATGGCCGCTGTTCCAGAGATCGCCTTCATCAGCGGCCAGGATTTCGGGCGTTGAGGCAACGAGGACCTGGTAGGCCGTCTGCCGCTCACCGCGCTCCGGGCTCTCCGCCATCCAGCTCAGGTGGGGCCGGGTGATGCTGATCCCTTCCGGATCAACCTGGTTCTCACAGGTGAGGCTCAGGACCTTCACCGGGCTCGCCTCGCGGTGACACGATGCCGTGATGATAAGGCCGGACAGCAACAGGGCCGGCAGGAGGGACAGATAATTTTTCATGGCGGAATGTTTGGTTGGCTGGATCAGCCAGGTACAAGTATACTAAAAAATTTGGTGTTCAGGATGCCTTTACCGCGAAATGGATGTTTTACCCTTAGATGCCAGATTTAGAAAGGTTCCGGCATCAACGGTCAGCGGGAATTTACCTCGCTGCAAAAATAATCCCGGCGGCACTTTTTTGGCTACGGTCTGAGCCAATTTAAACTCTCGTTTGTTAATGATTTATTAACCTTAAAAACGCAAAGCCATGGATACGAAAATTTTTGTAAACCTGCCGGTCAGTGATCTCGACAGGTCAATGAAATTCTTTAAAAACCTGGGCTATACCTTCAATCCGCAATTTACCGACGAGACGGCAGCCTGCCTGGTGATTTCTGATGACATTTATGCGATGCTGCTGACCCACGAAAAAGCCAGGGAATTCACCAAAAAGGATATCGCTGATGCGACCCGGTCTACGGAAGTCTTTATCGCTCTGACCGCCGAAAGCAGGGAAAAGGTGAATGAACTGGCCGATAAGGCCCTGAGATCGGGTGGGAGCAAGGTTCGCGAGCCGGAAGACTATGGGTTTATGTACGGCCGCAGCTTTAACGATCCCGACGGACATATCTGGGAAGTGATCTGGATGGACCCTGCCCATATTGAAAGTGATCCGGCTGCGATGAAGAATGCCGGAGAAGCCTGAAGATGAACGAATATAATCAAGGAGGAAATCGCATGAAATCTGACTCCGGAAACAAACCAGGGAAAGGGCGCCAAATCTCAAAAATCAATCCTTTTCTCTGGTTCAATAATGAGGCTGAAGAAGCCGTAAAGTTCTACTGTTCTGTCTTTCAAAATTCAGAGATCCATAAAACCGTCCGGTACGATGCGGCGGGTTCAAAAGCATCAGGCATGCCGGAGGGTACGGTCCTGACCATCTCGTTCAGACTTGAGGACCTTGAATTTGGTGCGATAAACGGAGGCCCGGTATTTACGAAAAATCCGTCCGTTTCGTTTTATGTCAACTGCAAGACCAACGGGGAGATCGATGAACTCTGGGGAAAGCTGTCCGAGGGCGGGACGGTGATGATGAATCTCGACCGTTATGCTTTCAGTGAGCGTTACGGGTGGGTGCAGGACCGGTTTGGCGTGTCGTGGCAGCTGATCAAATCGGCCGTGCCGCATAAGATGATCCCGTGCCTGATGTTTGTTGGGCCACAGCAGGGCAAAGCTGAAGAGGCGATGATGTTTTACACCCGCGTTTTCAGGGATTCCGACATCACCATGAACGTTCATTATGAAGAAGGGCAGACCGATATGGATGCCACGGTTGTCCATGGTGAATTCCTTCTTGCCGGACAGCCGATGATTGCCATGGACAGTGCCGTGGAGATGGATGGGGTCATGTTCAACGAAGCCATTTCGATGGCCGTCAATTGTGAAAGCCAGGAGGAGGTCGATTACTACTGGAAAGCGCTGGGTGAAGGCGGCGATGAGGCTGCCCGGCAGTGCGGCTGGCTCAGGGATAAATTCGGTTTTTCATGGCAGGTCGTGCCCGTCGTTCTTCCGGAGATGCTGAGCGATCCGGACCCGGTCAAAGCCGGCCGGGTGATGGCGGCTATGCTCCGGATGAAAAAAATCGACATCGGCGTTCTGCAGGATGCTTACGCAGGATAAATTATACTTCAGCCATCCGGTTTTCTATATTGTAGATAATGATAACGGAAGGATTTGGAACGCTGTTAAAATTAAGCATTTAAAAGAGTACGTCCTTATTTAAAAACGGTCTATATGAGCATTTTTTGGCTGGCTTTTTGCCATGTGCGACGCAAACAGGCAACTGCCAAAGGCCTGCCTTTAGTAAAATTCCGGCAGATAATACATGCCAAAAACTGCTGCAGACGTGTCCGCCTCAGCTTTAGCGGAGGAGGAAGGGTTGGAGGCGGGGAGCGTGGATAACTAATAAGTTAATTTATTGGGGTTTTGGCGATTATCCCAGAAGGTGATTAGCTCAAGTTCTGTTTTGCTGGGTTTTATCCTGTAATAAAGCGTGTTGTGTTTCGTGATTAGAGCCTTTCTGACTTTTTTCTTTTTTCTGGAGGCCTGGAACATTTCAGGATTGTTGGTGATCTAATTCAGTACGTTTTCAACTTCGCTTATAAAATGGGCAACTTCTCTTTTAGTCCAGTTTTCAGCCAAATAATCCAGAACTTTAAAATAAGTCCTTCTTGCTGTGGGGGTCCAACTGATCTTCATTAGTCGGGCTTATATTTTGCTCTTACTTCTTTCATGACTTCATCATGAGCTATAAGCTCTCCTTTATCAGCCTCTGACAAGCCTTTTTCTATGGCTTCCCGTTCTTCCTCGCTTATCTCATCCCACCAATCAACCGCTTTCCCTTTTAGTACAGCTTCAACCCTGGCAAGGATAGAGGGTTTTTCAGTATTCAGTATAAGCTGAACCAGCTCTAATTTTTTTGACTGAAGATTCATATTTATTCTCATTAATATACACAAATTTAACGATTAATACTCACTTTTAGTTTAACCCAGCGGAGGATATTTATTTATCCATTCCTGCAATTTATCCAGATTATTCAACGGGTATCACTCCGTACTGCAGATCTACTTATGTCCTGCCGGATAGCGCCCCTGCCTCAGCTCAAAATTCTTTAATTACCTGATGGTCAGAATTACCCGGATTGGCGCCTTACAATACGAATGCCTTCTTTATCTCACACCATGTATTGCTTAGCATATAGCAATCACTCAGGGCAAATATCCGGTAAAACGTCACCCATTATTGGAAAAAAGAAGAAAAAATCAGCGTGGTGTGGTGAGAAATTTTGGATGAAAACGGAATTTATGTTGGAGTCCGTGGTAGAAAAGCAGGGAAGACGAACTGCTATTCGAAGAAAATGCACACGAAAGGACCTCCGGCGGAATGGAGGTGATCGGGATACTTCATAGAGATTTCCCTAAAAAAAAGCCCGCCTTTGCTGAAGCATTGGAGGGCGTTTTGCAGTCCGTAGGGGAACGAGTAATGTTTTGTTTATGGTTTGATTATCAAGTTATAAGAATGGGGAAATTGTAGGTGGTGAAACAGAAGTGAAACAGAAATTGGCAAGCGAACTTGATGTTACGGCAGATTACCTGATGGATGGTTCCATGGATGATAGTAACCTGGAACGTATTTCCGGTAAGAAACGCCTAAGCCACGGGAAATGACTTATGTTCTCCAACGACTCAAAAATGAAAACGGCCGGAGAGAGATCTCACTCAGTTGCTGAAAATCTCCCTGGTGTTGGGTTCGGCCACCCCGCCCTGGACGATGCGCGGATGCACGGCATGCAACATCGAATCGAGACGTGTTACGACATCCTTGTATTCCGGGTCCGCCACGAGATTGTTCAGTTCATGGGGATCGTCGTCCTCGTTGTACAATTCTGATGCCTTCATCGCCAAATCCCCATTCGGTGTAGCGCCACTTTTCCGTCCTGACGGAATATCCCGGCACGTCTTTTCTCTGGACCTGCGTATAAGCCGGATGGCTCCATTTGGCGTCCGGATCCTTCAGTAACGGTTCCAGGCTGAACCCCTGCAGATCATCGGGAGCCTTCACTCCGGCGATATCGGCAAGGGTGGGGTAAATATCGAGAAGCTCGACGGTGCGGCTGCTGATCTCACCGTTTTGCGGGTTTCCGGGAACGGAGATGATCAGCGGACATTTGGCGGATTCCTCGAAGAGGCTCTGCTTGAACCACAGCCCGTGCTCGCCCAGGTGGTAACCGTGATCGCTCCAGAAGACGATGATGGTGTTTTTCCCCAGTCCCAGCGAATCCACCGCGTCGAGAAGCCTGCCGATCTGGGCGTCGACAAAGGAGATGGCGGCATGATAGGCCAGCTTGCTCTGCCTGGCCTCATCGCTCCTGACACCGAAATACGGCCAGGGTTTCGTGGAGGCAAGGGCCAAAGGCGGGTACTTCTCCTGCGCCCCGCTGATGTCCGGAAGAGTGATCCGGTCCAAATTGTAGAGATCGAAATATTTTTTCGGGGTGATCCATGGACAATGCGGTTTATAGAAACCGGCGGCGATGAAGAAGGGTTTGTCCTTATGGGCTTTCATCAGCTCAATGGCCTGTTCTGCAACCTTTCCGTCGGTATGCTGTATATCGGTCCCGGTGCTGTCGGAATACCAGGCCAGTGACGCCCCCAGGCCGCGTTTCCAGGCCGTATAATTGATGACATCCAATTCGAGGGTGGTCTTGTCCCGGCCGGCCGGGTTGTAGCGCTCTGTCCACGAGACCTTGTCGTCCAGTCCGTTGGTCCCGATATCGCCGGGATTGCCGTAATGAAACATCTTGCCAACGCGGGCCACATAATATCCGTTGTTCTTGAACATCTGCGGCAGCGTTTCAACATTGGGCAAACCCTGCCTGAAATGGTACCGCAGATCGAAGACCTTCGTGGAATCGGGCCGCAAACCGGTCAGTAAAGACGAACGGCTCGGGCTGCACAACGGGAACTGGCAGTAGGCATGGTCGAAAGCGACCCCCTGCCTCGCCAGCCGGTCAATATTGGGTGACTGGACCTCCGAATTTCCGAAACATCCAAGGTCGTTGTTCATGTCATCCACGGCAATGAATAGCACATTGAGCGGCTGTTCGGGTTTTTTCGACGAACAGGAACCGACCGCAAGGGCCGCCGGGATGAGGAGCGATTTGATGATGAAGTTATTCATAAATGTATTTTTTTGAGCTTGAGGAAAGGAAGAACCGGGGATGTTTCCGTGTTGTAAACCGGCAAGGCCGGAAGCGATTAAAACTAGGTAACTTTTATGGTGAATGCAAAAAAAATATCGACCATACAGCTTCATTCGAGTTCATAAAAGCCCTGTGAGAGGTTCTTCAGTTTCACCGCATCCACTTCCAGGCCGAAGCCGGGCCTTTTCTCAGTGATGCTGACCATGCCGTTTTGGGAACGCCGTGTTGCCGACCGGGTGATGCATTGCAAAAAGATATCCGATTCCTGGGGTTTCTCGATGGCTTCCACCCAGGATGCCCCGGCGCCGACGGCAATCTGTTGCCAGATGGTGCAGGAAGGACCGATGAAGCTGCTGTCGCCGATCATCAGGCCCTTTCCTGAATCCTTGATTTTGCGGGCCAGTTGGGCGGTTTCCGTCAAAACGCCCATCTGGTCGGGATGGAGGTTGAAATACATCCCCATGGCCGGGTCAAAGATCTTCAGTCCCTGGGGGGCCGGCCGCATGATGTAATCGGGGATCAGCGCCAGGGGTGCCACTTTCTTCTGCAGCGCGATCCATCCCGCGACGTCGAGCCCCGAGGGGTCCTCCATGGCATCGAGCCCTTTCTCCCGGAACCCGGACAGGATCCGGGCCAGCTCATCCAGGGAGGTGATGTGACGGTAACCCCGGTTGGCATCAGCCATGAGGAAGGTCCGCGGTCCGAAAAACGTTCGCAGGGCCGTGACCAACCGGCCATCGAGATCTTCGTTGCCGAACATCTTCAACTTCACGTGGGAGACCAATCCCTGCTGCCTGGCAATTCCGGCTTCCCGGAGTGCCATCTCCACCTCGTTTTCCAGGATCGTATAGACCCCGGGCACCGGCCGGTCGTTTTTCAGGTTCCAGGTATCGATGACGGGTACGCCGCTGATCTTGCCCCCCAGGTCGTAAAGGGCCAGCTGGACGAGCTCGCTCTCATCGCGTTTCCAGTCACCGGAGAAAAAGGCCGACCGGGCATATTCCAGGGCATCATCCACCCGAATCCCCCTGACCGGCTTCATAAAGGCACTCCAGGCCGCCAGGTCGAGCGCCGGATCGTTCTTGGCTGCCAGCGCTTCCGACCATCCGTGCATGCCCCCGCCCGAAACCTGGACGATCACATGCTGCCGGTTGGTCCATGTGCCATGACTGAAATTGCGTTCCTTGTCGACATTGATCTTATAAAGCCTGATCGACCCGATCGTTGTGCGCGGAAGCCATGATCCCCAGTGCATGAAAAATCCAGGAACGGCGCAGGCCCCGATAAGACCGGCACCATTCATCCGGATAAATTCACCCCGGCTCAGTGTATTCCTGGTTTTCATCCCGAATTGTTATTAAATCGCGCTCCTTTCACACGTCCATTTTCCATCCCTGTTCGTACTCGCGCGACCAGTACTTGTCCATGACGTCCTGGTCCCTGATGTGGCCATTGGCCGGATCGCATTCGATGCTTTTCCCTGCACGGTAGGCGATATTGGCCAGGTTGCAGAGCATTGTGCTCTTGGCGCCTTCAATGATGGGGGCGTTTTGTTTCTCCGTTCCCCGGATGGTGTTGATGAAGTTCATGGTATTGAGGGTTGAAACGCCTCCGCCTCCGCCGAGGTTGGTGGAGCCTTCCTCCTTGCCGCCGGTCACCCCTTTTTTGGTTTCCTTCCCGTCGCGGTCGTAGACCGTGTATCCCTCCCGGTTGATATGGACGGAACCGTCGGTGCCGTAAACCCAGACGCCGCGACCGCCGCCGCCCAGGTAGGTCGGAGCCCCGTTGCGGCTTTTGCCGTCCCATTTGATCAGTTTCCCGTCATCGAAGCGGAAGGAGGCATCCATGGTATCGTACATGGTCCATCCGTCATCCAGGAAATGGTATTTACCGGCATTCAGGATCACCTCCTTCGGATATTCGACATTGAGGGCCCAGCGGGCGAGATCGAGCTCGTGTGTGGCATTGTTACCGGTCTCTGCGGTGCCATAATCCCAGCCATACCAGTGCCAGTTGTAGTTCCAGGTATCGTCGGTGTACTGGCGCCGCGGCGCAGGCCCCTGCCACAGGTCCCAGTCGAGACCTTCGGGTGGTGCTGCCTTGGTCTGGTTGACCACACGTCCACGGCTGTTGATATACCAGGTTTGAGCCCAGTGGGCTTTCCCGATGATGCCGTTGTGGATATCGTGGATGATCTCGATGACTTCCTTTTGGGACCGTTGCTGGGTGCCGATCTGGATCACCTTATCGGCGTATTTTTTCTGCATGGCCATCAGGAGCTCGGCTTCATGAGGATCATGGCTCACCGGTTTCTCCACGTAGACATGCTTGCCGGCGCCCAGGGCGAGGTAGGTCCCGTAGGTGTGCCAGTGATCGGGAGTGGCGATGAAAACAGCATCGACATCCTTGTCGTCCAGGACATTCCGGAGATCGTTTTCGAGTTTGGGTTTATAATCGAGCTTGTCCTTCATGTATTCCGCGACGGCTTCACGCTGCTTCTTCATGACGTCGCAAATATAGGCCAGTTCGACATTGTAGGGTTTGTAGGTCACCATCGGGTAATAGGCCGGCACACGCCGTCCGCAGCCGATGTAGGCCACGTGCATCCTGTCGTTGGCGCCCAGGATCCGGGCATAGCTTTTTGCCGACAGTCCGAGACCGCCCATGGTCATCGCTGCAGATCCCAGCGAAACGTTTTTGATGAATTTTCTTCTGCTTGTCATGATATGGTTATTTTAAGACTTTGATTTTAATACTTCTGAATGAAACCTGGTTCCCGTGGTCCTGGAGAAGGAGATAGCCTTCCTTCTGCAGTCCGAAACCGTCCCATTTGGCATACTTGCTCCGGGCCACCAGGACTTTGAAGATGTCGCTGCCGCGTTCGTATTCGAGGACCTTCCTGCCGTTGAGCCAATGCTCGACGTGATTGTCGGGGTAAGCGACGATACGGGCGCGGTTCCATTCCCCAATGGGATGGACGAATCGGGGTTCCTTATGAGCCGGGATCAGGTCGTAGAGGGAAGCCAGCGTCCTGTTGCCGTCCACGCCTTTTTTGGCATCGGGGTGGCGGGCATCGTCGAGGAGCTGGTACTCCAGGCCGATGGCTGAGCCGTGACTGGGATAACTCAGGTCGACGAAATATTTGATCCCGCTGTTGGCGCCTGGCGTGAGCCTGAAGTCGACCTGGAGGTCGAAGGCGCTGTATTTCTTTTTGGTGATGATGTCGCCGCCGCCCGATTCCTGCTTGCCGCCTGATTCGAGAACGGTCAGCACGCCGTCATTGATCTCCCATCCTTTATCGGGGAAATGGTCGATGAAAGCCCCTGTCCAGCCGTTGGTGGTTTTTCCGTCCCAGAGCAGCGACCAGCCGTTGCTTTGCTCATCGTCACTCAGGTTGTTGGGAATGTCGTTCACGATGAAGATGCTGTCGTAAGGGGAGGGGGTGAGGTTTTCGGTTTTGATCATGATGTTTTTCCAATGGATCTTTGATCCTTCCAGGTCCTTGTTGTCGCCGATGGAGTGAACCTGCAGGGCGATGAAGCCTTTGGGGGTCATATCATCGATCACGTAGGCCACGGGTTTTCCGTTCAGCCAGGTGCGGATCTTGTTCCCGATGCATTCCACGCGGTACTCATTCCAGTCGTTCATTTTGAACAGCTTCTTTGCCCCCGGGTTCAGGTCGACGGGATACAGCCATCCCCGGCGGGCTTCATCATAGATCCCGCCGCTCCAGCCCCGGTCGGACGGATCGATTTCAACCTGGTAGCCGTGAACGCGGCCATTGTTGTAATCGGGTGAGCTTTCGCTCCGGATCTGAACGCCGGAGTTCGTGGGTTCATCCAGTTTCACTTCGAACTTCAGGAAAAAATCGCCGTAATCTTTTTCCGTACAGAGGAATGAGTTTGGCGAATTCAATACGGCTGTGCCCACGATCTCATCGCCGGAAGCCTCATATTTGGCTTTGCCGTTGAGCTCCTTCCAACCCGTCAGGTCCTTTCCGTTGTACAGGCTGGTCCAGCCATCCTGATCACTTTTGCATGACGAGGCGAAGAAAAGTGATGCCATAAATAAAATCAGGTACGTCGTCTTCATTTGAATAAAATTTAAGGGTTGATACAAAGTATGGTGAATTTTCGTTTCAAGCCGGTTTGCCGGATCATTCTTTCTGTGGGTGACTTTTCAAACTGATCGGGAGTTTTTCCGGTTTAACATTCCAGCCTTCGAGGGTCAATTCCGCTTTCCTCCCGGTCATATCGTCAGGGAAAACCATGGCGGTGACGGTCCGGGATTCACCCGGCAGGAGGGAGAAGAAGTTGTCGGACCAGAAGACCGGTGCCACGGCGTTTCCGTCCCGGTCTTTCAAGATGAGGCGGTTGAAGAAGGCAACAGATCCGGAAGGATTGGAGATGGTGACGTCCAGATGAAGGTGTCGCCCTTCCATTCTGTGGGATTCGGAAATTTCGGCGTCCACGCGGGGAAGACTGTCGGGGTCGCGGAAACCCGAAACCGCCGGACCGGTGAGGGTCCCTGGTCCCTGGTATTCATCGTTCGAACGCCAGTAGAAAGCATCGGCAATGGTCCTGCCGTCAGGGTCTTTAAGGAAGAGCTTGATGAAATGGACGCCGGATATGTTTTTGGGAAATGCGATCTTCAGAACATCGCAGGCCACACCGTCTTTGGGGATATCCACCCTGGCCTTCCGGTCCAGCACCTTTTTGCCGCTGAGGTCCCAGACTGTGGCTTCAATTCTGAAGCCCGGAAACGACTGCCGGTAATCATTGTAAACGGAAACTGTGGTGTACATCATCTGGGCGAGCGTCCTTTTTTCGGAGTCACGGCAAGTGGCCTCGGGAATCCAGTTGGATCCCCGGATGAACACCGTGCAGCCGTTTACCAGAAATCGCCGGGAACTGTCGGGCGTCGCCCTGTCTGATGTGATCTCCCGGATCCCGAAAGGCACGATGAGCCGGTGGGTCGTATCTCCGTCACCGGTGACAAAAGAAAGGTGCAGGGTGTAAAGGGCCTGGGGTCCCTTGTTCACCGGCCACCACAGATGGGGGTGTTCAATCTTCAGCACGGGGTTTTCCCGAGGGGTGAAGACAATTTCTTCCGTTTCGCCGGGTTTAAGGGTGACATCCCGGGAGAAGCTGAGATCCAACCCCGCCAAAGACCTTATTGCGGACCAATGTGGTCAGCACGGTGCCAGGGACCGAGGCAGGATACCAGTTTTTTGGGGCGTATTCCCGGCTTGAAACCTCGGCGCCTCCGGCATCAACGTCGGCATATTTCTGAGCCAGCCACCGGCATTCACCGCCATAGTGTTCCTTCGATCTGAGGAAAACGGATCTTCCCGATGACGGATCGCAGAGATGCCGGTTTGCAATGTCCTGGGACTGCAATGCCGGGATACCTGCAGCGACCAGGGCGAATGAGAGAAACAGATATTTCAGACTTTCAGTGAATGACATGACAAAATTCTCATTTTGGTTAACAGATGGGCGTCTTTCAAGGAACCGGCCTTTAGGATCCCCGGGAGAGGAGGTGCCGCCTGACGTCCTGCAACATCAGGGAAGTTGGGAAACCATTATTGGGCCTGCGTTTGACAGGATCATACCACCCGGCCCATTTTGTGTACCGGTCTCCTTCCTCTGCGGTTTTCCAAATGGCATTCAGTTGTTCCGACGCCTGGTCAAGCAGGGGTTTATAATCGACCTTTTCATTCTGTGGGGCAGAGGAGACGCCGGCTTTCAGCTCGGCCAGTTTTTCCAGCGTATTTTCAAATTCGAGCAGCTGATCGAGCATCAAGGCCGGAAGGTAAATGTAGTCAAAATAAAAATGATGCTGGTCCTCCGCGGCTTTCAAACCTTCCCCGGCCTGCTTGAGGGCCTCACGTGAATATTCGAGGCGGCGGCTGAGTTCCGCGGTGGGAAGGTTTTGGAAATGAGCGGTATGGCTTCCGGAAGGACCGATGACCAGGGTATCGGCGAGATATCCGAAAAAATTTTTGATCTCGCCCAAAAACTGGACATACCCACTGCGTCCGTACTGGGCTTCTCCAAGGGCTTTCATCGAATTCACCGCGAAGACCGAGGCCGGCTCTCCATAATAGCGGATGCACCATTCCCGGTAAAAACGTTCCCCGTCAAAACCGGCAGGATCGGCTGCAAACCGGCTGAAGGCTTCCAGGTTCAGGAGGAAGGGCCGGAAGGTCTGACCGTTCACCTGGAGATAACTGCCGGCATCGTACCTCTTCAGCATCTGGGTCATCACCGAATCGATCCTGTCCGGGTAAGGATCGTGGACGGTATGGTTTTTCCAGTAACCGGCGTGCATGTAAGTTCCGAAAGCATAACCCTTATTGCTGAGGGGCAGGTATTTGAAATGGCAGTATCCATCGTCCGACCAGGCGATGATAAAATCGCGGGGCGGATTGAACCCGTCGTTGAACAGCTCCATGCCATCGTCGTAACAAACACAGATTTTGAGGGCGCCGGGTTTATAAATGTTGAGGATACTGTCGAGGGATGCGAAGGCTTCATTGAACACCTGAGCTTTATCTTCCCCGCAACTGCTCACATAAGCCCGGTCCCAGACCTGGTTCCTGGGACGCATTGAGAAGATATCGGCCTTTTTCAGCGGTGTGCTGGTGAGGTAATAGACCCAGGTATCGATCCATTGCTTCCGGTAAGTCGTCCAGCACAATGCCTGCTCGCCGGTGATGGACTTCATCTGGTAGCCGAGGCTGAGATCGACCTGGACCTTCATCCCTTTCAGGTGGGCGTAATCGATCATGCTATCGATCAGGGGGAGATTGACGCGGTAGTCGGGCCGGATTTTACGGTACCCTTCCCGGGTGTAGAATTCGGCCCGTCCAAACATGTCAAAGATGTGAATGGCATTGTAATGCAGCCTGCGAAGGGTATTTATCATCCCCTTCCATGTTGGCATGTCGTATTCCAGATAGGGTTTTTTCATGTTTGCCAACTCATCGACATCATTCTCAAAATAACAGACCACAGGGATTGCCGATGGCGAAACCATCCGCGTTGCGGTACCGTAGGGATTAAAATCCTTTTTCATCGCCGGACGGTAGCCGGTCCAGTAGGCCAGTGGGTCGATGCCCAGGTCCTTTTCCGAAAAATCGTAAATCGCGTTTTGCAATCCTTCCGTATCATAACCGGCGATCACCAGGACCGTGCTTTTACCATCGCGGATCACCTCTATCCGGCCACCCCGGGGGCCGGGAGCGTTTTCCTCCAGCACGATTTTCCCGCCCGCCCTGTATTCAGCGATCTTCCGGCTGTCTGACGGTGTTCCGACGAGGATATGATAGCCTTTCCCGGTAAATTGCTCCGGTTCTTCCTGAAGCTCCACTTCCGTTCCCGTCAGATCCTCAATATCGTGCTTCAGGTCTTCGCATACAGCCTTTTCTCCGGCTGTGCTGTTTTGGCCGTAATATACGGTATATTCCGGCGCATCGCGAAAGATGACAAAGGCGAAAGACGCGGCGAGAAAGAGACAACCGGCCGGTATTTTCCAGGAGAGCCGGCGGAAGATACCTTTTGAGCCGGTTTCCATATTTTTCGATACAGATGAATAATTCATGGCGCAGTTTTTTTCGGAGAACCGGAAGGACCAAGGGTTATGGATTTACGGGTCAACGGGATGATGGTCACCGGGCCGAGAAGCCCGGAGATCAGCCTTTCTTTTTCGCGCATGATGGTGCCATCGTGCCACCATCGTGCATCCCTGTTGTCGATGTTGGCATCAAGGATGTCCCAGCTGGCCTGGTTAGCAAGCAGGTTGGCCACCACAATGCTGATCCTGTTGGTGCCCGGGTGAAGGTACGGGGTGATATCGGTCCGGAAGGGCGGCCAGGGCCGGAATGTCACCAGGCTGTCGTTCACCCAGATCTCCGCGAAGTCATTGACCCTTCCCAGGTCGAGCATCAACCGGGTGTTCCTGTCGAACAGGTTGTCATTCAGCTGAACGGTTTTGGAATAGAGCGCCCTGCCGGAATACCATTCGAGTCCAAGGTTTCCCCACGGTTGGAGGGGTATTTTTGCCTGTCCGCAGACCACCTTCACCGGATTGATGATCCCGTCACCGGCATTGTTCACGGTAATGCGGACAGCCAGGACGTTTCCACCGGCCGCGGTCAGGCCGTGGAGGCTGGCCGATCCGCCGGCATCAAAGCTGACCTTGCGGCCGTTAACAAAGACCTGTCCCTCTCCGCGGATATCCGGCCTGATCAGCGTTGCTGCTCCCGGGGGTAAAAGCTGCCGGTACCAGACCGTGACGGGATAGCGGATCTCATGGCCGGGGCGCGGAACGGATCCCCATGGTCCCAATGGCGGTGATGCGAACAGGAAGGCCGTGTTCCAGGTGACCCTATCTTCAGAAGCCTGCCATGTGCTGTCCGATCTGATTTTGAGGGTTGTTCCGCCTTTCGTCCGGACCGATCCCTCAAGCAGCAGGCCGTGGGTGTTCCCGACCTCCACAAGGATCTCATTGGGCCCGGTGGTCAATTCGCCGGTAATATCGTATTGTTCGACGGTCTGTGGATCATCGTCAGAGCCGATCCTTTTTCCATTGACAAAAAGCACATAGTTCCTGTCGGCGGTCATATCGGCAGTAGCTTTGGTGGCCCGGGTGTCCAGTGTAAAACGCTTGCGGAAGTACCGCGTCCCGCCGCTGATTTCGGGGATATGCTTTCCGGATTCGTAATAACTGATCCACCAGGCGTCCCAGTCGCTCAGGTACCGCCGGCAGCCGGTATCGGGATTGAAACGGTCGCGGATCTTCACGGTTTTCCATGACCGGTCATCGAAGTCAGGGGCGGAAAATTTTTCTGGCGTTGTGTTTTCACCTGGCCGGACGGGAGTAAATCTCATGACCGGCAGTTCGATGGTATCGGGAGGGATGGATGGTGCCCAGAGGCTGTCGAGGCTGTGACGGCTGAGCTGGAAGGTCCAGTCTCCGGTCACCGGTAAGGTTGACAGGCCGGTCGTGCCGTTCCAGGAAACCGTTTCCGTATTCCCGCCCCGGGTATAGGTAACCTGGTGGTTCGCTGCCACCGGGGCGAAGCCGGTGAGGGAAATGGTTCCCGCGTGATTTTGCAGGCTCATATCCTGCAGATCCGTGGATCGGACCAGCACATCATCCGTGATTCGTTTCACCCGGCTCGACCACGAGATAGAAGGCTTCCCACGGGGCAAAATCCAGCATGACCTCCAGGCGCCCGTCACTGACCCGGACATTGGTCAGTTGCCTGATCTCCCCGGTTTCCGGGTGCCAGAGCCAGGGGATGCCGGTGTTGCGCAGGCTGACCAGCAGTGTATCGGGAACATCATGGCCGTTCACCAGAAAATAGACGTCACGGTTGCCGGTATGGCGATGGCAATACCTCAGCCATGGATTGTCGCGCCCTTCCACCCGGATGTCGGGATCGACCACCTTGCGGATGATGTCCGGCACTTCCTCGGGGTACCACGTGAAAATGCCCATGCCGCCGCCGGGGTCTTTCTTCAAGGTGTAGCGGTGCGCTTTTTCCTTTCCCCAGGTGTGGTAATCACGGCTCCTGAGGTCCCGTGGGTCAAAGCCGAAGATATCCGTCATCGCTTTCCGGGTATGTGGATCGACCGTTAAGGTGTTTTCCGAGGCAATCGGTAATCCATCCACCCCGATCAGGATGCCGCCGTGACGGACAAAGCGGGTTATGTTTTTCAGGACCGCGCTGTCTAGACGCTTTCAGGGAAGGCAGGATGAGGATCCTGTAATGTTCATCGCCCAGGCCGAGGCCCTGCGCGTCAGTCGATGCCCTGGCCAGGGAGGTGGGATCGACCACGTCATAATCGAGATGGTTCTCGAGGAGCAGCCGTTGTATTCCCGTATAGAATTCAGCGTCGGGGGGAATGGAAGGATTGGAAAGCCAGAGATCGGTCAGGGGATAAAGGATGGCCACATCACACACATGACTGCCCTGGGAATTCATCCACGAAAGCCTCTGCATGTAGAGAGCCAGGGGTTTGAAATATTTCCAGTACGGATTGCGGTAGAACCAGCTCGGCGGCCAGTCGGCCTGGTTTTCGGGGCGTCTGCTGGGAATAATGGAACAGATGGGCCACATACATGTTTATGCCGTAAACCCCGAGCATGGAGGCCCCGTAGCGGTATTCCTCCAGCGGGATGGTATACCCGCCGCCGCCCATCGATTCGGCCATGATCCGTTTTTTGCCGTAAATATGGCCGATGGAACTGATCTGTTTCGGACTGTAAAAATCGATATGTCGCGGGTAACTGTAGCGGAAATCCTCGTTGTCGGTCCCCGGCCTTTGCAGCTGCCCCATGGTGTAGAAATAATCGGCCTGCCGCGTGTACTGGGACATGAGCTCGGTGGTATGGCCGGTGACCCAGATGTGGTGTTCATCGCCCCAGCGGGCATACTGTTTAAACCAGGCCCGGCTGTAAAGGTCCCTGACCACGTCGTAATAGTCGTAACGCACGGAAGCCGAACTGTCCGGGTCATCGAGGACGATGAGGGGAAGCTTGTCCCTCAGAGCGTAGGATTTGCGTTTTTCGAACTCCGCGGGGAAATCATCGGTCCAAAAGAGGTTGTTGCGGCGGTCGGAAAAACTGGCGTAGATCTCATCGAAGAACACACCGGGAATGGTGGTGCCGAAATAGGATTTCAGCCTGGCGTAGTACTGGTCGTGGGTAACATGAAGAAACCCGGCAACCGCCGCTGAGTCGAGATAATCGATCTGTTCATTGGGGTCCTTCAGCATTTGAAAGGCGACGATGGCCCAGCGTCCTTGCGGGACCTCCCAGTTCTTACCGGCAGAGGCGGTGATGTCGGTCTGCGTTTTACTGTCGTATCGTCCCTGTTCATCGATCTTTCCGGCAAAAACCGCAAAGGGGTGATCGATGAAGTCGATCCTGAGGTTTTGGGGACCAACCACTTCGACCGTTGTGTAGTGCATGGCCTTTTTGACAAAAGCATCGGGGTTGAGTGCGATGGTGCGGCCACCGGCGCTGCCACTGGGCCATTTATCCTCGTCGTAGAGGCAGGCATAGAACCCGTTTTCGGCGGCATGTTTCACGGTCGATTCAACGGCATCCCACCATCCTTTTGAAAAATAGGGGGTTTTGCTCGAGTCGATCCCTGCCCGGGCATGCATGAACGCACCGTAAATGCCTTTGTCGACCATCTGGTCCATCTGCCAGTTCAGCTTCCCCGTTTTCAGGGTGTTGTTCCACGACCAGAACGGCAGGATGGTGTAATCCCGGGGAGGATGCAGAAAATTCGCTCTCAGGGTGTCCTCTCCCGTGGTCAGGACCGGTGACCGGTCAGATCCGCCATCCGCCGGCCGCACTCCCGATAAAGACAGCAGTGCCGCCAGGGAAACTGAATACAGAAGTAGCATCGTTCGTTTCATCTTCCTTTGCTTGAGTGAATCCTGCGTCATAACCGCTTTTTGTATGCCGGCCATTCATTTCGCCGTCTTCCTTCCTTCCTTCCTTCCCCCGTCTTCCCTGACTTCCGGCAGGCTCTTCCCTGCCAGGACAGGCAGGTTATTTCCGGAGTCCGTTATCCGCCGGGTACTCATCGGATAAAGAGTATGGGAAATCCGATTTTTGGATCCCCCGTTCATGGTTCGCAACCGGGGTCATCGTATAGTTCACAACCCCGCCCTTCCTCAGCTGTGTGAGAGTGAAATAGTTTTTATCATAAGGTTTTCCATTGACGTCGATTTTGTTGATGAAGACATTTTCTCCTGAATTTCCCTCTGCCTTCAGTTGCAATGTTTTGCCATCGGGGAGGGTAATTTTCATGTTTCTGAATAGCGGCGAACCGATGGCATATTCCCCCATCACCGGGCACACCGGGTAAAAGCCGAGGGCGGAAAATACATACCACGCCGATGTCTGGCCGTTGTCCTCATCGCCGCAGTAACCGTCGGGCCGGGGACGGTAAAGCCTCTCCATGACCTGGCGCACGCGGTACTGGGCCTTCCAGGGCTCGCCGGCCCAGTCGTAGAGGTAGATCATATGCTGGATGGGCTGGTTGCCATGGGCATATTGCCCGAAGTCCTCGATCTGCATCTCGCGGATCTCATGGATTACTTTGCCGTAGTAGCTGTCGTCGAACACGGGGGGCATCGTAAAGACCGAGTCGAGCATCCGGACAAAGCTCTTCCGTCCGCCCATCAGCTTTTCGAGTCCCGCGGGGTCATGCATCACGCTCCAGGTGTAATGCCAGCTGTTCCCTTCGGTGAAATCGCCGCCCCAGGCAAACGGGTTAAAATCCGGACGGAAGTTCCCGGCGGAATCACGTCCGGCCATCAGCCTGTAAGCGGGATAGAACAGGTTCCGGTAGTTCATCGCCCTTTTCCGGAAGGTCTCCACGATGGCGCTGTCTTTATGCAGGCTCGTGGCGAGCCTGTAAATGCAGAAATCATCGTAGGCATATTCAAGGGTCCGGGCGGCGCTTTCATTGATGACGTCGAAGGGAACGTATCCCAGTTTTTCATATTCTGCTGCGCCCGCCCGGCCCACCGAGGTGATGGTGGGATTGGCGTGATAGGCGTTTTTGTAAACGGCATTCCAAAGAACATCGATATCCGCATCCTTCGCCCCGAGGAGGTATGCCGAAGCAACCACAGAAGCCGAGTTGGACCCGATCATGCAGTTGATATGCCCGGGAGAGGCCCATTCGGGAAGCCAGCCGCTTTCCTTGTACGTGTTGGCCAGTCCTTCCAGGATATGAGCGCTCAGTTCCGGAAAGAAAAGGTTGAAGAAGGGATGTTCGGCCCTGAAGGTATCCCAGAACCCATTGTCGGTGTACATCCTTCCCGGCAGGACTTTCCCGTTGAAGGGGCTGTAATGCATGATCTTTCCCGATGCATCATATTCGAAGAATTCCCGGGGATAAAGGAGCATCCGGTACAGGCAGGTGTAAAAAGTGCGGATATGGTCCAGGTCACCGGCATCGCTGTCTTCCACCATGAACTTCGACAGGTAATGGTTCCAGGCATTTTTGCCCGCCTGGCGAACGTCGGCGAACGATTTTCCCGACAGCTCCCGGCTGAGGTTCAGTTCCGCCTGTCCGGCGCTGATGAACGACGAGGCGATCCGGGCCGTGATTTTTTCGTTGGCATGGGTGGAAAAACTCACCACCACGCCTGTCCGGTCACCTGTGACGGTCTGCTTCTGTCCGATGAAAGCTGAATCACGCCATGCCGAATACTCCCGGAAAGGTCTGTCGAAGACGATGACGAAATAATTTTTGAAATTCTCCGGCAGGTCGCTCTTTCCTCCGCTGTGATAGGTGGTGTACCCGGTGATCTTGTTCTCTGACGGGTGGATCCGGACTTCCGACCCATTGTTGAAGGCGTCGATGACCACGTTTGCGCTGTCGGTTTCGGGGAAGGTGAACTGCATGATGCATCCCCGTTCACTTGGCGCCAGTTCTGCCGTGACATTGTAGTCGGCCAGGTAAACCCGGTAATATTCGGGCCGGGCCTCTTCCGCTTTATGGGAAAACCAGCTCTGGCGGTCCTTTTCGAGGAAGACTTTTTTACCTGTCGTCGGCATCAGGGAGAGAACGCCGTAATCTCCGATCCAGGGACTGGGCTGGTGGGTTTCTTTCAGCCCGGTGATATGAAAGGCATTGTACGAATACTGCCATCGCTCCCCGTTCATTGCTGTCACCGGTGTCCAGTGGTTCATGGCAAACGGCAGGGCGATACAGGGGTAGGTGTTGCCGTTCGAAAGCTCGTAGTCGCTGAGTGAACCGGTGAGCGGGAGGACGTAAGGCGTCAGGTCCTGGGCTTGGATGGCAGGGACGGCCTGGAACAAAAAGAGAGAGAGGAAGAATTTTTTCAGTATCTGCATGATTTTTCGTTTTTTAATGAGCAGCGGTTTTTATTTCATGGAATTCCTCTTTAAAATTAACGTTAATTTCCAGTTTTTTCTTCAGACCGCGACATCCGGAGCAGGATCACGCCATGAAACGGGATATCGGTGGTGAATGATCCGGTGAATTCACCCAGATCTTTCTGCCGCCATGCATCCCGGAGCTTCCATCTTCCCTGCAGTCCTGCTGAGGCGAAGTCGAAAGTGTAGGAGTCTGACGGTCTCATCGCCCCACCGGAAATAACGACTGCGGCGTAGATCCGTACCCGCCGGTATTGAACAGTCCGGCTGCATAGGTGCCGTCGGCCATGGGTTTGACCCATACCTGGACGCCGTCCTTGTCGGTTTTCAGCCTGGCCGGTTGTCCGAGGGGATCCTGGTCGATCACCAGCACTTCATCGTTGGTGAGCAGTCCGAGGGTGAATGCATCGAGTTGTTCCAGGGGACAGCCCAGGATCAGCGGCGCCGAAAGGAGGCAATAGATGCTGACATGGCTGTACTGCTCATCAGGGGTGAGGCGGGTGGGGTGGAGTTCCATCCCGTTGAGACTTTCCCGAGCACCAGCATATCCGGATCGTTCCAGTGTCCCGGTCCGGCGAAGGGCGCCCATTTGTCGATGGAAAAGGCTGATGTATAGAGGCTCAGCCAGGTATCCCGGATATCGCCGCCGGTTCGCCAGAGGTTGGCAATCTCTGCCCAGTTGGCGGCCTGGTCGAAGGGCGCCGAATTGGAAAGGCTGTAACACGATGTCTCTCCCCGAATGCCTCAGCGCCTGTTCCATCCGTGCGGCAGGCGGAACGGTCATATGCCAGTCGTATTTCAGGTAATCGAATACCCCACTCAGCCATCTGCCGGGCATCCTCAGCCTCGAAGGTGTATTTGCCCACGTAACGGTACGCCCTTTTGTTTTCACGGATGGAATCCGGGAAATATCCGTTTTCGAACGGCGATGAACAACCGGTGTAACCGGCATATGTGGCAATCCACGGCGTGGAGTACAAGCCGGCCTTCAGGCCCAGTGAATGGATATAACCGACCATCTGACCAAAGCCCGGGAATTTTTCATTGGGCTGGATGCCGTTGATACCTTCCGCCTCGCTGGCCCTCCCAGGTATCGTCGATATTGATATAGGTCCAGCCATGATCGATCAGTCCCGATTTTACCATGGCATTGGCCGATGAGATGACTTTCTCCCGGTCGATGTCACGGGCCCATGAATTCCAGCCGTTCCATCCCATGGGCGGGGTGAGCGCGATGGTGTCGCCGATCTTGGATGGTCATCCGGATACGGTCCTTTCCGGATGCATTTTCGGCCGTGAGCCGGACCGGGTACGTTCCCCGCTTTTTCACTCTTCCGGTGATGATCCCCGTCTTTTCATCGAGCGATAAGCCGGCGGGGAGAGAATCGGCGCTGAAGGTCATGGGCCGGCTCCCGGTGGCGGCAATCGTGTACAGGAAGGGATTTCCCGGGGTGGCCCCAAAGATCCGTGCCGAGTGGATCCGGGGTTCCCGAGGCGGTGGCGGTGTCAGGATGTACGTTTTGCTGCTCCCGGTCACGGGACGAAGGCTGGCATCGCCTTCCATGACGAATTTGGCATCGGCCCAGTAAGCAATGCGCCCTCTGTCCCGCCTTGCCGCTTTTCACCACGAGAAGGCCGACACGGCGGATCCCCTGCAGATCGACA
Source organism: uncultured Bacteroidales bacterium (assembly GCA_963763215.1). Classification (GTDB taxonomy): domain Bacteria; phylum Bacteroidota; class Bacteroidia; order Bacteroidales; genus DASQZK01. Next base: position 208,967 of record CAVXNX010000005.1, read on the forward strand.
TCGATCAACCGGGGAGGATCGCCACTCCGGAGAGTTTTACTTTCGAACAGGATTTTCCGGTCACCGATGACATAAAATTCCACCGGTGCTGCATCCGGCATCTTCTTGGACGGAACGGCGATAGCTGAGAATTTCCTGGCTTTCCCGCCTGTTTCGAAGCTCATGACGCTGGTGTACCTGACGCCGATCCCCCGGCTGAATCCTCCCGGTATCATATCGTTGTCGCCGGGTTTGAAAACGAGCGGTGAGCTGATGTCTTCCGCGTAGTTCTTTATCGCCAGGTCGTCGAGCCATACATCGTGTGAATTCCCGCAACCGGCAGTAACGGTCATGACGGCAACAATGAGCCAGAATGGTCCGGACCCGGACTGATCTCCGCATAACCGTGTTTATAAACCGGACCTTCATCATTCCTCCCTGAGTAGTTTAATAGAATGATTCTTATCGGCAATGACCGCCTTCCATTCCCCCTTTCCGGCCGTTATGAACACATCGGCCGGCGAGGGGGAGGTGTGGCAGATTTCGCGGCCGTCCCTGTCGAGTGATCCAAAGGCCGTGGCGGCAAGCTTCACCAGGTTACCCTGTTCATCGACCCGGACGACAGCCAGCCCCTTGTATATGCCGCGGAAGGTATGGCCGCCCGAGGCAAAGCTGAAGGTGGCCGGTTTATCCGTCTCCAGCGATTCGATGCTGGTAAAGGTGAACGTCCCATTCCCGTTGGCCACACCGTCGGTGAGGGTGTTTGGTTGGATCCCGAGTTTCCTCACGTTTTCAGGGGTAAAGGAGGTTGCCGTCAGCCGGGCCGACAGTTCATCCCACAGCGGCGTGATGTCATTGCCCTCAAAATCACGCGTCGCCCTTCCTTCGACGAGCAGCTTGCCGTCCCGGGCGGCATAATCCTGGAGAAAAAGGAAGGTTTTTTTCTTTGCGTACATGGGATTGAGGAAGATGACCGCATCGAAGACATGCCCCTTCAGGCTGGGCTTGCCGTCGGCATTGAGGGTGAGCCTGCCGTCTTCGATAACATCGGAAGGTACGCCTACATTCAGATAACCGTGGTTCCAGAGTTCCATCGATTTTTCCGCCATCGCAAGCTTGTCGTTGGTATCGTAAAGACCTCTCTGGCTTTCATCCGGGTACCAGTCGAAGATGGCTTCCATGCCATAAACCACGAGCAGCCTGATATCGGGAAAAGGAGGGTTAAAGCGGTTCATCAGCCTGGCGCAGTTCTCAACCCTGTTGATCCGGGCCAGGGCCTCAGGAGAGTCGATGGAGACGCCCCATCCCTGGACGTCATTGGCGGCGTGGTAATGGGTACGGACACCGTACCTCAGGTCGTACAGCGCTTTGGTCCAGATCCGCTCCAGGCTGGGGCTGTAGTACATGTTGTACATGGCGTTTTCACTGTTGCACATGCCAATGCCGAGCTGGATCGGAATGGGCGTTTCTTCATCGGTTTGGCCGTAATCCCGCCTGATGTTCCACCAGCTGACCCCGGTTTGCCAGACCTCGTCTTCGTTGAGGTTATTGTGGAAGGTATTATGAAGACCGATGAAGGTTTCCGGTCCATACGCCTTTTTGCCGGTTTCAAACATGGCCTTTTCCACATCCAGGGTGGCTGTCCGGAGCAGGTCCATGTAGGTGTTGATGGCACGGATGCGGGGGACGGGGTTTCCCTTTGGGGCATAACGCATGTCGAAAAGCACGCGGCCGAGGTCATCTCCCGTTGTTTTTTTCATCCTGGCGGCCATAGCCGTCGAGTACAGCCTCTCCCGGAAAACATTGTGCGCCAGTTTCAACGTGGTGGCCCTTGGGATCGTCAGATTTTTGTATTCGTCCAGACCGATGGCATCGAACGGAATATCGGAATACGCTTTGAAGATGCCCGTGATCTTATCGACGGCCTGGGTGGTGTAATTGCTGCAGGAACGGTAATAATGCCGGGTGAGAATGTAAGCGGTGTACCCGCTGAATGACGGGCCGGCGTCCAGGCTGATTTCAATCTGTGCCGGTCCTGAGCCTGACTGGGAATGACTGGTGATTTCTTTCACCGTACCGGGCTCGTAAAATCCGTCGCCGGCCTTTTTGAAGGCGTAAACCCTGAAGAGTTCGCTTTTCAGGAGATTTTTCATGTTGCGGGCGTTCTTCGCCACGACCACCTCATGGCCCTTCCCGTTTCCGTCGAGGGTCACCTCGTTTTCCTGCATGAGACAATCACAGTTTTCAAGAGGGACATCCTCATCATTCTTCCAGATCTGAAGTCCGATCTGCAGCCCTTTCCCATGCGCATATTTCACCAGTTTTTCGAACACCGGGTGCATGGTGGCGACATCGTAAAAATCGCTTCCCTGCCTGGCGGTGAGGTAGATGAGCGTGTACTTGCTGTTCGCCGCAAAGTTGTCGATCCTGGATTTGAAGGTATCTTCCGCCATCATGCCGGAGGTGAAGAACCAGTAGGCCACCTCGGGATGATTCGTATTTTCAAAATAATCGACGTAATCTACCTGAACCTGTCCGGTCCGCTGAGCCATGGTGAAGATCAGCAGGCCCAGGATACCGGCCAGGTAAAATGCTTTTCTCAATCCTGATATTAGTTTCATGCGGGCCATCTCTTTTGTCATCTTTAGAATTATTCAGCTACCCTGAAGGTATGGCTCCCGGAACCAACATTATGAACGACAGCATATTCCCCCTCTCTTGCCACGGAAACCGGTTTACCGTCCGAGGTTATTTTTTGTGATCCGGACGGGTAGGGAAGGTAAATCTCCGCTATCGTGTTGGCAGGAGTTGTGACGTCAAGTGTGAACCCTTCTCCGGCTTTATTCACGAAGGAAACGGTTACTTCTCCCCGGATCGTTGGAACTTTTATCTTCGCATGTTCGAGGTCACCCGGCTGGGGTTTTATCCGGATCTTGCGGAAGCCCGGTTCCAGGGGTTCGATACCCATCAGTTTTCGCGGGATAATATTTGCCGGTGCCGCACCCCAGGCATGGTTCCAATCCTGGTTCGGCTTGTATTTATTATCCCATGCCTCCATCGTTATGGTCGAGCCGGCCCTGATCATGTTGTACCAGCTCCTGGGGGATGTCGAAGTTAAAAGATCAAGGGCATAGTCCGCATCGTTCTGATCGTAGAGGGCATCCAAAAGGAACTGGGCGCCATAGACGCTGCAGGCCATGCCTCTCGACCGGATGAATCTGAGGATATCGCTGTCGTATTTTTCCGGCACCAGTCCGAATTCCAGGGGGAACATATTGGCATGGAGCGAGGCATGGCGGGTCCCGATGCCATCCCGGTAAACCTTTCCCAGTTTGTTAAACAGGAAGACATGGAATGATTTTTTCAGCCTGGCCGCGTGATGGGCAAACATTGTACTGTCCTCCTTCCGATCTGTGATCCCGGCAACCCGGGCCATTATTTCCAGCGCCCTGTAATAGTAGGCATTCACCACCGTATTCACATCCTCGAAGACGAAGCCGTCGGTTTCTCCGGGTTCTTTTTTACTGAGTCCCAGTCCTCCCGAATGCGGCCAGTCCACATTGTCACGAAGCTGGTCATCGAGATGGATGGAATCAAGCAGTCCGGGTGTTACCTTTCCTGTCCGGCTGCTGATAAATCCGAATTTATCCTCAAGCGGCATCATCGTTTTGGCCTTCAACTCATCGTAATACTTCTCAAAAAGGGAGGTATTCCCGGTGTACATGTAATCGTGCCAGGCCATAAGTTCCGTTTGCAGTATCCATTCGGTAGGCCATGTGGCATGAAAAATAAGATATTCCAGGCTATGGCGTGCCATGCTGTATTCGCGCGTCACGCCGTATTGCCCGAGCTGATTAATCAGCGCATCTGCCTCGTAGGGCTTTCTTTCCCGGTCGCCGTCTACATAGGTTCCGGTAAAAGATGTGGCTTTTATTGAATATTTGCAGAGATCCCATACGGCGTTCAGGATCGAATCGGAGCTCGTGAAATAGGAATCCGTTTCATCGAAAGGGTAGAAGGTCGTCTCACGGATCACCTGTTTTTCTGAGATGTCCGAAGGATATCCCTCGATCTCACAATAGCGGAACGGTGTCACCTCGCCGGTATACGCCGGCATCCGGATGGCACCCGGACGGGTGTTCCTCTTATCGGGCCGGATAGCGATGATGTAAGTGTTCCAGCCGTCCCTCAGCCCCAGTTTATAGACGGAATAACGTATTGTCCCGCCGGGTTCCCGGTCAACCCTCCCGTTTTTTTCAGCCTCTCCCAAACGGATGGTGATGCTATCCATTCCGGGTCGGCCTTCAAGGCTTATTCTCAGGCGGCCAAAGGCATCCTTCCCGAAATCGATGAAAGCCAGGCTGTCTGAAACGGGTTTAATGCTCAATGGATATTCGTCTTGTTTCTGGAGAGGATAGCGCGCGGTGGCGTAATCTGTCATTTCAACGGCTGTCCGGAATCCGGAAACTGCGGAATAACCGGATTCGACGCCATGGTTATCCCAGGTCTTCACTTTCCAGTAGTAGACATTTCCCGGTTCAAGGGGCTTGCCCTTATACCGTACGTTTATCGATTCATCATTTTCCACCTTCCCCGAATCCCAGATGTCGCCGGTATCATTCCGGATCTTTTCCATCGAGGAAGATACCAGGATCCGGTAACCTGTCTGTAACGTGCTGTCACCGGCCGATGGAACGACCCACCCAAAGAAGGGTTGTTGCTGTGCAATTTCAGCGTATTCGTAATTCTCAGTTCCTGATGCGGCGCCGGCAACCGGAGTGTTCACAGGGTAACCATCAAGGAAGACCTGCCCGGCGTGGGTGAGAAAATTTATGCTGAGCCGGGTGGGGACATTTACAGCATCCAGGCCACAGACCGGAAAGATCAGGCCGGGTATGAGCAGAAGAGATATTTTTAAAAGCTGTAACCTGTTCATTTGTTTAGTTATTGATTCAATTCAAACAACACTTTCCCGTTCACATCGTGGTGCCGGAAAATGATCCCCGGTTTATTGTTCTTATGAACAACCGAAACTTCGAGGTATCCTCCTACCACGTTGAGATAGAGGTGCTCCGGCCGTTTATCGCCCTGTTTCCATCCCCCGGCATGCTGGTCGCTTTCGGGGCCGGTGCTGAATTCGAGGATGCCGGTTTCCGCGTCCTTTGACACATATTGCCAGTGGCGGTCACCGGTCACGACATACATCCGGGGTTGTGAGGCGATGAAATCCCTGATTTTCTGACCTTCGTAATGAAAGCCGCTGTTGGCATAGTTATCGTCTTTCTGCGGCCGGTCGGGTCCGACGATCGGTGTCGGGGTCACCAGGATCTTGAAGGTGGCATCCGATTCCCCGACGGTCTTTTTAAACCATTCGAGTTGTTCTTCGCCCCAGATCGTCTTCCCGGGTCCGTCGGGCATATCGTTGGAGACCCTGAAGTCACGTCCTTCCACAAGCCATATCTGAAGATCCTTTCCCCAGCGGTACGTCCGGTATGTTCTCGTTCCCATCGGCACTTCATCCAAAAAGACCTGCTGACCTTCCTTAAAGGTAAAATCGCCCATGAAGCGGGTTTCCATCGTTGGCCAGCAGTCGTTCATCCAGGTATCGTGGTCATCTTTTTCAAAATAGGAAGGGACCTGCCGGTGAAATTCCACCAGGTCGGGGAAACTGTACATGCGCTGCCAGTGCCAGCGTGCCAGCGCCAGGTTCTTGGCATACTGGTCATAATAGACGATATCGCCCGTATGGACGAAAAAGTCCGGTTTCTGGGCCAGCATGGCTTTATAGATTTTGAAACCGTTGCTGCCGTCATCCCTGTCGGGGTAAGCCTGGCCGGTGACCGCCATGAACCTCACATCGGCAGGAGTGTCGGGAGAAGGGGCGGTCATGAAGCTGCCGGTGATGGTGCTGACGGCTGATGTGCCGCCCATAGGTCTGGCTTCGGCTTTCAGCTCGTATTTTGTCCCGGGGGAAAGTTCTTCCAGCGTATACTGCGTGGTGAAATCGTGCTGGGTGTCGACCGTTTGCCAGGGGGATTTTTTCCACCCGCCCCCGTCCGGTTTCCATAAAAAGCGAACTTCCCCATTGCTCCCCGGGACGGCACCGGCGATGGTATTGATATCCACGCCCGTGGGGTATTCCACCCTCGGCTCCCGGTCGGGGCGTGAGTTTTCGTTTCCCTTGGGATCGAACTGCCCGGTCACGGGATCCCGGTAGAGGATGATGGGTATCGGGGCCGAATCGGGCACCCGTTTTGCATTCTTCGTCAGTCTCGCCCATACAATGGCCCGGTTGCCGGTCACCTCGCCGATCTTTATGCCTGTGGCAAAAAAAGGCCCTGAGGGCGGGTTGTGCGCGCTGCAGCCCCAGATGAGCATGGCTGAAATGAACAGGGAAAACTTTAGGGCTTTCATATTTTGTGTTTTTTATGCTGATGCGATGACGCCGGTTGCCCGGACCTTTTTTCAATGATCGCTGTTCCGTCTGCCGGACCTCCCGTCAGGCTGTCTTTACAGCCTCCTTCCGGTGATTCTCTCTCACGGGCCCGGGCTACAATTCGCTGTGTTCGGCCTCCCTGATCGTTGTGTCTTTGATGCCGGGGCTGTTTTGCAGGGTAAAGTCCCTGACGCTGTTCAGGATGAAATGCGGGACCGTTGCCTTTCTTTTCGCCTTGATGTACCGGAAGGTTCCGCCGGTCACATCATCCAGGTAAAATGGCGGCCGTTCATCGTCCGTAATGAAGCTCACCGAGACATCGCTCATGGTGAGATTCCGGACATGACGGATGAAAAAACCATACGCCGGGATGGGTCCGAAATTATCCGGTTCCGGATAACTCTTTTCGTCCTCCGGCACGCGGGTTCCGGCCATTTTTGCCGTGCCCCCGCCGGTGTACCAGATGTGAACATTTTGCAGGGTAAGATCTTCGATCTCATGACCCGGGGATGCCGCTGATGATCGAGGCCGAATGGGTATCCATGGCATTATAGATCATCACATTGCTGATCAGGATCCGTCTGCAGGTGCCGATGGCAAGGCTGTCGGGGGCCCGCATCCTGGCGCCAAGGCGGATGAAGAACGGTGAGTTGGTGACATCGCGCATGGTGATGTTGTCGATGGTTACATTTTCCAGGTTAGCCCCGTCGACCGTTTCCAGGGCCAGTCCGCGGCAATAATCGAAGGTGCAGTTGCTGATGGTGATGTTTTTAAAACCGCCGTTCGATTCCGTGCCGAATTTGATCCGCCCCGTCGCTCCGTGCCCTTCCGTCCGTTCATCACGTTGTAAGGTCCCGTCGAGGAGGGTCCCTTCAACATAACCGCTGACCTGGCAGTTGGTGATGGTCACGTTCTCCGTTGAGCGCGGGTAACCCAGGGCAAAGGAACTTTTCAGGCAGATGCCGTCATCACGGGGCGAATTGACCGTGCAGTCGGAGACGTGGACATGGTGGCAGCAATCGATATCCATACCGTCACGGTTCGTGTCGATCTTCAGGTTGTCGATGGTAAGGTTGTCGACGCCGGTGGCCAGGATGGCAAACCAGCCGCCATGAAGGATGGTGACATCCCGGATGATCACGTTCCGGCAATTCAGCAGGGAAATGGATTTGTTGGCATAGTTCTTTTCTTCGGGCCCCCCGTAGCTCCTGACAAGCCCTTTTCCCCAGATCATGCCGCTGCCCTTGATGGTGACATCGTGGAGGTTTTCACCCCAGATCAGGCTGTTGTGGAAATGACTGTGGCCGAAGTCCTGATACACGTCATTGACGGACTCTTCGGCGGTATCATACTGTCCGGGCGTATCGGCCGGGAGAGCAACGATCACCGCTCCCTGATCGAGATACAGGGTGATATTGCTCTTCAGGCGGATCGACCCGGTGAGGTAATTCCCGGCCGGGAAATAGACCGTGCCGCCACCGGCAGCAAAGGCGGAGTCGATCCCTGCGTTGATGGCTTTTGTGTCGAAGGTCAGCCCGTTGCCCGTGGCACCGTAGTCCCTGACATTAAAGAATGTCGTCCGGGCAGGGTCGCCGGTGGCAGTGACCTTTAGCGGGAGTCCAATGAAAAGGCAGATCGTTGCGATCGTTAAGAATTTTTCTGAAGTTATTTTCATCATTGATGGGTTTTTATGGCTATTTCATTTGATCCGGCTCAGCGCGGGCCGGTTTTTCGTTTTCCTTTTTTCGTTCGGGTCCCGCAGGAAACATCCTCAATACGATCACCCCGTGGTAGGGGATGACCGTTTTAAAGGGGCCGGCGGTTTCGCCCAGGTCCTTCTGGCGCCAGGCATCCCGCAGTTTCCAGCGCCCCCGTAGTCCGGCCCCCGCGAAGTCGAAGGTAAAGTTTACCGGCTGTTCATCTCCCCACCGGAAATATGACTGTGGTGTTTTGCCGAAGCCGGCCACATTGAATAACCCGGCGGCAAAAGATCCGTCTGCCATGGGTTTGAGCCAGACCTGGACATCATCGTTGCCCGATACCAGCCGGGCCGGTTTTCCCAGCGGATCCTGGTCGATTTGTAAAATCTCGTCATTGGTCAGCAAACTCCGGGTAAAGTCATCGAGCTGGTCGATCGGGCAACCGATGATCAACGGTGCGGAGAGCAGGCAGAAAATACTCATGTGCGTGTACTGCTCGTCGGGTGTCAGCCGGGTAGGATGAAGGACCGCTCCGGTGGAGATATTCCCGAGAACCATCATGTCAGGATCGTTCCAGTGCCCCGGACCTGCGAAAGGGGCCCATTTGTCGATGGTAAAAGCTGCGCTGTACAGGCTGATCCAGCTGTCGCGGATATCGCTGCCCGTTCTCCAGAGATTCGCCATTCCCGCCCAGTCGGAGGCAAAGGCAAACGGTGCAGAGTTCGACAGGCTGTAAACGATATCCCTGTTGCAGGATCTTAGGGCAAGTTCCATTCTTTTGGCTTCCGCCGGCACCCTGATGTGCCAGTCATACTTCAGAAAGTCAACACCCCAGGCGGCCATTTGTTCCGCATCGTTTTTTTCAAAACTGTATTTGGCGATGTAATGATAGGCCCGGCGGTTCCCGGAGATCACATCGGTGAAATGCCCGTCGGGGAAGTCGGAGGTGGCACCGGGGAAGCCCTGGTAGGTGCAGATCCAGGGCGTCGAATACACGCCGAACTTCAGTCCGAGGGAATGAATATGGCGGATCATTTCGGGGAAACCGGGGAATTTTGCATTGGGCTGGATGGCGTTGTATTTCCCTGCGCGCGGGGCTTCCCACGTGTCGTCGATATTGATGTACGACCAGCCGTGCCGGATCAGGCCGCTCGTTATTATGGCATCCGCTGAGGCCAGGACCTTTTCCCTGTCGAGCCCTCCCGCCCAGGCGTTCCAGCCGTTCCACCCCATGGGCGGGGTGAGGGCAAGGGTGTCGCCGATCACAATGGTCATCCTGCCATCGGTCTCTCCCCCGGCGTTCCGGACCTTCAGCCCGACGGAGTATGATCCCTTCTTCAGGGCCTGACCTGTGATGATCCCTGTTTCGGGATCGATGGACAGCGAGGCAGGAAGATTTTCCGCGGAGAACGTCAGAGGCTCTTTTCCGGTGGCGGCCACCCTGAAGAGAAACGGACGCCGGGGCCGGGCACCGTAGGTCCTGGCTGAGTTGATCCGTGGCAGTTCCGGTTCCGGGGGTGTCAGGATGTATTTTTCACCCCCGGAGGAAACCGTGTAGGGAAGGGCAGGACCGGTCATGGTAAAACGGGCCATGGCCCAATAGCCGGGTTCTCTTTTCCCGCCTTCCCTGGTGTTGGTGATCAACAGGCCCAGTCTGCCGATCCCCTTCAGGTCGACATCCACCCTTTCGGGTTCATCGCCGGCTTTCATCTCCCGGCTTTCAAACAGGATCTTCCGGTCACCCACCACGAAGAATTTCAAGGGGTTTGCACCTTCGGGCTGTCCGGCGGGTCCTGCCCATGCACGGAAGCGTGCGGCCTTGCCGTCGAGATTGAACGGGATCACGCTGATATACCGGATGCCGATGCCCCTTTCGAAAACCCGGTCTCCGATGCGGATCGAATCTTTTCCCGATGGCCTGGTCACGATCACCGTGGAGATGCCTTCCGAAAAATCCTGGATGTCCAGGTCATCGAGCCATACGGTATGTGAACGGTGACATCCGGAGAGCAGTAAAGCCCCGAGCAGGAGCATGATGCCGGTTTTCAGTGGTCTTCTCATAGTTTGTTCACCAAAGGTTTTATGCTTTTCGCCGGGTCAGCCAGGATCATGTTTCGTCCGTCAATGAAAATATCGACGGGTTTTGCAAACCGGAGGACTGGCTCCCCATCCTTTTTCAGATCTTCAAAGCCGTGTGCGGCAAGCTTTCCGATTCCCCCGTTGTCAGTGGTTTTGATGGCCAGGAGTCCGTGATAATGACCGGACCAGGTCACCCCTCTTTCGGTGAGGGTAAATTCAGCCGGCTTCCCGGTCTGAAGGGACGGAAGATCGGTGAAGACAACCGATCCGTCTTCATTCCTGCATCCACCGGGAATGGCGTTTTTCACCAGGCCGAGTTTGGGCAGGGCTTCCAGCGAATAACCCGTCACGGCGGCTTTCTCAGCGATGCGTTGAAAACGCCGGGAGATATCGCGACCTTCAAAATCATAGCGGGCCTGTCCGTCGATCATGAGTTTCCCGCCCCGGTTTTCGAAATCTTCAAGGAATTTCAGCTCGCGTTCCTTCGCGTATTGGGGATCCAGGTAAAGGACGGCCTGAAAGGTATGCCCGTTCATGACCGGCTTTCCGCCGGGGCCGATCACCAGGGTCCCGTTCGCGATCAGGTCGGAAGGCACAACGGCATTGAGATATCCCGCATTCCAGATTTCCAGTGCTTTGTTTTTCACGCCCATTTTGTCATTGATATCGTAAACGCCCCGCGACGCTTCATCAGGGTACCAGTTTTCGAGAGCCTCGGTGCCAAAGACGATGAGCAGGCCGATCTCCGGCAGGGAAGGGTTGAAGCGGTTCAGGAGCCGGCTGCAGCATTCAACGGCATTGATCCCGGCGATGGCTTCCGGTCTGAGTAGGTCGAACCGGTTCTCCCGCAAATCATGCATCGCGTGGTAATGCGTCCGGATACCAAAGGTCAGATCCATGAGGGCTTTCTTCTCGACAGGCGGGAAAATCTTATCGTAATACTGGTTGTACATGGCATTCATCGGGTGCGCCATGGCGATGCCCATCTGGACGGGCGTCGAGGTTTTTTCATCGGTTTGCCCGTATTCCCTGGGTTCTGTCCACCAGTCGATGCCGTTGGCCCAGATCTCATCGTTGATCAGGCTGTTGTGGTAGGTGCTGTGGATGCCGTTGAAGATCCCTTCACCAAATATTTCTTTCGACTTCCGGTAGACCGCCCTTTCAACGCGCAGGGCGCCGCCTCGCATGAAATCCATATAGAGGTTGATGGCTTTTATCCGGTCCTCGGGCCTGCCTTCGGGGGCATACCGGCCATCGAAGAGGACCCTGCCGAGGTCGCAGCCGGTGGCGGCCCTGAACGAGTCGGCCATGGCCGTGGAATACCACCGGCCCCTGAACGGGTCGGGCGTATCCGGATCAAAGATCCGTTCCACGAATTTGTTCCCGTATTCATCCAGGGCAAAGCCGTCAAAATGCACATCGGCATAGCTTTCCATCGCTTTGGCAAAACCATCGATCTCCACATTTCCCCACATGCTGCTCTGGCTGCAATACTCCCCGATCATGACGAAGGCGGTCAGGTCTTTCACGCGTTCACCCCCATCAATGTTCACTGTCACGGTCGATTTGTCGGGAAGTTTGGTAAGACAGGATGAGGTGATGTCCAGGAGGGTTGACGGATCGTAAAAGCCCTCTGCGGTTTTCCTGAAAGCATAGACGCGGAAAAGGTCCGTTTTCAAAAGACGGGAGGGAAAGCGGATGAATTCGGCCCGGGCCGTCAATGCGGCCCTGCCGGCACTGTCCAGTTGAACCTCATGACCGGTAATCATCCGTTGCGAAATTTCATCCGTCGTATCGTTGTAATTTCCCCAGAGCTGAAGCCCGATTTTCAACCCGTTTTTATGCGCTTCATCCACCAGTCGCCTAAAAACCGGATGCATGGTTTTCACGTCATAGAAATCCGCCCCGGCCCTGGCGGTCAGGAAAACGAGGGTATAGGGGCACTGGTGAATGATCGTATCCAGTTCTTCCATGTACCGGTCATTTTCCAGCAGGTCGGGCGAGATGAACCAGTAACCGATCTCAGGATGGTTAACATTGCCGATGCGGCCGACCCAGGTCACCTTCACGCTTCCTGCCCGTGTAGCGGCGAGGATCAGCAGGCCCGAAACGAGGCATGCCAGGATAAACAGGATCTGTTTTTTCATCTTAAAAAATCATTATCTCCCGGCCGCAACCGCTCTGAATACGCCTGACGCGTATCCATCGCCCGTTGCACCGGTCGTTGTTTCATTGTCCGATCGTTTCCACCTTCCTTCCCTCGAAGCCCGGCGTGCTGATGTCACGGGTCCCTTCACCCGACACGTGACTGAAAATCGACCGGTGGATTGTTGTTGGCCTTCGAGATGGTGATCCGGTCGAGATCAAGGTTCCGGACATCATCGAAGACGAAGGCCGGGCGATAGTCCTTTTCTTCTGCTTTCACCGTGATGTTCTTCATGGTCAGGCCATCGGCATGCCTGACATAGAATGCCCAGGCAGGCAGTTCGCCAAACATGGAAAATTCGGGATACCCGCTTTCCACTTCCGGGACAGACCGGAGCCGGTAGACGGGCAGGTAGGCGTAACCCTTGTTACCCCGTCCCGGGTAGGTGATGTGGATATTCTCCAGGACCACGTTCTCAACGTCATGTCCGGGAATACCGGTAATGGATGAGGGAAACGGATTGTGGAAGAAATCGAGTTCCGGTCCGCGGATCTCGTAGTTAAGGTCCGGAACGCCGAAGGGCACCTGGACCTGGATATTCCTGACCACGACATTTTTCAGGTTCCCGACGCTCCCCGCCGGTATTCCGGTGGCCCAGCCGGATGAAAACCGGGTTGCCGGTGTTGACCGCCACCACGCTGTCGACGAGGACGTTTTCAAGAATTCCCCCGTCGACCGATTCCAGGGCGACGGCCGACCGGAAGGTGTCGTAGACATAAATATGTTTGATCACGATGTTCCTGAAGCCTCCGACGGAGGCTGTGCCGAACTTGATGGCGCTGGCGCTCGACCGGACCGTGCAATTGGCAATGTATATGCTGTCGTCGAGATACCCTTTAGTTTCCGATTTCAGGCAGATCCCGTCGTCGGCTGAATTGACATAGCAATTGGTGATCCTGACATTGACACAGTCGACGATGTCCATCCCGTCGTTGTTCCAGTAAGCGTCGCTTTCCACCCTTACCCGGTCGATGACCAGGTTGTGGCACAGGACATACGTCTGGACCCAGGAGGCCGAATTTTTAATCGTTACGCCGGTCACCTGCGCATTGGTGCATTTGGAGAAAACGATATCCCCCGGCCGTCTTCCCGGCCGTTTCCTTCTCAGGTTATAATATTCCGGAGCCAGTTTACCTGCATAGTACAGGCTGTCGATGTTCAGGGCGAGTGTTCGGCCCTGGCCGTCGATGATGCCATCACCCGAAATTTTTACGTCATGTTGATTTTCGGAGAGGATCAACGCACCGCGATCCTGGTGGTTCGGTTCACCCTTCACCAGGACTTCTTTCATAAAAGGATAATCCATCGGGTCGGTACTTCCCAGGATGACGGCCCCGGGTGCCAGATGAAGATCCACTCCAGAACGGAGCATGATCGTCCCGGTCAGGAATGTGCCTTCCGGCACTTCGACCACACCTCCGCCATTTGCCGCCGCCTTATCGATGACCTGCTGTATGATGCCGGTGTTGAGCGTTTTCCCGTCTCCTTTGGCCCCTGAAGCGGCGATGTTGTAAGTCTGTGAATACAGGGGCGCTGTCAGGGAAAAACACAAAATGAAAAATGGTAGGGTTTTCATCGGTTCGGTTTTTATGTTGATGTTATCCCCGGACCCTCCGGCCCGGGTGAGCGTTTCTTTCAGCAGTCAACCTGACCCTCGAAGAAGGGCCAGGAATCGAAGTCCCGGTTGGTCTTCTTCCCGTTGATTTCAAGGATGACCCATTTATCATGGGGTGCATGTGTATCGTAAAGGATCACGTCGCCGTCGGGATGATGAAATTCCGTTTTCAGCCTTTCGGCGGAAGGGTTCATTCGCCGGATCGCGGCCATGAACTCCCCGGGGTCCCCGGGTCCGGACAGGACCATCAGGCCCAGTGCATCTGTTGAATAAACCGCCAGGAGGCCCGGTCCGGGTAACCGGAAAACGTTCCAGCGACCCTCGGTGAGGACCGGGGTTGCGGATGCCGGGATATGGACAGGACCGGCTGCGCAGGCGAAGTTGCGGTATACCCCGGTATTGTTCCAGCTCATGAATCCGGCACCCGGCCCGGCCATGTGGAAGACTTTCCCAAGGTCATGATCGGCGGGATCGGTGAACAGGATAACCGGCCGGGCAATGATCAGCGAATGTTTGCCCCGGTTGGCGCCGCCGGCGGAAAGGAGATACCCGGCTGAACCGGAATAGATCCCGGGGCAGGAATTCCAGCCATGACCGATTTTGACATAATACGGAAAGGGCATGCCGAGAGTCCGGTCGATGACACCGTCGGGCGGACGGTAAGGCATGACCGCTGCCCAAAGCGCGTGGTGCATTCCCCTTTTGATGGTGAGGCCGGCCGACCGGGTATAGAAACCCACCCATGTCCGCATCATGGCCCCGTGGTAATCTTCATCGAGGATGGTATCGGTTGAATGTTCGTAACGTCGCCGCATCGGGGGGAAGGTGTTGAACCGGAAGCTTCCGCAGGCATATTGCCAGTTCACCCGGTCGAGGATCTTCCTGGAAATTTCACGGATCCTGCTGCTGCCGAAGGCTTCCAGGTTCAGCAGGGCCGAAAGGGTATAGCCCTGGTAGGGGTTTGAATTGAACTCATAGATCCCGCAGCGGAGAATGTTTTCGAGGTATGCCCCCAGTTTTTTCTCCATCCCGTTGACGGTGTTGTCATAAGCCGGATCATCGTTTCCGTGAAGCCTCATCCAGCGGTTTTTCAGATACCTCGATCCCTGGGTCATCAAAACGTGGTTCTCCGTGTCTTCGATCAGCCCGAGGGAATGGGGGACTTTGTCATCAAAACGGCCGCCTTCTGCCGTTAGCAAAACATCCAGGAGGTGTTCACGCGTGGCCGGGTACATCACTTCGGCGCTGTCACCGAAAAAATACAGGATGGGGGTGAGGGCTAACAGGGTGAAGTCGTAATCGCCGCCGGGATTCAGCAACCATGAAGAGCCCGTGACGCCATGGGGTTTCATTCCCGCCAGGTGACGGTTTGCTTCTTCGATCCGTTTTCCCGTCAGAAAACAGGCCAGGATGATCCGGGGTTCCTGCAGTTTTATCTTAGCATGAGATTCCGGGAAAGGCATCGACGACCAGTAATCCAGGATCGCTTCCCTGAGCGGGGACCGGGGATCGGGGGTATAGGTCCGTGTATTGTCGGGGACCAGGTTTCCCTGCCGCAGCGGGATGTTTTTCGTCCTCCCCGCTCCGAAGAGGGAATTGGCCATCAGCGCTCCGGTGACCAGGATCAACAGGAGGACAATTGCCGGCACGAAACCATATTTTATACGACGTGATCGTGTCATTGCTTCCGTTTTAGTGACCTGATACCCATCGTTTCTGTGCCTTCATGATGCTGTCCAGGTCGGCCCGCAGTTCGGCGACCTTCTCCGGGTTATCCTGGTAGAGGTTGCGGGTTTCCGAAGGATCGGTTTCCATATTGTAAAGCTGGCCCTTCGGTTCACCGGGTTTCGGGTCGTAGGTTACCGGCTCGCTGAAACCGCCTGAACCGCGACCTTCGATGAGTTTCCATTTTCCCTTCCGCACGGCAAAAAGGCCGTGTGACGATTCGTGGACCACCGCCGCCTGGCGGGGAACCGTATCGGTTTTCCCGGTCAGAACAGGCAGGATGCTGTAGCTGTCTTCCCCGGGAACGCTGTCTGTATCCATTCCCTCCAAATCCATCACCGTAGCCATGATATCGGCCAGGGTCATGGTGGCATCGCTCGTCGTTCCGGGTGAAACGGTTCCCGGCCAGCGGACGATAAAGGGGATCCTGTGGCCCCCGTCCCATGCATCGGCTTTCATTCCCCTGTAAATATAGGCGGCACGGTGGTTGAATTTCCTGACGAACGCCGGCCGCCAGAATGGACCATTGTCGCTCGTGAAGATCACGATAGTATTTCTGTCCTGCCCGGTCTCCTTCAATGCGCGGATCACCTGGCCCACCATGCCGTCGACCATCGTCACGAAATCGCCGTACTGACCTGCCTCCGACGAACCCTGGTATTCACCGGAAGGCAGCCAGGGGGTATGGGGTGCCGTCATGGCGAAATAGAGGAACCAGGGTTTGCCGTGCTGCCATTGGTGCCATGCTCATGGATATACTGCACGGCGAGATCGGTGAATTTGGGAAGGACCTCCGGGAACTTAAAGTCGGGGGCCATCAGTCCGGCGCGCCAGAACGCACCGGTGTAGCCGGTATTCAGATCGTTGCCGTCGGTATGGGCTGACAGGATGGCGGTGAGGGTGTCGTTGCGCAGATAGCAGTAAGGCTCCATGTCGAGGGAGGCCGGGAGGATGAAGGAATAGTCGAAACCATGTGTCATCGGCCCGTCGGTCGGGGGCTTGCTGAAATCGATGGCCGCGGGATCCATATCCGTGACGACCCGGACACTGTCTGAATTTTCGGGTATTTTGAGAGCATCGTCATGTCCCGGTCTGACCGCCCAGTCGAGGCCCAGGTGCCATTTGCCGATGACCGCGGTCTGGTACCCCTGGCGTTTCAGGATGCCGGCGATCGTCGGTCTGTCTTTTTCGATCAGTGCCCGCCCGTAACCTCTGAGGACGCTGCGGGGAAGCCTGCTGCGCCAGCAGTACCTCCCGGTCAGGATGCTGTAGCGGGTGGGCGTGCAAACCGACGACGGGGCATGCGCATCGGTGAACCGCATGCCCTCCATTGCCAGGCTGTCAATGTGCGGGGTCCGGATTTTCTCTCCGGGATTGTAGACCGAGACATCCCCGTAACCCAGGTCGTCGGCCAGGATGAGAAGGATGTTCGGTTGGGTTGCGGTTACCGTACCGGTTGTCTGAGGGCCGGAATGACTGCAGCTGAAACCGCAAACCGTGGCGCCGACAAGTATCGTAATGTGTTTTGCGAGATTCATCGTCCTGTTTTTTAGAAGAATGGTTAGTGCTCACCGGCCTCCTGACCGGCTTTCGAATAGCGTTTCATAAAGGTCATATAAAGGTTGTCCGGCAGACTGAGCCGGTCGTGCGTTTCATTCATATAGCCGGTGATCTCGCCGAGCAGCCGTATCACATCGCGCTGGTAGGCCGGGTTCAGGGCGAGGTTGTTTTTTTCGTGAGGATCTTCAACGACATCATACAACTCGAGGTAGACTTCATCCTTAAAGGTGTCGACGATGAGTTTCTGGTTCCGGTCGACGACGCATCTCTGGTTATTGCCATAGGCACCATTGCCGTCATATTGGATGAAGATCCGGTCACGGCCGGTTTGCTTGCCCCGGATCAAGGGCATGAGCGAGATGCCGTCGGTGGAGGCATGGTCGTTGATGCCAAGGAAATCCTTCAGGGTGGGCCAGATATCGATCAGGCTGACCAGGGCATCGGTTTCACGGACAGCCGGATTGAAGTCTTTCGGGAAATTTGATGATCAGCGGCACCCGTGACCGATTCTTCATACATGCACATTTTCTGCCAGAGGGAATGACTCCCAAGCATCTCGCCATGATCGGCCGTAAAGATGATCAGGGCTTTATCGTAGAGACCTTTCTCCTTGAGCGAGGTGATGATCCGCCCCACTTCATCATCGAGCTCACTGACCAGCCCGAGGTATTTGGGCCAGATGGCCGACCATTGCTCACGGGAATAGCGTGAACCGAAAAAGCCGGTGATATTGTACATCTGGAGGGGAGACTGGCCCGTGTACCAGACCCCGACATTTTCCGGGATGGTGATCCCGTTTTCGTTGATTTTGCTGAAGTACGGTTCGGGGACGCAAAGGGGCGGATGCGGTGCGAGGAACATCGCATTGATCAGCAGGGGTTTATCATCAGGCTTATGTTCATCGATGACCTTGATGACATGCTCGGCAATAAAATGATCGAAGGTATAGCCGGGCCCCGGTTTGTAAACCCCCGTTTTGGGAATGGAATAAGTTTTCAGACGGGTGAATTCGTCCGAGACCAGCTCAGGGGCCTCATCGGAATAGGCTTTTCCCCCGGGAGCCGCTACCCCCTGCTTTTTCAGCCAATGTTTATAATCATTTTTCGTGATCCAGTGTGTGGTGGATGCCGGGTCGAGATCGATACTGTCGCTGGTGAAAAAATGCTGTTTGCCCACATGCCAGCTGTCCCATTGTTCTCCCATTTCCTGGTATAAATTCGGCGTCCCTGCTTTCACCTCCCGGTCACCTTCATCCTCCACCGCCCATCCGTTGATCAGCGCACCGGTATTATTCGGGTACCTGCCGGTGAAGAATGCGGCGCGTGAGGGTGCGCAGAGCGGACAGGCGCAATAGGCCCTGTTGAACCGGATGCCGTCCTGTTCCAGGGAATTGATATTGGGGGTGAATGTTCCGAGGGCATCGGTCCGGAGCTGGTCGGACATGATGATGATCACCGGTACTTTTTGAGCAGGTTCGGGATGCGGAACCTGGGCGCCCAGGAAGAGCAGCACGGGTAACAAGGATGCTTTATTCATTTTTTATCCGGTTTTATCTGGAATTCAGGATTGTATTCTCCACGTTTTTTAAACCCCGGAAAGTTGCGCATGAGGCCAAAACGGGGATAGCTGTCAAAAATATCGCCATAGCCCAGCATGCGGGGATCGCCCTGGAGGGTCAGCAGGTTGACAAGTTCATTTTTTAATTTCATTCGCACGGCATCGTATTGACTGTCGGCGGCCAGGTTGTGGATGCAGGCCGTATCGCTGACAATATCATAAAGTTGTTCGGCAGGTCGCTTTTCAAAGCCTTCTGCGAAACGCTCGGGCCACTCGTCCTGGTTTTCAACCATGTATGTTTTGGTTGGTCCGTCGTCGATGTCGTTATAGCCGATCCCGATCGCCTTGAATCCTTTCGGGACCACTTCTTTGCCTTTCACCGGAGGGGGAGGGTTTCCTGCGGGCCAGAGATTGGGTTTGAGGTTCATGATGTAGAGGTAATGCCTGTCGCGGATGGACCGTGAAGGGTAACCGAGATCATCGGGCCGGGCATGGGTGTGTCTTTCCCTGCCTGTCAGCACGAAGGTCCGGTGCACCGGCTTTTCCACGATGTCGCCGGGGAAGAGAATGTCGTTCATGTCTTTGCCGGTCATGTCGGGCACATCTTTGACGCCGCCCAGGGAGAGGAAGGTGGGTGCGAGGTCGATCAGGCTGACCAGCTGGTCACTGTGCTGACCCGGTTGTATGTGGTCGGGCCAGGAGATGGCGAGGGGGACGTGGGTGCCGTATTCCATCAGGTTGGCCTTGGCGGCCGGGAAGGGCATCCCGTTGTCGGAGGTGACGACCACCAGTGTATTTGCCAGTTCACCCTGCTCATCGAGAAAGCTGAGGATCTTTCCCAGTTGCTGGTCAAACCATTCGATTTCGAGGTCATAATCCTCGATGTCGCTGAGGACGATTGAATCGGGGGGCAGGAATCCGGGAAAGTGCCACGTTACGTGTCCTTTTCCCGGCCCGGTAGCCCGACCCCTCTTCGTAAGGCCGGTGGGGCTCATGCGCCCCGTACCAGAAGAAAAATGGCTGATCCGGGTTCTTCTGCCGGTAGAATTCCTTGAAATTGCCAAAGTAGTCAATCTTACTGATGCCTGAGGCGGGAACATGCGACAACTGTCTGTCGTTATACTCCGGACCGGCAGGGTTCCTCGTCCATCCTGCATCCTTCCAGTTTCCCGGCGCCCAGCCCTTCCCGGTATAGCCGATGTGATAACCGTTATCTTCAAGCAGGTCGGTGAATACCTTGAATTTTTTTGGGAAATAACTTCCGTGTGTGCCCGCCTCTTCAAGCTGCCAGATGTTCAGCCCGGTGAGGATCGCCGCCCGGGACGGGCTGCATTGCGGTGCTGCGACGAAGGCATTGCTGAAAAGGATGCCGTTTCGAGCCACCTTGTCAAAAACCGGCGTATGGATCCCCCCGGTCCCGTAGACCGAACAATAGGGATACGACTGGTCATCGGAAATGGCAAAGAGAATATTGGGCCTCAGGCTGTGGTCCTGTCCCGACCTGGCGGGATGGCACGAGGCGAGGATGAGCGACATCCCCCCGAGTGCGATCATTCCTGTTTTGAGTGTTGATTTCATGGCCTTCATTCCTTCATGGTTCATTTATGGATTCCCCCTTCCGGCGGTATTTCCGCCACAACGCGGGGGACATGTTCCCCTGCTTCGGTCAGGACGAGTTTCCCCGCTTTTTTCTCCACCAGCTTGGCACTTTCCGCGTCCCGCCCCGTGAATGTTTCCCCCCCGCAGGTCAACGTCGCCCCTGATGAGGTGAAACCGGCCGAACCATCCTTACGGAAGGCTTCGAGCCGTGCCTGGCGTGAGGTGTCCATCTGGGCACTGACCGTCCAGTCGCCGAAAGTCAATTCCGTCATCCCATGTTCCGTATTGACATCAGGTGACAGCGGATGACCGTCGGTAGAGACGAGGATAACGGCCAGGAACCTTATTTTTCCAGACTTTACGGCACTGGTGGCCGAAAGATGGTACTGGTTATCGGCGTAGTGAACGGGATTTCCTTCTTCATCGGTTTTGCCCGACCAGTTTTTGGCCGGTATGGCAAAGGTATCGGCCAGGGACCAATGGACGTGCCCGGAGGCAAAAAAATGTGTTTCTGAGGATGCGGACACGGTTGAACAAAGAAAAGTATTACGGGCCGTATCGGGCGTGATTTTTTCCGGACTGTGGATCAGCCATTGCCAGGATGCGTCATGATCCGCCTCCAGGTCATCATAGACAATCACCCCGGAAGGAGCGGATGAACAGGATGTGCCGCCGAAAGGTTTTCAGTCCGGCATCCTGGTCTTCCGCGGCGCTGTTGTAGGCTTTGGAGGCATCGCCGACGGCATAGGAGAGGGATTGGCCGTCGATAAACCGGGCGATGTAGCCATAAGCTTCCGAACCGAAGGGCTGGCCGAGATTATCGATCAGAACCCCGTTATGTCCCCGGGTATGTTTATACCAGCCAAGGCGGTGCGGATCTTTCATGTCAATTTTATAGCCCGAGTTATAGAACAGCCGTTTTCCCCCGCCGAGAACCTGGAACGTATTCTGGTCGGCCAGCATGTGACCGTAAGATCCGAAGGGACTGGACCGCATGGCGACCATCAGGTCGTACTGCGTATGGCCCGGGTCGGAATGCAATTCCACCACCCCGGCGCCGAAGAAGGCCTTCGACCTTTCGTTGAGTGTGGGATCGGATGGAGAGGCAGGTTTGAGGTGACGCAGGTACCTGAGCCTGAACCAGCGCAGCATAGGGGCATCCGGGAGGGTGAGGGTACCGGTTTCGGCGATCCGGGAACTGTACCATGAAGCCTCACCACTTCCCAGCAACCGGCTCAGGGCGTCGCTCCAGGCGAGGTATTCCTGTCCGGGGGCAAACAACTCCTCGCAGTTATCCCCAAAGCCGTCGCTCGAGGAGCCGGGAGGGAAGCCGTAAACGAGCCAGTCGGGATTCTTCCGGTACCACGGATTTTTTGAAATAAAATCAAACCCTGTGTAATCCTTGATAAACATGGGGATATCGAGAAGGGTTTCCATATTCAGCCTGAAGTAGGAAAATCCGTTCACCCAGGCGCCGTCATCCCCTCCAAGGACTGGCGCCCTGGCAAGCCATAATTCATAGGCATACCTGATCCAGTCGGGGGCGTGCCCCGACTCACCGTACAAGGCCACTGCACTCGATAAAAAATAGTCGAGGATATATTGCCATACATGGTTGGACAGGACCTTGGCATCGATCGAATTCACCCAGCCTTCATAGAATCTCTCCGCACGGGCGTCGACGGCATTTATGAGGGAATCTTTCTGCGTCGCCGACAGATCACCGTGAAAGGTGTCGAACACCAGGGCCATTGAAAACATGCAGCGGGCATCGCCGAAGTCGCTGAGAGAAGTCAGTCCGCCGGGATCCCAGGAAGCCACTTCCATACCGTAGGCAATAGCAGGTTGAATATATTTGGTGTTGCCTGTGAGCAGGTAGGCCTTGCAGAAATGGTCGACGGCATGATACATGTGATTGCTGAGGCGCATGCTCGCATTCTGGGCCAGTTTCCTGTCCTGGAATTCCTTTTTCCCATGAACATTCTGTTCACCCTGCGATTCATGCAACAGGGGCTGGCGGAGCATCCCGTCGGCTTCCAGGATGATGGCCTCAGCCCCGGGATCGTTCCGGCATTCGCTCCTGAAAATCCCTGTATCGGCGGAGTTCAGAAGTACCCGGGGATGAGCGGCAGGTATTCCGGAAAGAAAGGCCGAAACCGGGGGGGAAGCAAACCCGGTGGCCGAGGCCGTGATCCTGAAGGAATCGATAGCCGACCAGTCGCCTCCGTGGAGCCGGTACTGCCAGTACCACATGCCAGGGCTCAGACTCCGGTGCGGGTTAAACAAGGTCCATGGCAGGCCCTCAGCATGAAAGGGGGAAGGGGAGGAAAAGGCTGCATGATCCGACAACCGCACATCGTAGGATACCTTTTTTCCGGATGATGCCGGCCATTGCAGGACCGGCGGATTGAACCGGGTCTCCACACCCCTGGCAGGTGCCGGCCATTCCCTGAAACGCGGATGCAGAACCGGGTAACCGGCTGGAAAACCGGTATCGCGTATATCCCGGCCGGTATAAACCGTGAAACCAAGGACTACGATCATGGCGGGGATGTAGCGTTTAATCGTCATCATCATTGCTCTTTTTTACCGTTGTGTTCCCGTGGAGCGCTTCGGCGTTCACTTCCTTCATGTAGTTTTCCAGCTTTTGGCCCATCTCTCTGACTTTTTCTGACTTTTGGCCCGAGAGATCATGAATTTCGCCCGGATCCGACGAAAGATCGTAGAGCTCCGTTTTACCCGTTTTCAGGAAGCGGATATACTTATAATGGCCTTCGATCACGGCTTCGTGGGGATACCCCCTGTTGTACCGGTAGAAATACAGGGCATCCTCCGCTCTTTTAACCACACCGTGCTCCGGATCGGAAAACAGGGGCTTCATACTGCCGCCGTCGATATAAGCGGGAAGTGGTTCCGGGTTCCCGGCAAGGTCGCTCAGGGTGGGAAGCAGATCACAGCCGGTGACGGCGGTATGGCAATAACTGCCGGGCTTTATCCCCGGACCCTTCACCATGAACGGCACCCGTATGCCGCCCTCGTAAAGAACCCATTTTCCGCCCCTGAGCGGGTAGTTTCGCATCTTCTTGTCGAAGGACGATGGCGGATCCAGCCGGTTTCTGACGGGGGGGATAAATTCCACCCCGCCATTATCGGCCATGAGGATGATGTAGGTATTTTTTGAAATACCCAGTTTGTCGACCTCATCCAGGACCGTCCCGATCCCGTTATCGAGGTTTTCCAGCATCGCCGCAAAGGCCGGGTTATCGTGGATCGCGCCCCGGTCCTTCTCCACGTATTTGGAATAGGTTTCCTGCTCCGCCTGGAAATCAACATGGGTGGCATAGTGCGACAACTGAAGGTAGAAGGGGTGCCCGGCTTTTACCTGCCGGTCCATGAAATTCAGGGCCCTGGCGGTAAGGGTTTCAATCCGCTTCGGATCGTTGTTCAGGTAGACCGCGGTCCATTTGGTCGACTTGTCTGTCATCACATCACCATTCCGGTTTCCGGTGTTCCCGTCGCTTTCGTCGTAGCCCACATCTTCTGGAAAGATGTCGGCCCTGAGGTCCCATTTCCCGTAATGTGCCGCCCGGTATGAAGGATCGATCGATTTGAGCATCAGGGGAATGGTCACCCAGGAGTGGGTTTTCGGATCATAATTTCGGGGGAAGGATTCGTCGCCCTCGCGCAGCGGAGTCTGGCCGTATTGGATGGCCCTCCGGGAGGGTGAACAGATTGATGCGGGGGCATAACCGTTCGTAAAACGCATTCCCTGGTTCCCGAGCCTGTCGATATTGGGGGTTTCATGGTAATCGCTCCTGGAATCGGGATAGCGCGGGTCCATAGAGGATGAAGTGCTCGTCCAGCCCAGGTCGTCGGTGAGGATAAAGATGAAGTTCGGCCTCACCGGAGGTCCGGAAAAACCCTGGATGCTAAAGAAAAGCAGTGCTGCGGTTTGAATGGTCTTTATCATGGCGAATTCATTCATTGATCATCATTTGTCGTGTTTTCCCTGATCGTCGCGGAGTTCCCAGACCTTGAAATTCCGGTACCGGAAATGCGACCATCTCATCTGTCTGAACCCGATCTTGCCAGAGCTGTATACCGGCCCGTTCGTCTTCCCGTCATCGGTATAATCGATGATCTTTCTTCGGTCCACGTACATGATGATATGTCCGTGGTCCTTGATCAGCCGCATCCGGTGGGCAGAAACCGAATGCCTGGGTATGCCTGCGGGACCGGTTTGGAGAAGGGCAAACATGGGATCCTTTCTCAGGTGTGAATTGTCCCTGCCGGGGTTCTTCGGGTTATTGGCATAGTAGGAAATGTGGTAGCAGTCGATTCTTCCCCGGTTATAATATTTGAACGTGCCATCGCGCCGGGGCATGCCGGGGCTGAAGATGTCCTGGCCCGAGTCGCCGGTGGCGGCGAAAAAAATGATCAGAAGGCCGCTGTCGGGCTGCATATTCCGGGCTTCCCATTCGGCCACGAACGATCCGGGGATGTCGGTGGGGCACCAGAAGACGTGGTCCCAGATGGGCAGGCCGGAGTACATCTCCATCCATCCGTCATGAAATTCGAGTTTGCCCGGTCCTTCCATCACCCAGGACTTTACATCGTTGTGGCTGGCAAGCGGATTATCGATGATCAGCTTTCCCTTCCGGAAATCCTCATCTCTGTGGTTCATCTCCGCGCGGGGAGGGGAAGCGGATGGGGGAAAACTCAAGCAGAACATACTCCATAATAACAGACTGATCATGGCTTCAGGGTTTTTCGGGTTTATCCGGATCCGGGTCTGTATCGCCCAGCATCCGGTACAATTGTGATCCGGCCATGATAAAAGCGCCGGTTCCGTATTCGTGCGATTCGTCGGCCGGATAATTTTCCGGTTCGACGCCGGGGGGTTGGGCATTTCCCACCCTGTCACCGTCAAACACCTGAGGTGGGAATCGAGCATCCAGCGCAGATGCCGGATCTCCGAGGTGTCACGGTCGGTCGTAAATACCGCAAGATAGACCTGTCCGATGGCCAGAAAATCGGCATCGTACATCCGGCTTACGGTCATCCAGTCGTACCTGTTGCCCAGTTCGCGCAACCTGTCCAGGTATCTGGCCTGGCCGGTGGCGTCGTCCAGCCCGGTCAGGCTGATATAAAAGACCGACGGCTGCCAGTCGAGAGCCTCCTTTTCACCGACGTACGTCATCTGATCCAGCTGCCTGTCGGCAATCCGGAACAGCAGATTTTTCAGCGAATCCCTGTTGGGAACGTCGGGCCGGCATTGTCCTTCAATCCCGGGAACGGTAATCCCGGTCAAAAGCATCAGGGTGAGCACGGTCAGATTCGGTCTTTTTTTCATTTCTCAATCGCTTTTCGGTGCCGCCGGATCGATGCCGGCAAGCCTTCAACAGCCGGCTATCATTTTTCATCCGACATCGACGGGGGTGCGTCGGCCGGGGAGCTTCCCCATCTCTTATCCGGCCTCGGGCCCATGTCCAGGATGAGGCTTCCTCCGGAGGTGATTTCTTTATGGGTGAACCAGGGTTTATCGAGCGGTTTGCCCTGGAGAAGAGCGCTGCGGATAAACCGGTTCCGGTCGCTGTTGTTCTTTGCCATGATGGTAAAACTGTCTCCCTTGTAATATGTCGTGTCGAGGTGAATGACCACTTTATCGAAGAGGGGACTTCCGATCTCATAGACCGGTTCGACGGCGGCACCCCCCTGCAGGTCGAACAACCCGATCTTCATCAGCACGGCGAGCGATCCCATGAGGCCCTGGTCTTCATCGCCGTTGTATCCTTCCTGCGGGCTGAGGCCGGAGTAAATCCGGTCGACCACCTCGCGCGACCAGTACTGGGTGAGCCAGGGTGCACCGGAATAGTTGAAGATAAAAGCCACTTCCATTGAAGGCTGGTTCCCGTAATTGATATAGATCTCTTGCCCGCTGGTCCTTCACAAAGGCATCCCGGTGTAGCAAAATTCTTCACGTGAAAATCCGTCTGCTCGGCGATCTCGAAGGAACGGTTGAGTTTCATGGTCAGTTTTTCAGGTCCGCCCATGAGAGCGGCCAGCCCTTTGATGTCGTGGGGAACGAACCACGTCGACTGGGCCGCATTGGATTCGACAAAGCCTTCATCGACCGCCAGGGGATCGAAAGGTTCCAGCCATTTTCCCGCAACCGTTTTGGGCCGCATCCATCCCGACGTGCTGTCCCACAGGTTTGTATAATTTTTCGCCCTTTTCATGAAGAGGTGGTAATCGTCGGTTTTTCCCAGGCTTTTGGCCATCTGGGCCAGGCACCAGTCCTGGTAGGCATATTCCAGGGTCTGTCCGGCACCGTCCTGGTGGGCGCCCCAGGTATGTGTGATCCAGCGGGTAGGGGACATATCCCCGGTCGATGTAATATTCGATGCCCCCGCCCTTGAAGGTATTATGTTCATAACCCGCCTTGCTCATCAGTCCGCCGGGGAAGGCATTTTTCCGCATCCCTTCATAGGCTTTCTGTGCATCGAATCCGCGGATGCCCTTCATCCAGGCGCTGACGATAAAGGGTGTTGTGGAGGCGCCGGTCATGACATAAGTATAATTCCCTCCCGAAGGCCCCCGGGGGATCAGTCCGCCGTCGTCGTACATCCGGAGCATGGAGTTGACAAACTGTTCCGTAATGTCGGGATAAACCAGATCCCACAAGGTATTCAGCGTCCACTGGGCGCCCCAGAACGCATCCGAGTTGAAATGATTGAACCGGGGTTTCCCATCCTCTCCGGCATGGATATGTCCTGTCCTCGGCTGGTCGCCAGTGTTGTCAATGTAGGTACCCCGGGCATCGCTGACAATTCGCCGGCCCTGGAGGGCATGCCACAAATCGGTATAAAAGCGTCGCTGTTGCGTGATGGTGCCGCCATAAACTTCGATGCGGCTGAGGTAGCTGTTCCACTCATCGTATGAATCATGGACGACGCGGTCAAAATCCCATCCCGGAAGTTCAGCGGCGATGTTATCGCGGGCCGCGTCGATGCCGGTATAGGAGATGCCCACTTTCATGAGGATCTGCTGGCCGGCGGCCGTTTTAAAATGCATGAACACCCCGCCTCCGGAACCGCTGAAGGTTTTGACATCGCCGAGCATTTTTCCGTTCTGCCAGGCCTCAAAACGATCGAACGGGGTGTCCAGCCGGATGACGTAATAGACTTTCAGGGGTTTGGGTCTCCGGCTGGTCCCGTCCATCACGGCATATCCTTCGATCTCCCTGCTGCTGACCATTTTGGCCGCGCCCTCCTTAGTGCCGGAGGGCCCGAGCACAGTCGCCAGGTCGAGCAGGATGTAGCTGTCGGGTGAAGAAGGGAAGGTATAGCGGTGAAAACCGACCCGCGTTGTCGAGGTGAGTTCTGCCAGGATCCTGTAACGCTTCAGGTAGACCGCATGATATCCGGGCCGCACCATTTCGTCATCGGTGCGAGTAATCCGATCCGTAAGCTTTCGGGCCTGCCGGACCGTTGAAGGTGCCGGTCACCGGCAGAACAGGGATTCCCGACATCTGCCAGGCATGGATATGGCTGAAGAAGAGGATGGTGTCCTCGTTATAGCGGTATCCCGAATTCCAGGCGCCGTCGATGGCCATATCGGGACTCAGGTTGACCATGCCAAAAGGTCTGCAGGCCGACGAGAAGAAAAACCACCGGGAATTGGCCGCATCGACCAGTGGCTGAACCAGCCTTACCGGTCCGGCGGCATCCAGGTAAAGGGACTCGCATGCTTCTTCATCCGGCATGAGGGAATCCGGCCGGGGAACCTGGGACGCCAGAGGGGTAAGGTTGACTAACAGGAGCAGCAGGGCAGGCAGCAGGGATGTCATTCTTTTCATGGTCGGCATAATTCAAAAGCGTTTAGCATGGCGTGATGAATATGGTCAATGGAAGCATGGGCAGGCCGGAACATTGATCCGGGGCTCATGCACCTGATCGTTCAGAAATGCGGAAAGAGGGGCAGGGCGAAGCTGCCCCTCTTTTGATGCGGATAAAGCGATTGCCTGTTCTTATTGGTAACCGTCATTTTGTGAAATGGCCGGTGTTGAAAGGTCGATTTCACTCTGCGGGTATCGGACGAAGCAGGTGATGTGCATCCAGGTTCCCCTTGGCATGGGTCCAGGGATTCATCAGGTCGGTACGCTCGATGAGTTTCCCCGTTCTCTTGAGATCAAACCATCGCATCCCTTCCCCAAGAAATTCGCGGGCCCTCTCATCGAGGATCATGTCGATGGTGACATTCCCCGGGCGTGGCGCGGTATGAAACCGAATCGAGGGACTGTGACATCGGCCGGGTTGGCGGCCATCATGGGATCTGCACCGGCATTGTCGCCAAGGGCACGGTCGAGGACCTTGTTGTAATAGACATCGGCACCGCCGAGCTGACCTCCGGAAGCTCCTTTGACAATGGCCTCAGCGGCGATAAGATATGCTTCGGCCGATCTGAAGAGGATGAAGTCGGTGGTTCCATAGGCATCGCCATAGGGAATGCCGGGCTGCCAGAATTTCCACATCAGCGGCGTCTGGAACTTATCATGGTAAGGGGTCTTGTCAACGGTCCCGAAATCGGGCGTGTTCAGGACAGCGTAAGGTTTCGTACCGCCAACGTCGAGACCTTTATCGGCGGGATCGGCAGGATTATTCCATGGCCTGTACCAGACAACCGTGTCCCCTTTGTTGATGTTGATCATCGTTGTTGTGTCACCTGAAATGGGCTCGAAACCGGAAACACTGTGAAGGGCGACGATGGCATCCACAAAATTCCACTGGTAGCGGGTGTCCATCTGTGGGCTGTACAGCCTGTACATGGCCGGGGTAACGACATAATCGGGCAGTTGCCGGTTGTATTCACTCGTCCGGGCCAGCTGGCCGGGCATGGATTCCACACCGCCCCCGAAAATCGAATGGGCATTATTGCCGGGCAATGCATCGGGGTTGGACGGATCGCCGTTATAGGTCAGGACATCATTGCTGTACTGGACGGCAAAGACAATTTCCGGGTTCAGGTCATTCTGTGTCGGGAAGGTTTCCAGCAGCGGGTTCTCGGAATGCTGCGGGAAAAGATCGCTGTAATGTTCCGCCAGCGGATAGGCACTGATGATCTTATCGGCATACTGGAGAGCCATATCAAAATCTGAAGGCGATCCGCCGAGGGAATTGTTGAAATTCCATCCCCGGGTGAGATAGACCCGGGCCAGTAAAAACTGTGCGGCTCCCTTGGTGGCCCGTCCGTAATCGGAAGCCTGATCGGGCAGTGCGGCCTCGGCATCCGCCAGGTCCTTGAGGATCTGGGTATACACATCGGCAGCGGCAACCTTCTCCACATGCCGTGTTGCTGAGGTCGTTTCGGTAAGGGGCATGGGAATATCACCCCATTCCTGGACGAGCAAAAAATAACTGTAGGCGCGCAGGAATTTGGCTTCACCTACCCTGACCGCTTTCAGGCTTTCATCCATGTCGATATCCGGTGCCCGTTCGATGGCTGTATTGGTGCGTGCGACCTCCCGGTAGAGAAGATCCCAGAGACTTTTCAATGAAGGTTCTTCCGAATTCATCCTCACGTCATAAAGATTTAATCCGCTCCCGGCATCCGACGGGTTTGCCCAGCCGAGATCGGTGAACATATCGGTGCCAAGCAGCACCAGGTTCCTTTGCTGGGTGATATCCCGCAGCAGAGTGTAATTGGATTTGACCAGGTCCTCAAAACCGTTCGCGTCGATGTAATAGGAATCGGCGGTGATGATCGATACGGCATCTTCTTCGAGAAACTTCTGACATCCGCTTCCGGCAAATAAAAGTGTGATTGTCAGTATGATTGTCCATTTATTTCGTTTCATAATGGTGATTTTTTTAGAGTGAAACAACATTGATCAGATTGACACGCTCACACCGAACATGTAGGTGGTAAACGGCACGTTGTCACGGTAGGTACTGGTGTTGTACTCCGGATCAAAGCTGATGTAATTGGTAAAGACAAAGGGATTGTTGATCTGCCCGTAGATCCTGAAATTCTGGAACTTCCATTTGTTGAGCAGGCTGCGCGGGAAGGTATATCCCAGGGTGATGTTGGCGATGCGAACGAAGGAGGCATCCTGGTATTCGATGGCTGCCCGGTAAGGATTTTTCTCGTTAAGCCCGAAATAATCGTTGGTCGGGTTATCGGGTGTCCAGTAATTCAGAACGAGGTGGTTATACCGGCCGTTGGTGACTTCACCCATGGTACCGCTGAGCATGCCGTTTTTGAACTGTACGCCCTGACGGGTATAGGCGAAGACGGAAAAGTCGAAGTTCTTCCAGTTCAGGGTGTTCGTCATACCTCCGATCCATTTGGGAAGTTCTGAACCAAGCACAAACCGGTCGTCCCCTTCACCGGAATCCGATATTTTTCCGTCATTGTTTTTATCGACGACCTTGACGGCCCCGGGTTCAACGCCATATGATGCGGCCTTGTCCTTTTCACTGGTCTGCCAGATGCCATCAAACTTGTAATAGTAGTTGGATCTCAGCGATTCACCGACGAACCAGCCATTGCCTTTATCGGCGGTAATGTCGCCGCCGTAAAGTTCCTTGATCTCATTGTGGTTGGCCGAGAAGTTAAGGCTCGTGCTCCATTTGAAATCACCGGCTACGATGTTCACGGAATTCAGTGTAACTTCAATCCCTTTGTTCTGAACCTTGCCCACATTGGAAGTAACCTGGGAGAATCCTGTTGAGGTGGGGATCTGCGGGTTCAGGATCAGGTCGACGGTATTCCTGTTGTACAGATCGATGGTGGCAGCGACCCGGTTGCGGATCAGTCCGATGTCGATCCCGAAGTCCAGTTCCTTACTCATTTCCCATTTCAGATTCTGGTTTCCAAGTGTCGAGGGCGCCCAGTCCGTAAGCGGAGCTCCCATTGAAGTCGTAGGGCGTCTGTATCAATACGGCCTGCGTGGCATAGGGGGCCACCACATCGTTCCCCACGATCCCGTAACTCAGACGGAGTTTCAGATTGGAAATGAAATTGGCATTGTCCATGAACGAGGCATTACTGACGCGCCATGCCAGGGCTGCCGAGGGAAAGAAGGCCCATTTGTGCCCGGGGGCCAGGACCGAAGAACCATCCCAGCGTCCTGATGCCGTGAAGAGGACCTGTTGGTTCCAGGTATAATTCAGGCGGCCCATATAGGAAAGAAGAGTTCGTTTTGTCAGGTCGCTGCCGACGCCATTGATGGTGGCGGCCGAACCGACATTGTACCAGATGGAATTGTAGGGCAGATCCTCGACCTGGATGTCGGATGTTTCCCGTCTTTCTTCAAAGGCACTCTGGATGGCCGATATATCGAAATGGTTTTTGCCTGCGTCCAGCTGGTAATTCAGGATGTTATCCCACGTGTAAGAGGTATAGGTATCGGTGCTGTACTCAGCCCGCGGTTTGCGCGTGGTCTTCTGGGATTTTGTAAAGGTGCCCCTGAAATCCCCGGTACGCATATTGCTTGTCGATGCCGACAGCGAAGACCTGAAGCGGAGACCCTTCAACGGCGTCAGTTCGAGATAACCATTGGCCAGAAGGTTTGAGCCTACGTTTTCATACTGGTAGTTCTGGGAGTTCCCTTCCACCAGCGGGTTAAGCACCTGGTGGTCGTTGATCCCCATCCAGACGGCGTAGCCGTTCCAGTCGATTTCCGCATTTTCCTGGGGATTCAGGACATCCTTGTACAGGTTCACCCCCGTGGGACGGGCCCGGTAGGCCGACCGGACGGCTTCGAACGAACCGGTGTTCTGATCGGTATACGTGTAATAGCTCGTAAAACCGGCGCTGACAACGTCATTGAATTTGCTGTCGATGCTCCCTTTGAGGTTATAGCGTTTGAAGTCGGTATTGATCACATTCCCTTTTTCATCCAGGTAACCGCCTGAAAAATAGTACTTGGTGCTTTCATTCCCTCCTGAAACGGCAATCACATGACTGGTTTGCGGAACAGGATCGGTGATCAGGTCCACCCAGTCGGTCGATTTGCCGGCATCGATGGTGGCCTGTTCGGTGGTGGTAAACTCATCCGGCGTGCCGCCGGCGGAAACCACATCATCCGTGTAAGCTTTGGCAAACTGCTGGGCATTCATCATCTTGGGCAGGTGCGAGGGAACTTTGACACCGATGTAGCTGTCGTATGTCACCCGTGGTTTCCCGGATGTTCCTTTCTTGGTGGTCACGATGATCACACCGTTGGCGCCCCGTGACTCCATAAATGGCCGTGGCTGAGGCATCTTTCAGAACATCCACCGAGGCAATATCATTGGGGTTGAGGTTGTTGAGATTTCCCCCCATGACCCCGTCGATAACCACCAGCGGCCGGTTGCTGAAATTGATCGAACTCAGCCCCCGGATGTCGATATCGAAATCTGCACCCGGCTGGGAATTGGCTTTGGCAATGCTGACACCGGCCACCTGTCCCTGCAATGCCTGTGAGGTCTGAACGAAATTGGACCGTGACGATATCCGATGAACTGACCGTTCCCACTGCACCCGTCAGGTCACTTTTTTTCACCGAGCCATACCCGATGGCCACCACCTCTTCCAGTCCGACAGCCGATTCGGAAAGACTGACATCGATAACCGTTTTTCCCGAAACCGGAACTTCCTGTGTTTCCATACCCACGTACGAAAACACAAGAATGTCATCCGGCGAGTTCACGGTGATGGAATATTTTCCCTCGAGGTTGGTGATTGTCCCCGTTTCCGTACCCTTGATCACGACCGTTACCCCGATGAGAGGATCGCCATTAGAGGCGCTGGTCACGGTTCCGGTGACCACATTTTGTTGCTTCTCAGTTTTCAGATTGGGCATGAGAACCACAAAATTATCCTTGATCTCTTCGTAGGTCATATTTGCCTGTGAAAGTGCCCCTTCAAGCACGGTGTTCACGGGCTGGTTTTCGGCGGTAACATTCACGATGGTGTTGAGTTCCCGGAGGTTGTCGTTATAGAAGAAATCAATGTTGGATTGTTTCCCGATTTCACCGACAACTTCACGGACCGTAGCGTTTTTCATATTCAGGCTGATCAGGTTGGCTCTGGGAGAATACACTCTCGGCAGCTGCCTGAAAAACCGTCAGGATGAAAAGAAATAGCGTTATTTTCATGGTCAGTAACATTTTTTTAATACCATTTTTTTTGAAAATGGTATCTTTGTCATCTTTAGTTTTCATAAATTTCGACTTTAAAGGGTTAAACATTCAAGTCCTGGATTATTGATTTACAGAGATTTGGGTTTAATCTTACTGACCGGAAAATGTGGCCGCATTTTCCGGTCTTTTTATATGGGGTTTTTTCGCATATTTGAGTGTGATGACGTTTTTATCAATGCTGTATTTAATCGGTGATGCACTGGATATGGCGCGCATCACCTCTTCGATGGTCACCTGGTCGAGCACCCCGGTGAATTTGATATGCCGGATCGAATCGTTCTGGAAGATGATCCGGACATTATAGTACCGTTCGAGCTGCCGCGTAATCTCCTCCAGCGGTTCGGATTTCAGAATGAGCTTTCCGTCCTTCCAGGCGCCGTCATTTTCAGGATACTGGATTTTAGAAACCTTGATCTTTGTGTCCCGTTCATGTCCCGGACCGTTCCCGGCGGGTTGCGGAGATGTCTGCTTATCTGTTGTGGTGTAGGTCATTTTCCGGTCAGCCTTGGTGTAGATCAGTTTTTCATGCGGTGTCAGCACGATGGTATTCTGTTGTTCACCTTCGTGGTTGAGTGAATTGACCTCGATCCGGCCCCTGACCAGGGTGGTTTCGATGACTTTGTCGTCGGGGTAAGAGCGGACATTGAACACGGTTCCCAGGACCCGAATGGAAAGATCACTGGTATTGACGATGAACGGGACGTGAGCGTTGTGTTTGATATCAAAGAAGGCCTCTCCGCTCAGGTTCACGTTCCTGGAATTTACGCCAAACCCCGCATTATAGGTCAGTTTGCTTCCCGAATTCAACCAGACCTTTGACCCATCGGGAAGGACCATGCTGATCCTGGAGCCATAGGGAACGGTAATTTCATTGGCCCTGGCCGTGATCCGGCTGATATTCTTCAACCGGAAGGCAAAATACGTGGTGGCGACAACCAGGATCGCCAGGGCGGCGGCAACCAGGATCTGCACCATTGAGAATCTCCGGGTTTTGCCACCGGAAAGCGGGCTGTCTTCCTCGGCCCGTTGAAGGGAAAGATGCATGCGTTCCCACGCCTGGTCGACATCCGCCTTGCCGGGACCATGACTTTCCAGGAAGATCCTTTTGACTTCAAAATACTTCAGACGATTGGCGGTATCTTCATTAAGCCAGGCGAAAAGGGCATCGGTTTCTTCGGGTGTGGCTGTGCCTAAAAGAAATTTAATAATGGTTGAATCGGACATGTGCTTAAAAACAAGGTGTGTATTTAAGAGACGTCCGCGAGCCGTTTATCCCTAAACGGATTCAGAAAAAAAGTGGAAAAAGAAGACCGGTGGCCAGGAAAACAGCGAGGTAGTCTTTCAGGGCGATCCTTAAAAGTTCGAGGGCACGGGTAATATGGTATTCGATGGATTTTTCGGTGAGATGAAAGCTTTTGGCGATTTCCTTGTTGGTGAGGTGCTGGTCCCGTGACAGGAGGTAAATCCGCCTTGTCTGATCCGGAAGTTTCTCGAGGGCATTCAATACCAGGACATCGATCTCTTTCTCGAATAGGAGGTTCAGACCGGTCTCGCTGAACAGCCGGTTCATGATCTGCGCTTCCCGGAGTTTCATGCGGTGCGATTCGGTGTGCTTCTGCCTGGCCGTTTCATGCCGGAGGAAGCTGATGCATTCGTTGTGGATCCATTTGATCAGGTATCCCCTGATGCTGATTTTAATGTTCAGCGATCGCCTTGACCTCCAGAGCTTCAGGAAGATATCCTGCACAATATCCTCTGCAAGCTGCTTGTCGCCGATGTAAAATCCGGCATAATTGAGAAGATCCTGAAAATATTTCCTGAAAAGCGTCTCGAAAGCTTTTTCATCGTCTTTCCTGATCCTGGCAATCAAATCATGCTCTTCCATGACCGGCTTACTTTTGATACGGAAAGGGTGAAACCCTCCGGGTTAGTTTCAAATAGTCAGTTTAAATAATCTTCAGTTTACAGATTCGCTTTGGGTCTGGTTCTGGTAAAGAGATAAATCGAATATTCAACGCTTTCCTGCCATTTCCGGTTTCCTACTTACAAAAAAACAGCGACAGGTCAAGGTTCCCTCCTCAAAAGACGACTCACAGGGCTGGCGTGCACGACCCGCAATCCTTCCGGAACATCAGATAGTTAACACCGGAAAGGGGAATTGTGTTCAAATGGAGCCGGGTCTACCCTGTCAGGTTCCTGGCGGAATAAGGGCTTATACAATCCCCATCCCGGTCAGTGATCGGGAAATCCCGTCTGTCACCAAAAAGGCACATGCCATCATTTTCGTACGGACATGTCCGGGGAGTTTATGCGCAAACCCCTTTCAATAAATGGGAAATTCAGAACGAATTGAACGACATATTTGCCATATTTGGAAATAATTTGACCCATCACGGCATCCCCTAAAATGAAGCATATGGAGAAAAATGAAAGATTGTTGTCACTGGACTTTTTTCGCGGACTGACGATGTTCCTGCTCATTGCCGGGTTTACATCCGTGTTCAGTTATTTGACCCTGCCGGAATTTGAAGGGACTTTTATTTACCGGCTCGGGCTTCAATTCGATCATCAGCCCTGGAACGGGCTGCATTTCTGGGACCTCGTTCAGCCGTTTTTCATGTTTATCGTCGGGGTTGCCATGCCTTTTTCCTATGCCAAACGCATCAGCAGAGGCGATTCGCACGAAAAGGTGAGGCGGCATTTTTTAAAACGGTCACTGCTTCTGCTGCTTTTGGGATGGGGACTTTTCTGCATCGATCACGGACAGATCTGTTTTTACTTCCAGGATGTCCTTGCGCAGTTGGCCTTCACCGTGCTCATCGCGTTCCTGATCATGCGAAAGCCGGCGGTGACGCAGATTCTCATTTCACTGGGTCTCCTGGCGTTGACGGAACTCCTCTACCGGACATTTCCTGTACCGGGCTTCAACCAGCCTTTCGTTCCCAATCACAATTTCGGGACCTGGCTGGATACACTTTATAATGGCGCCGATCTGAAAGGCCACTGGGTTTCGTTCAATGCCATTCCGACGGCAGCCCATACCATCTGGGGTGTCCTGGCCGGGCAACTGCTGATGAGTCAGAGATCGCAGCGGCATAAATTGCTTGTCCTGGTCATTGCCGGGCTGGCCGGGCTGATCATCGGGTACGCCTTAAATCCCGTGACGCCGATCATCAAACGCATTTCGACCACTTCGTTTGTTTTTGTCAGCGGCGGATGGACCTTCCTTGCCCTGGCCCTTTGCTATTGGGTCATTGATGTGGTGAAGTTTCGCCAGGGGCGTATTCTTTTTTGCCGTTGTTGGAATGAACCCGCTTTTCATCTACATCCTGGGGTTTGTGGGCGGTGTCGGACTGATGAAATACATCGCCACGCCTGTTGTCTCCTTCACTTTTGGCCGGCTGGGGCCGGTGTTTTCCGGTTTTGCCCTGTCGCTGAGCGCCACCCTGATGTTGTGGTATGTTTGTTACTGGCTGTATAAAAACAAGATTTTTTTCCGGATCTGATCACGGGTTACCAAATGCATACCGTATTCCCCAAAACGACCTTAGGTTCACATCATTATCCACAACGAATTCCGGCGCCAGCTCAAAAACCAGGGAGAGCCGTTTGAAATCCTGTAAGGGCCAGATCTGGAGTTGGCCGGGAATGGTGATGGCATAAACGATGTCATCTCCGGTAAAGGGCTGTACATTCAAACCGGCGCCAACTGAAAACTGGTGATAGGTTGAAGACTTAAAGTTATAGAAAGGCGCGAATTCCAGCATGAGATCCTCCATATCCCTGTTGGCAAAAGCCTTCAGTTCAAAGCTGATCTTATGATCCTGGTTCGCGTTTACTCCCAGTGCGTAAACGGAATACGATGTGATCCCGATCTGGGAATAGGAATTAAGGCTGAAAAAACAGAAAAAAAAGAGGACTGCGAAAATATGTGCAAATTTCATTGTTCTTCGTTTTCGTTGAAGATAAAACAGATAAGATAACACGTGATCAATTTTTTCGAATATATTTTAAAATTGTGCCTTCCGAATCAACGGCATATCCAACATTTCCGGAGGGGAAGACTAAATCCGTCATGTATTTATCCTTTTCGGTTGTCATAAAATAGACTCTTCCCTCATCTCAATAGTTCATTCGGATCGTTCCATCATCTAAGTAATAGAATTCTTTTTGATTGACAACCACAAGATTGTCACTTTGAACTCCAACCGTGGTGCCAATGGCATCCAATCCAACGTCATTTCCTGAAGTTACGGTGGTTTCATCCGGATTGCCGGATGAAACTATCGTTGGATGATGAGCTTCCTCTTAACAAATTCATTGATCGCTTTTCAGTTTCCACCCCTCCAGCGAAACACGTTTCGCCGTTCCTCCCAGGCTTGTTAAGGCAATAAAATCACCCTTCACGTTCTCTTCTCTCACTTGACGTGTAACGCAGTATTTCCCACCGTCGATGAATATTTCCACGAGTTTTTTATCCACGAAAATCTGCAATTCCAGTTGACGGCCCGGCGTCCAGTCTTTGAGGGGGACTTTAACGCCGTCGATATTCAGCACGTCACCGCTCCAGACAATGAATAATCCGCCCTCGCCATCCTGGTTGGACAGTACATTCATCCCGCAGAAAGAGGCATTGTACAATTCAAAGGTGACGTGGATCTCCAGTTGATCGCCCCGGAAATCATTGATGACATAAAGCGCTGTTTCAGGACCGTCAACCGGCAGATCACCGGGTCCCATCCTGAAATGTTGTGTGCGCAGCTGTTTAAGGATGTCTGCGGGTCGCTGGATCAACTGACCGTTCTCAATACTTAATTGACGTGGCAGAGAGAAGCAGCCGTTCCACACGGGGTTGCTGTTTTTCAAGGGTTCGTTCATGTAGGTGGGAAGCCAGTCTCTGTCCCATCCGGGAATCCAGGACAATAGGAACAGGTTTCCGTTGTTGCCGGCAATGCTTTCCTGGGCATAGTAATGACCGCTGTAATCGATGGGGCCTTCCGTTTCGGGTGTGAAGCGGAGATTTTCAATATCAAAGTCGCCGATAAAGTAATTGACCCGGTCAACAGGGGCATCGGTTGAGGCCATGAAGATCCATTTGTCACCAAGCGGTTTGAATTCGGGAACTTCAAGGTTCCTATACTTATGTTTGGGTACTGTAAAAAGGATCCCCTTGTAATCCCACCCGGTCAGATCCTTGTTTTTTGCTTCGAAAATGGGTACTTCAACCACATCCTTATCGAAAAGATCGGCACAGGCGATCAGGAAGGTCCGTCCGCCGGTTTCAAAAACAAACGGATCGCGCCAGAATCCGTCGAAAGGAGGCAAACCGGGTTGATCGAGCGTGAGAACCGGGTTTCTCCCATCGTGCTTCCATCCGGATAATTCATCATTGGTGAACTCTGCCCTCCAGAATTTCATGGCGCCACCCTCGCCGGCTGAATAGAACGCCAGTTTTTGACCATCGCCGGTGATGATGGTCGATCCGGAACCGACGTGATCGAGCCCCAAATCGAATGCCGGCGTCAGTCCTGTTTCCATATTCTCCCAGTGCAGCAGGTCCCTGCTTCGTGCGTGTGCCCAGTACCATCCCCCCGGATGGGAGGAAAAGGGCTGCAGACCATAAAAAATGTGATACCAGCCATTAAAAAATATACCACCGTTGGGATCACCCATGCAGCCTGCAGGCGGGGTGAGGTGAAATGCAGGTCTGAAGGGATCGTTATGAATATTCACTTGCGCATCCGCGATGGCCCGGTCAATATTTTCAGGTGTCAGTTTCCAGCTTTGGGCAGACAGGGGCAGGCACCAGGCAGCGATGACTGCCAACAGCAGGTTTGGAACCCTGAAGATGTAAGGACGATTTCTTTTCATGAGCGGAATGGTATTTACACTATGGTATTTGTCGATATCTCATTCGCCTGAACGGTTTCCCCGGCTAATGCCCTTACAAAAATAGGCTTTTTTAAGATCCCGCACTTCATATCCTGAGGCCGGAAATCCATTAATACCATGGAACGATAAGGGCCCGAACATTCTCCTGCGTCGTGCCGTGACAGAAAGGGCTTTTCTGTCGAAAAATCATCTTTTCTGATCCAGAACCGGCATTTCTGTGGCAGAACCGGCTCTTCTGTGACCGAAAATGCGAAATATTTCTGAATCTCTTTATTTGGAGGGGTTGCAGTCATCTTCGTCACTGCAGGCCCTTATTTTATTGGCTTGAAAAATGAGGCCTTATCTCAATCCTTCAGGGTCTCAGGTACTGGAAGTCTTCCAGCCTACACGGAGAAAGGGATAAGATCAACCCGGAGAACATAAGGGAACATCTGTGAACAGGTTGAATTAATTCATTGCCGGATTTCTTTAAACTTTGATGATCGGGCTATTTTAGGTAAGAAAATCTGAGAAGAAAACCATTCATTCGAATGCTTAATCAGATCGGCCACAAAGACATGCCTCCTGGCGTGTGGTTTGAAAAATACCTCAATCCTGTTGATGATCTCAAATTTTAATGTTTATATTTATACGAGGAAAAGGTCAAGTGAAGAAAAATGAGGCCAGGTGAATTATATAACGAACATATATGTATTTATCTATGCAATAAAGAGTGATATATACATAAAATGTAGACATATAAATTGTTGTGTGCAAGCGAAAAAGACTACCAATTATACTTTCGACAATAATGAAAACTAAAATTCATTCCTCACTTTTCTTTTTGATCATATCTCTTATAATACTTAATTCATGTAAGTCGTCTTTTCCCGTTGCAGGAACATTGATATATTGTAACTATTCAGGTTCCAAAACCTATCTTTAAATTTCAATTTGAACAAATTGGGTAGTTATTAACAATACATTGCCTGTTTTTTCTTCTTTTTCTCAGAATCAGGTACTTTACTAACAATTGTTAGTTATAAATTAATAAGTTTCGGGCTATAAAACATTGTATTCCAGTAGCGTTAACTTTCTTTGCATAAAAAACAAAGAAGTTGACAAACGATCAAAAACGAATAGTAGAACTGGAAAAAGAGAACAGTTTTTTAAAGGCCGAAGTGTCTTCATTAAAAATACTAATCCAGCAATTACTTGAAGAAATTGAGCGTCTAAAGCATCCCAAAAACAGCCGCAATAGTTCTGTTCCCCCTTCAAAGGATGAGAACAGACCTTTGAAAACAAAAAGTTTGCGGAAGTCCTCCGGGAAAAAGCCTGGCGGGCAGAACGGCCATAAAGGCAATAACCTTAAGATGACTGAGCATCCGGATCATATTATCGAACACAAGTCAGCGTTTTGTGATCATTGCGGAAATGACCTTTCCCATGCAAAAACAGAACTTATCCAGCGACGCCAGGTGGTGGACATCCCTCCGATCATACCTCAATATACCGAGCATAGGGTGTTTCGAAGTGTTTGCAGTTGCGGACACGTTACGGAATCCTCATTTCCAGCGGGAATAAATGCACCCATCAGCTATGGTCCAAATATAGAGGCCACCATAGCCTATTTACATACCCGTCAATATATTCCCTTCAAAAGAATGAGCGAGTACTTTCGTGATGTGTGTAACCTGCCGGTAAGCCAGGGGGCTATTTATGATATGCTGGAACGTTTTGGTCAGAAAGCTTTATCTACCTGGCAACATATAGCCGAAGAAGTTCAAGGCAGTAAAGTTGTTGGTTCGGATGAAACAGGTGCCAAACTCAACGGAAAAAGAGGTTGGTTCTGGACCTGGCAAACTAACAAGGCCACATTTATTACTTTTTCAGGAAACCGGGGAACCAACACCATAAACACCAATTTTGAAAAAGGTTTTACAGATGCCGTTCTGGTGCATGATTGCTGGAAAAGCCATTTTGAAACCAAAGTCAAAACCCATCAAATATGCATAGCTCATCTTTTACGTGAACTTACCTTTTTTGAAGATCGGTATTTATCACCATGGGCCTCCCAGTTTAAAGAACTATTATGTGATGCCCTGAAATTGAAAAATGATTTATCCCCGCCTCAATATTTCTACCCAATACATCAAAGAACTGAACTTGAACGCACCCTTAGAGTCTTATTACAAACCGAAATCCCCAAACGGATGAAGGAGGTGGTTACTTTTCAGAAACGAATGAACAAGTACAAAGACTATATATTTAATTTCCTATACTATCCTGAAGTACCTCCTGATAACAATGCCTCCGAGAGAGCAATCCGCAATATTAAAGTCAAACAAAAAGTCTCCGGACAATTTAAGTCCCAACGCGGTGCGGAAATCTACGCTATGATCAGATCCATAACGGACACTTGCATTAAAAATAGCCACAATGTTTTGCCCGCATTTCACGCTATTGCCAAATCGGTACCTGAATAGTTACGATATATTGTAATGGGGAGCAAGTAATTCCGGTATTAAATCCAGCAGTAAGACCAGCTTTTCCGGGGGGGTCTCAAGCTATGAAACAATTCTTATTTGATAATGTAAATATTCCTCTGGACATTGAAGTAAAAGGAAAAGTAAGAGTGGCTTTTATTGTTACAAAGAATGGTGAAATTTGTGACGTTAGAATTACCTCCAAACCAAAAGAATATATAGATGAAGAAGTCTCCCGTGTTTTTAGAATGATGCCGAAGTGGACTCCTGGAAACGATGAAGGTGAAATAATAGATAGCTACGTTCTAATCGACATTAATTTTTGACTGCCAAAGAAA
This sequence comes from uncultured Bacteroidales bacterium, assembly GCA_963763215.1. GTDB lineage: Bacteria > Bacteroidota > Bacteroidia > Bacteroidales > DASQZK01. The sequence goes on from CAVXNX010000005.1 coordinate 251,305, forward strand.
AAATGATTATAAGCCAGCACACAACAGGCTTTATATTCCATTGCCAGTTAGTCGTTTTTAATAAAATATATTCTTAATTTAGATATTCATTTAAACTAATAAGGTCTGTATTCTGGCAACAGAACATACAGCCGGACCGTTGGCTGTAATACTAAAAGACCCGAGATACATGAGACATAGCATTTTAATAATTGGATTGATAATTTCATTTAACCTATTTGGACAAGACCTGACCCGAAAGGAAAAGAAATATATACCGAAAGATTTTAATGAGTCCTTAACACAACTGAATAAAGTAATTCCTGATTCGACAAAAAATAGGATTAAATCAATGGCTGAGGATGATTTTGTTGCCCAGACACATTTTTCGACTGGTATGTGGATTAGAAATTATTGGTTGTATAATCGATATTTGTTTGGATTGATTGTAACACAGTCGGATTTAAGAAAAGATTTGTCAGCAAAAGGACTTTTCCATAACGATGACATGTCAGGAGTTATTCTTCGTTCCTATCACCGTAAATTAAACGGGATTGATATCAACCTTGACCAACAGATTAAAGATGTTCATCAATGGTACGTGAATATGAATGACCCAATATGGAGAGCCGAACAGGATTCAATAAAATGGACTGAATACATGACACATTTTGAAATTGGTGATACATTGACAGACCATGTTTACTATGACAGAAACTGGTTAGGTGAGCCGAGAAAAAATGCTGTTTTGCTTGCAAAAGTGATTGATAAATCCGATAGACAGCTAAAGATTGAGTTAATTTCATTTGGTGACGGAATAAATGACAAACCAATGATTTATGAACAGATAAAGTGTGATTCGACTGACTGCTGGATAAATCCTTATTGGTGGAAAAAGATTGATAATGAATAAAGTACTACAGCCAATAAATAGGACTCTGAGCGGTCTGCAAGACCCAGCGATGAGTCCATGTTGAACTACATACCGGCAAATTAGGCATGATAATGCTTCTATGTACTTTCTGACGGTTTTGGTTTTTTGAACCCTGAAAAGCAGGATGTTACGTAAGATGAACTAAAGGACAGAGCTTTGAAAAAACTCACGAAAATCAAATATAAGAATTCTGTAAGACAATTTACAGCCTTAATAAAAGAAAGCGCATTAAAAAATTGATTATGACCTTTTTAATTGTGTGCTCTTTTAAATAATTTACAAGTTTTGAATATAAGAGCTATCCCGGAGGGATTTAGTTCAACAATGTATATAGCAAATAGGCGTGATAGTGGTATATTCAGCGGTTGTAGCCCGCTCAAACTTCATCTCGGTTTGATAGGTTTGAAGCCCGCAATCGCCTACTTGCCATATACTAAACGTTGTAAGCAATATGGGCGCACTGCAAAATGGAAACATAGATTATTGATAAATGGATAATAGATTAGCACATTTAAGTAAAATTCAGATAGAAGAGCTGATTGAGCGATATTACAATAAGGAAAAAGTAAAAAACCTGATTGAAGAATATGAAATTGATGCAAGACCAAGTCAGCTTGTAAAGCTCTTTCCACCGACGATTACTGAAGATATTTGTCCATATTGCGATGTTAATTTGGTGATTAAGCATTCTTCACGTGACTACAGTTGGAATAAAAAATCTGCTACTTGTCCGTCTTGTGGACATGAAGAAGGCGGTTTTTGTTGGTGTGCTAATTGCAAGGAAAAAGAGCAAATAAGGGCTCAAAACGAGAGACAAGAAAAGCAAGAGCTATTAGACTCATTATTGCATATAGATGAAGATGAAAAAGTTGATTTGGATACACTTGGCTTTGAGGATAAAATATATTTAGGAGCATTTTTAAGAGAAGGAATATCTGAAGACTTCAACTATATAAGGCCAATTGATAGTTTTGATAATCCACTAGCTCCGACTCAAGATTATATCAGTGAAATATTAGAAGTTTTAAGGGAAAAAAGATTAATAGTTGTTCACCCAAATTCAGACTCAGAGTTTTTTGAGGATATTGATATTGAAACAGGTAGTTTCCGATATTATCCATACAAGGTAAAATGGGCATTAAATGTAAAAAAAGAAGGATTAAATAAGGTGCCACTTGTAGATTCATTAATCAATCCTGACTATGATGTTGAACCCGAAGAATCCTATCAGATATGGAGACGGATTTCATTACATGAAGCTTTAGAGTATTTTTATCATAGTGTAAATAATATTTTGGGCGTTGAATATTCTCCTGGAGAAAAAACTATTGCGGTTTTAAATGATTTAATAAATGACTATTCAGTATCTCAGATTTATACAATAATTTATAGGTCGACAAATAATGCACTTAGATTCCAAGTTGAACGAGGAGTTTCAAGAAAACATGCATCAAACACAATTGTCGGTAATGCTCAAAATTTTGCTGAACGAGCTAAAGTAAATAAATGGGATGTGCAAAGATATAGTCGATTAAGAGAATTACCTGAATCAGCTTTAAGTAAATTCTTTTTCGAGAGGATTCTAAAAATTGGATATGCAGGGTTCAATGAGAAACCCAGATTGATTGAAATAAAAGAGAATGATAAAGGTGATGATTAATACTGCTTACAATAAATAGGACTCTGAGCGGTCTGCAAGACCCAGCGATGAGTCCATGTTGAACTACACCCGCCGGTCAGATTATTCCAGCGGGTGTTCTATGTACTTAATGACGTTTTTTCTTGATTTTTGGGAGCGGATCCGTTGATGATTCTTTGCAGGATTGAAGCTACTGCGTTCCTGGTAATCCGGTTTCAGGCTGTTTTCACAGGATTTACGCTGTTTTTGCTTTCGTATGAACATACTTTTCCCAGCCACAACAAAACACAGTAGCCTGGGATTAAAAAGCAGTCAGGACTATGGAGGGACCTACCCGGCCCGGTGACCTGATCCTGGGCAGTTCCCGTACCACGACCATCCGACCTTTTTTGCATACCGGGCACTGACAAGGATTATACCCTGTGAGTCGTACAAAGCGTTCAAGCCGGGTCTCAGGCGGTTCTTTGTCTTTTATCAGTATATCCATATCCGGCTGCTGTTCCGGAACAAATTGCAATTGCAGGTTTCTTTTGGTGGTATGGTTGTAAATGCCAAAGTACCTGATCTTCACAAAATGTGGTGGCAGGATATGCAGGGTAAAACGCCTCAGGAACTCAACACCATTGAGTGTAACCGGCTTTTTAACGGCCTTATCCCGGTAATCTTTGGCCATGAAAGTCACCTTCTCGTGGTGGATGTTTAAAATTCGCTGGTTTGTTATGGCTACACGGTGGGTGTATTGGCCCAGGTATCTTATCACGTGATCAGCACTTGCCAGGGCAGGCTCGCAATGCACCACCCATCGGGATTTGTATGCCTCTCTGAGCTTTTGTTCAAAAAGCTGCAGTTCTCCCTGTTTTCGCAGAGCCCGTTTGAGGCTGTCCAGGAACTTTCCCTTAAAAGCATCACTAAGCTGGCCAACCGGATAGAGGTAGTTTCCCGAAGGCCCGATGTTCCTCCATTTGCCATCAAGAGTGTAGCCTGCAGATGGAACGATGCAATGAATATGCGGATGCAGCGAGAGGTTCTGTCCCTCCGCCTTCCAAAGTCTTGTACGGCGGACAGGCAGGTATGCAAGACCGCCACGGCACCGCTTTCCACCCCATAATGCGTGTATCCGAATGACCGAAGGGTATGCCATACGGCAGAGAAGAGCAGGCAGTAATACATCCTCTGGTTGTGCAGGCAAAGTCCATTCAGCTGGTGAGGAACCGTGAATATGATGTGGTAATGTTTCACGGGAAGCGTTCGCTGCATCAGGTCGTTGATCCAAAAAGCCTGTTTAACAGCCTGACATTTGGGACAATGTCGGTCACCACAGCTGTTGTAGCTGTATTGGACAGTACCACAGGTGTCGCAGACTTCTTCATGCCCGCCCAGTGCAGCCGTACGGCAGCTGGCGATCTTCCCCAGCACCTTTTGTTGCAGGGGCGTTAGCCTGATCGTGTCAGAGAGCCGGGAAGCGAAAAGATGAATCGCATCAGTCAGCTCAAACTTTGGCCGCATCCTTTGGATAGTTATAAAGCGTATCCATGGGACTATGGGCCTTGACCAACTGGCATTGGGCAATATGCAGGTAGATCATAGTGGTGGTGATCTCTGCATGACCAAGCAGTTCTTTCAGCGTTACGATATTTACGCCCTGTTCCAGAAGATGTGTGGCATAGCTATGACGCAGGGAATGCTGGTTAACCTCTTTGGTGATCGAGGTTTTCTTCAGGTTTTCACGCATCACCCACGATAGTCCACGAACGCTGTACCTGCCATCGGGTTCCTTGCCGTTGAACAACCAGATGTGAGGGTTCTCTGCAGTCAGGTATTTTCTCAGCCCGACGGCCATACTGCCGGCCAGTGGGACCATCCGGTCCTTCTTGTATTTGCTTTGCCGAATGTGGATGGTCTTGCGTTCGAAGTCAATATCGGAGATCTTCAGGTTGATGACTTCCTGACCGCGCAGTCCTGCTGAGTAGATCAATGTCAGAACTACCCGTTGTTTAAGCAGGGTCGGTGCAGCAAACAGTTCTTTCAGCTCCTGGTGATTGAGAATAACAGGAAGTTTTGTATCTTTCTTCAACGACGCAGGGCAATGGCGTTCTTGTTCATACCCATCAGGCGGTAGTAATAGCGAAGCCCGTAGACCATGTGCTTGAAACTGCTGCGGGAGGGAGATTTAGGATCCCGTGCCAGAGCCACAAGGTATTCGTTGATCTCTTCCGGGTCGATCTGCTCAGGCAGCTTCCCGAAGTGAAGCACGAAAAGGGCAATGCGCCGGATGCGGTGCACTGAGCGCAGTCGAAGTGTAATTTTGCAGAGTACTTTTACTCTGGCCCCGAAGGGTAACTTGTTGCTCAAGCTTGCGAACAACTTTTTCAAATTCAGGAACGAGCGTGATGGCTTGTTCGACGATGGTAAAACCCGTCCCGATGGCAATCGGGATTCTCATAATCTAAATTTTTGATGGTTAAAAAATCCAAATTATGGAAAGAATCGGGTATTTTTAATATAGCTATCCGCGCAGGCGGATTTAGTTCAACACATGGTATAGTGCATGCGGGTTTCAGAGGTTTAAAAACGTTTGTGGCTCGTAAAAAAAGTCTGTGTAAACTGATAGGAAATCGCTTCGCATTCCCGCACGACGCCATATCATAAACCGTTGGGGCCAATTGACAAAACACCTATTTGCCACGGACTTTTTTTAGGATAAATTGAATTTTGTTCCATTATTCGTTAACTTTGGATCGTGGAGAAAAAACGACAACTGATATATTTCAGAGATTTTTTTTGGAATTTCTTTAATTCGCAATCTGAGAAAGTCAAAGACAAAATTGATTATGTTTTGTTCCTTGTAACTGTGGCTGACAGGATTCCGAAAAAGTTCTTTAAACAAATGACTGGCTATGAAGGATTATTTGAGATACGGATTGAGTTGGAGAGTAATATTTACAGAATTTTCTGCTGTTTTGATGAGGGAAACATAGTTGTATTATTTAATGGATTTCACAAGAAAACACAAAAGACACCCAAAAAAGAAATTGAGAAAGCGTTACGGATAAAACAAGAGTATTTTGAGTATAAAAAGAAAGGGAATAGAAAATGAAAAATATAACAACATTTGATGAACACCTTGACCAGAGATATGGTAAGATTGGTACTGAAACACGGGTAGAATTTGAAATAAAAGCAAAAGCCTTTGCTATTGGTGAAATACTCAGAGATGCAAGAAAAGAAGCGCACATGACCCAAGAACAACTTGCCAAAAAGACGGGTACAAGAAAGAGTTTTATTTCTCGAATCGAGAATGGACATAGTGACATTCAATTATCTACACTCTATAGATTAGTTGAAATAGGATTTGGCAAAAGAGTGAACTTATCAATTAGTTGATAGACAATGCCATCAACTTAGCCCAACAAAGTAGGAATTAAGGCACAATTGAATCCAAAAAAGAGGTAGCTGGTTGATTAACCTTATACCTCTTTTTTGTTTTAGTGCGGATCATAATGCAGGCTCAATTGTGTTTTATCCTGATATTTGTCTGAATATTCCGGGCAAAGTGTACACCCGTTCCGGAGTAAAGTGTACAACTCATTTTGGGATTGACTTGTGATGTAAATATATATTATTTTTTCTTTCTTAACGAAGATCCTTTGAGCTCAAAGCGGTGAGCATTTACTGCCAATCTGTCCATTATAGCATCCGATATCGTGGATTCCCCGATGTATTCATACCAGCTTGCTACGGGCAGCTGTGATACAATAATGGTAGATTTTCTTCCGTACCTATCCTCCAGCATTTGCAGAAGAGCCCGACGTGTAATGCCATCCAAAGGATGTAATCCAAAGTCATCTATGATGATCAGATGTGCTTTTTCGATCTGGTTCAGCAGTTTGATATAGGTACCATCAAGTTTCGAGAGTGATATTTTTTCAAGGAACCGGTTTATTCCGAAGTATAACGTCCTATATCCGAAGGCACAAGCCTGACGGCCGATTGCACAGGCAAGGTAACTTTTTCCGCATCCTGTAGCTCCGTTGATTAGCACATTCTCAGCACGTTCAATAAAACCACAGTCAGCAATCATTATTAGTTTTTCCTGACTCAGATTCCGTTCCGGATTGGCAAAAAGTTTTGAACATTCCTTCGATGACGGAAAAAATGTATTTATTGGCGGGATGAGCGATCATATGAAAGTTCCTTGCCAGGATTTGGGTGAGGATCATAAGCTGGGGCCGGTTGAAGAAAAGGGTTACTCCACCGACGTTTTCAGTCAGGCGGCCATGGAATTTCTGACCCGTTATGCAGATGGCGACCGTTCGAAGCCCTTTTTTTGTTATCTGGCATTCACGGCACCTCACGACCCACGTTCACCACGAGAGGACTACAAGGGGAAATACCCCGACGGCACCCTCCCGGTTCCCGGCAATTTTGAAAAGTATCATCCTTTTGCCTTTGATAACATGACAATCAGGGACGAAAACCTTGCTCCCTGGCCCAGAACTCCGGAAATCATACAAAAGTCCCTGTCCGACTATTATGACATGATCTCCCTGGTTGATAAAAAAGTGGGCGATGTGATCGACCTTTTAAAAAAGAACGGGATGTATGATCATACGATCATCGTTTATGCTGCCGACAATGGACTTTCCATCGGAAGTCATGGCCTGATGGGAAAGCAGAACCTGTACGAGGAATGTGTCAAAATTCCGTTGATCATGTCAGGTCCGGGGATTCAAAAAGGTGTTTCATCAGAAGCCTTCGTCTATCTGTACGATATCTTCCCGACGCTCTGCCGTTTGAGCGGTTTACCGGAACCTTCCGGTGTTGACGGAAAGGATTTTACGCCCATTCTTGATGGCCAATCCGAGTCGGTCCGGAATTCTGTTTTCACTGCCTACCGGAATACCGTCAGAGCCGTCCGGCAGGGGCATTGGAAACTGATCCGTTATCCCGACAGGAACAGGACACAACTTTTTGACCTGGCTTCGGATCCGCTCGAGATAAATAACCTCGCCGATTCATCCCGGTATAAAGGTGTTTTGGACGAGCTGACTGATTTGATGAAGCGCAAGCAGATGAATGCCGGAGATACCATTCCATGGACGGCTGGGACCATTTTACCATCCGAATATGATCCGGTCAAATTCAGGCAGATGCCCGACAGATTTCAGCCGTCATATACACTGGAGAGGTTTTTTAAGGATTGGGACGCAAATGATTCGGCTGCCGGTAAGGAATAATCGTCGTGGGTTTAATCGAAATAATTTATCCAGGGAAGAGCGGGATTCAGTTGGAGTTGGAGTTAGAGTTTGAGTTTTGAGGATGACAAAAGCAGCATGAAATTATGACTGTTGCTCAAAACCCACACTCCAAACTGCTCTCGTGATTCTGTTTGAGTTGGAGTTAGAGTTTGAGTTTTGAGGATGACAAAAGCAGCATGAAATTATGACTGTTGCTCAAAACCCACACTCCAAACTGCTCTCGTGATTCCGGCGCAATTATAATTATTTTAAAGGTAATGTTCTGGATGCCCTATTATTATTGGACTTTAGCGTATTGTGAAATTTTTAAAATGTAGTTTGTAACACATATGTAACACATTTGCATTTTTCTGGTGGAGAGGAATTTTTATAAAATTAAGCATATTTTCCATTTTTGATTTATTTCAGCAGAGAATGCAGCCGTTATGTAAGCTCCGCTGTGTTGCTGCAAAGCCTGCGATTAAATCTTATCATAGGAGTTGCTTTTTTTGTGCAAATTGTAAAATTACCCCGTTTTCAGGGTATCTACATCTCACTCTTTTTTTCAAAAATTAATTTAGGACGAATGTTACGGACAATATATTGGATTGTTTGGGTCAACATTTATTGTAATTGAACTACCTAAAGGTACTTCAAATGTGCCTTCAATATTAAATTCATTGCGCGTAATAAAATTGACAGTTGAAGATGTCGAAATATTAACATTATCTATAATGTTTATGGCATAATTAGATTTAATATCTTGTGTATCAATATTTTCATTTTGTAAATTTAAAGTGGCCGTTTCAGCTGCAGCTGTCGCTGAGGCATATGAATCTAATCTTCCTTGACCAAGTAAACCAATATACGGATAATTTGCAGGGAGCGAATAAATACTTGGATCAGAATTACTCAGTAAAATATCCCCAGCTTCATTAGCAGAGAGGCAGGGATTAATTGACAAAATTAATACTAATGTACCTGCAACTTGCGGAGCGGCAAAAGATGTTCCCCATCCAATAGTGTAAATTCCACCATTTATTCCTTGACCTGTAATTGCGGTACTTGCAATATTATACCCAGGAGCACAAATATCAACAGCCTCATTATGATGGTGCGCTGATAAAGTATCCCCAACAACTTCTTCGTGAACATCCTTCCAATCAACTGGTCCTAATGAAGAATCGATATGTCCATAATCATAGATATGACCTACGGAAGTTACTGATACAACAGAATTATAAGATGCAGGGTATATCTTTGCTGCAAGATTTCCACAATGACTCCGATTGTTACCTGCTCCAGAAACAACAACAGTATTCCAAATATTTCTGATTTCTTCATACAATGCATTCTGTATTGAACTATATGTACATGAATTGTACCAGCTACAATTTATTACACGATAACCGGCTTGTGCAAGTTGTAAAACATCATTATCACTTGCCCATACTGTGGAACAGTAAAGCGGTGTGTTAAATCCAATAGAGGCAATACCAATATTATTATCAGTAATTGCAGCTAAATCTCCAGCAACTATTGTTCCATGATAATAAGCATCAGGATATTGATTTAGATCATTAGAACCTTTAATTCCTATAAAATTTAAATCTTCATGATTTATATCAAAATAGGTGTCATTAATAGCAGCGGTTATTTTAGGAATATCTTTTACAATGTCATAAGCTTGTTTTGCATTAATCAAATCCAAATTTGTCTGTCGAACTGCGAGGCCATAATCATCCGGCTCATACGTTTCCACTGGATTGCAAAGATATTCAACTTTTGGAATTTTATTCTTAAATTGATTCTTTAATTCTGCTCCAAGACTATCACTGTTACATTTAACAATATATACATTCTTAAGACTTGGTGTAATAGCAGTCGGAAAAGCTAATTTAAATTCTTTTATTTTATATTTGGAATAGATTTTTTGTAAAGTGTCCGTTTTTCCTTTAAAAACCTTCTCATTATGATCAAGGTTATATTCAATATTAGGTATAATTGCTTCATCCTCAATTTGAATGTAAAAACTCTCATATTGAGAAAATGTTACATTGTTAAATACCAACAATAAAATAACAATTAATATAAATGATTTCATTTTAGTAAATATAAATAAGTTTTGTAAAATATTTCAAAATACCTATTTTATCATTTATCCTGATCATGATAATTAAGATATCTGAATCATTTGCAAATGATTGCAAATCAACAGAATTATTCGTCGTTGTCACTACAGATAATTTTTGGCCTAGCATATTATATATGGATATTTCTGCAATATTATTTAATGGATTATTGAACAAAATGTTTGATCCTACTTGAACAGGATTTATGATTGAATTATAATTATTCGCTAATTCTTCATTAATTCTTAACGACTGTAATCTAACACGATATAATAAATTTTTATCTGAAATACAGCCGATATTGTCAGATGCAACCTGGTAATAATCAGTAGAGGTATCAGGCTTACACCATGAAAAAAGGCTATTAGGATCGGACAATCCTGAAATTGGTTGCCATGTAAATTGCAACGGAGAAATTCCTCCTGTAATATATTCTATTCCATCAAATTGGAAACTATCTCCTTCGCAAAGATTAACAGTATAACTAATCAAACTGTAGCCAAAATTGGAGAACCTAACCTTTATCGAATCCTGTGCAATATTATTTTCACTATCTTTTACATTCAAAATGTATTTAATCCAAGAATTAAAAGGATACTTTTCTATAAAATATGGATTAGAGATAGTTGAATCATTTAGAAAATTACTTGCAGTATAATGACCGGTTTTCCCCATGTCTAAATGGCATTCCCAAGCATAATTAAAAGGAGGTTTTCCATTATAAATTTCAAGGTTTGTTCCTAAATATAATGTGTCAATTGAATTACTTTGCAGACAATAAGTCGTATCATTGCCTAATTCAATTGAAAATTGTGCATTCGAAACAATTTGAAGTAAAAATAAACAAATAGTTAATAAAATTAGTTTTTTCATAATTGTTGCAAATTATTGAAGATTTGGTTAATTATCAAGGTAACAGTAAGTTTGGTCTTAGTTATGCATTATCAGACTTCTAATTTGTAAGAACCATCCTTTTTGTATCGATGATATTATCATCAGCGATTAAAGAATAGATATACATTCCAGCTTTTAATTCAGAACTTAAGATTTTAATATTTACATATTTTCTTTCACTTATATGTCTTACTAACAGTTTGTTACCATTAATATCGAATACATATAGAGAAGCTTCTTTAATGTTATCCGGCAAATACAATTTTATTGTAGTCTCTTTATTGTAAGGATTAGGAATATTTTGATATAATACCGGAACATTTTGGGTGTTTAATTCGGGAATTTCTGTGGAAGTACTTTTTTTCGATAAGTTTTCCGAATATCCTACATAGTATTTTAACTTGTTGAGTTCTTCTTCTTGAGAAGTGACTAGTTCTTTAAGAGTTTCGATCTGAACTTGTTGATCTTTAATGGCTGAAATAACAACTGGTATCATTTCAAGATAATTAACACTATATAAATCGTTTTCTTTGTCATATTTCACAACTTCAGGAAAGAGAGTCAACAACTGCTGGGCTAAAAAACCATACTTGTTTTTTGCTTCTGGCATTTCTGCCAGGCTTCCATCTAAATGGGTTACATTAAAGTAATAATTTGATAGGTCATACTGAACTGTTCTAACATTTAATAAACGATACAGTGCACTATCTATATCAATTACATTTGTTTTAAATCTTTCATCCGATCCTGTATAAAGATTTGTAATGTAACCTTGATACCAATGGTATGAAGATGTCCCTAGGGAACTTGGACCCGTATGGGGGTAGAGAGCCAGACCACTCATATAACCGGTATTATCGATACTAATGCCCCAAGTTGGATGGTTAGGAACTGCCTTGATATCGAAATCTCCAAAAATATCTAATGAATGGGAAGGGCTAGAATTATTTATCCCAACATTTCCATTACTAATTACATTTATCTGTGAATAGGTCAATGAGTTGGAAATTGAAAATACTAACAGGATTGAAAAGAAAGTAGTTAATGTTTTCATGATTTAGTTAATTTAAAATGAGTATGAAAAGATGGAACATCCTACAACATAATATAATATTTTATAAGCAGTATTTAGTCATACTTTCATGTCAATCTCTTTCAAACAATATTCATATGCAAATTAAAATTTAGATAATTTTTTGCTTTTATCAAAATTTTTTTTTACTTTTTTTTACATTATTTGAAATTTTATATACACAAGGCTACTGGATTTATCCTTTTTAGTATATATCAATAAGGGCGATCATATAATTAATAGGGAATTCACAAAATTTCCATGTTCGTAAATTAATTCGTAAAATTCTTCAATAAAGTCTTCTTTAAGTGCAAGTTTATAAATAGCGTATTCCCACTAAGGTGTTAACAGTGCCTGAAATTGCAATTTATGATTCTGGCAGATGCCTTCACCCTTTCAGTTTCTTCGAGAACTTCTTCATCAAAGCCCAATTTAGCTGCTTTGCAGAAGTGACCGGCGAAATCACATTCGTGTATCTCGCCGGCCCTTGTGATCCAACAACTGATTTTCATGCCGAAATCCTTTTGTTGTCATCTTCTTCGCCGTCCTTCTTGACATCTTGCGTTCCCCACATCTGCCTGATCTCGTTGAGACCAAAGCGTTTTCCATTCTTTTTGTAGTATTCTCCGTGATGCCAGTACCAGGCGACCTTACTTGCGGAGAACCGGAATCCAATCTCCTTCAGATATTCCTTGTACTGCTTCGTTTCGCCGGTAAGCCATAGCCAGCTTCCAATGATCTCGATGTTCACACCTGTGAGGTTGAATACCTTGGCGATCATCTCAGCAAATGGATTGATTGTCCGTTCCTCTGCCTCGGCCCGGAATCCGGTGAAATTCTCGCTGATAAGTTTCTTTGACAGTTTCTCATACAGGTTATTGATTTCCTGCATTGTTGCCGTGTCTCCACCCCTGTCAGGATGGTGGAGGAGAGCAAGGCGGTAATACTCCCGCCTTAACTCATTCAGGTCTGTGATCCCTTCGAACCATTTCATGACTCAGAAGCTTGTAACGGTAAAGGGAGTGTCGAGAACCTTCTTTCTCCATGTTTCCATTTCATCGTCAGGGTGAAAGTTTACCTGCGAGCAAATCTCTTCGAGGTCACACTTTGCGTCCACGGAATTGCCATCATCATCTGTTCCAACGATCAAGGCGTTTTCGGAAACAGGGTGACGCCAGCCGGGCATTGAGAACCCGCCGACCTGTTCTTTCAGGTAGCCTTCTTCATCGACGAAAATTCCGTCTTCATTAGTGAAGACAATAGGAACTTCAACAAGACTTCAGCCATTTCCGATAGCTTCGTACATCGGCTTCAGACCTTTTTTAATGTCGATATGTTCAACCTTGCGATTAGCTACATCAATTTTAATGACTTTTATGATTACGTGATTTTGGTTTTTGTAGGAATCTGCCTTATCAGTGCCGGATGATTAAATCCGGCAGTCCCCGGTGGACCGGGATTTCGGCCTACAATTGTTTGCGTCTGTATTCTTTCAGCTCATCCATACTGCCTTCAACAAAGACATTGACATTTTATCTTCCAATTTTCATGTCTCCAAACCGGGGCGTCCGGAAGATGTGGTTGTAATATTTGGATAATGACAGCCTTCAATTACAGCCGAACCTTCTTCAAGGTAGCCTGCAAAGAACGTGCATGGCAGAATGAAGAACTCCTTGAAACCGTCGATAGCGGCGAAATGCATACTATGCTCTTCGTTTTGGTAATCGAGTTCAAAGTTTGCATTCACCTTGTATCCTCCATTCCAAACGGTAACGGTGATTTCAACTCCATCTTTGAAACACCCAAGATTTCGCATTATGATATTATTTTGCTGAAATTAATTAAAAGCCTAATTTTGAGAATGATATTTCTGTTACTAGGTAAAAATTCTTACTTATGCCACGAGATCCGGATCTAATTAGATTTTCAACTGCTATACTGCTTACAATGATTCAAAGCACGACTATAGGAATAACTATTCTTATGCTAACCTTGAAAACCTTTTAATGGCCTTAGCAGGAATTTTTATCATTGGCTGGAAGAAATATAAACAGCATATTATCGACCCAACCATGCCGCATTCATTTTCTGGTGGAATTAAACCTTTTATTCTTCCGCAAAAATCAATCTTTGCCTTGCTCCCTGATTTTTCCTGATCCAATATACCTATGGATGAATTGACTTTGTTGTGAAGTCCGGGGGTGGGGTATCCCCCGGACAGAAATCTATCTTTGCCACTTCCTTGATGGATAATGATTTTGCGCAGGCACGAAAAAAGGGACTTCGGTAACTACTACCTCCGTCCCTTTCTTAAATTTTGTGATTCCGGCGCGATTCGAACGCGCGACCCACAGCTTAGAAGGCCGTTGCTCTGTCCAACTGAGCTACGGAACCATTGGATTTCCGGAATTTTCCCGGCTCGCCGGCAAAGATAAGAAAAATACTTTTACAACGGAATACTTTGCCTGTCTCACGGGCAGAAAATATCCCGTGGACACTTCATTTGACGGTGTCATCAACGCATTTCAGCCCTTCGAAATTCCCCTGCATCAGATTATTATTCCCGCGCCGGTCACAGAAAATTCGATAATAAATCGAAAATCATTATATTACATCAAATTTGGCTACGCAGAATGGGGAAAAAGAAAACGCGTTATTTCATTGTCATTGCGGTATTTATCGTTGCGGTTTGGATGATCGAAGCTGTTGTGGACCACGCCATTGCCTATCCGGGAGTCTCCTTCCCCGCGGTACCGATTTTGCATGTCCCCTGGCCTGCGCTGGCCGCCCGTCTTTTCTTCACCGCCATTCTTGCCACCGGGGCTTACCTGTTTCTCCGGAACCGTGACCAGTATATCACCCTCCAGGAAAAATCGGCCCGGCAGGAGGAACGGTACAAGCTGATCACAGAGCACAGCAATGATGTGCTCTGGACCATGGACCTCAGCGGTCTGATTACCTCCATGAGCCCTTCCGTCTACCGGTTGAGCGGTTACTCCGCCGAAGAAGTCCTGTCACGGCCATTCGAAGAGACACTTGCCCCGGGATCGGTGAAGATCGCCACCGGGTTGTTCAGTCATTTCCGGGAGATCATGAAGACGGAACCCGGAAAGATCCCCTCCGTGGTCACCGAACTCGAGCATACCACGAAAGGCGGCGGGAACCGTCTGGGCTGAAGCTTCCATAACCATTATTCCCGATAGCGCGGGAAACCCTTTATTTTTCCTTGGGGTTTCCAGAGATATCGGCGCCAGGAAAAGAAAGGAAATCGAACTTCGCCAAAGTGAGGAGAATTACCGGCTGTTGGCTGAGACCACTCTCGACTTTATCCTCGTCCACGATACGGAAGGTTATATCACCTACGCCAATTCAGCCGTTCTCAGGGCCACCGGGTACACGATTGAAAACCTGAAAGGTCTGCCGCTTACCGATATCATCCCCGTGGAATACCATCCGCAGCAGAAGGAATTCAGCGAGCAGCGGGATAGGGGAGAGAAGTCACGGTTTCTTTACGAAATCGAACTCCTGACCAGGGAGGGTGAGCGGGTTCCGGTGGAAGTGAGTTCGGCGCCGATCATGATCCATCACCAGGCCATGGCGGAGCTTATTACCGCGAGAGACATCAGCGAGCGGCGGGAAGCCCAGCGCACACTGGTGGAAAACGAGCGCCGGTTCCGGAGTTATGTTGAGCATTCACCCATCCCGGTGTTTATCATCGATGACGGTGCGATCATCCGGTTCGTTAACCGGGCCACCTCTGCCTACCTCGGCTATCCCGTTGAATTTTTCCCGGGAAAATCCTACGCAGCTTTCAAACCCGCCGGAGAGAAGGAGAAAGTGCCCCGGCAGCTGCAGAAACTCATCAACCAAGGGAAGCTCGACGATGAGACGCGCTACCTTCACCATGATGGCCGCGAACTCAATGCCATGGTCAGGGGCACCATCCTGGAAGACGGTTCCTTCCTGGTGTATGCCGTCGACATCACGGAACGGATCGCCGCCGAGTTGAAGATCAGGGAGACCGACGGAAAAATCAGGGAGCTGAATGCGGGACTGGAAGAAAAGGTCAGGAAACGCACCGAAGAGCTCCAGCAGGCCAACCAGGAGCTCGAGGCCTTCTCGTATTCCGTCTCTCACGACCTCCGGGCCCCCCTCAGGCATATCTCCGCCTTTACCCGGATGATTGAACAAAGCCCGTCTGTCACCGGAGATTCCAGACTGAACCATTACTTCCGGAACATCACCGGTTCGGTTGAAAAGATGAATGATCTGATAGACAGCCTGCTAACTTTCTCCCGCATGGGCCGTATGGCTGTTTCCCGCAACAGTGTGGATATGGGAACCCTGGTCGGTGATATCCTTGAGGAGTTAAAACCCGAACTTTCCGGGCGGAACCTTCGTATCGAAGTGGGAAGACTCGGCACGGCGATGGCCGACAGGGCCCTGATCAGGCTGGTCTGGTATAATCTTATCGCCAATGCCGTGAAGTTCACCCGGAATGAGAAGGAGGCTGTCATCACCATCGGCAGGGAGACCAATGAGGGTCGGGAGGCCTATTTTGTCAGGGATAACGGCGCCGGTTTCGACAGTGCTTATAAGAGCAAGCTATTCGGGGTGTTCCAGCGGCTGCACAGTGAGTCGGAATTTGAAGGCACCGGCATCGGCCTGGCCAACGTGAGACGAATCGTTAACCGCCATGGCGGAGAAGTCTGGGCCGACGGGGAAACGGGAGCGGGAGCTACATTTTATTTTTCATTACCCTAATGCCAGGCGTATGAAAGCAAAACCATGCATCTGGATCATTGATGACGACAATAACGACATCGAACTCATGGAATCGGTGATGGGCAGACATATGCCTTCCGTGAACATCCTGCCGTTTCAACTGCAGCGATGCGCTGATCGCGGAATTGGAAAAAATGGATCACGAATCGGACAACGAGGAGCGTTTGCCCGGACTTGTCCTTCTCGATCTTAAAATGCCCGTCATCGACGGATGCGAAGCCTTCGGCCTGATCCGCTCACAGAAGGCGCTGGCAAATGTTCCCGTCATTATTTTCAGTTCCTCCGGGATGGAGGAAGATATCCGGAAATGTTATAATTTAGGGGTCAATGCTTTTGTTTCAAAACCCGTTAATTTTGACGAATTCAGAACGGTAATTCATGCCCTGCTCGACTTCTGGCTCAAGACCTGTGAAGTCACTGAAGATCAACCTGGATAATGGAAAAATACAGAATACTCTATATTGAAGATAACCCGACCGATTTTGAGATGGTGAAGGCCGTCCTTGAAGAGGGCGATGTACTGGGCGAAATCAGGAGGGTGGAAAAGAGGGAAGAATTTATTGAGGCGATCGGAAATGTTGAGTTCGACCTCATCCTGACCGATTATTCCCTGCCGGTGTTTCACGGTCTGGAAGCGATCAAGATTGCCCAGCAGCTTTGCCCCCGGATACCCATTATCATGATCACCGGAACCCAGCCCGATGAGGTGGCCGTGGATGTGATCCGCAAAGGCGCATGGGACTATGTCCTGAAGGAGAACATCTACCGGCTCATCCCCTCCATAAACAGCGCCATGGAGCGGTTGCAGATGCTCAGGGAAAAGGCGGCGGCGCTGGATGCCCTGAAAGAAAGGGAGGAAAATTACAGGAAACTGGCCGAATCTTCACCTTACGGGATCATCGTTCACGCCGGCGGAAAGATCGTCTATCATAATAAGCGCGCCCTTCAGATCCTCCGGGAAGACGAGACCAGATCGCTTGTCGATGTCAGCCTGACCGATCATGTCCACCCCGATTACCTGGAAACAATCCGGAAGCGGATGAAAAAGATCTACGATGGTAAAGTGGAGGGCAAGCCTGTTGAGCTGAAATTCATGAATTCCCGGAAAGAAGTTTTCATCATCGAGGTGGCTTCATCGCCCATCACGTTTAACGGGGTCCCTTCCGCCCAGGTGATCTTCAGCGATATCGCCGAACGGAAAAAGATGGAGGATGACCTGATCAGTGCCAAAGAAAAAGCCGAAGAGTCGGACCGTCTCAAAACGGCATTTCTCGAAAATCTTTCACATGAGATCCGCACGCCCCTGAACGGAATCATCGGTTTTGCATCGCTTCTCAAGGTGAGCGGGATCTCCGAGGATGAAAAGATGAGCTACATCCAGGTCGTTGAGGAATCGGGCCGGCACCTGTTGAACATCATCGACGACCTGATCGAGGTCTCCCGGATCGAAGCCAACCAGGTCGAGCTTCACCCTGAAAAATTCAACCTGAATGCCTTACTCGATGAATTGCTGATTTTCTTCAACGAAAGCATCCGGTTCAAAGAAAGCCCGGTGGTCCTGGGGCTGACGAAACCCCGCCGGGATGAACAGGCATGGGTCAATGCCGATAAGGCCAGGCTCAGGCAGATCCTTTATAACCTGCTTTCCAATGCCCATAAATTTACCTCCATGGGAAGGATTGACTTCGGTTACGAACCGGTAAACGGCGATAAAATGCTCTTTTACGTCAAGGATACAGGGATCGGCATCTCGGAAAAAGCCCGGGAGATCGTCTTTGAGCGATTTCGCCAGGCGGACGAGAGCACAACCCGTAAATATGGCGGGAACGGACTCGGTCTGACCATTTCCAGGGGCCTGGTCGAGGCGATGGGAGGGAAGATATGGCTCACTTCGCAGGAAAACCAGGGAACGGAGTTTTATTTCGAGATTCCGCTGCCCCTCTTCACTGTTCAGGCTAACCCGGAGGATGCTCCCCAAAAGGGACAGGAAATTTATGACTGGAAAGGCAGGAAGATCCTCATTGCGGAAGATGAATTGAGCAATTTCTACCTTCTCAAGCATATCATCGATAAGACCGGCGCCGATATTTATCATGTGACCAGCGGTGAGGAGATCCTCGATGTCCTGGATGACGGCGTGCATTTCGACATGATCCTCCTCGATATCAAGATGCCCGGGATGGACGGACTGACCGCCGTAAGGATCCTTCGGGAACGGAGTATCAACCTCCCGGTGATCGCCCAGACGGCTTATGCCATGGCCCAGGACAGGGAACGCTGTCTGCGGGCGGGATGCGACGATTACATCACCAAACCCATCAGGGCCCGGGACCTTCTCTCCAAAATGAGCCTGTTCTTCGATGGCAAAAAAAATCCGGTCATCCGCTAGCGATTTGCCCACCGGTTTTTGGGATAAGTCCCGGAAAATGACCGGACGGCGGGGATCCGGTGAATCGCTGAGTCAGATTTAACCATGACATTCATTGATTTTCACGTCACAAGTTTTAATTTTACCTGTCGCGGGAATCAACAAGAGTGGAGCACTTCCCATTCCGGCATTGGCCTTTTTCCAAACCTGAAAACTGAATCTGAACATGAAACACCGGCTCATCATTCTTTGCCTTGTTTTTTTCCCGGCGGGATCATACGCCCAGGAGTTCCAGATGCGAAACCATCTCACCATCCCGCAGGGCCGTCCCGATTCTGTCGCACCGACCTATACCAATCCTGTCATCCCGGGCTTCAATCCCGATCCGAGCGTTTGCCGTGTGGGCAATGACTACTACCTCGCCACAAGTTCGTTTGTTTATTTCCCCGGGGTGCCGATCTATCACAGCAGGGACCTGGTGAACTGGGAACTGATCGGGTATGCCCTGGACCGTAAAAGCCAGCTCGATCTCGACAACGTCTGGCCTGCCGGTGGGATCTTCGCCCCGACCTTACGCTATCATAAAGGGACATTCTACATGATCACCACCAACATCGGGGGAAACGGAAATTTTTTCGTTACCGCAAAAAACCCGGCAGGTCCATGGTCCGATCCCGTATGGGTTGATAAGCCCATGTTTGATCCCGACCTGTTTTTTGACGATGACGGGAAGGTATACTATACCCGGCGAAGTGTCCCGGAAAAAGAGGGCATCGTACAGGCAGAGATCGATATCAAAACCGGGCGACTGCATGACCCCGCTGAAGGTGATCTCCAAAGGGAATGATCTCTCCCGACTGCGAAGGCCCGCATATCTACAAAATATCTGGAAAATACTATCTTATGATGGCCGAAGGGGGGACACGGGCCCTTCATATGGAGACCATCGCACGTTCCGATTCTCCCGGCGGGCCCTATGTACCGTGTCCGCATAATCCTATCCTCGCCAACCAGACCGCCTGGCAGGAGGAGGTGAGGGCAACCGGACATGCCGATCTTATCCAAGCTGCCGACGGAAGCTGGTGGATGGTTCATTTGGCCACCCGCCATCCGGGATATGATCATACCAGCCCGCTGGGGAGGGAAACCTTTCTGGAGCCCGTAGAATGGGTGGATGGCTGGCCCGTGGTCAATCAGAACCATACTGCACAGATTAAAAACTATGAACCGACGCTTCCCCTTCATCCCTGGCCGGCCATACCCCAGAGGGATAATTTCGACAGCAGCACGCTGGGCCTCAGGTATGAATTTATCCGGAACCCGGGGCCGGAGAGCTGGTCCCTGACCGAGCGTCCGGGATATCTTCGCCTCCATGGCAATGAGTTCAACACCAACAGTTATTTCTCCCCGGTGTTCATCGGGCAGCGGCAACGGGATCTCCAGTGCCGGGTCAGTGCACGGCTCGAATACCGCCCGGCTAACGGCGAAGAAGCAGGTCTGACCGTTTTCATGGATTATCAGCACCATTACGACATCCTCGTCACGCGCCGGGGAGACCGTGTTTATGCTGTCTTACGCAAGACCATCGGGGATGTGATCTGCCAGGTGGCTGAACGTGAGATCCGGGACGACAGGATCATCCTGGGCATCGATGCCACCGCCAGGGATTACCGGTTCTGGTACTGCGAAGACAGGAAGGATACCGTCATCCTCGGCACTGGTGAGAGCCAGTATATCGGCAGTGAAATCGCCGGTTCATTCACGGGGATGATGTTCGGCATATTCGCCTCTGGGAACGGACAGGCAGCCATTAAACCGGCCGATTTCGACTGGTTTGATTATCAGTCAATTAAAAAATAAAACCATCATGGACAAGGTCAAACTGATCAGTTTCGATTGCTACGGCACGCTCATCGACTGGAGGAAAGGGGTTCTGGAAGCCTTGCGCCCCGTTCTCGATGCCTATTTCATCGAGATGGATGACGCCCGGCTCTTCAGCCTGTTCTCGGAATTTGACGCTGAGCTGGTGACCGGTGAGTTTCAAAAGCTACAAGGAGATCCTTCGTGAAATTATGCAACGCTTTGCCCGGCGACTGAACATCAACCTTCAACCGGCCGACAAGAATGTGCTGGCGGAAACACTGCCTTCCTGGAAGCCCTTTCCCGATACGGTTGAGGCCCTCCGGGAACTGAAAAAAAAGAACGACAGGCTGGCCATCATCTCCAATATCGATGGGGATCTGCTGGAAAAAACGCTCAGTCAGCTCGGCGTCGGATTTGACATTGTCATCACTTCAGAGGAGTTGAAGTCATACAAACCTTCACCGGAAAATTTCCTGGAGGCGTTACGACGGTTCCATCTTCCGGCCGACCAGATCCTTCATGTTGCCCAAAGCCGCTTCCATGATATTCTTCCCGCCAGGGACCTTGGCATCAATGCCGTATGGATCAACCGTTATGATGAGCCGGTTCCTCCGATGGATGAGGAATATGCGGGCATGCGGTTCTCCGATCTCGCTTCGTTTGTCGCCGGGATCACCGAGATGGAAGGGTGCGGATGATCAGCGGAAAGGGAACCTGAGGACTGAAATGAAACCAATACCAATCGAAATACATAACCAAATCAACTTCTGACATGAACATACGGATACTTTTTATCTCACTGATCTCCCTTTTCGGGGCCTGCTCCTGGACGGCTCATTCCCAGGATGCCCCGGTCACGGCG
This sequence comes from uncultured Bacteroidales bacterium, assembly GCA_963763215.1. Taxonomy (GTDB): domain Bacteria; phylum Bacteroidota; class Bacteroidia; order Bacteroidales; genus DASQZK01. The sequence goes on from CAVXNX010000005.1 coordinate 273,070, forward strand.
TCGATGGACCATTATTTCAGAACTCCCCAGGTTGAGCCGGGGATTCATAACATCGTGCTTCAGAACCGGTGCGGAAACAGGCTGACCATCATGATGAACGGAACGGACACGGAACTGGAATTCACCTATAAACCCAATGCTTTCAGGCGAAAGGATCTGAGGGCCAGGAATTTTTCCGACAGGGACAACTTCACCGCTCTTTTTGAGAAGGTCACCCTGCCATTCATCCCGGCAGATTTTATCAAGGATTTCGGCTATGATCCTTTCCTGACAAAGCTGAAAATGGAAGCTCCCTCGCAGGCCCGGAATACGCTTTCCTTCCTCAATATCGCTGACGAGAATGCATTCATTGTAACCGCCTCCTCACCGTTACTCATTGCCATCCGCCCCAAGGGGAAATTTGAGATCCGCAACGGTCTGCTTACCGGGACTTTCCGTGAGAGGGGAGAAGACATCGTGTCGTTTGTGAAATTTCCGGGGTTCAGCGAAAACCGGTTCCGGATGCTTACCGACGGCACTATCGTGCTGCAGGTGATGGAAAACGATGTCGTGATCTTTCGGGGGAGAGGAAAATCGTTACCAGGTCGACCGTATCGTGAACCGCTTCAAGCGGGATGACTTTCGACCAGCTCTGCAATGCCAATGAGATGACGCTGAGCACGGTCCTCGACAGGTCAACCTTCGCCTGCAATAACAGCGATCTGCAAAAAGTCCTCGACATCAACAAGCGGATCGTGTATTCCGCATTTGATGAGGGCGGAGCTGTCAACGGTGCACTGGCACGGATCTATTACCTGATCTGGAACCGCGACGGTTCGATGTCATCCTCCCTTATGGCCATGGCTGGGATGCCTGAACTGGTGAAGCTCTGGGCGCCATTCATCCTGCACAATCCCAGCTGGATCCTTACCGATCCCGTTACCGGGGAACGCTCGCCCGAGTACCTCCAGATCCTCGGGACGCGATGGACCAAATCGGAAGACGACGGTATTTATTATGCCCTCCTTTCCGTCTATACCCATTATATGACCACGGGCTCTGATGCGCTGATCCATACCGACGATTTCAGCCGGTTACTGGAGGCCGTCGACCGGTTCATCGACAAGACATGGGAACCGGATAAAAAAATGGTCGGTTCCGATACCCGCGGCGAAACGACCCTGAGATCGAGCCCTTTTTATGGTTATGATGCCGTGAACGGAATGATGTATACCGACCTGAAAGAATCGGATGTGGAGCATACCACCCTCAGCCGGTCGTACAGTCTTTATAACCAGGTCAATACCTATAATCTCCTCCGGATGGTCATGGCCCTTATGGAGCAGGATTCTGAATACGACGGCGCAAGGTATGCAAAATATGCGGGCATGGCCGGTGATATTGAAAACACGGTTAAAACGACCTTTAAGGACGACAAGGGGTTTCTCTATGCCGGTCTTGAAAAAATGTCGGACGGTACGGAGCATTGGAGGCGGTTTGAGAGGGGCGCCGATTACTGGGAGTATGCATGGGCGGTTTCGCTCGGGCCGTTTTATCCGGCGCTTGATCTTCAGATCGCCAGCGCCCGGATGGCCGCTAAGGCATGGCCAACCCTTTCCAATTACGGGTATTGCCCCTGGAACACCCTTGCCGGGTTTCTTTACGAATACGGCATGAGTTCGGATGATTACGAGGATATGCTGTCGCAGGAAGTGAAAGATGCCCTTACGGTGACGAAACGGTACACCATGCCGGGGGCCGTGACCGAATACCAGGGGCAGCCGGAGGGGTGGAGGGCCCTGCCGTTCCAGATCGGCGCCCTGTATTATTCCATGGGCTACCGGATGCTGCATGCCCTGCCGGAAGGTCTGTCGGTCAGAGCCAGTCACAGTGTTAACAGCCTGAAGGATTTCCGTTACCTCAACAGCACCTTCAATGTGACTGCCCATGGGGAAGGCGACGACGTGGGATCCTTCACCCTGAATGGCGAGACATTCAACGGCACGCTCCAGATCCCCGGCGACAGGATGCAGACCGGCACCAACGGGATCTTCGTGGAACGGACAACGAAAAGCTCCGGGGTGCGGCTGCGCTCATCCGATGTTCAACTGACTGGTTACCAGGAGACGGCTAAAGGGTACACCTACTTCATCAAAACATCCTGGAAGGCTCACCTCGTTTTCGACCACCTCAGAGGGGCTTCCGATGTGACGGTCACCGATGCCGGATCAGGAGAAAATGTGACCTTTAAGACCGTGATGTTGCCGGAGAAGGGAAAATCGATGGTTGTCATTGACGGTACCGGAGATTACCGGGTGGAGGTGGGGGGGAGGTGAGGAGGTGAGAAGTGAAGAAGTGAGAAGTGAGGAGGTGATGGAGTGATGGGGTGATGAAGAAAGTGAGAGGTGAGAGGTGAGAAGGCTTTATAAAGATAAGGAGCATCCTGGTGGCTGGAGGCGGGCGGGCGAGAAAAAAATCTTTTGTCGTCACACTTTCCGGCTTCCAGAGTTCTTTATCTTTGCTTCATATTTATTCATATACCTCAGTCATGCTCAAAGAACTCATCATCAAAAACCGCAGTTACAGGCGATTTTACCAGGAGGCCGGGATTCCCATGGGGGATCTGGAGGCCATGGCAGACAATGCGCGCCTGACGGCATCGGGCAGGAATGCCCAGCCGCTGAAATATATCCTGGTCAATGATCCCGGCACGTGCACGGCGATTTTTCCCCTGCTCTCGTGGGCCGGATACCTGAAAGACTGGGATGGTCCTATCGAAGGCGAGCAGCCGTCGGCCTATATCGTTCAGATGCACGATACAGAAGTGGCCCCGGGCTATTTCTGCGACGACGGCATCGCGTTGCAGACCATCCTTCTGACCGCCGTTGAAAAGGGTTTCGGCGGTTGCATCATCGCCACCGTGAAGAAGGACAAACTCGCAGAACTGCTCCATATCCCGGCTCATCTGAAGATCCTCCATGTCGTCGCTCTTGGCAAGCCGAAAGAAACCGTGGTACTGGAAGAGGTGCAGAACGACGACATTCGCTACTGGCGCGATGAAAACCAGGTCCATCATGTTCCCAAAAGAAGCCTCAGCGAAGTGGTGATTGAAAAATTCGGGGGGTGAGAAGCGCAGGTGGATCATTTCCAAAAAGAGACGGATGAGGATCTCCGTCATTTCATCCATGCCTTACTTCCATAAACCGGTTCCGGCTTACTGAAATGTAACCTACCGTGAATAAACAGCTGAATATCCCAGCTCGAGATGACCGTCATTCGTGTGGTACCAAAGCTCTATTTTGTTGAACTCCGGGTTGACCTTACCGGTGCCATTCACAAACAGGCCGGAAATGATCTGATTCTCAATGAAAACCGAATCACCCTTAAGGGTGGCGTAGATAAACTCGGAATCACCGAGGTTATGAAAATTGCTGATAATAAACTGGTTGGGATTGGATTTGACGTAGTCGATTTCAACGATATAGTTACGGTACCCGGAGTAGGCAGAATTTTCCTGGCATGAATAGGCGCCTTCCAGGCTTTGATACGTTTTTCCCGTGCCGGAATGATCACAACGCGTGAGGCAGGTCATGCACAGGAGAAAAAGGATCCCGGGCAGGAAAAGCTTCCTTTTATTTTTTCTCAACGCCATTCTCATACGTGATTTGCTCCACCATGTTGCCGTTTTTATCGAAGGCCCTTGCCTCTCCGTTGCGTTCCCCGTTCCGGAACTGGATGGTACTCATGACTGACCCGGTTTCATAATAACCGCGCCATTCGCCTTCTTTTTTGTCGTGGATGTATTCCCCTTTATTTTTCAATTTTCCGGATGGGTAATAGAGGATGAACGGACCCTCCGCGAGCCCGTCAACATAGTTACCTTCCTGTTTAAGGTTGCCATTTTCATAATAAATCAGCCATTTGCCTTCAAAGCGACTTTCCTTGAAGGCGCCGACCGTATAAAGCTGACCATCGTGGTAGAAGCTTTTCCATTTCCCATTTTTTATCCCGTCATGGTACAGGCCCCATTCATATACAGGTCCCACCTCATCCTTTTTGCCCGCATCGTAGTACCGCGTGAACTCTCCCTCGAGCTTGTTTCGCACGTAGCCCGACTTCAGCATTAACGCCCCCGAAGGATAGTACCCGGTGGCATCGCCGTTGAGTTCACCCTTTTGATAATTGCAGATTTTCTGGATGGCACCGTCGTCGTAATCTTTATAGTAACTCACGAAGCGCCCTTCGTAAAGGCTGTCTTTCATGAACGACCTTTCCCTGATCTTCCCGTTGTCGAAATAGAATTCCTGGTAGCCGTTCACCAGGTTACGGGAGAAATTCCGGATGAATCTCACTTTACCGTCTTCATAGAAAGCTTTAACCTCGCCTTCCAGCAGACCGGCTGAAAGATGGGAGATCTCGCTTAGCCTGCCGTTCTGGAAATAGATTTCAGAAATGCCGTCGGGAAGGTCATCAAGATACGACACCTTTTGGTAAAGGGTACTGTCGGGATAGAAGTATTTGAAAGTGCCCTCCAGTTTTCCGCCGGAATAGGGCAGGATTTGACGGAGATGGCCGTTGGGATAGTAGTCGTACCAGGTACCATCGAGTTTACCGTCGCGGAAATGTCCCTTTTGCCATAGTGTACCGTCCTCGTACCAAATGGCATATTCTCCCTGTCGGAGGGTATCGGTTCCGGTGACGACTACCTGGTATTTTTCCCGCACGGTGCTTCCGCCGTTCCATACCGTTTTGATCCATTGCTGAGCCTGAAGGGGAAGGTTTAGGAGTATAAGGGTAAGTATCGGGAAGAGCCTGGGCGTCATTTCACCTCCAATAATAGCTGCGAGCCCTGGATCGCTTTGTTTTTACCGTAGTCCAGAAGAACAGCCACGGCATAACTTCCCTTTTTTAGATTCACGGGCAGCACCAGGGTGGCGGTTCTGTCATAGCCGGGATATACCGTCACCGATTTGGGATTGAATTGTTGTTCCTCCGCTGTTTCCAGGTTGGCCAGGGCAAGGAAAACCTTTGCATCGATCACTTTATCGCCCGGGTTGGTAATGACGGCTTCAAATTTCCGGGATGTCTCGCCGTTTTTGGTCACCTCCCTGAAACTCTTGATCCCTGCCTCGTAATTCTGGTTAGCCCGCGGACTTTGCTGGACGAGGACAACGATCCTGGGCACCAGGACAACCCCCGTAGCGAGTTGTTTGTCGGCCTGGGAGGAGGACTGTTCTTTGGCCACCTGCGAGTGGATCATTCCCCAACGTGTGTTGTATCCTTCCCGGGGAACGTTGAGGTTGAGGGTTATGGATGCACTTTCGTTCGGGTTCAATTCCAGGAAAGCCGGATTTATCGTGAGCCAATTGGCCAGGCTGTGCGCTGTGCTGCCGGGTTCAGCCTGTTGCTTGGTTCCATCGGGCGAAATTTCATAATCGGTCAGATTCAGGGTGAATTTCTGCCGCTCAGGACTGTGATTCCTCAGTGTCAGTGTTTTCGTCTGACTTTCCCCCGGGTTTGCATCAAAATTAACCAGTACCGGGGCTATTTCGAAGTCCTGTCCAAAAGTAGTAAGGGCAGATAAAAAAAGACAATTTATAAATAAAAAGAAACCTTTCGTCATTGCTTATCGTAATTTGATCATGACTTATTAAAGGGCGTAAATATAAATATTTTACCCGGAGTCGAATGAAAAACATGTTGATTTCTTTACTAATCTAAAAATTTTAAAATGAGAAGGAATTTGATGCTTTTGTGTGCGCTTTTTCTGAGTATGAGCGTTTTTTCCCAGGCGGTCAAGGACAGGCAGGTTATTCCCGTGGCAGTGAATCTTAACCAGGTTCTCCGGATGACGATAACCAATGGTGGGAATATTGAATTTGTATTTAACTCGATCGACGATTACCGCAGCGGATTGTCAGGAGATGCCGGCACCTCAGGAAGTGCCAACCCGGCTGGTTCGGAGGGTTTTTACCAGACCGATTTCACTGTGGCCTCTTCAACCCGTTGGAAAATCACCTATGGATCCGAAGAAGCAACCTTTATCGGCACGGATGATCCTTCACACACGCTAGACCTCGACAATGTAGGGTTCGGAATCGTCAACGGCGGAACGCATGCTTTCGAGGTGGCAGGTCAGCCCCAGGGCACGACACCGGGGTCCAGTCTTTACAGTGTTCCGACCAACAATGCAACAGAGGTTGCCGCATTGCAGGTTTATCCTACGGATCTTATCGAAGACAATGACCAGGCTGTTTCAAACGCCGGTGATGCCACTGAGAACTCATTCACACTGGTCTGGAGATGCGGAACCAAAGAAGGTACAACAACTGCGATGGCAACCGAGTCTTTACTCAACCAGCAGCCAAGTCCTACGCCCGACAGGTATGTTACCAACGTTCTTTTTGAACTTTCCGTGGACAACTAGGCATTGGCCCCCAAATTATAAAATAGAAATAGTCAACATTTTCGTTGACTATTTCTATTTTTACACTTTTTGTACTGCGGATGAAACGATCAGGAATTGTGGTGTTGTGCCTGTTTTACCTTTCTCTCACAACTTCCCTGTTTGCACAGGAATGGAACGCTGCCCGGTTGTCGTTGATTTACGGCGGCGACATTCCATTTAATTTCAATTCCATACAGAAATACCGGGAAGGGATTGAGATCCAGGATGCGACCATCCTGGGCATTACCCTTGCCGATTCATCAGCCGCGGGGCATACCCTTGAAGGCTTCGACCTGAATTTCCGGACCTTCAACGGAGAAACATTGATCAGGGCTGATGCCGGGAGCCTTCCGCTGAACCGGATCCGTATCAAAGCCGAAAGTTATCTCGGTCTTTTGACAGGTATATCATACGGCTATATCGATCTGAGTGGTGTTTGGTCAACGCTTTTTTCCTATACCAATTCTTCCTTTACCAACCTGAGCTGGGACACTGACCAGGTCAGCCTTTCCTTTGAATGCGGCAAACCGGTGAGTGAAGGGGGAAATGGTTCCCTTCTGGGGGAAGAACCGGGTTACTACACCATCGAAGTGGAGATAGAGCTTGTGCCTACCGGTCCGGGCTTCTGAATAAAAAGGTCTGAAATCGCCCATTTGAATGAGAGCTGATCACTTGAGTAAAAATTCCGGAAAATTGCAGTCTGCCCGGCTGCCGAAGCTCTTGTTTTACCTGATTTTCCTCCTGCCCGTTCATACACGGTCTGTCCTATCCCAGTCCGCTGCTGACGGCGGTGACGTTGAAGTCTCTTTTGCCAAAAAAAGCATGACCCTCCCGGAAGCTACGACGGTATTCAATATTGTGTCGGTCACCAATCCGGGGAAGGAAACCCTCAAGGGCAGTCTTTTTATCAGGTTGCCCGATTCATGGCCTGTGATCGGTGCTCAGGTTTTCGACGTTTCGGTGCTGCCAGGTGAGAAAGCGTTCTTTCCCGTGAGGGCAGGCGTGCCGAAAAATGCCACCGGCGGGGTCTCTTATGTGATGTATGCCGAACTGAATACTTCAAAAAAAAGCTACAATGCCTCGAGTTATGTCTCGGTGCAGAAGAAGTCGAAATGGGAAATGAAGGTGCTCAACAGCAATGTCTACCTGAGTGAGTTCAGACCTGTGGGGAATTTCGGTCTTAAACTCGAAAATAAAGGGAATTCAAGTGAGTTGATCAAACTTGATTTTGACATCGGGGCATTGTTGAAGTTCAAAACCTTCATCGAAGCAGACAGTGTGATGTTTGTGGAACTGCCGGCTTACTCCGATACCACCATGAATTTTGAAGTTTTCAGGCGGAAAGATCTTTCCTATGCCGAAAACAGGGCTCTCCTGAGGAACTGGAGAGCCACGAGCGTATACATCAAGGCTTCGACGGTCGATGACCAGGCCTATTCGGGTGTCAGGTTCACCCCCCTTGAGAGCGAGGTCGTCAATGACATGCCCATGCGAAATTCTCCTCTGAACGTGGATTTTACCACATACAACCTCCTATCCCAGCAGCGGCTCAAAGCTTCGCTGAAAGTGCATGGCAAGATCCTTTTTCCGGATGACCAGGTGATGCAGTATTCCTTCGGAATGTATAACCTCTATTTCAATCCCCAATCCTACCGGAATTTTGATCTTTATCAACAACTCCGGTACATGGTGCGTTATAACGACCGGAAAAGCTCCATCTGGATTGGCGACCGGCTGGGTGTCGGTAATTTGCATTCCATGACTGGCAGCGGGGTAAAAGCAGAGTACAGCGTGTCCCAGGACCAGTTGGTCACCATGAACCTGATCTATAATCCCTACGGCGGCAGCATCGGCACTTTTGCAGGCTACAGCAGGATGATCGGTAAGGTCAACGTCAACACAGGAGTAACACTGGAAAGATCCAATCATGATATCAATGATTTTTACACATTTCACCTCGGGGGTGCATATCATTTCCTCCGTTATCATACCCTACGGCTGGAAACGGCTTCCTCTTTCAGTTCCTTCAGCAAGAGCTCTTACCTGCAACATGATACCACAACACTCGGTTTTGCGTACCGTCTGAGCTATTATTTCAATAATCGTAAGTTCAGGTTCCACGTCGATAATATGAATACCGAAATGACCTATCTGAACAATTCCGGGATCAACAGGATTGAAGGGGATCTCGATTATAAGATCAACCCCAGCAGCCGGCTTTTGGGGATGTATTACCGGAATAACTACAATCCGAGTCATTATCCGTATAATTTCTACTACCCTCACAATACGAATATCAATGAGAACGGCAGGCTGTTATATGTCATTTCCAACGGAAACGTGATCTACCAGGCCGGACCCAGGTACCTCAGCATCACGCGGAACAATTTCACAGGCAATTCCGGCACCGCCACCTCCTACAAAAATTACCAGCCGGGGCTGATTGGATCCGTCACTTTCCGGCTGGGAGGCATGCGGAGCATCACCCCAAATCTGTCGGTCAGTACCATGTATGTGACCTACCAGGATGGAGCGGGCGCTGAGAACGTACGGCAGATCTCGGGAAAATGGCAATACACTGCAGGTCTGAGCTACTATGACCAGGCTTTCCGGCTGAGCGCGTATTACACCAGCGGAGATGCCACGGAAATTTATCGAGACCTTGTCGTGGACGATAACCCGGTGATTAGCCAGGCCGTCTACATCCGGCCTTCATATGAAAGGTATTTTAGCCGCGACCGCATAAAGCTCAATGCCTCCTACAGTTATTCCTATTTCATGCCCTCGCAGAGAGAAAATACGATTGCCAGCGTGATGGGGAGTTTTTCCCTGAAAGACGGATGGAATCTTTACAGCAGTCTAAACATTTACAAGAATTCGAGGATGGATACCGAAACCGGTCGCATCTCCACACGAAGCCTGAATGTGATGGCCGGTTTCCGGAAAGCGTTCGATGTTCAACAGCCCCGGATGAAATACTACGACATGCTTATCGAAGGGTTTAATGATGAGGATGGTGACGGAGTGAAGGATGATAATGAAAAGCCCGTGTCGAACATCCTGATCAATCTGAAACGCGATCCGGATAAAAATCAGAATGACAAGGCGGGTTTTGCCGAAACCAGGCTCATTACGAATCCCAACGGGGAAATCCGTTACCGTAATATCCCGGAGGGCACCTATGATCTTGAAATTACACCGTTAAGCAATATGGAGGACCTGTATTTCCTGGAGGGAAGGAATCAGGAGATGGTGGCCGGTAAGGACAGGATCCATTATCTGCCCCTGGTGGAGAGTTACAAGGTCAAGGGAAAGGTCATTGTCAGCAGGGATCCGAACAGCAACGTAGGCAGGATCAGTCTCGAAGGGATACGCGTCACGGCTACTTCCCCAACGGGTTCTGTATACAGTGTACTCACCGGCCAAAATGGATCGTATATTCTGAATCTCCCCAGGGCAGATGTCTATACGGTCAGTATTTTCAATGTTTTCGGAGAGAGGTTCGTGCTTCGGCAGCCTTCCTTCGAGGTCCAGTTTATGCAGAACAAAACCGTTCAGATCGATTTCCGGTTTGACGAGATCAAGCGGGAAATCAAATTCGACAACGGCAAGCCCCTGTTCGAATTTCATTTGAACAAAGATGAATAACGGGAGATGAGGGGATTAAGGCGTTGAAAAATCCCGTGAAGTCCTCATGAATTTTCATCGATTTCCCTGCCCAATCAGGTGACACCCCATAAATTCCATCCCCTCTGAAACCCGCATAAAAACAGCCTGTTGAAAACTTTTCATCAAAATGTCCGGAAACGGACGCTGAGATTTGGGGGGCTGAAGCCATTAAGGGCCGGAAGGTGTAAGGTGGGGGTGGGTCCCCTTTTACATCTAAGACGTTATAAAAAAGGATATAGCCAGAGCTGTGTCCCGATGGCTGGGAAGTGATGAGGTGATGAGGTGATGGAGTGATGAAGGAAGTGAGGAAGTGAGGAATTTGAACCCTCCCGAAACAATATTAAACAACCTCAAACAACCTCAAACCATATGAAATTATATGAAACAACATCAAACGATATGAAACTATACTAAAACACTTTCCTCTTTCTTATAGTCCCGATTGCTAAAAATACCATAACCAAGAGGGCGACACCCAATACAAGCAACAAAAATTCTCTGTCCGGCCGGGAAAGTTCAACCGGAACGAAATCAGCTGGAATGGGCTTTATATACTCTGAATTGGCGATCAGTTGCATGGTGTAGTTGAGGATGACGTCACCATCCTGCCAGGCCAGTTCTACCAGTGAGAAATTGACCGGGTAATCGGGCATGACGCCCCTGCCGAGGGGCCTGGAGGCATCCACAACCGTATCAAACACCGTCTTTACAAGGGGAATGCGCATCCTGAGACCGGAATTTGGTAATAAAAGAATGGCAAACTTAAGTGCATTGAGATGGTGATAGGCTGCCCCGGTTTCTCTCCCGACGGTTACCCCGCGTCCCTGCTTCCTTACAAGCCCGGCAAATACAGCCGAAGCAGAAAATGACCGTTCATTGGTCATGACATATACCCGTCCGTTGAAATGTATGGCTGTATCGGGCAGTTCAAACGTATTGTTCAGTTTATAATAACCCTCCTTGCCGTTGATCCTGTTATAACCTGGAAAGAGAACATGGTTTTCAGGACTGTAATTAAGGGTATACCTGAAGAAATGATATGTGTCGTTATGGTTGACTTTTGTAAATAATTCAGTTTGAAAAGGTTTGCGTGCAATCAGGCTGTACAGGGAAGATATATTTTGATCATAACCGCCGAAATTATTTCTCAGATCAATAACCAGGTTTTGAACCCCTGCACCGGAGATGTCTTTCATAAATGCCCTGATTTTATCCATTTCGGTCATGTTCAGTTCAAACGTCCCCAGGACGATCATCGCAGTGGAATCATTCAACCGTTTGAGCTCGTAACGTTTTCCCGGGTAGAAATAATAAGTACTCCATGAAGGCAAAATATTTTGACATGCGAGATGATTGTTCTCTGACCTGTTGAAGTGTTGTACTTCGCCGTTGGCAAATTTGATTTCAAGATCTTTATGCGTTTTAGCCGTATCATATTCGTTCAGGTAATATATCTGGCTTAGTGTTAATAGGTTGAAATTCCTGTAACTTTCCACATAACCATCCGTTTTGCCGGCATACCGGCTTAATATGGTTTTCAGGGGATCTGATGGAATGCCATCTATTTCACTGATTTTTCTACCGGTAAGATTTACATAACCCGGAGTTGTCCTGGTAATAATAAGACTGTCATTAAGCCAGCCGAAATATACCGGAGCCCGGGAAACGGATTTGCTGCATACATCCGGATTTTCGCTGGTCACTGATAGATGGCTGTCGTGTACCATTCCGGTTATTGATCGTATGATTTTTTCAAAATCCTTTGTTGATAAAGGGCTGATACTTTTTTTTTCCGCATTCCGGACGCTAAGATCGAACTGAGTCTTCGGGATGTAATCGTAGAGTCCGGGATGCCCTTCCTTGAGTGCTTCGACAATAATGGACAGATCCTGCTCCATTTCTTTTGAAGTCAGCTTTTCTTTTGGTTTGACATCCGTCGGTTTCCTGAAGGTACTTTTTAAACCGAAGACTGACATCGGGTCGGAGGGTTTGCCATTTTGGGACACGCTGATGGCGATTGCCGGTGTGGGGATTTTGTGGTATACGAAACTTGCATAACCCAGTGTGTCTCCCTTGCTGATTTGCTCACCGGTCTTGAATGGCCTCACCGGTTTAAATCCGGATATGTAAACTTTTTTACGGTCCTGCATAGTTATAGAAACCATGGCAGATACGTACTGAGGGTCAATTTCAGTGATGTTATTATTATTTTTTGAGAACGTGAGCCTGTTTTTTGTATCATTCAGTTTTACAGGTCTCTCTGAAATTATGTCATCAAGAGAAACGAAATAGACGTAATTAAAATCAGAAATGATACCGTCAACTGGTGCAACCAGGATATCTCCCTCTTTTGTCCCGATAATGAGCCTGTCAAAATTCAACTCATTTTGAATATAGTCGTGTGGTTTGAAAAGAATGTTTTCTCCCGTTTTTTCTGAGACAACCGGCCAGACAAATTCAGTCTGCTGGCTGAACGCTGAAATAGGAATGAGAAGCAATATCCATAGAAATTTCATGATTGGCTGATTTGAGGTAGATGAAGAATTTCGTAGGATCTGTGAACCAGGACGAAGAATAAATATACGAAAAATGGTTATCCTATACTACATTATCCCTCCTGCATTTTCTTTTCACATTTTTTCAATAATGTGCCATGAAGGATTATCCGGACAGATGGACACTAAGGTTCTTTTCAGGATTTTTCTGCTTACTACCTCCCTGGTAAAAGGGAATGTTCAATTAAGTGTGTCATCCTCTAAAATTCTGTGTCGTATTTACACACTCTTTTGAACGCTCTCCCCCAAATGAAACGATATGAAACTATCCTACCCGCTACCCCTAACTCCTGACAGGGGAACGCCCGCCCACATTCAGAAACAACGATCCTGAAACAATTCTCAAACGACCCTCCGCTTCGGCTCCGCTCAGCGACCGGACCTGTCAACAACATGAAACAACATGAAACAACATGAAACCATCCTCAAACCATCCTCAAACAACTCAAACAACCCTCAAACAACCCTCACCGCAACCTCCTCCGTCCTTTTCGCGACTGTTTCTCTCTCATCAGCTTGCTTAATGCCCCGTACGGTTTATCGATGTTGAACCAGACCTGCTGCTTTGTGCCGTCGGAAGCAACACCGGTGAGCACATCGAAATAATGGCCATGGATCTCCGTCATTTTCTGCATCGATGGCTGAAGACCGAGGTTCCGGAGGATTTCATATTCGTGGTTGACATTGTTCACAATAAAAGCGTGGTCGGCGTCCTTCCCGTTCCCACTTGCCATGATGGCGTTTTTGAAGCCGGTGTACTTCACCAGGTCTTCATAGCGCTTTGAGTCATTCCCGGTCATGTTGTAAACCATCGACAGCGTGTTGTAGACGGGAAATTCAGTCGGGTCCACTGCCAGCAATGTTGCCGCATGCCGGATGTACTGGTCGTACTGACCTGCGGCGAGGTATTGTTCGAGCGAATCTGTCCGCAGGCTGTAAGGGGAATATCCCGGACTCCCGGCATATCCGTAGTACAACATGAAATATTCATCCAGACCCATGGAAAAACAGTCCTGGTCGAATTTTTTTACCAGTTTGGGATAATCGTACCTGTCGGCCGGATCCGAGGAACGCTTATCCAGGTTAGCCATATTTCTGACATTGAGGTCCCGGAATTTCGGCTGACCGCTTGCATCGAAGATGTAAGAGTCCACCGGGGTATTCTTCATGATTTCCGACAAAGCGCGGTAATTCGAAAGATTGGATCCCCGCGTTTCGTACTTTGCCCCACGGGTGAACACCTGGTAAGCCAGTCCGTAATTATGCTGGAAGAAAAGACTCAGTCCCCATGGATAATAGAGCAGTGAACTTGTTGAATCGTAACTCAGTCCTTTCACCGCGGCATCGATGGCACGGTTGTATTTCTCCGTCTGGATATAGGCCATGGCCAGGGTATAATAGGCGCTCTGGTTTGACGGTTCCAGGATCAGAGCTTTCTGTGCAAAAAATACCGAAGAGTCCTGTTCGCCTGAAAGGTCCATGAAAATGACGGCCAGTCGGATGAAACCGGAAGCATCTTCGGGTTTCAGGGAGGTGTATTTCCTGAACCAGTAGATGGCGCTGTCGGTATTGTCGGATATATCGTAGGCGTTTCCGAGTCCGTAAACTGCCCCGGAAAAGTCCGGTCTGATCTCGAGCGCTTTTTTGTAGCTGGTGATCCCCTTATCGATCTGTCCTGTCTGGATGTAGCATTTTCCCAGGTCCCCGAAAAGGACATAATTGCCCGGATCCTTTTCGGTCAGCTGCCTGAAGAGGGGAATAGCCATCTTATATTCGTCATTTTGGTAAAAAAGCCTGGCCTTCTGCAACAGGGAATCGGCTCTCTGGGGAAGGGCGATGAGCGAGATAAGCAAAAATGACAGGATCAGGCCGGCTCTTTTCATGGGCATGGGATTTTGGGGAATATCTTTGAGATCTAAAACGGCAGATCTTCCAAAATAATGCGAGAAGCAGTCAAAACATCTATTTTTGCGTGGACTATTGGCAGAAAAAAAGGTGCCCGTATGCCACGAGCACCTTATTTTTACAGGCTAACCCTAAATTAACCTAATGATAGATGAAAGCACGGCAATATACAAAATAATATCATCCTAATGAAGGGATTGTGTATATAATTTTGCAAATCAGGTGAGAATAAAGTGCTTGTCAGAATGAAGGCAAAGAAAACACTAAGACCTTTAGATTAGCACCAGAAAATTTGAAAACGAAAGGCAAACGATGAAGAGCGCGAAGGGAGGGGTCTGGAATTCTTATCGTAGAGACGCTGCCTAAAGGCGCGTCTCGGCGTAGTCCTGGTGAAGAGCCCTAAGAGATATAAACACAAAGGCGCAAAGACGCTAAGGAAGAAAGATATATGAGGAAGAGAAACACGAAGAAGGCACAAAGGAAGAAGGGCGCTTTCAAACAATCCCGTTCAAGGCCAGCCTTAGGGGCGGGCGGTTGACGTGGGTACGTGGGCACGGGAAGACATAGGGACAAGGATCGTCGTCGGTTCCTGGTCAGGCAAATCAGAATAAAATCATGCATGCAATCATTCCGACGCGATGCTCCTCCACGAAAACCATTTAAAATACTTTCGCCGTTATCTACGAATTAAAACCTTAGCAGAGCGCGCAGGCGGCCGCGATTGGTGTGAACCCGTGTGAGACCGGGCCTGTGAGTAGGGCCAGTGCGTTAAGGGCGATCACGGGTTTGCAATCGCGGAGGGTTTCTTTGTTTACTTTCTTTTGCCCTTGAAAAGAAAGTAAAGAAAAAAAGAAGAACGCGAAGAGTTTTTTAACACCAAGACCTTTAGATTAGCACCCGAAAATTTGAAAACGAAAGGCAAACGATGAAGAGCGCGAAGGGAGGGGTCTGGAATTCTTATCGTAGAGACGCTGCCTAAAGGTGCGTCTCGGCGTAGTCCTGGTGAAGAGCCCTAAGAGATATAAACACAAAGGCGCAAAGACGCTAAGGAAGAAAGATATACGAGGAAGAGAAACACGAAGAAGGCACAAAGGAAGAAGGGCGCTTTCCAACAATCCCGTTCAAGGCCAGCCTTAGGGGCGGGCGGTTGACGTGGGTACGTGGGCACGGGAAGACATAGGGACAAGGATCGTCGTCAGTTCCTGGTCAGGCAAATCAGAATAAAATCATGCATGCAATCATTCCGACGCGATGCTCCTCCACGAAAACCATTTAAAATACTTTCGCCGTTATCTACGAATTAAAACCTTAGCAGAGCGCGCAGGCGGCCGCGATTGGTGTGAACCCGTGTGAGACCGGGCCTGTGAGTAGGGCCAGTGCGTTAAGGGCGATCACGGGTTTGCAATCGCGGAGGGTTTCTTTGTTTACTTTCTTTTGCCCTTGAAAAGAAAGTAAAGAAAAAAAGAAGAACGCGAAGAGTTTTTTAACTCCAAGACCTTTAGATTAGCACCCGAAAATTTGAAAACGAAAGGCAAACGATGAAGAGCGCGAAGGGAAGGTAAACACCGGGTGAAGAAAATGGGGCGCTTTCCAACAATCCCGTTCAAGGCCAGCCGTAGGGGCGGGTCGCGACCCGCCCGTACAGGCAGGGAAGTTCGCTTCCCGGAAATCAGCCGGTGTCGGTTGAAAAAGTCAGATTTCCGGAGCAGGCGCCGTTGGTTTTTGCTTTGAATTCATCTTCTGATGCATTACCTTGGCGCGTGAAAGGAATGCCATACAAAATTCTTCCCATGAACAAAGGTCTGATTGTCGGTGCGCTCACCCTGGGGATCCTACCGTTAATGAACGGATGTACGTCCCAGGAAAAGCGTTCACCCGATATCGTGATTTTCCTGGTGGACGACCTGGGAATCACGGATTTAGGTTGTTACGGAAACCATTTTCATCAAACACCCAATATCGATAAGCTGGCCGATGAAGGGATCCGTTACACCGATGCCTATGCTTCATGCCCGGTTTGCTCGCCTTCCCGGGCGAGCCTGATGACGGGGAAATATCCCGTCAGGGTCGATATTACCGACTGGATTCCCGGCAGGCAGTTCAATGAGGGACTGGAAGCCGATAAAAAACTGCAGACGCCCGAATTTTCCCATGAGCTTTCCCTGGATGAAACTTCCCTTGCCGAGCTGGTGAAAAAGAACGGTTATGCCACATGTTTTGCGGGGAAATGGCACCTGGGCGGAGAAGGGTATTATCCCACCGACCAGGGCTTTGATGTGGACATCGCCGGGGATAAACGCGGTATCGCCGCCGTCCTACTATGCGCCATACCTGAAACATCCGTCGGGAGAAGTGACACCCTTCACCGAATTCAGCGGCCGAAGCCATGAAGGCGGCTACCTCACCGATCAGCTGACCTCCGAGGCGATGGCGTTTGTCAGGTCCCACGCCAGGTCACCCTTCCTGTTATACCTGTCTTTCTACAATGTCCATATTCCCATCGAGGGCCGTGATGACCTCGTGGAAAAATACAAAGCCAGGCTGGCGGCCGACAGCTCCTACCTGCATAAGAATGTCTATTATGCGGCCATGGTGGAAGCCGTGGATGAAAACATCGGCAAGGTCATGGCCCTGCTCGACTCCCTGAAGCTGACCGACAATACGTTGGTGATCTTCACCTCCGACAACGGCGGATTATCGGTCAGTGAGGGACCCCACACTCCTGCCACCACCAACAGTCCCTACCGCGGAGGCAAAGGGTATATTTATGAAGGCGGGATCCGGGAACCTTTCATTGTTCACTGGCCCGATGGTGAGGGGGCGCATGGGGTGGTCAGCCATACGCCGGTCATCGGATGTGATATCTTTCCCACCATCGCCGATCTTCTCGGGCAGGATGCCGGAGATGTCGATGGCATCAGCCTGTTACCGCAGATCCGGTACAGCCGGGAATTGCCGGTGCGGGGGCTCTTCTGGCATTACCCGCATTACAGCAACCAGGGAGGAAAACCGGCAAGCGCCGTGAGGTATGGACGGTATAAGCTTATCCAGTTCCTCGAGGATGGTCATTATGAACTTTATGATCTCGTTTCCGACAGGACGGAAACACATGATATCTCCGGGACCATGCCCGAAAAGGTCACGGAACTGGCCGGCTTACTGGACAGTTGGAGAATTGCCACCGGCGCCAGGATGCCCGTGCCAAACCCGAAATATTTACCCCCTAAACCTTGAAACGACAAAAATAACCCACAATGAAACGAAGACAATTCCTCAGCCATTCAGCCATCGGGGCCATGGGGCTCACCCTGGTCCCGGGGCTTATCTCTGCATGCACCAGGGCTGAAAACCCGTTGCGTAAAATCGGGATCATCACCAACACCATCAGCAAACCCCTGAAGGAAGACTGGCAGAAAACACTCAGACAGGTGGCTGATATCGGGTATTCCTACTTGGAGTACGGCGGTCCTTTTGGGGATGATAAGGCGAAATTCCTGGCCTTCATGAACGAGATCGGACTAAAGTCACTGGCAGGCGGATCGAGTATCGCACAAATGCAGGGCGACGACCTGAAAAAACTCATCGACCAGTGCCTGAGCCTGCAAAAACAATACGTGGTTTGTTACTGGCCATGGATGAACTCCGGGGATAACCTGACCATGGACGATATGAAGTATGCGGTCGACCATTTCCATGAGATCGGTGAACGGTGCAATGACGTGGGTTTGCGTTTTGCGGTGCATAACCACAACAAGGAATTCCAGACTGTTGATGACACGGTGATCTACGATTATTTCCTGTCGTACACCGATCCGGCACTGGTGACCATGGAGCTCGACATTTACTGGATCTATAAGGGCGGGGGAGACCCGTTGTATTATTTTAATAAGTATCCCGGCCGGTTCGAAATTCTTCATATGAAAGACATGAATGATGACAAGGATGAGACCATGGCCTGTGTCGGTTCGGGAATAATTGATTTCCAGGCCATACTCGACCAGGCAGGAAATGCCGGGGTCAAACACCTTGTCGTTGAGCATGACCACCCGGAACACCCGATGGAATGTGCGAAATCGAGTTATAGTCATATCATGGACCTCCATTTTTGAACCCTTCCCATAATCGGGAATTTCTTATTTGTAAAATCTGAATTTTTTCAGGAAATTTACATTCGTCAATATGACCAACATTTATATTAACAGATCAAATACTTCGAGCTATGAAAAAAACAAGATCATTTTTATTGCTGCCTTCTCTCTTACTCATCTCAGGGATGATGTTTTTCTCCTGCAAGTCAAAGACAGGAGAAAATAAGCAGTCTACCGACTCCACTGAGGCGATGTCGGAAGCTCCGGCAGAAGAAGCCGGGTGGGTTACCTTATTTGACGGCACCAGCACACAGGGCTGGAGGAAATATGATTCCACCGCTTTTCCGGCTCAAGGCTGGGTTATCGACGGAGACGCTCTCAAATGTGTCGGTTCAGGTGAAGGTGAAGCCGGCGGCAAGGGTGGCGATATCATCTATGATAAGAAATACAAAGATTTCGACCTTACCCTGGATTGGAAAATATCCAAGGGCGGGAACAGCGGTATTTTCTACCTCGCTGAAGAGATCCCCGGAGAACCCATCTGGAAATCCGCTCCCGAATACCAGGTTCTTGACAATGAACGGCACCCTGATGCCAAGCTGGGCAAAAATGGCGACCGCAAGGCCGGATCCCTTTACGACCTGATCCCGGCAAATCCGCAGAATGCCAAGCCTGCCGGTGAATGGAACACGGCCGAGATCATGGTTTACCAGGGTACCGTTGTTCACAAAATGAATGGTGAAGTGGTCGTTGAATACCACATCGGAACCCCCGATTTCGAACAGATGATCGCCAATTCAAAATTCAAGGATTTTCCTGAATTCGGAAAATACAGAGCCGGATACATCGGACTCCAGGATCATGGCAACGACGTATGGTACAGGAATATTAAGATCAAAGATCTCAGTGTAGATTAATCTTTTTTGGGCCGGGCATTACGGGAATATCCGTTTGCCCTTCCGCTGGCCGACCGGCTGAAAAGCCCCTGCGGTGTAACGTTGAATGTCTGCCTGGCCCGGACGAACAACCTGTAAAATAAAAGCTTATGAGCACGGATTTTGGGCTGAACGGACCGGATCCGTGCTCTGTCTTTTTCCAAAAGTCACTTACATTTCAACATACAAAATCCCTGAACTCATGAATCGAAGAACTTTCCTCAAAACGACGGCTACCGGCGCTGCCTCCATGGCTTTTGCCTCTGCCATGCCGGGAATCCTTCATGCGGCAATTCCCGATGACCTGTGGTTCCATATTTCCCTCGCGGAATGGTCGTTGCACCGGAAACTTTTTGCCGGTGACCTCGACAACCTTGATTTCCCGGCCTATGCCAAAAATCATTTCGGATTCACCGCCGTTGAATATGTCAACCAGTTCTTCCCCAGTGCCATGGATAAATACATCAATCAGCTCAAATCCCGGGCTGCCGATAACGGGGTCAAAAATGTGCTGATCATGATTGACGGAGAAGGCGACCTTGGCGACCTGTACACGCCCATGCGGCTGCGTTCGGTTGAACGGCACTATCCATGGATCGATGCTGCCAAACTCCTGGGATGCCATGCGATCCGCGTCAATGCCAGGGGATCGGGACCTGCTGAACAGGTCGCTGATGCAGCCACCGACAGCCTCCATCGGCTCTGTGAATACGGAGCCAAACAGAATATCAGCGTCATCGTGGAGAATCACGGGGGATATTCTTCCATCGGAACCTGGCTTACCGGGGTGATCAGTAATGTGAACATGCCAAACTGCGGCACCCTGCCTGATTTTGGAAATTTCACCATCGAAGGAAATAAGGAATATGACCGGTATAAAGGCGTGGCGGAGATGATGAAATATGCCAAAGGCGTGAGCGCAAAATCCCATTCATTCGACAGTAATGGCAATGAAAAGGGGATCGACTATTACAAAATGCTCAAAATTGTCAGGGATTCCGGATATACGGGGTACATTGATGTCGAGTATGAAGGCGACCAGCTTTCCGAAGATGCCGGCATCAAGGCCACACTCGATCTTCTCATCAAATCGGGCAAAGCGGCCTGAATTTGAAATTCCCGGCCAGGGAGGATCCTCAGGCCGGCCGGGATGTGTTCCGTTTTATGTTTGTTCAACTTCAGCACATATGCGTAAACCTTATCTGCTCCTGTTCATGGTCCTTTCATTTTCCGCCTCTGCTTTTACCGCTCCCGACTCGCTCATCATACTGGAAAACGGCGAAACGCGGTTGGGTATCCTTGCCGGTGTAGGCGGTCGAATCGTTTACCTGAGCAGTCATGGCTCGGAGAATATCCTGAAATCCGATTCGGCCCTATGGGACGAACCCGAATCCGAGCGTCCCGTACCGGGGTATGATTCGGAATTCAAAGCCTATAACGGCCATATCGTATGGGTCGGACCCCAGAGTGAATGGTGGGCGCAGCAGGAAGGAAATCCGGCCCGGAAAAAGAACAAGGCGAACTGGCCTCCCGATCCCTGGCTCATTTACGGCAAATATGAGATCCTTGAAAGGACCGACACCAGCCTGAAAATGATGAGCCCCTACAGTGAAATTTCAGGCCTCCGGCTGATGAAATATGTCAGGGTTGAAAAAGACGGTTCGGTGTATTTTGAAGTTGAGGGCATCAATTACAACCGCCTGCCGGTGAGCTGGGATTTGTGGCTCAACACGCGGGTTGACGGATACAGCATGGCCTATGTGCCTGTTGAAGGCGACAGTTCCGTTCGCGTCGATGAAGCCCCGAATCCCGATGGACGGGTGTCCCATGCCATCTGCCGGAATTTTTTCTTTTACCTGCCCTCTGAACCAACGGGCCGGGTGAAGCAGAAAGACAGCAAGGCTTACCTCACGCCTTCGGAGGGATGGCTGGCCGCTTTCACCAAAGGTCATTGCCTCCGGATTCGCTTTCCATTATACCCACCTGAAAAAACCCACCCGCAACAGGGCATGGTGGAACTCTACGATCATACCTCACTCGATAGGCACGATGCCCTGATGGAACTGGAATACCATGGTCCTTACAAGACACTGCAGCCGGGAGAGCACTTCAAAACATGGGAGCGTTGGACAGTATACCGTTACCGGGGTAGCGACAAGCCTTCCCGACAAACCCGGTTTCTTCTGAAACGGGTGAAAAAAGATGAAGGCTGAGAGCTGAGAGAGGCCATTGCTGACCTCCTTTCATCAGTTACCGCCGCCTTTTGGGGTGAAGCGGATGGCAAACCCGCCGCCCGGGGCGAGGCGGAATGTCATCTTTTCTCCACTCTGAATGTCTTTTTCCTCCACCACGAGGTCTTTCGGATTAACGTCTGAATCATCAGCATCCCTGAAAATGGTGGCATGGTAAAGGGTTCCGCTCTTCAGGAAGCCGGTCTCAAAACTCAGGGTGCGCGGGGTCCAGTCGCTCATCCCCCCGGCATACCATACATCGCCTTTGCGGCGCGCCAGGATGATGAAATCGGAGATCTTTCCGTCAACCGGGTAAGTTTCATCCCACGATGCGGGGACCATCCTGATGAACTCAAAACCTTTCTGTCCGCGATAGGCTGCCGGATGATCGGAAACCATCTGGAGAGGGGATTCGTAAACCACATACATGGCCAGCTGATGACAACGCGTACCCAGAGCTTTGGGTTCGATCCTCACCGAGTCGAACCGGGCCAGCGGGACCTGGTTAAAGCCGCCGGGCGTGTAATCCATGGGGCCGGCAAGCATCCTGGTGAAGGGGATGGTCACGTTATGCTCCGGGTCGGCCTTCGAGCTCCATTTGAGGTATTCCAGTCCGAGAATCCCCTCCCGCGTCATCAGGTTGGGGTAAGTCCTTCTCAGCCCTGTCGGTTTGTAGGCGCCGTGAAAATCGACCATCAGGTGGTGACGGGCGGCGGCTTTAACGACCCGGTGGTAGTAATCCACCATGGGCTGGTTGTCTGCATCCATATAGTCAATCTTGATCCCTTTTATCCCCCATTCCTGGTAGAGGGAAAGCGCTTTTTCCAATTGGTTGTCGAGCGATTTCCAATTCACCCAGAGCAGGATCCCGACATGACGTTTGCTGGCATAATCGACCAAATGTTCCATGTGGATTGCCGGGATGGTGATCGTAACGTCGGAGGAAGGATCACGATGATCGCCATACCATCCGGCATCGATCAGCATATATTCAAACCCCGATTCGGAAGCAAAATCAATGAAGTATTCCATTGTCCGGTCATCCATTTTCCCTTCAAATCCTTTTCCTTTGACGACCTGCCCGCTCCACCAGTCCCATGCGACGCGGCCCGGTTTGATCCAGGAGGTATCGCTGAGGGCCAGCGGATCGTTGAGGTTCAGGATGAGGTTCGACGCGATCAATCCGGCTTCATTCGGGGCGACCATGATCACCCGCCATGGGGTGAGCAGTAGGGAATCGGCATGGACCGGGGTGCCGGGGAAATCCGGATTTGGGGGAAGAATAACCGAAAGGGCAGAGGGATCATCATCCGATTCATGCAGGTACATCCCGGCATAATGTTCGAGGCCGGCTTCGGTGATGGCTGCGGCAAATTTGCCGTCCTCCCTGAAGACAAACGGGACGCCAACGAGGGATTCGCGACGGATCTCACCCACCTTCACCGGCAGGTAGTGCTCCTCGTAATTATTGCTGAAACTCTTGAACCGGATGGGCCATGACATCAGTGACGTATCAACGGTGAAATGCGTCTCTTCCTTTACCAGGCTGTAATTGTCCAAATGGTTTTGGTTAGGCACGATATAGCGGAAAGCCGCCCCGTCGTCGTAAGCCCGGAGGTCGAGGATAAAGACCCGGTGGGTTGGCTTCTTCTCCCGCATTTTGATATGCATTCCGTTAAAATGGTTGTGGGCGGAATTCGATTTGCCGGCAACGATGGGGTAGGTCTCATCTTCATCATACGGCTCACTTTCGACAACCACCAGGCTGTCGCCCAGGTATCCGCCGTCGGCCAGTCTAAGGCCCAGTTTCGAATCGCGGATCACTTTGGAATGGCTATAGTTCACCCGGTATGTCAACTGACCTTTCCCGTCCAGCGTTACGTTGATGGAAGTCGATTTTCCGGGAGACTGAATGTCAAAGGTTTTAATGCCCTGTCTTGTGCACGACAACACCAATGTGGCAAGGAGGAGGGAAACCGCCAGGAATGGAATGCCTTTTTTCATAACGATCTTATTTTAAGTCAGTAATCAGAAGAAGGGATCAAACGTATTGTTTTTGCCAATGGCCCCAATAAAATCGGAAGCCCGGGTTCCTTCTGGCATTGCGTATCCTTTCCATGCCGGAGATTTTTTCTTCAGCGAAAAGTCGAACCTCCCCGGATCGGTGAACCCCGGCTCGCCATAAACGGGTGAATTGCCGTCCCAGGAAAAGACCTCGTTAAATTCACCCCGAGGTTCATTCACTTCAGGATGCTTTTCAATGAGGTTATTAAAGATACGGATATCTTTGGAATGGAGCGAGTCCCCTGGCCCCGGGGATGCTTCGAAGGTGGCAATGGAAAACGCCCAGTTCAAACTGCAGATGTTGTTAAATATGCTGACGTGCGAAAGGTTTGAGGATCTCACATCGATGCCGCCGGTTTTTCCTGCCCAGTGGGAAGGACTGCCGTTGCGGTAAATCGTGTTATTATAAACCAGGATGTTTTCGCGGTGTTCATCTTCTCCCCATACGCCGAAAAGGATTCCGGAGGCCCTGTTTTCAAAAATGAGGTTGTGGTGGATGCGGATGTTGCGCATCGATGAATTTTTTCCTTCCGAGGATACGGCGATGCCCCATTCGCAACCGAAGACGACGTTGGAAGAGATTTCGACATCTTCGAGCAGGCCGAACCAGCTATCGGTGTAAATGCCCTGCCGGGGAAGGTCGTGAACAAGATTGTGATGGATAACCCCGTGGGCACTCACCTCCTTGCAGTCGATGCCTTCTTTGGCACAGGAATGGACATGGTTGTAGGCCACTTCAAAATAGCGGGCGCCGGCAATGGAAATGGCTTCATGCGGACCTTCATGGCGGAATGGCTGAGTGGTCCGGTATTGCTGATCATTTGCTCCCGTCACTTCACAATTCAGCACTTTGACATGACGGCAGTACCACAGACCGATACCGGAATTGTAGGACCCGTGTGATTTACAGCCGATAAGCCCGATATCCGTGGTCGATGTATCGGTCACCGCGATGCCGATGTTATGGGAATTTTTCACTTCGAGGCCGATCAGATGTTCACATGACTGATGCCTGAGATAGTGATGATTCCCGGTGTGCTGCGCCACATCGGGCGGCTTGAGCCCTTTGAGGGCGGTGAAATCCGATCCATCGAAGATGGCTCTCTCTCCGGGGCAGACGGTAATGACAATGGGGTGGGCGGCGGTACCTGATTTTACAGGAGACAGCGATGCCGTGACCTCATATTCCCCATGACGGAAGAATAGAGTGTCGCCAGGTTCGAGGAGGGAGAGGACACTGTCGATAACTGGTAAAAGGGTAATCGCCCGGATGTGAAGGCATGGGGCCGCCGGGCGAGATAAAATAATTTTCGGCCCGGAGCGCTGTCGGCAGGATGAAACAGGCTCAGGAAAAAGAATAATCGGTACATCATGGTGGTTATTGGTTGGTTAGGTCAACCAAAAATACGCAATATATTTTCTCTCCTCAATTCAGATCATGCTTCTTTTTGAATTCATCGATATTTCTGGCCAGCCTGTCGATCAGTCTCTGTCTGGCTTCGATACTGGTCCACGCGATATGGGGTGTAATGATCAGTTTCTCTTTTTCTGCAATTTTCAAAAGGGGATGGTTGGCCGGAATCGGTTCTTTCTCCATGACATCGATTCCTGCTCCGCCGATGATGTGGTTGTCGAGGGCACGGGCGAGATCCTGCTCGACGATAATGCCTCCGCGGCCCGTATTCAAAAGGATGGCAGCAGGGGCGCATCTGCTTCATTTTTTCATAATTGATCAGTCCGCGGGTCTGTTCTGTCAGGGGCGCATGGATCGAGACCACGTCGGATGTGCTGAGAAGGGTGTCGAGGTCAAAGCGTTTGTAATTGATGTTATTATTTCGTCCGGTGGTGGAATAAAAGACCACTTCCATGCCGAAAGCCTGGGAGATCTGCGCCACCCGGCGTCCAATGGTACCCAGCCCGATGATCCCCATGCGTTTGCCGCTCAGCTCCCAGAACGGATGCCCCAGATGGGTGAAAAGTTCGCTCTTGGAGTAGGCTCCCGATTTGACATAGGCATCAAAATAATACGGACGGTTGATCAGGTAAAGCAGCATGCTGAACGTGAGCTGGGCAACCGATTCCGTGCTGTATCCTGCGACATTCGTCACCGTGATCCCTTTTTCAGTGGCAAAGACGAGATCGATATTGTTCGTTCCCGTTGCCGAAACACAGATCATTTTCAGGTTGGGTAATTTTTCCATCACGGGTTTGTCGAGTACGACCTTATTGGTGATGATGATATCTTTATCCTGGCTTCTTTCCACAACATCTTCAGGCCGCGTGGTCTCATAAATTTTAAGATCTCCCTGTTTTTCAAGAACTCTGAAATTGGCCACTTCACCAACTGTTTTAGCATCAAGGAAAGCGATTTTAATCATATGTGTTTTCTTTTCCGGTTAGTTGATTATTTAGCACATGAATGCGATCTTCCCTGTTGTCTTCAGGCTGGATGGTCATATAGAATATGAACACCACAATTCGGTTTTAGTTTAGCCTGCCTGCCGCACGTTCGCGTATTGTGCCGGTTTGAAATAATTGGCTTTTATTCCCTTCACGCCGGGTACAACCTGGAAAAGACCGCCGGCGAGGGGGTATTCTTTTTTCCGGCTTCGTTCATCCCTTACTTGCGGTGGTGATATAAAGCACATCCAGGTCCGGTCCTCCGAAGGCACACGAGGTGACATTTTTTGCAGGGACTTCAATCCGCTGCAGGAGTTCACCGCTGACAGGGTCGAACCGGCAAACCGCATGTCCGCCCCACATGGCCACCCATAGCTTGCCCGCTGCATCGATCGTCATGCCGTCAGGATGGCCGAGTGAATCGGGCACGGGGACAGCGATGCGGGGATTGGAAATGGTTCCGGCATTGCCGTCAAAATCAAAGGCCATAACCTTGCCGGTGGGTGTATCGACATAATACATTTTCGTCCCGTCGGGCGACCAGATGATCCCATTGGAAATGGATACGGAATCGAGCATTTCGGTAAACGTCCCGTCATGATCCATTTTATACAGGTAGGAATCGCCTGCTTTGCCGCTGATGCGCATGGTTCCGACCCAGAAGCGGCCCTGGGGATCACATTTTCCGTCGTTGAAACGCTCTTCGGGTTTGAGACTGGAAGGCCGGCCGATGAATTCCAGTGTGTCGGTCCGGAGATTTTTCCGGTATACGCCGTCTTTCAGGGCAACAATGACGGTCTGTTCCGTTTCCGGTACCACCGTGCCGACATTCTGCGTGAGGTCATATGCGACATTGGTTTCAGAGGAGGGGTCGTAGGCGAAAAGGGTGTTTTTCTGAATGTCGATCCAATACAGGATCTGCCTCCGGTAATCCCAGATACTCCCTTCACCGAGGACGGATGTGGTTGTCATAACATGTTCAACTGTGGGTTGCGATCCGGCCGATTTTTTATTTTCCCCAGACAGGTTTTGGTTGCAGGCGGTGAAAACCAGGAGAAAAATGGAAAGAAGAGAAAGGGTGATCAGATGCGTTTTCATTTTCAGGTTTTTTTGAATCCTTATTAGGTTGTTTTAAGAAGTCGGCGGTCGGTGATCGGTGGTCGGTGGTCGGTAGTCGGTGATTGAATGAAAAGAAACAATACGATGATACACTTAATGAACATTCCCACTTCCGACTTCCGACTACCGACTACCGATTACCGATCACCGATCACCGATTACCGACTACCGATTACCGACTTCCTTCCTTTAACACGGATTCGTTACAACAAATTTATGTTTTTATTTTCATTGATTCTAAATAAAAAGAGGGAAACTTTGAAAAGAAATAGGTCGGAGGAAACGAGAGGGAAGGGTGAAAGGGACGATCCTCCGGACGATTTTTCCCCCGGCCATAGGGCCGGACTTCATTTAAAACCGGCGGGCAGGGATACGTCATGGCCGGTTAGCCGGAATTTCCCTGTGTCAATCCCGCGGCTGCAACAGATAGAGTACTGCCTGAATCGTTCACAGATTTTGGCTCGTCAGAATACCCGGTCGAAAATTTCCAGGAGATGGGAGATCCGGATGGGTTTGGCAATGTATTCATCACACCCGGCCTTAATGGCTTTTTCCCGGTCGCCTTGCAGGGCGTAGGCTGTCTGGGCAACGACCGGGAGCGCGGGATGGATGGATTTGATATTGCGGGTGGCTTCGTAACCGTCTATCCCGGCAAGCTGGATATCCATTAATACCAGGTCGATCGTATGGTCATCATGACATATCCTGACAGCTTCCTCGCCCGAGGCGGTGTTTGTCATCTCCATGTTCAGGGACGTCAATACTTCCTTCAGGAATTCCGTACTCACCGGGTCATCCTCAACGATGAGTATTTTTTTTCCTTTGAATTTTTCATGATTGATTTTTCCCATGGTAAGCGGTTAATTTTATAGCAAATTATAAAAATCCGCAGACAATTCAATCTTTTTCGTAAAAAGTTGGGGATTAAGGCGTTTAATAACGACAACCTTCTACGCATTCCCGGTTTCCATGGCGGCCGGGAAGGCATGGAAGGCTGTTATGAACCTTTGTCGGCAGAAAATTTACCGCCGGTTAACACCTTCATCCTAAATCCTGGATATCTGATTCCCCTGGTTGTGATTAGCGGACGATGACCATCTTGCGGGTGGTGCTGAGGTTGTTTGACTGTATCCGGACCACGTAGATTCCCGCATCGGCATAATTGCCCTGATCACCAGCGGTGTTCCAGAAAATCTCATGTTCACCGGCCACGTTAAATCCGTACTGCAGTTGTTTGATCATCCTGCCCGACAGGTCAAACACAGCGACGCGAGTCGGGCCGCCATAGGGCAGGTTATACCTGATCCAGACACCATCACGGGCCGGATTTGGATGCACGTCGAGGCGGAAGGCGGCCTGGCCGGTATGCTCTTCCACACCGACCCAGGTAGGGGTGTATTTTGAAATGCCATTATCGGTGGCGATCCACAGGATCTGGTTTTTATCTTCGGCGATATCATGGATCACATTGCCCGCGAGTCCGTCGGCAGTGGTGAAAACGGACCAGTCATTTCCCTGTTTCATGGCCAGGCCGTTGTTGGTGCCGAACCAAATATGCCCCTTGCTGTCCTCGAAGATCGCATTGACGGTATCATTGGGAAGCCCGTCATTGGTGGAATAATACGTCCATCCCTGTTTGGCGGCGATGCCCTCATGATAGCCGGCACCATTATCCGAACCGTACCACTGGTTGCCGGCCTTATCGACGAAGACGGCAAAGATGGTGTTTGAAGGCACGAAGCTCCACGGGATCTCATAAACGGTCACCAGCGTCATGCCGTCCACATCATCCCTGTACTGGTAAATGCCACTGCCGGCCGATCCGAGATAGGCATACCCGTCGGACGACGTACCGATCGACTTGACGGGGTGCGTGGCCAGTTTCGCAGAATCGGATCCTGTCACATTCATCCAGGCGGATTGCGCGAACATGCTCACGCCTTTTCCGGTCCCAAAGATCTTTGTCCCGGCGGTGCTGATACCATTTGAATACACCAGGTTGGATGCCAGACCCGAGTTGTCAGCCCGGTAAGGTGTCGCCGCCGAGATGCCGTCGACTTCCACCGACACCACCGAAGCCCCGTTCTGCGTAGATAACCACAATTCCGGTCCGTAGTCGGACGACGCATAGTTGACGTCATTCACCGCATCGGAAGCGATATTGTCCGAGGCAGCCGTGTAGGTCACCCAGACGTTCCCGTCGTAGCGCGTCAGGCCATTATCGGTGCCGAACCATTTGTTGTTGTCTCCGGGCGTGATGACGATACTCCGGATATGATCCGATTTCAACTGGGGAACGTTGCCAGTGTTGAAGGTTTCCCACTGGGCATGAACATTGAGGGCGGCGAAAAGTAAAAAGAGAGTCGATATTTTTTTCATAGAATTCGGTTTTTATGGTATGTTGGTTATGGTCAGATCTGTGAAACAGTGGAAATGGCCGGGTAAGGATGAACCGTGTCACTTACTCTAAACCTGCCTCATCCGGATAATGTTTACCCATGGCCTGATTTCATTGTATAAAAGTAGTCATAATTTCCGGAAAAAGTATCCTTAACGTTCTGTTTTCCGGTTACTTAGCGTGATAGTTAGATAGTTATGAATATGCATATCTGAACGGAAGCGGAAAAGATGGAGGGGAGGAAGCCGGGGATAAGGGCAGACGGAGGGGGGTGGGATCAAAAAAGAGGAGGGTGGCTCAAAAACAGTATTGAGCCACCCTCCAGGGATTGTTTTGATCCAGGGTTATGGACCCTCAGATCACCTTTTCGTTTTCGGCATCCCAGAAGACCTTCCGGTTTTCACGGTAGGCGGTGGTGGCCATGTGTGCGGTGATGGCTTCTTCGAAACCCCGGTCGATATTGCAACTCGGATTGACGAGTTTCCCGGTGGCCAGGGTATCGCGGATACAGTCGATCCATTCCTTGATATGGAGATGGGTGGTATCGACGCGTTTGCCGCCCCGGTAAGTGTAGAGAAGCCCCCTGCCTGCAAAATACTGTTCGGTCGGAGTGGCCACGGCATCAACATTGTTCCTGCCGGGGATGTAGGTAAAGATCGGCAGTTCGGGATTGATCTGCTTGTTCTCGATCTTATCCTTGTATTTGGTCGATTCCCGGTCGGCATAAATGGTCAGATTATTACCGAGTTCCATATATCCGTCATGTCCCATGATGACTTTTCCCCTTTCCTTGTCACTGGCGAGACTGGCCGAGTAGAGCATGGTGAAGTCCCTGTCGGGATATTCATAGGCAACCTGCCATACATCGGGAACGTCCCTGACTTCATTGACATAATGTCCGAGGCTCTTATCCTTGTAATAATAGATTCCTCCGGATGAAACAGCCGAATAGGGGATACCCGTCTCCAGGATCTGGTTGATGGCGTCGAATTCATGGGTCAGCAGGTCGCCGGCAAGCCCTGTACCGTAATCCCACCAACATCTCCAGCGGAAGAAACGTTCGGCACTGAAAGGCCTTTTGATCTCGCAGGGTTCCTGGAACTGGTTCCAGTCAATGGTTTTCTCATTTCCCTTCGGGAAGGATATCATATACCCATGCCCCGTTGGGTGAATTCCGGTTGGTGCAGACTTCGATGAGGTTGACTTTACCGATAACGCTTTTCTGAATGGCTTCCCGGGCTTTCAGATAACTTTCGGTCTGCCGTCCCTGGTGCCCGAGCTGGAAAACGATCTCGCTTTTTTTAATGGCATCCCTGACGCGGTAGGCTTCTTCGATAGTCCGGGTCATTGCTTTTTCCACGTATAC
This sequence comes from uncultured Bacteroidales bacterium, assembly GCA_963763215.1. GTDB lineage: Bacteria > Bacteroidota > Bacteroidia > Bacteroidales > DASQZK01. The sequence continues at coordinate 304,227 of CAVXNX010000005.1, forward strand.
ATGTTTACCCTGCTGGGAAGCTTCGATGGCGATCTCGGCATGGTAATGGTCGGGGGTGGCAATGATAACGGCATCGATATCATTGCGGCGAGAAGATCTTTATAATGCGTGTAGCTTTTGGGCCTCTGGCCGAATTTCCCGTCAGATCCTTCGCGGCCAGTATTTGCTGAAGCGGCCATGGCCCGTTCGGCGCGTAATCGAACAGATCACAGACGCCGTTGACCACGAGATTGAGATCATCCTGGGCCAGGAAATCGTCATAACGTTTGTCCGTACTGTTCTCACCGGGCCGATTTTTTCCAGCCATCGATGACATCAGGATGGGCAAAGCCTGCACCCCGGAGGAGGTATTCTCCCCGTCCGCCGTAACCGATAATCCCGATCCGGATCGTGGGTGTAGTGCGAGGCGAGGTGTACATCATGGGCGCTTGTGAAGAGAGGTTAACGGCTTCCTGTACATTGCGTTTAAGCAATCTGGAATATCGTTCTTTTTTCATGACGCCATAAGCGACAGCCCCGACAATGGGAAGCGTGGCCAGTCCTTTTAGAACATCTCTGCGGTTCATTTTCGGGGTGTTCCCCTGATTTTCGTTATCGTGATTCAATTTCTTTTCGTCCATTGTTCAACTTTTTTCGGATTTAACAAAAAATCGGTCCAGTCCAATCAATTTACCCGTCGGGAAGTAAAAGAGCGCCCAGAGGGTAATCATTTCAATCAGTGTTTTGTTAACAAGAAAATAATTGCCTTCGCCCGGAACGGCATAATTCAGGCCGATCAGCGGGGGATGAGACAGATAGTAAAAAGCAAGGATGACGATGCCCGCTACGGTGGCAATTCCTGTCAGGAAGCCAAGGATGAGCCCGAGACCGATCGCCGTCAGTCCCCATATGTTCAGGAAATCGATGATCGCCACAACATGGGGATTGGCGGCCATGGCATGGAACATACCGGAAAAAAGTCCTTTGGAGTCGAGCAGGTATCCGATGGATGACCAGCCCGGATTAAATACTTTCGTCAGACCCTCATACAAAAAATGCCAGCCAATGGCAATCCGCAGGATCACCAGAAGGCTGATCTGTGAGTCTGTGTACCTGGGTTGTGTTTTCATATTTGAACGCTGTTTATCATGGTTGATAGCATTTGTTAATTTTCATCAAATTGTGGCTCCCGGAAGGGCATTTCTCTATAATCCGGCCTCAACCGCCCGGACTCCCGGAAAATTTTCCGGAGGCCCGTCAAAAATAATAAAAGTTGGCTTTTATCGTCCCGGGAGCGATTTTATTTCAAGAATTCTCTTCAACCGATGCAGATGGGTCTGGATTAAATGAGAACTGTTTCACGCGCTGGGTGGCACAGCGCGTGAAACAGTTAAGTAACGTAAGGAAGGTGCATTTTATTTGACGATCCTTCTCACGGCGTTTTTATTGTTGAATCTCAGTTCAACGAGATAGACGCCTTTGTTGAGGTTGTTGATATTCAGTCTTTCCGTGAAATCAGTGGTGGATTTGTATTTGCTGAAGTTTTTCACCAACTGACCATTTACGCTGTAAACGTTGATGTTCACGTTCCCGTTCGAGGGGTCATAGAAATTGATGTTGACATATCCGTCGGTCACGGGGTTCGGATAAATGTTCACACCTTTGTCGAACGTGTTGACCTGACCCACCTTCGGGGTGCTTTCGATGATTTCGCCCGGTCCGGTAAGCTGCAGGACACCGTAGTCATCGGCACTTTCCCAGTGACTGTTGTAACGTGCAGCCGTTACCCAGACACTGCCAAAGAAATTATCCCGCTGACCGTCATCCTGGTCATTGTCGCAATAGGCGACCGACATTCCCATGATTTTCCCTTCGGTGAGGGTGACCCGTGAAGCATCGGGATTGGCATCCACGTAAGTGTCGTTGTGCACCTGCAGAGAGAATTCATAGATGTAGGTATTGCCGTTCTTTTTCATGGCGAATTCCGGAAAATGGCTGGCATAATTGGGAATGATCTCATTCGACCAGCTGGTGCCGGCAATGTCGCATACGACGAAATCATTTGAGACTTCCCCATCGGCGGGGCATGTTGCGGCAATATGATAGGAGAAGGCATTTTCCGCATTTTCCGTGGATGTATCGAAGACATGTGGTCCGCCGGAATGGTCTTCATCGAGGAAAATTTCCACGATATCATAATTGGGGTAACCGCCTCCCGGCCATAGATAACCGTCGATGAATGCATCGTCCTGGATTTCCACAGTATAGTAAAGCAGGTTTTCGGAGGGCGACCACATCACCTTAAACCGGCCTTTGAAATCGCTTTCAGGCACGGAATCGCCATAAGGGATCCAGGTCTGGTCGATGGTGTACCAGTCGGCTGTTTTCCAGCAATCGTCGGAGTTATCGCCATCGATGACAGGTGCCGTTGTGGCTTCCCGGGCAACAAAGGGTGTATTTTCCGACAGGTCGGAAGGAACGGTCACCAGTTCGATCCCGTAAGGTTTCCCGAGGTTTCTCGAATACTGCCTCTGGGTTCCCGAATTCCAGTGTTCATGCACACCGAGTGAACCGATCGGGGTCCCGTCATCTTCCGGATCATAGGTGATGCCTTCGGGCCAGTTGGCAGGATCGGCAGCCTGGTGGAGATAATCATCCACACCGAGGTAGTGGGGCCTGTATTTTGTGATGTCGTTCGGGTTATTGAATTCGGTCCTCAGGACATCCAGGCAGACCGATTCGAGAGCAACCTGGTCCAGGGAAACGAAAATTGAACTGGACCAGTCGTTATTGAAGGGTGCGGACTGGAATTTGCACGGGGGATCAACGGCTTCATCGCCGGCCCAGAGTCCGTCAACAAAGTAAAGACAGGTATTCTGTCCGAGCTTCTCATGGCCCATGATGTCCACAAGAACCCGGTACTTTCCATAACCGGCGTTGGTTGGCTGGTCATTTTCGGGAGCGAGGAGGCCCGGATGCAGGTGGTCGGCGCCGGCCCTGGTGTGCGAGCCAAAGTGATTTTTGGCCGTCAGGGAGATCCCGGCCCGTGCATGGGCTTTCATGGCGGCCATGTTGATCAGGTAATCGGCATTTTCCATTTCTTCATAGAGAGCATCGGAAACAGCCGATGTCATGACCTTGCCTTTATCGGAATAAAAGACGACATCCTGCATAGAAGGATGGATGGTTGTCCGACCCATGCCCTCATACTGGCTGTCTTTGTCGACGTATTTCACATCGGGATACTGGTCGTGCAGATACTGGTAGGTATCTTCCCAGACATGGGCAATGGGGTCGCCCACATAGATGTCGGCCTGGTTGATGCCTTTGACATCGACCAGTTCTTTCAAAATGCTCAGGATCGCTTCGGGGGAAGTTTCCGTGACGGGTGCATACCCTGCGGCCCATCCGTCGAAATTGCGTTCCAGGGTTGTCGGATTGCTGAGCCAGGAAGCGGTTCCCTGGTTGATTTTGATGAAAATCTTTTCGCCGGCCTGAAACGTCCGTGCGCCCCGGCCTTTTTTGTTGTTGAAATATTTGAAAATGGCATCCCAGGCATCCGAAACATTCGCTTCACCGGTCACTTTCAGAACCGACTGGCTGACCATATCATCAACGACTGCCTGGTCGGTGTTCTCAGGGCTGTAGAAGGGATCATCCTTGGTGTTGGTGCAGTTTTCGTTCGTGGCATCCGGATTGTGGATCCAGACTACCCGTCCGGGATGAATGCCCTGCCCTTTGCCCATGGGCTGGTTCGGGACAAAATAGTCGTTGTCGACATAATTGCCGGCGGCCATGGCTTTTTTATGCTGTTCGAAGAGGCCGAAAATGCCGAAAGCCAGCGCAACGGCAACGAGCGATGTAGCCACAATGTACTTGCGGTTTTTTATATTTTTCCGTGCAAAGCGGAAGGCCGTGATTGAGCCGCTCACACTGATCAGCCAGACGATAAATCCGGTCATGACCGGGAAGGCGGCCCGCATGCAGGGATAAGCTGCGCGCTGGGGTTTGGGAATCACCCGGGCTAAGAACCAGACTGTTGACAGGATTCCCATGATGATAAAAATAATCGTCCCCGGCATTTTGACTTTCTTCAGAAAACGTCTGACCTGCCTGAAGGATTCTTCAAACTTAGGATGTGTCATTTTTAAGAAGGTATTAATAAGAAGTGAGTTGATTGTAAGTTGGCGGCCTAAAACTAATTAAAAAATCATTTTATGTTTTTGAATCGCTTTGAATTATGCACTGGCATGACTAATTCAGTTTAATTCTAAGTAGTGCTTGCAAGAAGACGCCAATAGCTGCGTTATGCTCGACTTCAAAACAGTCATTTACGAATAGTAAACTCCTGTTTTTCAGTCATCGCAAGCCTTGCTCTTGACGTTTTCTTATCAAGCACGGCTAAAAAACATGAGTTTTCTTTCTGACACTAATTAGTGGCATCGCCATAATCCTCAGGAACAAAGGAATCACGGTGTGTTTGAGAGCCGTTCAGCTCGTTCTCCGGGGACGATAGGTCAGGACCGGAGGCCCTGCATGGTGGTCTTTCCGGCAAGGATGGATGAGGTGGGATCGGGTAAGATCCGCGGTCTTTAAATACGTGATTTTTGGAATGTGACTTTGGGGAACCGTCACAAAGGTCCGGGAAAACACTTCTTTTCTTTTGACCGCGTGGCTTTGACCTGCCGTGTTGCAGTCCAAAGCCATGCGGAATGACTCGTTCAGCTCATTTTTCGATTTGTCGTGTTGACCGGATTCATCATTCTACCTCGTAAACCTGTAGACGGCCTTATGACCCTGGTAGCGGATCTCAAGCAGATAGAAGCCGGGGCCGGTGCCCGAAAGGTCCAGCTTTCCGTTAAATCCGGCGGAAGCTTTCATCCGGGCATCGCTTTTCACCAATTGTCCGTTCATGTTGTAGACGTTCATGATCACATCGCCGTTTCCGGGTGCGGTGAACCGGACATTGAGGTAACCGCCGGCGGCAGGATTCGGGTAACAGACCAGGGTGGAGGTAATGGTTTCATCCTGTATTCCGGAGGGTTCAAAATTCACCGTGAAGGTTGTCGAAGCCTCATCCACCCCGTCAGTGGCCGTCACCGTCACCGTGGCTTCACCGGAAAATCCGTCGGCAGCAATGATTTTCAGTATGTTATCGTTCAGGGAAGCCGAGACTTTGTCATTATCGGTGGTCACTGAAAAGGTGAGGGGGTCATGATCGGGATCCGAGAACAGGTTCAGGATATTTTGAACCACCGTATACGACGTATTCAAAGCTTCGAGCGTGTAATCGGGGATGGAACCGGTCAGTACCGGCGCCCGGTTGTTGGCCGTCAGGGCGAAATGGGCATAGGTCACCGCGGCGGCCGGATCGGAAACCCGGACCGAGATGACAGAGTGTCCGGAAAAGGTATCGGCCACAGTGGCGATGAGCCGGGCTCCCTGAAGGGAAAGCGTCACCGCCGGATCGTTGTCAAATGCCCGGTAGTCGAGCATGTCGCCGTCTTCATCGGTGAAGTAACCGGGCAGGCTGTCGACCAGGACGATTTGTGTGCCGTATTCGGAAATTTTTACGTCGGGGATCACGCCGGTACTGACGGGCGGGTGGTTCACCGGGGGCGACGAGGGGAGGAGCACCATTTTGCCAAAATCATCGGCATTTTCCCAATGACTGTTGAAGTCTTCCTTGGGGACCCAGACGCTGCCGAAAAAATTATCCCTGACACCATCGGGGGCGTCATTGTCTGAGTAAGCCAATGAAACCCCCATGACCTTTCCATCGGTGAGGGTATCCCTGGAAAGTTCAGGATTCACCGGATCGTAACTGGCATTATAGACCTTCAGGGCGAATTCATAGACATAGGTATTTCCGTCCTTGCGCATGGCAAATTTGCTGAAATGGTCGGCATAATTGGCAATGTGATAGTCGGACCAGCTGTTGCCGGCGATGTCGGCAGCCACGAAATCGTGGGTCACTTCACCATCGGCCGGGGCGTTGACGGCCAGGTGGTAGGAAAAGGCGTTCTCGGCATTCTCGCCGGTGGAGGGGTTGTCAAAGACGTGAGGCCCCCCGGAGTGGTTTTCATCGATGAACAGTTCCAGCATGTCAAAATTGGGGTAATCGGTATTGGGATACTGGTAGCCATCGATGAAGACATCATCATGGATCTCAGCCAGGAAATACATCGTGTTATCCGAAGCCGACCACAGGCTCTTGAACCTGCCGGAGAAATCGGATGCAGGAACGGATCCTCCCCAGGGGATCCAGGTGTTCCCGATATCGTACCAGTCGGCCGATTTCCAGCAGTCATCGTTCTCCTGCCCGTCGAAGACGGGGGGAGCCGTTGCCTGGCGGGCAATGAAGGGATCGTCTTCAGAAATGTCACCGGGCACGGTCACCAGTTCGATGCCATATCCTTTGCCCATATTGCGGGAGTACTGTCGCTGGATGGCATTGTTCCAGTGCTCGTTAACCCCGAGGGAACCGAGGATCGTGCCGTCGCCTTCGGGGTCGTAAAGGATCCCGTCGGGCCAGTTGGTCCTGTCGGCGGCCTGCTGAAGGTAGTCGTCGGCGCCGTAAAGATGGGGCCGGTATTTCGTGAAATCGGCCGGGTTGTTGAATTCTGTGCGGAGGATGTCGAAGCATACCGATTCGAGAGCGACCTGGTCGAGGGAGATGATCACCGAACTGGACCAGTCGTTGTTGAAGGGTGGTGACCCGAATTTAACCGGGGGTTCCGTGGCCTCTCCGCCGCCCCACAACCCGTCGATGAAATAGAGCAGCGTGTTCTGGCCGAGCAGCTGGTGTCCCATGATGTCGACAAAGACCCGGTATTTATGGTATCCGATGGTTGACTGCAGAGGGGTGTCATTCACGGGTGCCGGGAGGCTGGGGTGAAGATGTTCGGCGCTCAGGCGGGTGTGTGAGCCGAAATGATTTTTTGCCGTGAGTGTCACGCCGGCCCTGGCATGCGCCTTCAGGGCGGCCATGTTGATCATGTAGTCTGCATCCTGCATCTGGGTGTACAGTTTGTCGGAAATGGCGTCGGGCATGACCGTTCCATGATCGGAATAAAAAATGACCGGCTTATCCGGTACATCAAGGGTGGAGCGGCCGAGCGGCTCGTACGCCGGGTCGCGGTCGACATAGTGGATGTCCGGGTAAACGGCATGCAGATAATCATAGGTATGCTGCCATACATGGGCAATCGGATCACCGAGGTAGATGTCTTCCTGCGGTACGCCGGCGGTGTCGATCAAATGCCTCAGGATGCTGAGCATGGTGAAGGGTGAGGTTTCTGCCACCGGGTCATAGCCCGATTTCCAGCCGCTGTAATCCCTCTGAAGGGTGGAGGGATCGCTCAGCCAGGAGGCCGTGCCCTGGTTGACTTTGATGAAGATCTTCTCTCCAGTGGTATATCCCACATCCCCTTTGCCCTTGATCTTATTGAAATTCCGGAATATGGCATCCCAGGATGCGGAAAGGGTCTTTTCGCCCGTCAGTTTCAGCACCGCTGAATCGACCATGTGATCGATGACACCCTGGTCGTTGTTTGCGGCACTGTAATAGGGACTGCTCTGCATCATTCGGGCAGTTCTCGTTGGTGGCCTTGGGATTGAAAACCCAGACCACCCGTCCGGGATGGATCCCATGGGGCTCCCCGGCAGGCTGGTTGGGAATGAAAAAGTCATTGTTGACATACAGGTCGGCTGCCGCGGCCTTTTTATGCTGCTCAACCACGGCGAAGATGCCCAGGCTAAGCGCCAGAAAGGCAAAGGTGCCGCCGATCATATAACGCTGTGCCTTCAAACTCTTCCGTGCTACCCGGAAAGCGGTGAATGACCCCGACACCGTCAGCAGCCAGACGATGAATCCCGACATGATTGGGAACGCAGCCTTCATGCACGGATATCCTGCCCTTTGAGGCTTTGGGACAACCCTGATCAGAAACCACAGGGTGGAAAGGATTCCCATCACTATGAAGATGACCCGTGCCGGCACTTTTATTCTCCTGAGCCAGTCCCTGAGGACGGCAAACTTCCTGTCAAATCGTGGATGTGTCATCGTTTTTCGTTTTAGGGTGCAGCTGTGGACCAGCCGTAAACAAAAAGGAAAGACAGTCTGGTATGCTTCTCTCCCCCAGGTCAGCAGGAGAAAAACATACCCGGAATTCTGACCTGAATGGCCTATTCTATAACACAGGAGGGACAGGAATGTTTTCAGAGATTGTTCAGGCAAACGATCTTCAACAGACGTTCAGGATCTGTGATCTCTGCATCGGTTTTAAAATGAATGGTTTTCACCGATCCCGGAACCAGGTTGAAAAAATTATCGCTGAAAAATCCGCTGGTACCGTCGAAATCGAGATCAACAAACCGGGCGGGCACATTGGTATCCAGGGTGATCGTGTAACCATCCGATGTTTTCGTAATGGATTTCACGAATTTTGCCGGGCGGAGATTTTCCTCCTTCGGTTTGCAGAAAGGAATGAGTTTTTCCGTCAGAAGCGTGTCGCCGTTAAAGAGACGGGCGATGAGGTATGTTGACCGCGACGGATTCCCGCATTCCTTTTCCGGGTAGCCCGCGGTGAAAATTTTCGTCGAGGTGTTCGCCGGGATGGTCATTTCGCGGCTCACTGTTTTCCCGGCAACCTTGCCGTCGGTAGTCATCCAGGTCAGTTGCAGGGTGACTTTCCGGGGGACAAGTTCGTCGCTTACGGCGTAAAGGTCAATCTTCCCGTCACGGGTATCGGGAGCCAGGATGAGATTCTCAAAGGAACGCATGGCCTGGTAATGGGGCGCTTTCCAGTTTCCGTAATAATCGACCGTGGACCAGGAGATGGTTGGCCAGCAATCGTTGATCTGCCAGTAGAGTGATCCCATGCATACCGGCATGTTTCTGCGGTGAGCCTCGATGGCTTCTTTCATGGCCAGCTGATGGGTGACCTGGCTGAGATAAATGAACGTCCCGAAATCTTTCGGCTCGGGGAAATACTGACGGATATAGCGGAGTTGCATATGGTTTCCGTTAAAACCCGGTTCGATCCAGTCCATACGGCTTCTCTGCCGGCGGTTTAAGAGCGGGCTAAACATGGTCAGATCTCCGGGCCGGGCAAACGTCAGCAGGGTAGACTTCCGGGGAAAGGACTGAAGACCGTATTCGCTGACAAAGCGGGTGGCATGGTTGCCATAGCCTTTGAAATCATTTGGTCCGAACCAGACCGACCAGTCATGCTCGTCACCGGATTTCCCGTCAGGGAGGTTGTGATCGTAAGCCTGGGGAGAAGAAGACCAGTATGAAATTTCCGGATCATTTTGCTGCACAGCTTCGGGAAGGATATGGTAGAAAATCTGAGCGTAGGTTTCCTGGAGAACCTTTCTCTGCTGGGGAGTATACTGTTTGGGCCATCCCCAGTTATTCCAGGCGATCAGGTTTTCATTATTTCCGCACCACATCGCCATGCAAGGATGATTTCTGAGGCGTTTCACATTATAGGCCGCTTCTTTGCGGATATTATCGAGATGTTCAGGATCACCGGGCTGTAGGCCACAGGCAAACATAAAATCGTGCCAGATCAGGATGCCGTATTTGTCGCACAGGTCATAAAAAAGGTCATTCTCGTAAACGCCTCCGCCCCATACCCTCAGCATATTCATATTGGCATCGGCAGCCTCTCTCACCACCCGTTCATATTTTTCAGGGGTTACCCTCGGGATGAAGATATCCCCTGGAATGTAATTGGATCCCTTCATAAACACGGGGACATCGTTAAGTCTGAAAAGAAAGCCTCTTCCGTCGCCATACCTGTCCCGTTCCTGCACCAGTTCCAGTTTGCGGATGCCCAGGTTAACAGAAAGGGAATCGAGATCCCGGTCCGATTTGGAAACGGTGATGTTGACCCGGTACAGTTTTGGTTTTCCCAGCCCGTTGGTCCACCACAGTTCGGGATGGATAAACTCGAGATTTAGAATGACATCATTCATTCCTTTCCTGAGCAGGACCCGCTTCGAAGCCATCTTTTTGCCGTCGGCCGAAATCTGGACGGCGTAGCGGCCATCATCTGCGGATTCAATCTCGCAATTGGCAATGTATGTGCATTTTTCGGTGCTGAATCTGTCCTGGGCCATCCGCACATCACGGATGATGACCCTGTCCCAGGAACGGAGATAGACCGGTCGCCAGATCCCGCTGGTAACCAGCCTTGGCCCCCAGTCCCACCCATAATGGAAAGGCGCTTTCCGGGTGAACACGTTGGTCTTTTTATCGTCGGGAGCCTGCTCGTTGGTGGCGATCAACGGGTATCCGAGGGCCTCGAGTTTCTGCATCCCGATCCGCACGGGCGATTTAAAATGCACCCTCAGGGTGTTTGTCCCCGTCCGGAGATATTTTTTGCAGTCTTTCTCCCAGGGAATGAACATGTTGTCCGCACGGATCACCAGGCTGTCGTTCAGGTAAACATCCGCATAAGTGTCCAGCCCTTCAAACACCAGGCTGGTATGCTGATGGGAGAGGTCGGCCTCATTCAGTCCCGAAGGTTGTCCTGTAGATCCAGTCTTCGTTCTCGATCCACTGAAGACTGTCTTCATTGAATCCGACAAACGGATCGGGGATCAGACCATCGTCCATCAGGTCGGTATGGACGGTACCCGGCACGGTCGCTTTGTGCCAGTTATTTTCCCCGGCCCGGGTGAACTCCCAGTTTTGAGTGAGATCTTTGATTTCTTTATTCGCGGGTTTTTTCACGGAACATGAAAGCATGAGGGTTAACAGGAAAGTCAGGCCGATGAATTTTTTCATGAGTCGTTGGCATTTTAATCGTTAGTATGAAGGTATGGGGCCGTCCGGCTGCTGCTATGGAAAACGTCATAAAGGCTCAGGCAGCTGAAAGCATCCGGATCCGGGTTGCGGTTATCCGACTGGAAAATGATGATCTTTTCTTCCCCCGGGAAAAGGTCGAAATAGTTGTCACTGAAAAATCCGCTCTCCTCCGGGTGATCGATGAAGATGTTTTTAACGAGTGTCGGGCTTTTCATGAACAGAAAGATTTTGTCAAAAACCTTCTCCCACTTGAGCTCGAGGGCGGGATCATCCAACTCCAGATTTTTCGGCTCGGTAAAGTAGAAGACATTGTGAGCGAGCTGGTGATTCTTTCTGAAGACCTTCATATCCAATAAGCAGCTCCCGGCGCTTCTGTCCGGGTGAAGAACCGCCGCTTTCTCCGAGAAGACCATTTGGGCCCGGTTCGCATTGGCCGTGGTTTGGATATTCTTGAAATACAGTTCTTTTCCCGAAAAATCGAGGCAACGGATACAGAGGGTGACGGGGATGTTCTCTGGAAGATCGGAAACAAGGAAGACACGGATGGTCCCGTTTTTCATTTCGGCCGAGATGAGGATATCGCTGAAAGCGGTTTTGAGATGGTAATGCAGGGCCTTCCACCGCCCATAATAATCAATACCCGACCAGGTCGCCGATGGCCAGCAATCGTTCAGCTGCCAGTATAATGAGCCCATGCATAGAGGTTTGGCCCTCCGGTGGGATTCGATGGCTCCCTTGATGGCTTCAGCCTGCAATAACTGGGATAGATAGATGAAATGCCTGAAATCCTCCGGAATTTTATAGAACATCTCAAGGTTCTTTTCCACCAATTCTGCTCCTCCCGGCCATCCCTGGTGTGATTCCATGAGTTCAGAATGAATGCCGGCATGGTTTTTCCCGGTAAAACTCCGGATGGTTTTTATGTCGGGGTAGGATTTGAAGCCATATTCGCTCATAAAGCGGCCGATATGGTCGCGGTAGACGGTAATCGGGAGAATTTCCTTGACAATATCCCAGTAGTGAAAATCACCGCTTTTCAGGCTGGGAATGTCTCCGTCACCGCTTGAAGGGGAGGAGGGCCAGTAGGGACGGGTTGGGTCCATTTCGCCGAGGATACCGGGGATCAGTTCATGGAACAGCCTGTCATACGATTTCAACGCAGGGCCGGAGGCTTCACCCAGTTCCTCCTTCCAGCCCCAGGTGTGAAAACCTTCAAGAACTTCATTGTTCCCGCACCACAGGATCACTGAAGGATGGTTGCGCAGGCGTGCCACCTGGTATCTGACCTCCTGTTCGACATTTCTCAGGAACGCATCGTCGGAGGGGTACATGCAGCAGGCGAACATAAAATCCTGCCAGACCAGGATTCCTTTCCGGTCGCACAGCCGGTAGAAGTGTTCATCTTCATACACCGCTCCACCCCAGGCCCTGAGCATATTCATGTTGACGGCAATGGCATTGTCAGTCAGTTCCTCATAGTCGCGGCCGGAAACCCGCGACACGAAATAGTCGGCCGGGATGATGTTGGCGCCCCGGATGAAGATATCCCTGCCATTGATCCTGAACATAAAGGACCGTCCGGCCTTGTCCGCGTCCCGGATGAGTTCCACCGTCCGGATGCCGTAATCGGTGACATATTCATCGAGGGTTCCGCTGCCGGCTGAAAGGACGACCCTCACGGAATAGAGCTTCGGATCTCCGGAACCATGCGGCCACCAAAGCTTTGGATGACTGATCCGGATGCGCAGTTCATGGTGTGAACGTTCACGGGTGAGGACCGTGGTCAGGTCGGCGGCGGCCATGAGGTCGGTCAAGACCTGAAGCCTGTACTGGCCGGCTTTCCTGCACCATAGCGAAACATCCACGGAAAGGACAGCCTCGGCCCCCGACAGTGAAACCAGCCTGATCGGCTGCCGATTCGATGCCCGCCGCACCTTTCTTCACGAGGATCACGTCTTTCCATATCCCGCTGGTCAGCAGGCGCGGTCCCCAGTCCCATCCGTACATATAGGGAGCTTTCCGGGTAAAGGGACTGACCCGGAACTCATGTTCATCGTTGTTTGCCGGCAGACGGTAGGGCAGTTCCCGGTATTTTTTCAAACCCATCTTAAAGGGTGAACGGAGGATAATTTTCAGCTCGTTCATCCCGGGGGTGAGCCGTCCGGTCACGTCTTTCTCCCAGGGAATGAACATGTTGTCGGCATGCAAAAGGAAACTGACCGTTGAGACTCACGTCGGCATAGGTATCCAGTCCCCTGAAAATGAGCGAGACATTGGGGAGGGAAGAAACCTCCCGGCTCACTTCAAAATCACAGATGTATTCCCAGTCTTCCTTTTCGATCCACTGCACTTTTTTTTCATTCAGGCCGAAGAAAGGGTCGGGAATCAGCCTGTTGGCTGTACAAATCGGTATGCACGCACCCGGGAACGGCCGCCAGGTGGTAATGCTCATTCCTGGCATTCCTGAAACGCCAGTTGCATGCGGAGAGGTTGAGAAGCTGATGCATACCTGTCAATGCGTTTATTACCGGTGAAAACTTTCACCGATGAACTCCAGACCGTAGATGATATTGGTCCGCCAGTACTGCCAGTTATGGGAACCATCGTGAACCCTGTACTGGTGCCTGATGTCGCGGTCGCGCATGATCATGTGCAGGGTGGAGTTCCCCTTGTAAAGGAAATCGTCGTCACCAATGTCGATATAGAACCGGACCTGTTCGATCTGATCTTTGGGAAGGGTGTCCATCAGGTCGACTGCCGAGTTGGCTTTCCAGTAATCGTTGATCCTGTCGCCGTTTTTACCGGCCCCGAACAGATCGCCAAACCAGGTTTTGTATTGGTCTGCCGGCAGATCCCTGATCTGCTGATCGGTGAACACTCCCGGGCTGAAGGCAGCACATGCGGCGAACATATCGGGATGGTGAAGCGACCAGATCAGGGAGCCGAATCCTCCCATGGAAAGCCCCGCCACAGCCCGGAACTCTTTTTGGGCCCGGGTGCGGTAGGTGTTATCGATGTAAGGGATCATTTCCTGGAAGGCCATGTCTTCATACCGGTCCCTGCCGGCTTTGTCGTTGAGATACCAGGTCACTTTTGCATCGGGCATGACGATGATCATCGGTGGGATGTCCCTGTTGGCAATGGCGCGGTCGGCTGTTTCGGCAACCTCCCCGTACTGGATCCAGGCCGTTTCGTTGTCGGAGAAGCCGTGGAGAAGATAAACCACGGGGTAACGTTCGGTGGACTGGTCATATCCTGCCGGCAGGTAGATGGCATAAGGCACATCACGGCCGAGGATTTTGCTGTGAATGTTCAGATTTTCAAATACGTTTCCCATGGGGTAATATCCCGATCCGGAGGTTGGCTGACTGTGGAGGGGACCACTGCACAGCATGGCCATCAAATACAATACGAAGCGTTTTTTTCATGATCAGAAGGTTTCTTTTTCCGCAAAATCCAACCTGTGGCGGCCCGGAAAGTCATACGACACGGACTTTCTTCTGCCGTCACGGATTTCTTCTGCCGTCATATAAACTTATTGAATTATTCTGAAAGTAAAAACGGTTTGTAAACAATGATCTTTTCAACAGGGATCTTTTTATGTTGAAAAGGGGATAATTTCAGGATGTGAGCCGTATTGGGCGTTCCCTGGACCAGGACATAATCCGGCTTTTCAGAGGTGTCGATGTAATCGGAGCAGGTTGCCCTGACATTCCAGGTGATGGTATATCCCGGCTTGAAGTCGACCCTGAACATGTCCCAGGCTTCCTTGATGAACCAGTCTTCAGGTTCGATGATCACCCGGCCGGAGTTTGAGATGAATTTCTGTGAACTGATGCCGTTTCCGTCAAATCCGGTGAGGGAACCGTTGAGCCGGAAATGGAAACTTTTCATGCTGTCTTCGGTGCTGGTCATGGTCACGGTCCATTTTTCGGGGATGACCGGGGAGAGGTGGGACGTACGGAGGACGGCGCCGGTTTGCCAGGGCCAGTCTTTCGTACTGTCGGCGTTGGGACGGGTGATATAATAGATATTGTTGAGCGAGGAAGGCGGAACCTGATCGAAGAGGACCCTTGCCCTGACGGTATCTCCGGGCACGGGCCGGAGGACGATATCGGCCCTGTTCCCGGTAAAGTTCAGCAACAGGGGCCCTGACCCGGCATCCGCTTCGGGCACGATGGTATCGACAAGGTGGTATGGGTCGGGGGTCCGGGACGGGTCGTCGTGGAAATAACGGAACAGCATTCCGGCAAGCAGCCTGTTTCCAGCCTCATCGAGATGTGCGCCGTCAACAGTGAGATCTTTGTCCTTCATCCCGTGGTCGCGGAGATACTGCTTCCAGGGCGTCCGGACATTCGCGAATTCGAGCTTGTATTTGTCGCAGAAGGAGGGGATGAGGTGGTACGACATGGTGTCTGACCAGGCATTGGGTCCGTTCCACGGGTCGTTCCATACCAACATCTCTGCCGAGGTCCTGCTGCGGATCATTCTCAGGATCTTTTCATAATCGGTATGGGATCCGAAGACGTGAAATATCACCAGGTCGGGATAAAAAGGCAGGATATCGTATTCCGTCGTTTTCCAGAGTTTCTGAGAGGCAAAACCACCGACCGACTTGTTGATCATATGGATCCTGGCATAGGGATACTTCGCCTTCAGTTTCTCCTCCAGGAATTTCCACCATTCCTGCTTGCTGAGCGACTGGCCGTAGACGATGATGCTCACGTCATAGGGATGTTCCGCAGTGCTGCGGGAAAGCAGTGCCAGTGTGCGGGTCATGCAAAGCCCGAAATCACTGCTGTCCCGGTCACAAAGCGGGTGATGGCCCTGCGCATTCACGAGAAGGGGGAGGAGGGAGAGGACAACGATATGAAGGATTTTTTTCACTCTTTTAGTTTTGAAACATGGGTCAGTGAGAGATCCTTATCGCCGGATCCGGGTGCGGAGGGGAAACGGCTCAGCGGATCGATATACAGGCCTTCAACATTTTCCGCTTCCAGCCCGTAAGAGTGATAGCCGGCCACATCGCTGTCCCAGCTCAGGTCAAAATCCTTGATTTTCAGATTGTCAACATTCCGTGCAAACAGGCCGGGAATGTCGTGCTTGAAGATGGCATACTGCATATCGGCCGTGGGCCGGAGGTCGAAATTTCCGCCATAATCCCTGGCCAGCGGTGAATTCCGGATGTGAAGCTGGATGCGGTCGAATTCGATGTTCTGAAGGGAATTGGGCTGTTGCCCCCAGAGCAGCATCCCGGTCTCACTCTCGGCAATGATGTTGGAAAACCGGATATTGCGGATCTTTCCCGCGATCTTTCCCGCTGTCCTGGTGATCGACGAAACGTGGATGGGTTCACCATTTCCCCACCAGTGGCCTGAATGCAGCCGGTTCCGGATGATGATGCCGGAAAAGAGAACGTTTTCAATGGAAGCGGTATCCCGGGCGAAAATTCCGATGCCCCGGTTGGAATCATAAATGACGATATTCGAGAAGACGAGGTTGCGGATGGGATGTTCACCATAACCGATCCGGATGCCGCTCGAACGACTCTGGAGGGCGCAGTTCGTCACGGTGACATTCTCGGCATAACCGGTTTTGTTGCCAAAGCGCTGGGCTTCGGTTCTTTCCTCGGCCAGACCGTGTACATTGATATCGGACGAAAAACCCGTGACGATAATGGCATCGTCTCCGGCCCTTATATCGCAGTCGGAAATGATCACGTTGCGTGAATCCGTGCAATGGATGCCGTCGCTGTTTGGCATCAGGAGATTATTCAGGATGGTGATGCCCCTGACATTCACATTGTCGCAGTCCCCGATCCGGAAGGTCCATTCCGGGCTGTCCCTGAGCGTGATATTGTTGATCCTGACATTTTCGGAATTCATGATGACCACCATCATACCCGGCCGGTGCTCATATGCGATCGGTCCATCGGAAAAAGTCGCCCCTTCACGCAGATAACTGTCACCCTGACGGATATATTTACGCTGCAGATCACCCGCGATGTGCATTTTCCCGGGAATATGAAAATGGGTCCCATTGCCGTTGATGGTCCCTGTGCCAGTGATGGCGATGTTGCGGGTATTATTGGCATAGATCAGACCGCCCACGGCATTGATGGTGTCGTAATCGGCCATGTTTTCACTTCCCGTAAGTACAGCGCCGTGTTCGAGAAAAAGTTCCACGTTGCTCTTCAGGATGATCGTGCCGCTGTAGAAAATCCCGGGAGGAATGACCACGGTTCCCCCGCCGCCCTGGTTACAGGCATTCACCGCCTTATTGATGGCGATGGTATTCATATGGCCTTCTCCTGCCATAGCTCCGTAATCGGTGATGTCATACCGGTCGCCCCGGTGCGTTATGCACCCGGCCATCAGGGCCATCGCGAATAAAAACAGCATGTGTTTCTTCATGGATAAGAGTTTAAGCATTTCGTATTCCGGACGATGAGGCAGGGTTTGATCCCTTGGCACCGGCCGGGGTTCTCACTTCACCGGATCCATCCCTCCTGCCATCACGGCCTATTTGTATTTTGCCGCATTTCGGGATGCAAGGGGGATATCCGACCTTTGCAAAAGTATGGTTAATATTCGATGCCTCAGGCACAGATTATTTTTCTGCATTCAGTTTGTATAGATATTGGGCGCTCATTTCAGCGCTCTCCATGGCATTTCTCTTGCTGCGGTCCTGTTCGACAAGGAAGTATTCGACGCCGTTTTTAAAACCGGCCTGGATGATCGCTTTATAATCCATGGTGCCATAGCCCACCTCGGCAAAACTCTTCTCCGGATCGTCGGCCATATCTTTGAGGTGAAGGGCTTTGAACCGGCCGGGATAAGTGGTGATCAGGGTGACCGGATCTTTTCCGGCCCTCTCGGCCCAGTAACAGTCCAGTTCAAAATTCACCAGGGAAGGATCGACATCCTGCATGAGAATATGGAAACCATCCGTGTCCCCGATCGGATCAAATTCAAAGGAATGGTTGTGGTAAAGGACGCCGAATCCCTTTTCTTTGGTCAATTTGCCCAGTTTGTTACAGGCGTCGGCAATGGTTTTAAAACCCTCGGCCGATTTGGAATAGGCCGCACTGATATGGGCGCTCACGAGGTATTTCACCCCGGCCAGGGCATGATCATTCACCATTTTGGCGGCTTTTTCCTGGTCGAAATTACCGTTCTCATCCAGAAGCTGTTCCACGCTTATGTGACTCGAGACCAGTTTCATTCCTGCATCTTCAACCATCTTTTTGAATTTTTCGGGTGAGAAACCGTAGAAGGTTCCCTTTTCCAGGTCGTATGATGCGGCCTCCACATATTTATAGCCCATATCTGCAACTTTATGCAGCGTTTTTACCGGGTCCTGGCTCATATTGTCCCTTACGGTATAAAGGGCCAGTCCGTATTCCTTCGGATATTTGTCACTCGTGCAGGAGGTGAACAGGAAGGCGACAGCTGCGATGGCCAGGGTCAGGAACAGCCGTCCGGGTTTGTGGAAAAATGTCAAATGTTTCATTGTTTAGTTTTTTGTGAGTATGAAATGATAAGTGCCTGAAGCCACGTTGAAGCGGATGGCACTGGAATCGGTCGATTCCCATGAGATAAAGTCGGTGGGGGTTCCGGCCGTGCCATCCTTCACCAGGGTATGACCGGATTCCGTGAGGGTGTATCCATGTGGGGAAAAGGTTGGGGACTTCGACTTTTGCCGTCGTATTGGCGGGGATGACCACATCCATGGTGAAACGCCCGGCCGTTCTGTCCCAGCTGTCGGATAACAGGCCGAATAGGGTTTGTACGGCACCTTCCACATGGGCCAGTCCTTCGGGCGGCATGGGTGCGATAAGCGCTTTGCTGAAGCCGGGCTCAAGAGGCCTGATGCCTGCCAGGTAACCGTAGTACCATTCCACCACCGAACCCAGGGCAAAATGGTTGCGTGAGTTCATCCCTTCAGGGGGTTCGGTGTCGCTGTTCCATAATTCCCACATCGTGGTCGCCCCTTTCTCTATCATGTAGCCCCACGAGGGGTAATCCACTCCGGTTGCCGTCTGGTATGCCGCCTGGTTGTATCCGTACTCACTGAGGATTGGCAGAAGCAGCGGGGTGCCGAGGAAACCCGTGCTGGGATGGTAACCGTCACCGGTGACCTTTTTCTCCACATTGGCGGCAATGACCGGCTTCAGGCTGTCGGGGGTGATGCCGAAGGCCAGGGGGATGAGATTGGCCGTCTGGGTTCCACCGGGGTAATTCTTTTGATGTTCCTCGTAAAATGTTTTCTGGAAGACGTCAGCGATGGTGTCGGCGAGTTTTGCGTACTTCAGGTGGTCTTCCTCCATGCCAAGGATGGCGGCGGTTTCCGAGAGTATCTTTGTGCTGTAGTAGTAATACGCATCGGAGATCGGTTCGGTGGGTGATTTCACCACGGAAACCCAGTCACCGTAACCTTCCCAGTCGCCGGCCTTTTCGCTCCAGCGGTAGACATCATCCCTGCTTTTGCGTTTCATGTATTCAACCCAGGCTTTCATTCCCTTGTAATTATCTGAAAGGATCCGCCGGTCGCCGTAAAAATGGTAAACGACCCATGGCACGACGGTTACGGCGTCACCCCATCCGGCTTTGGCAGGGCCTTCGACCACGATGGCGGGGTTGACATCATAGACGTACCCTTCGGTGTCCTGGCTGTCGGTAATGTCGCGCATCCATTTCTCAAAGAAGCGAAGCATATTCATGTTATAGCTGGCCGTGGGGGCGAAGATCTGGGCGTCACCCATCCATCCGAGTCTTTCATCGCGCTGGGGACAGTCGGTGGGGACCGACATCATGTTCCCTTTCTGTCCGTTGAGCACATTTTCCCAGATCCGGTTCAGCAGGGTGTTGGAGCTTTCAAAATGACCCGTTACCGGGGCATCGGAATAAAATCGCAGCGCGGTGAGATTGGACTTCTCAGGGGTTCCGGGGAAGCCTTCGACCTGGACATAGCGATAGCCATGGTAAGTGAAGGAGGGCTGCCAGGTTTCCGTGGTATCTCCCCTGAGAATATAACGGTCGGTGGCTTTGGCCGAACGCAGATTCTCCTGGGCCACGGTACCGTCGTCGTGCAGAAGTTCCGCAAATTTCATAACAACGGTGTCGCCTTTCGGACCGGATACCTTGAGCCGTTCGGCTCCGACGAGGTTGGTCCCGAAATCGTACACAAAGATCCCCGGTTTGACTTCCCTGATCGAAACCGCTTCCAGTTCCTCATTTATCCGGATCGGCGGACCGATCGCTGCAGACAGGGCAATGCCCTTCATGGGAAGGATACCGGTTTCCTGCCAGTCTGTATCGCTGAAGCCGGGTTCCGCCCATCCGGGTACCAGGAGCCTGGCATCATAGGTTTCGCCATGATAGATGGAATTGTCGATGATGGGGGAGAGCGCCCCTCTCCAGGTCTGATCGGTGCAGAAAAGCTCCGTTTTTCCATCGGTGTATTCAACCTGCATCTGCATGATCGCCCGCAGCGGGCCATGAGAATAGACATTGCTCCCGTTCCATCCGAGTCCGCTCGACCACCACATGTTACCAAGCATGATGCCGGCAGCATTGCCGCCTTTTTTCAGCATTTCGGTGACATCATAGGCCTGGTACTGGACCCTTTTCCGGTAATCGGTCCATCCGGGCCGGAGAAGATCGTGCCCGACCTTGTTCCCGTTGATGTAAAGGACGTAACTTCCCAGTCCGGAAATGAAGACCCGTGCTTTTTTGACCGGATGATCCAGGTTGAAGTCTTTTCTTAAAAGAACGGACCTGAGCCGTTCTGTTCCAGGGGCCAATGCGTTTCCATTTTCAGGTGTAAAACCGATCCACTGGGCTTTCCAGTCGGACGGGCTGAGAAGGCCCATCTCCCAGGTCAGCATTTCGCTAAAAGCATGGACCTCGTTGTGATTGTCCCAGATCCTGGCTTTCCAGTAATACGTTGTGGCCGGTTTGAGGGCGGGCCCCTTGTATTCGACGAGGGTGGAGCTGTTGCCGGTGACCCTGCCCGAATTCCATACATCGGCTTTTTTGTCGGTGAGCCGGCCGGGCGCGGAAGCGACAATGATCTGGTAAGCCGTTTGCATGGCGCCGCGACTGGTGTCGGTCAGTTCCCACGAGAAACGCGGTGAAGGCGTATCAAGGCCAAGGGGGTGCTGTCGTTAACTCGCAGGTCAGGTTAGTGATCATCGATGTCTTATGTCTTTTCTGACAGGAGACCAGGGCCAGTGTCATGAGGGCCACGGTCAGGAAGGTGAAGTTTTTGCGGATCATAGAGAAGGTATTTGATAGATGATGGCGGGAAGACGATCATGCTCAAAAGAACCTGATCATGAAACCCTGATCATGCTTATTGCACAGATATTTCATCCCTCGCCGGAGTGTTAACACATCGTTAAAAGGTTCAGATTTTCACCGTTAAGATACACTTTTTTTAAGTTAATCCGGGTCTTTTGGGGCGTTCTTTTTTTTCGCACCGGATTTCGGAAGGTGAATTTTCAGGAACAGTGCCGGGCATATCCCGGATCAACCCGGGAACGATGATCCGTTGAGGGATGCCGCCATTATGACGGACATCCCTTCAACAGGCATCATCCTTTTTTCCCGTGGCGCCGGGTAACGGTGCCGGCGGGTAAAACAACCTCAGTGAAGTTTGCTTGGTAATTGGCTGGTTGTTATATCAATTTTTTCAATGGACATCTTATAAGGCAACCGGACTTCGGGCAGCCGTCTTCATCCGTTGAGGGCGATCCGGATCTCCCTGACGCCTCGTCCCGTGCTGGTGAGAACAAGGTAAGATGAATTTTCAACCTGTTCCGTCACTGCCTCGACGGGCTTTCCGTCGAGGAGAACGGAAGCCGCCTCCCTTCCCGTGGGAAGGAGGATCCGGCACTGCACCGAATCACCGGAAGAGGTGAACCGGATGGTCATCGTCCCCTGCCTGATCCACGTCATATTGGTATGCGGTATATCCTCCCGAGGCTTCGTATTTGGCGGTGGCTTTCACTTTTTTAACGCCGGCGGCCGTCCATCGGGGAGAGAGGATAACCCGGCTGTAGGCCACGCCGGCATCCCTGATCCCGGCCAGCCCTTCAATCAGGGCATAGACGTTCGCGGCGGAGCCCCAGTTGTCGGGGATCCCGAAGGAGATGGCCGGAGGCTGATAGAAGACCGGGGCATCCGACAGCGTCACCCCCATGATCATCCATTTGGCACCATTTTCCAGGGACTCAAATCCCAGCTCCCGGATGGTTTTTTCCGGATGCGGATTGTCGATACCGGTGAGGTAAACACCGACATTGGGGCATATCGCATTGGTGCCCCGCCATCCGGTGACCGTATGGATCCTGCCGCTGGCCGGGGCTGGCGACGACGGGTACCACCAGTTGCCGATGCGGTTGCCCTGCATATACATGGCGTAATGGCTCCCGTCGGAATAGTGAAGGGTGAATTTTCCCGCCGGGAAACTGGCACTTCCCAGGGTCTGGAGGATATACACCGATGAGGCCGTTGCCTTCACCGATAAGACTGGCCGACCTGGCATAAGGAGCATCCCAGGAGATGCCCAGGCATGCTTTTCTCCCATTGCGAGCCGGATCGGTGAGATCGAACGGAATACCTTCAAACGTCTGTTTGCCCGACGGGAATTCGTGCAGGTCATTTTTCCCCTCGCCTGTCCAGCCGGGCACTCCTGTTGCCCCTGAGCCCGAAGTATCGGTGTTCGCAAGGTCTTTCAACGTCAGGGGAGTGAAGGATCTCTTTGGTATTTCGGGCATTGCCCCTTTGTAGGTGCAGTGAAGGTAGTCACCCGTGGTTCCGGCGAGATGCTTCACTCTTTTCAGGATATCGACGCCGTAGTCTTCGAAGCCATGTTCGAAAGCCCCATGGGCCAGTTCACCGGAAACTATGGAGATAACACCGCCATTCATATACTCCCATTTGGCGTTGTGATCGCCGAAGCCGTGTTCGAAGGGGGGATAAATCGTGTACCACTCGCCGGGAGACGTCGCCGGCATCTCCTTCCTCAGCCGCTGATAGGTCCGGATAATGGCCACCGCCTGTTCATGCCGGATGGTGCGGTTGATGGAATACGCATTCGACAGGGAGACCTGCCGGCTCGTGTCGGTTCCGAAATCCCTTTCCACCGACGGATCCTCCGGAATATGATGGGTGTAAAATTCCCCGTTCCAGGAAAGCCTGTCGAGGCGCTCCATTAACTCACCGGAGAGCCGGCGGTATTTTTCGGCTTCTTCATTGCGCCCCGCCGAGGCCAGCATCTCCGAAAGAAAAACAAGGCCGGCGGCCATGCCGGTATTGTCGCCGTACATGATCCCAAATTCCGTCTTGTCCAGCCTGATGACCATGGGATCGCCGCTGCGTGCAACATCGAATGACGACTGGAAATCCCAGGTGTCGATGGTGTATCCGCGTTTCAACAACCGGTATTTTTCTGACCAGCGGTATGGACTCGTCATACTGTAATCGACAGCCTTCACGGCTTTGTCGAGAAGGGATTGCATCCATTGGTCGTCGCCGGTTGCCTTCCAGGTGAAGTATATGGCTTCCAGGAAGAGGTATTCCACGTCATTTTCGACCGGTATTCTCTTGAGTTCATACCGGCTGTCGTCGATGAGTTTGATGAAATATCCGTAGCTGAACCGTCTTTGCCACTCATTGGGAAGGGCATCCCGCGGGGTGATGTTGTCCCAGATCATGCCGTCCTCCCTCTGGTAATCAGCATAGAGGTCCACGGCGCTCTTCAGTTCGGGATAGAAGTATTTCATCCCTTTCATCGTATGGGTATGGTCCCGGAGCCAGCTCACAAAGTAACTGTAGTATTTCCCGCCGATTCTGGCCTTGTTGACAATACCGAACTCCTTGATCATCGAGTAGTACAGGGTATCGAGCAGCGCATGGTAAAAACCGCCCTCGTCATCGATGCCGGTCCGGGCCTCCAGGAGAAATGCCGCCGAATCCAGGTACCTGTTTTTCCGGTCGGTGAGAAGGATGAACTGGGTGCCCAATGCTCCTCCGGCTGTAAATTGAAATGGACCCCGGGCTTCTCCCCGGATATAAATGGCACCCTTGCCGTCCATGACGTAAATATTGCAGCCGGGAAGTTCTTTGAGCTCAACACGGTCGAGCGGTCTGAACGATGCCCCGGATTCCCCTTCAAACCGGATCAGTTTACTGTCACCCGGATTTTCTGCAGAACCGGCGATCCGGTCAAATACATCGCCGCTCACCGGGGCGGTGGAGAGGACTCCACCAAAAAGGACAGCCTGTTTAAGAAATTCTCTCCTGTTTTCCATGGCCTTGCCTGTCATTCATTGAAAGATTCCAGTAGGCAAGGTTAATAAAAAAATTTTCGATTCGCAAAAAAAATTTAGTATAACACGCAGTTAATCAATATGTTAAAATAATTTTATTGCGTATAGTGACTAAGTCCTGCCGGGGTTGAAGTCCCATCCTGCCGGGGTTCTTTTCATCGGGGGGAATTGGTGAATTGCGCATAAAGACTAAAGGGGAGAGGCGTCATTTTTTGATTTTCCGCACCGGCGAAGGTGTGATGATCCAGCGGCTCCAACCCTCATCCAGTGAGGTCTTTTTCCGGGGGCCAAGCATGACCGTTTCCAGTTTTTTGCGGAAATACCAGACGGTCTGTTTACGCATTTCCAGGATTTCAGACAGCTGATCGATGGTGATGTTTTTACCCGAATTGACCAGGAAAAGCATATAAAAGGCCTTGGTGATGGGGAATTTGGTGTGGGAGAAAATGGTCCCGGAGGTAATGCGTTCGATGTAGTTGCATCGTGAGCATCTTCGGGAATAGGGGGTATTCCCGGGGCTGTAACGTTCATGACCGCATTTCTTGCAGGTAAACCCCGACGACCACTTGTGTTTTTCGAGAAACCGGTAACAGCTCTCGTCATCAGGGTAAATTTCCCTGAACTCATCGAAGGTTACGGTTTTCTGCATGACCCTGTTCAGGGAGATTTTTTTGACCTCGCCCGCCAGTTTCCGGTTGCTTTCCTCCAGGAAACGGTTGATCTCCATGATGACATTGTTCGCCTCCTCAAGTTCGACGGTTCTTTCCCTGACTTTTCCCTCAAGTTCACGGTTGAGTTTGTCCTTCAGGATTTCATTTTCATTCAGCTGCCGGATCATCCGTTCCTGGAGCTCACCGTTTTCCCTGAGGTACTCGATGGTCTGGTGCTGGGCCAGATCCTGCTCCCGCTTCATGATCCTGAACCTGTCGGCAAGGGCGAGTGAGAAGAAGATCATCTCGATGATCCCGGTCTTATACATCGAGAACCATGGCAGGATATCATACGATAATAGTCCGGTATTCTGAGTCGAATGGAGGATCAGACCGAGATAGAGAAAGGACAGGCCCGCGAGGAAGTAACGTGCCGGTTTGTAACCCTGCCGGTAAAGGATAATCGCACTGAAATAGGCGCTGAAGAGAAGGAGATTGTCGATCGACGGGCTATAGAGCGCGTTGATATTCAGGATCGTCCCGGTGAAATAAATGATGATGCGGGCGGCGATGGCGCCGATGATGAGTTTATCGAGCACTGGTGACCGTTCCCGGGTTTCGAGGAGTCTCCTGGCATAGAGCAGGAGAAAGATGGTCATCAGAGCAAAGGGAACAGTGTAGAGATCCCGGTGCCATTTCAGGGGAACATAGGTAAGGTACCTGACAATGATCCCCCAATCGACGGCGGCAAAAAGGGCGTAGCACAAAACATAAAGGGCGTAAAAAAGATATGTTTTCTCTTTAAGCTGGAAAAAGAAGATCAGACTGAATATGGCTGCAATGGAGATGATGCCGAAAAAGAGCCCGTTATTGAAATTCTCCGGGAGGATCCGCCGCATGAACGGCAGGTATTTTGCCAGCATGAGCCCGAAACCGATATCGTAGTCGGACCGGATCTTCAGGTAATACCATGTGTTTTGGGAGCCGGTCAGAACGGGGAAAACGATATTCTCATATCCCAGGATCCAGCGGGACCAGGGGATATCAAAGCCGCCGCTGACCCTGATGGTCTGTCCCTGCTCATCCACCTGATAAAGTTCTGCTGTCCTGAACCGTGGTTTGATCTCAAA
Organism: uncultured Bacteroidales bacterium; assembly: GCA_963763215.1. Taxonomy (GTDB): domain Bacteria; phylum Bacteroidota; class Bacteroidia; order Bacteroidales; genus DASQZK01. The sequence continues at coordinate 330,141 of CAVXNX010000005.1, forward strand.
CAGGACATGGTTCATTGGGGTCGTGTTCAGAATGGTGAATTTGATCCAGTACACCCTGTCGCGCCGGATAAAATCATTTCCGAGAAAAGGAAGAAAACGGCTTTGGGGCATTTCGCTGACCTGCTCAAACGACAGGTCCTGAGCGGTGTCTTCCAGGATATAACTCCGGGTGATGACGGCCTGACCGTCTTCATGGTAATCCCTGACCGGGGAATCGTTTGCCCGGCAGGCTTGACGCTGCACAGCCAGGAGGAGCAGCAGCCCCGTTAAAATCCGAATGCTTTTAACCATTTTTCGTCGGCCCTTATCATTTTGCGGGTGGCCATATCGAACAGGGCTGCGGTAAACAGCGCTGTACTGCAGACTTCTCCCCGGCTGTTCTTTATAACCTGGTCGAAATAGAATATCCGGTTTTCCTTGCGCCGGCTCTGCGTTTCAATGGTAATTTTCTCACCGGAAACCAATTCGCGCCGGAACCGGACCGTCACCTCCATGATCACAGGTCCCTGACGGATTTTCTTCACCATTTCCCGGCCCATACCGCTCTTTTCCAGCACTTCCCACCGGGCCATTTCATAGAGATCGAGATAGCGGGCATTGTTCACATGACCATAGTCGTCGGTCATATCCCCGGTGACCGTAAAGACGGATCGGTATGTGCGTTCTGATTTTATTTCATCCATAACAGGAATCAAAAATAGAAAAATATTTTCATCTTCCGAAGCTTAGTCAACTGGCGTAAAATGATACCTGTCAAGCCTGGGTTTTGATCCGGGTTTACAGGCATAAGGGGAAGGATTATCTTAGTCAATTCATGAAACTGATCAATATAATCGGCTGATTTCTTGAATTATATATGATTTCATTTGAAAAATTGGCGTAAAAAATGTATCCTTGCAATGTTCACTCCGGTACGGAATGCGATCCAGGCCGACGATCATTTTCCCCGAATTCTTTTGGTTTGAAAGGCTTTTACGCACTTAACCGGAGGATCATGCATTCTATATCCATTGAACGAACAGTGCTGCGCCAGGCCGCGACCGTTCATTCTGAAAATACAAGCCTTATGAATATTTCAAAAAGACAGTTCATACGGGGGCTGCTTTTACCCGGTTTGGTTGCGGCCAGTGTACTGCCGTCATGCCAGCGGCAGGAAGCCAGGGAGATCCGGATTAAAAATGTGGTTATCCTGATTGGCGATGATCACGCATCCGGGGTATTGGGATGCTACGGCAATCCCATTGTCCGGACGCCAAACCTCGACCGGCTGGCCTCCCGGGGCACCATCTTCACCAATGCCTATTCCAATGCCCCTGTTTGCAGCGCCTCACGTCAATCCTTACTGACGGGAAAGTACCCGCATTCCACCGGCGTAACGCTTTTAACCACGCCATTTCCCGATTCAGGGAACCTGACCCTGGCCGAAATCCTGAAACAGCATGGGTATGTTACCGGGGTCATTGGCAAGACACACTTCAATAATTACCGGGATCAGCATCCTTCGCACCACGGATTCGATATCATGGTTGATGAGAAGGAGAGGCAGGAGTGGCTTAAGCAGAACCCCCCGCCACCCATACCCGATTCCATCAAAACACTTGGTCCATGGCGACCCTTCCGTGATCCCGCAAGAATATGGCTGAATGCCGATTATCTCCCCACGGCGGAATGGGCCGAAGACGGTTCTGCGGCCTTTGATGCCCGGAAGGCCATCGAATTCCTCCGCGCCAACAAAGACACGTCCTTCCTCATGTGGGTGGGATTCCACGAGCCGCATTCCCCGTTTAATTTCCCGGTGGAGTACCGGCATAAATATAATCCGGCCGATATGCCGGTTCCCGAGGGCAGTCCCGAGGATGACCGTTTCATCCCGGCCATTTTCCGCGACCTGACCAAAAAGGACAAACAGGGCATTATCGCTTCCTACTATACTTCCGTGGAATACCTGGATGAGAATGTCGGAAAGATCATGAATGAGATCGACAGGCTCGGACTGGACGACAACACCCTCGTGATTTACCTGGGCGACCAGGGATATCTTCTCGGCGATCACAAGCGTTTCGAAAAACATACCATGTGGGATCCGGCCATCAAGGCGCCCCTGATCTTTTATTCGGCAGGACTTTACGGAAAAGGGAAGAAAAATCCGGCTCTCGTTCAGTTCATCGACGTCGTGCCAACGGTGCTCGATCTGCTGAACATTAGCGTTCCGCCCGTGGTCCAGGGTAAAAGCATGCAGCCTGTGCTCGCGGGAACAAAGAAGGAAATCGATGATGTCGTTTTTGCCGAATTCCCCGTCGATAACAAAGCGATGGTGACCGACGGCACATGGAAGTACATCTTCACCACCGGGGCCCGTGACCTCGGACAGGGTTATGCCACCGGTTACGGGCCGACAGGCATCCTCCAAAAACTCTACAATCTCAAGGAGGATCCCGGCGAGACCACCAACCTGGGCGGCAAACCGGAATACCAGGACAAGATCCGGAAACTCCGGAAAAAAATGATCGATATCTATATGGATACCTTTCCCGGGATCGACTCATTGCCCTCCGGTCTGACCGATGTTGAAAAACTGGTCTGGTTTTGCCGGCCACCCGATAAAAATGCCAATATCTCAGCCAAATAAGACATGTTGAAACGACTTTTTGCAGGACTGACCCTGCTTTCCTTAATGGGATTGTATGCCTGTCACCATCCCGAAAAGATCCCCGGAGAAAAGGGGAATGCCCAACTGGTCTGGTCGGATGAAACCGGACAGGGGAGACAGGTCTACCTCGTTTTTCGCAAGGATTTTGAAGCCGGACAAAATGCCGGAGGGACGATCAGCCTTTTTGCCTGGTCGCGGTATCATCTCAATGTGAACGGTGTGTTTGTGAATTTTGGTCCTGCACGTTCTTACCCTGATTCACCGGAATATGACACCTATGATTTAACGCCTTACCTTAAGGAAGGTCATAACTTCATCACTGTTGAAGTCATGAACAACGGGGTTTATACCTACCAGGTTCCCGAACATAACGGTCTGTTTATCTCATGGGGCCGGGTTATGAGTTCATCGGGGAGCATCGGTCTGGCCACGCCGGGCGACTGGAAGGTTCTGAAACTGAAGGGATATGACGCCACTTCACCCAAAATGACCTTTGCCACCGGTCCTCTCGAGAGTTATGATGCGAGAAAGGATCCTGCCGGATGGAACGGACCTTCTGCCGACACGAGCCAATGGCAGGATGCCGTGGTGATGCGTGATCAGAACCAGCTGGGGGCCTTCAAAACCAGGTCGATCCCATACCTCACGCAGGATGCCGTTGTCCCGGAATCCTGCAAGGGGATCTATGTCCTCAAAAATGACGAAGATATCTACTCATTCAGGGTGCAGGCCTCCGACAGCACGCGTCAGGCATTTAACAGCAACCGTATTGCTTTTGCCTATACATGGATTTGGTCGCCGGAGGACCAGAAGATCGGTGCCGGTCTTTGGTGGGGTGATTTCTACGTCAATGGCAAAGGCCCCCTGGTCCGGTATACCACCGATCCCGATAAATTTTACCGCAGGGATTACACCCTGGATCTCAGGAAGGGATGGAACTCCTTTTTTGTCCGATACGGCATCGTCTGGGCTTCATGGGACTTTTACATGGCCGTGCCACGGTCTGCGGGACTGATTTTTTCCCCTTCCCGGCAAAAAGATTCCCCCGATGCCTTTATGGCCGCCGGACCTTTCCCTCCCTCAGAGGAACAGCGGGCAAAGGATCTCGATGTTCCTTTCCGCGATCCCGCTGCAGCACTGGACGATTTCTCCGTGCACTGGGTACCGGAACCCCGGGAGAAAACAGCCGGCAATCCGGCCATGGAAGTGGCCTGGAGCAACTTTGAATCACCCCTTCCGTACGCCGCCTCGAAGGTGTCGGATATCGATATTCACCGTGCCGGTGAAGGGGGAACGGCCCTGATCTTTGACATGGGAGGAAAGCAGCTCGGCCGCTTCTTCATCGATTACGATGCCCCGGAAGGGACCATTTTCGATATTGCCTTCACCGAGGACATGAACAGGAACAGGCCGTGGATCCTGAAGCGCTATGGCATTTACACAGCCACCCGGACCATCGCTGCCGGCGGGAAAGGACATTTCGAAACATTTAAGCCATACGGCCTCAGGTACTTACAGGTCAATGTCAGGAATGGGGGCGGAGCTGTTCATATCGATAAGCTGGGTGTGGTCAGTCAGGTTTACCCTTATGATAAAGACGGGAAGCTTCACGTGTTCCGATCCCATGATGAACAGGATCTGGGCTCTCGGGTGGAGAACCCTCAGGGTCTGTTCCGAAGATACCTACATCGATACGCCATTTCGCGAGCGCGGTCTCTATGCCGGTGACGCCCTGCCCGAATATGCCATAACCCTGGCCACCAGCGGGGATTCGAGGTTGATCATGCGAAGTGTCAGCATGTTCGCCGATATGTACCGCGATCTGATGCAGCCCGGCGCCGGAAAGGTCGAAGGAGAATGTGAACGGGATGGGCGACTTTCCGCTGATCACCCTGCAATTTTACGCCTGGGCCTTCAACCGCACCGGCGACATGGAATTCGCACGCCGCTATTACAAGGGATATAAAAACATGGTGGAGACTTATTTGAAAACCCGGACCGACAGCGGGCTCTTTAAAACGGGCGGGGCGTTTATCGAATGGACCCAGATCGACCGTTCTGCGACCCTCACCACCATGCAGTCGCTGATCATCCGCAGCCTCAGCACCATGGCCTGGGTAGCCGGTAAAATCGGAGAAGACGCCGATGCTTCCGCCTTCAGGGCTGAAGCGGAAAAAGACGCGGCCACAATGCGAAAGCTTTGCTGGGACAGCAAAAAGCAGGCCTACCGGGATGGTTATAAGGATGGAAAGCCGATGGATCACTATTACCCGATATCCAGCGCATGGCCGGTGCTGTTCGGGCAGACCACCACCCTCCAGGACAGCCTGCTGAAGTCCCATTTCGTGAATACCCTGACCGATATCGGGGATATCGACCGCCAAAGGCAGACGACTCCCTATGGTGGTTTTTACATTCTCGGGGCGCTCTATGATATCGGGCAGGAAGATCTTGCCGAATATTTCATCCGCCGGTACTGGTCCCCCATGATCCTCAAATACGACGATACGGCATGGGAGAATTTTGGCGATGGGACCGAAAGCGGCGGCCAGGGTACCCTGAGCCATGCCTGGAGCGGATCACCGACCTACTACCTCACCACGAGGGTCCTCGGCGTTCATCTCGGGTATCCTGAGTTCACCGATCCCGACCGTGTTCTGATCGCCCCGCAGACCTCTTCCATAACCTGGGCACGGGGCACCGTTCCGCATCCGAAAGGCGTGATCCATGTCGACTGGGAACTTCGCGACGGAATCCTGTTTCTCGACTATTCTGCTCCCCGGGGTGTGACGGTTGAGGTGAAGCCTTCAGGAATGCTCGCCGGGAAGAAACTGGTCCTGAATTCACGCGGAACTTTTCAAAAAATAATCTGTAAATTGGTGCTCGGTTAAGGCTGTGAACATTCATTTCCAGGAAGATAATCATAAAGTGCAGATATTCCCGGCCTTAATGGCCTCCGGTACCTGCCTGCGATCCATCGAAAAACCCCATATCTATGAAACGATTGCTCCTTTTGATGTTCATCTTCCTGGCTCTCACGGCTTGCGGACGGAAAGGTCATGAGGAAACCGGGAACCATTACCGCTCCTTTGCTTCGATCAGCCCCCTTTTTCCGGATCCGCCGGCCACATTCCGGACAGTCCCCTTCTGGGTCTGGAATGAAGATGTCACCCGCGAAATGATCGATGAACAGCTGGCCGGTTTTAAGGCCAGGGGATTCGGCGGTGTCTTCATCCATCCCCGTTACGGGCTCATCACCGATTACCTCTCGCCGGAATGGTACAGCCTGGTGGCGTATGCCGTCAGAAAAGCCGGCGAACAGGGGATCAAATTGTGGCTGTACGACGAAAATTCATATCCGAGCGGCTTTGCCGGCGGGCATGTGCCGGCCGAAATGCCCGAATCCTATAATAAAGGGGTGGCATTGAAGCTGGTGGAAATGCCGGTTCTGAAATCCGATTCAACGAAAGTTTACCAGCATATTTTCCTGGTCAGCGAAGGAAAGATCACCGACATCACGTCCAAAGCGAAAGACTTACGAGGGAAAACCAGGTGACTACAAGCTTTTTGAACTGGTCTTTTTTCCCCGTCACAGAGGTTTGGAGGATTTTCCTACGTCGATCTGCTTTATCAGGGCGTGACCCAAAAGTTCATCGACGTGACCATGGCAGGCTATGAAAAAACCATCGGGGATCAATTCGGAAGAGAAGTACCGGGGATCTTCACCGATGAGCCGAATATTCAGCCTCCCGGACGCGGGACCATCACGCTGGACGCCCGATCTCTACACCTGGTTCAGGAAAACCTGTGGATATGATCTCGCTCCCAACCTCATGAGTTTGTTTGAAAAAACCGGAAACTGGCAGAAAATACGGCACGATTATTACTCCGTGCTTCTCGATATGTTCATCCAGCGGTGGTCCGTCCCGTGGCACGATTATACTGAGAAAAAGAACCTGGAATGGACAGGGCATTACTGGGAGCACAGCTGGCCGGACCCCTCTCCGGGAAGCGACAATATGGCCATGTATCCCTACCACCAGATACCGGCGATCGATATGTTATTCAATACGGAATCGGACCGTCCCGACCAGTTCGGGAATGTCAGGGCGGTCAGGGAACTGGCCAGTGTGGCCAACCAGTTTGGCCGAAGCCGGGCGCTCAGTGAGACCTATGGCGGTTCAGGATATGAACTGGATTTTGCCTCAATGAAACGAAACGGGGACTGGGAATATGCGCTCGGCGTAAACTTCATGAACCAGCACCTGTCGTACCAGTCGATGCTGGGTGACCGTAAACATGACTTTCCCCAGACCTTTTCCTACCATGCCCCATGGTGGAATGAATATCCCGTGGAAGCCGATTATTTTGGGCGACTTTCCCTGGCGCTTTCTTCAGGAAACCAGGTGAACCGGACTGTGATCATCGAACCCACCACCACGGCATGGATGTATTACACGCCGGGCCGGAGAAATCCGGAACTCAATTCCCTGGAAGAGGGATTTCAGGAGGTTCATCGACGGGCTGGAACGTGAAAAAATTGAGTATGACCTCGCCTCCGAAAAGACCATGAAGGATTTTGGACGGGCTTCCAAAGCCAGACTGTCCATTGAAAAGCGTTCGTACGACCTGGTGATCCTGCCCGGAAGCCTGCAAAACGTCGATAAATCAACGGCCGACCTGCTGGAGAACTACCTCGGATCGGGCGGAAAGATCCTGTCTTTTGCCGAACCTCCAACCTTTGTCGATGGCAGCCTTTCGGAACGGATGGCCGAGTTAAAAAAGAAATACCGGAAGAGCTGGTTTGAAGCCAAAGAAATCAGTGATCCTGCTGTTCTCCAGATGCTGGATAACGGAAAGATCCATATCCCGGATGCTGCACGGTCGGCCGACAGTGTTTATTACATGAGGCGGGAGCTTGAAGACGGACAGATTCTTTTCTTTGCCAATTATGAGCGGGATGCGCAGAAAAATTTCACCGTCAACCTTGCCGGCATGAAAGATATAGTCGAAATGGATGCCATAAACGGTAAATACTACAACGTCAGTTTCTCCCGGTCGGGTGACGGGATCTCTTTCCCCGTCCATCTCGGGGATGCCGGAAGCTTCCTGTGCTTCGCCTCTTCCAGGAAGATCGCGGTGGAACGGGCCGAACGGGAATCATGGTCCCCGCAACGTCCCATCGAATCCCTCTCCACGGAGGTCAGGAGGGAAAGTCCAAATGTGATGGCCCTCGATTACTGCTATCTCGATTTTCCGGATGTCAGGGGCGACGGGGACACGCTGTTCTATTACTACACGGCCCACGACAGGATCTTCAGGCATTACGGTTTCAAGGAAAATCCGTGGTTCTCCTCGAGCCAGTTCAAAAATGACATTTTAGACCGGGACACCTTCGGCATCCATACCGGCTTCAAGGCGACTTTTCCCATCAGCATCGAAGAAAATACCAATGTATCGGATATTTCCGTTGTGGTAGAACGTCCCGAACTCTACACGGTGATGGTTAACGGTCACACGCTGGTCAGGAAGGATAATGACTGGTACCTCGATAAGGGGACCGGTGTTTTTCCTGCCGGACAATATCTGCGGGAAGGAGAAAACCTCATCGATATTGTGGCGGCTCCTTTCTCCGTCAGGATGGAGCTGGCGCCGGTGTTCCTCATTGGCGATTTCGGGGTGGTGCCGGCACGGCGGGGCTGGAAGCTGACCTCTGAGATGCCGGTGGTTTACGGCTCCTGGAAAAACATGGGCATGCCGTTTTACCCCGGTGATGTCGGATATACGCGGATCATCAATGTCCGTGAAGGGACGAAGGCCAGGGTTGTTCTCGGCGACTGGAAGGGGACCGTGGCCAGGGTTGACGTGAACGGGACCCTTGCCGCCATTCTCGGCTGGCCTCCCTATCAGGCCGATATCACCCCTTACCTGAAGGACGGGGAAAACAGGGTCACCGTCACGGTGACTGGGTCTCTGAAAAACCTGATCGGACCGTTCCATTTTGTAAAGGAAAAAGGTCTTGTCACGCCCTGGAGTTTTAAATATGCACCTGAACAGCAACCTTCAGGCAGTGATTACGATATGGACGCGTACGGATTGTTCAGCGAATTTAAGATCCTGACCGATTGACAGCGAAGAAGTGTGAAACGGCTGGGATATGAACGACTTTAAAAATTTTGAAATGAAAAATGGATTGTTATTGATTTTAGGGATTACCCTCCTGGTTTCGTGTGGCAGGAATGAGTCGTATAAAGTGACGAAGGACGGCGTGAGCCTGAACGTTGACGGGCATTTCCTTAACGTATCCGTTTACCGGGATAATATTATCCGGGTGACTTGCTCGGCGATGGATACCATGCCACATAAAAGCCTGATGACGGTCCTGAAAAATCCCCTTCCCACGCGATGGGATTACTCGGATTCCGCGGGAAACATCATCATTTCAACGGCCAGGCTGAAGGTGAGTATCAATAAAAAGACCGGTCAGGTCAGTTATTTTGATCAGAACGGCAGAGCGGTTCTCCGGGAAGAGGAGGGAGGGGGCCGCACCCTCGAACCGGCAGAGGTCATGGGCGAAAACACGTATCATGTCGGGCAGAAATTTTACTCCCCTGAGGATGAAGCACTTTACGGTCTCGGGCAGCACCAGAATCACCTGATGAACTACAAAGGATATGATGTGGATCTGTGGCAGGACAACATGGAAGTCGTGGTTCCGTTCCTGGTTTCGAACAGGGGATACGGGATTCTCTGGGACAACAATTCCCGGTCGAGATTCGGATCGATGAAGGATCCGGAAGCCATTCCGTTCACTGATTTTACCTCGGCAAAGGGGAATGCGGGAAAACTCACCGTTTCCTGTTATGTGAATGATTCGCTGGTGGTGACAAAAGAAACCTCTTCATTGCATTTTAGCGTGACCGACAGCATCCTCCCGGAGCCATCTGGCGAGCCGACAGCCGGCTGAAGGTGGTTTGGGAAGGTAAAATTACCGTCCCGGAAACCGCCATGTACGAATTTGTCAAAGTCGCCGACGGCGAAACCTGGCTTTCCATCAACAAGGACACCATCATCCATAACTGGGTGCCTTACTGGGTCAAAACAGATGCCGGGCGGAAGGAACTCACCGCCGGAACTTCCTATCCCTTCAGGTATACCTGGCTGTCGCCCGGGAAGAGTGGCACTGTGGACCTGGAATACAGGAAGACCCGGACCAACATGAAGGAAATCTCGTTATGGTCCAATGTGGGTGACGGCATCGATTATTATTTCGTGTACGGTCCGGCGGCCGACTCCGTCATTTCCGGTTACCGGCTGTTAACCGGGACCGCTCCCATGATGCCCGAATGGGCGCTTGGATTCTGGCAATGCCGCGAGAGATACAAGACCTCTGCAGAGATCCTCGATATCCTGAATACGTTCAGACAGCACCACATTCCCATCGACAACATCATCCTCGACTGGCAATACTGGAAAATCCCCCAGTGGGGCTCACACGAATTCGACCGGAGCCGCTTCCCCGATCCAAAAGGGATGATCGAAAAGATCCACGATAAGTACCATGCGCATTTTATGATCTCCGTCTGGCCGAAATTTTACAAGGGCACCGCCAATTTTGATTCCCTGGAGAGTCATGGATATCTCTACCCGGAAAACATCCGTCAAAACACGCAGGACTGGATGGGGTACACGTATTCCTTTTACGACGCCTTCAACCCCGGGGCGCGGAAAATGTTCTGGGACATGATGTCGGAAAAATTGTTTTCCCTGGGCGTCGATGCCTGGTGGATGGATGCCACCGAACCGGAGATGGTGGCCGATCTTCATCCCAAAGAAAATGCCGAACGGATGAACCCGACCTACCTGGGCACCGGGGCCCGTTATCTGAACGCCTACTCCCTCCTGAACTCGCAGGCCGTCTATGAAGGCCAGAGGTCAGTGGCTCCCGATCAGCGTGTTTTCATCCTGACCCGTTCAGCCTTCGCCGGTCAGCAGCGCTATGCTTCAGCCACCTGGTCGGGCGATATCGCCTCACGGTGGTCGGCCCTGAAACGTCAGATCCCGGCAGGTCTGAATTTCAGCATTTCCGGCATTCCCTACTGGACAACCGATATCGGTGGGTTCACCAATATCTGGGACCATTCCGATCCCGAATGGCATGAACTCCAGGTCCGCTGGTTCGAATACGGGACGTTCTGTCCGCTCTTCAGGGTTCATGGCCAGTACAACTATCGCGAAATGTGGGAATTTGGGGGCTTCGGAAGTCCCGCTTACAAGGCCCAGCTGAAGTTCGACAAGCTGCGATACCAGCTTATGCCCTATATCTATTCTCTCGCCGGATGGGTCACACAGAACGATTACACCATCATGAGACCTCTGGTGATGGATTTCCCGGATGACCAGGCGGTGACTGGATATCGGCGACCAGTTCATGTTCGGACCGGCGCTGCTGGTGTGCCCGGTCACCGAATACAAAGCCCGGTCGCGTGAACTGTACCTGCCCGAAGGCGGATGGTATAATTTCTGGACAGGAAGTTTCCATAAAGGCGGGGAAAACGTCCTGATGCCGGCTCCCCTTGACGAAATTCCGCTTTTCGTCAGAGAAGGAAGCATTCTCCCGGTCGGTCCTGAAATCGAATACACCCGGCAAAAACCCGAAGATCCTCTTACACTTTATGTCTACAGCGGAAAAGATGCTTCGTTCGCCTATTATGAAGATGACGGACTGACGTTCGAATATGAGAAAGGACAGTTTGCCGTCATTCCGTTCCAATGGGATGAGGGATCACATACCCTGAATATCGGCAAACGCCTGGGAGGTTACGAAAAGATGCCCGTCGGAAGAACCATCCGGGTTGTACTCATTTCGCCTGAAAAACGTGTTCCCTTCCCCGAGACGCAGAGTTTTGACAAGGTCGTGACCTATGACGGGAATCCGGTGACCCTCAAATTCTGACCCGGTTAGGGAAGAGATGACCTGCACAATAGGAAGGATGAACCTGCGAACAGGTGCGAAATGTGGTTGAATCTATCGCCGGGACACAGTGTCCTGCATTGATCAGAACCCGATCACCGGAACTTCGATAAACAGAAGGAAGGAGTCCCGTTCGGCATGAATGCTTATTTCGCCCTGGCCCGTGAGACCGATGGCATCCCTTTCCTGGAGGAGTTCACCGTCAATTTCGGCATGGCCCGTGATGACGAAGATGTACATTCCGTTCTCGGCGAGGTGTTTGGTATAGACCATCCGGCGACCTTGTTCGGGTTTTGAGAGGGAAAGAAAGGCATTTTGATTGATCAGGGCCGTCTTGTCGTCCGGGTCGGGGGAAACGAGCATCCGGATTTTGTTCATGAGATCCGTGCGGTCGTATTTCATCTGGGCATACCGGGGTTCGGTATTCCGTGTCCGGGGAAAGATCCAGATCTGCAGGAAATTGCATGGTTCATGGTCTGAAGGATTAAATTCCGAATGATGAATGCCGGTGCCGGCCGACATCAGCTGGACTTCACCCTCGCTGATCACACTGCCATTGCCCATGTCATCGCGGTGTTGCAGTTTTCCCGAGAGGGGTATGGAGATGATCTCCATGTTGTCGTGCGGATGCGTGCCAAAGCCTTTGCCCGGGGCAACGAAATCGTCGTTCAGAACCCGGAGAGCGCCAAAGTTGGTCCGTTCGGGGTCGTACCATGAAGCAAAACTGAAGGAGTGATTGGTCTGAAGCCAGCCATGATCGGCCGATCCCCTGTCTTCGGCGCGGTGAATGATTTTTTCCATGTTTTTTAAGCTGGGTTAGTGCACATTTTGTTGGATAAACATCCCGGAGGCTGAAGGGTTCATTATCCCTGGCATTCCACTGGCCTCATGCAGAAATCTGGTAGAGCATGCCGCTGTGTCCGGATGATCAACTACAGGGAAGGAAACGTGAAGTGTTTGGGCGGCGTTTGTATTTTTCAGGGAAATTCGGGAATTTTATGCAGCCACGGGAGCTGAGATAACAATCCTGAAAATTCACCGGATGGGCGTTTAACTGAAGAATTCAAATCCTGAAAAAACCGACATCATGCGAAAATACCTGAGTTTACTCCTCATGGCCCTGGTTGCCTTGACGTCCTGCAAAAGTGTGACCCGTAAATACCATGAAGCACTGGAAACGGCCAGGAAGGGCACACCGCTCACACCTGCCGGCAGCGTGGTTTATTCCGGTGACAGTCTCCGGAACATTGCCTTTCCCCTCGGGGGGATCGGGACGGGTGATATACTGCTGGGGGGCAGGGGTAATATCTGTGAAATGGAGATATTCGGTAGGGCGGACCGGGATGAAGTTCCGCCTTATATGACCTTTTTTTCACTGTGGTTTCAGAATTCCAAAGGCTATACGGGAACGCGGATCCTGGAAGGAAAGCTCCCCAATGATTTCCCCAATCCTTTCGGCGTTCCCCGTGAGGAGCTGGCCGGGATCCCGAGATTTTCGTCGTGCCGGTTCATTTCAGAATTTCCTTATGCCCGGGTTGTGCTGGAGGATCCTGAAGTGCCCGTCAGGGCGGTTATGAAAGCCTGGAACCCGTTCATACCGCTCGACATCGATAACAGCAGCCTACCCCTGGCCATCTTTTCGTGGACCATCGAAAACACCGGCAAGGATACGCTCCATTCGGCGCTCGCATTTAATACCGGTAATCCTTTCAGAACCTACCGCAATTCACCCTCGCTGGCCGGCAAGGTCCGTTTCGAGAGCCATGACGGTCTCAGCGGGGTCGTCTTTACCCAGGAAGCGCCCGAAAGGGGTGAAGTCATGATCGCTTCCACCGGAAAGGATCCGGATATCGAAACCGGATGGTACCGCGGTAACTGGTGGGACAATGCTCACGTTTTCTGGAAGGATTTCTCCGACGACGGACGGATCAGGGATTCACGGCAATCCTATTCCTTCACCTCTTCGGACCAGGATGTGGCAACCGTGTCAGTACCGTTCACCCTTGCCCCGGGGCAACGCATCACCATTCCCTATTATCTTTTCTGGAGAATGCCCGACCGGGAGCGGGAACCTTCCATGGCTCTCGGTGCAGGCGACAAAGTGCCCAAAACCATCCGGAACTGGTATGCCGGCAAATTCGACGGGACGGCAGCCATCGCCGGCTATTACCTCCGGAACGGAGCGCGCCTGGACAGCACCACGCTGCGGTATCACGATATCCTCTTCTCCTCAACCTTTCCGGCCGAAGTGCTTGACGCCCTGTCCTCCAATACGGCCGGCCTCAAGACAAACCTCATCCTGAGAACCGGGGAGGGGACGGTCCATGCCTTTGAAGGGCTGGGCAATACCTTCGGGTGCTGTCCCGGCAACTGCACCCACGTCTACAATTATGCCCAGTCCATCGCGTTCCTGTTTCCCGGCCTCGAAAGGAACATGAGAGAGACCAATTACCTCCACGATACGGAGGATGACGGATTCCAGTCGTGCCGGGCGATCATTCCCCTTGGCGATTACAGCATGCATGGTCTTGCCGCTGATGGTCAGCTCGGGACCGTTATGAGGGCTTACCGTGAGTGGAAAATCTCCGGGGATACGCAATGGCTGGCCCGTCTCTGGCCGAAGATCAAGGCATCTGTCGAATTTGCCTGGAAAGGTTCAGGGAAGCCTGTGGATGGAAAGCCATGGACCCGGTATGCCGCTGTTCCATGGGATCCCGGCCGGGAAGGGGTCATCCGGGGTGACCAGCCCAACACCTACGACATTGATTTTTTTGGTCCCAATATGCTTACCGGGTCGCTTTACCTGGGCGCCCTGGAAGCGGCTGCGGCGATGGCCGATGCCATGGGAGAGGCGGGGACTGCTAGGGAATACCGGCAGCTTGCCGAAAAAGGCCGGGAGAGCTATGAGAAACTTCTGTGGAACGGATCCTACTATGAGCAAAAAATCGAGGTCATCGACGGTGTCGACATCCCTCACCGGTTGCGGAGTCCGGGCAATAAGGAAGGAGTCCTTCCCAAGTACCAGTTCGGTAAAGGATGTCTCTCCGACCAGTTGTTGGGTCAATTCCTGGCCGACGTGACCGGACTTGGCGATCTTCTCGATACCGCGCATATCCGCAGGGCCCTGGGATCGATCTACACCCATAATTTCATTTCCAGTTTCCGCGATTTCGATAATGTTCAGCGGGTTTACGCCCTGAACAACGAAGCAGGACTTGTCCTTTGCTCCTGGCCTGAAGGCGGGAAGCCGCTCCTGCCTTTCGTCTATTCCGATGAGGTATGGACCGGTGTGGAATACCAGGTGGCCGCCTCCCTGATCTGGCACGGTTATGTTGATGAAGGACTCTCGGTTGTCAGGGCTGTCAGAAACCGGTACCGGGGATACAACCGCAATCCGCTGGGAGAGATCGAATCGGGCATGTACTACGCCCGTTCCATGTCGAGCTGGGCACTGCTTAATGCCCTGAGCGGATATCGTTACGACGGGGTCGGGGAAAGCCTCTCATTTCATCCCCGGATCAACCCGGATCATTTTTTCTCCTTCTGGTCGACGGGACATGCCTGGGGATCCTTCTCGGTGCAGCAGAAAGCCGTGGTCCTTCGTGTGGAGTATGGCGATCTTATGCTGAGGACCTTCGGGTTTTCTCATCCCTCATCGAAACATATCCAGGAATTGCCGGCAAGCGCCATCCCGGGGCATGAGCAGGACGGTCAATTCGCCGTCACGTTTCCATCCGGGTTTATCGTCCATAAGGGTGAAAGCCTTGTCTTTGGCATGGAATGAGGGGATCGCGTCCGCGGATTGTGTCCCTGCCAGGATCAGGATTTGCGGTAGGGAAGGTGGACAAAGAAGGTCGTGCCGGCGCCCGGCGTCGATATGAAATCGATACGTCCGCCGAGCAATTCGGTGAGTCCCCTGGCAATGGACAGCCCGAGGCCGGTGCCTCTGTATGACCTGGCAATGTCCATATTCGCCTGGTGAAACCGCTCGAAGATCTTCTCCTGGTCTGGCAGGGGTATGCCCACGCCGGTGTCCCTGACAGAGAATTCGATCTGCTCCCCATTGACTGGTATAACCCATTTCGATATAGCCTTTTTCCGTGAACTTGAGGGAGTTAATCATCAGGTTGATGAGGATCTGAGACAGGCGCCCTTCATCTGAGACCAGGATGTCTTTTCCATCGGAGAGCCCTTTCCGGACCCTGAGGCTGAGGTTCTTTTTCTGTTTCTGTGCTTCCTGCCCGAGGAGGGCAAGGATGGTGTCGAGGGTCCTGTTCAAACTGAATTTCTTCAGCGCGATCTGTACCTGTCCGGTCTCAATCCGCGAATAATCGATGATATCATCGATGATCCGGACCAGTTGATGACCGCTCGATTCGATGATCCGGACGTAATCCTGCCGTTTCGTGTCACTCAGCCCTTCCTGCAGCAGAAGCGAAGAAAAGCCCAGGATGCCGTTCATGGGCGTGCGGATCTCATGACTCATGTTGTTCAGGAAGGCAGACTTGAGCTTATCGTTTTCCTCAGCCTTCTCCTTGGCCTTAACCAGCTCCAGCCGCGATTTATTCCGCTCAGTGATATCGTTGACGATGGTATAAATAAGTGATTTGCCGTTGACGCAGATCGGTCCTGAAAACACTTCCACATCCCGGATTTCACCGTTTGCCAGCTTATGCCTGAGTTCAAAGCCGGTACCGCCGGAACTGAACACCTCATCGATGAAGCCGAAGATCTCCTCTTCCGGCTGGATGTTGATCTCCGAAACCTTCATGGTCCTCAGTTTATCACGGCTCCAGCCATAAAACTTCTCAGCCGCGGGATTGGCATCTTCCACTGTCCCGTTTACCGGGTCGATCAGGAACATCACCGTATGTTCATTCTCGAAGATGCTCCGGTATCTTTCCTCGCTCTCCTCAAGTTTTTCCATATTTTGCCGGCGTTCGGTGATGTCTTTCACGAAACTGAAGATAAAAGGTTCCCCCTGGTATTCGAAATAGGAAACGTTCACCTCGACTGGAATATCCCGGCCGTCTTTCGTGCGGTGTATGGTTTCGATCATGGCCCGTTCCTGCTTTTTGAGGTCAGGGGTGAAGGCATCCCACCGGCTTTTCCGGAGAGTGGGATCCAGGTCGAAAATAGTCATTGAGACAAATTCCTCCCGGGTATATCCGAACATCCGGCACATCGGTTCATTGATATCGGTTATTTTTCCGCTTTCACCCGCGATGTGGCAGATCCCTACGGATGAGTGATCGAGGCAGAACGTATTGATGAGAAGCGACTTTTGTGATTTTCGCTCCTCGGTCTGATCCCTGAAAACCAGCACGGCACCCTGAAGGTTATTGGCAGCGGAAATCACAGGTGCTGCCGTTTCTGTTACCGGGCGCACCTCTCCGCTTTTTGAGATCAGCACCGTATGACTGGTGGTCGGCGTCGGTTTGCCTTCACGGAGAACCTTTCCGGCCGGATTCTCCAGATCTTCCCCGGTGATCTCATCCACGATATGGAAGATCTCACTGCACGGTTTCCCCCAGGCTTCCTGCTCGCTCCAACCGGTGAGCGTTTCGGCAACCGGGTTCATCCGCAGGATTTTGCAGTCGGGCCCTGTCGTGATCATTCCTTCACCGATGCTGTACAAGGTGGTCAAAAGCGTTTTTTCACTTTCAGCGATCAACGCATTGGCATGATGCAATTCCTCGTTGGAAGCCAGGTATTCTTCGTTGAGGGACTCAAATTCGTTTTTTTGAAACCTCAGATCACGGATAAGGGCATTTTTCCGGATGAACTGGCGGTTGACCACATAAAAAATGAGCAGGGCCGATAAAAAAACAAATCCGGTCCCTTTATAGCTCTGAATGCGGGAGTAGGCGAGAGGGTCATTTACCAATCCGTCGAGGAGGGCATCCGAAAAGAAAATGTAGAGTGCACTGACAATGAAATACACTGCAGCTATGAAAACAGCCTGTGGTGATACGGTCTCTTTCATGGTTGGTTCTTTCTAAGTCAAAAGTGGCATGAGCCAAGATAGAATAAATTCCTTTAGTGTCTGAAAAAAAATGAAAATTACGGCAGCAACAAAATTGTCTTCGCTGATAAATCTCATAAATGGTTTCTTTGGGTTTTCTGGTTTTGGCATCTGTTTTAGCATTGCCAGAAATTGCTTCGATAAATGTATTCCCGCAGATCGCGCGGATTTCCGCAGAAAGAATCGAAAACCTCAGCGTAAATCAGCGATATCTGCGGGAATTTTTTTCCTGGTAATGCTTCGATAAATGTATTCCCGCAGATCGCGCGGATTTCCGCAGAAAGAATCGAAAACCTCAGCGTAAATCAGCGGTATCAGCGGGAATTTTTTTCCTGGTAGTGCTTCGGTTAATGTTTTCCCGCAGATCGCGCGGATTACCGCAGAAAGAATCGAAAACCTCAGCGTAAATCAGCGATATCTGCGGGAATTTTTTTCCTGGTAATGCTTCGGTTAATGTTTTCCCGCAGATCGCGCGGATTACCGCAGAAAGAATCGAAAACCTCAGCGTAAATCAGCGATATCTGCGGGAATTTTTTTCCTGGTAATGCTTCGGTTAATGTTTTCCCGCAGATCGCGCGGATTACCGCAGAAAGAATCGAAAACTTCAGCGTAAATCAGCGATATCTGCGGGAATTTTTTTCCTGGTAGTGCTTCGATAAATGTATTCCCGCAGATCGCGCGGATTTCCGCAGAAAGAATCGAAAACCTCAGCGTAAATCAGCGATATCTGCGGGAATTTTTTTCCTGGTAGTGCTTCGATAAATGTATTCCCGCAGATCGCGCGGATTACCGCAGAAACAATCGAAAACCTCAGCGTAAATCAGCGATATCTGCGGGAATTTTTTTCCTGGTAATGCTTCGATAAATGTATTCCCGCAGATCCCGCGGATTTCCGCAGAAAGAATCGAAAACTTCAGCGTAAATCAGCGATATCAGCGGGAATTTTTTTCCTGGTAGTGCTTCGGTTAATGTTTTCCCGCAGATCGCGCAGATTACCGCGGAAACAATCAAAACCTCTGCGTAAATCAGCGATATCTGCGGGAATTTTTTTCCTGGTAATGCTTCGGTTAATGTTTTCCCGCAGATCGCGCAGATTACCGCAGAAAGAATCGAAAACCTCAGCGTAAATCAGCGGTATCTGCGGGAATTTTTTTCCTGGTAATGCTTCGGTTAATGTTTTCCCGCAGATCGCGCGGATTACCGCAGAAAGAATCGAAAACCTCAGCGTAAATCAGCGCTATCAGCGGGAATTTTTTTCCTGGACCTTGAACTTAAACTCGTCCGAATAAACATTTACTTTTCGTTTCATAGTCCTGTTTTTTTTTACATTTTTTGTAAACCTATTTCAGGACAAGTCACCTGTCCTCCCGTACCCCCGTCGTTTGTTTTTCCGTTGAAAATGCCTATTTTTAATCCCGGTTTCACCGGCTCACGGGTTCCTGCCGGCAAGACCTCTACTCAGCATAAAGCCTAAATCCCTCGCTATGAAAAAAACACAGCTTACCGTCGCGGGGCTATTGTTCACCGCCCTGCTCGCCGCCCAGGTGCCTTCCTGGAAATACATCCAGGTGGATGACAAGCGGGGTAAATGGGGCGATTTCGACAAGCCGGAATTCCTTCGGTATTTCGGTCTGGCCATGGTCGATTTGAACCATGACGGTTACCGGGACATTCTTGCGGGACGATATATTTATTTCAATCCCGGAGGCGATCTGACCGGCAACTGGGAAAGGACCGACTTGGGAATGAACGTTGACGGGATGCTCATCACCGATGTCGACGGCGATGAATATGCGGATATCATCGCCGAAGCGCTTCCCAACGTCTGGTGGCTCGAAGCTGACGATACCCGGGGCCTTTCCTGGAAGGGCCGGATCATGGGCAGTATCCCGCCCACCGATCACATCAACGGGCAGGGTTACAAGCTGGCCGACATTGTTGCCGGCGGAAAACCGGAGATCCTGCTCAGTGGTCACGGAGGCGTCTATGCCTGTCAGATCCCGGATCAGCCCGGAACGACCCCATGGAATTTTAAATGCATTGCTGAATCCGGTTCCGAAGAAGGCATCGGGGTCGGCGATATCGACGGCGACGGCGATATCGACCTCGCCATCGGATACATCCCCGATGGCGAAACCGATCCCGTGGAACTCCGGTGGTTTGAAAACCCGGGGAATATCGACACCGTCTGGAATTTCCACATCGTGGGCCGGATCCGCCATGCCGTCGACCGGGTCGCCATCGCGGACCTGGACGGGGATCACCGGAACGATTTTGTCGTCACCGAGGAACGCTATCCCGGCCTTGAACCCGATGCCAGCATCTACTGGTTCCGGAACGCCGAAGGATACCCGCTCACGACACTCTTCACGGGATATTCCCTCAATAACCTCGACGTGGGCGATGTGGACCTTGACGGAGATATCGACATCGTGACCAACGAACATAAAGGAACCCTCCATAAAAACCTTCTTTTCAGCAACGACGGGAAAGGACACTTTGAAATGACGGTGTTTGACACCGGGAAAGAATCTCATCTCGGAATGCGGCTCGCCGATATGGACAACGACGGAGACTCCGACCTGATGAGCGCCGCATGGGATAACTATAAATACCTCCATCTCTGGAGAAATGATCAGATCCACCGGCAGCTTTCCTGGAAGCACCTCTCCACGGCCACCGGCGATCTCGAGGTGCCCAATGCCGGTAACCAGCAGACATCCAGTCTCCTGCTCGATATTGACAAGGATGGTATACCGGAGTTTTTTGTCACCGAAAGAACGCACGCCCCTTCAGTGGTGATGTACAAGAAAGACGGCCCGACCTGGGACCGGTACGTTATCGATCCCGATACCCTGTTCATCGAAGCCGGTTCCGCCCATTACGATATTGACGGTGATGGCGACGAGGATATTGTTTTCGGTGGCGAATCCAAGAGCAACCAGGTCTGGTGGTGGGAAAACCCGTATCCCGATATCCGGCCGGGGAAGCCCTGGAAACGGTATATCATTAAAAACTCAGGGGCCACCAAACATCACGACCAGCTTTTTGGCGATTTCGACGGAGACGGGAAGGACGAGCTGGTCTTCTGGAACCAAAATGCGGGAACCCTGTTCATTGCCGGGATCCCTGCCAAACCCCGGGATGCCGGTGAGTGGGAAAGATCACCTGTCTACAGGTACTTCAACGACAGCCAGATGGTCCAGACCGGTCAAAAAGGCTACCCTTCATGGAAAGGGGTGAATGAGCACGAAGGTCTCACCAAATGCGATATCGACGGGGACGGCCTCGAGGATATCGTGGGCGGGGGGAGATGGTTTAAATACCTGGGACCCGGACGTTTCGCGGAAAATGTGATTGATGCATCCTATACCTTCACCCGTGCTGCTGCCGGCCAGTTCGTCGAGGGGGGAAGGCCGGAAGTCATCCTTGTCGCCGGCGATGGCATCGCCCCGATGTATATGTACACCTGGAAGGAGGGGACCTGGTACCGGAAACTCCTGATTCCGGAAGTGGACAACGGCCATACCCTGGATGTTCTCGATTTTAACCACGACGGTCATCTCGATATTTTCAGCGCGGAAATGGGACTGGGCGACAATCCTGAGCCCAAAACACGGATCCTGCTGGGCGACGGTTCAGGGCATTTTACCGATATGGTCATTCTGAAGGGATTCGCCAACCATGAATCCCGGATCGGTGATCTCGACGGGGACGGCGACTTTGATATTTTTGGAAAACCCTATACCTGGAAAGCCCCCAGGCTCGATGTCTGGATCAATGAAACCAGCCCGCAGGAATAGGGGACCGCACCGGTGAAATTTCAGACGCATCGATCATACCAGGCCTATGAAGGTTGCAAATTTTCCCCCGCACTGGTGATTTGCCGTTCCCGGGAACACGAAGAGAAAAACCGGAACCTGAGACAGAAATGATGACCGGCTGGCAATGATTCCGGACATTTGCCTGTCTTTCCAGTGCAGGCGGAGAAATGTCCGCAAAGATCATATCATAACACAACCCGAATATGAAAAAGATACATGCCGGTTTTGCCGGAATCGCCGGTCTCTTCATGATGCTGGCGTCCTGTGGAAAATCGGCGCCCGGTGAGCATGGCATCACTTCGGACCTGAAGGATCTGAAGGTGGAAGGCATTTATGGCACGGCTCTCGATGAGTCGCGTGAGGGCCGTCTGTCACATTTCATCGTGGATGAAGAGAGCCCGATGGTGAACATTTTCAGCCGGCAGGTTGCCGATACAAACCTCCAACCCAACTGGGAAGGCGAGCATGCCGGGAAGTGGATGATCGCAGCCGCACCTGAAGCCTACCGGACGGGCGATGAGGCGCTGAAACATCACCTGCTCTCAGTGGCCCATTACCTGGCATCCCAGCAACGACCCGACGGTTACCTCGGAACTTACGCCGAACCGCTCAGGATGACACATGATTCATCGGTAAATGTAAAAAGCTGGGATATCTGGGTGCACAGTTACCTGGTGGAAGGTTTCCTGGCCGTGAACCGCTACTTCGACGATACGACCAGTATGCGTGCTGCGAGGAAAATCATGGATATGATGTACCACGAATTTGTGGTGAAGGGAAAAAATATTGCCAACGTCAGTTATCACAGCGGAATGGTGGGGACCGGCACCCTTGGAGCTGCCGTCGATATGTACCGGGCCACCGGCGAAAAGAGGTACCTCGAGCTCGCGGTGACCTGCGTTGATGAGATGGAAAAACGGCCCGGTCTCGGGCTCGTTTCCCGGAACCTGAAGGGATACGATGTTTCTGAGATCGGAAACGGAAAGATGTATGAGATGCTCAGGAACTACGTGGGACTGGCCAAGCTCTATACGGTAAGCGGGGATATGAACTTTCTCGACGCCTGTCTGCATGCCTGGAAGAATATCAGGGATTATCACCTCAATGCCGCCGGCGGACCCCGGGGAGGGATCGGCATCCATCCCGAATGCTTTAACGTGGGATACATGTTCAGCCCGTACAGCCTGAGCGAAACCTGTGCCGCGATGGACTGGGTGAGGCTGAATGAGGAATTGTTAACCATCACCGGCAGGGCAGAATTTGCCGACCAGCTCGAATGGTCGATGTACAATGCCATCCCCGGAGCCATGTTCCCCGACGGTGAAGGCTGGATCTACCACAGCAAGGTCAACGGAAAACGGGAACGAACCTCGCCGCTGGCCTGCTGTTCATCGAGCGGGCCCATTGCCCTTGGTTCTTTTACCCGGGTGATGTACGGTACGGTTCATGGTCGTATTGCCGTCAACCTGTATGCCCCTTCCTCCGACAAGTTCACGATCGACGGCAAAAATCTCGCGATCACCCAGGTGACCGGGTACCCTTTTTCCGACACGGTCCGGGTCCTCATCCAATCGGCTCAAAAAGTGAAAGTACCCATATGGCTAAGGATCCCGGGATGGGTCAACGAATGGTCCGTGGCCGTTAACGGCCAGGTACGCGATCTGAAGCCGGTCAGGGACGGGTATATCCAGCCCGGCGAAGAGTGGGAAGGGACAACCCGCATCACCCTGGTCTTTCACCGGGATCTGCGTTTCGTGCAGAGGAACAGCGAATACAATGAAAAGGGATATTACATGGACGATACCACCCGTTATGTCTCGCTGCATTACGGACCATTTCTGCTTTCTGCGGAGATGAAAGATGAGGCGAATGCCCCGTCGCCTGTCACCTTCACCAATGCCGGCATCCAGTCCCTGTCCCGGGAAATCGTTCCCCGCGACTCCTCGACGTTTGATCTCGACAGTATCCGCTTTACCCCGTTTTACCTTACCGGCAACAGGGCAAACGGCATTTACCGCAAGGTCTGGTTCGTCGAAAGCCATCAACCCCAAACACTCCGTAACTAGTGCTTGCAAGAAAACGCCAATAGCTGCGTTATGCTCGACTTCAAAACAGTCATTTACGAATAGTAAACTCCTGTTTTTCAGTCATCGCAAGCCTTGCTCTTAACGTTTTCTTATCAAGCACGGCTAAAAAACTTGAGTTTTCTTTCTGACACTAACTAACATAAAAAGTTCAAAAACCTCAGACTATGAAAAAATCTCTCATCTTCCTGCTTCTCATTCTTCCCGCCCTTGTCCTCCAGGCACAACCGGTCAACGATACCATCGTCATTTTTCCCGACGGAGCACCGGGGGCCATAGGCAACGCACCAAAAGACATACCGACCCTGACGGTTTTCCGCCCGGACCATCCGAACGGTTCAGCGGTAGTGATTTGCCCTGGAGGTGGTTATGTCCACCTGGCCATCGACAAGGAAGGCTACAAGTTCGCCCGGTGGTTCAATGAACGCGGGGTAACGGCTTTCGTTCTGAAATACCGGCTCAGTACATGGGACCTGAAAGGCTACACCTATCCGGCCCAGTTCGATGATGCCACACGGGCCATGCGCTATGTCCGTTCGCACTCCCGGGATTACGGGCTGGAGCCCTCCAGGATCGGCATCATGGGCTTTTCGGCCGGAGGCCACCTGGCATCGACGGTGGGCACCCATTTCGACAGTGGGAACCCCGATGCTGAAGACATCGTGGAACGCTCCGGCTCACGGCCCGATTTCATGATCCTGGCTTACCCGGTCATCACCATGACCACACCCTATACGCACCGTTTCAGCCGCGAAGTGCTCATCGGCAAGGATCTGAACAAAGACCTCGCCTGGTATCTCTCCTCGGAGCTCCAGGTCACCACCTTCACGCCTCCGACCTTCCTCTTTCATACCGACGGCGACAACGGCGTCCCGGCCGAAAACAGTGTCCTGTTTTACCAGGCACTCCGAAAGGTCCATGTTCCCGCCGAAATGCATATTTTTGAAAAAGGGCCTCATGGTGTGGGCCTTGCCTCCGACGATCCGGCTCTTTCGGTATGGCCCCTGTTACTGGAAAACTGGCTGAAGGGAAGAGGGATCATTTAACCCCTTTATTCCAAAACACAAAAATGAAGCCGAAGGGCCATCGAGTTTTCTTGCAAGCACTATTTAACAATTTTATGTTATAATTTAACATGAAATAGTGCCATTTTCTTTTGAATTGAAATTTTAAGTGCTACCTTTGCAGTTCAAATGATAGCAGACATGAAAACCAGGCATACCATCGTTTTACTCTCCCACATTAAGGTATTGTTCCTTAGGTGAGAATGGTATGAAGAAATAAAAATCTCAGACAGCCGTTCTCTTAAACACAGGAGGACGGCTTTTTAATTTTCCAAAAGTCAGGATGA
The DNA here is from genome assembly GCA_963763215.1 of uncultured Bacteroidales bacterium. Classification (GTDB taxonomy): domain Bacteria; phylum Bacteroidota; class Bacteroidia; order Bacteroidales; genus DASQZK01. The sequence goes on from CAVXNX010000005.1 coordinate 355,049, forward strand.
AAAGGGATTACATGATGAAAAGATATGATCAGAACGGGCAGGGGATGTACCGTCCGGAATTTGAACACGACAATTGCGGAATCGGGTTCGTTGCCCACTTGCACGGCCGGAAATCACACGATATCATCCGGATGGGGCTGGAGATTCTCGAAAACATGACTCACCGCGGGGCGGAAGGCGCCGACAGCCGGACGGGCGACGGAGCCGGGGTGCTTTTGCAGGTCCCGCGTGATTTCTACCTCATACAGGGTTACGCCCTCCCGCCTCAGGGGCAGTTCGGGACAGGGCTGATCTTCCTGCCCCAGGACAAGTCGGAAGCCGACAAATGTGAGGAAATCCTGGTGAGCCTCATCGCCCGTGAAAAGATCGACGTGATTGGTTTCCGCGATGTTCCCACCGACAATTCCACCCTGGGCGAGATCGCCAAATCGGCTGAGCCACGGATCCGGCAGATCCTCCTCGGGGCCGATATGGAACAGGATGAGCTGGAACGAAAACTTTACCTGATCCGTAAGAAGGCTGAAAAATCCATCCGGAATTCTGCCCTGAAACAGCGGAATTTCTTTTATATCCCCTCACTTTCCACCAAGGTCTTGATCTACAAGGGGATGTTCACCTCGGAACAGCTCGGTGAATATTTTCTCGACCTCAGGGACCGGCGGTTCCAGAGCGGCATCGCCCTGGTGCACTCGCGCTTCAGCACCAATACCTTCCCGACCTGGGACCTGGCACAGCCTTTCCGCATGATCGCCCATAACGGGGAGATCAATACGGTGAAAGGCAACCGGTTCTGGATGGAAGCCCGTGAGTCGATCCTCAAATCTGCCCAGCTGGGTGACCTGAATGATATTTATCCGATCATTGAGCCCGACAAGAGCGATTCGGCCTCCCTGGATAATGTTCTCGAATTCCTTTACATGAGCGGCAAATCGCTGCCCTACGCCCTTTCTGTCCTGATCCCCGAATCGTGGAATACCAAGAACCCGATCTCCAACGAACTCCGGGCCTTTTACGAATACCATTCGACCTTCGCCGAACCGTGGGACGGGCCGGCTTCACTGCTGGTCTCCGACGGCAGGTATGTCGGCGGTATGCTCGACCGGAACGGACTCCGGCCGTCACGTTACGTGATCACGAAAAATGACCTGATCGTGATGGGTTCGGAAGTCGGGGTGCAAAGCTTCGAAGCCGCCGACATCAAGGAAAAGGGCCGGCTCAAACCCGGGAAAATGCTTCTCATCGATACCCAGGAAGGGAAAATCTACCGGGATCCCGAGTTGAAAAAACAACTGGCCGCCATCAATCCTTACCAGGAATGGATCGAAAAGAACATGGTCAGCCTGGAGGAGATTGAGACAGGTCAGACCGTCGCCCCGGGTCTGAACGGGGATTTCGATCATTACCTCAAGAGTTTTGGCTACTCGCGTGAAGATATTGACCTGATCATCAAGCCGATGGCTGAAGGCGGGAAGGAGCCGATCGGCTCCATGGGCAATGACGCCCCTGCTGCGGTTCTCTCAAAGAAGCCGCAACGGTTGTTTTCCTACTTCAAGCAACTTTTTGCCCAGGTCACCAATCCGCCCATCGACCCTATCCGGGAGGAATTGGTGATGAGCCTGACCGGTTATATCGGATCCATCCAGCAGGATATGCTCGATGAGACGCCCGAACAATGCAAAATGGTCAAATTCAAAAGCCCCGTCATTAACAACACCTATTTTTCCGTCGTTAAGAATCTCAGATACAAGGGTTTCTCCAACGTGGTTTTGCCCATGCACTTTGATGCTTCGAAGGGAAAGGCGGGTTTGGAAAAGGCGCTGGATGAGCTCTGTGCCGCCGCTGAAAAAGGCGTGGATGACGGGAAAAACTACCTGATCCTCACCGACCGGGGCATCAGTGCCGACAAAGCGCCGGTCCCGGCACTTCTGGCCGTTTCGGCTGTCCATCACCACCTGATCCGGACGCGGAAACGGATGCAGATCGATCTCGTGGTCGAAACGGGCGACGCCAGGGAAGTGCATCATTTTGCCCTCCTGTTTGGCTATGGGGCCTCGATCATCAACCCATACCTGAGTTTCTCGGTCATTGAAAAGCTGGTTCAGGACAAGGTCATCCAGCAGGATTACCAGAAAGCCGAGGAAAATTACATCAACGCCATCAACAAGGGACTGTTGAAGATCCTCTCCAAGATGGGTATTTCCACCCTCCGGAGTTACCGCGCCGCACAGATCTTCGAAGCCCTGGGCATTCACCCCGATGTGGTCGGTAAATATTTTGAAGGGACGGTTTCGCGGATCGGCGGCATCGGCCTGGAAGAGATCGCCGAAGAGGCGCTCATTCCGCACCGGGATGCTTTTTCAGAGAACACCTTCTTCCGAGCGGCTTGTTCGACGGCGTTTATGCCTACCGGAAATTTGGTGAACATCACGCCTGGAACCCCGATGCCGTCGGATTGCTTCAATGGAGTGCACGGACCGGAAATTATGAAAAGTACAAGGAATTCAGCCGCCTGGTGACGGAACAGAACCGTCAGCCCGCTTTCATCCGGGGATTTTTCGACATCCGGAGGGCGGCCAAACCCATCGATATTTCAGAAGTTGAGCCCGTGGAGGCCATCACCAAAAGGTTTGTCACCGGGGCCATGTCGTATGGTTCCATCAGCCGTGAAGCGCATGAGACCCTGGCCATCGCCATGAACCGCCTTGGCGGGCGGAGCAACACGGGTGAAGGCGGCGAGGACCCGTCGCGGTTCCTTCCCCGGGAAAACGGGGACAGTGCCCGGAGTGCCATCAAACAGGTGGCTTCGGGACGCTTTGGGGTAACCAACCATTACCTTGTCAATGCCGATGAGATCCAGATCAAGATCGCCCAGGGGGCCAAGCCGGGTGAAGGCGGTCAGCTGCCGGGACATAAGGTTGACAAGATCATTGCCAAAACCCGGTATTCCATCACCGGGTATAACCCTGATCTCGCCTCCGCCGCATCACGACATCTATTCGATCGAGGACCTGGCGCAGCTCATCTTCGACCTGAAAAATGTTAACCCGCATGCGAAAATCAGTGTCAAGCTGGTCTCAGAAACGGGCGTCGGAACCATCGCCGCCGGCGTAGCCAAAGCCAAGGCCGACCTGATCACCGTCAGCGGAACGGAAGGCGGCACCGGGGCAAGTCCCACATCTTCGATCAAGCATGCCGGGCTGCCCATCGAACTCGGTCTTTCCGAAACACAGCAAACGCTGGTGATCAATAATCTTCGCAAGAACGTGGTTCTGCAGACCGACGGTCAGCTGAAAAACGGCCTGGATGTGATTTTAGCCGGGCTGCTGGGAGCCGAGGAATTCGGATTTGCCACCGGCGCACTCATCGTCCTGGGCTGCGTGATGATGCGGAAATGTCACCTCAATACCTGCCCGGTGGGCGTGGCCACCCAGGATCCTTTGCTCAGGGCACGATTCAAGGGCAAAGCCGACCACCTGGTGAACTACTTCACCTTCGTGGCCCGGGAAGTTCGCGAACTGCTGGCCGAGCTCGGTTTCAGGAAATTTGACGACATCGTCGGCCGGTCCGACCTGATCACCGTCAGGGAAGATGTCGGCCACTGGAAAACGAAAAATCTCGATTTCTCCGCCATCCTGTATACCCCTGAAGTCGCTTCCAAAGCCGACAGACGGCATACCGTGGACCAGGAACACAAGATACAAAGCGTGATGGATCATGACCTGATCAAGATCGCCGGTCCGGCCATCCAAAAAAGGGAACCGGTCACCATTTCCCGGATGATCCGCAATACCGACAGGACGGTGGGGGCCATGCTCTCGGGCCAGATCTCGAAAAAATACGGAGCGGAAGGCCTGCCGGATGGTACGATCAGGGCTGAATTTCACCGGATCGGCCGGGCAGAGCTTCGGCGCTTTCCTGGTCAACGGGGTTGAATTCAAACTCGAGGGCGATGCCAACGATTACCTCGGCAAAGGACTCTCCGGCGGAAGGATCATCGTGGTGCCTCCCAAAGGCTCGCTGTTCGCTCCCGAGGAAAACATCATTATCGGCAATACCGTGCTTTACGGGGCCACCAGCGGCGAGATCTATATCAACGGGGTGGCCGGCGAACGGTTCTGCGTGAGAAATTCAGGGGCCACTGCCGTCATCGAAGGCGTGGGTGATCATTGTTGTGAATACATGACCGGCGGGCGTACCGTGGTGCTGGGAAGAACCGGGAAAAACTTCGCCGCCGGGATGAGCGGCGGGGTGGCCTATGTCCTGAATGTGGACGGCAATTTCGATTATTTCTGCAACATGGGAATGGTTGAACTCTCCCTGGTCGAAGACCGTGGAGATGTCCGCGAACTGAAAGAACTGATCACAAAGCATCACGAATACACCGGAAGCCCGCTGGCAGAAAGGATCCTGGGCGACTGGGAAAATTATATCGACCGCTTTATCAAGGTGATTCCCTACGAATACAAGCGCGTTCTCGAAGAAGAAAAACTCGAGGCGCTGAAGAAAAAAATTGATGAGATGGAAACCGACGTGGAAATCAAAGCCGTCTGATTTGTGCAACTTTTAATTTGAACTGAAATGGGAGATCCCAGAGGATTTATCAAGATACCAAAGAAAGAAGCCGGAAACCGGCCGATCAAGGAACGCATCACCGATTTCGGGGAAGTGGAACAGACACTGAACACCGAGGACCGGAAATTGCAGGCTTCACGCTGCATGGATTGCGGCATACCGTTCTGCCACTGGAGTTGTCCGGTGGACAACCTGATCCCGGAGTGGAATGATGCCCTTTACAAGGGCGACTGGAAAAAGGCCATCGACCTTTTACAGTCGACCAATAACTTCCCGGAATTCACAGGAAGGATCTGTCCTGCCCCGTGTGAGCATTCATGTGTCCTGAATATCGACGGTCAACCGGTGACCATCCGGGAAAACGAGGCCGCCATCGTGGAACATGCCTTCGCTGAAGGTTATATCAAGGCCGAACCTCCCGAAAAGCGCACCGGGAAAAGAGTGGCTGTGATCGGCTCCGGTCCTGCCGGACTGGCTTGTGCCGATTTGCTGAACAAGGCCGGTCATACGGTGACCCTCTTCGAGAGGGAAGATGCCGTGGGTGGTCTTTTACGCTACGGCATCCCCGATTTTAAGCTCAACAAGGTATTCATCGACCGCAGGGTCAGTATTTTCGAAGAAGAAGGACTGATCATCCGGACCAATACCGAAGTGGGCAGGGACATCACGGCCGGTGAGTTGATGGATCAGTTCGATGCCATCTGCCTGGCCATCGGCGCCATGCATCCGAGAGATCTGCCCGTTGAGGGACGGGATCTCGACGGGATCCATTTCGCCATGGAGTTCCTGACCCAGCAGAACAAGATCAACCGGGGGATGATGATCCCTTACGATGTCCATATCAACGCCAAGGACCGCAATGTCGTGGTGATCGGTGGCGGGGATACCGGGTCCGACTGTGTGGGAACGGCCATCCGCCAGGGTGCCCGGTCGGTGACCCAGATCGAGATCCTTCCCAAACCGCCCGATACGCGTGCGGAAGATAACCCCTGGCCCTATTATGCCAAAGTCCTGAAAACATCCTCTTCCCACCAGGAAGGATGCAACAGGATGTGGAGCCTGGCAACGGGAAAATTCAACGGCAACCAACGCCGCGTCAACAGCATCGATGTGAATGAGGTCGAATGGATCCAGAACGGTTTCTCACGGCCGGAGATGAAGGTGATCGAGGGTAGCACCAAAACCCTGGATGCCGACCTGGTCCTTCTCGCCATGGGGTTCATCCACCCGGTGCACGAAGGACTCCTCGAACAGCTCCGGACGGAACTGACCGAAAGGAACAATGTGAAGATCTCCGGAAAGTACCAGACCAATAATCCGAAGGTTTTTGCTGCTGGTGATTCGGTTCTCGGGGCAAGCCTCGTGGTCAGGGCGATCGCTTCGGGACGGCAGGCGGCCAAAAATATCAACGAGTACCTGTCGACCCTCGCCTGAGATGGGGAGTGGATCATTTTTTGCTTGCAGATTTATTTTATTTTTGTACATTTGAAACAGAATACGTCATATGAGCACACATTTATCATACAATCGTTGGTGGTGGCGCTTCAAATCCGAAGGGTCGTAAGCAACATTTGTGTGATAAAAAGATAAATGCACAGAAAAGGCAGGTTGTTTACGACCTGCCTTTTTTCATTTCCTGGCTTCAACATTTATTGTCTAACTAAAAAAAACGAATCATGAGTAATCCTTTCAAAATCTACCTTGAGGAGAAAGATATGCCGCGGCAGTGGTATAACCTGACAGCAGATATGCCCAATAAGCCTTTACCGCCGCTTCATCCCGGGACGAAACAGCCCATCGGTCCGGAAGATCTTGCCGCCCTTTTTCCGATGGAACTGATTAAACAGGAAGTCTCAACCGAACGGTATATCGATATTCCCGAAGAGGTCAGGGATATTTACAAGATATGGCGTCCTTCGCCTCTCCACAGGGCCTATAACCTGGAAAAATACCTCGATGCCCCGGTAAAGATCTATTATAAAGATGAGTCGGTCAGCCCCGCAGGTTCACATAAACCCAATACAGCCGTTGCGCAGGCCTATTACAATTACAAGGAAGGCGTCAAACGCATCACTACCGAGACCGGGGCCGGACAGTGGGGGAGTGCCCTGGCTTTTGCCACCCAGCATTTCAATATCGATCTCCGGGTGTTCATGGTGAAGATCAGCTATATGCAGAAACCTTACCGGAAATCCATGATGAACGTCTGGAATGCCAATGTCGTTCCTTCACCCAGCAATCTGACCGATGCCGGCAGGCAGATCCTGGCGGGCGATCCCGATTCCCCCGGCAGCCTGGGTATTGCCATCTCGGAAGCCGTGGAAATGGCCATGAAGGAGCCCGATACCCGGTATTCCCTGGGCAGCGTTCTGAACCATGTGCTGCTGCATCAGACCATCATTGGCCTGGAAGCCCTGAAACAGCTTGAGAAAGCTGATGCCTATCCCGATATCGTTATCGGGTGTTTCGGTGGAGGTTCCAATTTTGCCGGGATATCATTCCCATTTCTCGGTGAAAATTTCAGGGATGGCAAGAAGACGCGCGTTGTGGCTGTAGAACCCGCTTCCTGTCCCAAACTCACCCGCGGCCAGTTCCAGTACGATTTTGGCGATACCGTCGGGCTGACCCCCCTGCTGCCCATGTTCACCCTCGGACATAATTTCGTTCCGGCCAAGATCCATGCCGGAGGATTGAGGTATCACGGTGCAGGAACCATCGTCAGCCAGTTGCTGAAGGACAGCTGATCGAAGCCCAGTCGGTGAAACAGCTCGAGACTTTCAAAGCCGGTCTGCTGTTCGCCAGGACGGAAGGAATCATTCCGGCGCCGGAAACCAGCCATGCCATTGCTGCCGTGATCCGTGAAGCGGAAAAGGCGAAAAAAGAAGGAACACCCAAGACCATCCTGTTCAATTATTCCGGACATGGCCTCATCGACCTGGGCGCTTACGATAAATATTTTGCCGGTGAACTGGAGGACCATGAAGTGACCGACGAGGAAATCAGTAAGAGCCTGAGCCAATTGGAGACCATTATCCTGAGGGGGAAGGTGACCGGTCAGGATAACCGCGGTGACCAGGATCGCATAAGTCGTGCGGTCATCCGGTGGGTCACCCGGCTTCATATTTACATGTTATAGCTCGTTTCCCCGTGTTCGTAAACATCCAGCCCTTCTTCCTCGACTCTGCGGGAAACCCTGATGCCTACGGTGTATTTCATGATGATGAACAGGATGAAACCCGTACCCATGGCCCAGGCGGCAACCGAAAGGACACCGAGGACCTGGGAAAGGAGCAGGGAGGTACCCCCGCCGTAGAAAAGGCCGCCATTGGTCGCAAAGAGACCCACGAGGATCGTTCCCGTCGCCCCGGCAAATCCGTGGACCGAAACAGCACCCACCGGATCGTCCACTTTCAGGACGCGTTCCACGAAAGGCACGGCAAGGAGGAGAACGGTACTGGCGATGATGCCGATCAGGACAGCTCCGCCGGGTGATACAACATCACAGCCGGCCGTGATTCCGACGAGTCCCGCCAGGGCCCCGTTGAGGGTGAGGCTGAGCCCCGGCCGTTTATACACGATCCATGTTCCAAAGAGCGTGGTCAGTGCCCCTGCACTGGCCGCGAGGTTCGTGGTGACGGCGATATGCGCGATGGCCATGGCATTGGCCTCGCCTGATGCTGCAAGCTGTGAGCCGGGGTTAAAACCGAACCAGCCGAACCAGAGAATAAACACACCCAAGCGCGCCGAAGGTGAGGTTATGACCCGGAATGGCCCTTGGTTTCCCGTTTTTCCCATATTTGCCGATTCTCGGCCCGACGAGCCAGGCCCCCATCAGTCCCACCCAGGCCCCGACGGAGTGAACCGCCGTCGATCCGGCAAAGTCGTGAAACGGGGTTTTTAGCTGTGACAACCAACCACCGCCCCAGATCCAGTGCCCGGATACCGGGTAGATCACCGCGGTAATGACCAGGGAAAAAATCAGGTAAGCACTGAAATTCGTCCTTTCTGCCATGGCTCCCGATACAATCGTGGCTGAGGTGGCGGCAAAAACCGTCTGGAAAAGCAGGCTGGCCATGCCGGGTATGCCATCCACAGCGTTATCGTTGTAAAAGAGATGGATCTTTCCGGCGAAACCGCCGATATCGGTCCCGTACATCAGGGTATATCCCAGGATCCAGTAAACGATGGACCCGATCATAAAATCCGAGAAGTTCTTCATCAGGATGTTCGCCGTATTTTTGGACCGGGTGAAACCCGCTTCAACCATGGCGAATCCCGGCTGCATGAACATGACCAGGAAGGCTGTTATCAATACCCATATGGTATCAACCGATACGGTTAGTCCGGAGACGGCATCGGCAATCGTGATATATAGAGTCGTTAATTCCATCATGTTTCAGTTTTTAGGGTTAGTCTTTAATGTAAAGCGACTCATCACCCTTCTCACCGGTCCGAATCCGGTAGCTCTCCAGGATATCGGAGACGAAGATCTTCCCGTCGCCGATCTCTCCCGTCCGGGCAGATTTCTGGATCGAATCGAGGGTTCTTTTCAGGTTGATGTCGCGGACGACAATGGAGACCAGAACACGTTCGATTGTGCTGGTATCGTAGGAAATCCCACGGTATACACGGCTTTCCCGGGCCTGGCCGACGCCCCGGACTTCCCAGAAGGAAAAGAATTCAATTCCCGCCTCATTGAGGGCTTCCTTGACATCCTCAAAGCGGGTTTTTCGGATAATGGCTTCAATTTTTTTCATGATCAATCGTGTTTGGGTTCAATGATCACATTGTCCTGTTAATGGAGTTTCACCACCGGGCGAAAGGCGTGTTTCAGAAAGGATGGTCCTAAAGGGTGATGCCGAAAACGATGTAGATATTTTCAGCTTCGGGATTGAAAATCAGGGACGTGGAAATGGGGAGGGAGAAACGGTCCGTGATGTCCAGCGTTTTGGAAACCTTGGTTCCCAGGTTGATGATCCCTGCCGACTTGTTGCCGTACCAGCCCTCAGCACCTTTTTCCTCCTCCGGATCGTCGAGGGCTGCACCCATGAATACCGAGATGTCGGTTGTTCCCATGGTATGGGAATAGCCCAGTTCCAGGTATTTGGCATGGTAGGGGTCGCCGTTCGCGTCGGTACCGTCGGCGCCGTATACGTTGATGGCGAAAAGTACGGTCAGGGGTAAGGACTTTGGTTCCGTCGAACCGGGCCATCGCCTCGAAGGTGTGCCCAGTGGTTTGCCGGTGGTAATCAAAGTAATTGTTTCTCGCTAAGGCCTGGTCTGCGGGAAAAAAATAATCGGTGATGCCCAGGGTGAACATACCCGCGATCTGGTAGTCCAGTAAAAGATCAGCTTCGGCTCCGGTCGGAATGCCTCCCACTGAATGCGATCCCCAGGCCCCCAGGGTCAGCCCGCTACTTCCCGAAGGCATATTCGAGGTACGGCTGGATATGAGGCGAAGGGCCTCCGAAATCAACGCCTCTCCAAATGTAACGGCTGACCAGGTCGGCGCCAAGAGAAAAGCCGGATGTCTTCTCCTGCGCCTGGATGCCCACGCTCAGGGCTAACGCCATGGCCAGCAGGGCCATGCTCTTTGGTAATTTTGCTTTCATCTTAATATGTTTAATGAATAATAGGGGGTGACACTGCAAAAGTAGTAAAAATATTTTGATATAATACAAAAAAATAGGGGGGTGTGATTAAAAAAGTATAAAAATAATTTATACAGATATTCGTATTTAATGGGGGTACACACAAAAAAGGACAAAAAATTAAAAAAGGAAATGAAAAAAAGGGGGTGAAGGAAAAGGACGGAAGGGACATAAAAAAAGGCTCAGACCGGAAATTTCTTCCGGTCTGAGCCCCTGTTTTTCCCTCTAAATGGTCAATCCTCTGCCACAGCGTCCTACAGATCCAGTTCGATGATCATATCGACCTGGGAGGGACTTTTAGCCGGGAATTGGAGCAGGATCTTTTCTTTATCCTGCGTGAATTTCACCTTCGTATCGGTTCCGTAGATCTTTGCTGACCTGATCTTCCGGGATATGTCGGGTAGGACCAGCATCCCGTCATCCCAGTCGAGGAGGTGGATGAAGATCCGGTCATCGGTTTGTGTGGAAACACCCCATGGCCTGGGCTCAAACGGTCCACCGCGGGTCCCGTAGATGGTCCCGCCGTACCGGGACATCCAGTGTGCCCATCGTTTTGAGGATGGCCACATGTTCGGGTCGGATAGTTTCCGTCGGGCATGGGCCCGGTATTCAAAAGGAAATTGCTGTTGTACCCGGCCGCTTTCACCAGGTAACGGATAAGATCATCGGCGCTCTTGGGTTTTTTGTCGTAGATACTGAATCCCCATGATCCGTTCCCGCTGATCGTTTCGCAGGTTTCCAGCGGAAGCCGGCTGACAGACTGGTCGGGAGAAAAGCCGGTGGTGTTCTTTCCCGGAAGATCTTTCTCAAACATCTGGAAATCCTCTCCTTCAAAAGGAGTCACGTGGTGATTGTTTCCCACCAGGCACCCCGGCTGCAGATCGTGGATCAGCTTGTAGGTTGTGCCGAGCTGCCAGTCGGCATCGGGCTTATCCCAGATGCCGTCGAACCAGATGCCGCCCACCTCACCGTAATGGGTCAACAGTTCGCGGAGCTGCTCATTCATATAATCCCGGTAACGGGGAAAATCCCGCTGATCGCTGCGCCCGGTGTAACTGCCTCCCGTCCTGCCGCCGGCATAGAAATCGGGGTTGTGCCAGTCCAGGTGACTGTAATAAAAGAAAATTTTGATGCCCTGCCTGTGGCATTCATCAGCCAGCATCTTCAGAACATCTTTTCCATAGGGTGTGCGGTCGACGATATCGTAATCCGAGATTTTCGAATCGAACATGGCAAAACCGTCATGATGCTTCGAGGTGATCACAATGTACTTCATTCCCGCTTCCTTCACCAGTTTCACCCATTGGACCGGATCGAAACTGACCGGGTTGAAAAATCCGGGCAGCTTTTCGTATTGTTTGATCGGGATCTGGGTGTTATTCATCACCCATTCCCCGTTGCCCAGGATGCTGTAAACCCCCCAGTGCACGAAAAGTCCGAATTTGGCATTCTGGAACCATTCCCGGTTTGCCAGGTTTTCTTTTGAAGGCGTATAGCCGGGCTGTCCTTTCAGGAGCGGAACGATCGCCAGTGCCATAAGCAGAAGTGTTATTTTTTTCATGAGTCAATGTTTTGATAATTGCCGGTGATTTTATCGGTTTGTGACGGAAATTCTTGCCTAATCCGGCTTTCCGGCGTTGCCGGGAGGAAAGGATCCCGCAGCCGGGATTCGACAGATGAAAATACAATTAAAAAATCGGACGGTAAAGTATTCCTGTGAATTTTCCTATATTTGTTCAGCTCCAATCAGGCTTTCATGAATATTCTCGGCATTTCAGCCTTCTATCACGATTCCGCGGCGACCCTTCTCAGCGACGGAGAGATCATTGCTGCTGCGCAGGAAGAGCGGTTCACCCGCAAGAAACACGACCCGTCTCTTCCCCTGAATGCTATGAAATACTGTCTTGACGAAGGAGGGCTGAATATTGACGATATCGATGCCTTCGTGTTTTATGACAAGCCGTTCCTCAAGTTCGAACGCCTGCTGGAAACCTATTACAATTTCATTCCCCGCGGGGTTTCTTCCTTTGTGACCGCCATGCCGGTCTGGGTGAAGGAGAAGATGTTCCTGAAGAGCCTCATCACCAGGGAGCTTAAAAAGCTCGGCCATTACGATCCGGCGAAACAGCCGCTGTTATTCCCGGAACATCATCTTTCGCATGCCGCGAGCGCTTTTTATGCTTCCCCCTTCCGGGAGGCGCTCATCGTAACTGTCGACGGGGTGGGAGAGTGGTCGACCGCCTCCATTTCCATCGGATCGGGAAAAGACATTCACATCCTGAAAGAGCTGAGATTTCCGCATTCCGTGGGCCTGTTGTATTCGGCTTTCACCCATTACCTGGGCTTCCGGGTAAATTCGGGTGAATACAAGCTGATGGGACTCGCCCCCTATGGCGTTCCCGGTTCCGGCGAGGTGAAGGCGTTTGAGGAGATCATCCGGACAACCCTCACCGACATCAAACCCGACGGATCCGTCTGGCTCAATAAAGACTATTTTACCTATGCGACCGGGCTGAAAATGATGCCGGAAAAAAAATGGGAGCGTCTTTTCGGTTTCCCGCCCAGAAAGCCGGAGTCGGCGACCGATCAGCATCACTGCAACCTGGCCATGGCCATCCAGAACGTCACCGAAGAGATCATCCTGAAGATGGTTCAGCATGGAAAGGAAATTGCAGGCGACCAGGTTGATACAGGAAATCTTTGCCTGGCAGGAGGTGTCGCCCTGAACTGCGTCGCCAACGGCCGGCTTCTCAAACAGGGAAAGGCCGGCAATATCTTCGTTCAACCCGCCGCCGGCGATGCCGGGGGTTCCCTGGGGGCGGCCCTGGCGGCCTATCATATCCATTACGGACACGAACGGACACCCACAACTCCCGATCTCATGAAAGGTTCCTTTCTCGGACCTGAATACCTTTCTCCCGAAATCAGGAAGGAACTTAAAAAATTCCGGCCTGTCTGGCACGAGGTCACCCCGTTCAGCGACCTTGCCGGGAAGGTGGCGGGGATGATCAGCCAGGGCAAGATCGTCGGCTGGTTCCAGGGAAGAATGGAATTTGGACCAAGAGCGCTGGGAAACCGTTCGATCCTGGGTGATGCCCGGAATCCGGACATGCAGAAAAAACTCAATCTCAAGATCAAATACCGGGAAAGCTTCCGGCCTTTCGCCCCGGCTGTCCTCGCGGAGGATGCCTCCAGGTATTTCAGCCTCGACATCCCTTCACCCTACATGCTCCTGGTGGCTCCCGTCCGTGAGACGTTCAGAAATGAACTTCCCCGCGACTATTATGCCCTCGGGCTTTCCGACCGGCTTTACGTTCAGCGTTCCGAAATCCCGGCCGTCACCCACCTCGATTTCTCCGCCCGCGTACAGACCGTGCACCGCGAAACCAACGAACGATTCTGGATGCTGATCGATGCTTTCAAAAAACGAACCGGGTGCCCGTTATCGTCAATACCAGTTTCAATGTCAGCGGAGAACCCATCGTCTGCACCCCTGCCGATGCCTACATTTGCTTCATGCGTACAGAAATGGATGCCCTGGTCATCGGCGATTTTCTCTTTCTCAAGGAAGAACAGCCGGAATGGAAGGAAAAAGACTGGCGGAAAAAGATCGGCCTGGATTAATCCGTGAATGTTACCGGCGATTTTGAAATTGGAAAATAATTGTGATTTTTGTTGTCATATTTTCAATAAATCATCCGGCTTATGAGTTTTGTTAAAGACCTTTGGCGATTTCTGCGACAACGCAAACTGTGGTGGCTGATCCCGGTGATCCTCTTCCTGATCATCATCGGCGTGCTGCTGATCATTGGCGGAAACAGTGCAATAGCTCCGTTTATTTATACCTTGTTCTAGCGCACATGGATAAAGTCAAGATAAAGGAAACCGTTCTGACCATCACCCTTGGATTCATCGCTCTTTTCCTGATGTTTCACAAGGTGTGGCTGCTCTATGCCGCCTTTTTCACCGGGCTGACCGGTCTCATCCCGGGGAACCTGAGCTTACTGGTTCACAACGGATGGATGAAGCTGGCCGACGCACTTGGGTACGTCATGTCGCGACTCATCCTTGGTGCCCTTTACTTCATCATCCTGGTGCCTGTCGGTGCCCTGGCCAGGCTTTTCCGGAACGACTTCATGTTCCTGGGCAGGAGGGAAGACAGCTATTATCATGAACGAAACCATCTGTACAGACCCGAAGACTTCACCGACCCATGGTAGAGAAAATCAACCGCGATGAGAAGCACGTGCGGCCATTTTGGATCGTGCTGAAACGGGTGGTCCTGTCCATCGGGATCATCGTGGCCCTGGATTTTATTACCGGGATGATCCTCATTCCCGAAAATTTCAGCTCGTTCCGGACCAGGCATTATTATTACCATCACGGACTTTTACCCGATCAGGACACGCGCGGGCAATGGGGATCGCTCATCTACCCGGTGAAAACCAATTCACTGGGTTTCATGGACTCACTCGATGAGAAGATTCCCCTTCAATCGGATCACGACAGGTTACTGATCCTCGGCGATTCCCATTCCGAAGGCGTGGGGGTTCCCTATCTGAAAACCTTCAGCGGCATCCTGGCCAGGGACCTTAAACCGGAGGGCATCGAAGTCCTGAACGCATCCTGCATCAGCTACAGCCCGAAGATCGAATATCTCAAAGCCCGCTATCTCATTGAAAAAGTGGGTCTCCAGGTCAATCATATCTTCGTGCTGATCGATATCTCCGACCTGCAGAACGAGCTGGTATACGATAAATTCAATCCCGGCATGAAGATCCATGTCCTTCTCCGGGCTCATGATGCATGCCGAACGTTTTCTCAAGGCGCATTCCTTCATCTGGTATATGATCACCACCATTCATGACCACAAACAGCAGGATGAATTTCTCAAAACCGCCAAACTGTTTGACAAGGAAGGGAAGGAAGGCGGGGAGAACAATACCTTCCGTCTTTATGCCGGGTTTTTTGATCACTTTGATGATAAGACCCTGCTTTCCGATCCACACTTCCATGGGGTCGGGGAATGGTATTATGATGAACACTTCAAACCCCTGGCTGACAAAGGCATCGATATGGGTGAGCATTACCTGAAATTGCTGAAGGCGCTTTGCGATGCGCACGGCATAACGCTCACCATTTCCGTTCATCCCTGGCAGACCCAGGTCCTGTATGGCGACCCCGAAGATTATTACGTCAGGCGATGGAAGAGCTTCGCTGAAGAAAACGGGATCGGATTTGTCAATCTGTTCAGGGTTTTCATTGACGGTGAAAATCCTGTGATGGTGAATCAGATGTATTACATCAAGAATGATAATCACTGGAACGAATTTGGCCACAAAAAAGTTGCCGCATACCTCGAACCGTATTTTCTGAAGAACGACCATGATGGGATGCACAAAAAATAAAAGTATATACCTGCTTTTCCTGCTTTTACTTCCCGTAACAGCATGCAACAGGGATCAAAAGTCCAGGGAAAAGATCACGGAGCTCAGGAATGGTAAAAATGCCGCTGATTATGCGGTGAGGTTGGGCGAAATGAGTTATCTGACAGGTAAAAAGCCGGATAGAAACTTTTCCATGCCTCTCCTGAATGACCTGATCAGTGAAGGCTATTTTACGGAAGCACGGTATGCCATTGATCATTTGACACGTATTTACGGACCCGATGCCGACCTGTTCTACCTGGAAGCTGTCTGTTTCCGCAATCAACACGAATACATCCTGGCTGAAGGGGCGATCGGTAAAGCTCTTGGCATCGACAATACCAACACGACCTACCGCACCGAGGAACAGAATATCGCTGATGAAGCCGTCCGGTGGGCATCGATCGATTCCCTGAACCAAAGGATCCTGGCCGACTGCTACGATTATGCCTCGATCACCCGGCGGGCTGAAAAACTCCTGGGTATGCGGCAGTTCGACGCGGCCGTTTTCGACGCCGACACCGTTTTGCATGCTGACAGTTCGAATCTGGAAGCCCGTTTCGTGCGGGGGATGGCACACCTTCTTGATAAAAATTTCGACAAGGCGTTACCCGACTTCCAATTCCTGGCCGCCTCGCCTTCCTCACCACAAGATACAAAACAATACACCTCTTATTATCAGGCCGCTCAGACCCTGAGACAAAATGCCGGGCTCATCGAAAAAAATCCTTCGGATACCGACCCGTATATCGCCATGGCCCGGATCTTTACCGGGCTTTCGGAATTCACCTCGGCCCTTTCCTACCTTGACCAGGGGCTCAGGATCAATCCCTCCAGCAATGCCCTGACCTATGCCAAACTGCTGGTCTATCTCCAGAGCGGCAATAAGGTGGCTGCCCGTGACATTATGTACGGGCTGGAAGCAAAGGGCTTTAAGGTTGATGCGAAGGTGAAGAAGATGCTGGGGGACTGAGGATCAGGATTTACAGGATTAAAGGATGAGCAGGATGGAGGGGGAGCAGGATCAGGATTTGCAGGATTGAAGGATGAGCAGGATGGAAGGGGGTTGAGGATTAAGGATGAGCAGGATGAACAGGATGGAGGGGGTGAGGATCAGGATTGCAGGATTGAAGGATGTGTATGATGGAAGGAGGAAGGAGGGGAGAATAGCAAAAAAAAGCTCCCGGGTGTGGGAGCTTTTTTTTGAGGAGAATAAAGATTATTTCATAACCTTGAAAACATCCTTACCGACTTTAACAACATAGACACCTTTGTTCAGGTCAGCAACGCTGAGTGAGCTCACGTTTTTAGCTGACTTCACTTTCTGTCCGACGATGGAGTAAATGTCAACGTTGACAGCTGAGTCATATCCTTTGAATTTCAGGATATTGTCAAAGATGTAAGCACGCTTGGTAGAGGAAGCCATAGGCTTTTCAACACCTTCCGGATATTGCGGTGAGAAGGTCAGGTAACCGTTGTAATAAACGGCTTCGAAACCATCATTAATGTTGGAACTCCACATCTGGCTAACTTCAGCGGGGGTACCGGCAACATCCTGCATCGATGCGGCTTTCACGTCGAAAGAGATCACATCTTTTCCGGCAGCTGTAGGATCAAAAGCAGTTTGGTTTGCAGCGTCCGATGATCCCCATTCGTCGGTAAGGTAAGGCATACAGGTGGCGAAATTGAAAGCGACGATAGCCCAAACGGTATTGTCACCCGTGACCTGCCAGTTTACAACGAAGTTTGTAGGATCAGCAAGCGCAGAACTCCATGTGCCGGCCTGACCAGCGCTGGAAACGTTCTCATCGCAACCGGCTGGCCTGATGCGGGCTTTACCGCCACCAAGTTCGATATACCGTGCATACTGTTTGTTCTGCAGCTGGATGTCCGTACCGGCAGCTGTAAAACCTGCATCATAACGATCTTTTTCGTTCGAGGCATACATGATTTCGAACCACCTGGTGTCGGCATCAACCGGAGTGGCTTTGAAGTTGGTGTCTACGAATTTCAGGAGAACATAAAGGTTTTCGTCATCCCAGAACGTCTTGAAGGAAGCACCGTAAGTGGCGTCGCCGTCGAGGTTAAAAGGATTGGTTACACTGCCGTCACCGGGAGTTGTGAGATTCGAGATGAATTTCTCATCACCTAAAACATCCCAGATCGACTGCATATTGGTTTCGTCCATACTTTCAACAGGAGTCATCGCTGTAGTATTCATCTTGATCGCGGTGACTTCACCTTTCGTATACGGATTGTCAGCCCATGACACGTCAGTCGGATAACCGATCCATGAAATCGGGGTAAAGGGTCCCTGGGCAAACGTACTGCCAACAGCGAGAACCATAAATGCGAGAATTGAGTTAAGTTTTTTCATAAGCTAAACTTTTAAGTTGGTTAGAAAATAGGATTAAAATTCGCTTAGCCAAAGTAAGTTTTTTTTTTTAATTTCACAAATCCTTCTTCTTTTATTAAGATGTATCCGATTTAAATTGGAAATTGCAATTTAGGATTTGAATAATTTTTCATAAACTTGTGAGGTTAATCAATCAATAAAGCTAACTAACATGAAAAAACGATTACCAAAGCTAAAAGCTCTGCTGCTTTTTGTGTTTGCTTTTTTGAGCGGCATGCAGGCTTTTGCACAACGCCAGGTAACTGGTAAAGTGACGGATGCATCTTCGGGCGATCCGTTGATCGGTGCGACCATTCAAATCAAAGGGACAACACGGGGGACCGTGACCGACCTGAGTGGAAATTACACGATCAACGTTGACAATGGCCAGGATGTTCTGGTATTTTCTTACGTGGGATATGATTCGAAGGAAGAAACGGTCGGCGACCGTTCCACCATCGACATTACACTCTCCGAACAGGCTACCCAGCTTCAGGATGTGGTTGTGATCGGCTATGGGACGGTCAAGAAGAGTGATCTCACCGGATCTGTTGCCGTCGTCTACTTCGGAAGATCTGAACCGCACACCTGCCGCAACCTTTTCAAAAGCGCTTCAGGGCAGGGCTCCCGGTGTGATCGTCTCCAATACCTCAGGACGTCCCGGGTGCAGGACCTTCCATCAATGTCCGCGGCGTCGGTTCAATCACCCAGACTTCAAACCCGATCTATGTTATCGATGGGGTCATCACGGGTAACCTCGATGTCATCAACCCATCCGATATTGAAAGCCTTCAGGTCCTCAAGGACGCTTCAGCAACAGCTATCTATGGTGCCGACGGTGCAAACGGTGTTGTGATCATCACCACCAAGCGCGGCAAGGCAGGAAAAACCAAGGTTCACTATGACAATTACTTCTCGATGAACACGGTTCCCAAGAAGTTTGATCTGATGAACGCTAACCAGTACGCCGACTTCTACAACACCTTGTATGGCCTCAACAACGAAGTCATCATTCCTTACACCGACGGTTTCCGCCAGGCCTACTACGGTCCGGGCTGGCAGACAGGTTCCGACTGGCAGGACCTGATCACCCAGACCGGCAAAACCCAGAACCATTATCTCAGGGTTTCCGGCGGCGGAGAGAACAGTAACTTCAGCATTTCGGCCAACTACCTTGATCAGACCGGTATTCTTCTGAAGACATCGGCGAAAAGATATAATATCCGGGCCAACTCCGATTTCAATATCGGCGATCATCTCAAAGTGGGTGAAACATTTAATGTCAGCCGCCGGATCATTCAGGATGGCGACGCTGATCTGAATGCCGCCAACATCGCTTCACCCCTGATGAAAGTCTATGATCCCGAGAACCTTGGCGGATTCGCCGGTCCCCAGCAGGATTTCGGCTACGATGTGAACGGTGACGGGGTGATCGATTCAACGGAGATTTATTCCTCAACCGGGAAAAGCGACCGGGCAAACCCCCTTGCCCAGGCTTCCTACCGCGACAATTACAGCTATAACAACAGCATCATGGTGAACTTGTATGCGGAATATCAGCCGGTCAAATGGCTCACCTACCGGATCTCACCTTCGGTCGAAATGAACAATAACCATACGAACGACTGGTTGCCGGCCTATGATATGGGGGTCCGCAGTAATGCCCGCGCCTCACTGACCAATAATTACAGCGAATTTCTCGGTCTGATGCTCGAAAATCAGCTGACGTTCAATAAGACCTTCGGCGACCACAGCATCACGGCCACCGGTGTTTACCAGATCCGGAAGAACGACGGTTCCAGTCTCAACGGCATCGGCCGCGGTTTTTCCCATCCCAATCTCCAGGTCATTCACATGTCTGATGAAGCCGACCGCACGGTGGAAGGTTACAAAAACGCACCTTTCCGCCAGCTGTCCTACCTGGGAAGGTTGATCTACGGGTACAAAGACAAACTCCTGTTCACCGGGTCCCTCCGGCGTGACGGTGTTTCCCGGTTCGGCGCCAGTAACCGGTGGGGAACTTTCCCGTCCGCATCCCTTGCCTATAAGATCAGCGAAGATTTTCTCCGGAACGTTGACCAGATCAACATGCTGAAACTCCGCGTGGGCTGGGGAAGCACAGGTAACTCCGCCATCGGCGATTTCAATTTCGACGACTTTCTCACCGGTACCGACCAGTTCGCTCCCGTGTTTGGAAGACCCCAGAGCCTGGTTCCAGGTACCTACATCTTCTATTCTTTTGCCAACCCCCTGATCAAATGGGAAGCCGCTAAGATGTGGAACTTCGGGTTGGACCTGAATGCCCTGAACAATAAAATTCAGATGACCGCTGAATATTACATCAAGAACCAGAACGACCTGCTCGTCCGTGTTCCCGTCTCCATGGCCTTCGGCCGCTCGGGTGATGGTTCACAGCCCTGGGCAAACGCCGGGAAAAACCAGAACCGCGGTTTCGAATTCACCGCGACATGGAAGGATTACAGCGGTGCCTTCCAGTACTCCGTTTCGGCTAACCTGACCACGATCAAAAATGAAGTCAAGTTTCTGCCACAGCCGCAGATCTACAGCCCATCCGGAAGAAATATCACCCTGGTCGGACATACCATCGGCAGCCTCTATGGCAGGGTGGCTGAACGGATCCTGCAGCCCAGTGACTTCGAACAGGATGAAAACGGTAACCTCATTACGAACAGCAAAGGAAATTATATCCTCATCGGACCTGCACAGGAACCCGGCACCGCCCCCGGCGACCTTAAGTTCGAAGACCTCAACCGCGACGGCATCATCAACGATCTCGACCGGACGATCATCGGGAAAGCTGTTCCGGACTTCATCTACGGGCTGAACTTCGAATGCAGCTATAAAAACTTCGACTTTTCCTTTTTCCTGAGCGGCATGCAGAACTTCGATGTTTTCAACCTTCAGAAAGTGGGGCTCGATGCCTTCACCAACCAGGATATCGGGAACAATAAACTCCTTTCCTTTGCCAATAACTATTATACCGTCGACAATCCGTCATCCACTTATCTCAGGGCTGACCTTAACGATCAGAACCACAACAGTTACGAATCATCCTGGTGGGTTGAAAATGGATCGTTCCTCAGGGTAAAGGACATTCAGCTGGGTTACAACCTTCCCTCCAAGTTACTTGGCAGTGTGGGAATCTCCCGCCTGAGGATTTACGGAAGTGCTGAAAACCCCTTCATCCTGACCAAATATACCGGCAGGGATCCTGAAAACGGTGCCTTCGGTGATCCTCTTGAATCCGGAACGGATGCCGGCGGTTATCCCAACCCCAAAGTCTTTACGGTCGGTTTACAGGTTGATTTTTAATCTCTTAATTCTTAACAGCGATGAAAAAAATCTTTATAAAATATATTCCTGTTTTTCTGGTTCTTGCCATGATGAGCTCTTCCTGCTCGGAAGACTTCCTCGCGGTGAGCAACCCGAACCAGGTGAACCTCAGCTCATTCTACAAGACACCGGAGGACGCACAGCAGGCCGTGAACACCATATATAATGGTCTGCAGTTCGGCGGGATGTTCGGTCTCAATTATTTCTTCATGTTCAACTCATTCAGCGACCGGATCCTGTTTGAAACGACCAACTACGATGATTTCGTGTTCGGATCATCAGACAGTCATGTCAGCAGCATTTTCCAGGCTCTTTATGTCGGGTACTGGAGGGCCAGCCACATTATCAATGACCTGGAGACGAAGGATATCCCCGGGCTGGAAGCCGATGTGAAGGCGAATTACATTGCCCAGGCCCGGGGTCTGCAGGCCATGTATGCCTTCTATCTTGTGACCATCTTCGACAGGCCGATGTACTATGATGAAAACAGCCTTCCCGAAGATCCCAAGATCCCCTTTTCCAACGGCGATCAGATCCAGTTCTGGAACAAGATCGTGGAAGCCTGCCAGGCTGCCATCCCCGATCTTCCCGTCAAATGGGACGACGCTAACCTTGGCCGTATCACCAGCGGAGCCGTCAAAGCGCTCCTCGGGAAAGCCATGCTCTACAAGCACTACTATTACCATGAACGTTTCGGAACCGCCGGTTCCACCGAGGATGTCACCGATCTGACCCTCGCACGCGATATGCTCAAGAACGTGAAAGAAAGTGGAGACTATCAGCTCATTCAACCCATGGAACCCAAATCGCGGAACGATTATATCGATGCCTTCCTGTCCAATTTCAGCTGGGTTGACCTGCAGGCTGGAGACAATGTCTATACCTCTGAGAACAATGCTGAATCGGTATGGCAGGTGCAATTTTCCGACGACAGGTTCGCCAGTGGATGGCTCCCGGGATGGCAGTGGACCGGATCACTCAACGGTCACTATTTCTCATCACACCCATCCAGTTTCCGGAACCATGAAATTCATCCCGATATGTGGTACGCCTGGGAGACCGAAAATACGCCGGCCGGCTTTGACCGGGACCCCCGGGCTTATGCCACCTGCTATCTGGATGGTGAAAAGCTCGACTTCCGTCCCGACAAGGCTCTTTCCTCCGTTTCATACGTCAGCGGGGTGAACAATAAAAGGATCGCTGAAGGCAGGGGCCTTAACCATGCGGGTCAGCCGTCTATCGGGTTTGGATTGAAAAAATACTACTATCCGACTTATAATGAAAAGGACGCACCCGACAATGATCCCACCAATATCAATATCATCCGGTATTCCGATGTGCTGCTCATGTACGCGGAAGCCCAGTACCTGCTCAATAGCGATGCCGACGGTTCCGGGTTGAACGCACTCAACCAGGTGAGAGAAAGAGCCGGGATGGGAGACATCTCTTCCCTGACCCGGGAGGCGATTATGCATGAAAGAGACGTTGAACTGGCTACCGAAGGGCTGAGATTCTTCGACCTCGTCAGGTGGAGTTTCGACCCGGCCTGGAATATTGACTGGTTCCAGATATACAAAAAAGCTTCTTTTACCGTTGGTAAAAATGAATTTCTGCCAATTCCCGTTTCAGAAATCAACCTTAACCAGGGTCAGCTAACACAAAACCCAGGTTGGTAAAAATGGAGAGTGATTTAACTTGTAATCAATAAATGACCATGAAAAATAAAACTTTAAATCTTTTTATCGCGATCGTGCTTGGTTCACTGGCCATGTATTCATGCACCAAAGAACCGCCGGTAAAGCCGAATGCCCATTTTACAACCAACCTGGTCGATAATACGGCCTACGCCGGAGAATCCTTCAATATCTATCTCACTCAAACAAGCGGTGATTTTTACGCACTCTACGACGGCATGTCTCCTTCGACCACCTATGATCCTGCTGATCCGAGCAAAACAGGACTGAACATCGTGAACACCACCGATTCTGTAGCCTTGAACTACAGGAATCCCGGAGAATACGATGTCACCCTGGTTGCCTCTTCAACGGGTAACTGGGCGGAAGATTTTCTCAGCGACACCTACTCGATCCATCTGACGGTCATCGACCGCCGGACGGGCTTCAAATCGTTCAGCATCGACGGTGTCGACGGCGTCTTCTCCACCGACGGGAAAGAGATCCTGTTCTATGGGGTTAAAAACGAGGACCTCACCGCCAAGAAACCGAAATTCACCACCACGTCAAGCGGTGCCAAGGTTTATGTTGACGGTGTGGAACAGTCGAGCGGTAAAACCGCCCAGAACTTCTCAGCGGTTAACGCCGGCGACAATGAAGGGCGCACGGTGGAGTACACTGTTGTGGCCCCTAACGGTGACCAGACCGTTTACAGTGTGAAATACATCCTGAGTGATCCTTCCCCCAACACCGATCTTTATACGCTGACCTCCAACATCAATGCAACCTTTAACATTGATATCCAGAACGCGACAGTTGAGATGGTCTATTATGCCAACACGAACCCCGCTTCTGTCTCCCTGCAGGCAACAGCCGGCAATGGTGCAACCGTAACCGTAAATGGCAAGCAAATTCAGTCCAAAGCCGCCTCTGTTGATTTGGTCGCAAATCCGGAGATCATTGTCACAGCCCAGGACGGCACGGTCAAAAATTACCAGGTAACCCTGACGGTTGTCGATGTCCTGACCAGCTTCAAATTCACCCAGATGGAAAATTCAGAGGGAACCCTCGTCGACCTCTTCCCGGTTCCGACGGCAACCATTGATAATACGGCCAAGACGGTCACCATCACGGTTCCCGGTTTTTCAGCCACGGATGGCGTCAATAACAAGCTGGTCGCTGAATTTGAAGGCATCGATCATCAGACCCTCAAAATCACGGATAACGACCAGGTGCTCGTCAGTGGTACAACCGTGCATACCTATACCCAGACCCCTGTTCAACTTAAACTTTACAATGGTACAAGGGTTATGGATACCTATACCCTGACCATTAACACTGCAAAATAAACCAGTAGCAGAATCCCAAATGGGAAATTTATTACCGCTCATCACAATGGGGCCCGCCAAAAGGCCTCTTTGTGATGAGCGGTTTTTTTGTATCTGCCCAATGCGAATTTTTTACTTTTGTTAACATTTCACATTTGGTTTTGAAGGGATGAATCCCTATATTGAGCCCGGGAACACCAACTGCCCACGAAGAACGACTGATTAAAACACGTGCATGAAAAAATTCTACTTTTTCTGTCTGTTTTCCCTTTTATTGTGTGACCCGGGCCATCTTTTCGCGCAGATCACCATCAACTACGACCAGAAATTCCAGACGATTGAAGGGTTTGGCGGTTTCGGACCCAAAGAGGTATGGTGGTCCAATGCCAGCCAGTATTACGACCCGCAGTACATGAATCTGATCATTAACGACCTCGGTGTGAACATCATCCGCACCCAGTTGTACTGGGATTTTGAGCCTTCCAACGATAATAGCGACCCCTACAGCTTGAATCCCACAGGTTTCAATATTTCTCCTTCTTCAAATAACGGCCGGCAATTTGCCTTCATGACCGACCTCGATACGGTTCCCGAAATGAAACAGATCGCCAGCATCTGGACTCCTCCTGTCTGGATGAAACTGGATGTCAATAACTCCCTGGCTTCCTTTTGCAACGGCCAGTGCGGAGGTTACCTGAACCCGGATTTGTACGACGAATTTGCCGAGTATTGCGTGGCTTATGTCAAAACCATCAAAAATGAAACCGGGGTGGATCTTTACGGCCTGAGCCTTCAGAATGAACTTTTATTTGCCAATCCATTTGAATCCTGTGTCTACACTCCGGATCAGTATGCTGCCGTGCTGGATGTGGTGGGAAAGCGATTTAAGGAAGAAGGGATCACCACGAAGATTTTCGGTCCCGAGCACATGGGCAGTTATGGGGGAAATCTCCCTCTTTTCGATGCTGTTTTCAAAAATTCGGATGCAGGGAAGTACCTCGATATCTATGCTGTTCATGGTTACCAGGATGGGGTCAATCCCACCACCGGATCGGCAACGGGGTGGGAGAGAATGTACAACACGGTCCACAGCCATGGAAAGGAACTCTGGATGACGGAGACTTCCGGCTACAGTTCCGACTGGAACGGGGCTTTTGACCTGGGCTACAGCGTGATGCTGGCCCTTAAGTACGGGAAGATCTCGGCCTGGGTGCACTGGTACATTTCCGGAAACCTGATGAACAATAACATTCCCAATAAAAAATTCTACGCGCTCAAGAGCTTTTATAAGTATATCCGGCCGGGTGCGGTGATGATGGATGCCGGATCGGCCGATCCTGACATCATCCCCGTGGCCTTCCGGAACGACAGAGAAGGGAATGCTGACCGTTGTCCTCATGAACATGTCGGATACGCCGAAAACGACCAGCCTGGACTTCGACCTGCCTGAGAATGTGACATTCTATCGCAGTTCGGCCACTGAAAATTTCACCCGGGTCACACCCCTGGACGGGACATCACTGACCCTTCCCCCGAAATCCATCACCACGATGGTGGCCTTTACCTCCAATATCGCACCCACCATTGAGGCGGCTGCCACCGACACGATCGTTCTCGCCAATCAGGGAGCTGTTTCCATTGGCCTCCGGAACATCACCAACGGGGGCGACAATGTCAGTACGATCGACCGGGTGAGTTTCAGCTTTTCCGATCCTGCTCTGATTGGTTCTTCCGCCATCGAACAGTTTCCTGATAAGGATTCAGCTGCCGTGACATTCACACCCGATCCGGCAAAATACGGGGAAACTGTCCTGACAGCAAGGGTTTTTGAGAATACCACGGCCGAAAACGGGGCGTTCAATGCCTTCACCAGCCGCGACGTGCATGTGAAGATCATTCCCTATATTAACCAGGCCCCCGAGGGTGGTTGATCCCGGCCCGCTTTCGTTTGAACCCTGGTCGGGACTGAAATACATCGCCCTGACGGGGGTCACTGATGGAAACACCAACGACGGCAGGGAGAAGATCAGCTTCACCGTGACGTCAAGACATCAGATGGTTTCATCCCAGCATGTGAAATACGAACAGGGAAGCGATACTGCCCAGCTGATCTTTTCACCCCGTGGTGAAGGACAGGATACCCTCGACCTGGTGGTCTCCGATGATTTCGGGACCGACCTCGGCGGAACGGACCGGATTCATCTCGTTATCCCCGTGCACATTGAAAGCACAGCCAACGGCATTCCGGCAACCGGGCATACGGAAGTTCAACTCTATCCGAACCCTGCCGGTGACCAGATCAGACTGGTTACCGGCCAGCAAGGCATTACGCTTTGTGAACTCTATGATATCTCCGGAAGGAAGCTGATGGAAACACGCCATATCAGCGCGAATTCGGTGAAAGTCATCTCCCTGGCAAACTATGAAAACGGTTTGTATATTTTCAAGCTTTACGGATTCGGTTCGGAAGTTCAGATCCGGAAAATCATCATCAAAAAATAGCTAAAGCATTACGCATTTATTGATTTTTTTGTAACCAAATACCAAAAATTACTATGAAAAGATTTGTACTCTTGTTTTTAATGTTGGCAACCGGTTTCTGGGCAGCCCATGCCCAGACTGGTTTTCTTGACGATTTCAGCGGAGGGGTGAGCGACAGCTGGCTGGCATCCAGCTACTATACGCTTACCCAGGCCGATGGGGTCGTGACGATGGATATCGGTAAATCTGCACCTGACCAGGTTCAGGATTATTATTTTTCCGACCCTCTGGATATCTCGGCTAATCCCGTGTTGAACATCAAACTGAAAGCGGATCAGCCCTGTAAGGTTTCTGTCGGGCTGGTCACCGGTGGAAACTTCTTCTACCGTGATGTCAGGCTGAGGCCAAAAGACGGATTTGTGAATTTCGTCCTTGACTTTTCCGGCGACATCGGTTTTGTTAAACTTACAAAGATCAACCGGATCCGTTTCAATGTCGCTGAGAAAGTCGTTAATTTCAACGGAAAAATCTATATTGATGAGATCAGCGCAGGCGACCAGGCCGTCAATTTCGCCGCCATGGGCGTTTTGCAGGACAAAAACTATTACCAGGGGTACCAAGGGCCACAAGGTGATCGTTGAGGACCTGAAGAACGCCTCGGGTATTGAGGTGACAGGTGACGGGAATGTCGTAGAGAATATGCGCGTTTCCGGCATATATAACGGCAATGCCGTGATCACCTTCGACTGTGCGGACGGTGTGAGCGGAACCCAGGAACTGACCGTCACGGCAAAAGGGCTGGAAGGTTACCAGGATAATTCCCAGAGTTTTACCGTAACTTCCACCTCAAATATGCCCCCCTCCTTCGATCCTTTGAAAGACGTGAGCACCAAGGTGGGCAATACGGTAGACGTTCCCCTTTCAGGTATCGCCGACGGTGACGGGGCAATCGAACAGAAGCTCGCCTTCAGCGTGACCTCCTCCGACCAGGCCGTGATGGCAGACGGTAATTTCAAGATCAACTACAAAAGCGACCAGCCCTACGGGAGCATTTCATTCACGCCTTCAGCGGCAGGGCAGGACGTCACCGTCACGGTCACCCTCGATGACCATGGCGCCGAGAACAATACCTTTTCAAGAACATTCATGCTGTCGGCTTACGACCAGTTCAACAACCCACCGACCATTGACCCGGTGAAGAAAATCACAGCCTTCAACAACAGCACCTTGTCCTACGATATCCCCTTGACCGGGATCTCTGCCGGTGAAGGCGAAACCCAGGATGTCACGGTGACCGCTGTCAGTCAGAACCAGATCCCTGGTTGCCGACGGTGACATCGCGGTTGACTACACCACGGGCGCCTCAACGGGAACCATCACCTTCCATGCCATCGATGGAGCGATCGGTGCAGACACCTTCCTCGTTACCGTGACCGATAATGGCGGAGCAGCCGGTAACAACGGCAATGCCTCGACGGTGATCAGAATTCCCGTTGACGTTGCTCCCCAGGCGGTGACCGGATTCGTTTCCGACCTGAGCACCACTGCCGAATGGTCGGGCAACCAGAACGTGTTTACCTTCACCTCTGTGGATTCGGGAGATTATTATTGCCTCCGCGTGGATTGCAATGACAAGTTCCTCTGGGACGGGATCAACATCAATATCTTTTCGACCTATGGCGTTGAACTCGATATGTCTGAAAACCCGTACATGTCGATGGAAGTATACCCGCTCGACGACAGCACCAGGCATTGGGTATGGTTCTATGACAGCGACGGCCTCCGCAATGACCAGAACAACTATGCTCTTGGGCATTGGGCCAAATCGGGTCAGTGGAACAAGATCTTCTTTGATTTCAGCGGTGAAAACGACTGGGTGAACACCACGGAAACCGGCGGTACTGAATATTAACAACAAGCGGATACGCCGTGTCCTGATGGATATGCACAACCATGAAGCCGCCTGGCCAACACCGCCGAACTACAACGGTGCTTACCTCATGCGGAACATCCGCATCGGGGATAAGGCTGAAAGACCCTCCGTTCAGCCGGTGGCTACCATCGATAATCACATGAACGTTTCCCTCTATGAAGGCGCCGGTGCGCAGCAGGTCACCCTGACCGGCATTTCCGACGGGAATGATGGTTCGGTCACACCGACACTGACCGTTACCAGCTCGAATACGGATTTCATTCCCACCGTGACAGCTTCAGCCGTTCAGTCCGACAGCACGGCCACGCTGAACTTCACACCCACCGGTACCGGGTCATCCACCATTACAGTGACCGTTTCTGCTACCGGATCAACCGACAGGGTGATGACCTTTGACGTGACCGCCCTCTCATCCAATGCAGCCAACGGCAACTCCATCACCGTGGATATGAGCAAGAGGCACCAGGTTATCAGAGGCTTCGGAACCTACATGAACGAATCGCGGTTCTCCGATATTTACACGAACCTGATGGGCGGTACTGCCATGAGGATCGGGATCATCGAGAACCAGATCGAACCGGTCAACGACAATGACGATCCCTTCACCCTGAACAGGTCCGGCCTGAACTACAATGCCTACGACTGGAACTATTTCAGGGATCTGAAAGAAAGAGGCGTCCAGACCTTTATCCTGACCTCCTGGAGCCCGCCGGCCTGGATGAAAGGAAACCTCGATGAAAGCTATTCCACGGGTGCCACACCCGATTACAACACCACCGACAACAAGCTCCTCAAAACTTACTATGATGAGTTTGCCGAATACCTGGTGGCTGCTGTGACCATGTTCAAGGAAGAAGCCGGCATCGATATCTATGCCATCGGCCTTCAGAACGAACCCGCTTTCTGCGAACCTTACCCCTCAGCCGTCCTTGATCCGACACATTTCGCCGAACAGATCGTTGTGGTGGGGAAACGGTTTGAAAAAGAAGGAATTAAGACTAAACTCTATATGCCGGAACAGGTGTTCCCGCAGAACCACTATTCCATGAAAGACTACATGGATGCCATCCAGGCCAATCCCGAAGCCGATAAATACTGCGATATCATTGCCGTCCACGGTTACGCTTCCGACGGCATTGGATCCGGAACACCCGATTTCAGTGCATGGACCGATATGTATGACTACGCCCAGAAGGGACAGTACCCGAAAGAACTCTGGATGACAGAGACTTACCGGGAGTATGTCACCTATGATGATGCCATGTGGATGGCCGCTGCCATTCACGGCGGACTCGTCTACGGGAACAATAACCTCTGGACCCAGTGGAGTTTTGACGGACAGGAAATGAAGCAGGGGAAACCCACAAAGATGCTTTATGCGACGGCAAACTTTGCGCGGTTTGTCAGACCCGGTGCCTTCCGGATCGATGCCACTTCGGATAATTCAAGCCTGCTGACAAGCGCTTTCATTGATGAAGCGAACGGCAGACTGACCATCGTGGCCCTCAACCTGGGCGCCGGACCGGTGAGTGCAACCCTCAGCGGCGACAATCTTCCGACGCAGTTTGAAAGTTACCGGACCTCACTTTTCGAGGACCTTACGGATCTCGGAACAGTGGGAGACCAGTTAATTTTCCCGGGAAGAAGCGTGACGACCCTTGTTGCCGAAGGCAATGCCAAACCGGCCATCGATCAGCCCAATGACATGACGCTGCAGATGAATCCCGGTGAACAGGCGGTCGAACTTACCGGCATTTCAGACGGTGATAACGGCACGCAGACCCTCACAGTAACGGCTGAAAGTGATAACACGGCACTCATCGATAATGTGACCGTGGGAGCAGTTACCGATGGCAAAGCCACACTGAACTTCACCCCGAAAACCGATCAGACCGGGACGGCGAACATCACCGTTACCCTGACCGACGACGGGACAGGCTTTGGATTTAACCAGGACCAGGTCACCTTCCGCGTTGATGTCTATGACGGGTACAACAATGCGCCCACGATGGACCGTCCGGCCGATCATTATTCGTTCGAAGATGAAGGAGAACAGGAAGTCACCATTTACGGGCTTTCCGATGGTGACCAGGGTGATCAGACCCTTACCCTGACAGCTGACTCGGACAATCCCGGCCTCATCACCGGTTTCACCCCGACGCTCAACGGAGATGGTACCGCTACCCTGAAATTCACTACGGCGCAGGATGTCTATGGTGAAGCAACCGTTCGGGTTACGGTGGAAGATAACGGAGGCACTGCTGTCAATAACGGGAACATGTCGACCTACCAGGATTTCCTCGTTCAGGTTGCACCCGTCAACGATGCCCCGACGATCGATCCGGTGCCCAATCCTGAACCGATCCCGTTGAATTCACCCGAGCAGTTCGTGAACCTGGCTGGAATCAGTTATGGCGATACCTACGGACCGGCGCAGAACCTCACCATCGGTGCACGGGATGATAACCCGGCCCTGATCAGTGCAGTTCAGGCTACCCTGACCGGCTCCACCGGTGAAGTGTCCTATAAACTTGTATCAGGCGCTGAGGGAACGGCAAACATCACCGTGACCGTCCGCGACGACGGCGGCGTGGTCAACAATGGGATCGATTCCGTCCAGACTGTTTTCGCCGTAACCGTTTCAGGAAATATCGGCGTTCAGCAGAACAAACTTTCGACGCTGATCTATCCCAACCCCGCCACCGATTTTGTACAGATCGAACTGCAAAAATCGGGCTTCAGCCAGCTGATCATTGCCGACATGAGCGGTAAGGTGATGCGGACGGAACAGATCAGGCCTTTCGAGACTTCCAAACGCGTGGATCTCAGTGGAATCGGGAGTGGTACTTATCTCCTCATCCTCAAAGGTCAGGCCGACAAAGAAGTTTATAACCTTATCATTCAGTAAATAATGAAATGAAGGTCACTGTTAACCACCCAGGTGGATGACAGTGACCTCTTCATCTTGAATTTTCAATCAGTTACTAACTTAAATTTTTGTATTATGAAAAAAGTTTACCATTTAATCTGGCTGTGCCTGGCATTATTCGCATTCAGTAATGCGGGAGCCCAGACAGCCTTTTTCCAGGAGACCTTTGGTCTTGGAAGTGGCTATTACCTGGATGCTGCATCCAATTACTCAGACTACACCGGTAATGAAACCTGGAGTGATGATCCGCTTATGATCAGAAACTCCAATCCATCCGCCGGATATGCAGATGCATCGGGAGATGCTGCCATGTATCTCGGTCCCTTTTACGGTGGCAGCGATACCGTGACCATGACGGTTGATACGCGCGGATATTCCCATATCCAGCTGCACTTTGGCTTCTACAATGAAACCGGCTGGAGCGGCATCCGCAACCATACGTTTAATGCTTCGTATTCCACTAACGGAACCGACTGGACGGAGATTAGCAAGACTAACGTCATTCAGCCGGATACCTTCCCGGCAAACAATGTCTGGGCCTGGGTATCTCTCGCGGATGAACTTCCGGCTGCCAGAAATCTGAGTATCATGTTCTGGAATCCTGACGCAAACCATGGCTGGCAGATGGATGACATTACCCTTACCGGAACGTCATCAGATGCCACCCTTTCAGATCTGCAGGTTGACGGAACAACGATTGACGGTTTCTCGGCAAACACCACCTTCTACAGGTATTTCGTCGCTGACGGAACCACCACAGTGCCGCAGGTCAGTGCAACACCGACCAACGATGCAGCCACAGCAGAAGTGACCCAGGCAGCCGCCATCGGAGATACGGCAAAGATCATTGTCACGGCCGCCGACGGTGAAACCCAGTGGGAATACGATGTACTGATCATGAATGAAGTGCACCTCGGGAGTGACATGATCCTTCAGGAAACCTTTGGTGCCGGTTCCATTTTTGCCACGGCTGCCAATACCTATGATTCCTATTCCGGAACCGAAACCTGGAGCGATGATCCGGTGACCATCAGAACACCTGATACGCCTTCATCGGGTTATGCTGAAGCATCCGGCGACGCCGCTCTGACCATCGGGCCTTACGCCGGTGGAAGCGACACGGTGACCATGATGGGCATCAATACCACCGGGTACAAAAATATCCATCTTTCATTCGGGATCTACAACAATACCGGATGGTCCGGGATTAAGAACCAGTTCTTCAACGCCACCTATTCAACCGATGGCGGTGACACATGGACCACCCTCGACAAAAACTTCACGATTGAGTCTACCCAATGGCCGGCAAACAATGTCTGGGCATGGATATCCCTTGGAGGAGATCTGCCCGCCGCCGACAATCTGGAGTTCATGTTCTGGAACCCGAGTCCCGACCACGGCTGGATCATCGATGATATCGAAATCACCGGTACCATGCTTTCCAGCGATGCCACACTGGCCAATATCACGATCAACGGTGCCGCTCTTGACGGTTTCGACGCCGCCACGACCAGCTATGATGTTCAGATCCCCGGCGGTGCGCTTCCGACCATCGAAGCCACGGCTAATGATGCCGCAGCCACTGCTGTCGTCAGCCTGCCCGACCAGGTTCCCGGAACGGCCACCATCACGGTCACCGCTGAAGACGGTACAGTCCAGGAATACACTCTGAACCTCGCCTTCGTCACTTCGGTTGGACAATATGCCGACTTTGCCCGCATCTATCCCAACCCGGTTGCCGATGTTATGAGGATCAGCGCCTCGAAGAACATCCATTCCGTAGAAGTCCTTTCCGTTACCGGTAAAGTCCTGATGAGAAGCGACCTGAACGGAGCCCGTGAAGCTCAGCTCAATGTATCTTCACTCTCCAAAGGCCTCTACATCATCAGAATGACCGATGCCGATGCCGGAGTCCACATCAGCCGGATCGTGAAACGCTAAATCCTCCCGACTGAATGATACATGAAAAGGCTGCCTCCTTTGCGGGGGCAGCTTTTTTTATGGTGCCCCCTGGTGATGCAGCGGGAGGTGGCACAGAAGACCATCGGACCAAGAGAGGGAAGGAGCCCGGGATGAGCTATCCCGGGTGCTTTCGGGCCTGTGATTCTTGCCGGTAAAAGATACTGATAAATGAAAAAATTCATTATTATTGTAATCACAGACTTAACCAAACCTATAACCAACTAGAAACCTTCACATGAGTTCTTCCACCATTGCTCAAAAGCTGGACAAGCTTTATGAATTTGACCGGGAACCGGTAACCAAAAACAAGTTGCAGGGCATCGGGAATTTCCTGGGGATGTTCGCCGGCGAGCACGTTGCGGGCACCGAGTTTGTCATCGGAATGCTGTTTGTCGCCCATGGCGTCAGCGTCACGGATATGTTTGTCGGCGGACTGATCGGGAATATCCTGGCGGTGATGAGCTGGGCGTTCATTACCGCACCGATCGCCGTGAAACTCAGGCTTTCATTGTACTGGCAGCTTAGGAAAATCGCGGGTCCCTCGCTCGTTTTCATTTACAATATTGTCAATGCCCTGATGTTCTGTTTTCTGGCAGGCGCCATGGTGGCCGTTTCGGCTACCGCCGTGGGCATCCCGTTTCATATCCGGATGCCGGTGCTCACCGATATCTATCCCAACAGCCTGGGATGGGTGATCACCGTCTTCGGTGTCGGCGCACTGATCACGACCATGGCCATCCTGGGTTTTGATGCCCTTGCCCGTTTCGCGAAGGTGTCGGCTCCCTGGATGTTCCTCATCTTCGTTGCCGTCGCTTTTGCTGTTCTTCCCGGGCTCGGTGTCCATGCCGGT
Organism: uncultured Bacteroidales bacterium; assembly: GCA_963763215.1. GTDB lineage: Bacteria > Bacteroidota > Bacteroidia > Bacteroidales > DASQZK01. Next base: position 389,603 of record CAVXNX010000005.1, read on the forward strand.
TCGGGAAATTTCTGGCAGGTGGCGCATGAAAAAATCTGGACAGGCGTCGCGCTTCCGGGACAATCGCAGTTCACCATCTGGCATGTTATTTTCTTCACCTGGCTGGCCAATGCGGCCATGCATCTCGGGATGTCCGATCTTTCGATCTTCCGCTATGCCAGGAAGTGGTACTATGGCTTTGCCTCCGCCATCGGCATGTTCCTGGGGCACTATATTGCATGGATCGCCTCAGGTATCCTTTACGCAGCCTTCCATAGCGATGCTCCGGGTGTATCTGCCTTCCAGGCTGCCGGGCTTGCAGGTGCCGTGACGGTGGTCATTGCCGGCTGGACCACGGCCAACCCGACACTTTACCGGGCCGGCCTGGCTCTCCAGGTGGCTTCACCCAACTGGCAGCGATGGAAAGTGACCCTGTTCGCCGGGCTCATCACCACACTGGCAGCCCTTTTCCCGGCACTCGTCATGCGTCTCCTCGATTTCGTGGCCCTGTACGGTCTCATTCTGATTCCAATGGGAGGCGTGATCTTCGCTGATTATTACATTTTGCCCAAAATGCGGCTGAAGCCTTTTTATGCGGAGACGAGGAAACTGAGCTTTAACCTGGCCGCGGGATTCACATGGTTCGTCCTGCTGGCTGCCGCTCTTTTCACACACGGGTATTTCGGTGTCGAACTCTTTTTCCTCCCGGTCCCCACCTGGGTGCTGTCGGTGATCCTTTATGTTTTACTCAGTAAAATCTATCAGAAAGATGTCAGACAATAAGCTCATATTCAAGATCATTATACGTGTCCTGGCCATCATCGGTCTGGTGATGACCATTCTCCCTTCCCTGCTCCATTTTGGCGGCGTTATCGGGATGGATACCATGAAGCTGTGGATGGACATCGGGATGTTCGTCTGGTTCCTGACCGGGTCATTCTGGTTGGGGAAGAAGACGAAGGAAGTGCTTTAACGGCCGAATTATGCAAAGGATCATGCGCCTGTCCAAAGTGACTCAGAAGAAAAAATAATCCATCATTCTGCTCTTCCGGCAGGATTCAAGATGAACAGGAGACGGAAACAGGGTTGCCGGTGCTTCGAAGGGCCCGGCCCGGAAAGGGATTGCTCAGGTGACGATAAATAAAAAGCCCGAAACCAGAGGTTCCGGGCAGATTTTTTAAGGCCGTTGGCATTTCAATGCATCAGTCGAAATCGATCATGGCCTTCATCACCCCGTCGTTGTATCCGGTCACCAGGTCGAAGGCTGCTTTGGTGTCCTCAAATTTGTAACGGTGGGTGGGCATGAGGCTGACGTCGACGGCGCCTGATTCCATCATTTCCAGCGATTTTTCCACACAGTTGTTTTGACGCCGGACATTGCGGACGGTGATCTCCTTATGCCGCATTTTATCGACGCTGAAGGACCAGCGGTCAAATTCAGGGATCCCGATGATCATCAGCTTTCCACCTGGTTTCAGCATGTCGATGGCCTGGTCGACCGCTTCCTGCTGACCGCAGCATTCGAAGACCACATCGAGCAACAGGGGTTCCTCTGCCGTAACGTCAGCCACCACATCGTCTGGTCAGGGTTGCCCGTCCAGGATGCCCCGGATTTTTTCGCCAGTTCAAGCCGTTCATCGATTTTGTCGGTGACATAGACTTTCCCGGCACCCTCAGCCAGGGCAGGGAGAAGGACGCTCATCCCGATCGGGCCAAAGCCCAGGATGCCGACCCTGGCCCCTTTCATGGGAATGGATTCCTGGACGGCATAAACGCCAATGGACAAGCGGTTCGGAAATGGCCGCCTGGTCATAACTCAGCTTTTCGGAAATCGGGATGCAGCTCTTTTCAGGCATCACGATATATTCCGAAAGGCATCCGTCAGCCTGTCCCGGGCATCCCAGGAACCGGAGTTTCCGGCAGGTATGGGGCCGTCCGGCGAGGCACTGATCGCATTCCCCGCAAGGCATGGCCGGTTCAATGGCAATGCGGTCACCGGGTTTCACGCTGGTCACCGACTTCCCGACCCTGACAACCTGACCGGCACCTTCATGACCAACCGGGAAAGGATATCGGACCACCTGAGATCCGATTTTTCCCGTCGTGTAATAATGAACATCCGATCCGCAGACGCCGATGGTTTTCATCTTGATTAGAACATCGGTATCGTTAACGATCATGGGATCAGGGACATCTTTCATTTCCATCTTCCGGATCCCGGTAAGCATCATTGCTTTCATAGTGTGAATGGGAGTTTATGATTTAAAAACATAAAGATAATTCATTGCCTCGAAAAATTACCAACAGGCGTTTTTAAAATATTCTTTAAATTTGAGCACGAAGGTGAGTTTAAACACGAAATCGCAAAAACATTAAGATAATTCAAGTCGGAAGGGAAGAGAACGAAGGGAAGGTAAACACAAAAACAAAAGTAAAGGGATGCTTTCCAAAATTCCATTAAAGGCCATCGATGACTTTTCGCGACCCGCCCGCTTCCGGCGGTACGGAAGGAATTTAGAAAATATTGTTAAATTTGAACACGAAGAGAAATTAAACACAAAGGCGCTAAGACACTAAGGATCGGCAAACGTGGAAGAGCACAAAGGGTATATAAACACAAAGGCAGAAGGAAAGGGGTGCTTTCCAGAATTCCATTCAAGGCCAACCGTAGGGGTGGGTCGCAACCCGCTCGCTTACGGGGGTACGGAAGGAATTCAGAAAAAAGAAGAGCACGACGGGTTTTTAAACATAAGTAAAATATATAGAACTAAAATTATGATCCAGGAAATAGAAGACCTATTGAAGAGGGAAGCTGAAGCGGTGATGCACATTCCAGCGACGGGCGATTTTGTCAAAGCCGTCGATATCATTTACCAGTGTGTTCATGTCAATAAGGGACGGGTTATAGTCAGCGGCATGGGAAAGGCCGGGCAAATCGCCGAAAATATTGCCACCACCTTTAGTTCAACAGGCACCCCGGCGACCTTCCTGCATCCCAGTGAGGCCCAGCACGGCGATCTGGGGGTAATGCGCGAAAACGATGTCCTGCTGGTTCTTTCCAATTCCGGCCGGACACAGGAGATCGTGGAACTGGTCGCTCTGACGCACAATCTGTATGAAGATATCCCGGTGATCGTCATCACCGGAAACCCGGAGGGCAAGCTGCCGCATATCGCCGATGTGACCATCTATACCGGAAACCCAGCCGAAGTGTGTCCGCTGGGACTGACCCCGACAACCTCTACCACCACCATGACGGTCATCGGCGATATTCTCGTGGTCCTGCTGATGAAAAAGATCGGTTCTCGGCCATCGATTATGCCAAGCGGCACCATGGCGGGTATTTGGGCCATAAATCACGAAACCAGGCGAACAACCATGCGAATACTTAAAGAACACACTGCCGCTATGATCATCGATATCCAGGAGAAACTCTTTCCCCACATCCATGATCATGAACGGCTGGCCGCCAGGACGGAAATCCTCATCGGGGGACTGAAGATCCTGGACGTCCCACTAATGGTCACTGAGCAGTATACCAAAGGGCTGGGATTTACGATCCCGGCGATCAAAGCCTGCCTGGGCCCTGAAAATCCCTTTGAAAAAATGAGCTTCTCGTGCTGTGACGATCCGGAAATACTTCTCCAGCTGAACAACCTCGACCGTAAAAACATGATCATCGCCGGGATTGAAGCGCATGTCTGCGTTCTTCAGACGGCGGTCGACCTGTTGGAAAACGGGTTCCTGCCGGTGGTCGTCGAAGATTGCGTTTCATCCCGTAAACCCGGTGATAAGACGGTGGCCATTGAGAGCATGAGGCAGGAAGGGGCCGTCATCACTACCTGCGAGTCCGTTCTTTTCGAACTGGCCCGGATCAGCGGAAACGACCAGTTTCGTGCTATTTCCGCGCTGGTGAAATCCATGTCCTGATCGAACGACGGGGCAGGGCGGTATTGAAGCTTCCCCGGATCCTCGAACCTTCAATACCTACCCAATATGCCAAAAATCGTAGCCATCGGCGAATCCCTCCTGGATATCATTTTCAGCGATCAAAAACCGGTTTCGGCAACTCCCGGCGGATCCATGCTGAATACAGCCGTCAGCCTTGGTCGACTCGGTCTTAATGTGTATTTCGTCAGCGATTACGGCCGTGACCAGGTCGGCGAAATGATCGATGCCTTCCTCGCTTCAAATGGCGTCAACACACGCTACGTTCAGCATTACGACCGGCATAAATCGGGGCTGGCCCTGGCCTTTCTCAACGAATCCAGGGATGCGGTTTACCAGTTCTATAAGGATTTCCCGGACCAGAGGATGGAGGATCTCGCGGTCCCTTTCGAAAAAAATGATATCCTTCTCTTCGGCAGTTTCTTTGCCCTTACCGCTGAAGTCAGAAAAGCCCTTCTGCGCATGCTCGGTTCGGCCCGCGAGGCCGGCGCCCTGATCATGTATGATCCGAATTTCCGGCGGCCCCACCTGGCGGAGCTCGGTATGCTGAGACCCATGATCATTGAGAACATGCACTATGCCGACATCGTCAGGGGTTCAAACGAGGATTTCGAGCTGATCTTCGGTGCCAAAACACCAGAGACCGCCTGGAAAGAGGTTGCTGAATGCGGATGCTCCTGCCTGGTCTATACGGCCAATCAGAACGGCGTGGATATCTTCACCCGGGAGTTGTCTCTCCATCTGGATGTGCCTGCCATCAAAACCGTCAGCACCATCGGCGCCGGTGACAATTTTAATGCCGGGATCCTGTGGACCCTGGTGAGAGGGAGATACACGGCTGAAGAAATGCGATGTCTCCCGGAAATGGTATGGAGGAGGGCCGGAATGAACGGCATTGCATTCGCTTCCGATGTTTGCATGCACTATGAAAATTATATTTCAGAGGAGTTTGTCATGGAGCATTTGAAGAGACATGACTGAATTTCCGTCAAAATGACGTAACTTGCAGAACTTCACCTTTTCCCGGATTCATGCCGGGTAACCGCGGTAAAGCTCAGGACGTGTTTCGCTCAAAACCCGGAATAATGAAAAGTGGCATGCTGCTTATCCTGAAAATCATTGGAATTACCCTGGCCGTTCTCCTGGTCGCAGTAGCCTATATTGTTTTTCTCACGGGACCTAAACTTCCCCGGGAAGCCCAACCCGTCATCGACGAGGTCCTGCATTCCGCACTACCCGATTTTGTCAAAGGGCAGACAGGTTATGTGGTTTCGGATGGCTATCGGATCTGGTACGAAGCGATTACCCCGGAAGATACAGTGAAGGGCACGGTCCTGCTTTTTATGGGGATATCCAATGATGCACTGGGCTGGCCGCAGGATTTCATCGATGAGATCGTGGGATCGGGTTACCGGGTGATCCGTTTCGATTACCGCGGAACGGGACTTTCGGACTGGAAGAAGGGCAGGGATGCGCGGCCTATTCTCTCCGCGATCTCGCCCACGATGCGGTCATCATCCTCGATTCACTTCAGATCGGCAAAGCCCATCTCATCGGGATATCCCTCGGTGGAATGGTCGCCCAGGAATATGCCATCCATTACCCTGAACGGACACTGACCCTGACAACCGCCATGTCGTCGGGCAATATCACCGACCGCGATTTGCCCGGGGTCCGCCTGAGATGTATTTTCCAGCTGGTGCGCAACAGTGTCCGCTACGGCATTTTCCCCACGGAACGGAACGCCCTGAAGCGCAGTGTCATGGTCCGGTACATTCTCCGGGGCGATGCGATGTATGACATCGATGTCAGGGGGATATGCCAGCAGGTTCTCTACAATATGCGGGAACGGCGGGGGTATAATCTCCGGGCCTCCCGCCAGCAACAGGATGCCGTTTTGAGGTCCGGTTCACGGTACGGGGAACTGTCTCAACTCGATGTTCCGGTACTGATCATCCATGGCGTCAACGACCCGTTCATCCCTCCGGGGCACAGTGAAAAACTGGCATCCGTGATACCGGGCTCGAAAATCATCAGGATCGACAATATGGGGCATGACGTGCCTCCTTACCTCTTCGATTCCCTCACGTCCATCCTGGTTGAACATTTTGAATCCCAATCCCGGTGAACCGGGGAAGGGAAGAGGCGGCGAAAGGCCCCTGCCATCCAGACAGACAGGTTGAATAGGGGCACGCTCCCTTTCAGGGATCATCTTTCCATGTAAAATATCTGAATTGCCCGTTACGTTCTGAACACGGATGCCAAAGTATTGTTAAATAGTTTTATGCGTCCTGATTTTTTGTTTCTTTACCCCCGGAAATTTAAAGGAGCGATATATGCCCATCAATGTACCCAATAATCTTCCCGCCATAAAGGAATTGAGGAATGAGAATATCTTCATCATGGAGGAATCGCGGGCCAGTCACCAGGATATTCGTCCTTTGCGGGTGGCGATTTTGAATCTCATGCCCGTTAAAAAGGTGGCCGAGACGGACCTTATCCGGAATCTCTCCAATACATCGCTGCAGGTTGAACTCGATCTGCTTTACATGGATGAACACGAATCGAAAAACACCCCCCGTGAACACCTGGAGGTCTTTTACAAAACCTTTGAAGAAGTCTCCTCCCGGAGGTATGATGGTTTCATCATCACCGGTGCTCCTGTGGAGCTGATGCCCTTTGAACAGGTGGATTACTGGAAAAAGCTGTGCGAGGTGATGGAATGGAGTAAAACCAATGTCACCAGCACACTGCATATTTGCTGGGGGGCGCAGGCAGGACTCTATTACCATTACGGGATCCAGAAATACCCGCTTCCGAAAAAAGCCTTCGGGGTCTTCGACCATTTTATCTCCGATCCCAAAGTCCCGCTGGTCAGGGGTTTTGATGATATTTTCCCGGCGCCCCATCGAGGTATACGGAAAACCGGCTCGACGAACTGCGGAATCACCCCGACCTCAATGTGCTCGCCTGGTCGGAAAAAGTCGGATCCAACATCGTGGTTTCATCGGATAACCGGCAGATCTTCATCGCCGGTCACCTGGAATACAATCCCCTTACACTGAAAAATGAGTACGATCGGGATGTGAAAAAGGACTGGAAATCGATCTTCCCGAGAATTATTTCCCGGGCAACGATCCCCGCAAGGCCCCGGTGATCCGGTGGCGAGCACATGCCAACCTGTTGTTTTCCAATTGGTTGAATTATTATGTGTACCAGGTTACACCCTATATGTGGGAGTAGGGTTGTAAGGGGGACGAAGGGAGAGGGTAAGTAGGTATGTGGGTAAGGAGGAAGAAAAAGGTGACGAGGTAAGAAACAGGTGCAAGGAAGGAAAGTTACTTCGAATAATCTCGTTCAAGGCCACCGATGATGGGAATCGCGACCCGCACTGGACAAGGTAGTAAAAAGGAAAGATAAGGAAATTACAAATATAAAATGACCAAAGGCACAAAGACACCGATTAGGTACGAACCCGAGGGAACCCGGGAAAGACGAGAACTAAGAAAAGGGGGGCATTTAAGAGCGAACAGGGGCATCAAACAAAAGGCCTTTAGATTAGCACTGCAAGAAAAGGCAGCTGGGAATGCGAATTGAAAACAGGAAATCACGAAGAGTAAACACCGAAGGCAGCAAGAGTCGACGGTAAGGAAGCACGGGGGAAGAGCACGAGGGGGCATTTAGACACAAGGCCTGTAGATTAGCCCAAGAAAAGGCAGCCCGGGGGAGAGCACCAAGGGAAGGAAAACACAAGGGAACCAAGACACAAAAGTATAATGCAATTTAAACTACCACTGCTGGCGGTCGTTTTCGCCCTGATGGTTTCGGGCTGTGGAAACAATAAGGTGAAGCAAGCCGATATCATCGTTTATGGAGGGACATCTGCTGCCGTGGCCACGGCTGTACAGGCCGCCCGGATGGGCAGGTCGGTGATCATCGTCTCGCCTGAAAAACATCTGGGGGGGCTGTCATCATCCGGTCTCGGCTTTACCGATACCGGCAATAAGGAGATCATCGGCGGGATCGCCAGGGAATTTTACCATCGCGTTTACCTTCACTATCAGGATCCTTCCGCCTGGAAATGGCAGAAAAAAGACGATTATGGTAACGTCGGACAAAATACGCCTGCCATGGATACGGCCAACTCCACCATGTGGATATTTGAACCGCATGTGGCTGAGGGGATCTTCGAGGCTTTTATTCGTGAGAATGATATCCCCGTGATCCGCAATGAATGGCTCGACAGGGAACATGGCGTTCACATGGACGGCGGCCGGATCACGTCGATCACCACACTGAGCGGAAATACCTACAAGGGAAAGATGTTCGTGGACGCCACTTACGAGGGGGATCTCATGGCGGCAGCCGGGGTGACCTATTTTGTCGGACGTGAAGCAGGAAGTGTATACGGTGAAAAATGGAACGGCGTCCAGACTGGCGTTTTCCACCATCATCATTACTTCGGCGATATGCATATCAGTCCTTACGTCGTACCCGGAGATCCTTCCAGCGGCGTATTGCCGCGGATTTCCACCGCCGATCCGGGGAAAAAAGGCGAAGGCGACAAACATGTCCAGGCTTATTGCTTCAGGCTCTGTCTTACAAAAAATGACGACAACAGGATCCCATTCACCCGTCCGGCGGGTTATGATTCCACCCAGTATGAACTGCTGGTCCGGATCTTCAATGCCGGGTGGCGCGGAACCTTCAATAAGTTCGACCCCATACCGAACCTGAAAACCGATGTCAATAATCACGGTCCTTTCAGCACGGATAATATCGGGATGAATGATGACTACCCGGACGCCTCCTATGAAAGACGCCGGGAAATCGTCAATGAACATGAGATCTATGAAAAAGGACTGTTCTATTTCATCGCCACCGATCCCCGGGTGCCGCCTGAAATCCAGCTGAAAATGCAAAAATGGGGATATGCCCGGGATGAATTCGCCGATAACGGGAACTGGCCGTATAAAATCTACGTACGCGAAGCCCGGAGAATGATCGGGGAATACGTGATGACCGAGAAAGATATTCTCGGGGAACGCGAAGTTCCTGAACCCATCGGGATGGGTTCCTATACGATGGATTCTCACAATGTGCAGCGCTATATCACCCCCGAAGGATTTGTTGAAAATGAAGGGGACCTCGGGGTTCCGGTCACCAATTACCGCATTGCCCTGGGAGCCATTCTCCCCAGGAAAGGTGAATGCGGGAATCTCGTGGTTCCGGTGGCGGTGTCGGCCTCCCACATCGCATTTGGATCCATACGGATGGAACCGGTCTTCATGATCCTTGGACAGGCCGCCGGGACCGTGGCTTCCCTGTCGGTGGATAACGGAACCGATGTCCAGGATCTGCCCTATGAGAAGGTGAGAATGAAGTTGAGCAGTGACGGGCAGATTCTCAGTGAGAAACAGGCAGGCCTGAATGGGAAGGTGATGAGGACAACCAGCGAATAGTCGATGCACCATGCCTTTCATTTTTCAGGTACGTGAAAGAAAATGCGATGATCATGACATACCGGATTACGGAAAACCAGGAGTTCAGGGGCATGGATTTTTCAGCCATTGCCACCGGCAAGGGAGAATACGATTCATGCACTTTTAAGGCATGCGATTTTTCCAATGCCGATCTTTCCGGCATTCTTTTCCAGGAATGCATTTTCGAACAATGCAATTTCACGGAAGCCAGGTTAATCAATACCCTGCTCCAGGAAGCTGATTTCAGGGAATGTAAACTCCTGGGTCTGGATTTCAGCGTTTGCAGGGAATTCCTTCTGTCCTTCTCCTTCACGGGTTGCCAGCTTGACCTGTCTTCCTTTCACGCGCTGAAGATCAAGGGAACCCGGTTTAAAAACTGCAGCCTCAGGGAAACCGATTTTTCAGAAGCCGACCTCACCGGCGCTTCATTCGACGACTGTGATCTCGGCCTGGCCGTCTTCGACTTCACCATTCTCGAAAAAGCCGATCTCCGGTCCGCCATTAACTTTTCCTTCGACCCTGAACGGAACCGGATCAAAAAGGCCAGGCTGTCTTTCCCGGGACTGCCCGGTCTCCTGTCAAAATATGATCTCGAAATCGATTGACTAACCCCTGTATTCTGTCCAGCAGGGAGAATCTCCTGTCTTTTCCCATCGCCGGTTTCATTCTCCTCTCCGAACAAATAAATGACTGTTTTTGTTATATAGTGTCAGAAAGAAAACTCATGTTTTTTAGCCGTGCTTGATAAGAAAACGTCAGGAGCATGGCTTGCGATGACTGAAAAACAGGAGTTTACTATTCGTAAATGACTGTTTTGAAGTCGAGCATAACGCAGCTATTGGCGTTTTCTTGCAAGCACTATATAGATTCACGTAACTCAGTCAGGGGTAAGAAGATGCATTCTGCATGATTCCCTTGTCAGTCCAATCCCGTGATGGAGAGTCCCTGGTCTGAAGATGAAACCCCAAGGCATTTTATGGCATAAATCATAGATTCTAGATACATCACTTCTTAATCATTCATTAAACTTCCTGCAAATGAAAGAATTTAAGTTGTTCATCAGCCGGGGAAACGTCATCCAAATGGCAACAGGTCTTATCATTGCCCTTTACTTCGGTGCCATCGTTAAATCTTTTGTTGACGATATCCTCATGCCACCAATAGGTCTGTTATTGGGTGGGGTGGATTTCTCACAGCTTAAGCTGGTACTAAAACCCGGTGTTACCGAAACAGTAGAAGGTGCCGGTGATGCTGTCCCTGAAGTGGCCATTGCGTACGGGGTTTTTATCAACACCATCATCACCTTTCTCTTTGTGGCTATCGCGATTTTCCTCGTCGTAAAAGCCGTTGCCAAAATGCAGGAGAAGATGGAGAAAGAGGTTGCCAAAACCCCACCATCCCCCCCGGCTCCATCTGTCCAGGAGACCCTCCTTGCAGAGATCAGAGATTTGTTGAAGAAGAATTCTGCGAAATAGGCGGGTTTTCAATTGCAGGTTTTGCCGCCTTCCTTATGGGTGGAATGGCTCTTGTGATGCTTCCAATTCAGGGGTGTGGGGATGAACCATTCGTCTAAATTCCTGTTTTTATAATTATTTCTGCTTTTCGATTTATTGTTCATTCTAAAACGCAAAATTATGGATCCTGTAGTTCATTTTGAAATGCCTGCCGAAGACACAAAGCGGATGGCTGATTTTTATGCATCAGCTTTTGGGTGGCAGCCCCGTTTCTTTGGTGAGGATATGGGCAACTACGTGACGGTAAAACACCACGGAAGTCGATGATAATAATATGCCCAAAAAGGCCGGGAGTATCAACGGGGGATTTTATCCCAAAGAGAATTCACCGGCCAAATACCCGTCTGTGGTGATTTCAGTTGACGACATCAGGCAGGCCATGACGAGGGTAAAAGATGCCGGTGGGAAAGTCCTTGGAGAACCGGTCGACATTCCCGATCGGGGCTTATGTTGCCTTTACCGATACCGAAGGGAACCGGGTCAGTCTCATGCAACCGCTGATGCGCTGAGCATGCAGGTTGAAGATATTTCATACCTCCGTCTCCGGACCCAAAACATATCCAGTCCTCTGACCGGAGGACCGAAAGACCTCGTGAGCAGGATGGGCGCCATGCAGGCCCAGGACTTTTCTATGGCGAAATGGGCCGTCGGGTTGAGGACAAAGGGCGCGACTGAAGTTTCCGTCGAGAAGCCCTCAATAAAGGAGAAATTCTTCGGACCCACCTGATGCGCCCCACCTGGCATTTTGTGTCTTCCGACGACATATACTGGCTTCTTGCCCTACCGCCCCACGCCTGAAGGCTTCACTTGCTTCCCGTCAGAAACGTCTGGAGATTACACCTGAAACCATCCGTAAAAGCAACGATCTGATCACCTCCACAATTTCAAGGAACGGGCATTCGACACGTGAAGAGCTGGCCATGGCCTTGAAGGGGCAAGGGTTCTCCGTGGCCGATAACCGGGGTTCCCACCTCCTGATCGTTGCAGAGCTCGACGGCTTGATCTGCAGCGGGCAGGTCCGGAAGAACAAACCCACTTATGCCCTCCTGGAAGAGCGTGTTCCCCGCAAAAAGATCCTCTCGCGCGATGAAGCCCTGGCGACCCTGGCCGGCAAATACTTCAGGAGTCATGGCCCTGCGAAGATTGCTGATTTGCCTGGTGGTCGGGACTGACCATGAAGGAGGCAACGCGCGGTCTCGATATGGTGAAGGCTGACCTGGAAAGAATGAATGCCGGTGAACGGGAGTTCTGGAAGATTCCCTCCGAAGATCCCCGGCCGGAGCGTGATTCGTGTACTTCTTCCCGCCTATGATGAGTTCATCATCAGCTACAGGGACCGTTCGATGATCATTGCTAATAAGGAACATCTGAAGATCACCTCCGCCAATGGGATGTTCTGGCCGTTGATCGTCGTCGACGGTAAGATCGTGGGATTATGGAAAAGGAAGGTCAACGGTGACGCCGTATCGGTCGAAATCCGGTATTTTGATTCGATTCCGGAATCCCGGAAACACCGGATCAACCAAAGACCGCCGCATATGCCGCTTTTATCGGTAAAAAACCGGAGATCTGCTGACCCAAAATGCCGGTTAAACCGGACTGAATTTCGTTTGCAACCAAAGATTTTTCTTAACTTGTTTTCCAAACCCGGTTACCTTACATCCCTGTTGCCATGGATCCCGTTATCCGAACCATTAGATCCGAATTCGCCCGGAATGCTGACGAAAAGATCCGCGAATCCGGTCAACGATACTTTAAGGAGGACGTTCATCTTTATGGTTTGAAAACAGCGACGGTTCATCAGCTCAACAAAGTATGGTTTTCACTGGTGAGAGAACGGCCAAAGGCCGAAATCTTTGAACTGTGCGAGGAGCTCTGGAGATCGGGCTATCTGGAAGAATCCTTTACCGCCTGTGAATGGTCTTATTTTTTGCATAAAAGCTATGAACCCGCCGATTTTGGGATCTTTGAAAGGTGGGTCGGGACCTATGTCAGCAACTGGGCCTCATGCGACGCCCTCTGCAATCATACGGTAGGGGAATTCATCGAAATGTACCCGGAATTTCTCTCCGGGCTCAGAATATGGGCACGGTCACAGAACCGGTGGATGCGCCGGGCATCGGCCGTAACCCTGATCATACCGGCCAGAAAAGGGAAATTCCTGGACGATATTTTCGCGATTGCCGATATCCTGCTCACCGACGCGGACGATATGGTTCAGAAAGGGTACGGGTGGATGCTCGAAAGCCGCCAGCCAGGCCTACCAGGATGAGGTTTTCCGGTATGTCGTGGAAAAAAGGGCACAGATGCCCAGAACAGCTCTACGGTATTCCATTGAAAAGATGCCCAAGGAATGGAAAGCAAAAGCCATGGCCAAATAGCCAGAAACCCCTTCACCGATGTTTTAACCACCTATTCACGATCATGAAAAACGGAATAATCATCATTTCAGCCGCCTGCCTGCTTCTAACCGGTTCCTGTAATTCCGGGGGGTCGAAGAAGGGCACCGCCTGGGCACCGGACTCTTTTGAATCCAACGGGCAGCGCATTTATTTTACCGCAACGAGTGACAGGAACACCCCCCATTACTTACGAAGGCGGGCCTGGACTGAAATACATGATGACCGGCGATCGCCTTGCCTGCGTGTCTTGTCACGGGCTGGATGCCAAGGGAGGAAAACACAAGATGCATAATGACGTGATGGATGCCCCGGATATCCGTTGGTCGGCCCTGGCAAATCATCACCATGAAGAAGCGTCGGGTGAAGGGAAAACCGGTCACGGCCATGAATCTGAAAAGACCTCTGAGGAAGGTGAAAACCATCATGAAACCTATGATTTTGAGGATTTTAAAAATGCCGTTGAAAATGGCCGTCATCCCGATGGGGATAAGCTTGATGAAAACATGCCCCGCTGGAAGATAAGTGACCTGGATCTCAGGGACCTGATGGAATATCTCCGGAAACAATGAAATTCCATAAAGACAGCGGGATCGGAATTTTGCCGTTTTCTTTTTTTTCATGGACCGGGCAGATCTTTGAGCAATATATTCCTCCTCCAGGCGTTTCACCCTGTGTTGGGGACGGCAAAGGGCATGGCCTGGTGAATGTGGAAATTATGTAACATTTTAGACGAATTTTATAATTGCAGATTCCCTGGGTTGCCTATTTTTGTTATCGATACTTCATAAGTCTTGATCAAACGGATTATCCATATCATCCTTTCTTTTGTACTGACGGTTTCCCTGATCGGGATGACCGTCAATCAGCATTATTGCCATGGCAGGCTCTATTCGACCTCCCTGTTCACCAAGGCTCATGAATGCTGCGAGAGCCATGACAGTGACAAGGCTTGTGAACATCATAAAAAACAGGACGACTGCCAGAATGAGACGGTTGTCCTGAAAGTGACCGGACAGTATGTGGCATCTGTCAATACGGATCATGACCAGGTTCCCTCCTTTGATCTTTTCGGGACGATGCCCGTCGCACAGATGATGACCGATCCTTCGGCCGTCAATTTGCGTTCGGATTACACACAGATTCACTTCTCTCCACCCGGCCCGCAACCCGATCTTACCTTGTTGCAGGCTTTCCTTTGCTAATCATTTCAGGCTGGTTTTCGCCATCGCGGAACATGCTAAAGGTATGGCACAATGTGATCCATTCCACGGTATGATCCCTCACCGCGCCCTCACGCATTCATCACAAAGCAAAGGATTTCCATAATACTCCGGACATGTTGAATAAACTCATCAGGTTCTTTCTTGAAAATAAGCTGGTAACCTTTTCCTGCTTTTCCCTTATCACCTGGGGAATTATTTCGGCACCATTCAATTGGAAACGGGGTTTCTTCCCCGTGACCCGGTACCGGTTGATGCCATTCCCGATATTGGGGAAAACCAGCAGATCGTCTATACGGAATGGCCCGGCGTTCGCCCCAGGATATCGAAGACCAGGTCTCCTATCCCCTCACCACAGCACTGCTTGGTATTCCCGGCGTAAAAACCATCCGGAGCAATTCCATCTTTGGCCTGTCAAGTATTTATATCATTTTCGACGATAATGTTGAATTCTACTGGAGCCGGACCCGTATCCTTGAAAAACTGAATTCCTTGCCTTCGGGAACACTTCCCGACGGGGTAACGCCTGCCCTGGGTCCCGATGCTACTGCCCTTGGACAGATATACTGGTATACCTTAGAAGGCCGGGACAAAGACGGAAATCCGGCCGGAGGATGGGACCCTCAAGAACTGCGGACCATCCAGGATTTTTATGTCCGGTACGGTCTATGTCAGCCAAAGGGGTGTCTGAAGTAGCTTCCATCGGAGGCTTTGTAAAGGAATACCAGGTGGATATTGATCCCAATGCCATGAAAGCCTATGGCGTGAATGTGGCACAGGTGATGAAGGCAGTGAAAAAGAGCAACCTGGATATCGGGGCGCGGACCATTGAGTACAATAAGGCGGAATATCTGATCCGGGCACTGGGTTATGTGAAAAGCCTGAACGATATCGAAGAAAGTGTGGTGGCAGTGCACGATAATGTGCCGGTAAGGATCAAAGATGTGGCAAAGGTGAATTTTGGTCCGGCTACCCGGCGCGGCGGCCTGGACAAAGGCGGAGCGGAAGCTGTCGGTGGCGTAGTGGTTGCCCGTTACGGTGCGAATCCCATGGAGGTGATCAACAATGTCAAAGAGAAGATCAGGGAAATATCGCCCGGTCTTCCCTCCAAAACACTGAACGACGGCACGGTTTCAAAAGTCACCATCGTACCTTTCTACGACCGAACAGGACTGATCAAAGAGACACTTGGCACGCTGGAATCAGCGCTGACCGACGAAATCCTCATCAGTATCATCGTGGTGATTATCCTGGTGCTGAACCTGCGGGCTTCATTCCTGATTTCCAGCCTTCTGCCCATTGGGGTGTTGATCACTTTCATCGTCATGCGAAAATTCGGTGTGGATGCCAACATCGTGGCTTTATCAGGTATTGCCATTGCTATCGGGGTGATGGTGGATGTGGGAATTGTCTTTACGGAAAATATCATCCGGCATCTGGAAATGCCTGAAAATAAAGGGGCACAGGGGCAAGAAGCTGCTCAATGTCATTTACAATGCAACAACCGAAGTAGCTTCGGCCATCATAACGGCCCTGGCCACAACCATTATCAGCTTCCTTCCGGTATTTGCCATGCAGGCTGCAGAAGGAAAACTTTTCAGACCGCTGGCCTTCACCAAAACATTTGCCTTGCTGGCATCGCTGGTAATCGGGATCATGATCATTCCGGCCATGGCCATAACCTATTTCTCCATCCGGTTCGACAAAAAACATGTGCACGGGATATGGAATGGTACTCTCATCGGAGTGGGCCTTGTCTTTCTGATCTGTGTTCCATTCCTGGCTGGCGCTGTCATTGGTTGCCTTTGGGATCAACAACCTGCTGGCTTACCGCTGGCCGGAGGAGAGAAAGCAAATTCGCAAAATTATAAACATCGCCATCGCACTGCTGGTCGTCCTCTAGTTTCTCACGCACGAATGGATGCCCTGGGTGCCGTAAACAGCCTGCACGGCAAAACTTATGTTTGTTGTTGCCATTTTGGCGCGTAGTACTGGGTATACTGATGACATGGTGCATTTTTATCCGCATCCATTCTGCGGTGGTGCCTGGAACATAAGTGGCAGTTCCTCAGAATCCCCATCGTGATTTTATTTACCGGGATTCTTTCGTGGCAGGGCGCCAATAAGGTATTTGGCTTTCTGCCCGTGAAACTGAAGGAAACCAGATGCCTGGCAGGCTGTAGCAAGGACATTTCCCGGCGTGGGCAAAGAATTCATGCCGGCGCTCGATGAAGGATCCTTCCTGCTGATGCCCACCACCATGCCGCACTCGGGCATTGCGGAGAACATTGATGATATCCGGATGCTGGATATGAGAGTGAATTCCATTCCCGAAGTGGAAACTGTTGTGGGCAAATGGGGCCGTGTGAATTCCGCACTCGACCCGGCTCCGATCTCCATGTTTGAGAATACGGTAAACTATAAGTCGGAATACATCCTCGATGAAGACGGTCACCGCCTCAGGTTTAAGGTGGATCACAACGGTGCATTCATCCTGAAAGACAGGACACCGTTACAACCCGAAGGATGGTTTCCGCGATGTCGCGGTGAAGGATCTGATTCCCGATCCGGACGGTGAATACTTCCGGCAATGGCGCGACAAGATCAAATCGCCCGACGATATCTGGCAGGAGATCGCCGCGCAGGCCAAGCTTCCCGGATTGACTTCGGCGCCCAAGCTTCAGCCTATCCAGACCCGCCTGATCATGCTGCAGACCGGCATGCGTGCGCCAATGGGCATCAAAGTTTTCGGTCCCGACCTGAAGACCATTGAAAAGACCGGTTACGACCTCGAGAACGCCTTCTGAAGAAGGTCCCGGAGTGGAACCATCCAGTGTCTTTGCCGACCGTGTGGTGGGCAAACCTTACCTGGAAATCAAAATCGACCGGGATGCAATTTCACGCTACGGTCTCACCATCAATGACATGCAGATGTTCATCGGCAGTGCCATGGGAGGGATGAAGCTGACCACCACGGTTGAAGGACGGGAACGATTCCCGGTCCGGGTCAGGTATGCCCGAGAATTCCGCGACAACCCGGAAGACCTGAAAAATGTGCTGATCCCGACGCCTTCAGGTGCCCAGGTTCCCCTCGGCGAACTGGCAGGGATCACCTATACCCGCGGCCCCCAGATGATCAGAAGTGAAATACCTTCCTGGTTGGTTATGTGATCTTTGACAAGAAACCGCAGTTTGCCGAAGGCGATGTCGTCGAGAATGCACAGAATTACCTGAACGAGAAGATCAAGGACGGGGAATTCGTTCTGCCTGCCGGCGTGAATTATAAATTCACCGGAAATTATGAGAACCAGATCCGGGCAACCAAAAGGCTCTTGCTGGTCGTCCCGATCTCACTGATCATTATTTTCCTGATCCTCTATTTCCAGTTCAACTCGGTGACCATTATCCGGCATCGTTTTCTCCGGGATCTTTGTTGCTTTTGCAGGCGGATTTATCATGCTCTGGTTATACGGCCAGGGCTGGTTCATGAATTTTTCAGGTCGCCGGAATGAACATGCGCGACCTTTTCCAGATGCATACCATAAACCTGAGCGTGGCGGTCTGGGTCGGGTTTATTGCCCTGTTCGGCATTGCCACCAATGACGGCGTCATTATGGGAACATACCTAGATGCAGGTGTTTGAAAGGGAAAAGACCGTCGACCATCGTGCTGTACGGGAATCCGTACTCCAGGCCGGAATCCAAAGGGTCCGGCCCGCGATGATGACCGCTGCTGTGCCATCATCGCCCTGATCCCGGTACTGACTTCCACCGGTAAAGGTTCCGATATCATGGTCCCATGGCGATCCCGCTTTTCGGCGGCATGGTGCTGCAGGTGATGACCATGTTCGTTGTTCCGGTATTCTATAGCATGTGGCAGGAAAAGAAAGTGAAAAAAAGCGCTAAATAAAACAATTGGTTTTGAATAACATGGAAAAAATCAAATATATACTGACGCTGCTCATCCTGATGAGCGGCGGAGTTTCCTGGTCGCAGAATATCCTGGACACCTACCTGGTGGAAGCCGCCCGGAATAATCCGGGGTTGAAGGGCAAATTCAACGACTATATGGCGGCTCTGGAGAAGGTGATGCAGGCAGGTGTCCTGCCCGATCCCCAGGTATCCTTCGGCTATTTTATAAGCCCGGTGGAAACGCGTCTTGGCCCCCAAAGAGCCAGGTTCTCCGCCTCCCAGATGTTTCCCTGGTTCGGGTCCCTCGGGGCAAAACAGGATGTGGCCACTGAGATGGCCAAAGCAAAGTACGAGATGTTCCGGGAAGCAAAATCCCGGTTGTACTACGATGTGAAATCGACCTGGTACAACCTGTATTTTACCGGTAAAGCCATTGGTATTATGGAAGATAATATTCAAATTTTGAATACCTTCCGCAAGCTCGCCCTGATCAAGGTGGAATCGGGCCTTGCATCGACTGTCGACGTCCTGCGGGTCGAAATGGAGATCGCCGACCTGGAGAATCAGCTGGCCCTGCTGAAGGATAATGACTTCACCATGCAGACCACCTTCAATAACCTGTTGAATGTCGACCAAAAGCGCACGGTCGAGATTCCTGATTCACTGGCAGGCTCCGACATCGGCCTGAGTCCGGAAGCCATCCGCGACAGCATCCGTGGTGGCAACCACCAGGTTCTGCAACTTGAATTCCTTGAAGCTTCCTACGAAAACCAGCAAATTGTTGCACAAAAGGAAGGCAAACCGAAATTCAGTATCGGCTTCGATTATTCGGTCATCGGTAAAAGCGCAAATGCCATGGCCGGTGGATCGGGCACCGGAAGGGATGCCTTTGTCTTTCCCATGGTTGGCATCACCATTCCGCTCTACAGGGAAAAATACACTTCGATGGTAAAGGAAGCGGCCCTACAACAGGAATCGGCCATGAATGGGCGGGCCGACAGGATCAATATCCTGGAAACAACCTTCGAGAAAGCCAACCGGGATTACAGAGATGCCGGCAGACGGATCCCGCTGTACAACGGGCAGGCCCAAAAGGCGACCACTGCCCTGAATATCCTTCAGACCTCCTACCAGACCAATGGTAATAATTTCGAAGAAGTTTTACGGATGGACCGTCAGCTTCTGAAATACAGGCTGGAGCAGGAGAAAGCGCGTGCCGATAAGCAGGCCGCGATCGCTTTTATCAACTACCTGATGGGAAAGTGAACGATTTAAAAACAAAAGATCATGAAACATTCAACGAATCTTAACAAACGCGACTATAAAATAATTGGAGCGGCCATTGTGCTGGGACTTGTTTTCGGCTGGTTGTTCTTTCACATTCCGGAAACAAAAAAAATGCCACCACCGAGCCGTCCGCAACCACCGTTCAGGCAGAAGTGAAAACACAGATCTGGACCTGCTCCATGCATCCCCAGATCCGTCTGGATCACCCTGGGGATTGCCCGATCTGCGGCATGGACCTCATCCCGGTCGGGGATAAGGAAAACCCGGAAGATGCCATTTCACCCAATGAGATCCAGATGACAGAGGCAGCCATGAAGATTGCCGATATCCAGACGATGATCGTAAAAAAAGTGAAGCCCGACAAAGAGGTGTACCTGCTCGGCAAGGTCAAACCCGATGAACGGAACATCTCTGAGCTTACAGCCAGGTTTGGCGGCCGTATCGAAAAGCTGTTTGTGAATTTCACCGGCCAGGAGGTAAAAAAAGGACAGAAACTGGCATCCATTTATTCACCAGCGCTCATCACGGCTCAAAAGGAGCTCCTTGAGGCGGAAGCATACAAGGAAAGCAATCCTGATTTTTACCAGGCTGCCAGGAACAAGCTGAAACTATGGGACCTCTCGGAAGGCCAGATCAGGGAGATCGAGCAAGAGCGGGAAGCCCGGAGCGATTTCAATGTTCTTTCGCCCATCACCGGCACAGTCACCCGGCGGAACGTTTCACTGGGAGACTATGTGAAAGAAGGAAGCACGCTTTTCCAGGTCATCGATCTGAAAAAGGTATGGGTGATGTTCGAGGCCTATGAAAGTGACCTGCCGTGGATCAAGATGAACGACAGGGTCAGTTTCACCATCCAGTCATTGCCCGGTCAAACGTTCAGCGGACGCATCAGTTTCATCGATCCGACCATCGACCCGATGACCAGGATCGCCAGGGTTCGCGTCGAAATTGAAAATCCGGGACAAATCCTGAAACCGGAAATGTTCGCCAACGGTGTGGTCAACTCGTCGATGGGCGGTAATGGTAAGGATCTGATGATCCCCAAAACAGCCGTTTTGTGGACCGGGAAACGTTCCGTGGTTTACGTGAAGGATCCGGATCATGAGCAACCGACATTCCAGTACCGTGAGATTACCCTGGGACCAACGGCGGGAGATGATTACGTTGTGGCCGGTGGCTTAAAGGAAAACGAGGTCATTGCCGTCAATGGCGTCTTCCGGATCGATGCTGCCGCCCAGCTTGCGGGTAAGACCAGCATGATGAATCCCGGCGGAGGTTCTGGTGTTGCCGTCGGCATGGCCGGAATGCCGGGTATGGATACGGGCGAAAGCTCCCCAAAAGGAGGATCCGCTGATCAAACTTTGAGCCGGAATGAGGGTCATAAAGCCGGGATGGCCGAACCGTCATTTCAATCGCAGCTCACATGCGTCTACCGGGCCTATCTGCCGATGAAAAATGCGCTCATCGCTGCCGATGCGGGCCAGGCTGCCCGGATGGCCGAAAATGTCGACAGTGCACTGAATTCCGTGGATATGGAACTACTGAAAGGCGATGCCCATAAGGCCTGGATGGACCAGATGGGAACGATGAAGGAACGTCTTCAAACGATCATGAAAAGCCGGGATGTGACTGCCCAGAGAAAGGCATTTTCCGGATTCAATGCCGCCTTGTTCACTTCGGTTCGGGAATTCGGCCTCGATGGTGTGACAACCTATTACCAGCACTGTCCCATGGCACTGGATAACCAGGGAGCAGATTGGTTCAGTGAAGTCAGCGAAATACGAAATCCGTACCTCGGCAACGATATGCTGACCTGCGGTGAGACGACCACCACGTTTAAATTCTGATCGATACCGGGGAAGCGGTGAGGTGGCAGGATGAAATCCCTTCCATTTCCTGCCACGTTGTCGTTCCGGGTCTGGAATAGATGCTTCTTTAGCCAAAATAGGGTAAAAAAAATCTGAAGTGCACAAAAAAGCATTCTGAATACCCTTTTTTGGTCTTGATGTCAGGAGGAAAGAGATGAAATTTCGTCACCGGAAAAGATCTGTTTATCCTTCATATGCTGAACAGCATATTTCCCGGATATGCTGATGTTTGTTACATTTGAGCCTCATTGGGTTGTGAGGAAAAAATTTCTTTGTCAAAATGTCCGGAACCGGACAGCGAGATGGGGGGCTAAAAGGGATCAAGGGACGGACGGCAGGATGGCGGGGGAGGGGCCCCATTCTTACGAAAGAAACCTACCGTAGTACGAGAGGCCACCCTCAGCTGATATTTTAACCCTGGTCACATGAATGACCCGCCATGACAGGAACATTTTTATTTTCCGTGACCAGCAAAATCAACCATGGATCGTGACTCAATATTGCGGTAGTTAAAGGCTAAATGATCGTCGAATACCGTCGCGATCAGATCCCTTTCCCGTTTTCCAGAACATATTTTTCCGCTTCAACATTCCACAGACCTCCGTTCTCTTTCACCAGCCTGTCGAGCTCGGCGAAAAAAGGATCATCCTTGCCGAGTTTTCCGAAATCATCGATGGCGGTGAGCGGGAGGCTGATGTTGGTATAGATCAGTTTTTTTCCGCCGGGAATATTCGGCAGGTTTTTCGTCGTGTCGATAACAGCATCCAGTCCGCCGATATGGGTAACCATACCCGCAGGATTTATGCTTCCTTCCGCCATCATCATAAGCGATTCCTTCATATCGGCCGTATTTCCGCCACTGGTTCCTGTGATGTGGGTGAAGGCGTAGTGAACATTATAGAAGTTGAAATCTGCTTTGAAGTCAGGATTCGCAGGGCCGGCAAAGAAATTCAGGCATCCGTCGAATCCCAGGATGGCATCGGCCTGTTCAACAACCTGTTTTACCGGGGCAAAAACAAATACATCGTCAAAGCCCTTGTCGTTGGTCAGGGAACGGAGGTACGTCACGGGATCGTTGTACTTTGCCGTATTCACATAATGCAGTTTGATGCCGTGATTTTGTGGCTTCTTCCACAGTATGGAGCTTAGCGGCCCTGTCGAGCCTGTCCTGGTCGATATCGGTCACAACCATCAATGAAGGTCGGAGGTCATTATGAAGGGCATAATCGATGGCGGCAAGACCCATCGGTCCTACTCCGGCGAGAATGGCCAGTTTTCCGCCTTCTTTGATGCCCATCTGATGGACATAGGATCCGTAGGACGTATGATAGCTGGCATGAAAAGCGCCGACAACGCAGGACATGGGTTCGGAAAGGGAAGCCAGGAAAAATGCATCGCCATGGTAGGGCAGCAGGCAGTTCATTTCCATCACTTCGTTGGGAATGAGGATATGAGTGGCATCTCCTCCGATCCACCGATAGGAATAGCCCGGAGCATTAAGGCTTCCTTTATAGTTCAGTGCGGGCTGGATGCTGAATTTCTGTCCGGGCTTGAATTCCTTCTGCCATTTTTTCCCCACTTTCAGAATTACTCCGCTGAATTCATGCCCGATGATCGTAGGATTCAGATGTACATCATCGGGTACACGTTTATGGTCGGCACCCTGTTTTGTGGCTTTATAGCTCGACATGCAAATGCTGTCGGAAATGACCTGTGCCAGGATCTCATCATCCTTCATTTCAGGGAGTTCAAATTCTTCGAGTCTCAGATCGTCTTTTCCGTATATGCGAACTGCTTTGGTCTTCATAATTGAATCGTCTCTCTGGATTAGTTTAACATGATTTGTCCGCCGGTGACAGGGATGGCCTGACCGGTTTCATATTTCTGATCGATGACGTAATAGATGGCTTTCATGACATCTTCCGTCACGGCAGCCACGGTTCATGGGGACCTGGCTTTCGTAGAAACGTTTTACATCTTCGATTGTTTTTGCTCCCGGCACTTTTCCGGCCTGGAGATACTGGACGAAGAGCCCTTTCTCGGGATCCGCCCAAGGGGGCCTTCAAAGAAATTACCCGGGCAGATGGAATTGACTTTAATCTGGTAAGGGGCCAGTTCCAGGGCAAACGACTGGGTAAGACCGATGCCGCCGAATTTTCCTCCGGCATAGGCAAAATTTCTGTTGCTGCCTTTCAGACCCGATTTGGAATTGATCTGGATGATATCGGCATAAATGTTCAGGCGCTGTATGCGATGCTGAAGTTTCATAACTGCGGAGGCATATTTGGCTCCCAGATAATAAGCCTTCATAATTGACCATGGTCATCCGGCGGAACGTTTCCGGTTCCATTTCCTCCAGTCCGCCGGCACGGAGGATCCCTGCATTGGAGATGTAGATATCGAGCCCGCCGAAGAGCCTGACGGTTTCCTTGATCAGCGCTCCTGACCGATGGGCATCGGAGACATCGCGGCTTATAAAAACGACATCATTTTTTCCGCAGATTTCAAGGAGTCCCTGCCGTGTGGCCCGGCCCGCTTCTTCGTTCAGATCGGCAATAACGACATTTGCCTTGTCCTGCACAAGCGCTCGGGCAATGCCCTCGCCGAAACCCTGGGCTCCGCCGGTGACGATGCAGATCTTTTGTTCCACAAGTCCTCTCGACCGCTACCTTTGGAGATCATCCGCCGGTAATTTTCCACTTCCCAGTTATCGATAAAGGCAATGTCTTCTTCACCAAGAAAATGGGGACCTCCGAAATTTTCAGAGAAATAGCTGATTTTCAGCAGATCTTCATAGACATCAAGTGCGATTTCCGCTGCATCAGCCGTATCCTCCACGGCAAGCACGCCGTAGTCTCTGATCATGATGATCCTCGGGGTATAGCCGTTTTTTTTCTCAAATGCCGGCAGCTTCTTGTGAAGGTCGGCAATGATGGCTTCCGGTGACGATGAATCCTCAATATACAGGTATTTTCCCTTGCAATAAACAATAATATCGGGGGTGAAGGGCAGGGAGGCTTTTTCGAAGCTCTTCCGGTCCCCGTAGAAATGGGTGTGCAGGGTGTTATGCCGTAAGCCGGACGATTCCGGGTTGGTCTCCCGAAAGGATCATCCGGATGGCAGGGATGAATTCGGTGATGTTTTCCGCAATGTCGAGATCTTCGAAGGCGGGTTCCTCCCGGAATGCCGAGCGAATGGTCCCGGTGATGTGTTCGTAGATCGACCGGATCTCCGACGTATCGTCAGCACTGACGAAGACACCGTGATTCTCAAGGAAGATCATTTTGGGATCATGGCCGAATTTTTCCCGGTACGGTGTCATGGCCGCCTGCACTTTTTTGAAGAGTTCATAGCCGGGAGCATAGGGAATATACATCGCTTCCTCGCCGAAGAGTTCCAGCGTTTTCTGCCTGGCCTGGTTTGAACAGGTCAGGGCATTGGTGACCGTCGGATGCATATGCACGACAAAGGCATAGTTGATCAACTCATGGAAGGATGTCTCCACTGAGGGGCGTTTCTGTTTTTCAGGATAAATATTGGCGGCAATGAGATCAGCTTTGACCTCAATTTCCCTCACCTGGGGATCGTTATGATATACTTTTGTTCCGGTGACCTTCACCTTTTCCCGGTCCAGCACGGCAAACCCTTCCTCATCAATCGTCGCCAGGGCCGCCCCGCTGGCCTTCACCCAGATATGTTTTTCATCCTTGTACGAGGTGTTTCCCCCTCCGGCCAGTGTATAAGTCTTTTGCCTTCCATAAAAACGGGAAATGTCGATCAGATCCCGGATAGCTTTGTCCATCATTAATGAAGTTTAATCATTTTTCAATTTGGTCTGCTGAGGGGCGAAGTTAACAGAAATCGTTGAAAATGCCCCAACGGTCTGAAATCATCTGTGTCTTTTGGTATTCAAGCTGGCGGAACGATCGGGGCTCGTGATCAGCTGTAGAGGAAATATTCGATCACCGCATTTCCCAGTTCGATGAATTCATCGCTGTTGCCCAGCCTTGGCCGGCCGTTCCGTTCAATATATCCTTCATCGCCCCTGGCCCTGAGGTACTGGTGGGCCGCGATGACACAGGCTCCTTCAAAGTTGATCCGTTTCAGTTCCTCATCGGGTTCCACGCCTCCGCGGGTGGTGATTTTCAGCGGGATCATTTCCGGGGTATTGTGTTCCGTTCCGAAGGTGATCACGAAGTTCCTGTCACTGAAGAAGGTGACAAACTCCCGGAGGTTCGAGAAATCATTCCTGCCGGGAATGAGTTCGATGGAGTAAATATTGCGTCCGGTGAGCTCACGGTAGAGCAGTTCCATGTCCTCTTCATATTCGGTGTAATTTCCCGATTTATCGTCGAGCAGAACGGGATAGGTCGGGATGCCACCGGCATCGGTGATGATGCGGATCACCTCATCGATTTCGAGGAAAGCCTTCGGGTCCTCCTTCACAAAAGCCACACCGCCCGACTTTGAGCAGATTATTGCGGATTTCGCCTTCAAGGGCTGCCGCATTGTTGATGTTCACAGCCGTTTCTTTTCCGCCGTAAAGTTTTTTCAGTATCTTTTTGCGCTCTTCATCGCTCGTGTAACTGGCGAAGAGCTTGATACGGATGACCCTGGCGATATGGCGTTCGCGGACCATTCCTTTCGTGTAGTTGTCCAGGATATCGTCATAGTCGAGGGTCAGATCAGGATCGACGGTCTGGAGGTGACGGGAAGCCAGTTCGACCATTTTCCGGGTCTGGTTGAGGCTCTCTGCGCGCACATTCTCCAGTTTTTTAAGTGAACTGCCCTCCAGGCTCACCGGGAAATCGAGACCTTTCCCGCTGAAATAGGTCCGGCCCGGATTGGTAGGGTCATTGACCCGGATCCCGTTTTTCTGTTCGTCCTTCAGCAGGCCCATAAATTCGATGTTGAACAAGGGAAACAGTTTGTAGTCCACAGCGAGGTCATGGAATTCCTCATACCCGGCCATGGTGTAAAAGTCATTGATACCGAGTACTTTAACCTGTTCTTCTTTGGCCATATCGAACACCTGGCGAAGGTCCCTGAAGGCGCTGAAGGAATAGGGGGTATGAAAATGTCCGTTGACTTCATGCACGGTGTTACTGCCGTTTTTACTGTACCATTCGAGGAGATCTGTTCTGCCCGGAAAATCTTTCAATGCATTTCTTGCCATGTCTTATAGATCGAGATTAAGTTTATCGAGTTCTGAATTGATATAGTTCCACTTCTTCTTTGGAAAGCTGAAAATTCAGCGCTCCGGCATTGTCATCCACCTGTTTGGCTGTCGCGGGCCCCGACAAGGGCGACGGTGATGCCCGGTTGTTCCAGGGTCCAGCGCACGGCCAGCTGGGCCATGGTGGCCCCTTTATCATCGGCGATGTGCCTGATATCGTCGAGGAAGGCATTGACCCGGATGATGTTTTGTTTTCTGAAATACGGGGATTCGGCACGTGTATCTCCCTTATTAAAGGTGTGAGCTGGTGAAAATTTGCCGGTCAGCAGTCCGCGCTGCATCGGGCTGTAGGCCAGGATGGACTTCCTGTTTTCGATGACAGAACGGCACGAGGGTATCTTCGATACCGCGTTGTACCATGCTGTAAGGAACCTGGTCGGAACATACCGGCGCTGTTTTCAGGGCTTCTTCAAGCAGGCCGGCATTAAAGTTGCATACCCCGGCGGCCCTGATTTTTCCCTGCCCGAGGAGGATATTGATCGCTTCCATGGTTTCTTCGACGGGAGTTGTCGGGTCGGGCCAATGAATCTGGTACAGGTCGATATAGTCGGTACCCAGCCGGCGAAGGCTGTTTTCACATTCCCGGATCACGGATTCTTTTCCGGCAAAGCGGTAGATATCGATTTTTTTCCCGTTTTCATCTTCCCGGGAGAAATAGTACTGACCCTCCCTGGCATCCCAGCGGAGGCCGTATTTGGTCAGGATCTGAACTCATTGCGCCGGCCCCTGATGGCTTCTCCCACCAGTTCTTCACTTTGGCCGAAGCCGTAAGCCGGGGCGGTATCAATGGTGGTGATCCCGAGTTCGACCGATCGTCTGATGGCTTCCAGGGCGTCCTTTTTCCGGGCGCCGCCCCACATGGCCCCGCCAATGGCCCAGGCACCGAAAGCAATGGGGGTAACCGTTACGTCGGTGTTTCCAAGTCTGCGATATTCCATAGTTGTTCGTGTTTTAGGGTTACCAGTTCAGACATTCATCGGGAGCCGTGCTGAGGTTCTCGGTGATCCAGTCGGCACCTGGCAGTTCATCCGCTTGAAAAGCTGGTGGTCAGGGCCAGGCATTTACATCCGGCGGCTTTGGCCGCTTTGACGCCGCTCACGGCATCTTCGACCACAAGGCATGAAGACGGGTTCAACGCCGAGTTTTTTGGCTGCTTTGAGATAAATTTCAGGATCGGGTTTGCGGTTTTCAACTTCCAGCCCGTTGAGCAGCGCTCCGAACATCTTTTCATCGAGGCCGGTCTCACGCAGGTTGATTTTCAGCTTCACCTCGTCGGCGCTGGTGGCGACAGCCATTTTCAGGCCGATATCCCTGCAATGGCCGATGAACTCACGGGCACCTTCAAGGGGTTCAAGCTTTCCCCTGACCAGTTCGCCATAGATCTCGTAAGCCCGGGCCTTGTCCTTCTCCACATCGAAAGGAATGCCATATTTTTCAGCTACCCCGCCCAGGTAACGGTTTTCACCCATACCGGTGAAGGGTGTAAAATCTTCGGGTTTGACATCATACCCTTTTTCCTTGAAAAGCTTTACCCCGGCCTGGTTGATAAATTTTTCGGAGTCGACCAGGACACCATCCATGTCAAACAGTACTGCTCTTATCATGTTCCGTTTTGTCTTTGACAATATCGACAACCCCGCTCAGGACATAGTGCGGCTGGTAGGCGAAGGTCTGAATGATATCGCGTGTGGTGATGCCGCTTAACACCAGGCAGGTATCAATTTCCGATTCGATCCCGGCAATGATGTCGGTGTCCATCCTGTCGCCGATGATGATGGATCTCTTCACGGGTGAGACCAAGCTTTTTCAGGGCGATGCGCATCATCAGCGGATTGGGTTTACCGACAAAATAGGCGTTCTTTCCTGTCGCCAGTTCAATGGGGGCGATCAGAGCCTTGGTGGCCGGAACGATGCCGTCTTCGCCGGGACCCGTGGTATCGGGATTGGTTCCGACAAGCCTGGCTCCCCTGATCACCAGGTTTACCGCGTGTTCAATGCGTTCATAACTGTAGGAACGGGATTCACCCATAACAACATAGTCGGGATCGACATTGTTCATGGTGTATCCGACGTTATACAACGCGTTGATCAGCCCGGCCTCGCCGATAATGTAGGCACTGCCCCGGGGTTTCTGACTGGCCAGAAAAGCCGCGGTGGCCAGCGCACTGGTATAGAAATGGCTGCGGTCCACTTCAATGCCGAGCCGGCTGAGTTTTTCCTGCAGTTCCTTGGGTGTACGCTCACTGGAATTGGTGAGAAAGATAAAATTCTTCTTTTCGTCTTTGAGCCATTGCACAAATTCTTTCACGCCCGGAAGCAGACGGTTGCCGTGGTAAATCACGCCATCCATATCACAGATAAAGCCTTTCTTGCTTTTGATTTTTTCGATGTCCGCTTTTTTTGTCATCAGGAATTAGTTTAGGGTTATCTTGATCCGTTTTTCCAGGGATGATGCCTGGCTATAGATTCCGGGATATTCAGAAGGGTCAAAATTACAGTGAAGCCGCAGGATGTCTGTTATATTGCGGTTAAATTTATGTAAAAAGGCGGTGTCGGCCGGAAGCCTTTGTCCTTTCTCATCACGGGCATCAAAGAAAATGCCCGCCACGAGCGCTTCCACGATATGGTTCGATAGGGCAGCCCCAGTTTCACGGCCAGCTTTATGACCGGGACGAGGCGGTCTTCAGGGCCCAGCTTACGCTCCAGGTCACAGCCCACCCTGAAAATGGTATCGCCGAGGTTCCGGTTCGCAAAACGGCTGAGCAGATCGGCGATGTGGTCATCGAGGGCCGTTTCGGTGAATTCTCCCGGGTGGCGTTTTCTCAGGACACTGGCCGACTCGCGCATGGTCGCGGATACCTTCGCGCGGATGACCGGGTCTTCCAGGGCTTCCCACGTAAAGCGGAGTTTTGGATTGTGCAGGAAGCTGAAATAGGACAGGGCGGCGTGCCCAAGATTATGGATGAACAGTTTCCGGTCGACCCACGCCTTCATGTTGTCTTTCGGCATCAGCCCTTCGATGGCGGGAATGGGATTTTTGAAGGCTTTCCGGTCGAGGATGAGCGTATTGTAGGCTTCGGCGTAGACATCGAGCGGGTTGTCCAGTTG
The DNA here is from genome assembly GCA_963763215.1 of uncultured Bacteroidales bacterium. Lineage (GTDB taxonomy): Bacteria > Bacteroidota > Bacteroidia > Bacteroidales > DASQZK01. Next base: position 419,559 of record CAVXNX010000005.1, read on the forward strand.
TTGGCTCGACGTGGCCAGGGGCACCATCTTGCCGATGCTTGTTTCCACCAGGCCAAGGTAAGTATCCACAGGGAACTTCGGGGGCAGCTCATTCCTGAATTGCCTTGCCATCCATTCTGAGGCATCTCTCATGTTTTCAGCGATGATGATATCCAGGGGCGAATGCGGAAAAAGGGACTGCCGTGCCCTAAGGGCGATGGAAATGACGGGAATGGCCGCGGCCAGTCCTTTCTGACCAACTGAGACGGCCATGATACGGGCCGTGACGATCTCATCGACGATCCTTTCTGTATCCGGGAAATGGATCGCCCGGATATTTCGGACGGGGATCCGCTTTTCTTCACGGTCCCTGATGATGACGTCATAGCGTCCACTGCGGTTGATCTCATCGACCACGGCCGCATCAATGTCAATAAAAACAACCTCGTAGCCTCCCGCTGAGAAAAGCTGGGCGATGAAGGACCTTCCGATCTTGCCGGCGCCAAAGAGGACGAGTTTACCAGGATGAGGGTGTTGGGACATTTCGGGTAAATGTTCCACAAAATTAGAAAAACATGCGAAAAGTGACGACAGATTATGATATTTCTTCATCCATGGCATCCCGCGATGCCGGTATCACAGTGATGAGATCACGCGCGCAAGCTTTTCCCGGACTTCAGTGGCGAGTCCTGCGAGGGCCGGATTTTCCACGGCCTGCATGGAAACGACCGGGTCGATCGCGGCCACTTCGGTCTTCCCATTCTCCGACTCCTGTACGATGACACTGCAGGGCAGCATGGTCCCGATCTTGTTCTCGTTTTGAAGGGCTTTGTAGGCCAGTGGGGGATTGCAGGCACCCAGGATGGTGTAACGACGGAAGTCGACGCCTAGTTTTTCCTTCAGTTTCTCATCAATGGGAATGGAACTCAGAACACCGAAACCTTCGGTTTTGAGCATTTCTGTGGTCCGGCTGATCGCCTCATCGAATGAAAGGTCAAGGGTTTTTTCAATGTAGTATTTCATGGAGCTCAGGTTTAGTGCTGGTAAAATGGATATGTTCCGTGGTTAAACCGGGAAGCCGTCATAATGTTTACCGCTTTCGTCTGTTTTAGAACAATTTCCTGTAGGGTCGAGCCTGCTCATCCCCTAAGAGGCCAGTGGAAACCGGCTCCTGAGCTGTCGAGGCAGATGGTAACAGCCCTTTTCCGGCAGGCCAAAACTTCACCCCTGGATGGGATTGCCTGGAAAAGATGGTTATTTTTATAGCCTGTAAAGCCAGGTCCCAAATGAAATCGCTTCCGGTGAAATGCATTGATCTTTTATTCTGCGCCTGGTTTCTTCTCCTGTGGTTTCTTACCTTTAACGTGCAATCACAAAACCAACCAAAGAGTATGAAAACCTTCCGATCTGTTGTCCCGGCTTCCTGCCTGTTCATTTCCATCGCTGCAATATCGTGTTCATCCCATGAAGACAAGCAGCATCCGGGGAATCGTAAACCGAATATTCTTCTGATCAACGTGGATGATCTCGGATGGAAGGACCTTGGATTTATGGGGAGTAAATACTATGAGACCCCCAATATTGACAGGCTGTCCTCACAGGGAATGATTTTTACAAATGCCTATTCTGCTGCCGCGAATTGCGCCCCCAGCCGCGCCAGCCTCTTTAGCGGGATGTATTCTCCGCGGACGGGAATTTATACGGTCGGCAGTTCGGAAAGAGGTGATCGTGAGCGCCGGCAGCTCATCCCGGTGGAAAACACACTGTTCCTGGCAGATTCGGTATTGACCATCGCAGAAGTTCTGCAACAAAACGGGTATAAGACCTGTCATATCGGGAAGTGGCATATCGGGGATGATCCCTGCACTCAGGGTTTTGATGTGAATGCAGGAGGAGCCGGTTACGGACATCCTTACAGTTACTTCAGTCCGTACCATAACAAAGCCCTCAAAGACGGCCCGGCGGGCGAGTATCTCACTGACAGGCTCACCTCCGAAGCCATTGCATTTCTGAAGACCCTGGACGGCGATGTTCCATTCTTCATGAATTTCGCGACATATGCCGTCCACACGCCCCTCCAGCCCAAACCCTCCTTAAAGCAGAAATACCTTGCCCGGCAGGGATCGAACGGTCAGGAAAATGCGAAATACGCCGCGATGATTGAAGCACTCGATACGAACGTTGGGCGGTTACTGGACTTTTTGCACCAGTCGGGCAAGTTTGAAAATACACTGATCGTATTTGCTTCGGATAACGGAGGGGTATACAATATTACGAAGCAGTGGCCGCTGCGGGCCGGAAAAGGTTCCTATTATGAAGGGGGCATCAGGATTCCGTTTTTTGTCGTATGGCCTGGAAAAATCAAGGCCGGACTCATTTCGACCCAACCCGTTTCCAACATCGACCTTTATCCGACTTTCCTGGAGGCCGCCGGCATTAAGCCCCCGAAAGGAAAAATCCTCGACGGGATCAGTCTTTTCCCGGCCTTCCGGGGGGAACAACTCGCCGACCGCCCCATCTTCTGGCATTTTCCTGTTTACCTGGAGGGAGGAAATGCAGAGACGGGGGATATCTGGTTCAGGACACGGCCCGGAACCGTCATCCGGTACGAAGACTGGAAACTCCATGAATATTTCGAAGACGGGCATCTTGAGTTGTATAATCTTGGGGCAGAACCCAATGAGAAGAAAAACCTCGATTCCACTTACCCTGAAAAGACAAGGGAATTGCACCTCATGATGAGGGAATGGAGAGCCAAAACAAAAGCACCCGTTCCAACGGAATTAAACCCTGCTTACAAAAAAGAGCAGTGACCCGCAGAACCCCTCAACAGGAAAAGCACTGATTCATTAAATGGCACCAAAACGATGATTTTTGTCTTTATGGCTCAGGGAATCCACGTCCTGTAAAAGCAGCCCTACCCAATGTAACTTTTTCGGCCACTGCTTTTAAACATCCTCTAACCTATTCATTCATATATACATGCATTGAGAATTGACCCGGCCGTCTGATTCACTCCTTCATGGGCGGCGGATCATCTCCCGGTGGAAAAACAGTCCTCGTACCCCGGCGGCTTGAATATCCGGGATTTGCCGGGCAAACCGGAAAATAATTCACGCAATTGGGAAGTATTTATTTTGTATTTTGTATACAAAATTCAAAACAAACATTAATTTTAACCCAAAATATGCCTGATATGATTGAACACAGTGATTTAAGTTACCCGGTTTATAAAAGATTGCGGGAAATGATAATCCAGGGGAAATATAAGCCCGGACAAAAGATCCTTCAGGAAAAATTGGCGCAAGAACTTGGGGTGAGTCGTACTCCTTTGCTGAAAGCATTGAATATGCTTGAACATGATTTTCTGGTTGAAAGCATTCCGCGCCGGGGAATGTTTGTAAAACAAATGACCGGAAAAGAGATGGTCGATATTTATGATGTGCGTGAAGGGATTGAAGGGGTTGCTGTCAGATTGCTCACGGAACGGATTAATGAAAAGCAGTTGGCTAAGCTTAGAGCAATATGGTCGCCGTTTATCGGACAGAATGAGATCAACGTTGAAGATTATCGGAAAGCCGATGAAAAGTTCCATGCCATGCTGCTTGAGTACAGCCAAAACCAGGTATTGATTAAAACATACAAGGTCAGTCTGGTCGAGTCACGGGTAATCCAAATGGGTCTGCAGCGTCCACCTTCCGTGACCCTTCCTGAACACCTTGATCTGATAGCGGCTATTGAAAAAAGGGACGCCGATTCAGCAGAACTGATCATTAAACAGCACATCAGAAGGTCAAAAAAATTGATCGTAAAAAGTCTTATGCCGGAGGAACAAGACATGAAAAAAGGAATACACCAAGGGGAATAATGAACGAATATTCAATCACTCATCAGCTGACCCATGCATAAATTCAACAGACTCTTGTTTTTGACCTTTCTGGTCACTTTTTCCTGCACCGGCACAATGAAGGAACCCGTTTTTAAAACGAAGGTGGAAATTGAAGGTGAAAAATTCTGTATTAACGGAATCCCCACATTTAAGGGTCGTACCTGGCAAGGGTACCCGGTTGAGGGCCTACTGCCAAACTCCCGGATGGTGCAGGGAATTTTTACGGATTATAATCCTGAAACATCAGGCCAATGGGCTTATCCGGATACCAAACAGTGGAGCGCCGAAAGGAATACCCGGGAATTTATTGCCGCCATGCCATCCTGGCGGGAACACGGATTGCTGGCCTTTACGATCAACATGCAGGGTGGTAGCCCGACAGGATATGGAAATAAGGGCTGGAAAAATCCCGGCTACACCGCCTCCGGGGAACTGATTCCGGAATATCTGGGACGGCTGCAAAAGATCATTCAAAAAGCTGACAGTTTGGGAATGGTTGTCATCCTGGGGTATTTTTATTTTGGTCAGGATCAGTGGCTTGCCGATGAACAGGCCGTCATCAGTGCCACAAGAAATATGACCCATTGGCTGTTGGACAAGGGTTTTGAAAATGTCATTGTCGAAATTGCCAATGAAGCCGATGTGAAGCAATACGACCATGCCATTTTATCGAAGGACCGGATCCATGAGTTGATTTCCATCGCCAAAGGCATTGAGAAAGACGGACAAAGGCTTCTGGTCGGCACAAGCTTTGGCGGGAAAAGCATACCCCCCGGAAACGTTTTGGAAGTATCGGATTTTATCCTGCTCCACGGGAACGGTGCAGAATCGGACACCGTCATCACGAACATGGTGAATACCGTTCGCTCAATGGAAACCTATCATCCCATGCCCATCGTCTTCAATGAAGATGATCATTACGATTTTGACAATCCCCAAAATGATTTCGTTGCGGCAACCAAAGCGTATGCTTCATGGGGTTATTTCGATTACCGGATGAAGGGGGAGGGTTTTGAAGACGGGTTTCAGAGTGTTCCGGTCGATTGGGAAATTTCCTCTCCCCGGAAAACGAGCTTTTTCAATAAGGTCACAGAAATTTTTGGGAACTAATTATTTATCTTAAAAAAAATGAAGAATTATCGAATTGCTGTTGTTCCGGGTGACGGAATCGGGCCGGAGATCGTTCCGGCAGCCCTGAGGATTTTGGATGCATTGGGAGAAAATGAGGGATATACGCTGGAGAAAACATTTTTTCCCTGGGGAGCGGGGAATTATCTGAAAGAAGGAGAATTCATGCCATCGAACGGACTGGAAATCCTCAAAGCCTATGAAGCCATCTTTTTCGGATCGGTTGGATTGCCCCAGGTTGACGATACCCTCCCGGCTAAAGACTATACATTCAAAGTACGGACGGGTTTTCAACAATACGTCAATTATCGACCGGTGAGGACTTATCCCGGTTTTCACGGCCCGTTGGCTGAAAAAAAGAACATCGATTTTGTCGTCATCCGGGAAAATACCGAAGGGGAATTTGTTCAGATCGGTGATCAGTATTTGCCTGATGCACCGAATGGAATGGGAATTGATTCGAGCATTTTTACCCGCAAAGGAATTGAACGGGTCGCTCATTTCGCTTTCAAACTGGCACGCACAAGAAGAAAAAAAGTGCATCACATCACCAAGTCCAACACCTTAATTCACAGTTTGACGTACTGGGACCGGGTGATCCGGGAAGTTGCGGCCCAGTATCCGGATGTGGCACATCATCAGATGTACATTGATAACTGCTCGGCCAATTTTGTACTGCATCCCGAAATTTTTGATGTGGTGTTGACCACCAATCTGTTTGGCGATATTCTTTCCGATCTGGGAGGAGCGATCATGGGAAGTCTTGGTTTGGGAGGCAGTGGGAACATCAATCCTGAACGGGATTACCCCTCGATGTTTGAACCCATTCATGGTTCGGCTCCTGATATTGCCGGGAAAAATATTGCCAATCCCATCGGGACCATCTGGTCGGCATCCCTGATGCTTGAACATCTTGGAGAACCTGCGGCCGCTAAAAAACTGATGGATGCCGTTGACCGGACCATGAGTGAGGGGATCCTGCCGGTGGATTTGGGCGGAACATGCCGGAACTGCGGAAATAACGGAAGCCATCATTGAACGGTTATATATTAAATCGAAGAATCCCGCCTGAACAGGATCATTTCTTATGCAATACATCGATCTGACATTGAATTACCAGCCGGGAATGAGGGGATTTTCAAGCGATCCGGCAAAAGTCCTGAAGGAGGATGGCTGGAATGCCCAAAATCTTCATCTTTATTCCCATGCGGGTACACATATGGATGCCCCTTTGCATTTCGGGGTGTCCTCCCAAAGTATTGATCAATACCCGGTCGACCGGTTTTTTACGACTTGTTGGGTCGTTGACCTGTTGCCGTGCCCACCCCGGAAACGAATCATGATCGATGACCTGAAAGAGGCGGCCGGAGCGATTCAGCCGGGCGAAGGGCTGATCTTTCATACCGGATGGTCCGATTTTGTTGATCTTCCCATATACCGGGATGGATCTCCCCGGATCAGCAGTGAGCTGGCTACATGGTGCGTCGAAAAGAACGTCAGCCTGGTCGGGGTCGAATCCGCTTCCGTTGCAAATATAAACAGACATTCAGGAATTGACGGCTATCCATACCATCTTGCTTGAAGGGAATATCATTATTGTGGAAGGCCTGACCAATCTGGAGAAGATAACCCAAAGCAGAGTGGAAATCATTGCTCTTCCCTTGAAGATTCTTTCAGGGGATGGTGCCCCGTGCCGTGTGGTGGCCATTGAAAGATAAAGATCCGTCAACATTCATTAAGAACTAAAATACATCAGACATGAAGAACGATTATTTCAAAAGGGTTGCCAGTCTTACTCCCACAAAAATGTGGATCAACAATGTGACCCGTAAGGAGGCTGAAATGGCGATTGAAGCCGGGGCAAAGGGTTGCACCCAGAATCCTTCCTATACCTGGAAAATGCTGACTCATGAACACGAACGTGATTTTGCCAAAGCGTTATTGATGGAAACATTGAAGGAAACCGCTGACGATAATGAAGCGATTTGCATTTTGCAACGGAAACTGATCAAGGGGGTGTCAGATATTTTTATGCCCCTGTGGGAAATGACAAACGGTGAGCATGGTTATGTGAGTATCCAGGGGGATCCGGTCCATGAAGAAGATCCGCAGGTGATCATCCATGAAGCGAGGATGAACCGGGAAATGAATCCCAACATCATGATCAAGATCCCGGCCACCGAGGCCGGACTGGAAGCGATGAACATCCTGGCAGAAGAAAATACGCCAATGAATGCCACGGAAGTTATGGGGGTCAGCCAGATGGTTCAGGTTTGTGAAATGTATCATCAGATTACTGCCCGGACCGGCAAAAACCCCGTGATGTATATTTCCCTGATTACCGGTATATATGACGAGTGGCTGCAAAAAGAAGTGGCTAAAAACGAGATCCGCATCAATCCCGATATTCTTCACCAGGCGGGAATGGTCATCGCCAAAAAGGTCTATCAACTGATGCATGACCGTGGATACAAGCCGGGATTCATAGGCGGAGGCGTGCGCGGCCTGCAGCATTTTACAGAGATGGTGGGTGGAGATGTATGCATCACCATGAATTGGGAGGGACAGGTCGATCAGTTACTCAGGCTGGACCAACCGGTGATTTCCCGATTATTTAATCCGGTCCAGCCGCAGGTATTGGAAACGTTGCTGGAAAAGGTCCCGGAATTTAAACAGGCTTTCATGGAAGATGGGTTGACGGTGGAGGAGTTTGGTGAATACGGTCCTGTGGAATATTTCAGACACATGTTTGTTTCGGCCTGGGAAAATGCTGTTGGCATGGCCGGATCTTTACGGTAGCAATTCTCTGTTTCCTCTGTGGTTTAGAGGTAATTAGTGCTTGCAAGAAAACGCCAATAGCTGCGTTATGCTCGACTTCAAAACAGTCATTTACGAATAGTAAACTCCTGTTTTTCAGTCATCGCAAGCCTTGCTCTTGACGTTTTCTTATCAAGCACGGCTAAAAAACATGAGTTTTCTTTCTGACACTAATTAAACAAAAGAATGAAAAAACGAAAAATACCAACACGGTATTTACTGGTGTCCGGAACCTTCCTCCTGTCATTGCTTCTTTACATCGACCGGGCGTCTATTTCTGCCGGGAAAAATTCGATCGCGGCCGACCTGAATCTGACGGACAAGCAAATGGGTTGGATATTATCTGCCTTTGCACTCGGTTACGCCCTGACCCAGACACCTGCCGGGATTCTCGCTGATAAATTCGGCCCTCGCCGGACCCTGACGGCCATTGTCGCCTTATGGTCGGCTTTCACCGCATTGACAGGCATGGCATGGAGCTATTTTTCCATGCTGATTATCCGCTTTTTTTTCGGCGTCAGCGAGGCGGGTGCTTTTCCGGGAATGTCGAGAGCCATTTTTTCATGGTTTCCCTTGAAGGAAAGAGGACTGGTGACGGGTATCAACTTTAGCGGAAGCCGACTGGGCGCAGCCTTTGCTCTTCCCATCGTGGCCTGGTTGATTGAGTCCATTGGATGGAGGGTGTCTTTTACTCTCTTAGGAGCAGCGGGAATAGGCTGGGCTCTTGTCTGGTTTTTTTGGTTTAAGGATGATCCGGCCGATCATAGATCCATCAGCGAAGAAGAAAAGGTTTACATTTTGGCCAACCGCCAGCAAACGGGTGATGATGATCCTCTCCATACATTGAAATTAGCGGCCATGTTAAAATCCAGGAACATGTGGCTGGCCATGTTTCAGTACTTTTGCAGTAACTTTACTTTTTTCTTCACACTCACCTGGCTTTTCCCGGATCTTCAGCAGCGATACGGTCTTACGATTGTTGAAGCTGGTTTTTATGCTTCGGCGCCATTGATGGCCGGGGCGTTCGGGAATTGGTTTTCGGGTTGGATGGTCGATGCCATCTATAAACGTGGCCGGTGGAAACTTTCCCGCCGGCTGCCTGCCATGATCGGTTTTGCCCTGGTTGTGGCCGGATTGCTCGGTAACCTGCAAATGGATTCCCCCGGAACAGCCATTCTCTTTTTGAGCCTGGCCATTTTTGGGGCGGATATGACCATCAGCCCTTCATGGTCGCTGTGCGTGGATATTGGCAGGAAACATGCCGGAGCCGTATCCGGAACGATGAATATGGCAGGGAATCTTGGTTCATTTATCACCGCATTAGCCTTTCCGTATTTGCTGGCATGGACAGGCTCCAATCAGTCGTTCTTTTTCGTTGGAGCCGGTCTGGCCTCATCAGCCATCGTTGCCTGGGGATTCATGAAACCGGATAAAGCACTGGACGAATATTAACAAGGATTATGTGTCGCAGAGATATGAAAAAATTGAAAGGTGTTGTCATCGGAGCCGGCTACTTCAGCCCGTTTCAATACGAAGCCTGGAGCAGGATTCCGGAAACGGAAATTGTCGCGATGTGCAACCGGGATATCCGCAAAGCAGAACCATTGATGATGCGGTTTGGAATTCCCCGGCACTATATGGATTACCGTGAGATGATCGAAAAGGAAAAGCCGGATTTTGTGGATATCATCACACCGCCGGAAACACATCTTGAAATGACCCGGTTTGCGGCTGAAAGGGGGATCGCGGTGATTTGTCAAAAACCACTGGCCCCGACTTTTGAGGAAGCACAAAAGATTGTGGACTGTGCAACAACGGCCGGAATCCGTTTCATGGTGCATGAAAATTGGCGCTTCCAACCCTGGTACAGGGAAATTAAAAAATTGATGGATGCCGGTGAGATTGGCCAGGTTCACCTGATGAACTGGCGAAAGAGAATGGGTGACGGCTGGGGCAAAAATGCATACATTCCCCGTCAGCCCTATTTCAGAGATTATCCCCGGCTGATCGTTTATGAAAATGGCATTCATTTCATCGATACCTTTCGCTATTTGGGTGGAGAAATTGCCAGGGTTTTTGCCTATGTAAAAAAACTGAACCCCGTTATCGCCGGCGAAGATTTTGCCCTGGTCAATTTTGAATTTGCTTCGTCAGAAATGCTGGCGGTCTGGGACGCCAGCCGTTACAATGAACCAAACTATCCAAATCCTCGTTTGACGTTTGGAGAATTTCAGATCGATGGTCTCGAGGGGACTATACGATTATATCCGGATAGCCGTTTAACTATTAAAAGATTGGGGGAGAAAGAAAAGGAGCATGCTTATGATTTCAGGAATATGAATTTTGCAGGAGACTGCGTTTACACCACCCAACGTCATTTTGTCGATTGTCTGATCTCAGAAAACGAATTTGAAACGAACGGAAAGGATTATCTGAAAAGCCTGGCTGTTCAGGAGGCGATCTATGAATCCGCAAAAGTTCGGATGCCGGTGGATGTACTCGTGAACAATCCGGGGAAGATTCACAATGAGAGGCATGATCGAAAAGACAAAACCAGCGTGATTCAGAAATGATGGACAATGAAATGCATTTACGTTGAAAAATAATAAAAAATACCCGATGAAACCAGCAATGGGGAAGGCCATACAAACGTAACCTTTTAATATTCATTCATGTGGGTTCCATAATACGGCTAAGACCGGGATCAATCCGTTTTCATGAAAGAAGATCAATACATATGGGGAGAGTTTAAAAATGGAGAAGAATATGCCTTGTCGCATATCTATCATCAGAATATTGATTTTTTATTTTTCTATGGCAAAAAGATAACCAGGAACGAAGAGCTGATCTTAGACATCATCCACGATCTCTTTTATGAGTTGATCCGGTCACGAAAAAATTTGGGAAGAACAGATAACATCCGCTTGTATTTGTTGACATCTTTCCGGCGAAAACTCATTCGTGAGATTCAGCAAAAAAAGAAGCACGAGGATAATTACAAAGAAATTGAAATTCAGCCAAATATCGTTTTCTCTGTTGAGGAAGATCTGATCTCAACCGAAGAAAAATCCCACAGGCTCGAATTGGTCAGAAAAGGGATGAAGGAACTCAACCTGAAACAACGGGAAGTTTTGTACTATAAGTTCACCCTTGGTTTCGACTATCAGCAAATATGCGAAATCATGTCCATCACAAATGACACAGCCCGCCAGTTAGTCTCCCGTGCTATTCAATCCCTAAAAAAATTTTTATCCGAAAAATAAGCCGGTCCATTGTCCATTGCGTGACGAATCTTAAAAAAATTGAATTTTTTTAAAATTTTCTGTCACAAAATGAATCTCATCGCCTTTTGTCTTTATAAAGGTCAAAAATGGATAATGGAAAATACATCGGTTATACAGTTGAAGATCTTCTGGAGGATCAGGAGTTCATTTCAATTGTCAATAACATCCAGTCAAAGGTCGAATGGGAGCAATTTCTTCAGTCAAATAGTTCTGCCAAAGACGCAATTCTTCAGGCGAAGACCATCATCGAATTGTTCAGGATCCGTGATGAGAGACTTGCGGAAGACAAGAAATTCAAACTCTGGAAAGATATAAGTTCATTCAGTAAAGAATTTCCGCGGACCATCCGACTTTCAAAAATACGGTTTTATGCCCGGGTTGCTGCCTCCATCCTGATTATCATCACAGTGGGGAGTGGGATTTATTTTGGGCTCCGTCAATCTAAAAATCCCTATCAGTTTAAGGAGTCATTAAGTGAATTAAAATCAGAATCCCCACTGTTGCTCCTTTCCAACGGGACGAAAGTCGAACTGCCGGATGATAAATTCAGCGTCGAAGTCATTAAGGGCAAAAATGCCGTTTTAATCGATAAAGACAGTATCGTGCAAAACCTGCCGGTCAGCCAGAAGGAAGGTAAAAAAATGGCTTTGAACGAAATCACCGTTCCATATGGGAGAAAAACGGCAGTCGTTTTGGCCGATGGAACCAAAGTCTGGTTGAACGCAGGCAGCCATTTTGCTTTCCCGCAAAAATTTGACGAGGGGAAGAGAGAGGTCTTCCTCGAGGGGGAAGGGTACTTTGAGGTCACTAAAAATAAGGACCAACCGTTTATTGTCTCAACCCAAAACATTGATGTTAAAGTATTTGGAACGAAGTTCAACATTTCTGCCTATCCATCCGACAATTTTTGTGAGACAATTTTATTGGAAGGAAGCGTGAGTGTCCAAGGCCAAAGGGAAACTTTTTAACGACAAAACCACCTTGATCCCGGATCAAAAGGCGATATACCTGGCAGATAAAAATGAACTGACGCGTTCGGCAGCACCGGATGCGGAAATGCACATTTCGTGGATTAATGGATGGTACCAGTTTTCAAACGAGAGCCTTGTCGAGGTCATGACTAAGCTTGAAAGATATTATAATGTAAAGTTTATGTATGATCAGGCGATCATCTCAAAATCATTTCCGGTTTCCGGCAAACTGGACTTAACGAAGTCATTGAATGAAGCCATGACGGTCCTGTCGAAAGTGGCAAAAGTTGATTATCAGATTTCAGGTGATAAAGTCATCCTGAAAGCACAGATTGAAAGGATGTAATTCATCAATGAAAGAAAACCGGAGGAATTAGGCCTCCTCCGGTTTTCAGGTTTATCTACTAACGGTATTTTTAATAGACTAAACAAATCTATGAAAAAAAAACGAAACAGGCATAACAGGAATCGCATTGTCATGCCAATTTTTTTATTGAAAATGAAACTATTAACCTTTTTTATTTTCGTTTCGGTTGCCTCGGTCACTGCCAATAGTTACGCGCAGCAAACAAAATTCAACATGAATTTTAAAAATGCAACGGTCGGGCAGGTTTTCCGGGAGATAGAAGAGAACAGCCAGTTTATTTTGCTGTACAGCGAGAAATCGGTGGATGTGAACAGGAAAGTAAATGTGGAGGTGGAAAATCAGACGGTTGACAAAATCCTGGATCAGGTATTTTCCGGAACGAAGAATTACTATGAAATCCATGATCGGCAAATAGCCATTATGGAAAGGGTACCAGAGGCAGCACCCGCCACCACGCAAGACGTTTCCGGAACAGCGCAACAGAATTCCATCTCCGGTATCGTTACCGACTCCTCCGGGACCCCTCTGCCAGGTGTGACCGTTGTCGTTAAAGGGACAACATTGGGAACCATTACCAATGCCGAGGGAAAATACACGTTGAATGCTGTTCCCGGCGATGCCATATTGGTTTTTTCTTTTGTCGGGATGAAAACCCAGGAAGTCCCGGTGGCTGGAAAGGCCACGCTGAATATCACCATGGTCGAAGGGGCCATTGGTTTACAGGAGGTGGTAGCCATTGGTTACGGTACGCAAAAAAAAGTGAATCTGACAGGTGCTGTCAGTGTCATTTCTTCGGAATCATTGGAAAACAGGCCCATTACAACCACCGCTGAGGGATTGCAGGGGGTCATTCCCAACCTGAACATCAATTTCAGCAGTGGTGATCCCACCACCAATAATGCCAGTTATAACATCAGGGGGATTGAGTCCATCAATGGGGGTAGCCCATATATTCTGGTTGATGGCGTCCCCATGAACATTGAAGATATAAACCCGAATGACATTGCCAATATCACTGTTTTGAAAGATGCTTCAGCTTCAGCTATTTATGGAGGTAAGGCCGCCTTTGGTGTCATTCTGGTCACCACAAAACAAGGAAAAGGACAGGATAAAATCCGGATCAAATACAGCAATGAAACCGCTTTAAGCACGCCCATCATTAATGGATACACTCCGGTGAATAACAGCCTTGACTATGTCACTTACAAAAATCTGATGCAGACCAATAATGGGAACTCGCCTTCGTTTGATGATGACTATTTAGCGGCTGTTCAGGCCTATAATCAGGATCCTGCCAATGCTCCTGATTATGGTGTTGTGAATAATAATTTCAGGTATTATGGATACAACAACTATAAAGATCTGGTCCTGCGTAATTTATCGCCTTCTTATAAGCATAACTTAAGTTTTAGCGGGGGAACGGAAAAATCAAATTATTATGTCTCCTTTGGAAATTTTCGAAAAGAAGGATTGCTGAAAGTCGGGAACGATGTCTATAGCCGGAATAATATTCTGGTCAAGTTGCAGCAGAACGTGGCAGACTGGATCAGTCTGGATCAGGAGCTGGCTGTGAATATGATAAAAACCAACAAACCGCATGATTACGGTGCGCATGAACTCCAGCCATCAGGTATCATGCTCACCAGCCCGCTGGAACCATTAAAATTTCCGGAAAATGATCCCATCTATCCGGAACTGGGCGGATTGTATTTCGACAATATTATCGGTTACCTCGACAAAGGGGGAAGAAATATCCAACGTGCTTATGAAACCTGGCTCACCACGGGAGTGGATTTAAAACCTCTCAAAAACCTGAAAATCAGGAGCGAATTTTCCTATAATTATCGTTTTTCCGGCAAGGATGATGTTCTTTCCACCATTGAATTTGCCAAATCAAGCGGATTAACGCCGGGCGCAAACAATACGTGGGAAAGCCTGACATCTCAGAGTTCGGTATCAACCAGCTCTTCCTATGGCCGTGCGTACATTTTTAATACCTACGCCGAATATGAATTGAAAAACATCGGGAACCATTACTTCAAAGCCATGGTGGGATATAACCAGGAAGAGGGCGTCAATTCAATCGTTGGAGCTACCGGATATAACATGATTACACCTTATGTGCAGTCGGTAAATGCGACCATTGGCCAGCATGTTGGGGGGACCAGCGCAACGAATTATGGTCTCATGGGGACGTTTTACAGATTGAATTACAATTATCATGAGAAGTATCTTGTTGAACTCAGTGGACGATACGACGGGACATCCCGTTTCCCCCAAAAGGACCATTTTGGTTTTTTCCCTTCGGGATCCGTGGGTTGGAGATTATCCGAGGAAGGATTCATGAAAGGCCTGAAAATGATCGATTACCTGAAGCTAAGGGCATCATACGGTGCATTGGGAAATCAGCTGATCAGCTGGCAGGGCGTGGATGAGTTGTATCCTTATATCGCTTCTTTGGGAATCGCGACTTCCAATTACCTGGTTTTGGATAATAGCGGAACATATCCCTTGTACACGACAATGCCCGATTTGGTGAGCTCTACCCTGACCTGGGAAACTGTGGCGTCAACGAATTTTGGGATCGACTATACATTATTCAAACAAAAACTGGACGGTTCTTTCGATTATTATGTCCGGTCAACCAAGAATATGTTAATGAGAAGGAAATATCCGGAGATCATTGGAGGAACACCTCCCTTTGAAAACGGAGCTGACCTGCGGACCAACGGATGGGAATTTACCGTGAGCTGGCGGGATAAAATTCACCAGGATCTTTCCTATAATTTAAGATTTTCGATTTGGGATTTCAAATCAACAATAACAAAATATGATAACCCGACAGGGAGTCTGAGTACTTACTATAATGGACAGGTTATCGGCGATATCTGGGGATATCAAACCTATGGGCTGTTCCAGTCACAGGAAGAAATTGATAATGCACCCAGTCAGACGGCCATTGATAAAAAGTGGTACCCCGGTGATGTGCGTTACGTCGATCAACCAACCGTTGATACGAACGGTGACGGAATTCCAGACGCCGGGGACGGGAAAATTACCCCTGGCAATAATACCCTCGACAATCATGGCGATCTGAAGATCATCGGCAATAACCTGCCCCGTTACAGCTATTCATTCAATCTCGATCTGGATTATAAAAACTGGTCGTTGAGTGCATTTTTCCAGGGAATCGGAAAACGGGATTATTACCCTAATCCGAATTTTAGCGCCTGGTGGCCATGGGCGGTTAACGGAGTCATTAAAGAATCAGATATCACGGACTCATGGACTGAAACAAACACCGATGCCTACTGGTACAGGGCAACGAGTGATGCCACAAAGAATACGGTTCCTCAAACCCGGTGGCTGCAGGACGGATCTTATTTCCGACTGAAAAGTTTAATCGTCAGTTATTCAATACCTGAGGGCTTGATCAAAAAAGTGGGTCTGAGCAACGCTCGCTTGTTTGTCAGTGGACAAAATCTGTGGGAACATTCCAATTTCATTTACGGTAGAGATGCAGATCAGAACACAGGAAATAATTTAATCCCAAATCAGCAGTTTTACGGACCTCTCGTGATTTCCTACCCATCACAACGGACCTTTAGCGTGGGTGTAAATCTGACTTTCTAGAATCTTATTAAAACACGAATGATGAAAAGACAAGTTAAAATATTCATTGCGGCTGTAATCATCTTGTTGCCAGGTTGTGCGAAAGATGTCCTCGATAAGTACCCGTTGGATCAGGTGAGTATGGTGACCTATTGGAAGACTGAAAATGATTTGTCATCATGGGTGAATTCTCTGTATGATATGACATCTTCTTCCGGGAAATACAGGATTCAGACAAACGGATACATTTTTTCGAATATTCTGCAGGGAAACGGGGTTAACCGGCCTTATGACGGATCTCATTACAACGAAAAGTACAGGGATTTCTGGTCCGACAATTATGCAAGTCTGGATGCAAACGCGAAGCCCTTCATGCAGATCAAGACAGGTACGAATTTCCCGCCCACGAGTGGTTGGGACCTTCAGGAAGCTGCCGGTTGGTGGTGGTTCCTGCTCCGTCCGATCAACCTGTTTATGGAAAATTATGAAAGAGCGGAAATACCCGATGAAACGAAATACGCTTATGGTGGTGAGGTCGCCATGTTTCGTGCCTGGTTCTATTACGACAAAGTCTGCTATTTTGGCGATGTGCCCTTAATCCTGAAATCTCTGGATATAACCGATACCCTTGCTCTCTATGGAAAACGGGATCCGCGTGTGAAGGTTATGGCCCAGGTCCTGAAAGATATTAATTTTGCCTGTGAGAATCTTCCCGATGCATGGCCCAACAATGAGCCCGGCCCCGGCTACATGAACAAATGGGCGGCTCTCGCATTGAAAGCACGAATTTGTCTCTTTGAAGGCACCTGGCGTAAATATCATCAGACAGGCCAGGATGATGTGATGACCCCGGATATGTGGTTGCGGGAAGCTGCCGATGCAGCAAAGCAAATCATTGACAACGGAAAATACTCACTGTACAGCACCGGTGATCCGCTGACAGACTACCGGTATTCTTACGCTCAGAACGATTTAAGTACCGATCCTGAAATTATTTATTGGAAAAGGTATGTTGATGGACTCAATCCGACAACCATGGTGACAGACATCACCTTGAGTCAGGGAGGGGCGACCCGTTCTGCCATTGAAGATTACCTGTGTACCGATGGATTGCCCATTGGACAGTCACCCTTATATATGGGCGATGATTCCATCGAAACCGTGTTTATGAACCGTGATCCCCGGTTGAGACAAACCGTTCTGCACCCCGATGATACCGGCCCGGATAAACCGTTGTATTTCAGCACAGGTGATACGAAACCCTATCCGCGTCTTCAGGGAATGGCGGGAGGCGTGACCAATAATACCGGGTATGAAGTCATTAAATATTATCAGGATTATGGCTACACGAACTGGTCTCATGATGAAACCGCGGCCATTATCTTCGGATACAATGAGGTTCTGCTAAATTATGCCGAAGCCAAAGCCGAATTGGGCGAATGCGACCAGTCTGTATTGGATATGACCATTAATAAATTAAGAGACAGAGTTGCCATGCCTCACCTGGTGATCGGTAGCATTGTTCATGATCCGGTCCATGCCGACGAAGGGGTATCCGATCTTTTGGTTGAAATACGCCGCGAACGCCGGGTCGAATTGTTTGGCGATGGTTTCAGGTATGATGATTTGAGGCGTTGGCATACCTTCGTCACAGAATGCAGTAAACCCAGTTCTTATGAAGGTTTGAAATGGGACGATAACGCGATTTCACGATACGTGGGAGCTAAAGTCAAATCATCGGTTGATGCGATCAGTGGCGAAACCTACATCGATGTCTTCAAGGGAACAGGTTTTGAAAACATTAATCTTCAGGAGAAGCACTACCTGTGGCCATTGCCGGTGTATGTTTTATCCGATAATCCGAACCTGGGACAAAACCCGGGGTGGTGATGATGGTTTGGATCACACCCGGGTGATCCATCCGGCGAATTGGAAATAAGGAATTGATTTCTGTGCATTCAGAGCGGGCAACCGGATAGCTTTGAAAAAATGGATCCTTGAATACGAATAAACTCTGGTCCTCTTATCCGGTTAACACCGGTTATACTACGAATCATCAAATAAATTTTCTAACTCTTAAAAACGTAAACTATGAAACATTTATCCTTCTTCAGACAGTTTTTACTGACAGCTTCGCTGTTGGTCATGGCGGGTTATGCTTATTCCCAGACCGAACCACAACCTCTTCCCGTTGCATGGTACACCATGACTGGTGAAGATTCCACCGTCTACTCGACCAGCGGTCAGCTTAACGGTACGCTCAAAAACATGGCCGACAGTGCCGCTTATTTTGTGGATGAAGGCAAAATCGGAAAGGCCATTCAATTTGCCGGAAAGCCTGATTCCGCCTTTGTTCAGACCCCGATTTTTGATTATCAGTCAACCGGCCAGTATTCGATCTGTTTCTGGATGAAAATCGATACCCTTGGATCGAACAGTTCCCAGATGTATCCTCTGATCACCGGGAATTATGGTGACCCGAATTGTGCGTTGTTCCGCTGTAAGTTGGATGAAAATCCCGCGTGGTTTCGTTTCCATGTTTGGGATGAATATGGAGCAGATGCCTTTCCTCACATTAAGGATGGATTAACCGTTCAGAACCTTTTCGAGAAAAAATGGATGTTCGTTGTCGGTACCGTTACCCTGGATTCGGTTAATTGTTATCTGGACGGTGTTTCCTATAAAAGGCAGAAAGTGGCTTTATCCGGATTCGACACCAATGTGAACCTGCCCACGACCTACATGGGATCTCATCCTGACGGATATTCCTCTTTTGCAGGGGGGCTGGATGAAGTCAGATTTTACAATTACGCACTGACAGGTGATCAGGTGAATTCGCTGATGGGCATTTCCACTCATGTCCCTGGACTGAAAACGGAAGAATTTAAACTGGGACAGTACCCGAATCCTTTCTCGGGTGAAACAACGATTTCGTATACGCTTCCCAGAGCGGGAAAGGTTTCCCTGGAGATCTTTAACATTAACGGACAGCTGATTTCCACACTGGTGAAAAACCAATATCAGCAGGCTGACCGGTATACACAACGGTGGAACTGCAAAGACGGCAATGGAAATTCACAACCGGCTGGTTTATATTTCTATAAACTTAAAGTGGACGGTGTTGCCGCAGGGATTGGAAAAATGATCCTTCAGTCTGGAAATTAAACAGTTATAATTAATTATCCTCAGAAAACCTCTTGGCTCACGCTAAGAGTCAGGAGGTTTTCTTTTCCCTAAATCAGAGATGGGTATGGTTATGAAAAAAAGACAATTGGTCAGAGAGATTCATCTGGAGCAGTTTATTCCTTTTCGTATTGGGGATGAAAGCATTAGCTGCTCCCGGTGATGTTTATTATGTTTCGCCGAATGGTACGGCAACCTGGAACGCCAGCCGGGGTAATCAAAACACCCCCTGCTCCTTGGATACTGCCAATGTTAACCTTTCGGCAGGGGAAACAGCTGATTCTGCTGGGAGGAATATACAATACGCCAATCCATCCATCAGGGAGCGGAACGGAAGGTAACCCGATAACCTATGTTTCGGCGGATGGGGACACCGCTACGATCACCGGAGATGCTCCCTATCTCCTCGATCTGGGTTCAAGACAATCCTATATTGTCGTGAAAAATATCGATTTGTATCTGACCGGATCAAATAACTCTTTTTTATGCGGCCTCGGAGCCCTGCATATCCTTCTGGATGGGATCCATACAGCGATTTCCGGCCCCGATGTTCTTTCCTATTTTTCACCCATTAACTATTGCCATCAATGGGAGATCAAAAATTGCTACCTGGATGCTTATACCGATTATACCGGTTTTACCATCCCGGCGGAAAAAAAAGTCGATTTGATCAATCTGGGCCGTTGTTCCCATTTTTATATTCATGACAATTACATTGGTACAGCTTTACACAGCCCATTCTCAATTAACGGAGGTTGCTCGAATTTTTGGGTTACGCACAATGTTTTTGGCAACCATTACCGGCATGGAATGAATATCCAGCAAATCCCGGTGAATATTTTAGTGGAAAACAATCTGTTCGAAAATATTGGCATTGATAACATGCGTCATCCAAATTCCGGTGAGAGAAGAGGGTGCCATTCCATTGAATTTGAGGGCGATAAGTCAGTGATCCGCAATAATATTTTCACCAAAGATGATCAGGGCCTCTCCAATCTCAATTCCGGGGATTTTTTCCCGATCACCCAGAATTGGATCTATCATAACACTTATTACGGGATGATGGCGTATTCACCGAAATCGAACAGTGGACGGAGCATCCAGCTAACCGGGGTTTATGCAGATGGACTCAACCACAACCGGATCATCAATAACATCTTTTATCACCCGGATAATTCATTGGATATGTATCTCTATGACGGGGGCTCGGGCGCCGGCTCCACGAGTTTTACCAACAATGAATTTGAAAACAATATCCTGGTGAAGGCCGATGGCACATTCCAGGGTTCGTATTTTGGAACGACTTTCACCTCGGTGGCCGACATGGACAATTCGTTAACCCAGTTCAGGAATAATATTCAGAAATTACCGGGCCTGGCAGACCCGGAAAATGCTGACTTTCATTTATCAGCGGGTTCACCGGCGATTAATGCAGGACGTTTCCTTGCGGCCATTTCAGCGATTAACGGGAACCAGCTTACCCTTGGCGAAAATGAAGCCTACGCCTTCACCACTTCCTGGGGAATTCCTGAAAAACCCAACGATCCTGTTTATAGCAATCACGGTTCCTCTTCAACCGTTATTTCGATTGATGCCGGGAATAAAATGACCATTGCCGATGCGTCCGGTTTTTCAGTTGGGGACAGCCTGACAACAGAAGATTTTCAAGGCGTTCGTCCCGATATCGGTGCTATCGAATTTTCAGGTGAAGTCGGTGTTCATCTCATGAACGAACCACAGGAACTGCTGGGTCTGACGATCTATCCCAATCCTTCTGCTTCCGGCAGATATTTCGCTGGTTTACCGGCTGGAAGCAAATTCAGATGTGACAATCCATATTTTGAACGCTCAGGGGAGATTGATGAAGTCCATTGAGAACCCGGATATGCAATCTGGAAATCACATCCAGGAAATTCAAACGGCGGAATGGATGCCAGGAATTTATTTCTGTTTACTCAGAGCGGGCAACCGGATGGCTGTTAAAAAACTCATCATTGAATACAATCGACTAAATACACTCTTGTCCTGCGACCGGTTCGCACCGGTACGAATCATTAAATAAATTTTCTCACTCTTAAAAACGTAAATTATGAAACATTTATCCTTCTTCAGGCCCGTTTTACTGACAGCTTCACTGTTGGTCATGGCGGGTTATGCTTATTCTCAGACCGAACCGCAACCTCTTCCGGTTGCATGGTACACCATGACAGGTGAAGATTCCACGGTTTACTCGACCAGCGGTCAGCTTAACGGAACACTCAAAAACATGGCCGACAGTGCTGCTTATTTTGTGGATGATGGCAAAATCGGAAGGGCCATTCAATTTGCCGGGCAACCTGATTCCGCCTTTGTTCAGACTCCTGCTTTTGATTATCAGTCCACAGGACAATTTTCGATTTGCTTCTGGATGGAAATTGATACGACAGGCCATGGTAACCAGATGTATCCTCTGATCTCAGGGGCTTATGGTGACCCAAATACTGCTTTGTTCCGGTGTAAGTTAGATGAAAATCCCATGTGGTTTCGTTTTCACGTTTGGGATGAGTATGGTGCCGATGCCTTCCCTCATCTTAAGGACGGATTAACGGTTATGAACATGTTCGAGAAAAAATGGATGTTCGTTGTCGGTACCGCTACGGTGGATTCCGTTAATTGTTACATCGACGGAGTTTCCTATAAAAGACAGAAGGTGGCTTTATCCGGATTCGACACTAATATAAATCTGTCGACCGTTAAAATTGGCGCTTCAGGTAGCGGTTCTTCCTCCTTTAAAGGGAAAATTGATGAAGTCAGGTTTTATGATTATGCGCTGACCGGTGATCAGGTGAATTCGCTGATGGGCATTTCAACCCATGTTCCCGGATTGAAAACCGAAGAATTTAAATTGGGACAGTACCCGAATCCTTTCTCCGGTGAGACAACGATTTCGTATACGCTTCCCAAAGCTGGAAAGGTTTCTCTGGAGATCTTTAACATTAACGGACAGATGATCTCCACACTGGTGAAAAACCAATATCAGCAGGCGGACCGGTATACACAACGGTGGAACTGCAAGGATGGCAATGGAAATTCACAACCGGCTGGTTTATATTTCTATAAACTCAAAGTGGATGGTGTTGCCGCAGGGATTGGTAAAATGATCCTTCAGTCTGGAAATTAAGTAGATCAATGATTATCCTCAGAAATCCTCCTGGCTCACGCTGAGAGCCAGGGGGTTTTCTTCAAAAAAACAAGGATGGGTTTGGTTCTGAAACAACCGTTAACAGAGGAATTCATCCGGAGGCATTTTAGCCCATTTTGAGGTGGGATTGTGTTGTGATGTTTATTAGTTTCCCCAAGGCCACCGGATGCCGGATGGGGTACAAATAACCGGATATTCACTTTTCCGGGTATTCTCCTGATTAGTTCGCTCTGTGAAGGGGTTAAGGGTGTTGGCGCTGCGTGTTCTTCCCGGAGTGAATTTGAAAAAAATATCCCGGCAAACTTCGATTGTTCTTCCCGGAAGCATTCCATCAGGATCATATAACGAAACCGAATAAACGCAAAAAAAGAAGATGAAAAGTACCGGATTTGAAGGCAGGAAAATGTGGAAATCGTTTTTGGTGGCTTCTTTGTTTGCCTTTCTGAGCACCTGTCTATTTGGACAGGATTTGGCGCGTTATCAGCCAAAATGGGTCCGGAATGGGTTTGCTGATGACGGCACCACCCATGAGCCATGGATTTTTCTGGTTCGCCGGAATAGCCCCAGTTTCAACCTGTGGTGGGAAGATCAGTTTAAATACCGGCTCTCGGAAGAATACATTAAATCTCTGGCTGATGCCGGAGTGACCGTCTACCACATCTTTTGTTATAAGGGGTTTGGTTTCGAGGCGGAGAAGGAATCCATGCGACAAACCGCCCGGGCCGCGGCAATTGCTCATAAATATGGGATGAAGGTCGATACCTATGTCCAATGGAACAATTTATTTTATGAGACCTTTTTCAGGGAAGTCCCCCAGGCCGAGACGGATCAGTGGTACAAGGTTGATGAGGTTGGAAAACCCATCATACTGAGTTATGGTTACGCGCCGTATCGGCGGCAAATATGTTTCAATAACGAAGATTTCCTGAATTATTATAAAGAAAAAATACTGCGTTTTGTCGTTGATTCGGTTAAGACCGACTTCATTCATTTCGACAATTTTGGAGATTGCAGCCCCCGAAATCCCGAATATAACAAACCGACTATTGCCGCTTTCCGGAACTATCTTCGAGATAAATATACGCCGGAAAAACGAATGGAACGGTTTGGATTTTCCGATGTATCCCATATCCTGCCTCCAATCTGGAATAATAATAAAAACCAGGAATATGACAGTCTTAAAATACTTGTCGATCCGGTCATGCAGGAATGGTGCGACTTCCGGTGTTGGTCGGTGACCGGCCACCTGGCGGATATGGCCCGGTTCGTCAGGAGCCTGAACAAGGAAGTCGTGATTGAGGTCAATGCCGCGGAAATGACCAATCGTTCAAAATGGGAAGGTGGGATTAACCACGGAGATTTGATGCAATATACCAATGTCATCTGGGCCGAAGGGCATCATGAAGTACAGTGGGAAAACGGACACATTTCCGGAAAATTTCCCACGTATAAACTGGGCCGGATAACGCACAATTATATCCTTTGCTACAATAAAACGGCCCAGGGAAATGCGGAAAAACTCGCTTACAACCGTTGCCCGGCCTGGCTTGGATTAGGCCTTCCCACAGGTGTGACCAGGCAGTACCTGGATTTTTGGCACGCTCACAGGGATCTGTATACGAACGTTTCGGGAGGGGAGCGGGTGGCTATCCTGTACAGTTATCCATCCATGGCTTACAATCTCATGCTGACAGATCCTGATCAGGCCGGACAGATACTGCAGCAGCACCAGATCGCTTATGATATTGTCTTTGATCAGCAACTGGATTCCATAAAAAAATACGACGTGCTCATCCTGGCCAACCAGGAAACGCTGGCCGATTCAGTGATTGAAAAAATCAACAGGTATGTGAAGCTTGGAGGAGGACTTGTCGTTACCGGCCGGACCGGAGCATTCGATAGCTGGAGAAGGATACGTAAACCTTACGGGCTGTCTGAAATATTTGGCGATGTTCCGATGATTGAAGATGCTTACGACTGGAAATACCATTACCCGGATCCGCTGTTTCCCGAAGAAAAAATGGTCAGCTATGGGAAAGGACGCGCGGTCTATTTGCCCAATATGGCTGATACCACAAAACTTGAAGAAGCCATATTACAGGCTGCGGGAAAAGTTCTGCCGCTTACGGTGAAGGCTCCGGAATGGGTTGGCATTTCCCATGATTTACAAGCTAAGCGGGATATCATCCATCTGGTCAATTACCGGAAGGACCAGCCGGTGGATGATATATCTCTGGAGCTGACTTCAAGGGTGAAAAAGGCCTGGATGGTTTCTCCTGACTTTGAAGGCCGGAAGACATTGATTGTTAATGAATTGGGTAAAAAGAGCAAAGTGATGATCCCTTCACTTCAGGTTTATGATGTTGTGGTGCTGGAGAAATGACGGCGTGATTTGAAATAGACTTCCCTGGAAATGGAACTGAAAGGAACACTGAAACCCAGATCGCTATACGGGTAGGTGATCTCCCGGGCGGCTTTGATTAATGTTGAATATTCCCGGTACCGGGTGAAGCCTTTGAGGATCGTTCGAAGAAGAGAGGTTTACATATCACTTCAATTTAATTATCTATAGAACATTAAGTTATGAATATTCGCCGAATGATATCATGGGCGCCCTTGTTATTAAGCAGTACGCTGTTTGCACAGGAGAAACCCAACATCCTTTGGATAACGATTGAAGATACCTCGCCACAGTTTATCGGGTGCTACGGTAATAAAGATGCCCGGACCCCGGTCATTGACGGATTGGCGAGGGAAGGGGTCCGTTTTACCAATGCTTTTTCGACCGGGACGGTTTGTTCACCGAGCCGTACGGCCATTATAACAGGTGTTAAAACCTATAAAACCGGGACCGGTAATCACCGGAGTAAATATCCGGTTCCGGAATTCATCAGGGGATTTCCCTACTATTTGCGGCAGGCCGGATATTTTACAACCAATCATAAAAAAACGGATTACAACGTTGCCAACGAGAATCAGTTTATCCATACCGCATGGAATGAGTCTTCCGGTCAGACCGGATGGTGGGACCGCAAACCCGGCCAGCCCTTTTTCTCGGTGTTTAATTTCATGGATTCCCATCAGTCCAGAACAATGACGGAATCATACCAGTGGTATCTGGATACAATTCTTGCCAGGCTTCCCCTTCATGAACGAATTGGAGAGAATGAATTTGATATGCCTCCTTTTTACCGGGACAGCTATGAAATGCGCAAACAGTTTGCCCGGGTATACAATTCCATTAAACGCACCGATGATGAAATTGGTGAATTGTTGGAACGGCTGAACCGGGATCATTTAAGAGACAGTACCATTATTTTTTTCTTTGCTGATCATGGAGAAGGCGAGCCCAGGGGGAAAACCAACGGAATCGATTTTGGATACAGGGTCCCTTTTGTCATCTGGTTCCCGGAAATGTATAAGCACCTGTCTCCCTGGGGAACAGGCGGCGTCGTTACCGACGAAATGATTGATTTTGAGGATCTTGCTCCAACGTTGATCAGTCTGGCTGGTGGGATATCACCCGATTATCTTTCAGGAAGGATCCTCATGGGTAAAGACCGGTCGAAACCTGCCGGTCACCTGGTCTTGTCATCCGACCGTTCGGATAACGGAATCGATATGGTTCGCAGTGTTACCAATGGCCGATACATGTATTCTAGGAACTTCTTGCCCTTCATGCCGGAAGCCCGATACATCCGCTATATGGAAATCGGCGAAATAAAACAACAAATGCGAAAAGACCTCGCCGAAGGGAAACTCGATTCATTGCAGAAAAGCCTCTTTGAGGACCGGCCGGCTGAATATTTATTTGACGTTGTAAATGACCCCTGGGAAACCCATAATCTGACAAATGATCCGGCAGCACAACCCATCTTAAAACACATGCGAAGGCTGTTGGATGAAGAAATCCTGAAATCGCGGGATGTGATGTTTCTTCCGGAATATGAAATCGGACGGTTGTCCGATACGACCACGGCTTACGCTTTTCGTCTAAACGACAAAAATTACCCGGTTGCCAGGATTTATAAAGCCGCCTCACTGTCCGGTTACAGAGGAAAAGACATTACGGCCAGGCAAATTGAACTGCTTAAAGATCCGGACAAAATCGTCCGTTACTGGGCTGCCATCGGGCTTCGGTCGCAACCTTCCGAAAATCTGAAATTATACTCTAAAGGGATTGTTGACGCTATGAAGGATGATTACCCGCCGGTTGCTATTACCGCGTCTGCTATTGCTTTTCAACTATCGAACAATCGAACTGCCGAAAAAATCCTGAAAAAATACTGCCAAAGCGAAAATAGGGATCTGTCACTGATGGCCATTAACTACCTGATTTATACAACGAATAAGGAACCATTCATTGAGACCATCCGATCCGTTCACGATCTCAAAGGCAGAACCTATGATGTAAAGGCGGCCTGTCTTGATTTCCTTGGGAGTATCGGGCTGGTGCCCAATGATTCAGGGCACCCTGAATAAATATAAATGCATAAAACCGAGAAACGTGAAAAGGTTATTCATGAGTTATGTTCTCTTTTGCCTTATACTGTTTGGATGTGTGGCTCAAAAAACCATTCGTCCGCCGGTGTGGGGAATTGCCAGGATGACTTTCCTGGTTAGCGATTTCCAGTTGGCAAGAGATTATTACGGGACGTTCCTCGGCTTTGACGAAGCTTTTTCCTATCCGTCCGGTTTGGGGAAGGTGATTGCATTTAAGGTAAATGACCGGCAGTTTCTGGAGTTTGTTGAAGATAAAGACGCCCGGGACAAGCCCCGTCTGGTTTCCGTATCGTTTGAAACGGAAAATGTGGAGCAAATGCGGGAATACCTGGGAGAAAAGGGAGTGAAGGTTCCTGAGAAGGTTTCGATTGACGGCGCCGGTAATACGCTGATCCTGGTGCATGATCCCTCCGGTATCCCCGTGGAGTTCATCACCTTCGGGGAACACTCATTGCATAAATTATCCCACGGAAAATACCTTTCACCAAACAGGATTTCGAAAAGAATTCATCACGTCGGTCTGTATTGCAGGGAGGTTCTGGATGATGACCCTTTTTGGGTGGGAATCCTGGGATGCAAAGAGTTATGGCGATATCCGGAAGACCATCAGGAAAAGTACAAATGCAATATCTGCATTTTCCTGACTGCGTTGAAAGCATCGAGCATTACCCGTCAGAAGATATCAACTTTAACCATCCCTGTTTTTTGGTTGACGACATGCAGGAAACCCTCATTACCCTGAGGAACCGGGCCGGGAAGAATCCTCTTTCCAGGCCTGTCGTGGGGAAGGGAAAAAGATGGCTTCTGAACATGCAGACCAGGGATGGTACAAAAGTGGAATTCACGGAAGCACATACGGTCCGGTAACTTATAAAACGGAAAAAAAATGACAAAAAATGAACTGAGCAGACGAAGCTTTATCCGGGGAACCATCGGGGCCGCCGTGACATTGGCATCAGCCTCACTGCTGCCGGCATGTGATGAATATGACGCCAGGAGTCTTCCCACAGCGATTTTGGGAAAAACGGGCATCAGAATACCACGGGTGGCCATCGGGCTGGGTAGCCGGTTTTGCAATATTGACGATGAAAACGAATCGACAGCCATGTTAAATTATGCACTGGATCATGGCTTGTATTATTGGGACACGGCCCATATTTATGAAAACACAAAGAATGGGGTTATCAGTGAAGTAAGGGCCGGGAAGGTGGTGAAATACCGGAGAAAAGAGATCTTCCTGTCGACCAAGGTGACCAGCCGGGATCCGGATAAGGCGCTTGCTGAAATCGAAAGCAGTTTGAAAAGATTACAGACCGATAAACTCGATATGTTGAAAATCCATTCCATCGAATCTCTGGATGACATTAATGAAATGAGCCAAAAAGGCCATTTGATCGATATCGTTCACAGGATGAAGGAACAGGGAGTGACCCGATTTATCGGCTTCTCCGGACATGGGGATGCGGTGGCGATGAAAACCATGGCCGAACGCGGCGATTTCGACAGCATGTTGATGGCCATGAATCATTGGGGGATGAACAACAATCCTCAGCAGCGGCAGGAAATGGCTGTCCCGGCAGCTCTGGAAAAGAGAATGGGAGTGATGCTGATGAAAGTGGTCCGTCCCAGGGAGAATATTAAAAACATCAGGATTACCGATCTGATCCGGTTTGCCTTGTCACTCAAAGGACCAAGTGGCCTGGCGGTCGGTATGGACAGCCTTGAAGTGGTTAAATCGAACCTTGAAATCTTACGGAATTTCACCCCGATGAGTGAAGAGGAAAAGCGGGTTTTCGCCCAAAATCTTTCCCCGTTCTTCAATCATGAGAATCTGGAATGGATGAACCCTGAATATCAGGACGGGAATTGGGCTTAGAAAAGGGGACAATCTTTTAAGACGACATTTAATTTTTTTGTGAAATGGATTTGAAAAGGCGAAGTTTTATAAAAGCCGGAATGGCTTTAGGTACCGGATTGGTGTTGAATCCCTGGAGTTCAGCCTCAGTGCTTGCCGCCCCGGCAAAAAGAAAGGTCAGGATCGGATTTGTAGGCGTCGGGCACAGGGGATTTACCCTGATTGGTGCATTATTGAAGCTGGAAGGTATTGAAATCCCGGCGATCTGCGATATCAATGAAGAAAACCTTCAACGCGCACAAAAATACCTTGAGGATTCGGGGCATAAACGGCCGGATGGCTATTCCCGCAGTGAAACGGATTTTAAACGTCTTTGTGAGCGGAATGACCTGGATTTGATCATGACGGCTACCCCATGGGAATGGCACACGCCGGTCTGCCTGGCAGCCATGGAAGCGGGTAAAAACGTTGCCTCTGAAGTGCCGATTGCTGTAACCGAGGACGAATGCTGGCAACTGGTCGAAACTTCCGAACGTACAGGGAAATTCTGCACCATGTTGGAGAATGTATCCTACTGGCACAATGTCATGACGATTTCTAAAATGGTTCATCAGGGAGTTCTGGGGGAAATGTTGCATGCCATGGTGGGATACCAGCACGATATCCGTCCAGGCAGGTTTAATGACGAATCTTTAAAAACATTCAACGAAACGGGAGAGGCCCAATGGCGCATCCGGCACCATGAGAAAAGTGAAGGGAACCTTTATCCCACTCACGCCCTGGGCCCGGTTGCCCAATGGATGGACATCAACCGGGGTGACCGTTTCGCCTATCTTGTTTCGATGGAAACGCCATCGCGGGGTTTGAATATTTATGCGGCCCGTGAGTTTGGGGAAGATCATCCGCTTGCAAAAAAGCACTATACCCACGGTGACATTAATACCACCCTGATAAAAACCGAGAAAGGGCTGACCATCACCCTTTATCATGATGTGGCGACTTACCGCCCCTACGATCTGGTGATGCGGCTCCAGGGAACTGAAGGTATTTATTCATCCCATGAAGGGATCTTTATCCACGGGATAAGTCCGGAAGATGAGCAATGGGATGATTTTGACGCGGCGGATTATGTCAAAAAAAATGAACCGGAACTCTGGAAGGAACAACGGAAAAATGCCGAAGGATCGGGTCATGCAGGTGGGGACTATATGGAACTTTACCGCCTGACGGAGGCCGTACGGGCCGGTATTGAACCTGACATTGATGTGTACGATGCCACGACCTGGAGTGTGGTGAGAGATCTCACCGGCCGCTCTGTCCGGTCGGGAAGTCAACCCATTCCATTCCCCGACTTTACCAAAGGGAAATGGATGACACGCCGGCCTGGGAATAGTATTTTTATCCGTTGAAAACAGATTATCAGCCGGATACATCGCTCCGGAAAGCTTTGCCCATGGTGAGATTTTTTAATCCGGCAATTGGTTGAAAAAGGATGAATACCCTTCGAATACGAAAAAGATAATGATCGCTTGATGATGAATTCAAAAATTCCGAAACGTCTTTTTTTTGTGCTGGGCATGAGCCTGGTTTCTCTGTTCTCCTGCCATAAGGGAATAGATAAGTCACCGGAACATACCGAAATGCCGCCTTACCTGAATCCTCAATTACCGGTTGAAGAAAGGGTGGATGACCTGTTGAGCAGAATGACGCTCGGGGAAAAAATTGGTCAGATGAACCAGTATATTGGCATCGACAACGTCATCGAAACCCGCGAGCAGCGCAGGCTGGATACCGGTGATAACCAGGCTCAGGTTTATGCCGATCCGGATACCATTGAAAGCCGTGTGCAGTCGGGCGAGATCGGTTCCTTTCTGTTTGTCAGCGGTCCGGCCGAAGCAAACGCCTTGCAGCGGCTTGCTGAAAGATCAAGGCTGAAGATCCCTCTGCTCAACGGGATCGATGCCATTCACGGAAATGCCATGTTTCCGGGAGGAGCAACGGTTTTCCCGACATCCATTACGCTTTCGTGCACCTGGGATCCGGAATTGGCGCGGCAAATCGCTGAAGCAACTGCTAAGGAAATGCGGGCAACCGGTTATAACTGGGCTTTCTTTCCCAATACAGACATCCTCAGGGATCCCCGCTGGGGACGGTCGGGAGAAACGTTCGGTGAGGATCCACTTTTGGTCTCCCGGATGAGTTCAGCTTTTGTCAGGGGATTTCAGAATTCCGACCCGCCGGTGCTGGCATGCATCAAACATTTTATTGCCGGGAGCGAACCGGCCAACGGATTGAATTTTTCCCCGATGGAAGTTTCGACCCAGACGCTATACGAAGTTTACCTTCCGCCCTATGTAGCCTGTATTCAGGATGGTGTTGGTTCTGTGATGGCGGCCCATCATGAAGTAAACGGCGTGCCCATGCACGGAAACGCTGTTCTGTTGACGGGGTTGCTTAAAAACGAACTCGGCTTCGACGGATTGGTTGTCAGCGACTGGATGGATGTCTTTCGCCTGAATACACTTCACAAGATTGCCAGGGATACTGCCGAAGCAGTGAAAATCGCCGTAAATGCCGGCGTGGATATTCATATGCACGGACCGGGGTTCTATAAACCTTTAGTCAAACTGGTGAAAGATGGCGAAGTTCCTGAAAGCCGGATTAATGATGCTGTCCGGAGAATTCTAAGGGCAAAATTTAAACTGGGCTTATTTGAAAACAGGTATGTGGATGAGAATAACCTGGAACAACGGGCCGGAATGCCTGAACACCGGCAATTGGCTTTAAAGGCTGCAGAAAAGTCGGTCGTTTTGCTGAAAAATGATCAGAATATTCTGCCACTCTCCGGTCAGGTAAAATCCATTTTTGTCACCGGTCCCAATGCAGACAGTCATGCCATCCTGGGAGACTGGGCACTGGATCAGAAGCCGGAAAATGTGATCACCATTCTGGAAGGGATCCGGAATCTTGCCGGAAAAGCAGATGTGAATTACTATGATTGTGGGGGTATCACTGAAATCGGTGACCAACAAATAGCAACTGCCGCACAGGAAGCAAAAAGATCGGATTTGATCGTCGTGGTCGTTGGGGGAAATGCCCTGCGGAAGAAGGGAAGTGTCCGGACTTACGGTGAAAACGTCGACCGGGCCAACATCAACCTGGCGGGCCGGCAGCTCGACCTGGTCAAGGCTTTGCAAAAAACAGGCAAACCGGTCGTTGTGGTTTTTGTGACCGGAAGGCCGACTGCAGAACCCTGGATTGCGGAAAACATCCATGCGGTTTTATACGCCTGGGAGCCAGGCATGGAGGGCGGACAGGCCGTTGCTGAAGTGCTCTTTGGAAAAGTCAATCCTTCCGGAAAACTGACCGTCACCATCCCGCGAAATGCCGGACATATCCATCAATATTACAACGATAAGCCGGGCATGTTTTACCGAAAGTATGCCCTTGAGGATACTTCCCCGCTTTATCCCTTTGGATTTGGATTGAGCTATACGACCTTTTCATACGATCATCTGACTGTATCGCCTGAATCGGTTTCCCCCGGACAGGAAATCAGCGTTCAGATTCAGGTGACCAATACCGGGACACGAGAAGGGATCGAAACAGTTCAGTTATACCTGAATGATAATTTTGCCTCAATGACACGTCCGGTGAAGGAATTAAAAGGGTTTCAGCAGGTGGATTTAAAGCCGGGTGAAACAAGAAATGTCGAATTCACCCTGACGGGGAATGACTTGAAATTCTTTGGGCCCGAAAATCATTGGGTCGTGGAACCTGGCGAATTTACGGTGATGGTGGGCCCAAATTCTGAAGAACTTCTGAAGAAAAATTTCACATGGTTAAAATAAGATAATGACCAAAATGCATTCTGTAAAAAACTGAAGTCCAGGATGAGAAACAGTCATCATTTCATATTCTTATCGATTTCCCTGTTTTTGGCAATCATCATGCCGGGTCAGGCAATGGCTCAATTGTCCGGCGAGTGCCTGATCGTTAAGGAAGACTCCGGTTTTTATGCATTCATGAACACTGCAGCAGAACTTCGAATGAATAAACAAAACCTGCAGAGTTGAGCTTTTGGATAAGGAGCGGCATTCCACATTTTGCCGAATACCAGACGCCTGCCTTCCTGGTGAATGGTCAATGGATTTCTGCCCGGGGGAAGGCTTCCGTTGAAAAGGCTTCCGGAAAATCTGTCGTGCTTTCACTCCCGGCAACCAATGGTCAACATGTGAAGTTGACCGTGGAAAAGGCCGGGGATTATGGGTTTAAGCTGAAATGCGCCGTTCCGGATGCCAGATGTGACCGGGATCAAAGGCGCTGAAAAACTCCATCCGGTTGAGGAAATCTATGGTTTTGGAGAAACCTGGGACGGCCACCTGGCTCAGCGGGGACAGGCCTTTCAGATCTGGGATAGATCAGGCACACCCGATGAATGCGCCTGGATGCCGTATTTCGTATCAACCGAAAATTATGCCTTCTTCCTGAATTATGGCGGCCGGGTCAGGTTTGATGTGGGACGGAGCAATGCCGGTATACTTTCCTTTGAAATGCCCGCCAGGGAATTGGAATATACGGTTGTTCTGGGAGATAATATCGCTTCTTCGGTACAACACGTCGTGTCACTGACCGGGATTACCGGCCAAACCACCCCGGTGGTCGTTTAAACCCTGGTTCTGGCTGATGTCCGACCCGGATATCAAGGGCGGAGATATTTCCACCTTAAGGGGAAAACATGTCCTGGAAATGGTCAGGAAACTGAAAGAACTGGATATTCCGGTTGGAGTGACCTGGTTTGAGCCCCCCTGGCAGGACGCGCGAACCACCTTTATTCCCAATACCGAATTCAGTCCCGACCTGAAAGGTCTGATCGCGGACCTGGCTCAACTGGGCGTGAACACTCTGGCCTGGACCGTTCCTTATACTTCACCCTCGGCATCCAACTGGGATGAAGCCATAAAGAATGGCTACCTGGTCAAAAAGCAGGATGGGGAAAGCGACACCAGCCGGGTCAAAATTACTCAGATCGGGCGAAGCGGAAGGCGACTATTATAATTACATCGATTTTTATAATCCCCGCGCTTTTCAATGGTGGCAGGATCAAATTGAACGGGCTGTTGATCTGGGCTTTAAAGGCTTTAAACTGGATGCCGGACAGGGTCTGCCATCCGATGGCATTCTCTACGGAAACAGATCCGGCATGGATGTCCATAATTCCTATGCCCTGGAGTACAATAAGGTGTTCTACGAAGCCCTGAAAAAGAAATTGGGCGATGACTTTCTGATGATCCCTCGTGCAGGCTGGCTCGGTTCGGGCGCCGTAACCAATTTTAAATGGCCGGGTGATCTGAGCGGAAGTTTTGCCAACAACGGATTGCCATCCTCAGTGTATTCATCGCTTTCGCTGGCCCTCAGCGGCGTTCCGTTTATCAGCACGGATATCGGTGGTTTTTCGGACCAACCGGCTCCGGAAAAAATATGGATTCGCTGGGCGCAGTTTGGGGCCATGCTTCCCGGTATGGAAACCCTGCATATGCCATGGTGGTATTCCAAAGAAGCGCAGGATCATTACCGTTATCTGGCCTGGTTGCATACCGATCTGATTCCTTACTGGGAAACCCTGGCAAACGTTGCCCACGAAACCGGAACTCCGGTTTGCAGACCGTTGGTCTGGAATTACCAGGATGACCAGCAAACCTGGTTTGTCGAAGATGAATTTACCGTCGGCGATGATCTGCTGGTGGCTCCGTTTATGAATCCCGAACCGGACCGGGAAGTCTATCTGCCCGAAGGGAAATGGTTTGATTTCTGGAATAATGATGAAGTGTTTGATGGCAGGCAGGTGGTCCGGTGGTTCAAAGGATGGAAAGAGAGCCAATGGAAATTTCCGTTGTATGTAAAAGCCGGAGCAATCATCCCGATGGAAGTGGAAAATGCGGTGACCGGTTTTGGAAGCAAATCCTCCGCTGGTTTTATCACGCTGGCGATGTGGCCGGAGGAAAATGCCAAAAATACATTTGTCCTCAGGGATCGGGAGGGACCTGTGCCCATTACAACCGATTGGTCCAACGAAAATCACATGACGGTCTCATGGTCCGGTTCTTCCAGGAATTACCTGTTACGAATGCATATCCAGGGAAACTACGTACCCCGGAATGTTCTGGCCGGTAAAAGGCCTTTAAAACAGATGAATACCCTGGATGAATTCCAAAAATCGGAAATGGACTGCTGGTATTATCATCCGGATACCAGAAAACTGTGGGTGATGAAACATCATGATGACAATCCGGGAGAGCTGAGCGTGCAGCTGGCGAAATGAAACGACGGAAAGAATGAATATTCAGAGTGTGCAAAATTGGCAAATAAAATCAGAAGGAATGACCCAAAGAACCTGCATATCCATCATGAGTGTGCCGCGGCAAAAAATTCAGCTCCGGGATACAGTGAAGGCGGATGTGAAAATCAACCCGGAACGCATGATACCCGGGATGTTATCTGCGAAAAGAGAGGAAAACGATCGCTTTTTGATCAGCTAAAAATTGACCGGTCAATATTGGCGTATTGACCGGCCTGAATTAAATCATGCCTTCAGGCATAACCTAAAACTAAAGTCTACCAAAATTATGAAAAAAAAATCGGATTATGCTTTTTCTGTTCACCGGCAAAAGCGGGATGTTCGGGGGTTGGTCCTTCAACTGATTTTCTTTTTTACGCTGACCGGATCATTAACGGTTTCAGCCAGTCCGCATTCAGAGCGGATGAAAATCAATCCCCGGGATAAAAACGTTTCGTTTGAGAATATCCCCCATTCCATTGGGAATACCAGTGATTACATCATTACCGGTGATGCTCATCCAACGCCTTCACTGGGAAAAGAAATCGGGAGATAGTCCGGGGAACGCGAAATGAGACCACCATTGGGACAGTGGTACGAGGGGATCAGCATGATAACCGGGAGTGATATCTATCGGGATTTTCTCTTTAAAGAGGATCAAACGGAAACGTTGAAGTCTCTGATTCTTAAAGCCAGGAATGAGCAAGATACCCTGCAAATTCGCGGTACGGTTAAGGATGAGGACGGAAATCCGATGACGGGAGCAACGGTGACAATTCCCGGAACAACACTGGGAACAATTTCCGACGCCAGTGGAAACTTTAAGCTGAACGTACCGCCTTCAGCTAAAACCCTGAGTATCTCCTTCGTGGGAATGACAACACAAACCATAAAAATCACGGGGAACAGGGTATATGATATCATTCTGTCGGCAGGAAGCATAGGGCTTGGCGAAGTTGTGGCCATCGGCTATGGAACCCAAAAGAAGACAACGCTGGTCGGTTCTGTTTCCGATGTTAAAATCAGCAATGAGATTTCCAGCCGTTCAATCACCAATGTTTCATCGGGACTTGCCGGTCTTGCACCGGGACTTTCCGTTATCCAGAGTTCGGGGATGGCCGGTAGCGATCAGGCCCGGTTGCAGATCCGTGGTCTGGGAACGCTGAATGGTTCGTATCCTCTCATTGTGGTGGATGGCATGCCGGGAGTGGATATCAATACGGTGAACATCAATGATATTGAAAGCATCTCGGTCTTAAAGGATGCCGTCTCCGCTGCTCTCTATGGTTCCCGGGCGGCAAACGGAGTTATCCTGGTGACAACCAAAAACGGAAAAGGGAAAAAAGCGAACATCCAGTATTCGGGATCTTATGCTGTTTCACAGGCGACCAATTATTATAAATCCCTGGTGAATACCGCGCGTGATTTTTGGGTAGCGGATTATGCACGAGAAGGCATGGATATGGGGCCCGGCTTTTTCTCCAATGGCGTATTGGATGAATGGTTGGCCATGAGCCTTATCAGTCCTCATGATTACCCGAATACCAATTGGTGGGATTATATTTTCCGGAATGCGATCATTCAAAGGCATAATGTCTCGGCATCAGGGGGGAATGAAAAGACCAACTATTATTTTTCGGTCGGCGTGTTGAACCAGGAAGGGGTCCAGGTATACCAGGACTTCAAGCAATACAATTTCCGTTCGAATATTGAATCGAAGATCCGCGACAATATTACGGTCGGGACCCGCCTGGACGGGAATTGGTCCACTCAGCATTATTCTAATGAGGATGGTGTTGGGGGAATCCGGAATGCCGCTTCGGGTGTATTGCCGTATGACCCGGAGACCGGCCGGTTTGGTGGTCCGATGACCTACAGGCAGAGTACCGCCGATGGCGTGAACCCATTAGCCAGGATGGCAAGTGACCATAATACCCGGGCGATGCAGGTTTTTCACGGGAATATCTATGGCGAATGGGAAGCCATTAAAGGTCTTAAGATTCAGGACGAGTTATGCGCTGCAGTATAACAACAACTTTACGAAAAGTTACAGCGACCCGGTTTCGTATTATAATACGCGGACCAATGTATCAACCTATGTCATCAACAGCGGGCCCGGTGGTATTTCCAATAATTTAAGGCAGGGGTATAACACGTTACTGGAAGGCAGGATCAGCTACACTAAGGAAATTTTTAAGGGTCAAACCCTTTCACTTATCGCCGCCACCAGTGAAGAATACTGGTTTTTCAGAAACCTGGGTGCCTATAAATACCCGCGGTTATTTACGACCCTGAGTGAACTGGATGCCGCTTTGAACAACTCGGAGTCCATTGTGGGGAATTCGAGTACGGAAGGACTCCGTTCATATATCGGGCATTTGAATTACAACATCAAGGATAAATATCTTCTGGAAGGCAATTGCCGTTATGATGGTTCATCCAAGTTCGTGAAAGGCTACCGTTACGGATTCTTTCCCTCGGTCGCACTGGCCTGGCGCATTTCCGAAGAACCTTTTTTCAGCAATTTCAGAAGATATGTGGATAATGTTAAACTCAGACTTTCAATCGGATCGCTGGGTAATAACTCGGGCGTATCGCGTTACGCGCAAAAGGAAACCCTGGCTAACACCAATTATCTGAATAACAAGACGTTGGTTACGGGTTATAGCGCTGTTAAACAAATTGATAGAAATTTTTCATGGGAAAACACACGGGTGATCAACGTCGGTCTGGACCTGAATTTCTTTAAAAATAAACTGACAATGACCCTGGACGGATATGACCGTTTGACCACCGGGATGATCAGGCCTTCAACCTTATCGACACTGCTGTCAGGTTACACGCCGCCAAACGCAAATATCGGGATCATGAGAAATGACGGTGTCGAACTGAATATGAACTGGCAGTCGGGCAGCCACGAATTAAAATACCGGATCAATTTTAATGTGTCCTATAATTTGAACCGTCTTGAAAAATGGAACGAATACCTTGGCAGGGGCAGTGTATACCTGAACATGCCGTATCATTTTACTTATGTGTATAAAGCGGAAGGAATCGCCCAAACCGTGAATGACATTAACAATGCGGCGTTTCAGGGCAATAACACATATGAGGCGCCGGGAGATATCGTACTGGCCGATGTGAACGGCGACGGACAGATCACGGATCAGGATTTGATCGCTGATCCGAAAAAGAATCTCGATAATCCGCTGGTGAATTATGGGATGACTCTGTCTCTGACGTGGAAAGGCTTTGATGCAAACGTCCTGTTGCAGGGAACCAGCGGGAGATGGTCGTTATTACAGGGGTGGTTGTCCAGTACCAGGATCAACACAATCGGGCGTTACCCGTTCAATACATCCCAGTTGACGGATACCTGGAACCCATACAATACCGACGCACCCATGCCGCGCCTTACCGATTGGAATTCAACAGTCAGTCCTTACAATGACGTTGCTTCGACATATACGCTGGAAAACATGTCATACCTCCGGCTGAAAAATATACAGCTCGGATACACCGTACCGAGTACCGTACTGAAAAAGTTTGGGGTTGAAATGATCCGGCTTTTCCTTTCAGGCGACAATGTTTTCACCATCACCAAATGGAAAGGGGTCGATCCTGAAAAATCCGCCGTTACCGTCATCAGGTCCTGCGAATTTCATGGAGACCGATACCTACCCGGTCATCAAGACCTATTCGTTGGGTATAAATGTAAGTTTCTAATCTTTTCAAAGCGAAATATTATGAAATCACTCCTAAAATACAAGATAAAATTCCTCCTCCCGGCCGTCCTGCTGACGATCCTGTCTTCGTGCACAAAAAATTTACTCGAACAGGTTGATCCGAATGAATTATCCTCTGATGTTTTCTGGGCCAATACCCTTGATGCCTTTTATGCCACGAACGCCGTTTATTCTTCCACCCGTGATCTGTTTCAGGCCGATTATGTATTTGATTCGGAGAGCGAATTGCAAATCTCGCGGGGTACCCAGTTGATTGATTACAGCCAGCCGGGCCCTACGGGCGGAAGGCATGAGGACATATGGAAAAAATCATACCAGGTGGTAAACCGCGCCAATTATGTCATTGAGAATGTAAAGAAAATGATGAAGGATGAATCGAGCCCGG
The DNA here is from genome assembly GCA_963763215.1 of uncultured Bacteroidales bacterium. Taxonomy (GTDB): domain Bacteria; phylum Bacteroidota; class Bacteroidia; order Bacteroidales; genus DASQZK01. Next base: position 458,796 of record CAVXNX010000005.1, read on the forward strand.
ATAGTATCTCCATTTTGAAACGGATCGAAGGGGAAAATATATTCCTCAGGTCGCTGGCCTATTTCCGGCTCATCGAGTTATGGGGCGATGTGCCTTTTTTCACAACGGTTCTGAAATCGAATGCCGTGGCCTATTCATTATCACGGACCCCGTTGGCCACGATCAAGGATTCACTGGTTGCCGAACTGACTTACGCGGCCTCAGTCCTTCCGGCCAGGGTTTCTACGGCAGATAAAGGAAGGGTGACCCAGGCGGCTGCCTATGCCTTTTTGGGAAAAATCTGGTTGTACTGGGCAAGCTGGAACAAATACGGCTGGCCTGAACTGGAGGGCTTTAATCCCAGCCCGACAGAGGCGCAGAATGGCTACACCCAGGCAGCAGCAGCCTTCCATAAAGTGATTTATGATTACGGGCTCACGATATACGGGGACGGCAATCCGGGTACTTACCAGAGCCCGGCTTACGGGCAGTTGTTTACGCCGGCCCATATGTTTGATCCGGAGATCCTGTTTGCGCTCCAGTTTGCAGGGCCGGGTTTAGGCCAGGGCGAATCCATGACCTATTACCTGGGAAACCGTCAGACCTGTTCGGGTGGGGTAGGTGATGCCCCAACGTATCGATTGGTGGATTATTACCAGCTGACTTCAACAGGAACCAATGCTCCTCCGCTGGTGCTGGTGCAGAACGACAGCTTAGCCAATGGAGCCTCGAACCTGGCAAGTTACCAGGGACGTGACTGGCGCATGCGCTCAACCATTGTCTGGAATGGAGAAAAAATGGCAATCGTATCCCCAGGGGGAGTCAAAAGTGACAGCATCCCCTACCTGTTCGGTGAGCACAATGGTATAGATTACATCGACTACAACAGCAATCCGAGCGGTTATATTTACCGGAAGTGGGTCAACCAATGGGGTTTGAACTGCAGTTCAGGCGACGGGACGATGAATTTCTACCTGATGCGGCTGGCTGATGTTTACCTGATGTACTGTGAGGCGGTGAATGAAGTGTCAGGACCGGGCCAGGAATTGACCGGCCTGGTGAACAAACTCCGGTCGAGGGGAAATCTTCCGGCTTTGGGGCCAGACACCTATGCTTCGAAAGATGCGTTTTTTAAGGCCATCGAACAGGAGCGCATCGTGGAACTGGCAGGTGAAGGCCATAGACCCTTCGATATCCGGAGGTGGAGGCAGGTGGAAGATATCTGGGGTCCGCCAAACGGAAACGGGTTAACCTTATACGGAGCTTATGGAGACAGGATCAGGGATGAATTCAAAAATGCGTCGCCATTGATCTACGGGCAGTACTATATCTGCCGGATCCCGGAATCGGAGCGGGTACAGAACCCCAATCTGAAACAAAATTTACCATGGTTATAAACACTATAATGAACAAGACAATGAAAATGAAAAATATCCTGCTCATGCTATTGTTGGCAGGGACACTGATCGCCTTTAATTCCTGCCGCAAATATCCGGTAGATGACAACCTCCAATTGATCACGACCAAGGTGGATTGTTACATGAGTTATTTTCAGTTGCTTGGGTCGGATGGACGGCCGGTTCTGAACGGGACGGCCCTAATCGATACCATTGCCCAAACGGTCACTGCAGAAGCGGTGTTCGGGACGAATATCAAACATGTGAAGCCCTATTGCAGTGTAGCCACCGATGCGAAAGTGGAGCCGAATATGGGCGTGTGGACCGATTTTTCAGAGCCACGACAGTATAAGGTCATTTCGGGCAACCGGAAAGTGGAGAAAACATATACCATCACCATTACGGTTCAAGGACAGTAATAAAAAACTTAACGATGATGAAAAAGAAGACATACATGGCCATCATAGCTTTGGTCTTTCTTGCCTCAGCCTCCTGCAAGAAAGAAGAAGACGTATTGAAAAATGATTTGTTGAAAATAAATTTTGCCCCCCTGATTATCGGTCAGAAAATACAATTTGATTATGCCATGGGTACGTTATCCGGCAAACTGAAAACAGCATGGGCAGAAGCAAGTATCGCCGGTGCAGATGGTACCGGTTTTGAGGCGTACTCATGGTTTAATAACATCCATGGCATCGATGTTCCGGTAAAAGTCGCCGACGACCTGAATACCGTGAACAATGTGTCGACGGCCACCTTCATCGTGGACACGACGGCGGCAACGCTTCGATATTTCTATGTTATACCCGATGAAGCGAGAGGCCGGAAATTGTCTTTTGTTTTTTCCTCCCAAACTACCCTGGGAGACAAGACCTCGCGTTCGAGTGACGAATATAAGGTGTCATTGATGGAAATGAAAAGACTGATCAACCTGACCAAGGATACCTGCTATTTTTCGATCGCGGATATGAAAGCTTATACCCGCGATGAAGTTGAGTCCGGAAATCTTCAGTCTAAAATCGATTTTATTTATGCCTACCGGGATTCACTCAATGGTTTTGCCTATGGCCATTGCCTGGTTTCCCCGGCAACCGAGGCAAAATTCCGGCCTGCGGATCTGATCATTCCCTCCGCGTGTACCAACTACACAAAAATGGAAAAACAGTACAATAAGGATGGCCAGTTGAAGGGATCGGATATCCCGTCGATCTACCTTTCGGACAATGATCTGAAGACAGTGGACCTGACCGAAGCTCCTGATTTTGTTCTGCATTTTATCAATGATGGCGGGGCATTTATGGAGACCCAGGATGGCACATATGTCGCCTATGTTTACTTTAATTCCGCGAATGTTTTAAAGGGTATGGCCACTATAAGTATTAAAAGACTCGAATTAAAACCGGTATTATAATAAATCCAGGATTTTAACGGATGAATTTTTAACTGAAATAAATATACCCATGAAAGAATTCTTTATTATTTTAATGATTTTTGGGGCCATGATCTCCTGCAAGGGAAAAGAATCCGGAACCTTTCAGGACCCCATTTCTGAACAACAGGACACGTTAAAACAAAGTGATCCGATTCCATATGTTTTTCCTGAAAATACCTGGGTTGTAAAATCACCCGGTTCCGTTGGTGTTGATTCGGTAAGTATGATGGATGCCCTTAACTATCTTCAAAGCGGCTGCGGATCAGACGGGACGAATGAGGTAGTCATTATCAAAGACGGTTACCTGATTTACCAGGGGCATAATGCTTCTAAAACCCATGGTATATGGTCATGTACCAAATCATTTACGAGTACCGCCCTGGGATTACTGATCGAGGAAGGCAAATGTAATCTCGATGATTTTGCCTGTAAATACGACACCTTACTGACCAGGCTTTATCCCAAGGTTGAGCTCCGCCATTTTGCCAGTATGTCTTCCGGTTATCAGGCGGTGGGTGATGAACGCTGGGGACATGACAGTCACGACTGGTCGGCAACGCCATATGTTCCTGATACCCCTATGTTCGCCCCGGGTGCTAAATTTGTTTATTGGGACGAAGCGCAAATGATGTTCGGCCGGGTGTTGACCGAAATTGCCAACGAGGATATTTATGATTATCTGGATGATAAAATAATGAAAACTATTGGCGTTTCCTGGTCCTGGGATAAGGAAGGATCTGTCAACGGCCATAAGATCAGTAATGGTTGCGCAGGGGTCAATATCTCCGCACTTGATCTTGCCAGAGTGGGATACCTGTTTTTACGCAATGGAAACTGGAAAGATCAGCAGCTGGTTCCCAAAGAGTGGATCAGTCTGTTATCCCAAACCCAGGCACCGGCAGACGGAGAAGGCATAAATTACGGATACAACTGGTGGCTTTCTCTCAGCATGCCCGATACGCCGCAGGGAACCTTTTATATGAATGGGTTCAATAACAATATGTGCTATGTTATTCCTGAATGGAACATGGTGTTCGTCCGGATGGGCCTTGATGGAAATCCTTCATCGAAGTCCAGGCTTTATAACGAGGTTTTTAAACGGTTAAAAGTAACTCCGTAAATTCATTTCTCCGGTTTCTTTATTTTCGGACATGGTCATCCTATTAACTTAAAAAACATGAGATTGTGAAAATCGCAAAAATGATATTTTGGGGAATTTTTTCCCTGGCGTTATCAACGAAACCAGCATCAGCAGCTCCGGGAGATATCTACTACGTTTCACCAGACGGTACTGCCACCTGGAATGCCAGCCGGGGAAACCAGGATTCGCCCTGTTCGCTCGATACGGCCAATGTCAACTTATCTGCAGGGGAAACCGCTTTGCTTTTGCCGGGTACCTATGCCACGAATATTCATCCCGCAGCGAGTGGAACCGAAGGGAATCCCATTACTTATCAGTCTTTTAACAGTGATACGGCAATCATCAGCCCGGCTTCCAAGACTCTCATTGACCTGACAGCCGGACAATCCTATATAACCGTAAGAAATATCAAGTTATATCTGATAAGTACTGTCAGGGAATTTTTCCTCGTCCGTAACGCCAGCCATATAATTTTTGATGGCATTCATACGGCTATTGCGGGACCCGATTACATTAGGTATGATTCACATTTCGAATATTGTACGGATTGTGAAATAAAAAATTGCTATATGGATGCATACAACCGCTATCTCGGTTACACGACCACTCAGGTTGTCGATTTTATGGGAGTGTACCAGTGCCACCGGTTTTACATCCATGACAATTATTTTGGAACTGCACTTCACAGTATGCTTTATATTGCCTCGGGATCATCGTATATCTGGATCACGAAAAATTATTTTTCCAACCGTTTGCGGCATTCTATAAATATCCAGCGTAAGCCGGATGCAGACCCTTCCCCTGAATTTATTCTGGTAGAAAATAATACCTTCGAAAAGGTGGGTGTCAATAATCTGTCCCATCCGAAATCTGGTGAAAGAAGACCCTGTCATTCAATTGAATATGATGGTGTCCGTTCTGTCATCCGCTGGAATGTTTTCACAAAGGATGATCAGGGGCTTACCAATATCAATCCGGCCGATTATTCCCCGATGTCCCAAACCTGGGTATATAACAATATTTATTACCGCATGCAGGAATATTCTCCCAATTCGGCCAGCGGAAGAAGCATTCAGTTAACGGGAGCTCAACTCAATGGGATCAATAATAATCAGATCATTAACAACATTTTCTATTACCCGGCTAATTCACTCGATATGAATATTTATGACGGAGGAACCGGGGTTGGTGCAAAGGGATTTACCAACAACGGGGTTGAAAACAATATCATGGTCAAATACGGCGGATCTTTTCAGGGAACATATTTTGGAACGACTTATAATTCACTGGAATCGATGGATAATGCGGTAAACTCAGTTCAGTAATAATATTCAGCAGTTACCGCAAATGGTTGACCCTGAGAAGGGTGATTTTCATGTATTACCCACATCACCCGCTATTAATGCCGGCAGGTTCCTGGCGACGATATCGGCAAAGAATGGGAATCAACTTACTCTGGGCGAAAATGAAGCCTATGCATTTACCACATCCTGGGGTATTCCCGGTAAGCCCGACGATCCTGTATATAGCAATCAGGGTGATTCCACGACAATGGTGTCGGTAGATGCCAATAATATCATAACCGTTGCTGATGCATCCGGTTTGTCGGTGGGAGACAAACTCACGGTCATTAAATTCAGCGGCACTGCTCCGGATATTGGCGTATATGAATTTACAGGTATTCCGGAAAATAATCCTCCTACTGTATCCATCGACAACCTGTGCGATGCAACAATCGATAGATATCAATGATAGCTTGTCGTTCACCTGTACGGCTTCTGACTGGGGGGGAGGGATCGTTTCTTATTTATGGGACTTCGGTGATCCGGATATCCCACAATCCACTGAAGAAGATCCTGGTTTTAGAAAATTCACTTCGAATGGGATATTTAAAGTTAAAGTCACCGTAACTGACAATGAGGGCGCAACAGATTCGGATTCGATAATAGTGGTCGTCAGTTTGCCTGCTGAAGAAAATCTGGTCAATCGCTGGGATTTTGAACCGGGAACGATAACGACTGATTTACAGGGAAATGCTGATCTGGTCAATCATGGGGATATTGCAAATGAGACTGCCGGAACCGAACCCAGTCCTCCGGGTTATGGTTCATATGGAGTAGTTCTTAATGGAACGGATCAATATTTTTCAATATCCCAATGGAATTCCATCGAACCATGGCAACCAGGGAAACCCGCAGGCACTTTTGCTATTGCCATCAAAACTCCAGCCAGTTTCTCAGGTTCCGATCAATACCTGCTGGCAAAATACGGCACATCGTGGTCAACGAACTCTTGCATTAAGCATCGACCCGGGTGGTGTTCCAAATCTATTATTGGGTTATAATAATGGCGATTCCGCAATACAATATAATTTCGCATCTGCATTGCATCACCAATAACCGATATATCCTATTCTTTGCTCTTGACGCACAAAATAAGATTTACCTGTTGCGTGCATACAATGTCGATTCCGGAAATTGGCTGAAAGATGCTTTCAGCACTTTTACCGTTGATATGAATCTTACCGGAAATGCTCCCTGGACCATTGGAAGCAGAAGTAATGACAATACCGGTTATTTCCAGGGTATCATCTATTGGGCAAGAATTTATAATGCTTATCTCTCACCCGCCGCGATGGAAGAAATGACCGCTTTCCCAACGGAGATAGAAAACTTTGCCTATGCGGAGAAAACTGCAATCGGTCTAGAATTATCCAAATCCGTTTTCTTCATCGACGACGATCAAATATTCCATTCCCGAAACCACCATCCGTCCGGATAGACATCTTAGATATCAGGGGAAGAATCATTAAAACTTTGATCAATAGAAATATTCCTGCAGGGGAATATACGGTTGTATGGAATTGTCAGGATGAATCCGGGAAAGAAATGCCGGGTGGTTTATATTTTTGCCGGCTAAAAACGGCCTATTTCATAATGACCAATAAAATGAGTCTGATAAGGTAGTCTCCGGTAGCGGAGCTAGTTTACGCTTGTGGTTTCCAGAGCCGGACCCTGAGTGAATTCAAAGGGTAGAGGTATCCAATTCTTCCGAACATTTTCAGAAACGCTACGGGGAGTATTTAACAAATAGTATAATAACAGTAAAAATAAAAATATGAAGTTATTGGTCTGTAAAGCAGGAAAAAAGGGTTTATTCGGTTTTATTATTGATGGTGGTGAATTTTTATGCAAACGGACAAATACCACCGGTACGATGGAACAAATAACAATCACTCCCGGGAATATTCAAAACCAATCCGTAATCCTCATAAAGGTTATGAAGTGCGCCCTTGGCACGGACCAAGGACCGTCCGATGATATTGGGTTTATTGGCAGTGTCTCCCGCGGAAGAAATGGTTGGAGCAAATGGGAACTGAATGAAAGCGACGGGGTCAGCCTGATCAAAAGCCGGTTTGATGATATGTACCCGGCCTTAACAGAATTGAATCATTCGGTTATCGTACGCATTTCTATCGATCCGGGCGGTTATTACCCGGGACTGACCCTCAGTAACGGCAGTTTTCCGGATGACCTGACATTTAACTGATTACACAAATCAAACCGCTTATTTTCGTCAACGTTGTGTTGCACTCATCCAAAAGGTGGCAGAGGCTCTTGACGGGGACCCGCGCGTTGACCGTTTTGAGCTGGGTATTGTCGGGAAATGGGGTGAGAGTCATGATCCTGCGCCTACCTCGGAAACCCAACAGGCCATAGGTCAGGCTTGTCAGCAATATTTTCATATCACACCGGTTACTTACCGGAATACGGATCAATACACGAATTTTACAGATTTCGGGATTTACAATGATGCCCTGATGGACGGGGGCAGCGGACTGGGAATGGAATTGACGATCAATCGTCTCACGTCTCTTAAAGATCGATGGAAAACCCATCCCTCCGCCGGGGAAGTCCCGTTTACCACACCTTGCCATTTTCCGCAACTGGAGCCTAATGATGACGGAATTCAAAAGTTGTCTTTGGTTGCACAGGATGACCGGTTGGTGAACTGGGTGATCAATACCAGCCGGTATTGTCACCTTAGCAGCATGATGGGGCTCTATTATACAAATGATTGCTTTTCGTTGACAGGGCATGACCTGCAGAACTTTTACAAATTGCATGAAACCATTGGTTATCGCTATGTAATGGATCAGTTCGATTATCCGGAAACGATCGCGTCCTCAGGATTCCTTTACTGTAAGCTTTCAGGTAAAAAATACAGGTACGTTCTCCGGTTTATTTTCCTTATCCGGTGGAGGTGGCATTGCTTGATCTGAATACCAGGCAACCGGTCTGGAAGCAGGAATTCACCAGTACTGATATCAGGAACTGGATAGGCGGGGAAGGTTTCCCGGTCGATCCTTCGGCCTGTCATGAAAATTTTAAGGACACTCTTTATGATTATACTACATCCGGCACCTGTTTATACGATTTCTCAATCGTTTGCCGTACCTGATTCCATCCCGGATGGAACCTATTATATTGCCATGGGAATTCTTGATTACTCCACAAAGACAAAACCGGCCATCCGTTTTGCGATGAATAATTATTTTAATGGAGGCTGGCATCCTATGGGCTATGTCGGAGTTAATCAGACTCCGGTAAAAACCAATATCGATCCGGCGCTTTTTGATGATATTTTAAGTGATCCATTGTTTCCCGGCGGACAAATGACAACTCCTCCCATCACGGTCTGGTGAATCGCTGGGATTTTGAAAGCGGGAGCATTACAAAAGATGCCATAGGCAGTGCAGATCTGATCAATAATGGAAATGTTGAACCCGAGAGTGAAGCCTCCGAACCCAATCCTCCCGGCTATGGGACCGGCGGGGTGATTTTGAACGGAACGGATCAGTTTTTTTCCATACCCCATTGGAATTCAAATGAACCCTGGCAGTCAGGACAGCATGAAGGTACCTTTGCCGTCGCAATTAAAACTCCTGCGGCTTTCTCCGCTGATATGGGATACCTTCTGGCAAAATACAGCAGCAATGGCCAGCGTTCATTGGCATTTGGCCTAAATCCGGATGGATTTCCGGAAATTTTAATAGGTTTTAACAATGGTACAGATAGCGTGAAGTACGATTTTTCAACCGCCTTAACACACAAATACCAGATATATTCTTTTTTATGCGCTGGACTTAACGGACAAAACCTGGCATATGCGTGTTTACAATGCCGAAACTCAACAATGGTTAGCGGATGCACCGGGTAGCTTCACCATCAGATGCTTTTCTTACCGGAATTGCACCCTGGGCTCTTGGATCCGGAAGCAATGGCGATACCGGTTTCTTCAACGGCACCATTTATTGGGCAAGGATTTACAATACCTTCTATCATCAGATGAAATGTCAGGGGTGGTTATTAATGATACCATCCCTCCTACAGTCTCGATTACTGACCCGGCTGACAGCTCCATCGTTTCCGGAATTATCCATATAACAGCAAATGCAGATGACAATATTGGAATTGCCGGTGTTCGGTTCCTGCTGGATGGTTCCAGCCTGGGATCTGAACGGACCGCTGCACCTTATTCCATCACCTGGAGTACAACAAATATCTATGATGGATTACATAGCCTTGAAGCCATAGCCCGTGATGCAGCCGGGAATACGCAATCCTCTGGTGAAGTGACGGTACAGGTTGATAACGGCCAGGCCACGATAGAAGGGTTGGTTAACCGGTGGGAATTTGAAGATGGAGCTATCAACGATGACGCAGAGGGGAATTCGGATCTGGTCAGCCATGGAAGTTTTCCGGTTGAAAGTGTGGGCACAGAGCCCAATCCTCCCGGATACGGTACAACCGGAATCGTGCTCAATGGAAGATCCTATTTTTCGATACCGACCTGGGGCCCCAACGAACCCTGGCAGGGCGGACAGCAGACCGGGACCTTCATCATTGCCCTTAAAACCCCGGATCTTATCCCTCAATAGCTCAATATCTTTTGGCTAAATATGGTAAAATATGACGGACAGCGTACCCTCGCTTTCTGCCTGAACCCAAATTCAGGTACTCTTTCAACCTTAATAGGATATGAGGGAGGACTGAATCATGTGACCTATTAATTCTTCGGCAGGCTTACCCAAAAATACCCGTTTTATTCTCTTTTTTGCCGTGGATGATGCAGGCAAAAAATATCTGATGCGAGCCTATAACGTTGATTCCGGCAATGGATGCCAGGATACTCAGGGAACCTTTAATATCGATATGTACCTTACCGGCAACAGCCCCCTGGTTTTTAGGTACATGGAACAATGCTTCAGACGGTTACTGCAACGGGATCTTCTATTGGGCACGACTTGTACAATACATGGTTGTCTACAGAACAGATGGCTGAAATTGATGACAAATCCAGCATCGACGGTCCGGCAATTGATGATCGATTCAAGATCAGGGACATTTACAGAAAAATTACCCGAACCCTTTTCCGGATCAACAACCATCGCCTTTGATATTCCTCGAAATCGGAAAGGCCAGGATCGACATCTTCGATTTACATGGGGAAGATGGTGAAAACCTTGTTGAATAAGAATATTCAGGCCTGGTCGGTACACGATCGAATGGAATGGTGAGGATGAATCGGGCAGGGCGCTTCCACGGAGGACTTTTACTTTTACCGGTTACAGATGAATAACGTTCGTTGAAACCCGTAAAATGGCTTTGGTCAGATAGCGGTTATGGTCGGAAGGTGATGCATGTAACCGGTCCCTGAAAACCCGACTTAACGGTCAACGGTTCAGCCGGGAACATCAGGGTCAATGTTCAATCCGTCACTTTCCGGCTATGATCCCGTTCAGTTCCAGCATCGCTCTCCTGAAAAAGGCCCCCTGCCGGGAAGGGGTATAGTCCCAGTCGAAAAACATTACCGGGGCCCACTCGGGATCAAAACACCAGCCGACCCATGAAATGCCGCGTTCTGCCGAGAAGTCGACGATGGCCTTGCCATAGGTTTCGTCGCCATGGACAGGGACGTGTACACCCCGTTCCTCCGGTGTGGCAAACCCGATCTCGGTCAGGATGACGGGGTATTTTTCCGCCATGAAACCCCAGTCCTTTTGCCATTGCGGTTCCCAGGGGAGGGGCCGTTTTTCGGGATAGGGATGGCTGACATAGGCGATACCCGGGCGATCGACCGGGTCGGCTCCCGCTTCGGTCAGATCGTAGGCCCAGTTGAATCCGGCGACAAGGGCAACGGCGCCGGGATCGTTTGTCCGGATGATGTCGATCAGTTCCTCATTCAGCGTTTTCCATTCGGCCCAGGTCATCTGGCCAAACCGGTCGCCGGAAACTGTGGGTTCGTTATAGATTTCATACATGGCCACCTGGGGCTTCCGATTATAACGTTTTGAAACGGTGTTCCAGAATGCCCTGGTTTCGGCTATATCGGTCACATAACCCTCATTCTGGTATTTTTCCTGCTTGAGGTTCCCAATGGAATGCCAGTCGAGGATCAGATAGAGATCCAGTTCACCGGCCCATTGAACCGCCTGGTCGAGGAGCTTCAGGTAATCCTTTTCCCCCCGGTTCCTCCACGCGGCGGGATGGACAGGGATCCTGATGATATTGGCACCCCAGGTTTTGGCCATTTCGAAATGGCTCCTGGACCATTTGCCCTGGCGCTCCAGCTTATCGGGGTCGCCGATGTTCAGGCCGTGAAAACAAATGATGTCGCCCTGAGAGGTGACGAAATTTTTACCGTCAACAGTGATAGAAGGAAGGCGGTCGCCAGATCTGATGCATCCGCTTTGAAAAGAAAGCAAAACAGCGGTAAAAGCCACAGTCAGTATGGTTTTCATCCCGGTGGTTTTAGTTGGTTTGAAGAAAGCAGTTATGGCTAATATACGGGATATTGTCGGAAATACCAACCAGTGACGGACGAAAAAGTACGGACCGGGCAATCAGCCTGAATGTCTGAATACCCGCATCATCCTCGTGTCCGGAATGAAGTTCCGCATGCGGATCATCGATCATTTTCCCCCTGACGGGTTCCCTTAGGCGACGGTGATCTCTTCGCTCAGGTAAACATCCTGGATCAGGTTCAGCAGCTTGACACCCTCTTTCATGGGGCGCTGAAATGCTTTTCTGCCGGAAATCAGTCCGGTGCCGCCGGCTCTTTTATTGATCACAGCGGTACGGACAACATCGTTGAAATCGGACTCGCCCTCGGAAGCGCCGCCTGAATTGATCAGTCCGATCTTGCCGAGATAACAGTTCATCACCTGGTAACGGCACAGGTCAATGGGATGGTCGGAAGACAGCTTGTCGTACATGTCGGGATCGGTCTTTCCGAATTTCAGAGCCTTAAAACCGCCATTGTTGGTGGCCAGCTTCTGCTTGATCAGATCAGCCTTGATGGTCACCCCAAGATGATTGGCCTGTCCGGTGAGGTCGGCAGCGGTATGGTAGTCCGTGCCTTCGTGTTTGAAAGCGCTGTTTCGCGTGTAACACCAAAGGATCGTGGCCATGCCGAGCTCATGGGCCTGTTCGAAAGCCTCCGATACTTCGATGATCTGACGGTCCGACTCTTCCGATCCGAAATAAATGGTGGCCCCGACAGCCTTCGCTCCGAGATTCCAGGCTTCTTCCACCGTGCCGAACATGATCTGGTCATACTTGTTGGGATAGGTCAGCAGCTCATTGTGATTCATTTTTACAATGAAAGGAATGCGGTGCGCATATCGCCGGGCATACAGGCTCAAGCCCCCCAAAGGTGGTGGCAACGGCATTGCAATCGCCGTTGATGGCAAGCCGGATGATATTCTCAGGGTCGAAATACTCCGGATTGGGAGCAAATGCACTTCCCCCGGTATGCTCAATGCCCTGGTCGACCGGGAGAATGGATAAATAGCCTGTCCCGCCAAGGCGCCCGTTATTGTATATCGAAGCCAGGCTCTGGAGGGTCCTCACATTCCGGTCGCTGGGGATAAACACCTTTTCGATCACATCCTTGCCGGGAAGGTTGAAGTAATCCTTGCTCAGCGTTTTGCATTGATGGTTGAGAAGTGAATCGGCTTCATCTCCCAGGTATCCCCTGATTTCCTCGAACGAATGAATGGTTGCTTTGCTCATGACGTGTCATTTTTAAAGATTTTTGAACTGTTATTTCATAATACTAACAGTATGAATAACAGAAAAGATCACTGGCAGATGATTCGGGAAGGAAGGTGCACAGCGCAGAGGAGTGACGGGCAAAACGACGAGGGAAAAACGGGAGCGGCAGGAGTATTACCCGGTGACGGCAAAGAGGATGGTCAGCGGCCGTGAAATGTCGATGTCAGGCCACGGCAATGGCGTGACAGGTCAGATGTCCTTGGCGATTTCGTGGATCATATTTTGTGTGAATAAGAGGCTTATCCGGAAGGAAATTCGTGCTTAGTTCCTTCACAAACGAAGACATCCCGGACATGAACAGGGGTGAAGGTAGTCCGCGTATGATCATGGTCATTTGTAATCCTGAATTTCCTTTTGATGACAGCCTCTTGGTTTTTAAAATGGTTTTAACGACGGATAAGGTTATTTCATATCCATTTTCATGTCCATCGTTTTGGGGGCCTGCTTTCCGCATTGTTTTTCCTGTCCCTTCCTCTCATATTTACAGCAGGATGGCAGGCTTTTATAGGAATCATCGGTGGCGTTCTGCAATGGAGTATCATGCCCGGCTTTGGCAATGGCCGATTCAATTTTCGGCAGGTCCGTTTTGGACGCATCATAACTTACTTCCATCATTTTCGTGTCCTTGTTCCACGCTGCGGTCTGAACGCCGTCAACTGATGAAGCCGCTTTTTCGATCCTGGCCTTGCAGGAGCCGCATTGTCCCCATACTTCAAAGGTGGAGGTTTTACTTTGTCCGTACATCAGCATTCCGCTGAAGAGGAATGCAACGAGTGTTGTCAGCATTTTTGTTTTCATCGAATGTTTTTTAATGTCTTTTATATTCACTATTCGTATCAGCCTGGCGGGTATTTTTCGGTTGAAGAGGCCCGTCATCTCTTTGCCCGGTCCGGCAGAAGAACGGTTTTTCGAAGCATTCCGGTGTGCGTGATTCGGATAAATTTCGGGCACCAGGCATAATGAGCAGTTATCCAGGAAGATAAAATGGAGAAGGTCATTCTCCTTTCGGATCATACCCGCGTGGAAAATGCCGTCTTATGCCCCGGATGCGACCGGTTCTGCAGGATATAGGGCTTTTCGGAGGATCAGCAGCGGAAGGACTGAATCACTTCGGGAAGGGGTGGGGGTGAATGGAAAATATGCCGGAAGGGAACGGATGCTCCCCGGTGGATCTGCCCGCCGCCCTGTAATGCTAAGGGCAAAGCATATCCCGGGAGAAGGTTCATGGAGTGAATAGCCTGGTTCCCCGGTTTGTCCTGTGATGCGACGTAATCCGAACGGATTTGAAAAGTCACGTGTCGCACGCTGCAATGCCCGCACATATTGTGATGGCAATGGCTGTGGTGTCCTCTGTCTGACAGGGAACTCAGGGAACAGTTGCACAAGTGGTCGGTAAAGGTGATGCCGACCGTGGCACAGAGCAACAGGATCGAAAGGGTGATATGTGTGAGTTTTCTGAACATGGACCGGGTATCCATGCGAAAGTAGGAATTATTTCGGAAACCGGGTTTATCAAATTCACCGGAAAGTTTATGTTATTTTCAGGAAAGCCGATCAGATGCTGTCGAGCGAAACCCGCCCGATATCACTCTGCCTTGTATACCGGGAAGGGGAGATGCCGGTGATTTTTTTGAATTGCGTGGAAAAGTGCTGAACAGTGCTGTATCCGAGTTTAAAGGCGATCTCACTCAGATTCAGTTCTCCGTATTCCAGGAGTTCTTTGGCCCGCTCAATCTTCTGGTATATGTAATACTTTTCGATGGTCATGTTTTCGTGGGATGAAAAAATGCTGCTGATGTATTTATAGTTGAGGCCTAGCTTATGGAAGAGGTAATCGGAGAGGTTCACATGATCCTGTGATTCATCGGAATAATGCACCAGCTCAACGATCGCCGATTTCACCTTTTCTGAGAGGGCGGTTTGTTTATCCCGGATCAGTTCAAAGCCGTTTTCTTTGAGGACCCTTTCGGCTTCTTCCAGCTGGTTGTCGGTGGGAGGGTCGGAGAGCCTGACCACACCGAGTTTCACCTCTTCCGGCTCCATGCCGAGCCTGGTCAGTTCATCACGGACGGTCCGGATGCACCGGTCGCAGACCATATTCTTAATATAAAGGATCTTCTCATTCATACTCTACTAACAATTTAGTTGAACCGGGGTTTAAGAATTATAAAAATAAGCAAAATATTTCAGTGCGGGGAAAAGATGACTTGAGTGACTTCAAGGCACTGGGATTCGGGCATTTAAGCTGAAGTTTCGGATTGTTTCGGTGCCGTTTTACCGTATTTGATGCACAGCGATACAATTGTTATCTTTACAAAAAACACAACATGGAACGATCTGAGATTAACCGGTTCATCCGTGAAGCGAAGGCTTTTTTTGCAGAACGTCGCTTTTACCTTCCCCCATGGTCGGAATGGTCCCCGGAACAATGGAAAGGGAAAAAAGGAGAGGTCTACAGGGATTGTTAAAAACATGCTGGGATGGGATCTGACCGATTTCGGGAGTGGCCACTTCAGGCAGAAGGGACTCCTACTCTTCACCCTCCGCAACGGGAAGGTGAAGCCGGACCGGAAGCCTTACGCCGAGAAGATCATGATCGTGGATGAGATGCAGGAGACGCCCATGCATTTCCACTGGCATAAAACGGAGGATATCATCAACAGGGGAGGGGGCAATCTCATGTTTGAATTGTTCAATGCCGGCAAGGATGAAAACCTGACCTTTACCGATGTTGTAGTGAAGATTGACGGCATCCGGAAAACAATGCCTGCCGGCTCGACGATTACTCTGTCTCCCGGTGAAAGCATTTGCCTCGAACCGATGCTTTATCACCGGTTCTGGGGCGAGGGCGGCAAAGGGAAAGTCCTGGTCGGTGAAGTCAGCAGCGTCAATGATGATCAGAAGGATAACCGGTTTCTCGAAAAGTCCGGCCGGTTTCCCACCATCAACGAAAACGAGCCGCCTCTGCACCTCCTTGTATCCGATTATTCAAACTATCTTTAATGGCCAGACCCACAGTTTCATGCATCGGCTGTTCACTGATCGATTACCTGTTTAACGGTATCGACTTTTCCGGTCCGGTTATACGTCCTTATTTATCCAGGGAAGAAGGCGACGGCGGTCTGTCGCCCGGGAAGCTCGTCTTCACGCGGGAACTTGAACGTTTTGCCTCGAAGACCTACAGCGGGGTTCTTCAGGACATCACGGGCGGGCGGAGGCCGGATGCGATGAATATCGGCGGACCGGGCATTGTTTCCATGATCCACCTGGCTCAGATGCTCGGACCGGACAACGACGTGCGTTTTTATGGCGCAACTGGAAATGATCCCGCATCGGAATTCCTCAAAAAGAGGCTCGCGCGGACACCTTTGAGCGACCGGTATCTCCGGTCGTATAACTCATCCACACCGTTTACCTATGTCCTGTCCGATCCCGATGCGGACGGCGGACACGGCGAACGGATTTTCATCAATCATATCGGTGCCGCCGCCGAGCTCGGCTTCCCGGATCCCTCATTTTTTGATGCCCCCATCACCGTATTCGGGGGAACCGCTCTGGTGCCGGGAATTCATGATGACCTGGGCCTTCTTCTCGGACATGCGAAACGAAAGGGAGCCTTCACCGTTGTCAATACCGTTTACGATTTCCGGAACCAAAAAGAGAACCCCGGTAAACCCTGGCCCCCGGGCAATGATCCCTCGACCTTTCAACACATCGACCTGCTGATCATGGACCTCGAAGAGGCCCTGAAGATCAGCGGGACTGCTGATGCGGAGATGGCCCTGGAGTTTTTTATCTCATCGGGCACCGGGGGTGCAGTGATCACCGATGGTACCCGCCCTGTCAGGATCAGGACACGGTCCGGCGCCTTCAGGGATGACATCAACGGGGAATTTCCGGTATCTGAAGCCGTTATTCACGACCGGCGAACCGCCGACATCAAAGGGGACACCACGGGGTGCGGGGATAATTTCGTTGGCGGGATGGTCTACTCCCTGGCCGTTCAACAGGAACGGGACGGCGGGAAACCCGACCTTCTCGACGCGCTGGCCTGGGCCGTGGCCTCGGGCGGCTTTGCCTGTTTTTACCTGGGCGGTACCTATTATGAAAAAGAATCAGGTGAAAAGTATGAAAAGATCAGAAAATATTACGTTGACTATCATAACCATTTAACAGGATGACCTTTCTATTTTTATCCCGGTGCGATGGATACACGTGTCCTGCGAAGCCGGATTTCAAATAACCTAATGCCATAAACATGAAGAAACTTGCAATGACAACCCTTGTTTGCCTGGTCCTCGGGGCCGGCGTCAAAGCCCAGGAATCCCCCTGTAACCTGCCTGATCCCCTGACGGATGCATCCGGCAAAAAAATTACCACGACGGCACAATGGGAAAAGGTCCGCCGGCCCGAGATCCTGAAAATGTTCACCACACAGATGTATGGGAACGTTCTCCTGGCTCCCGGGACCAAAATCAGCTGGAAGGTGGCCGAGCAAAGCGACAATGCCCTTGGCGGGATGGCCGGCAGGAAGCAGATCCGGTTCACCATTGAGAATGCCAAGGCCGGAAAGTCCATGAGCTACGTGATGTTGATTTACTACCCGGCGGATGGTGCGAAAAAACATCCCGTCTTCCTCGGGATGAATTTTTATGGCAACCAGACCATTAACCCCGACCCGGCGATTATCATGCCCGAAACCTGGATCGACGACAACGCGGATTTTCACATCACCGGAAATAAGGCCACCGAAGCCTCCCGCGGTGTCAGGGTCTCACGCTGGCCCGTGGAATACATCGTCTCCCGGGGCTACGCCCTGGCCACCATCTACTATGGCGACCTGGACCCCGATTTCGACGATGGTTTTCACAACGGTCTTCACCAGTTCTTTTACACCGCCAAAGACACGGTACACGATGCCGATGAAGGCGGATCCATTGCCGCCTGGGCCTTTGGGCTCTCCCGGGCGATGGATTACCTGGAGACAGATCCCCTCTTCGACGCATCACGGGTTGCGGTGATGGGACATTCGCGACTGGGCAAGACTTCCCTGTGGGCAGGGGCAACGGATCAGAGGTTCGCGCTGGTGGTTTCCAACAGCTCGGGCTGCGGCGGCGCCGCCCTGTCCTGCCGTAAGCACGGGGAGACGGTGAAACGCATCAATGATGCTTTCCCGCACTGGTTCTGCGATAATTTCAAAGCCTATAACGATAACGAGGAAGCTCTTCCCTTCGACCAGCATGAGCTGATCGCCCTGATGGCGCCACGCCCGGTCTATATCGCCAGCGCCGTTGAGGATGACTGGGCCGATCCGGTGGGTGAATACCTCTCGGGCTACTACGCCGGGAAAGTCTATGAACTCTATGGATTGAAAGGGCTGGCCTCACCGGTGCCCCCGGTGGTCAACTTCCCGTTGACAGACCACATGGTTGGATACCATATCCGTTCCGAAGGCCACGATCTCAAAGCCTACGACTGGATCCAGTTCCTGGATTTCGCCGATAAGCACATGAAATAAATTCACGGCTCGCCGTGTCTTCTCATCCCTTACCGAATCTCCGGGGGAAAGCACGGCGACGGGCATTTATAAAAAAATCCCGGCATGCGTCAGCGCATGCCGGGAACCTGTTGGTTAGTCAGGTTGATTGATATGTAGTCTGCAGGTTTATGTTAATTAGTGTCAGAAAGAAAACTCATGTTTTTTAGCCGTGCTTGATAAGAAAACGTAAAGAGCAAGGCTTGCGATGACTGAAAAACAGGAGTTTACTATTCGTAAATGACTGTTTTGAAGTCGAGCATAACGCAGCTATTGGCGTTTTCTTGCAAGCACTGATTAAATGCCTTTCTGACTGCGCCAGATGGCAATGTCATTGCTGAAATCGTTTTTCACGGTATGTCCTTCCAGGGGGAGGATCTTCTGATGAATGGCATCGATGATCCACTCCGGCTGGGGGAAGAAATAGTCCTCCAGTTCGTGGGCCGGCGTGATCCAGTTCCGCGATCCGACGACGACCGGAGGGGCATCAAGATCGTCGAAAGCAAGTTCGGTGACCGTTTCGGCGAGCTCCTTCAGGAAGGACCCGCGGGCCGAAGCATCACCGGTGACCACGATGCGTCCTGTCTTTTTCACCGATTCCAGCACCGGTTCATAGTTGAAGGGAACGAGCGTCCGGGCGTCAATAACCTCAGCCGAAACGCCATATTCGGCCTGTAGCCGTTCGGCAGCCTCCAGTGCGCGGTACAACGTGGCTCCGATGCTCAGGATCGTGATGTCGTTTCCTCTGCGCTTGATATCGGGCTCTCCCAGCGGGATCTCGTAATATCCTTCAGGCACGCCGCCTTCATGGAATTGTTCGCCAATATCGTAGATCCTCTGGCTTTCGAAAAAGATGACAGGGTCCGTGCCCTGGAGGCAGGCATTCATGAGTCCTTTTGCATCATAGGGGGTGGCCGGGAAGACCACCTTAAGGCCGGGAATATGGGCCACCAGCGAGGTGAAATCCTGCGAATGCTGGGCGCCGTATTTGGAACCCACCGAAACGCGGATCACGACCGGCATCTTGATGATGTTCCCGCTCATGGACTGCCATTTCGGGAGCTGGTTGAACACTTCGTCGCCGGAACGGCCGATGAAATCGCAGTACATGATCTCGGCGATGACCCTGCCGCCGCACATGCCATAACCGATGGCCGTGCCGACGATGGCCCCTTCCGAAATGGGGGAGTTAAAGAGCCTGTTGTACGGGAGAGCTTCGGTGAGCCCGCGATACACGGCAAAAGCACCGCCCCAGTCCCGGTTTTCTTCGCCGTAGGCAATCAAGGTCGGATCTTTGTAAAAACGGTCGATGATGGCTTCGAAAATACCGTCTCGCAACTGGTAGGCCTTGATTTTGGACACCGGCTTACCGTCCTTGTCGAACGCAAACCGTTCACGGCTGCTGATCTGCTTCACCCGGGGATTTTCTTCCATGGGCATGAGCACCTCCGGTTCGCGGTCTTCCATTTTGTCGACCGATCCGTTCGAGAACATCATCTCACCGATGAGGTCGGGGTTTTGCACCAGGTTCATCCGTGGTGAGACAGAATCATCGGTCGACAGCGTCATGGCTTTGATCACCAGGCCGGTGACTTCATCCTGCAGGCTACCGAGCCGGGCTTCGTCGATGATTCCTTCGCCAAGCAGGTCGTTGGCAAATGAAGCCAGCGAATCGACTTTCTGCCAGGCTTCGACCTCTTCCTTCGACCGGTAGGACGACGCATCCGACGGTGAGTGGCCCGTAAAACGATAGGTCAATGTGTCGAGCAGCACCGGGCCGTTCCGCTCTTCAAGGATCTTTTTTTTCCGTTTGAACGCATCGATGACCGCCAGAGGGTTATAGCCGTCGATCCGTTCAGCATGCATCATCTCCGGGTTGACCCCGGCGCCGATGCGGGCCAGGATGTCGTATCCCATCGTTTCGCCCTGGGTCTGACCGCCCATGCCGTACTGGTTGTTCATGAAGTTGAAGATGATGGGCAGTCCGCCCTTGAACTCGCCCTGCCAGAGTTTTTTGAACTGGTCCATGGTGGCAAAGCTCATACCCTCCCAGACCGGTCCGCATCCCATAGAGGCATCGCCGATGTTGGCCACCACAATGCCGGGCTTCCGGTTGACTTTCTTATAGAGGGCTGCACCCACGGCGATGTCGCCCGAACCGCCGACGATGGCATTGTTGGGATAGACGCCGAACGGCGTGAAAAAGGCGTGCATCGAACCGCCAAGACCGCGGTTGAAACCCGTTTCACGGGCGAAAATCTCGGCCAGGGTTCCGTACAGAAGGAAGTCGGTGGCCAGTTCCTTTACCGTGCCTGAGAAGTTTTTATCGATTACCTTCAGAATCATGCCGTCGAAATGCCCCTTCATGATCCGCATCAGGTGGTCATCGTCGAGCTGGTGGATGGCGCTCAGCCCCTTGGCCAGGATCTCCCCGTGAGAGCGGTGGGATCCGAAAATGTAATCTTCAACGCCCAGGTTGAAAGCCATGCCTACCGCCGAGGCTTCCTGTCCGATCGACAGGTGCGCCGGGCCAGGATGGTTGTATTTGATGCCCTGGTATTCACCGGTGGTCTTGATCAGGTTTAACATGGTCTCAAATTCACGGATAATGAGCATATCCCGGTAAATGCCAAGGAGCTGGCTGTCGCTGAAGTGTTTTCGCTCTTCCTTGATTGACGTGCTGTACTGGTTCACCGGGATGGTTCCGAATGTGATCTCACCTTTCTGCCGGACAACGGAGGGGTCAATAAATTGTGACTTAGGCATTTTTATCGTGTTTTATTATAATGCGAATGATCTGTTTAAAAGTTCATGAATGCTGTCTTCGCATCCTTTTTCAGCCTACCGGAGCCTGAAAATTCTCGATGCGTGTCTTCAGCGCTTTCAGGAAAGCCGAAGCCGGGGCGCCGTCGATGGCCCGGTGATCATAGGTCAGTGACAGGCCGATCACGGGAATGAATCCGATGGTGCCGTCGCCCAGGTCGGCCGGACGGTAAGTGATGGTGTTGACACCGAGAATGGCGGCCTGGGGCAGGTTAATGACCGGTGTGAACATTTCGATGCCATAGGCGCCAAGATTGGAAACGGTGAAGGAACCGGCTTCACTTTTCAGCAGTTCGGGATCAATTTTCCCGTTCCGGCAGGCACCGGCAAGTTCTTTCAGGCGGCCGGAAAGACCGCGGAGACTGTAATCGTCGGCATTCCTCAGAACGGGAACCATCAGCCCGCGTTCGGTATCCACGGCGATGCCGAGATGGACGCGGCTGAATTTGCGGATCCTGTCGCCAAGGAAATGGGCGTTCACATCCGGTGTGGTCAGGAGCGTCTGGATAACCGCGTGGCACACCATATCATTCAGGGTGATGTCGGGGACACTTCCCGTCGCGGCTTTTTGCTTGAGTTCTTTTCGCAATGCAAGGATCCGGCGGGCATCGGCCGTCAGATGGTGGGTCAGCTGAGCGGAATTCTGCAGCGACGCCGCCATGTTTTTGGCAATGATCTTCCGGACGTTCGAAAGAGGGAAGGTCTGGGAATCACCGTCAGCCTCAGTGAAGACAGGTTTGCGGTATTCCGGGGCCGAAGGTTTCTGCGTCACGTCTTCCTGTCGTTCGAGGTATTCCCGGACGTCCCGGGCGATGATCCGTCCGTTCGGACCGCTCCCGGTCAGCCGTGAAGGCTCAACGCCATGTTCACCCGCCATGTTCCTTGCCCGGGGTGATATCCGGATCTTCGTTTCAAGCGTGATGGCACCAGTGACGGGCTTTTCAACGGTTGCTGCCGGCGGGACGGAAACGGTTGCGTCAGTTTCACTGCCGTTTTCAGCCTTTCCGCGGAAGGGGGATGTGTCCTCTCCCGGAGCGCCGATGACTGCCACATTGCTGAGCACCGGCACTTCATCTCCCTCACCGAAAAAGATGTCGAGTAGCGTCCCGCTCACCCGGGCTTCCTCTTCAAAAGCTGCCTTGTCGGTTTCATAGGAAAAAAGGAGATCACCGGTTTCAACCGTGTCGCCCTTCTTCTTATACCACTGGGTGATGATGCAACTTTCCACCGACTGACCCTGTTTCGGCATAAATACTGCTTCGGCCATGCTTATAAGGATTTAGGAATTCGTAATATGCTTTTTATGGAACTTGTTCTGATATGTTCTTTCATGAAATATCGATATTTACCTTTATACAGTGGTTATTTATGAAAGTTCGTAAAAATACTATTTATAACTTGTATTTACAAGTAAAATAATGTATTTTTACGATCATTCTAAAATGAATGGATAAAAACCTACTCCGAACATGGCCGGAAAGGACGGTAAAATTCCACAGTACAGGCTGCTTTACGAACTGTTGCGAAAGCAGATCGTGGACGGGTTATATAAAGAAGGGGACATCCTGCCTTCGGAGAATGAATTGTGTGCCGTCCATGGCCTTACCCGTCCGACCGTCAGGCATGCCCTGGATGCCCTGGTCAACGAAGGGTTTATCCGGAAGCACCAGGGAAAAGGGAGCATCGTCCACAAGCTGCCCAAAGGGATCGGAATTTTGTCCATCGCCGGTACTACTTCCGCCCTGGGAGCCGGGAACCTTAAGTCGGACATCATCGTGAAACCCCGGGTCCAGTCCTGGGAGGAGAAGTTCATGTTCAGCCTGGGACCGGATGAGCGGGCGGCAGGATGCATCTACATGGAACGCCTTCGTTATTTCAGCGGCAAACCTATTTTTTACGATATCAATTACATTCCCAACATAAACCTGCCCCGGTTCACCAGCCGTAACCTGGAGAATAAGTCGCTGTTCGATGTCCTGCGAACAGCCTATCATATCGAGATCAAGGGTGGGGAACAGAAACTTAGGGCGATAAAGGCCGACCGGATCATCGCCGGATTCCTGGAGATCAGCCGGAGCGACCCGGTGCTGCACCTGGAACGGAGATTCGAGACCAACCGGCCCGGCTTTCATGTTTATTCCTCCATCTTTTGCAATACCACTTCCCAGGCTGTCTATGGGATTTTTTAAAAGAAGCCTTAAGGGATTGCTCATGAACTCAGGTTTATTTCAGATAATTCCCTACTTTTACGGGGGATATAGCAGGCCTGGGTTATCAGCCTCCGCTGTTCCCGGCACATTGTCAAACGAAAGAAATTTAATACGATAATTAATCCCCGGGGAAAAGAATTCTCTGTTCGTGATACCGCACAAAATCAGGGGCAAGCTTTAAGAAGCCTTAAACGCACGATGAAAGAAGCGATTTTAACCAATAAAAAAGTCCAGAAAAAAATTCTGGAAGTCGCCGAACTGGCTCAATACCTTTGGCAGAAAGGGTGGGCCGAACGCAATGCCGGAAATATCTCCGTCAATCTCACCGAGCTGGTGAATTCCGAAATCAAAGACATGTCGATCTACCCGGTCTTTGAGATGTCGAACACCTATCCGGCCATCGCCAACGGCTATTTTTTCGTTACCGGGACGGGGAAAAGGATGCGTGATCTCGCCCGGAATCCGATGAAGAATGCCTGTATTATCAAAATCAACAGCCAGGGCAACCAGTACCATATCATCTCGAAAAACAAGCGGAATCTTTACGATTTCAGGCCGACTTCAGAATTGCCCACTCACCTGGCCATTCATGATGTCCTGGTCAGGACCGGATCGCCCAACAGGGCTGTGGTTCATACCCATCCCAACGAACTGGTGGCTCTCACGCAGATCCGGGAGTTCCAGGATGAAGAAAAGCTGAACAAGCTCCTTTGGGGAATGCATCCCGAATCGATGGTTTTCGTGCCTGACGGTCTGGCCCTGGTTCCTTACATCCTTCCCGGCACAACGCGTATTGCCGATGCCACCCTCAAACGCATTGCGGATCATAACGTGGTGATGTGGGAAAAGCATGGCGCCTTTGCCGTCGGCGAATCTGTTTTTGATGCTTTTGATATGATCGACATTCTTTCAAAATCGGCACGGATCTTTTTCATGGTCCGCCAGTCGGGTTACGAGCCGGAGGGTCTGACCGATGCCCAGCTCGACGAACTTAAAGTAGCTTTTCACTCAAAATAGATGCATATGGCAGTTAATCATTTTCTGGCGGCGGACCTTGGAGCGGAAAGCGGACGCGCAGTGGCCGGAATCCTGGAAAACAAGCATCTTTTCCTCGAAGAGATCCACCGTTTTCCCACCGGAATGATCTATCTCAATGATCATTTCTACTGGAACATTTACCAGTTCTACGAAGAGATCCTCAATTCGATCCGGATCTGTGAAAACGAGGACCAGATCAAACCCGAATCGATCGGCATCGATACCTGGGGCGTCGACTTTGGCCTGATCGGCAACGACGGATCACTGTTGCGAATCCCTTATGCCTACAGGGATCCGCAATCAGCCCGCGGAATGCATGAATTTTTTGCCGAGAAAATGGCCGCCGAAAGCGTTTACATCCTCACCGGCATCGCCATGCAGCCGTTCAATTCCCTCTTCCATCTCTACGCCATGAAAAAGAATGGCGATATTGCCCTCGAAAATGCCAAAAATCTCCTGTTCATTCCCGATATCCTCAATTATTTCCTGACCGGCATCAAGAGTTCCGAATTTACCTTCGCCACCACTTCCCAACTCTATAACCCGATCTCCAGGTCCTGGGAGAAGAAATTGTTTAACCTCCTGGGGGTGGATCCTTCCATCATGAGTGAAATCGTTGATCCGGGGACGGTCCTCGGCATGATGAACCCGCTGATGGCGCGGCAAGCCGGGATCAATCCCTTCCCCGTGGTCAGTGTATGTTCGCACGACACCGGATCGGCGATCGTCGCCGTACCGGCCGAAGGCGACGATTGGGCATACATCAGCTCCGGCACATGGTCGCTGATGGGAGTCGAAAACAGGCGTCCTGTCATCAACGCCAAAAGTTCGGAATATAACTTCACCAATGAAGGGGGAGCTGCCGGGACCTACCGTTTTCTCAAAAATATCATGGGCCTCTGGCTCCTTCAGCAATGCCGTAAATCCTGGTCCAAATCGGGCCGGTTGATCTCGTATGACGATCTGGTTGATATCGGACAGACGGCACCGCCATTCAGGACCTTTATCGATCCCGATTACATGGGCTTCTACAACCCCGTTAACATGCCGCTGGCCATTGATGAATATTGCCAGAAAACGGGACAGGAACCTCCCCAGGCCATCGGGGAATATGTGAGAACGATCCTGGAAGGGCTGGCGTTCAAATACCGCTTCGTGCTCGATCAGCTGAATGAAATTTCGGGCAAGACCATCCGGCGGATACACATCATCGGCGGCGGAACCCAGAACAAGCTGCTCTGCCAGTTCACAGCCAATGTTACGGGTCTTCCCGTCATCTCAGGCCCCGCGGAAGGAACCGCAGCCGGGAACCTCCTCATGCAGGCCTATGCCCTCGGCTATCTGAAGTCGCTCGAAGAAATCCGGCAGGTCGTGCGCAATTCCTTCCATCTCGACTTGTACGAGCCGAGAGAGGTGCCGGAATGGGAAAAGGCCTATCAGGACTTCCTCAGGATCATGAAAAAAGACGTTAAATAGGAATCATCGCAGGAGAAGCTCAATGCAGAAGACGGTTTCCGCCTGCCTGTTAAAAAATTCAGACCACATGGACAAAACCGCACGAATTGAAAAAGCCTATTCGATCGCCCGCGAACGCTATGACGAACTCGGGATCGATACGGAAAAGGCGATGGAAAAACTCGACCAGATCTCTCTCTCCCTGCACTGCTGGCAGACGGATGATGTTGCCGGACTTGAAAGACCCGATGCGGCACTTATCGGGAGGCGGGATCCAGGCAACGGGAAATTTCCCGGGCAAGGCCCGGAACCTCGAGGAGATCCGTCAGGATATGGAACGGGTGTACAGCCTTCTTCCCGGCAGGCATCGCTTCAATATGCACGCCAGCTACGGTGATTTCGGCGGACGTTTCGTCGACCGCGACAAAATCGGGCCCGAACATTTCAAATCCTGGGTGGAATGGGCAAACGGGCTGGGCATCAAACTCGACTTCAATTCAACGCTTTATTCCCATCCCAAATCCAACGATGGCTTCACCCTCTCGAGCCTCGATGAGAACATCCGGAAATTCTGGGTGGAGCATGTCAACCGCTGCCGCGAGATCAGCGCCTTTATGGGTCGGGAAACGGGCTCGAGGTGCGTTCACAATATCTGGATCCCCGACGGAACAAAGGATCTCACGGTAAACCGCTATATCTACAGGGAAACACTGCGAAAATCACTCGATGAAATTTTCGAAACGGAATATTCCCCGGAGGAAATGGCCGATTCGGTCGAGTCCAAGCTTTTTGGTATCGGGAGTGAAGCCTTCGTGGTGGGAAGCCATGAATTCTATATGGGCTACGGCCTGACCCGCCAGAAAATGATATGCATCGATATGGGCCATTTTCATCCCACCGAGCTCGTTGCCGATAAGGTTTCGTCGATGCTGCTTTTCAGCGATGAACTCATGTTCCATTTCAGCCGGCCTGTCCGCTGGGACAGCGATCATGTCATTATCCTCGATGACCAGCTGGAAGCCATGACCCACGAGATCGTGAGGGCCAACGCCCTCGACCGGGTCAACATCGGACTCGATTTCTTCGATGCCAGCATCAACAGGGTGGGGGCTTACCTGATCGGCGCCAGGTCAACACAGATCAGCTTCCTGCATGCCCTGCTCGAGCCTGCCACGAAAATCCGGGATTATGAAAATGCCGGCTATGGTTTTGAAAAACTTGCGCTCCTGGAAGCCTCTAAACTGATGCCTTTTGCCGACGTCTGGAACTATTACTGCCTGAAGAATAACGTCCCAGCAGGCAGCGATTATATTGCCGTGGTCAGGGATTACGCGGAAAAGGTGCTGTCAAAGAGGTCCTGAGCCAGGGTTTCCGGAGCCCAGGAACTTGACCGGATCATGGCGAGAAAAAAATTAAAAAAGAGTTGCTCATTTTCATAGAAACTATTCGCTCAGGGACCTGCGTTTTCGATAATAATAAGATCGTGACAAGTCGTTTCGACTTCGCTCAACGACCCGGAGAACCAAATAAGAATAAATCTTCTTCAGATCATCAATAATCGCCGGTCGTTGAGCGGAGCCGAAACGACATTATCCCCCCGTAAATCCCGAATACCGGTCCCTGAGCGTAGCCGAAGGGCCGTCATCCAGAGCATAAAAATCGTCAGGTGAGTTAAGGAACAAACCAACGGAAATTCATCGGAGCCGGAACATTCGCGGGTGAATTTGCAGGAGAAGCCGAAGGGCCTTCATTCAGAGCCTAATAATAGTCTGGTAATTTAAGGAACAAACCAACGGAAATTCATCGGAGCCGGAACATTCGCGGGTGAATTTGCAGGAGAAGCCGAAGGGCCTTCATTCAGAGCCTAATAATAGTCTGGTAATTTAAGGAACAAACCAACGGAAATTCACCGGAGCCGGAACATTCGTGGGTGGATTTGCAGGAGAAGCTAAAGAGCCAATGGTACATGGCTTTACTTCGTAAAACGAAGAAAATAAGAGATGCAAGATGCATATTGAATATGCAACCCTTTGCCAGGAATGAAAACGTATGATCATCCCTTCGGGGGCATCAGGGATGACCGGAAAATGGCAATACTATCTGTCTTCCTGATATTTCACACCGGCTTCTTCCCTGACGGCATCGAGCAGTTGCATGAGTTGCAGGGTGAAGTCGAGGGGCAGGAGATCGGATTCGGTTTTTCCCGCTTCGAGGCAACGCATCACTTCTTCGGCTTCATACTCATAACCGTTCATCCGGGTTTTAAACGTGATCTCTTCTGGCTCCCGGCCTTCCCGTAAAACCGTCAGTGAGGATGGCCTGAACCATCTGCTGTTGATGACAATGCGGCCACTGGTTCCGCTGATCACCGCTGAAGTGGGGGTGTGCGCCAGGAAGGTGCTCAGCAGGTTCGCCGCTGCTCCGCTCCGGTAGCTGAATGCCATGCTGCAGCTCTCATCAACGCCGGTTTCACCGATGACGGAAACGGCCTTGATCTTTTCCGGAACCCCCAGGACAAGGAGGCTGAGGAAGACCGGGTAAATCCCGATATCCAGGATACTTCCCCCGCCCATCTCCGGGTTGAACAGCCGGCCTGACGGGTGAAATTCCGTTTTGAACCCAAAATCGGCGGTGACCACTTTCACTTCTCCCAGCGCACCTTCACGGATGTATTCCATCGTCCGTGTGATGGTGGGAAGGAAGCGCGTCCATAAAGCATCCATGTAAAACACCTTTTTCTTCCGCGAGAGTTCAGCAAGTTCACTGAACTGCCGGGCATTTATGGTTGCGGGTTTCTCACATAACACGGCTTTTCCCGCTTCCAGGCATTTTTTTGTCAGCTCGTAATGCCGGTGATGCGGCGTGGCAATGTAGATGATATCGACCTTTTCGTCGTGGATCAGTTCGTCGTAACTTCCATACGACTCAAGGGCGCCGTATTCCATGGCAAAGTCTCCCGCTCTGCCGCTGTCTCTGGAGCCCACTGCATACAGCACGCCCTGACTGGTTACCGAGAGTCCTTTGGCAAACTGGTGGGCAATTTTCCCGGGACCGAGAATGCCCCAATTGTATTTTTTGCTCATTTTATCCGGGTTTTGGATGGTAAATGATCCTTCATGATGAGGTTACCGGGTCACAGATCCGGTACTTCACCATCGTTTTTTAAGGTTAACAACGTGAAACCGGTTCAGGTTTTTCTTCCGGAGAAAACAGCGCTATCCGTCAGCTCCCGAGGATGGCTTCAATCCGGCGGAGTTCTTCGGCCGTGAAGGTCCTGTTCTGAAGCAAGGCCAGGTTGTCATCGAGTTGCCTGGCACTGCTGGCTCCGATAAGGACAGAGGTGATCCGGGGATCTTTGAGGATCCAGGCCAGGGCCATCTGGGCAAGTGACTGCCCGCGTTCTTTGGCCATCGCGTTGAGCCGGGAAATTTTTTCCAGCTTGCCGGGGGTGATCTGGTCCTTTTTCAGAAAACTGAATGATTTACTGGCCCTTGAGCCTTCCGGAATACCCCCGAGGTATTTATCGGTGAGCATGCCCTGTGCCAGTGGCGAGAACGGGATGCACCCGATGCCCTCGTCCTCCAGCACGTCGAGAAGGCCGTTTTCGACCCAGCGTTCGAACATCGAATACTTAGGCTGGTGGATCAGGCAGGGTGTGCCCAGGTCGCGGAGGATCTTTGCAGCCTGACGCGTTTGTTCGGCATTGTAATTCGAGATGCCGGCATACAGCGCTTTACCCTGTCGCACAATGTGGTCGAGGGCCCTC
Source organism: uncultured Bacteroidales bacterium (assembly GCA_963763215.1). GTDB lineage: Bacteria > Bacteroidota > Bacteroidia > Bacteroidales > DASQZK01. The sequence goes on from CAVXNX010000005.1 coordinate 488,692, forward strand.
ATCGTTTCTTCGAGGGGCGTTTCAGGATCCGGCCGGTGGTGGTAGAAGATGTCGACGTATTCAAGTCCCATGCGCTTGAGACTCTGATCGAGGCTCGATACAAGGTATTTCCGGGAACCCCAGTCACCATATGGTCCCGGCCACATGTAATAGCCTGCTTTACTCGAGATGATCATCTGGTCGCGGTAGGCTTTGAAATCGGCCCTGAGGATCCTGCCGAAGTTTTCTTCGGCTGATCCGGCCGGAGGGCCGTAATTGTTGGCCAGATCAAAATGGGTGATGCCACAATCAAAGGCATGACGGATAATTTCCCTTCCGTTTTCGAAAACATCCACGCCGCCGAAATTATGCCAAAGCCCGAGTGAAATGGCCGGAAGTTTGACCCCGCTCTTTCCGCACCGGTTGTAGGTCATTTTGTCGTATCGCGTCTCAGATGGTCGGTGTATCATGGTTTAGTCGTTTTTGTTCGGGAAACAATGTTAAGGAATTCGGCCCATTTCGGCAATTTTTTTAGTATTTTTCGCAAAAATGGAATCTCATGAAACGCAGGAATTTTCTCATGTCTCTGCCGATTGCCGGAATTTTTCCCGCTTACGCGGCAGGTATGACGTCACCGCTGACCGGTTTTCCCGGGAAGTCTTCGCATGATTTTCAAAGCCGCAATTACTGGCTCAGTGTACTGGAAAAGCTCGCTAAACCGGTCTTGAGCAATCTTGCCGCGGGGACGCTCCGGCTGAAAATGCCCGTACAGGCAAGGGAGGGGAGTGAGTCGTCCCGCCGCCAGGTCAGCCATCTGGAAGCCTTCGGGCGGCTTATGGCCGGTATTGCCCCATGGCTGGGTTGCACGGAAATCGCCGAGACCACGGAACGGGATCTTCAGGAAACCATCCTCAAGGATTATGTCCGGGCGATGAAAAATGCCGTCGATCCGGCTTCCCCCGATTTCATGAATTTCACGGAAGGCGGCCAGCCACTTGTCGATGCGGCGTTCCTGGCCCAGGGTCTCCTGCGTGCACCGAAGGCATTGTTCGATCCGCTGGATAAAACCACGAAGGAGAATCTCCGGAAGGCCTTCCTTTCCACGCGGGTGATCAATCCGCCTTACAAAAACTGGCTCCTGTTCACGGCCCTGGTCGAAGCCGCCCTGATGGAGTTTTACGATGAAGGGGATATGGTCCGCATCAGCTATGCCGTCAATAAACATAAGGAATGGTATGTGGGTGACGGCACTTATGGTGACGGACCTGAGTACCACTGGGATTATTATAATGCATATGTCATTCAGCCGATGCTGGTTGATCTCGGTCAGGTTTTGCTGAAGCATGGCAAAGCCGGCAAAGACTGGTTCGACGAGGTACTTACCCGGGCCCGGCGCTATGCGGCCATCCAGGAAAGACTGATCTCGCCGGAAGGTACCTACCCGGCCTTCGGGCGTTCCATCGCTTACCGTTTCGGCGCTTTGCAGGTCCTGGCCCAGATGGCCCTGCTGGAGAACCTGCCCGAACAGGTGTCGCAGGGACAGGTGAAATCGGCCATGTCGGCGGTCATCCGGAGAATGATCGAAATGCCGGGCACCTTTGACGATAACGGATGGCTGAGGATCGGATTTTGTGGTTCCCAGCCCGGCATCGGCGAGAACTATATCTCCACCGGGAGCCTCTACCTCTGTAGTGAAGCCCTGCTTCCGCTCGGGCTGCCCCCGGATCATGAGTTCTGGAGCTCTCCCTATACCGAATGGACATCCGTCAAAGCCTGGTCGGGGAAGGAATTTCCCATCGATCACGCCATCAGAAATGCATAACCAAACCTGATATATCCATGACGATTCGAAAAACGTATTTTATCCTTGCTATCCTGAGCGGAATGTTGTTGTCCTGCAGCAGAGGCGACGAGACCAGAAAGCTCAGGCATTTTACCGATGACCAGCTAAAATTCGCTGTCGAACAATACAGGGGCCTGGAAGACGCTCTTCCGGATTCCCTGATGCCGCGAACCATCGACAAAGAAGGGAACCTGATCACCAGCGATATCGACTGGTGGTGCTCAGGATTTTATCCCGGAACCCTTTGGTACCTTTATGAATATTCCGGTGAAGAAGTTCTCCGGAATGATGCCACCCAGCGGACAATGCTCCTCGAGCCGGAAAAAAACAACACCGGCACCCATGATCTTGGCTTCATACTTTACTGCAGTTTCGGAAATGCATTCCGTATCACCGATGAGCCGGAGTACAAGGATATCCTGGTGACAGGGGCACGAAGCCTGGCAACACGGTTCAATCCTGTTGTCGGGTGCATCAAGTCATGGGATAATCCCAAATGGGAATTCCCCGTGATCATTGACAACATGATGAACCTCGAATTCCTCTACTGGGCTGCCGGTGCCACCGGTGACCCGGGTTTTTACAACATCTGCGTCAGCCACAGCAATAAGACTATGGCCAATCATTTCAGGCCCGATTACAGTTCATGGCACCTGGTCAATTACGATTCAATCACAGGCCGGGTGATCGGCAAACAAACGGTCCAGGGATATTCGGACTCCTCGGCCTGGGCACGCGGACAGTCATGGGGTCTGTACGGCTATACGGTCGGTTACCGCGAAACACACGATACAGCCTACCTGGATCAGGCCATACATATCGCCGACTTCCTGCTCAACAATCCCAATATGCCCGCCGACGGCGTTCCATACTGGGATTACGATGATCCGGCTATTCCCGACACATACCGCGATGCTTCCGCCGGAGCGATCATGGCCTCTGCACTCATCGAACTTTCCGGCTATTGCGGTGCATCCGATTCGACACGTTTCATCGAAAGCGCGATCAGAACACTCCGGTCTCTCGGCTCAGATAAATACCGCGCAAAAAAAGGCGAGAATGGCCATTTCATCCTGAAACACAGCGTGGGATCCCTTCCCGGAAAATCGGAGGTGGATGTCCCCCTGACTTATGCCGATTACTATTTTGTCGAAGCCCTGATGCGGCTCAGAAAAAGGATCGGTTGAGATGAATTGGTTCAGTGTCACGGATTTTAACATTCTTTTTTTCAGCGGAAAATAAGGAAAACCCTCTGTCTGCCGTTAATTTTATGCCGATGGCCTGTTCATGTTCCCGGCCACAATGAGGAGTTCGCCGGGAAATTTCCATTCATTGAAAAAAATAAAAATCATGAAGTATACTTTCATCATCGCTGCATTCACCCTTCTTTTGATTTCATCGTGCTCTCAGAAACCGGAATTCAGGGCGGATTTTAATAACATCAATGACAGGATCTGGATTGGAAGGGATTTCTGGTCCATTCCCATCGAAGACTGGAAGGTCGAAAACGGACGGATGGAATCGATCGGGAAAGTCCCCGAATCGCGGGTGATGATGCTGACACATGATCTCACCTCCGGCACAGGTCGCTTCAGGATGACTGTGAAATCGGGACTGGTCAGCAAGGGCGATCAACCGGGCTCTGCAGGTTTCCTTATTGGCATGCACGATCCCATTGATTCCACCGTCAAGGCGGCATGCTACTATGGAGAAGGGATCCGTGCCGGTGTGAGCCTTAAAGGATATGCCTTTTTGAAGGGTGAACAGGCCAGCCTCCCCGAGAATTTCAACTGGAACGCTTTCACCATGACCGTTGAAGGCGACGGCACATCGCTGTCGTTGAAGGTGCGCGACGACAAGGGCCATGAACCGGAAATACTGCATTGCAAAGCCGACAGTCTGCACGGGTTGGTGGGTGTGGCGGCAAACCTGAAGATCCCCGGCACCAATCCCGGGACATCCACCTTCTGGTTTGACGACTGGTCACTCTCGGGTCCGAGGATGGAAGCGAAACCCCAAAAAGCCTTCGGTCCGGTGCTCTGGACCATGTATACCCTGAGCAAGAACACGGTCAAACTGATGGCTTTCCTTCCGCCGTTGGGTGAGAACGATAACCAGGATGTCGATCTTCAGCTTCAGAAGGACGGGAAGTGGGAGACCGTGACGACCGAGACCCTGGAGCCCGACACACGGACGGCGGTGTTCCGCCTGGAAAACTGGGATTCGTCCAAAGATGCCCCTTTCAGGGTCAAATACATGGAGCGGGGAAAAGATGGTTCCGAACAGGAATACAACTACGACGGAACCATCCGGAGAGACCCGGTTGACAGACCGCTCAGGGTGGCTGCCATGACGGGTCAGAATCACGTCGGGTATCCCTATTCTCCTGTGGTTGAAAATCTTAAAAAACTCAATCCCGACCTGTTGTATTTTTCAGGGGACCAGATCTACGAATCCAATGGCGGTTACGGGATCATCCGTAGACCGGCCGACCGGTCCATCCTCAATTACCTTGGGAAATATTACATGTTTGGCTGGGCTTTCGGGGATCTCATGCGCGACCGGCCGACGATCTGTACCCCTGACGATCACGAGGTGTACCAGGGAAACCTTTGGGGTGAAGGGGGGAAGCCAACGGACCAACCTGGAAGGAACCGGCGATCAGGGAGGTTTTATCCAGCCTGTGAGAATGGTCAATGCCGTGAACCGCACCCAGGCGGGCAACCTGCCCGATCCGTATGATCCCACTCCCATCAACGGGGGAATGAATGTCTGGTATACGGGGATAACCTATGGCCGGATCAGCTTTGCCATCGTCACCGACCGTATTTTTAAGACCGGTCCGGAGGCCGTGGCCACCTGGAAAACACGGCCCGATCATCTGAAGCGCCCGACAATAAAACCTTCTGAGCTCGATAAGCCCGGCTTGAAAATGCTCGGTGAACGCCAGCTTAAATTCCTGAGAGACTGGATCACGGACTGGGAGGGAGCAGACATGAAAGTGCTTCTTTCCCAGACTGTTTTTGCCGGTGTGGCGACGCATCACGGACCGGAAATGGAATACGTATACGGGGATCTGGACTCCGGGGGATGGCCAAAAAGCGGCCGTGACCGGGCCATTGAGATCATGCGGAAAGGCTTTGTCTTCCATATTGCCGGTGATCAGCACCTGGCGTCCCAGGTTCAATACGGTCTCGACCATTACAGGGATGCAGGATGGTGTTTCTGTACCCCGGCCGTGGCCAACGGGTATCCGAGAGCTTTCCTTCCGGATGAACTCGGGTGGAAGGTGAAGGACCGGCCCGAACACGGATTGCCCAACACGGGGGAGTACGAAGATGCTTTCGGGAATAAGAATTATGTCTATGCCGTTGGAAATCCCGATGATATCGCTCTCATGGGACAACCGTTATATCCAGGCTCAGAAACGGTCGTCCGGTTTCGGGATCGTCACCTTCAACCATAAAACCCGCGATATCACCACCGATTGCTGGAAATTTCTTGCCGATGTCGAACATCCGGGACCCGGGGACGAATTTCCCGGTTGGCCGATGACCATCAACCAGAGAGACAATTACGGTCGTGAAGCCGTGGATTACCTGCCGGAGATCCAGGTCAACAAGCCCGACCAGCTGTTGACACTCAACGATAGCCAGGGGAATCTGGTTTATGTGATCCGGATCAACGGGACGACGTTCAGGCCCAAAGTCTTCCGGAAGGGAACATATTCCGTGATCATTGGAGAGGGGCCGGAGGCTAAGGAAAATCGACGGGATAAGATCCGGTTCGGGTGGGCTCATTCAGGAGAAGGGGAAGTGAGAAGTGAGTAAGTGAGTAAGTGAGTAAGTGAGTAAGTGAGATCGCGCCGTGCAAGTCCGTGAGGAAGGGATTTATATAGGCGTATCAACATATATAATGAAATTCCTCGCAACTTCCCCGCAGGTAACCAATCCTGTCCGGCAAGGTCTGGTCAGCCACCGGAAGCGAGTTTTGCATCGTTACCAGAGATGGTAGCATGAAGCGTAAACAGCGATTGCTAAAGGTCTGTGATAGAGCCTCGAAACACTCTAAAAGCTGAAGTCTTAATTATTCTCACGATTGGGACAACACGGAACCTGCGCTAAAGACAAGCAGGGGAAGTTCGGCCGGGGTCTGAGAGCAGGTCAAAGGCAGGAGGGAAGTACGGAAACACGGGAGAGCCTAACGTCTCCGCCCCGGAAGCGGTCAAGGGTACGCCGCGCAAAAAGAGTCCCCAGTCACCTATGGGGAGATAACGCCACCAGAGGAGAGCAAAGAAAAGAGCGTTAAGGAGAGCGGTAGTCCGGACGAGGGAAACCGAAGGAAGGACCAAAACGTTTTTTAAATTCCCGATTAAGCTGTCAACGTCTCAAACCATCCTCAAACCATCCTCAAACCATCCTCAAACCATCCTCAAACCATCCTCAAACCATCCTCAAACCATCCTCAAACCATCCTCAAACCATCCTCAAACCATCCTCAAACCATCCTCAAACCATCCTCAAACCATCCTCAAACAACCCCGATCGCTATCGGGGCAAACCCCCTCAAACAATCCTTAAAATTTAGGCTTTCCCCTTTCGGCAGATCACCAGCCAGAGCCTGATGGGTTGTGCGTCCTTGTGATGCTTAACCGGCTCATTGAAAGGCCGGTAGTCAATGAGTCCAATTCTACCAAATTCCTTTCGCACCGACACTTCATCATAAAAAAAAACCTTCAGTCCGTCAGGCAATTTATACCTGTTCCCGGAGATCAGCGTGCCTCTTCCGTATAATTCCGAGTCGGTGGAAATGACCGTGAAAATCATATATCCGGCCGGAGAGAGCTGCCTGAAACAGGCTTCGAGGAAATGCTGCCGTTCCGGGCGGCTGAGAAGGTGGAGCAGGGCATAACAGTAAATGCCCTCATAGATTGTGTCATCATAGGGCATACCGCTCACCGGCCCGTGATGAATGGGGAAGTTTAGGCCGTTTTCCCTGGCCAGGGCGATGGCCGTTGCGGAAATCTCGATGCCGGTGACGTCGAATCCCTCATGTAAAAAAGCCAGGGCATTCCGGCCATAGCCGGCACCCGGGATCAGAATCTTCGTCACTCCTTGATCGCGGAACATCCGGCATGCGATCATCGCCGAATCGGAGGGCTCAAAGCCCCAGGACGTTTTCTCACCGGAGAATTTCCTGTCCCAGTATATTGTATCTTGTTGTCTGGCCATGTATCGGATCCCTCAGGGATTGAATTTCATGTCGGGCTTCGAGGTCGGATATCCGGAAGTCACTTTAGCGATGGTTTAACCGGGTCTCTCCAGGAAATGAAAAGACAAGGTCCGTCTTCACTTCAAGACTCCGGTTCCATCCCGGAGTCCGTCGATCACGGGTGTGCCGCGGTGAAGAACTGGAACAATTCGATGAGATTGCCCGACGGGTCCTGAAGAAGGATCTGTTTCCCGCCCACCCCCGTGACGATATCATTCCGGAAGCGGCATCCTTCGGCCCTGAGCATCTCAACAGTTGAGTCGAGATCATCGACCCGCAGTTCGAAACGGTTCCAGCCGCCCGGTTGCTGAACAGTGCCGTCGGTCATATTCATCCCTCCGCCGCCCTTATCCGAAGGCTTACTCAGCAATAGCTGCAGATGGTCTTTCTGTAGGATCGCGAACTCATCGGCCGGGTGCATCACCACCGTGAATGCCAGCATTCTTATATAGAACCGGACGGCTTCATTCACATCATTGACGATGTATCTGACCGATGCATAACCCGCTGTGGAAGGGTTTTCCGGTTCGGTTTTTCGGGATTTTGCCATGACTGAATCATTTAACGGGTCAACAGGCTGCGGGTTGGAACGCTGATCTGTGGTCTCCCGTGGAAAATAACACCGGTTGTACCCGAATGTTGAACCGCCATATCCAAAACTTTGCCTCCCATCCCTGTTCAGACTATTCAAAATGGATAGACATGTCCCTGAAATTCATGGTCATCGTTTCAAAGGATGACATCAGATCCTGCCCGAAATTCCCGTAGAAATCATTTTCCGGATCCACGGGATAATTCGGGAGGACGGTCACCGAGTCCATTCCGAAAACGGCGTCATCGATTTTGAGATGAAAATCGATGTAATAGGCGTCGAATACATCGGTCTTTCCAGCCCCGCCAACACCGACTCTGGTTAGGGGATATTTTTCGACAGCCGCCCTGTTTTCATCGAAATACCTTTTATAAAGCCAGGTTTTGCTGGCCCCGGTATCAAAAGTAAATACCATCGAATCATGATCGACTGATCACTTCGATCAGTGGAGTCAGGAAATCCAGGGCAAGATTGGAGGGATAGTCCCCGGCAGGTTTTTCCGGTACGAGAAGGTGACCGTTGCGGGTGAGAGTGATTTGCTCCAGTGCGGCGATAAACGGAAAACCTATGATGCCATAGATCTGGTAGTCAATGGTAGGGGAAGTAGAGTGCGGAATCGGGCAAAACAAGGAAGACGGCGTTATCCGCCGTTATGTTGCCGGTGCGAAGTTGGTCGGCCAGTGCGAGGCCCGCGGTAATTTCATTACCCAGAATACTTTTCACTTTGAAGGTGGCATCGAGGAAATGCATATGCATGGACTGGGCAAGGGATTCAATGATGACGCAGAAATTGGCGCCTGTGTCGAAAATCAGGTTCACGCTCGAATCGCAATCGTTGAGGTGAACCGGCATCTAGTGATCCCTGGATAAGCTCAAGGTCCGTATTGCCGTTTTTAATAATGGCCTGTGGGGGAGCATCCCTGAGCCCTGCCCAGATCTGGTGCTCATTTTTGAGATCGGCCAGTCTGGTCGAATCCAGGAATCCGGCATAATCACGGATTAATTCAGATGACAGGCCGGCGGCTTCGCGATACTGAAAAAGATTGATTTGGTTCTGGAGCATGATCTGCAGAAGGGCGCACCTGAGGCTGTCGTTGAGATGTTGGTTGTGCTTTTTCAGCAGTTTGGAGATGGCGCGGTTGCTTTGTGTGGGATTGAAAAGAGAAATTTTCCAGTTTTCCCCGGGCAATCAACCGGTCAGATTCAGAGATATGTTGTTTTTCACTTTCGAAATATCTCCCGGCCTTGAAGACATCTTTATTTTCCAGCAGTGAATCGAGATGATGCGCGATTTCCTGGTCAGCTGCTGAATATTTTTTCACGGAGCAGCCGCCTGGAATCACCATGGCCAGGATGATCATCGCGGTAAACAGTCTTTCTTTCATTGTATTTTTAGTGTTGTTGACTGCGACATTCTCATGGGTTGAATGCAAAAAGTGAGTGACCTGGGATCCCGCGTTTCCTTAAAGATAGATAAAAAAGAGATGTCTGCATGATTTCTGGTAGACTCGGAGAGTACGTGGATACGTGGATACGGGGTAGCGGGTACGTGAAGACGTAGGTACGACTTCAGTAAAAAGCATAAATTTCATCCATAACCGATAAGTGCTTTCCAACAACTTCGTTAAAGGCCACCGTAGGGGCGGGTCACGACCCACCCGCTTACATGGGTACGTGGGTACGGGAAGATGGAAGGACGTAGATACGTGGTTACGGGAGGGACGGGGATAGTTGTCTTATCCTCTTCAGCGGTGGAAAGACTGGGAAGGAACATCTGATTTTTAATCGATTTTACCACCCAAACAGGTGATTCACGATAAATCCCGTTCAATCTAAAACCTGCATAAAACCTGGCTGTTGAAAACTTTTCATCAAAATGTCCGGAAACGGACGCTGAGATGAGGGGGGCTGAACCCATTAAGGGGCGGCGAGATGGATGGCGGGCGGGGACCCCACCCAAAAGAAAAACGCCTTAAGAACTTAGGCCCTCCCCATGCCCGCCTCTGCCCCTCCCACCGTCAACAACTTACCGATTCACCGTACGATGGGAAGGGCAGGTTTGTCTGAATCTTCCTGCTTGAAAAATTCAGCCTGACGAAACCTCCTGGAACGGGTGCTTGCCGTGAAATCAAGGTGACCTTCGCTTTCCGGCAGGGATGAAGCGTCGCCGGTACCCGGCCACCATCTTGTCCTTCCGCCACGATTTCCTGTGACGCAATGGGACAAAATACGCCGTATTGTAAGCGTTTTTTATTAAGTTTATCCTTCACTAATGGATAAATTCTCAGGATATGAAAGATGACTTGTTATTCTCCCCGGATGGAAAAATGGGACGCCGATCGCTCGTTAAAAACGGTGCTGCCTTGCTTGGTGCCGGACTGGTGGGATCTGTCACCACAGGCATTGGACGGATCCTTACCCGGTGCACCCGGAAATACCTTCAACGTCAAAGATTACGGGGCCACTGGAAAACAGGAGGATAAAGCAACCCGACCCGTGCAGGCAGCCATCGATGACTGTGCAAAGGCAGGGGGTGGTATGGTCTATGTTCCACCCGGCGCTTACACGGTCGGCACCCTTCAGCTCAAAGACAATGTGGACCTCCACCTCGAGGCCGGAGCGACGTTTTTTCTGAGCCAGGACAGGGGCGATTTTCAGAGGCACGCCTATGCCATGATCTTTGCCGAGAATGCTTCGAAAATTTCCGTGACCGGGAAGGGAACACTCGATGGCCTGGCTTCCTATGTCTTTAAGGAGATGGAGGACCTGGATACGGAAATCATCCGTGAAATCGAAATTGCCCGTCAGGCCGGCATCGACATGCGAAGGTATTACCGCACCGGGATGCAGACGTATATGTTCATCCTGAATAACTGTACCGACGTGCTTTTACGGGATATCTCCGTTCTGCATTCCCCGCTGTGGAACATCCGGCTCAACGATTGTGAACGGGTTTTTGTCCAGGGCATTTACATTTTTTCAGATCTTCAGAAAGGAGTAAATGCCGACGGAATCGATATTTGTTCCTCGCGGGATGTCACCATTTCCGATTCGGTGATCGTCACCGGCGACGATGCCATCGTTCTGAAAACACCATTACAAAAGGGCAAAACCACGGCAGGGACGACGGAGAATATCCTCGTCACCAACTGTGTGCTGACCTCTTCCTCCACCCCCCTGATGATCGGCACCGAGACCTTTGCCGATATCCGGCACGTCATCTTCAGCAACTGCACCCTCAGGGATTCGAATAAGGGATTCGGCATTAATGTCCAGGACGGAGCCACCGTCAGTGATATCGTGATCAGCCATCTGACCCTGGATACCCGGCGGAGGCACTGGAACTGGTGGGGAAGCTGCGAATTGTTCAAAATTGTCCTGAAGAAACGTGAGGAGACATCCAAAATCGGGAAGATCAGGGATATCATCATCGATACGGTGATTGCCCGTCCCCGCGGGACAAGTTTTATCGAGGGCCACCCGGAGCAGCCGGTCGAAAATATCTGGATCAACGATGTGATGGTTCATATGGATCCGGAAGACGCCAAAGATAAGCGGGCAACCGATGCCTTTCAGATCCGTGAGGTTAAGGGCCTGCACATTCGCGATCTCTCGGTGGAATGGAACCACGACAACACTGAGCCGAAATGGCAAAGCGCACTGGTACTCACGGATGTGACCGATTTTGAGATCCGCAGTTTCTCCGGCCGGCAGGGTTCTGCTGATCCTGCCATTCCTGCCATCCGGCTGGACAATGTCTCAGATGGACTGGTCAGTGGTTCGAAAGCCACTGAAGGATGCGGAACATTCATCAGTCTGGGCGGGTCGGAAACCGGAGATATTGTCCTGAGGGGCAACCGGACCAACAAAGCCCTTACCCCGGTTCGTTATGAAAATGAAGCGTTGAAAGCAGCGGTCACCATTGAGAAATGAGCTCCCGGATGAATGCGTATCGGTATGCACACCGGTTTAAAAAAATGATGTAATTTTATCCAGGGCTTCTCAAACCCTAACAAAACTCTACCATGCTGAAAAAATCCAACCTGTCGCTGTTCATGGCGGTGGCCGCAATCCTTCTCACTTTTTGTCAATGCACATCATTCAGGAAGGATAGTCTGCCGGCTGAAAAATACACGTGGAAACCAGTCAGGATCGTCGGCGGCGGGTTCGTCGACGGTTTTGTCTATCATCCCACCGAAAAAAATCTCATTTATGCACGCACGGATATGGGCGGGGCCTACCGGAGAGATTCGGAGAAGGGCGAATGGGTTCCCCTGCTCGATTGGGTGTCGTACGAAGATGTGAACCTGATGGGCATCGAAAGTATTGCTTTGGATCCACAGGATCCGGATAAGCTCTACCTTGCCTGCGGAACATACAGCAACGAACATTCCCCCGACGGCGAGATTCTTAGGTCGGACGACAGGGGCAGGACATTTAAGCGCACGAAGGTCCCTTTTAAATTCGGCGGAAATGAGAACGGAAGAGGTAACGGCGAGCGGATGACCGTGGATCCCAATGACGGGAAGGTCCTTTACCTCGGAACCCGGCACAACGGGTTATGGAAGAGTCGCTGACAGCGCCGCAACGTGGCGGCAGGTGGAATCATTTCCCCGATATCACGGAAACACCTCCGGACACCTTCAGAAATGAACGTTCGCGGAGATACTGGCAGTTTGCCATGGCCGGCAGCGGCATCGTTTCCGTACTTTGCGACCCGGGATCGGGCGGGGCCGGGAATGCAAGCACGGATATTTACGCCCTGGTTTCGCTGATGGACAGGGACAATTTTTTCCGGAGCACCGACGGTGGCGAAACCTGGGAACCCGTGCCGGGAAGCCCCCGGTCATACAGGCCGAACCATGCCGTGCTGGCCTCCAACGGGTCCATACTCATTTCATATGGCGATAATCCCGGGCCCTGGGGGATGAAAAACGGAGGCGTGTGGAAATATAACCTGCATAACGGGAAATGGTCGGATATCACGCCCGATAAACCCGATCCGGCGAAACCTTCAGCAGCTTTCGGGTATGCCTCGGTGGCGGTCGATCCGGCACATCCCGATACGATCCTGGCTTGCAGCTTCTACCGGCCGGGTGAACGGGGCGGGGAGGAGATGTTCCGTTCCACAGACGGAGGAAAAACCTGGAAGGGAGTCTTTGCCGCCGGAGGGACATTCGATGATTCCGCGGCACCCTACGTCAGTCACACCGGCATTCACTGGCTGTTCGACTGCGAAATCGATCCGTACGATCCGGACCATGCCCTGTTTACAACCGGTTACGGTGGCCATGAATGCTTCAACCTGACCGCTATGGATGCCGGGAAGCCGGTCGTGTGGTCCGTGATGAGCACGGGCATTGAGGAGACCGTACCTCTTGACCTGCTGAGTCCGCCCGCCGGAGCACACCTGGTCACTGCCATCGGGGATTACGGGGGATTTGTGCACTGGGACCTCGATAAGCCGGCCAGCGAAGGCAATTTCATCAATCCGCATTTCGGGAATACCGACGGGCTGGCATGCGCCGAACTCAAGCCGGAGATCATCGTTCGCGTGGGTATCGAATCCCACCAGCGCAATGGCGGACACAATATCGGGTATTCCATTGACATGGGGAGGACCTGGCAGCCCACCGCCTCCATGCCCACTGAAAAAAGCAGTCATGGGCATATCGCCGTTTCGGCTTACGGGGAAAGCTGGATCTGGACGCCAAGGCTGAGCACCGGCCCTTTCTGACCCGGGACCGGGGCGCCAGTTGGGAGGAGCTCACCGGATTGCCGGTCGATACACGGATCGTAGCCGACAAGGTAAACCCGGAACGGTTTTATGGGCTGAATCTCCGCAATGGCGTCTATTATCGCAGTATCGACGGCGGGAAACATTTTGAAACCCTGTCCACCGGGCTCCCGGAACTTACGGGTGAGCAGATGCGAGGACGCGGGCGACTCACGCGGAGGACAGGACCGGATCTATGCCGTCCCGGGAAAGGAAAATGAATTATGGATCGCTGCCTGGGATGGACTGTATTTTAAAACGGCCATTGACAGCCTCTTTCAGCCGGTGCCGCGGGTGGAGGAGATCCACGCCTTTGGCTTCGGGAAAGCAGTCAGGCCGAAAGCCTATCCGGCACTCTATCTTGTTGGGGTTATCGACGGACAAAGAGGGATCTTCCGTTCCAATGACCGGGCAAAATCGTGGACGAGGATCAATGACGACCTTCACCAATGGGGACTGATCCTTCAAATCACCGGCGATCCCAAAAAATATGGAAGGGTGTACGTCGGAACACACGGCCGCGGGGCCATGTATGGTGATCCCGAACGCCTGTAGGGGATATCCGGTGCCGGAAAAGAAGTGAACGGATGCCTGCCCCGCACAGATCCATCTGATGTGCCGTGTTGCGCGGCAGGATGATGGTTATTTTGCGCAGTATTCGGCGTAATGCTGAAGGATATAGTCCCATCCCGCTTCCGAATCCATGGCTTTGAGGTACGCATCGGCGCCGTCCCCGTGATTGTCAAAACCGGAATGCTCTAACTCGATCATCGTTTCGCGGTCGGCATGCCCAACGAAGGTAACCGTGATATCACTGGCCTTATCGGGGTTGGGTTCCGGAACCCTTTGCGGGTTGATCTGCCATTTCATGGCGATCCATTCATTCTCCCGGTATCCTGTGACCCGCCCCCAGTCGCACCGGAAGTTGTAAGGTCCGATTTCCGTGCACAATCCGTCAACGCGGGGATCGATTTTGATCTCCCTCAGCCGCCGGTATGACCAGGTGTATTTCTTCGGCCACCAGTCATTGAGCCTGTTGACAAATTTGTCGAAGGCAGCTTCCCGGGGAAGCTTCACCAGGATCTTCCTGTTGATCTTTTCCATATATCTGAAAATTTATTTGATGGTCCAGGGGAGCGGTCAGAGCCGGGGCCTGCCAGAGTGCTGATCGCCATGGCTTTTTGCAGCCGGGCGTGACCGGTTGGATCGAAAGGGCTTCACCTTTCGGCCCATCGACGAGTCGGCGATGAGCTCCCGGAGTCGCTTCTGCCGTGTTTCTTCCTGTTTGGCATCCATGATCCAGTACCTGACTGTCCGCTGGTACGATGGTGCCTGGGAATTGAAGAACGCCCATGCCTTGTCATTTTCCTTCAGCCGGCGTTCATAGTCTTCATTAAAGATGGTCTTTTCCCGCTCATAAGCGTAAATACCCGACCGCGATTCTTTCCGCTTCTGAAAGGCTGCCAGTCCCGCAGGCCGGATCCTTCTGCTGCGGATCAGTTTCTCAGCCGTCCGGATGTTCTTCTGGCTCCAGGTGCTACCGGGTCTGCGGGGGGTGAACCGGATGGTGTAGCTTTCATCATCGACCGACATCCGCACCCCGTCTATCCAACCATAACAAAGGGCTTCTTCGACAGACTGATCCCAGGTCAGACTTTTCTTTCCGCTGGATCTTTTATAGTATCCGACCCATAATTCATCTGATTTGACATGGTTTCTTGAAAACCAGGTCCTGAGTTCCGACGGTGTTTCAAAAAAATGGAGTGTCATCCCGAAAAGACTTTGAAGTTTTTCCTTCGCGCCAGGTAAATGAATAACCTGATCCGGAGGATTTTTGTTCACTTTTTAAGGGGCAAGGGTGGGGGAGATTCAATTCCCGGGTATACTCCGGTAATGCAGGTGGACAAGGCCTGAAGGATAAGTTTTCGAGCCGGCGAATTCGAGTTCTTGTCCGGGGCGGCCGTCCTGGAAGAGGCGGGTGCCGTCACCAAGGAGGACGGGAATGACGGCGATATAGAATTCGTCAATGAGCTTGCTAACCAGGAGCTGATGGACGATCTCCGCACCTCCGTCGATGAAGAGGTGTTGTCCGGGTTCCTTCGAAAGACGCGAGATCAGATGTTGAAGGCTCCCGCTGTAGAAATGAAGGCGCCCTTCATCAGGGCGCGGCTCATGGGTAATGATGTAAGTCTCCTTGTCGGGGTGGGGAAATCTGCCGGTTTCCCTGGTCACCCATTCGAAAGTCTTCCTGCCCATGATCACGGTATCCACGGTTTTGATAAAACGGCCATAACCGTAATCCTCACCTTCCTGTTCAACGGCAGAAAGGAAACTCAGGTCGTCGCCCGGTCCGGCGATATATCCATCCAGGCTGACCGCTATGTACAGGATGACCTTCCTTTGTGCATTCATGACTGAGGAATGTTGGCAGGCGGCTTCCGGGCGTGGTTTTCCGGGGTGTTATTTCACCCGTTTCACCTCAATGGCGGCCGGCCCTTTCTGACCTTTGACCATTTCAAAGCTGACAACATCTCCTTCATTGATCTCTTCCTGGAGATTATTGACATGGACAAAAACACTTTCCTGGGTGACGGAATCGCGGATAAAACCATAGCCCTTGGAGGAGTTGAAATAGGTGACACGTCCCTGCCGGATGGGATCCGGGGCGTCGAGCTCGCTCTTTTTGGGAACGCTGATCTGAATGTCTTCGAGGTTGGTTTCGGTTTTGTTCCTCTCGTCGGGCGGGGTGTCTGTGATGTTGCCGTTTTCATCGACATAGGCAATCATGTCATTCAGTCCGCCTTTTTTTTCATGGTCTTTTTTTGCCAGACGTTTCTTTTCCTTGTCTTTCCTCTTTTTTTCTTTTTTGTTCCTGACTTCTTTTTTGTTAAATGTTTCTTGTGATCTTCCCATAAAATGGTTTTTAGATTTAATGATATAAAAATATGAACAGAATCCCGAATTTATTTTTCCGATGTTTACCCGGCCCTTCTGGCATGGCCGTCGTCAACGCCGGCTGAAACCGGGCTAAGGAGTATACGTCAGAAAAAGCGGATCAGGCATTCGCCAATAGAAGAAACGCCGCCGGATGCATATTGTTATCGGGCCTGACCGATTTTCGGGACTTTCGGTAAAGAGAACGCAGAATGGTTCGCGCCGGGCCTGTCTGTGCGGGGCCTGCAGGGATTAAGCTTTCCCTTCTTCCTCGGCAATCCGGTATTCCCGGATCAATTCGTCGAAAACCTTCCTGACAGTAGAGATCTTGTCGACCTTACCGGCATTGGCACCGGTGAAGGCAAAACCATCATCGAGGTTTCCCCGGAATGCTTCAAACAGCGCTTCTGCAATGCAATATTCCGTCGTCTTCGGATCACATGATTTGATGCAGTGGTGTTTGCAAAACGCCGGTTTTCTTTTACCAGCCTCAGCTTCCTGGAGAAACTTGTTGTAGATGGATCTTCCGGGCATGCCGACCGGGCTCTTGATGATCCTGATGTCTTCCATTTTGGCCTGGATAAAGGCATTCTTAAAAGCCTCTGAGGCATCGCATTCTTCGGTGGCAACGAACCGCGTGCCCAGCTGAACGGCTGAAGCACCCTGTTCCAGGAAGCGGAACATGTCGTACCCGCTGTATATGCCTCCTGCCGCGATCACCGGAATCTCCTTGCCATACTTTTCCTTCATGTCAATGGTAACACGGAGAACGTCCGTGACAAGGTTTTCCAGGGTGTTGCTCTCGTCCAGGAGCTTGTCGGCCCTGAATCCGAGATGACCGCCGGCCTTGGGACCTTCAACCACGATGGCGTCGGGAAGATAATCGTAGTTCTGTTTCCATTTCTGGCAGATGATCGACGCTGCGCGCGCCGAGGAAACAATGGGAACCAGTTTGGTTTTGATCCCTTTTTCAAGATATTTTGGTAAGTCGAGCGGAAGCCCGGCCCCTGAGAAGATCATGTCAATTCCCTCCTCAATGGAGGATTTTACCATATCGGAAAAATTGGTGATCACCGACATGATATTCACTCCAAGGATTCCCTGTGTCAATTCACGGGCCTTCCTGATCTCCCTCCGTATCGCTTCGATGTTGTTCTTCTTGTAACCATGGTTTTCAGTCTGACGGACCAGCCCGATCCCCACCGAGGATATAACGCCGATACCCCCCATATTGGCCACGGCAGAGGCCAGTCCTGAGAGGGATACACCAATGCCCATTCCGCCTTGTATGATAGGTACGGGAATGAGCAGATCACCGATTTTAAATGAATTCAAATTGAAATGAATTTTATGTTGTTTCCCTTCACGACCATCCATAATACCCACATATGACCGGAAAAAGGAAGACAATTAACGATTTCGAAACTGGATTTAAAAATGAGAGCAGTGATGAACTAATTGAGAGAGAAATACATTAGTCGATAAAAGCACAAATTCTCAAATCGGAACTGAGTGCAAAGATAGACAAATACATTCACCCCATAGCAATAATGCCATGATTTTTCTCCCATCCACGCTCCCAGAGCTATTCCAGGGAGTGGAAACCAGGGTTTTCCGCTCTGAGGACGATCTTCGCTCCGGCGGTTAAACGCCATTGTCAGGGATCGGCGACAAAAGCAGGATAGGATGGATCATCTGCGTTGTTGCAAGCATGAAGACCAGTCCCCGTTTTCACGGTTCCTGGTCTCTAGATGAATTCGCTTTTTCGTTTGATGATCAGATATTTCCATGGACGAATGTGTAAAATATCGTTCACTTCACGCTAAGGCCGGTCAGTCAGTGGTTCATTCGTTAAACCAGGCCTTTGAGATCATCAGGGTTAATCTTCTTCCGCTTGTCGGCCCTTCTCCTGATCGATTCTTTGCCGGCATACAGGATATAATACATAACCGGAATAAAGATCAGCGTCAGGAAGGTGGCGAAGGCGAGTCCGAAGATGATGGTCCACGACAGGGGGCCGAAGAACATCACATTTTCTCCCCCGAAGTAGATATGCGGGTTAAAATGCGCAAACAGGTCGATAAAATCGATGTTGAAGCCGATCGCCAGGGGAAACATTCCCAGGATGGCTGCCGATGCCGTCAGCATGACAGGGGTGATACGGGTTTTCCCGGCCTGTATGATGGCGTCCCGGGTTTTTAGGCCCTTCTCCAACAACTTATCGGTAAACTCGACCAGCAGGATCCCGTTGCGGACAACGATCCCGGCGAGCGCAACCATTCCCATACCGGTCATGGTGATGGAAATCGGCATCCCGAAAATGATGAAGCCCAGCAATACCCCGATGATGCTGAAGATGACCTCCGTCAGGATGATGATCGGTTTGGAAATGGACTGGAACTGGGTGATCAGGATGAACATGATCAGGCACAGCGACAGGAACATCGCTTTGCCGAGGAAGTCGGCCGATTCCTTCTGGCTTTCCTGTTCACCGGTGATCTTGATGTCGACCGATTCGGGGTGGGTGAAGGAGGTGAGTCCCTTACGGATGCTGGCGATGATCTCATTGGCGTTGTATCCGGAAAGCACATTGGAAGAAACGTTGATGATCCGCTTGGCATCTTTGCGGTTGATCCCGCCGTACGAATTCTTATAGTTCACCTGGGCAACGGATGAAAGCGGAATCTGCCGGACCTGTCCCGTATTCATATCCCGGAAGGTGATCTTGGTGTTCATCAGCCGGTCGATATTGGATCTCTGGTCTTCCTCGAACCGGGTCATGATGGGGTATTGATCTTCCCCTTCCCGGTATTTGGAGCTTTCCTTTCCGTAGATGGCGTTTCGCAGTTCCATCCCCACCTGGCCTGTTGAGATGCCTTCGGTATTGGCCCTGATGCGGTCGATGCTGATCAGGATCTCCGGCTTGGTGGCTTCAAAGTCCGTTTTCAGCTCTTCGATTCCCGGAATATTCAGCGAATCGATGTACCGGATGAGATGGTTGCTCGTGACGATGAGCTGATCCAGGTCATCGCCGGTCACCTCAAGATTGATGGGTTTGCCTGTAGGCGGACCCATTTTTTGTTTATCGATGGAAATTTCAGCTCCTGGAATATCCTGGACGGTATCGCGGAACAGGTTGATATAAGGTTCGGTTTTCGCCCCGTTACGCTCGGCATATTCGACAAAATTGACCGTGACCTTACCTTTCGAGGAGACCTTGTTCCCCTGGTCGAACTGCGACTCCGAGGCGCCAAGGGCGACGTTGGATACGATCGATTCAACGATGGAAGTATCCCGCTTCAAAACACCGGCGATTCGGTTTCCAACTTCCCGGGTGACCGAATCGGTGACTTCGACGCTCGTACCCACGGGCATTTTGATCAACGCATAGATCGAGTTAGGCTCATTGTCGGGGAAGAAGACGATCGGGGGTTTGACCACGCCCACCAGGACGAACGTGAAGATCAGTGCGGCGGTCAGTCCGTACAGCAGCCAGTATGGCCGCCGGCGGGTCAGGATCCAGCTCAGCAGCTGTTCATACTTATTGAGCGTTTTGGGGATGATGAAATGCTGAAAATGCAGCAGGATCTTGTATCCCCAGATGTTATGAAAGATGAACAGGATACCGATAAAGATAATCAGGTTTCCCAGGAAAAGAAGGTTCAGGAGATGAAGAACCGCACCCAGTCCGACGATCATTCCGGTGATGGTGAAGATCCTTTTGCGGCTCATGGTCTGGATCTCTTCTTCATCGGGCTTCATGAACGAAACCGCGAAAACCGGGTTGAGGATGTAAGCCACGATCAGCGAAGCAAACAAGGACCAGGATAACGGTGATGGGAATGTAAAACATGAATTTTCCCACCACACCCGGCCAGAAGGCAAGCGGGAAGAAAGGGGCCAGGGTGGTCAATGTTCCCGACAGGATCGGGACGAAAACCTCGCCGGCGGCAAACTTCGCCGAAGTCCGGATATCCATCCCCGATTGCTTGAAGATCCGGTGGGTGTTTTCGATGACCACGATGGCATCGTCAACCACAATCCCGAGGGCGAAGAGGAAGGAGAACATGACCAGCATGTTCATGGTGAAATTGATCTCCGGCAAAACAATATAGGCCAGGGCCATGGAGAGGGGGACCGAAAGGGCGACAAAGAATGCATTGGTAAAGCCCATGAAGAACATCAGGACCACGGTGACCAGGATAAAGCCGATCACGATCGTGTTGTTCAGGTCTTTGAGCGTATTGCGGGTAAACTTGGATTGATCGCCCGTGATGGTCACATTCAGGTCGGGCGGGAAATGTGTCGTTTTCAGATCGCTCAGGATGTCCTTGATCTTATCCGAAGCATTCAGCAGGTTCTGGCCACTTTTCTTGATGACATTGATGGTGATGACGTTCTGACCGTTCAACCTGGCATAACTGTCCTTCTTGGCATAGGTGTCTTCAACATCGGCAACATCCTTAAGATAAACCCTGGCGCCGGTGGCAGAGGTGATCACGATGTTTCTCAGGGCGTCAAGATTCTTGAATTCACCGACGATCCGGACCGTCCGGTTCATCCCTTGCATATCGATGCTTCCACCCGAAATGGTCAGGTTTTCCGAACTGATCATCCGGTCGACATCACTGAGGGTCAGACCGGCAGCCTGCATCTTGTACATGTCCAGGTTCACCTGGATCTCACGGTCGAGGGCGCCGACGATATCGACGCGGGTGATTTCCGGAAGCGCTTCGATCCTGTCTTTGAGGAGATCTGCGTAATTTTTCAGTTTTTCCAGATCGAATTTACCCGACAGATTGATGTACATGATGGGAATATCGGAGAAATCGATGTCCCTGACATCCGGTTCCTGCGGAAGGTCGTTGGGCAAATCACTCTTGGTCTTGTCTACTTCATCCTTCACCTTTTGCTTGGCATCCGGGATCTTGACATCGGGGTTGAATTCGACCACGATCGAGGAGAAATCCTGCACCGAGGTACTGTTGATGACTTTGACCCCACTGATGGACTTCAGGTTGGTCTCGAGCGGACGCGTCACCAGATTCTCCATATCCTCGGGGGAGGTGCCCGGGTATACGGTATTGACAATGATATAGGGAATGACGATATCGGGAATCTGCTCTTTTGGGATGTTCTTATAACTGAAGATCCCAAAAACGGCGATGATAATGGCCAGAACATAGATGCTGGTCTTATTGTCAATAGCCCAGCTCGTCGGTTTGAATTCTTTAAACTTTTGTGCCATTTAACTTTTCTTTACCGTGATTTACAATTTGATGGCTTCCCCGTCCTGCAGGTTATTCTGTCCGGCGGTGATCAGCTCATCGCCGGGTTTGAGACCGCTGGTGATTTCCACCAGCCCGTTGTAGCTCTGCCCCTTCGTGATCATGGTCTTTTTCGCGACGAGACCCGAATTTCCCTGGGCGGCGAGCATCACGATAGTCACCCTGGCTGTCATTCTGGATCAGGTTGATGGGCACGACCATCGCATTTTCGGCCTTGTAATCATTGATTCGGACCACCGCAACCATATTGGCTTTAAAATGATTGTTTTCCGGATTGAGCTTCACCTCGATTTCGAACGTCCGGTTCTGCGGATTGATGTACTTACTGGCGGAGGTGATTTTGGCCTGGATCTTTTTGTCCAGGTCCGGGAAGTCAATCTCCACTTCATCGCCATCATTGACTTTCGAGGAATAAAATTCCGAAATTTCAGCCACCACCTTCACCGATTTGAAATTGATGACCCTGAAAACCGGCATGCCCGGGGAAACGCTCTGCCCGATCTTTATGCCGACGGATTCAACTGTCCCGTTGATCGGCGATTTGATCTTCGTCATCTCGATCTGATCCTTCAGCGTCTGAATGTTGTTTTCCAGTGATTCCTTGTTATTTTTGGCCTGGAGGTACTGTACTTCCGAGCCGATCTTCTGATCCCACAGGTTTTTCTGTTTCTGGAAGATCTCGTTGGCAAATTTGTAGTTGTCTTCCAGCTGCCTCAGGTTCTGCTGAAGACGGCATCGTCCAGGCGGGCGAGGATTTCTCCTTTGGTAACATGGTCGCCCATATCCACATTCACCTGCTCCACCGTTCCCATCGTCCGTGCACTGATCCCCAGGTTTTCTTCCCCGTCGACATGTCCCTGGACTTCAATGAAATGCCGGAACATCGTGGGTTCCATTTTTTTGACAGCAACGACAGGTGCGTTCAGGATTTTCGATGACGCCGTATCACTGCCTGTCTCATTCTCCAGTTTCTGGATCTTTTCATTGAGCGCTTCCCTCTTCTTTTGCAGTTTGGTCAGTTCGGTCTTTTTATCACCGCCGCTGCACGACATGACGGCCATTAACATCAGTAAACCCGCAGTTTTAAAATTCACGATTTTCATATTGGATGAATTTGGATATGGTTTCTTTTTTAATCATTTGCCAGGATCCGGTCGAGCTTTGCCTTGGCTTTCAGCAGGGTGATGAGTGAATTGTAGTAATTCCCCTCCGAGGTCAGGTACTGATTCTGACTCTGGGTCAGTTCCAGGCTCGTCGCCACGCCTTCCTTAAATTTTGTCAGGTTTTTCTCGTAAACCTTCCGGCTTAATTCCATGCTTTCCTTGTTATTTTTGAAGTTGAGGAAAGCCGTCCGGTAATCGTTTTTCGCACTTTCGTATTCGAGCGAGAGGTTCTGCCGGACATTATCCCTGTTCAGTTCGGCTTTCTCCAGGTTCAGCTTCGCCTGAGCGACAGTGGCCAGTCGCTGGGTGCTGGTGAAGATCGGCAGGTTCGCCGATAAACCGACGATATCTTTCGGCTGGAAGTTGAAGGCGGCGGCATTGGTCTGTTCCTGGTGCTGGTAAAATCCCGAAATGGTGGGCAGGAATTTGGACTTTTCACGCCGGAGGCTGGCCTCATTAATGTTCACCTGGTTGTCGATGATCTTGTAATCGATGCTGGAAGTCACATTGAATTCGTCATTGGTGAGCAACTGGAAATGACTCTCTTCGACAATCATGGACAGGCTGTCGGTCAGGACCACCGGCTGGTCAAATTCAACGCCGAGCTGGATTTTCATCAGCTTTATCGCCACTTCCCGCTGACCTTCCAGCGAGGTGACCATGTTCTGGAGGTTCGAGGCATTGATTTTAATCTGGTCGACATCGGTTTCCTCTGCAAACCCCTGCTCGTAAGTGCTTTTAATATCAGAATAGGTCTTTTGGATGAGCTTGACGCTCTGGTTCAGCACCCGGAGGTTTTCATCCAGCACCAGGATCAGGTAGTAGGAATCGGCAACCGATTCCCTGGTGGTAAGCTCTGATTTTTGATAGGCATCTTCAGAAATCTCTTTATAGATCCGTGCCGCCTGGAGACCGACGATATATTCCCCGCTGAAGATCAACTGGCTCAGTGTGAAATTGAACGTGGTGTTATTCTTGGAAGCCAAAGGAATGGTCGGTCCAAGATAGAGGTATTCATTGAGTCCGCCCGGACCCTCGAATTGCTGAAATCCCTGGACGTCGCCTGAAGGGTTGAGCGGATCCTGCGTAAAGCCCTGGACCGGAAAACTGATCTCCGGCACTTTGAAAATGTGCTGGTAGTTGGCGGTGATGCTGAACTGGGGAAGCCCGATCGCCGTCGTCTCCTGGACCTTTTTCCTGGCGATCTCCACATCGATCTTCGAACCTTTTACTGTCCGGTTGTATTGAATGGAATGAGCCTGAGCCTCGGGCAGGGATAATTTCAGGGTATCAGGTTGATCCTGGGCGGTCAGACTGAACGCCAGGAAAAGACATCCCATGCTGATCAGCGTTTTTTTCAGGTTTACTATCATTTCTTCTCGCAAATTTTATTTTCAACTAATATTCAATTTATTGAGATTCTCTTCGAGAACCCGGATCCCATGTTCATTGGCTATTCCCCGGATATGGTAGATAAAATATTCACGGAAAATCTTTCCGGAGGTGAAATCCTCGATCGTAAACATCCTGTCCTCATACAGGCTCTCTATCCTCGAAACCTGGATCTTCACGATGATCTCTTCCTGCAATTCCTCCCGGTAAAGCCCTTCCCGTTTCCCCTTACGGATATTCTCCAGCATGGCGTGCACCATGTATTCACGCTGGACCTTCTGGACCCGTTGATAGATCGCCGGGTAATATTTCTTCAGATCATAGCGGAACGACGGG
Source organism: uncultured Bacteroidales bacterium (assembly GCA_963763215.1). Classification (GTDB taxonomy): domain Bacteria; phylum Bacteroidota; class Bacteroidia; order Bacteroidales; genus DASQZK01. The sequence continues at coordinate 513,266 of CAVXNX010000005.1, forward strand.
TTGTGCTGCTTGATCTGCCCGCCGAGAAACTGATGGACTTCAAAAAGCTCTTCGATGGCATTTTTGCCCGAATCAATGAGGGAATGATAGCAGTTCCGGTTTTTTTCGAGTTCAAAATCCATAACCTGGTTGATCAGGTCCGGTTTGTCCTTGACAAACTGGTATAATGTTTTCTTGGAAATCCCGAGTTCCCTGGCCACATCGTCCATGGTGACGCTCTTGATGCCGTAGCGGTGGAAAAGATCCAGCACCCTGGACTGTATCTCTTTTATTTTTTCCATTTCGGCGACAAAATTACACCTTTATTTTTTAACCGGAAACATTTATTCGTAAAAAAGTTTCCGAAGTGTAATCCTTTTTCCGATAGGCTAAGTTACTGAATATGTGTTAAGTGAAAATTAATCTGGGGTTAATTATATGCTGTAAAACAGCAAGAGGAAGGCTAGATAGAAGAAGAAGGAATAAACTGACCAGACTCAGGCCAGACCTTCTTCATGGAGTTTTATATCCCTGTTTTGCGCATCAGTTCATCGATGAATGCAACCTGTGCCGGATTGAGTTTTTCCCGGGCGGTATCGACATCAAACCAGGCCCCCTTGTCCACTTCGGGAAATTCCTGTGTTTTCCCTGATTTGGGGGGCCATTCCATGGGGAAGGTATTGCTTTTCAGTGTGGAGACATCGAAATCATGCTCGAGGGCGAAGGCATGGATCAGCTTGCCGCTTTTCAGTTTCACCGGGGTGAGTTCCACAAATATTCCTTCGATCCCGGCGCCGGTTTCTTCTTTGAATTCCCGGAGGGCAGCGTCCTGCACCGATTCCCCGTTTTCAAATTCTCCTTTCGGTATCGACCAAACCCCCTTATCTTTTTTAGCCCAGAAGGGGCCGCCGGGGTGCACCAGCATGACTTCCGTTTTCCCGTCACGGATGCGGTAAAGCAATATTCCTGCGCTTTGTTTGGGCATGAGGATCCTGTTTTTTTAGCTGCCAATCCCGGGAAGAGTCCCCCGGGGGGCCGGATTGGGCAGCGGCTTTCCGGCCCCGACCCGTTTCCATTATCATGACGTCTTCCCGGCAAATGGCAGCGGTAAACTGCTAATTTGAGAATTTGGTCAGCAGCACCCCGTGAATGGGGATGTTCAGCTGAATGACGCCATCCATTTCACCCAGATCTTTTTGCCGCCAGAGATCCCTGACCTGGTGCTTCCCGTCCATGCCGAAATTGCTGAACGGAAAGCTGAGCGATTTCGGTTCAGAGGAAAGGTTGAAGAAGCCCACAGCGATACTACCGTCTTCAAGGGGCCGGGTCCACACCTGGAGGTCCTCCTGGTTATAGGCCTGGCCGGCCGGGATGCCCAGGGCATCCTGGTGCACGGCGAGAACCTCTGTATTGGTGAGCAGGTTTAGGGTGAAGTCGTCCAGTCTGGTGAGGTCACATCCGAGAAGCATCGGCGCCGATAGCAGCGACCAGAGCGAGACATGCGTATATTGTTCGTCGGGGGTGAGCCTGGTGGGATGCGTGCTCGGGCCCCAGCCCACCCAACCGACAACCATCATGTCCACGTCATTCCAGTGGCCGGGAACAGCGTATTTGGCGTAGCGGTAAGCATTGAAACCGATTCCCGACATACTTTCCCAGGTGTCGGTGATGTCACCGGTCGTTCTCCAGAGATTTCCGCCTACCTCGGCGCCCCACTTCCAGACTTCACCCATTCCGTACTGGCAAAGACTGAAAACGATGTCCCGGTTGATCTTGTCGAGGCATCCCCGCAGCAGGATATACGGTTTTTGTAATTCCGGAAGGCTGTTGTCGGGGGCAATACTTCCGTATGAACACCAGTCATATTTGATGTAATCGAATCCCCAGTCGGCCCATGTCCGGGCATCCTGGCATTCGTGCTGGTAGCTGCCCAGGTAACCTCCGCAGGTTTTCGGACCGGGTGAAGAGTAGATCCCGGTTTTGAGTCCCTGGCTATGGACATAGCCGGTCAGGGCTTTCATATCGGGGAATTTCTCATTCGATCCGATCTCTCCCCTGGCATTCCTTTCGGCCGATTCCCATCCGTCGTCAATGTTGATATAGGTCCATCCGAAATCTGCCAGGCCCGATTTTTTCATCATATCAGCAGCATTTCTGACCTTTGCATCGTCAACCGACAACCCCCATACATTCCAGCTGTTCCAACCCAGGGGGGGAGTGAGGGCGATGGTGTTACCAATGCGGATGGTGAAGCCGAGCGTATCGGTTCCCAGGGCATTGGAGGCCTTCAGTGTGACATGGTAATCGCCGGTCCGGTAGACCTTTCCGGTGATGATCCCGGTTTCGGGATTCACACTCAGTCCATAGGGGAGGTCTTCAGCCTCAAACGTCATGGGCCGCTTCCCGGAGGCGGGGATGTTGTACATAAACGGGCTTCCCGGACGGGCGCCGAAGATCCCGGGTCCGTTAATCCTGGCCTCATCGGGCGTGGGAGGGGTCAGGATGTACGGTGCTGTCTGGTAAACATAAATGGGATTCCGGGCATTCTTCACCGTGAAAATATACTCCACTTTGTAACTCATGGTCTGAGGCGCTTCGAACGTGAACATCTGGGGAAGTCTCTGTCCGGCGGGGAGGGTCACCGATTCGGTGGAATGATAAACGTCTTCATTGCCGAACTGACCCGATACCTTGATGGTGAGGTCACCGGAAATATCCTTGGTTTTAAGCCTGTTGACGAGGAAAACGGTCTTGGAATAATGATTTGCCGTCAGATCGAAGGGCTCGGAATAGATATCGAATGTGATATAATCCTTGAGATCGACCATGCTGATGGACGGTTTTGGGGTGTAGAGCCCGCCGCCGCCACCGGTGTCGTTGACGCGTACGGCGATGACATTGTCCTGGTCCCAGAGAATGCGCGGATCACCGGCAGGGATCACATAATTCCTGAAAATGTTGTAGGTGTTCTTTTCCTGTTCGGCGCCGGCAGGGAAGGTGCCATCAGGATTTTCGATGGTCTTGCCGTTATAGCCTAAAGGTTTGCCGTTGAGAAAGGTTTCATCATCGTCATCCACCTTGCCGATGGAAAACTGGAGACTGTCTTTGAAATAGGCATTTTTCTTCAGACTCGACGGGATGAACACTTTGATCCGGTACCATCCGAAGCCGTCGTAATCCTCGAATCCCTGATGTTCCCAGAGTTGTCCGGCAATCATGGTTTTCCAGGATGCGTCGTCAAAGGTAGGCGAAGCCCACTGGGGATTATCACCGGTCTTGAATTTCCAGCCGTTGGTGAGGCTGATCACGTCTGATCCCGGTTCGGGTTTACTGCACGACACTGCGATCAGGAGAATCAATGAGAGAAGAAAGGTAAATTTTTTCATGTTCAGTGGTTTATGGTTTGTTGAAGTCATAGAGTTCAGCGGCCGAAGAGGACTTTTCGGTGAAGGTGAAATCCCCTCTGCGTTATTCAGCCGGGCGGTGGGCGGAGCCTTGATGTAGCCCTTGAGCATCGGATCGCCCGATCGCTTCATCTGTTCTTCCAGTTTGAGGCGCATCGCGGCGAGGGTCTCACTGTGGCGGGGATCCAGGGCCAGATTGCGGCGTTCATGCGGATCGAAGCACAGGTCGAAGAGCTCTTCCCGGGGAAGGATCTGATCCTTCCATCCGTTCTCAATCCAGTACGTCTTCGTGGGTCCGTCGTCACAATTGGGAAGCACAGGGGTCTGCTGATCCCCATAACGCCTGATGTACTTCCACCGCTCGGTGCGCACCGAACGCATGGGTTCATAGGAAGCATGGTAGTTGACCTGGGCATAGACGGCGTCCCGGATCTCCTGTTTTTCTCCGGATATTAAAGGAAGGAAAGATTCACCCTCCAGCCACCCGGGTTTTTCAATGTTCAGCAGTTCGCACAGCGTGGGGAAGACATCGATCACACTGACCAGGCTATCGATGACCCTTCCACCTTTGAATCCGCCTGGTCCGCGCATGATCAGGAAAATTCCCGTGCCACCGTCGTACAGGTTGCATTTCATCTCCGGGAAAGCTATGCCGTGATCGGTGGTGCAGATGATGAGTGTGTTTTCGAGAAGATTGTTCCTCTCCAGAGCCGAAAACACGGTCCCCATTTTATCATCGAGGATCTTCACGCTTTCGGCAAACATCGCCATATCTTTACGTATCTCAGGAATATCGGGGAATGGTTTTGGCGGGCAGAGGCGGGAGGCATTGATCCGGTAGGTTTCCTCCGGATATTTCCGGTGCGTCTGGTCAAATCCCACCGACATGAAAAAGGGTTGCGACGGAGAATGGTCGAGCCATTCTGCGGCTTTGATATGCGCTTCACCCGAATCGCCGAGATACCGGTCATAGCCGATCCTTTTCGAGGGTTCGCCGGATTTCCAATCCATGACGTGCTGGACGCCCGACAACAGGGTGAGGTAACCGTACTTTTTCAGGGTGTTCACCAGGTGCATCCCGGGATCCCGGAGGGCGAAGCCCCGGTGCGCAAGCCCGATCATTCCGTTATTATGCGGATAGGTTCCCGTCAGAAGGCTGGCCCGGCTGGCCGAAGATGTCGGATGTGTTGTAAAATACTTCCGGAAAAGAAGGCCTTCATCCGCCAGCTTACTCAGGTTGGGCGTCGGCACATCAATCCCGAAGGGCTCGATATAGCGGCCGGTATCGTGCGAATGGATGTACAGGATATTGGGTCTGATGCCATTCATTTTTTCCGGAGGAAGATGTCCCTTCTGCCGCATCATTGACCAGCCTGCCTGCCGATCCCAGGGCAATGCTGCCGAGTCCCGCGGTTTTTAAAAAGTCCCTTCTGTCGAGGCCGTTGCTTTTTTTCATGATCCGCTTATTTTGAGGGTTTCACCTTCTTTGATGGTGCAGGGCTGGTCGAATTCAACGACAATGTCGCCGTTTTCGGTCCTGACCGAAGCTCCTGTCCGGTTGCCCGGTAACTCGACCCGGAAATGATCGCCTTTCAGCCCGTGCGAGCGGAACGTGATCTTACGGAAGGTGATCTCACCCGTGAGCGACCGGATGCTCACGGCAGCCGGTTCCCTGACGTAGTGCGATGTGCCTCCGGCCGTGGAGAAGAACATTTTAAAGGATGTGCCCGGAAGCCTTGGGATTGAAGGTGTAAACATCCTGGTTGAGGCTCATGCCCAGGAGGGCGTTAACAATCCCCCAGGCCGACATGGGACGGTAATAATGCCCCCCGAATTCCTGGTGGTCCCAGTAGAGACTGGCTTTCCGGTACCGGGTATCGACGGTCCGGATGACTTCCAGCCCTTCCTCGTAGAACCCTTCATAGATCAGGAACGAGGCAAAGGCAAGCTCGACGCCGGTCCACGGGGTGTTGGCCTGGTCGACCCAGAGATCGCTTTTTTCAATGGGGAACCGTTCGGGAAATTCCGGCCAGGTGCAATTCCGGAGGCCAAATGAAGGCTTGTAGGAAAAATCGAGGATCTTCTTCAGGGCACTCTTCACGTGTTCTTCGCTGAACAAATACCCCAGGCCGGTGAAATGCGCCACCCATTGCCCGATGATCTGGTCGGTGAGGCAACCTTCCGATTTATCGCCCTTTGCACTTCCCCCCTCATCGTTATAAAGCCTGTAATACTCGCCGTTCCACAGCTTGCGTTCCATCAGGTCGGAGCCCTTTTGCAGGATGACGCTATAGGTTTCCCGCGCTTCATCATCGCCCAGGACCTCCGCAGCCCTGACGGCGCTGGCGATGGCGCACAGCCATTGCGACTGGATATAGGCCGCCATGCCATACATGGGGAAATTATCGTAACTGCTCTCGATGCCTTTCATGTAGGGCATCTGGTTGCCATCGTCATCCCGGTATTCGAGGATGTAACCGATGGCTTTTTTCACTGCCGGCCACATCTCCTCGAGATAGGCCCTGTCATTGGTATAGAAGAAATCGCGCAGAGTCATCTGGACGAACTGTCCGGGCAGATCGATGCGGTTGTATACACCCCAGGTGCCGTTCTCCGTCCTGGTCAGGTCCAGTCCCAGGCCGTGAGCGATCTCGCCTTTCTCCGTCTGGACATGCTTATGTGCCCGCATGGTGGATTTCTGAAGTTCCGGGAACAGGAAGAGCACCGGCAGGTCGCCGTAAAGGCTGACATCGGTGGTGGCCATTGGGCCCCAGTTCTTGTCGGGCGTCATTCCCTCCCGTATGGCAAACGTTCCGTCCAGGGTCAGCCTGGATGAAGTGACAAAGGTATTCAGTTGTGAGTTGATCTGGTCGAGGACAAAGGGTTCGGCATCGCTGGCGTAAAAATGATCCATGAAAGCCTTGCTCCGTGTTTCCAGGTCATTTTTATTCTCTGCCATGTAAGCGGCCACTTCGGCCGCAGAGGCAAAAAAGTTCTGGTAATAATGTTCCTGGTTGGTCGTGATCACCTGGTTGATGTGGTAGGGCAGGCAGGGATCGGGGGTGCTTTTTCCGTTGTAAGAGCCGTAGTTGTTTGGAAAATACCACGTCATGACGAAACTGTGGTCAAAATGCATTCCCGGGTCGAGGCGCCGGGTGAGAGACACTGAACTGAATGCCCTCTGGTCTCCGGTACCGTATTGTTTGCCTGCGATTTTCAGCCCCGTTTTTTTATCGGTGTGGTTGCGGTTTTCCGTATCGTCGATGTTGGCCAGGGTCCTTTCAACCAGGAGCTTCTCGTAATACGGATGGCGGTGTTCCCAACCAAGGTACCAGGTGCTGTCGTCCGAAAGGGTGGCCATACCCATATGCCCGAAAGCGCTGGAGGTTTCATCCACACCGCCGGCCGACATGTCATAGTATTTGTACCCGTGTTCTTCTTTCAGAAATGAGGTGAAATATTTTTCCGTATTGTCATAGCTCACCAGGTTTCTCATACTGCTCAGGAGCATGACGTCGGCAGGTTTCTTTCCGGTGGCGGTGACCCGGAAATTAAAATAGATCCCCGGGAGGGATGAATTTTTAACATCATGCGGGATGAAGGGGCTGAAGGCTTCCATCTCGACGATAAACGGCATCTCCGGATCGGAAAATTTCATGTTGACAAAGGGAAAGCGCCCGCGGTATTCGATATCGGTGACCGGGGTCATCCATGGAAAATAGTATTCAATGCTGTCCATCGCCCCCTGTGAAAGACCGTTATTGATTTGCAGGAGCTTGATCCGGGGTTCTTCACCTTCGACCTGGTAACGAAGCAGGAAAAACATAAGGGAATCGGCCCAGGCATCCCGCGGGAAGGTGGGGATGGTAAAGACAGGCCCCGCCCCAAAAGGGAAGTTGTTCATGATCGACCAGTTATAAAACTGGCCGTCCTTCCGGAGTTCGACGGAACCGGTTCCGAGGCCGCCGAGGGCAATGCCGCTGCGGACCCTTTGGGAAGCGGAGTAGGTCTCTCTCAGTGCCTGCTTTGCGTCATCATCCTCCGGTGGTTTTTCGTTCATTGCCGTTGTGTGGGGAAGGCATCCGGGAAGTGTCACCATACTGCCGGCGGCGGCCCCGAGTGTCACACTGGTGAGAAAATCTCGTCTTTTCATCGTTTTTTTCAGTCGTTAATCTTTTAATGCCGGGAGGAACAACCCCCCGGACGTTTTATTCAATGCTCAGCTCATCGGTCACGAGAAGAATATGATCCTGTTTGTTTGCGGTGTCTCCGGTCAGGTTTTCCAGTGGGGAAGCCTTGATGATGATCTGTGACGGCGTCCCGGCTTCAAGTTCTGCATCGTAGGTTTTCACGTAATAGGATCCGGCGCCCATCACTTCCCTTGGTGTCCATGACCTGCTCCACACGGTCTTCCGGGAACCGTCGGGGTATTTGAAATCGATGCTGATCTTTTCGGGAAAATAAACACTCCACCAAAAATCCTGAAGGAACCGGAGGCGGATGTGCTTCACCGGTGTCTCATCCTTGTAATCCATGGTGAGCGCCAGGTCATGGTCCTGCATGACGATCCAGTTCCTGTGCAGGTCGCCGATCTGGCCGTATATACCGTCGAAGAGGATCCAGGGTGATGTGGGAAAACCTTCAGGGGGCAGGGCTCCGGAAAAGACCGGATTGGCAAGGGGGGTCCGGATGAAGGTCCCTACGGCGTTATTCAGGGCATTGGTTTCCTCGGAAAAAGATTTGGCGATCAATACCGTGGTCCCGGTGATCTTCACCGGCGAGCGGTACTCCCGGCTCGTCGCTGCCGGGGATGCTGCCGTCGAGGGTATAACGGATGAGCGTAGCACCTTCGGCTGAGAGCTCCACATGGTCCTCACCGTTGAAAAACCGGTTGCCCTGCATCACCGGTGCGGGACTGAACTTTACCGCGATGAGGGGAGAGCGGCTGGAATAGCTCTCCTGAGCATCCATTCCGGAGCGGAAAGGTTTCATCCGGATGGTAAATTTCATCCCGGTGACGGGAAGGACATATTGGGGGAAGGTGGAAGGTCCGCAGGTGGCCGTTCCCAGTCCCTGCTGAAGATGATCAACGTTAAGCGTGACAAAGTCCTTCTTTTCCAGTTCGACCGTATGTTTGGCATCTTCGATGTTCCGGTCGGTGTAATGATAAGCGCTGAAATTGAAGAGGGAATCGCCGGTGACCAGCAGGCCGTTCCCACCGGAATTCACGATGGTCATCCACCGCACACCGGAGCGGTTGCCGTTTTCCTGGGGCACGATGTAATTTTCCCAAAGGCTGTCGACAGGCATCTGATAAAGGCCGGCATCTGCACACGACTGCCTGTCGGGGTAGCTCTCCATGGGGCCTCTGCCGTACCATTCGACCTGCTCGTAACCGGGCCGGAGTTCCATCTGCATCCCGACTTTTGCCAGGGCCTGGATAGCCGGTGAAGGCCTGATCCAGCTCGTGAGGGTCACCTCACCGTTGCCATGGACGAGGTATTGCTGGTAGCTCTGGATGCGGAGTTCACCGTGGTAACGGTAGAGCACCTCAAAACCGATTTCGATCAGGTTCTTGCGGATCGGCCTGACCACCGTGGTGCCGATGACCTTGTCGAGGCTGTCGAGGCCCGATTTTTTCCACGCCTGGTAGCCGTGCCAGTCACGGTAATCGTTTTCCGTTGGCGGCCTCCAGAAATTCAGTTCGGGGCCCTTTTTCAGCATCTCCGTGCCGTCGTTGAGCCAGCTGGAAATCTTTCCTTCTTTCGGATCGAACGCGATGGAGAATTTCTTCCCGCTGACGGTGATCATTTGGTCGCCACGCTGCAGTTTAAGCGCCGGATCTTTCGCCGTTTCCCGTTCGCGAAAGACGGGTGCGGCGGTATTGACCGGAAATTGGGCTTCCGCCACCGTGTATCCTTTGCGGGCCCATGGCTGGTCGTTGGCGAGGGCCAACCGCATATCCAGGAAATATTCATCGGCGGTTCCGGCATCGGGTGTGAAAGGGATCTGCATCACCGTATCCTCCTGAGGCAGGAGTTTCAACCGTACAGCCGGCCCTTCCCGGATCACCTTCCCGTTTTTCAGGATGGTGAAACTGAGATTGAATTCATCGAGGTTGGTAAAGAAAAAATCGTTTTTGATCCTGACCTCCGGAGGAGTGAGGTTATTGAAGGCTGAAACGGACATTCTGGTATAGCCGTTTCACCTCGGCGAGCTGGGGTTTGGTGGTCCGGTCGGGGTAGATGAGTCCGTTGATGCAGAAGGAATTATCGTTGGGGGTGTCTCCGAAATCACCGCCGTACGCCCAATATTTCCGGCCGTCGGCAGTGGTCTTCTCCAGCCCCTGGTCAACCCAGTCCCAGACGAAGGCACCCTGCATCCGGGGATGGGAGTAAATCGCGTCCCAGTAATCCTTCAGTCCGCCCACGCTGTTGCCCATAGCATGGGCATATTCACAGAGGATGACCGGCCGGGTGGTGTCTTCAGCAGTAAGCATCTCCATTTCTGCGGGAGTGGCGTACATGTTGGAGATGATGTCGAAGTAGGACGGGAGGGGGTTCTGGGCGGTCCTGTCGTTCCGGTCATCGTAATGGATAAGCCTTGTGCCGTCGAGAGCCCGCAGGGTGTCGGCCTCAGCCTGGATATTTTGCCCGAATCCGTTTTCGTTGCCCAGTGACCAGACCACAACCGACGGATGATTCTTATCGCGGCCTTCCATCGATACCGCCCGGTCGACAAACGCCTCTTTCCAGGAAGGATCCATGGGGAGTTTGGGCCGGGTTCCGTGCGACTCGACATTGGCCTCATCCCAGAGATAGATGCCATAAATGTCGCACAGGTCGTACCACAACGGCTGGTTCGGGTAATGGGATGTCCTCACGGCGTTGATGTTGTTCTGCTTCATCAGGAAAATGTCCTTTTCCATGATCTCCCGTGTCAGCACCCGGCCCGCGGTGGGATTGATCTCATGCCTGTCGGTGCCCTTGATGTAAACCGCTTTGCCGTTTACCAGGAGATTGCCGCCTTTAAGCTTCACATCCCGGAAGCCCACCCGCACGGGGATGACCTCGGCTGTCCGGCCCTTTTCGTCCTGCAACTCGATCACGAGTTTGTAAAGGTTTGGTTTTTCCGCGCTCCAGAGCCTGGGATGTGGGATTTCCTCTTCCATCGCCATGCCGGTTTCCTGGTTATAACCGATCTGTTGCCCGAACGCCTCTGACCGGCTGAACACTTCTTTTCCCGATGCGTCCAGGAGGGAGAACAGGATGCGCTGCGGCGCCGACCGTTCATAAGCATGGTTGGTGATCCTCAGGTTGACCCTCAACCGGGCGGCGGTATAGTCTTCGTTCAGAGGGGTCTCCACCCGGAAATCCCGGATATGGAGGTCGGGTGTGGCGAACAGGTAGACATCACGGTAAATGCCGCTCAGCCGCCAGAAATCCTGGTCCTCGAGATAACTTCCGTCCGACCACCGGAAGACCTGGACGGCCAGTTTGTTTTTCCCGTTCTGCAGGAACCGCGTGAGATTGAACTCGGCGGGGGTCATACTTCCCTGGCTGTACCCGGCCAGTTGACCGTTCACCCAGATGTAGAAGGCTGACTGAACGCCGTCGAAGTGGATAAAGACCTGCTTTCCCGACCATTTCTCCGGCACCTCGAAGTCCCGGATATACGAGCCGACGGGATTGTCACGCCTGATGTAAGGAGGCTCGGGCGGGAAGGGGTGGACGACATTCGTATAGATGGGCGTGCCGTAGCCCAAAATCTGCCAGTTGGAAGGCACAGGGATGGTGTCCCAGCCACTGGCGTCGAAGGCCGGAAGGAAAAAGTCCTTCGGACGTTGATCATCATCGGGGACCCAGTGGAATTTCCAGGTGCCGTTCAGACTTTTATAATTCTCCGACCGGGTCCGGTCAAAGCTCAGGGCCGACTGACGGTCCTGGTACGGAATGTAAGTGGCGTGCGGTCTTTCCTTGTTGGAACCGATCACAGACTGATCTTCCCAGTCTTTATGCTGCGCGAATACGGAGCAGCTTATTGTCAGGGCAGCAAAGGCAATAACGATTTTCGTCATCTTTTTCAGCGATAAAGAACAACATAGGACTGCATAACGGTCACCCGGCAGGCTTCCCGCCAGTCTGTAACATCCGGGTTATTTCCGGTCGATACGGAAGGAAAAGGAAGCCTGCGTTCCCGGAACCCTGGCCCTGAGGGTCACCCGGTAAAGACTGTTTCCCCAGACACCGGAAAGCCGGCGGTCATCAAGAGTCACCTCATCGATGGAGGGTTCCAGATCTTCAGGATAAATCAGTTCGGCGATCTCCGCGCCCGTACCGGGGTCAGTAAAAACGGCCCGCCCGGACCGGAGGTCAGGCTTTTGGCGGGTCATAAAATGAAAACTCACTTCGTTGCCGGCATGCTGGAAGGTCATCACATCGCTGAGATCGATGCGGTGATGCTTCCGGTCGAGCAGTAGGGTTCTCCTTGCCTCCAGGATCCCGGCACCAGGCGGGTAAGCATGGGCGATATCGAGGCTAAAGCCCGGTTTGGTCTGGCTGTCGATGAACCGGACGTCCTCAGCCTTGTATTCCGCGCCGTTATGCTGCATCACTCCGTTGATATCGGGGAGGTTGTGATAGGCCGACTGCATCGTCCAAATGTCATAACGCTGGGCGCTGAAGGTTTTGGCCGTATACGTTCCGACGCCGGCATCAAGGATCAGTGGCGCTCCATTGAGGTAAACGATGAAATTACCGACATCGTTATGATTGTGGCTTTCATTGTTATTGCCACCTTTGGCAGCGAGATAAAATCCGTCGTATTTTCCCGGAAATTCCCTGGCGGTAAATACCTCCAGGTCGTTGAATGTATTCGTGCTCCCCGGATCGAAGCCTGTTTTAAAGGATCCGGTTTCAGGAATGGCAAAGAAGTCTGGCAGCGTCCGGATCATCAGTCCGTAAGAACCGAGGCTCCCCTCATGGCTGTCAGGGCTCTTGTACATCATGGCGGCGAAAGCCATGAGGTTTTCGCTTCCGGTGGCCTTCCCGAACCGGTACATCATCAAGGGGTTGGGATGTTCAATGGCCGGTGCATCGGCAAAATTGACGAACCAGTTGTGATCGATGTACACCTTCCAGATGTAATCGCCGATATTCCTGATCAGGGGTTCGCTAAAAATATCGATCTTGCCGTTCGATGCCAAGTAAAGTTCGTTGAGACAGTCAAAAAGGCTGCCTCCGGCCTGGCTCCAGTATCCCGGACCTTCATCACAGCCTCCGTCGGAAGGATAAGGATTCAGGAACTGATCCAGGATGTACATGGCCTTATGGATGCTTTCCGCCCGGCGGTCGGGATCTTTTTCCAGAACCAGGGCAGTGTTGATCCAGTTGGAGACGATCCAGGGATTCCAGTTATTCGGGACCCTGCCGGTAAGCCCCATCCACCAGAAGTCATCACGCATGAGGACGGGGTCCAGGATCCGCGTTTTGACCTCTTCCTGTATCCTCTTCCGGATGAGGGGACTGACCTCGTCGAGCTTATCGCCGCAGAAATAGTCGACGGCAGCCATCAGGCTTCCCGTTTCAGCCGAAAAGAGGGCCACCACGGGCTCATCCTTATCGGGTAAGCCGCTGCCGGCCTGCTGTAGCCCGATATGGGCCGGAACTGTCCAGGAGGACTCTTCACATATGGCCCAAACAACATTGACGATGTCATCGATAAACCGGCCTTTATTTTCGAGGATTTCTCCCATGAGAAGGTATGACAAAACCCTCCGGCGGGTGAAATAGATGCCCTCATAAACGGAGCGGTTGCCATTCCTGATAAAGTCCAGGTATACCGATGCCTTCAGCGGTGGAACGTCATATCCGAGAAAACCTTCAGCCTTCTTCAGAATCGCCTGCCGCTCTTCCTCAGGGATGACATTCCATGCCTGGTCCCCACAGGGGGGAAGAGGCTTGTAGTCTTCAGCGGAGACGATGTTTTCATTGACAAAGACGGTGCTGTACCTGCCGCTGAGCAGGTTCCGCTGTTGAGAAAACGTCGGGAACTGGACGGAACATAACAGAAGGACGGGAAGGATCAGTTTTCGTAGATGCATGATATGACAATTTATACAGGGCTTTTTAATGAATGACAATGGCGAAACCTCCGCCGGGAGCCATATGGATGGTCAGCGAGTCGCCCCTGGTAACGGTACGCGTGAGGTGCGTGTAATCTTCGGCCAGTTTGTCGGCATTGACCCCATCCTGGAAAATCTCGGCCTGATGGTTTCCTTCCGGGAGAAAGTCGAGATGCAAGGTGTAATCTCTCGGGGTCCAGTTTGTCAGTCCGCCGGCATACCAGCTATTTCCCTTTTTCCGCACAGTGACAATATATTCACCGATCGTTCCGTCGGGTACGGATGTTTCGTCCCAGGTGACGGGAACATTCGAGAGGAAATGGAGGATGTCGGGGTATTTGGTGTACGAGGTCGGAGCATCGCAAAGCATCTGCAACGGGGCATCGTAAACGATGTACATGCCGAGCTGCTGACACCGTGTTCCGTGGCTCATCGGTGTGGAATTGCTGACAGAGTACGAACTTTCCGTCGAGTTCCGCATGGCTCCCGGAGTGTAATCCATGGGTCCTGCCATCATGCGTGTGAAGGCAATGGTCACGTTATGCTGTGGCGTGGGCGTTTTCCCGTTACTGCCGAACTTGTTATATTCATTGCCGATCACACCTTCGTAGTTGATGATGTTAGGAAAAGTGCGGCTCAAACCTGTCGGACGCGGGCAGCCGTGGAAATCGACCATCAGGTGGTATTTCGCTGCGGTTTTGGCGCACCTTTCCTGGAAGTTGACCAGTTGCTGGTCGTCGCGGTCCAGGAAATCGACTTTCACCCCGGCAGCGCCCCAGCCGGCAAACTGTGCCATCGCTTTCTCCATCTGGTTGTCCAGAACGAACCATACGCACCAGAGGATCAGTTTCACATTCTTCTGTTCGGCATATTTCATGAGTTCCGGAACGTCCAGACCCGGAACCGGAAGGGTCAGGTCGAACTGATCCGACCAGCCTTCGTCCATGATCACATAGGGAATCCCGTTCTGAGCAGCGAAATCGATGTAGGCTTTATAGGTTTCATTATTGATCCCGGTTTTATAATCGACACCCTCCAGGTTCCAGTCGTTCCACCATTCCCACGAGACGAGTCCGGGTTTGACCCATGAACCGTCGATTTCAGCCGGTGAGGCCAGCTTGTAGACCATGTCGGTCTCGGCCAGGTGGGCATCGCGGTCGGTGATCACCATCACCCTCCAGGGAAGCGACCTTTTGCCGCTGGTCATGGCGATGTAATTCTCGCGGGCCGTGACGTGCATTTCAAAAAGGCCCCACCCGCCCTGTTCAGCCTTTGCCGGATAAGGAGCAAACATACCTTTCAGGTGAAAACGGTTATTGTTGCCCGGACGGTAAATATACATACAGGGGTAATCCCGCACATCGGCATCCGTGATGGCAATTTTCAGTTTACCCTTGTAGTCGATCACGGCGGGCAGGGTGGCAAAATTTTCCTCAGTCATTTTGGAAATGGGCATCCACTCGCGGATCTGCTCGAAAGAGGTCTGGAAATCGCCGGCAACGGCCAGGAGCGCCTGGTGATCCTCGGTAAAATAGAAGCTCGCTTCTTCATTGATCACTTTCATCGGTGACTTCAGTGCGGTCATAAACCGGTAAGCCATTCCGTCATTGTAGACCCTGAATTTCAGTCCGAAATCGCCTTTGAACTGCAGGGTCAGCTCGTTGTAGATGTCCTTGATGACGCTGCGTTTGCCATAAAGCGGCTTCAGTTCACCCTCATAATGGTCCACGTTGCTGCCGGTGAGCTCGGGATTTTTCCCCAGCACCTGGCCGTCATTCACCGTCAGGGAGAGGGGGGAAGGGTAAACGACCAGTTCGTCCCCGTAATAAACCGAATAGTAAATTTTTTCTTTGAGATCAATTTTGATCGTGATCCGGCCATCGGGAGATTTCACTTCCGGGTTGCCGGCGGCCATTAAAACCGTGCTAAGGCCGAGGAGCATGGCTGCTGTCAATAACAGAGATCGTCTTTTTCTCATCTTCATTTTTTGAGTTCGTGAATAGGCTTGGTTAGGAGATAGCAGGTTCGAAAAATACAAAAAAAATACGAAGTTTTTCACGGAAAAAGGTTTTGCGACAGGCCGCATGGAACCGGATGGATGCCATGAAGGAGGAGAAAAATGAAGAAATCGGCCTTTCCCCTAAACAGAATTGCCCTTCATGATGTCCCTCTTCTTGTACCGTATCCGTTAAAATTCCCTAAATTTGTTCATCGGTTCACTGATTAAAAACTGACGGGATGATTTCAGATCGTATCTATTCGGAACTCACTGACCGGGAAAAAGTGGGTTATCTGCAGGGATTCACGGAACTCTACCGGGGATTCTCCGATTCAGAGGCCGGGGCGAGGGAACTTGCCATCATCGGATACCAGGTCCCGGCTATGTTTCTGCCTCCCGTGAAGGGCGATCGGGTGACCGGCCGGATGAAATATCCGCCTTTGGTTTTCGCGCCCCAGGCGCAGGCTGCCCATGGCGGTTACGGTTATGTTTACGACCGCGACAAGTTCGACGCACTTCGGCATTGCCCTTCACTGACCCCTGCCGATCATGAGCTTCTCGACCGGATGGAGGAATTCTGGGAATCCAACGATACGGCCTTCCGGACGCGGGCTGCCTATCCCGCTGATTTGAAAACGTGGCTCCCGTCCGATAACTGGACCGGCGAACCGGGAATTGCCTTCCCCCTTTACCGGATGTCGGGTTCTCAACCCGATTTTGAAAAACTGCTCAGTTATGGCGTCGACGGTCTTAAAAAGCGCGTTGAGGAGCAGATGGGATCAAATAACGACCAGGATGAACGCGCCACACATTTTTACCTCGGCCTGACCGGTGCCCTGGATATCCTTTCCGAACTCTGCCTGTTTTACGCGGATAGGGCAGGGGAATTTTCCGGGCCGGGAAAACGGGTGAAGAAGAAGAAGAGGTTCGTGAACTGGAAAAAGCCCTCCGGAACATCTCCCATTCGGCTCCGTCGACCTTTCTCGAAGCGGTTCAACTCGTCCATCTTTATGCTTTGGTCTCCGGATCGAACAACTACGGAAGGATGGACGATTATCTTGCACCGTTTTTCGCCCGGGATATGAAAGACGGGTTGCTGGATGAAGAAGGCACCATCCTAATCCTTTCCTCCCTGTGGCGCCTGATCAATGATCGCGGGATCATCTGGGACGGCAGGGTCATCATCGGCGGCCGCGGAAGAAAACACCGCGATGACGCCGACAGGCTGGCCCTACTGATCATGGAAACCACGTCCAGGGTCAGTGAGGTTCTGCCCCAACTCACCCTGAGATGTTTCGACGGAATGGACCAGCGACTTTTTGATAAGGCCCTCAGCGTCCTGGGCAAAGGAAATACCTACCCGATGCTTTACAACGATGACGTCAACGTCCCTGCAGCCATGAAGATATTCCAGGTGGATGAACAGACGGCCAAGGACTGCATCCCGTTCGGTTGCGGCGAATATATCCTTTACCACCGCAGTTTCGGGACCCCCAGCGGCGTGGTCAACCTGCTGAAAACCCTCGAGGTGGTTCTCCACGGTGGCTTCGATCCCATGACCGGGAAAAAAGCCGCTCCCGAGAAGGTCACAGCCGGTGAACTCGGATAGCTTCGGGAAACTCTACAAGGCCTGGAGCAGGACCTTGCAGCATTATATCGGTATCCTCGCCCGCCAGGAAAAGTTTGAATACGATTTTGCCGCAAAAACTTCACCTTTCCTCTATCTCAGCCTCCTTTACGATTCGTGCATCGAACGCGGGAAACCTATTTTCGCCGGAGGCGTCGAATATCTTGGCGGTACACTGGAGACCTATGGGAACACCAATACGGCGGATGCTCTCCTGGCCATTAAAAAACTGGTGTTCGACGAAAAGAAAATTTCGCTTTCCGGGCTCGTAAAAGCGCTGGATGCCAATTTCAAAGGATATGAGAAACTCCGGAAAGAATGTCTGGATGTGCCCAAATACGGAAATGACGAGGATGAGTCAGATGCCATGATGAAAAAGGTCCATGAGGATGTTTGCATCATGACCATGAAAATGGCCGAAAAAGTCGGGCTCGACAGTTATCTTGTGGTGAACATCAACAATAACGCCAACACGATATTAGGCCGGTATACGTCGGCTTCCGCCGACGGGCGCCTCAGCCGGACGCCGATGGCCAACGGGAACACCCCTTCTCCCGGCATGGACAGGAACGGTGCGACCGCCCTGCTGAACTCACTGGTGAAAATGCGGCCCGATATTCATGCCGGGGCATCACAGAATATCAAGTTTTCGAGGGAGATGCTCAACCATTACCTCCCGATGACTAAAGCACTGATCGAAACCTATTTCAACCAGGGCGGCGCGCAGCTGATGCTGACAGTGGTCGGCAAGGAAGACCTGGAAAAGGCCATGCGTGAACCCCAGAATTACCCAAATCTGCTGGTCCGGGTCGGAGGTTTCAGCGCCCGGTTCATCGAACTGGAAAAAGATGTGCAGATGGAGATCCTGCAGCGGACCCTTTACTGATGGAAACCGGGGTGGCCGGAGAGGCCCGGGCTCTGCGGATCCGTTTATAATTCACGATTAATCTCTTATCTTTGCTTCCAACACCCATAAAAACCAACACCAATAACCGAATGAACAAAAAAGACTACAGAAAACGGCTGGAAAAGCTGCAGGGACAACATGAGAAGCTGGTGACCAGGAAAAACAAGAAAATCAAACCCGGGAACGGCATCTTCTTCCGCTATAAATACCCTGTCCTCACGGCTGAGCATACTCCACTGTTCTGGCGCTATGATCTGAATCCTGCCATGAATCCATACCTGATGGAACGTCAGGGCATTAATGCGGCTTTCAATGCCGGAGCTATCGAACTGAATGGCAAGATCCACCTGATCGCCAGGGTGGAAGGAAACGACCGCAAATCCTTCTTTGCCGTGGCCGAATCGGCCAGCGGTACCGATAATTTCACATTCTGGGATTATCCGGTCACCCTTCCGGAAACCGACGATCCCGATATCAACGTCTACGATATGCGGGTCACTCAACACGAAGACGGATGGATCTACGGACTTTTCTGCACCGAACGCAAGGATCCGGACGCCCCGGAATCTGATACTTCGGCAGCTGTGGCACAATGCGGCATCGCCAGGACGAAGGATCTGAAAACCTGGGAACGGCTTCCCGACCTGATCACCAACGGCGGCCAGCAGCGAAATGTCGTCCTTCACCCTGAATTCATCGGTGGCAAATATGCCCTCTACACCCGTCCCCAGGATGGTTTCATCGACACCGGTGCCGGAGGTGGTATTGCATGGGGCCTGACAAAAAGCATGGATGGCGCGAAGATCGAAAAGGAAACCATCGTCGACGAAAAAGTATACCATACCATCAAGGAAGTGAAGAACGGCCAGGGTCCCGCGCCCATCAAGACGTCCAAAGGCTGGCTCCATCTGGCCCACGGGGTGAGGAATTGCGCCGCCGGACTTCGCTATGTGCTCTATGTGTTCCTGACCGATCCTGAGCACCCGGAAAAAGTGATCAAACGCCCGGGCGGGTATTTCATGGCCCCCGAGGGCGAAGAACGGACCGGTGATGTCTCGAATGTCCTCTTTTCCAACGGCTGGGTAGTAAAAAAGAACGGCGATGTTTATATTTATTACGCTTCATCCGATACCCGGCTGCATGTTGCCACAACCACCGTCGACCGTCTTCTGGATTATGTAATCAACACCCCTGAAGACGGACTCCGGTCGGCAGCCTCCGTCCAAACCAGGAATGAGCTGATCGCCAGGAACCTCAAATACGTTAAGAAATCACGGAAGTAAAAAATCAGGCCGGGGGTTGATGTTTTCATAAGCCCCCGGCGATTGTACTAAACTTCCGAAAAAAACGTATTATTGAGGAAATTTTGAGAGGACAACATGGGACTGTTCACGCATTTCAAAAGAGGATTCCGCAAGTTCGTCATCTTCTTACTCATTCTTGGTGCCATTGCCATCGGTGTGATCACCTTCACCACCTTTGGAGGGGCGAAACTTTTCAGGAAGAATTCCACGCAGGTCATCATTGACACCGATTCGGGCAATGAGATCGATGACCTGTATGCAGTTGCCAGGGCCATCATTTCACCCGAGATCGATGTGATCGGCCTGACTTCTGAGCAATGGAGTTTTCATCCTGAAGCAGGCGACAGCAGTGTCCAGGTGAGCCAGCGGCTCAATGTGCAGCTGTTGAAAGACCTTGGCCGCCTCGACATTCCGCATCCCATCGGTTCCGCCGACATGCTCCGCTACTGGGACAAGCCTGTGCCACAGCCCTCGCCTGCAGCTGAGTTCATCATCGAAAAAGCCAAAAGCCTGAAAAGGGGCCAAAGACTGAACGTCATCACCCTGGGAGCCATGACCAATATCGCATCTGCCATCATGATGGCACCGGAGATCGCACCGAAAATCAGGTTGTATTCCATGGCTCTCAAATACGACCCCCAGTCGAGGGTGTGGAATAAAAACGAATTCAACGTCCGCAACGATCTCGATGCCGTCGACTATATCTTTAATTCCGATGTCGAGATGCATATCATGACCGCCACAACGTCCTCTGTCTTCCGCTTTAATAAGGCGAAGACTGAGGACCTCATGAAAGGCAAAGGACCTGTCTGGGATTTCCTGGTCAACCGGTGGCAGGAGAAATTTCCCGGTTTCCAGGACTGGACCATGTGGGATGTTTCACTGATTGAGGCCATCATTGATCCCGACCTGGTGAAGGAAGTTCCGGCGCTGACACCACCGGAAAATAAACAACGGAGCGTCAATGTTTACACATATCTGAATAAGGAATTGATGCTCGCCGATTATGAATCGGCCGTCATGAAATACATCCGGAATCACCGCCCTGATGATCCGGATGCCGGCAGGTAGGCTGCCGCCGGTTTTCCTTTCCCCCTGTTTTCCACGGATCGAAACGAAGTGTGACCACTACGTGCGCGTATGCGAATAATTTCCGGCCCGCCCTTTTGAAGGATTTCAACCGGAGGGGCAGGACGGACCATTCGGTCACCGGGAGGACTGACGGCGATGGTCAGGCCGGATTTCCGGCTCTATACAAAATCCCACTGAATTATGATTTCAGTGGATCATGTTTTTTCGGCGAATTGACCGTCATTGGTCAAAATGGCGGTCATTATTTCAGGTGAGTTGATAACTTTTGGTCAAAATGTTGGAAATGGCACGCTGAGATCCGACGGGCTGGAACGATGAAGGGGCGGTTGGTCCGGAGGTGGGCGGGAGGGCCCTCTCAAACCGAAAGACATTTTTCCTAAGACAGTTCCCCTTCCTGTGCCCAATCGAAAAGTGATCCCGAAGTCAGCACTTCCACCTTCCACCTTCCGACCACCGACTACCGACCACCGATCACCGACCACCGACTACCTCACCGACCACCGACACCGTCACCGACCACCGACCACCGACCACCGACTACCGACTACCGACTACCGACTACCGACTACCGACCACCGACTACCGACTACCGACTACCGACTACCGACTACCGACTACCGACTACCGACCACCGACCACCGACCACCGACCACCGACCACCTCACCGACCACCGGCCACCGACCACCACCTTCTCTCTGCCGCTTCGTTCCTAAAACTCTTCCAGCCGGTCCCACCAGGTTTTCTTCATGATGATACCAATAATGAGAGTGATCACAGCGGCAATGGCCATCGGGATGTACTGCTTGATGACCAGGTAGATGGGCAGGGCCACGATGGCGGTCTGACCAATGATCCCAAGGACGATATTCAGCATGTCCCGCCCGAAATTCGTGTTCCTTTTAAATCCCGGTTCTTCAGCAATGACGAGGTCATGGATGGGTTTCCAGAACCCCCAGGGTTTGACTTTGCGGTAGAAATTCTTCAGGACTTCGGTATCCGTGGGTTTATAGAGGAAGGTGCCCAGGATACAGCCAATGCTCGAGAAAATCAGGATAAAGGGGAAGAAATACAGAAAACGGATGTCGTAGGCAATATTCGGGTAAAGGTGTTCGAGCAGTCCCGGCCAGATCAGCGGGACAGCGCTCCCGGCCATTCCGAAGAGCATGCCGTAGAAAAATCCGTAGGAGTTGAACCTCCACCAGTACCACTTGATGACATTGGCCGCCACGTAACCGCCCCAGAGCGCCGAGACAATGATCTGAAGCAGCTGGTTGACATTTTTCGAAGCCATCCCGAGAATAATGCTGATGATTACGATGATGATCCCCGAAAGGTAGTTCGACATTTTTACCTGTTTCTGGTTCGGGTTTTTATTCATGTACTTCAGATAGAGATCGTTGGTGATATAGGCCTGGGCCGCATTCAGCGTGCCGGCGAAGGTCGACATGAAGGCCGCCAGAAGTCCGGCCAGGAGCAGGCCAAGCAAGCCGGTAGGGACAAACTGGTTGATCGCAGAAGGCAGAACCTGCTCGTAGTCGATCTTGCCCGCCACCGTCAGGTCGAGCTGGTTGTAAAACAGGATGCCGAGGACAGCGAAGCCGGCAATCATCAGGTACCGTGAAGGCATCAGGATCACCGACACAAAACCGCTCATTTTGGCGCCTTCGGCCGGCGACTTGGTGGCCAGGATCTTCTGCATGTCATACGTTGGTGTCGGTCCTGCAGCACTGACCAGGAAACCTTTGCAGAGCATCATCATGAAAAACGCGGTGAACATCTGGTATCCGTCCTCCCGGATTTTCTGATTCACATCGGCAATCTTCGTGCTCCAGTCGATGCCGAGGGTCTTTCCGAAAAAGGGAGAACTCCATCCGCCCGGAACATCGAGGTGATGCGTTCCCAGGGCTTTCATGGCGATGACCGCAATGACCACTGCCGATACCGTCATGATCGTATACTGGAGCACATCGGCAAGGACGATGCTGACCATCCCTCCCAGAACAGCATAAAAAACAGCAAAAAGCGTGAAAACAACCCCGTAAAGGTGCGGAACGTACTGCGGAGCGATATTCAGGTGAAGGTACTGGTTGACATATTCCCAGGGAATGAAAATTTCCATGAACTTACCCAGCCCGATGAAACCATAAGCCAGAAAACCCAGGCTGTTGGCGACGGCAAACAGGACGATGATGGCATGTGATAATTTCGAACCGAAATCGTTCCCGAACCGGTGGGTGATCCACTCAGCACCCGTCGTGACGTTCGAACGGCGTAACCAGGCCGACAGGTAAACCATCAGGAAAATTTGGTTAAAAACCGGCCACAGCCAGGGTAACCAGATGCTCTTCATGCCGTATACAAAGAGCGCTGTGACCAGCCACATGGTTCCCGAAATATCAAACATCCCTGAAGCATTGGACAGACCGAGCATGTACCAGGGTAACTTATTTCCACCAAGCAGGTACTCCCCCTTGCTCGATTGTGCCCTTTTTTTGAGAACGATGCCAAGAATGCTGATGGTCAACAGGTAGGCCAGGATGATCAGTAGATCAATAGCGTGTAGTTTCATAGCTGTACTAATGGTCTGAGTGTGAAAGCAAACAAAAGTAAATAAATTGTTCAAAGAATGAATCTAAAATAGGTAATAGAATGTTTAATGATTATTTTTCGGAGGGAAGGCAGGATCCCATAAAGCATAGAAGATGACTGAAGCAGAAAGCCTGGAAAACCATATTCGACAATTGGAGGCGGAACTTTCCCGCTTAAGGGAGCGCAACGAATTCCTTGAAGGGGAAAACCGCTGGTACGGAAGAATTACAGAATTCAGCCGCGACTTGATCCAGGTCAGCCTCTCCGGTTCCGAAGAGAGATTCAGGACGATCTTCGAGACGGTGCCCGACGCCCTTATCCTGTCCGACTTTGATACCGGGGAGATGATCGACTTCAATGCCGCCTTCCTCGAACTGACCCGGTTCAGGGCTGAGGAAGTGCGGATCAAGCGTTCGGTTGATCTGAAATTCTTCAATACCGCCGAGAAGACCGGGCATCCTTTTTTCATGAACTTAAAGAAGGGAAGTCGTTGGTTAACAAGGAGCTGACCATCAGGAATAAGCACGGTCAGAAACTCAACGTCCTGGTCTCTTCCGCGCTGCTCAGCATCGATGACCATAAACTGATGCTGTCTGTCCTGCGCGACGTTACCGAACTGAAAAAGGTTGAAAAGGACCTGAAAACCTCCAATTCAAGGCTCCGGGCCAGCGAGGAGAAGTTCACCACCTTCATCGGGCACTCTCCCGACGGGATCATGATGACGGATGAACAGGGGATCATCCAGGAGTGGAACCATAGCATGGAACGCCTTACCGGGATCGCTTCGACGGAAGCCTGGGGTTCGGCGCTTAACGACGTGCTGACGAAAGTCTACCGGTACACGATCGGCGACGTGCCCGATCTGGCACTGAAAAAAGAACGGTACAGCGCCTTCTTCCATTCGGGTGACGCCGGTCTCATCAGGTTGAAGGAAAGCCGCGAGGTGTTCATCCCCGAATCAGGAAGACTCTTCATCGAGATATACACCTTTCCCATCATGACAGAGCGGGGAGGACGGATCGGGCAGATTGTCAGGGATATCACCGAACAGAAAGAATTCGAACGAAATGTACTGCTTTACCGGGATATCTTTATGAATAATGAGGACGGGATCGCCATCCTCGACCTGCACGGCCGCTATACGGAATTCAATCCGGCGCATAAGGAGATCCTCGGTTACAGCCACGGCGACCTTATCGGTAAAACGCCCGGTGTTTTCCTGGGCGACAAGCTTTTCGGGGAGATCTTCAAAGTTTACGATTACCAGAAAGCTTTTGAGGGGGAATTGAACGCCTCCCGGAAAAACGGAAAAAAGATCTTCATCGACTTCATTCTTTTCCCGGTCCTATCGGGCGATAACCCGGTGCAAATCATCGCCATCATCAGGGACATCTCAGAACGGAAAAAGTCGGAGCGGCAACTTATCGAAGCCAGGCGTGCAGCCGAAGAGGCCGATTCACTGAAAACGGCCTTTCTCTCAAACATGTCACATGAGATCCGCACGCCGATGAATTCCATCATCGGGTTTTCCGGTCTCCTGGAACGCCCCGGCCTGTCGGAAGAAAAAAGGAATAAGTACATCGGGTATATCAATAAAAACGGGGATAACCTGTTGCA
Source organism: uncultured Bacteroidales bacterium (assembly GCA_963763215.1). Taxonomy (GTDB): domain Bacteria; phylum Bacteroidota; class Bacteroidia; order Bacteroidales; genus DASQZK01. Next base: position 537,908 of record CAVXNX010000005.1, read on the forward strand.
CCTGATCGATGACATCATCGACATCACCAAGATCGAATCCAACCAGGTCAAGATACAAAAATCGGCCTGTAACCTGCACGAGATGGCAGAGGAATTGCTTAACACAATGTCGCGCGTGCTTCAACAGGAAGGCAAGACATCGCTGGAATTGATCCCGAAATTCCCTGAATGCCGAATTATGGACAATCACGGATAAATTCCGGCTGCGCCAGGTCCTGGTCAACCTGGTTCACAATGCCATCAAATTTACGGATGAAGGCTTCGTGGAAATGGGATTTCACTGCACGAACGGGAAAGAAATTCTCTTTCACGTGAAGGATACGGGCATTGGCATACCCCGGGAACTGAAGGATTCCATCTTCGAACGTTTCCGGAAACTTGAGAACGTCAAAAGAAAGCTTTACGGCGGAGCCGGCCTGGGCCTGGCCATCTCCAGACAACTGATCAGCCTCCTGGGAGGAAGAATCTGGGTCGAGTCCGATGTGGGCAAGGGAACTACGTTTTATTTCACCATATCCGCTCATTCCGGTTTCACACGATAACAGGTTCTTCAGCGACGGTCGCCCGGCATGAAACCCCGTTCTCCTGGGAGAATAAAACGGTGCTTGTGGTTGAAGATGACCTTTACAGCTACGAACTCATCGCCGAATACTTATCCGGGACCGGTATCCGGCATCACCATGTTACTAACGGAAAGGAAGCCGTGAACTTCATGACCGATCACCGTGATGTGGATCTTGTCGTCATGGATATCCAGATTCCCGGGATGAACGGATACGAGGCCGCGCGACTGATCAAGACCGTCAGACCGGACATCTTCGTGATTGCCCAGACGGCCTTTGCCATGGAGGAGGACCGGAAAATGGCCGGTCAGGCCGGGTGCGACGATTTCCTGTCCAAGCCGCTGGACCGGAACGTGTTCCTCACTGTCCTTAAAAAATACCTGGGATAAGGATGGGCGCCCTTTCACTCATCCCCTCCGGGGCGGAACATCTGCATGAAATATTTGACGCCGTCGGTGAGATAGACGATGTAAACCAGGAGATTGATCAGCCAAATCATGGAAAGGTTAAACCTGAAAACAGGAATGAACTGGTTATTGAAGCGTTTCCTGGAGGCAAAAAACTGTGCCCGCCCAAATTCCGACTCGGGAGGGATGTAGACGGCGTAGCCTTCCTTGAGCAGGCGGGTTCCGCCAACGGTCATGACCCGCTCTGGATGTTGACCCGTCACCAGACGCTCAATGGCCTTGTTCTGGTTTTGGCTCCTGAATTCTTCCAGCGTTGAGGCCTGGAGCGAATCGCTGAGATGCTGACGTGTCCTGGCAATTTTGCTAATGGTCTCAGGGATGGTGTTTTCCATTAGAAAACGGATATAGGTGAGGTATCCGTAAATTTCACCATACATGGTGCTGTCATAATCGGCTGCGTTGAGCCGCGATTGCTTTTCGAAGGGCGCGATCTCCTCCCTTTCCCCAAGCAGGCTGAACTCATGGGAGATCACCCTCAGACATCTTTTCATGCTGTCGGCCGGTGATCCTTCCTGATAAAGATGTTCACAATGGTTCAGCCGGGTATCAAGTGCGGGAATGATCTGTTCAAGGATGTACCGGCTTTGGTAGAGTTTCTTCTCATCATTGAAGAAATACCGGTTATAGGGATTTTCAACGTATTGATCCACAACAAGCGCTTCATAGGCCCATCGCGACGGGATCAGTTCTGCTCCAACAGGGATGATGTTGTCGTCAGGGGAGGTTTTGATGTCGTGATCGAAGCGGATCAGGTAACCGGAGAACAGGAAACCCGGGGCAAGGAGGAAGGGGATGAGGATGTACAGGGAATTGATCCTGCGCACACCCGATGACAGGGCCAGTGCCGCCAGATTGCCGAAGACGGCGAGGGAGAAGAACGTGACGGCATAAGGCAGTAGCATATCCCTTATCCCCAGCAGAAGGTTGCCGGTGAGCGCGAGAAGGAAAGCCTGGATCGCCGAGACAAACATCAGGAAGGCCACCTTCGAATTCTGAAAGCTGAAATAGCTCAGGTTCAGCGACTGGTCCCTGGCAATGCGTTTCCGGTCGCCGAAAATCTCGCCGGCCCCGGTCAGCAACCCGCCGAAGACGATAAAATTGACCGCCAGGAAAATGTAAAGCGGAAGGTATTCATTGGTGGCGAAGACATAACTGCCGCCGTAAACCAGCCGTGTGGCCGCCGCAATTAAAGCACCGGCAGCAGGTATGCCGAGCAGGGTGAGCAGGACGTAACCGGGATTCGAAAACCGGATCCTGAAATTCCTGAAGAGGTAAACCATGAACTGCTTCTCAATGCCCGGTAACCGCGAAGGGTTGATCGGTACCGGTTTGCGGGGCCTGTCCTCCCTGCTTTCCTCCCGGGTGACGGCACGCCAGGCATCATACCAGGCACCCGGGGAGACCAGCCGTTCATCACTGACGGTACCGTCGGAATGGATTTTTTTTGTCTCGACAATTTTGATCACATCCTCGGGATTGACCTGGTCACTCCCGGTTTGGATATAGTAGTAGGGTAAGAGACCGGTATTCCTGAAATGTGAGAGTGAACCTGAAGGTTCTCCGGAATAGATCATATAACCGTCCTGGTCGATCAGCCAGACCTTGTCGAACATATTGAACAACTCGGCGGTGGGAAGGGGAGAGGTGATGTAGATCAGCTTCCCCTTATAGGCTTCTTCCTTCAGGATGGACAAAAACCGCCGTGAATCGGAATATGACAGCCCGCTGAGCGGTTCATCCAGGAAGAGGATATAGGGATTCCGCAGCATCTCGAGGGCCACCCTCAGGCATACCCTTTGAAAGTCCGTGATGCGGTGATCACGACCCCTGCCTGCCGTGACGTGGCTGATGCCTTCCAGATCGAAACGTTCCAGCGTTTCCCTGATCCGCCTGCGGATCTCCTTCTCAGTGAGCGATCCCAGGTTAAGCTGGGCATGATAGTACATGTTTTCATACACGGTGAGCTCCGGAAAGAGAAGATCCTCCTGGGGTATATAGGCAATGACGGATTTGAGCTTGAAGCGGTTTTCCAGCAGATCGGACCCGTTGATGAAAATACGGCCTTCACTGGGCGTGAGCTGGTTGGAGATCAGCCGGAGGATCGTGGACTTCCCTGAACCGTTGTTCCCTAAAACCCCGATCAGCTGGCCCGAATCCTCAGAGAAGGAAAAGGGTTTGATGCTGTAATGCGTCGATTTATACCGGAAGAAAATGTCGGTGCCGGAAAGGTTGATCTTTGGAGGGCGATTCGGCGAACTGAAGAGTTCCTCTACCTCATCATAATCGATCGGTTCCAGCCCTTCAAACTGGATCAAATCCTTTTTCCTGAAGGTGTAGATGAACCCTTCCCATACCTTTTTGTCGTTCAGAAACAGACCCGGTTTACCTTTGTATCTGAAAACCAGGTAATTGTACTTTTCAAAATACTTAAAATGAAATTCGCCCCGTATCCTGCCCGAAAAAGCCGTTTCCACCGATGGCACAGAACCCGGTTTATGTTCTTCAATCCATACCCCTTCCAGTCGGTCGCTTTTATCCTGCTCCTCGGAGATGATAAGGTCATTCCCCGATGCCGGATCGGAAACGCCCCGGATGAAATCGCAGGCACCGGTGAAATCTGCCGGAGAAAGGCTGAGGCTCGCACTCAACTCCCGGATGTGACCGATGTTGTCTTCATCGGCCCCCGAATAGATCCGGTTGAACTCCAGCATGGCCAAAATGACCAGCAGGCGTTCCTGGAGGTAAAGGTTGCTTTGGGCCTTGTTGCCGGCCTCATGCAGCAGGTTTTTCCGGATTTCCGCAGGATCTGAGTTATGCGGGTATGCCTGGGAGGTCAGTTCAAAGAAATATTTCCCGGTATACGAATTAAAGATCTTCAGACATTCCTCTACGGGATAGGTGATGGCCGCTTTTTCAAAATATTCCTCGAGTTTCACCCGGACATTATCCGGCCTTTTCCCCGGAAGGGGAAGGAACAGCAGGGAAAAAAAATGCATCAGGGCATCGATAAAACTCTGACTCATAGTTTACTGGACAATTTCTGGTGTTCAGGACCCCGCATTGGCTTTTCCGGGATGACGAAATTTACTAAAATCTCTTTTGATCGCATGAGTATTCACCATAATTAATGGATAAATGCGCAATTCTTTCCCGAAACACCGTCGGGTGAGCTGACGCCGGGGCTGTTTTGCATGCGTGTGGCGGGTTTTATGCATTTTTTGATATGCTGTTCGGGAACTTCTTGGTACCTTTAGGTGTTTTCAAAATACAAATTCCAAAACCAGCATTCATATGAAGATAGTGCAATCAGTTTTCGGAGTCATGCCTGAAGGCAGGGATGTGGACCAATATTCACTGGAGAACGACCGCGGTATGGTGGTGAAGATCATCAATTACGGTGGGATCATCACAAATATCCTGGTCCCGGATAAGAAGGGGGAACTGCACGATGTGGTTCTCGGATTCGATAACCTGGAGAGTTACCTGGCTACGCATCCCTATTTCGGCGCCATCATTGGCCGTTACGCCAACCGGATTGCCAACGGCCGCTTCGACCTCGACGGAAAGGTCTATACCCTGGCCGTGAACAACGGACCCAATCACCTCCACGGAGGACTTCAGGGCTTTGACAAAAAGTTCTGGTTTGGAAAAAAAGACAAGACCGACAGTGAGATCATCCTCAAACTTTCATACATCTCCGAACATATGGAAGAGGGTTATCCCGGAAACCTCCAGGTGCAGGTCGATTACGCCCTGAACAACAACAATGAGCTCATCATCCGCTACAAGGCCGAAACCGATATGGCCACGCATGTCAATCTGACCAATCATACCTATTTCAATCTCAACAGTGTCAGCTCCAATGTGCTCGGGCATAAACTGATCATGGACTGCGACAGTTACACCCCAACCGATAAGACCCAGATCCCCACCGGCGAGATTGTCCCTGTCGACGGAACGCCTTTCGATTTTCTCGAGATGAAGGAAATCGGGCGGGATTTCAGTGAGCTCGAAAACGGGTATGATCATAATTTCGTGATCAACAAGGAAGTTTTCGAAATGAAGTGGTTTGCCAGGGTTGAGGACCCCGTGTCGGGAAGGATCATGGAAGTGGGCACAACACAGCCCGGCGTCCAGTTTTACACCGCCAATCATCTGAAGGACATCACCGGCAAAAAGGGGATCAAATACCAGCCCCAGGACGCCTTCTGCCTGGAGACCCAGCATTATCCCGACACCCCCAACCACCCGCGCTTTCCCTCAACCGTGCTCAGGCCGGGGAAAGAATTCAGGCAGACGACCATTTACAAATTCGGCATTAAATAAACATGAAAACCTTCTTTTTTTCCGCCTTTGTGTTGGCCTCAGGTTTTCCAGCTTTCTCCCAGGTCATGACCGAAGTGGCTCCGGCTCAGGTGGTGAGCGGATCTGTTTCTCCCGTTTATTCTCCCCTGGAGTCCCTTTATGATGTCACCTTTTATTTCATCAACATCGAAGCCAACGATTCGACCGATACCATCCGGGCAACGACGTCCGTTCATTTCACGGCCTTGAGTGAGATCGATACCCTCGTCTTTGAACTGTCCTCCACCGAAGTTGTCGACAGTGTCGTCCTGAACGGGGTCAAACAGGACCGCTATCTCCAGGAAGACGAACTGCTGAAAATCATCCCTGCCACTCCGATTGATCCCGGGACAGCCAATCAGGCGGTGATCCGTTATGCCGGCACCGGATCTTCCAGGGGGTTTTTTGCGGGTCTGTCCAATGGTCACGACTATGTTTACAACCAACACGTCACCTACACTCTCTCTGAACCATATGAGGCGAAAGACTGGTTCCCGGTGAAGCAGAATTTACAGGATAAGGCCGATTCTGTCTGGGTATTCATCACCACCCCGGAAGGGCAGATGGCAGGATCCAATGGTCTTCTGACCCGGGTCTCAAAACCAGGCCCCGGAAAGGTGAGGTATGAATGGAAATCACGTTACCCGACCGATTTTTACCTGATATCATTTACCGTTGCCAACTACCAGGATTACAGCTTCTACGCCGTTGATGATGTGCTCGGCGATTCCCTTCTCGTGCAGAATTTCATCTACAATACCCCCGATATTCTCCCCGCGCAGAAGGCGAATATCGACATCACCGGCGACTTCATCATTTATTATTCCAGGCTCCTCGGTCAGTACCCCTTCATCCGGGAGAAATACGGGCATTGCATGGCGCCGATCGGTGGCGGGATGGAACACCAGACCATGACGACTCTGCAGAATTTCAATTTTACCCTTGTCTCGCATGAACTCTTTCACCAGTGGTTCGGTGATCACGTTACCTGCGGCTCGTGGCGCGATATATGGGTGAATGAAGGTTTTGCCTCTTACGGCGAATACCTGGCTCTTGAGAAATTCAAGGGGCACGCCGAGGCTCTCGCCTGGATGTCCGACGCCCACGACCGGGCATTGATCAGCCCCGATATGGCGGTTTACCTGACTGAAGACGAAACCAAAGATCCCGGCCGGATCTTCGATTATAACATCACCTATAAAAAAGGCGCGTCAATCATTCATATGCTCCGTTATGAAATGGATAACGACAGCCTTTTTTTCGGTATTCTGAGGCGATACCAGCAAAAATATGCCTACTCGACAGCCCTCGCCTCCGATTTCATTAACCTGGTCAACGACCTCAGCGGTCAGGACTATTCCTGGTTCTTTGATCAGTGGTATTACGGAACAGGATACCCGGTCTTCGAAACCTCATGGACCCAAAAGGAAGACAGCCTGCTGCTCGACTCCTACCAGGTGCAGGTGAATAGCGCCTCGAAACTGTTCAAAACGCATATGAATTTCCAGGTGAATTTCGAGGATGGCTCCCACCGGATCTACCGGGTCTGGTACGATGCGCTCCATGAACACTTTGCCCTGCCGGTGGATCAGAAAGTGACCACCGTCATCGCTGATCCCGACCTCGACCTCCTGATGAAATCGTCCATCTACAGAGCGACTGGTAATACGGTCTATGAACTTTCACCCAACCCTTTCACACGGGACCTGGAAGTCACTTTTACCAATCCCCTGCCGGGAAGGAATATTTACATCACCAATACGCAGGGGCAGCTGGTCTATCAGCACCCCGCCGAATCGGAACAGGTTAAACTCGACCTGGCCGGGCTGGAGCAGGGACTATTCCTGCTGGTCATTCTGACCCCGGGAGGGAAGAAATACACATCCAAGATCGTGAAGGTAGAAGGGAATTAGGAAGGGTCGTCATTCTTCCCGTCCGGGCAAAGGAAGATCCAGCGCGGCATTGTCGATGCCCAGGATCCAGTCGCCTGTTGACGGGGGATTGAAAAGATGCGGCGACGTGTTTTTGTACTGACCGGCCCTGGTCACCCCGCCGGTTGCCGGGTTATACCACCAGCATTTCGATTCTGTGCCCGACATGTGCGACAGATCAACAGCCACCGGATGCCGGTCAGGCAGGTAGGCGATAAAGGTGTTCCCGTCATCGGTCGCAGCTGCCGTGACATATCCTGTGGAGCCCCAGGTGCCGTATCCTCCGGTCAGGTACCGGTGCTCAAAATCCGGGACGAGGCGGTACCATGGCCTGGAGGTAAACAGGTCAGCGGCATACTTCATGCTCTCCGATCCGGCGTTATTCAACTCTGATTTCCAGTCGGTGTTCCCGCACCATTTGGGGGAGGAGCCGAAATGCCAGATGGGACAGTTTCCAAAAACACAGCCCATTCCTCCGCAAAGAACGGATTGGTAGATCTGTGAATGCCATTGCACCGGGGTGGAACGGTGTTCATTTTCATAGGCCGACTCGATCAGGAAGAAGGGGAGGGTGGGACGGTATCGATAGGCCTCCCGGTAATGGACGTACAGGGTTGAATCATAGCTGTATACATTGTTGATGCCGAGCCATGGCTGTCCCTCCCAGGGCGTTACGGCCATGGATCCGGGAGCATTGTGGGCCGTCATCAGGTGCCGGTTATCCGACTCCCTGATGCCTTTGATCATGGCAAGGGTTTTTTCACGCACCGGGCCGGGATCCGTGTCGCCCCCAATCAGCCAGACAATGTTATCGTTGTCCTGGTAACGGGATCCGACAAATTTTCCCCAGCTCAAGCAAATCCTTTTTTGTGGCGGCTTTCACCTCCTGACACCAGCCCTCGTCGCCGCAGTCGTAACCCAGGTAGAGCGGTGCCAGCAGGACGACCATTCCCCGCCGTTGTGCCTCACGGATGACAAAGTCGGCATAGGTAAAATACTTCTCATTGGGCGTCGTGAACGGCTTACCGGTGAAAGGCTTGTCGCCGTAGAAATTGGACGGGGCATTTTTGCTGAATTTATGCTCGATGAGGTTGACCATAATAACAGAGAATCCCTTCTCCTTCCGGTTATCGAGGTATTTAAGCACCTCCTTCCTGTCCGCCTGGGCAATCAGCGACCATGCCGCATCGCCCGACCAGAAAAAGGGCCGGTTGTTCTGACCGGTGAGATAACGGCTTCCCGCCGGACCTTTTTTCAGGGGTAAGATCACCGCCGTTGGTGAGCCGGCGGAATCATTCTCCGTAAAGAGAGAGGAGAAAACGGAAGCCGGTTTACCGGGATCCGAAAACTTCACGGCAAATCCCAGGGATCCGATCACCAGGATGAGCAAAATAAACAGGGGGGGAAGGTTTTTAACCGGTTTCAATTTAATCACCGCTCTTTCCATGTAAGCGCCTCTCTTTTTTAATGCCTTGTTATTATTCCATCCTGATGCTGACGCTCTTCAGGCTCTTTGCATCCGATGATGGTCCGACACTCAGCGTGTATCCGCATCGCTCGGTCATGTATTCCCCGGCCTGTTCGTCATAATAGGCCAGGTCGCCGGGTTTGAGTGTAAAGGTGATGGTTTTTGTCTCACCGGATTTGATCATTACTCTCTCAAAGCCCCGCAGGTCGCGGATTGGCCGGGTTATACTGCTGCCGTTATAGGAGACATAAAGCTGTACAACCTCTTCACCGTCGACTAACCCCGCGGTTGGTAACATCGACACTGACCTTCACGGGTTCATCCGGGCTGAAGGCTGTTTTTTCCACCACCGGATCGTTATAGGTGAACGTGGTATAACTCAGTCCGTATCCGAAGGGGAACAGGGGTTCCTTTTCAAAATACCGGTATGTGCGTCCTTTCATGTCATAATCTTCGAATGGTGGAAGGTCGCTCAGCGGATTTGTAAAAGGTGACGGGCAGACGGCCGGAAGGGTTAAATTCACCCCACAGGACATCGGCGATGGCAGGACCGGCGGCTTCACCGGGATACCAGGCCTCCACGATGGCAGGGATGTTTTCCTTTTCCCAGTTGACCGATACGGCGCTGCCGTTGAGAAGAACGAGAACAAGCGGTTTACCCGTGGCGGTGATCTTGCGGATGAGCCCTTCCTGAATTTCAGGCAGTCCGAGCATGACCCGGTCGCCGCCCTGGAATCCCTTGACATCCACCTTCATCTCTTCTCCCTCCAGACGGGGTGACAGCCCCATGACCATGATCACCTGGTCGGCATCCTGTGCCGCTTTTATCGCGCCGGCTTCGAGGTCGCGGCCCGGAACGTCCCAAAGGAGCTGTGCAGTTGGCATCCCCATGAAAATCGTAAGTTTTCAGGTCGATCCGGTAGGGTTTCCCGCCAACGAGATCGACATATTTATAGACCTTCCGGTATTCATGGACGTTTTTCATTTTGGCGATCTGCTCGCCGTCGAGGGTGAGGTCACATGTCTTGGCTTCACAGCCGATGGCGTATTTGCCGCTGACCGGTGGCACGATGTAACCGGTCCATTCCGCGGAGAAATGATCATTTTCAAGTCCTTCATACCGGTCACGATCCCACCAGAAATAATCGACCGTGCTGTCTACGCGGCTGATCACCGGATCGCCCTGAAAATCGATGTTACCGTAAAAGCGGGCATTGAGGCCGTGTGTTTTGAGATCTTTGTCGGTGTAAAGAAAGGATGAAGCGACCTGGTCAAAAAGCGGAATACCATTGGCCAGGCGACATCCCGGGGCATATACAACTTCAGCGCCGGTTCCGGCTTTTTCCCTGATGCCTTCCAGAGGGGTCAGTGGATGTCGCGGAGTGCCGTTGTAATTGCCAAGGAGGGTCTCCACATCGTCGGCATTCGGTCCGATGACGGCAATACGCCTGAGGCCGGATTTCAGAGGGAGGACCTGGTGATCGTTCTTCAAAAGTACGATCGATTTACGGGCGGCTTCGACGGCCTTCCGGTGATTGGCTTCCGAACAAACAACGCTGTAAGGGATCGAGGTATAAGGCACCTGGTCGTCGGGATCGAACATGCCCAGTTTCAGCCTGGCCAGCACAAACGCTTCACCGACTGGTCGATTTCCTGTTCGGTGATCAGTCCCTGGTCGTATGCACCCCTGAGGTATTGGGAGGTGTGACCGCAATTCAGGTCGGTGCCGTTGATGAAGGCCATGGCGGCAGCTTCTTCCGGCGTTCCTGCCACATCATGCCCCCCTTTGCGGTAAAAATCGGATATGGCGCCGCAGTCGGATACCACGTAGCCTTTAAAACCAAACTCATCCCGGAGAATGCTGTTTTCGAGCTGTGAACTTCCGCAGCAGGGCTTGCCTTCGAAACGGTTGTAGGCGCACATGACCGAATACACACCGGCATCGAGCACAGTCTTGCGAAATGCGGGCAGGTAGGTGTCGCGCAGGTCCCTGACGCTCACCCTTGCATCGAAGGAATGCCGTAACGGTTCGGGACCGCTGTGAACGGCATAATGCTTGGAGGTGGCCACGAGTTTGAGATATTTGGGATCATCACCCTGTAGCCCGCGGATAAAACGAACGGCCGTCTCACCGGTGAGATACGGATCTTCACCGTAAGTTTCCATGCCCCGGCCCCAGCGCGGATCCCTGAAAATATTGATATTGGGTGACCAGAACGTCAGTCCCTGGTAAATGCCCCGTTTGCCCCGGGCAACGAAATCACTGTGTTTAGCACGTGCTTCATCGGAGATGACCGTCGAAACTTCGCTCATCATATTCCGGTCCCACATCGCGGCCAGGCCGATAGCCTGCGGAAACACCGTGGCTTCCCCGGCACGGGCCACACCATGCAGGCATTCATTCCACCAGTTGTATTCGGGGATGCCCAGACGTTCAATGGCTGCCGATTCGTAATTCAGCTGACTGATCTTTTCGTCGAGCGTCATCAGGGAGACAAGATTGTCGGCCCGTTCATCGAATGAAAGGGATGGATCCCGGAAGGGATATTCGTATTTCGGTTTACAGGATGTCAGGATCAGGACCGCGAGGGCCAGGAGAAGGAGAAGTTGGTGTTTCATCGGTAGTTTGTTTTGAATTTGGTATAAATATAGCCAAATCCATTCCACCCGTCCAAATGCTTAGCGTATTATTCACGTTAAGGTGGGAAAGGTCACGGGATGTCAGGAGATTGCCGGCCGGTGGCCGGTCGTCTCTCAGATCCGGTTTCTTAGTAAACCTCCGGCACAAAGGTCTGTTCTGAAATCGGCGGCCGGATATACCCTTTCTCACGGTGTATTCCGGGAAGACGGATCGGATCAGCCTCCAGATCACCGTAAGGGATCTCTTGAAGCAGGTGATGGATGCAATTCAGACGTGCCCGGTGTTTGTCGTCAGCTTCAACGACCCACCACGGCGAGTTTTTCGTGTCGGTATAGGTGAACATGATATCTTTCGCGCGGGAATAGTCGTCCCACCGTGTGCGCGACATCAGATCCATTTCACTGATCTTCCAGTTTTTGGTGGGATCGTCAATACGGGCCCTGAACCGGGCCTCCTGTTCTTCTTCACTCACCGAGAACCAGTACTTGATCAGGATGATGCCGGAACGGATCAGCATCTGCTCAAAGGCCGGACATGACCGGAGAAACTCCTGGTATTCCTCCTCGGTACAGAACCCCATCACTTTTTCAACGCCGGCCCGGTTATACCAGCTGCGGTCGAACAGGACAATTTCTCCTGCGGCAGGGAGCTGGGAAACATACCGCTGGAAATACCACTGGGTCTTTTCCCTCTCGGTGGGCACCCCGAGAGCCACGACGCGGCAGATCCTGGGATTGAGCGTCTGGGTGATCCGCTTGATCACTCCGCCTTTCCCGGCGGCATCCCTGCCTTCGAAAAGAACAACCACTTTCATCCCTTTGGCTTTGATCCAGCGTTGCAGCTTGACGAGCTCGATCTGCATCGACTTCAGTTCCTCTTCATAGAACTTTTTATCCAGTTTTTTCTTCTTCTCACCCTTTAAGGAAAGGAGGGAAGCCCGGAATCTCCGGTTATCTCATCAACGGGTTCATTTTTCGGCATGGCAACGGCTTTTTAGGATGGAAAGTCAAATTAGTGTTTTTCCTCCTAAAAATCAATATACATGGCGTGTGTTTTTGCCGGAGGAGAGGACGGCCGGTCAGGAGTGCATCCCCATCGGGAATGCTTATGGAACCTGTTGTTTATCAATTCATAGCATCCTTTTCTCCGGCCTTCAATACCGTGAAAGGACCCGGATTCTGAAACGAACTCATGGAATAGTGCTCATTTCCTGCCATTATTCAAATCATAAAAATTAATTTTGAGCCGTTATTGTTAGAGGTTTATCCTCATGCCCGGATGCACGGGTTCCTGCCGTTACCTTCCGTGACGGGATCCGGCATCAAAGGCTGTGTGCGGGGAGACATTGCTTTTCAATGCTGTTCTCCACCACAGATCAATTTCAGACCAAACCGATTACTATGCGTCCATTCGATTCTTCTTCTTTTTCGGATTGATGATCTTCATCTACGGTGATGGCACAATCCGGACCGGGAAAAGTGCGGACCGGCTCACACCGGTTACAGGGTGATTCCATCGTGTTTTCCCCGTCATCTGCTTCGGCCTATATCGTTGGTCTTCTGAAGTCCGATCATCTTTGGAGACCTTCCGGTGACACCCTCCGGCTTTCCATGGAAAGACTGATTGACCATTTCGTTGAACCTTTCGACAGCGTAGCTTCCCGACTGAAAACATTCAACTATGATTCCCTCGGTCTCGAACAGGCCGATGTCATCCGGCACGATACCCTTCCCTTGCGGTGGCTCGACCGGCGGAACTTCATCATCGATACCGTTCCTCTGGAGAAAGCTCCCTTTATCATCCAGAAAACCATTATTACCCGGGTGGCCGACACCATGCCAAGGATCTCTGAAGACAACATCATTCTCATGCCCGAGGTCCCCGACACCCTGAAAAAGTCAAAGCATGCCTATACGGAGGTCAGCCGGGATACCATCAGTGAGCGGTTTATCGATCTGGATTACCTGGATTCGAAAAATATCCGGATGCACCAGCTGGTAAACGGGGAGATCATGCCCCCGGTCATTCCCGCCGGGAAAGCGGAGAGGGGCTGTCGTGTTGCCGGATTCATCAAAACTGGTCATTGCCGATACAACCCGCGCATGGGTTGCCCGGAAAGGCTCACCGTTCTATATTGTGCCGGGCAAACAGATGCCCGATTCATTGAGGTCGGCGGTCAGAACCCTGCTGAGCTATGCCAATAACCGGGATTCCATCCTCATCTACATCGATGATGTTCACGGGGGAAAAATACCATTCTGGCTTACAGCGGGGAAGAGCGACCTTTATCGCTACTGGCTCAAGAATTCGGAGAACGATTCGATCACCATCTGGATGGGGAATCCCTCAAAACACGATCTCACCCTGATGCTCGAGGAAGATGTGAACGTCAAACGCCTGGAGAAAGAACCGGTCAATGTTCCCATCATCATCAAACAACCCGATATCACCCTCCTGAGAGTGAAGCCACTCGAAGAGATCCCTGTCTATTGGGATTATGCCTTTTCCACCGCTTTTGCGATGAACCAGACCTACCTTGCACACTGGTCGAAGGGTGGTGAAAATTCCCTTTCAAGTGGACTGGATATGAATGCCGGGGCCAAATATGTCAATAACGAAGCGAAAACGCAGTGGATCAATACCGGGACGGTTGCAGTACGCGAATATCATCACGCAGGAGAACGGCATCCGAACCAATAATGACAGGCTTGAACTGAACTCCCAGTACAACAAGGTGATGAGGAAGAAGCTCAATTTCAGCGCTTTGTTTTATTTTAAAACCCAGATCGCCCGGGGCTATAATTACCCCAACGATTCGGTCGTGGTGTCAAAATTTCTAAATCCCGGGACATTTACCATCGGTTTAGGGGTTGAATATGTCCCGTTTAAAAATACCACGATAAACTTCTCCATGCTTTCCTATAAAAATACGTTTGTGCTCGATACGGCGAATATCGATCAGACAGCCCACGGGATCGCTTCAGATCGAAAGGCGCGGCAGGAAATCGGGGGACAATTACTGGTCAAGAACCAGCTCAGCCTGATGGACGATCTGAACATCGCCAACACATTGCGCTTGTTCTCCAACTACATCGATAAACCCCAGAATATTGACGTCGACTGGGAAATCAATGTGGAGAAGAGAATCAACTGGTATTTTTCAGTCGTGATGAACCTGCACATGATCTACGATGACGATATCCGTTTTCCCGTGCTGAATGAAAATGATCAGCCGGTATTATTACCCGACGGGAGTGTCAGGAAGGCACCCAAATTACAACTGAAGGAATTCCTGGGGCTGTCGTTACTGTTTAAATTCTGAGAGTTTCAGCGCGATTGCTCCTGAAGGCTGACTTTTTTGTCATGCATGTTGAGCAGTTTGTAGAGCTGGTATAACTTGTCGCTGACCATCGCATTATCGGGGCTTTTCGCATTCGCCTTTTCGTACCAGGAGACAGCCGAACGGAAGGCGTCTTCAGCCTTTGCCCTCTCGGCATGAAAAGCCCTGTTGTTGCTGATTGTCCTGGCCTTTTCCTGGAAATCCACGCCGATATTGTAATAGCAGGTTGCGATGCTGATGTAGATTTTGACTTCGTCGGGAGCGAGATCGAGGGCTTTATTATAGGCTTCAATCGCTTTCCTGTACTGTTGATTTTTTTGTCTGACCAGGCCCTCAGTGTAAGGATAAGATGTACATGGAAGGATGCTTGTCGGAAGCCTGATCAAGGACCTTCACCGCATCGTCGACCTTGTCTTCATGGTAAAGCAGGTTAACCAGGAGCAGGACCATATCCTGGTTATCCTTATAGCGGTCGATCCCTTCCCTCAGCACCTTTTCGGCAGCCGTGGTGTCCTCCTGCTGAAGATAAAGGTCATAAAGCAGGAAGGAGGCATTGGTCGAAAAGGCTTCCTTATGCAGGCCGCCCAGGTACTTTTTGGCCTTTTCCCATTCCTTGCTCTGGTAGGCTGCCAGGGCGGCATTGTAGATCAGGCTGGTATCGGTCCGGATGGAAAGGATCGGACTTTGAATGATCTGTAGTGCCTGTTCATAGGCTTTCAGGGCATCCTTGTAATGTTTTGCCTGGTAATTCTTTTCACCGAGTTTCTGGAAATCATTGGCCAGCTGGACATATAACGGAGCGAGCGTACCATTGATCCGGTTCCGGGTATCAAGGTTGATGGCTTTCTGGTAGGAATCATAGGCCACGTAAAGCTGGTCGGGATAAAGCTCATATTTCTTTTTGTCACTCTCTTTGATCCCTTCCTGGTAGGCCGTCTGGCAAAGCAGGCCTCTGGCATACCAGGTCTTGTACCACTTCCAGGTGTTTTTTTCCTTGATGGCATCTTCGATCGCCTGTTTAGCCTGTTGGTACTTATCGGTTTCGATGAGCTGGAACACAGAGATGACCTTGCTTTTCTGGGCATGAGAATAGAGGGAGCAACCCAGGAGCAGGAAAAGGAAAATTGCCGTCTTCTTCATTCGATCAGGTGGTTTAACATCACATTGCAGCGGAACGGGTGCCGTCGTTCTCTTTCACCGGTGTCCCTATTGCGAACGGTTTTCCGGTCATGTTTAGTATACCGTCCGTTCCGCATTGGCTGCTGTTTGCCCTTTTTCGCAAAGCGCTTTAGCGCCTTGTCCGGGAGCGGAAAATCCTCCGCTGTCCGGAGTTCATTTCCGTGGACAAAGATAAGAAAAGACGCGATAATGTAAAAGGAAGGCGGGATTGGGGGACAGGGAAGAAGATGCATCTCAGTCTGAACAGGACTCAGGGTAAATTGCCGGCTTTTTGATACCTGTCCGGGAAAGGTAGTGTTGAAAAGTACTTTCAATTTAATCCCCTTGTTTTGGCATAGGTTTCCGGAAAAAAGATAACTTTAAGTACTCACAGAAATGGATCATTTGCAATTATCCTGTTTCTTAAATGAACGAACAACAGAAATTACATCGCTTGCTGGAAATTCTCATTTATCTTTCCAGCGGCATTAAAAGAAGTCTGGAAGAAATTTCTGTTCGTTTTGATATTTCAGAGCGAACTTCGTACCGGTATCTCCGGACCTTGCGTGAGGCTGGTTTTATGATTCCCAAACCCGGGGAAGGTCTTTACTACATTGATAAAGATTCGCCCTATTTCCGGGAAATCAGCGAATTGCTCCATTTTTCAAAGGAGGAAGCCGTGATCCTTCAAAAAGCCATTCACAGTATCAGCGATGAAAATCTGTTGAAGCAGAATCTGGTTAAAAAGCTTTATGCCCTCTATGATTTCGACCGGGTTGTTAATACGATCGTCAAACCGGAACATTCAGAAATTATCCATAACCTCATGAGGGCGATAAAGACCAAACGGAAAGTCAGGCTCCGGGGGTATAATTCGGCGAACAGCAACGAGACGAAAGACCGTGTGGTTGAACCCTTCGACTTTACTACCAATTACATTGCAACCTGGGCTTTTAATGAGGAAGATCATATCTGTAAGACATTCAAGAATACGCGGATCAGTTCAGTGGAAGTTTTGGATGAGCCCTGGGAACATGAAGCTTCACATCGCAAGCTTCCGGTGGATGTTTTCAGGATCAGTTCAGACCATCAGGTAAGGGTGAAGATGCTGCTTTCCATTCGCGCATGTGAATTACTGAAGGAAGAATATCCGTTGGCCGAAGAATGCATTCAGGCGGTTGACAATAATCAGTTTCTGTTCGACGGAATGGTTTGCAGTTATGAAGGGATCGGGCGTTTTGTGCTTGGTCTTTGCAATGAAATAAAAGTTGTGGATTCTCCTGAATTTCAAGATTTTTTAAAAGAAAAATTAAAAAATAGTTTGACTGACATTTGTTGACAGTTACGGGACTTTAATTTGCATTAATACAATAAATCGCCTCAAGTATGAGATTTCAAATCTCTTTTAGCCGAACCGGCCGGCAACGGATGCTTCCCATGGATTACCAGTATTACCTGAGTGCCTGGATTTATAAAATACTGGAAAAGGCCGACCGGGAATTTGCCAGGTTCCTTCATTCCGATGGATATTCATTGGGGTACAGGCGGTTTAAGTAATATTTAACTATTCGCCGATGGATTTTGGCAAGGCAAATAATTGACCAAGAAAATCTAAGTGGCTACATTTAAGATTTATATCTAAATATCTGATGATTTTGAATAAATAATGGTGAATATATGAGAATACATTTAAAGATTTTAGCACAAAACGGAATCATTCCATTTGATCATCAATCCATGTTAACGGGTACCATTCATAAATGGCTCGGTTGGAATGAACAGCACGGGAGGTTATCATTATATTCCTTTTCTCGCCTAGAGGGAGGGAAAGCCACAAAACAAGGGTTAGAGCTTGGAAATGAATCCTTTTTCTTTTTTAGCTCTTATGATCCCTCCCTGGTTAAAAAATTGATTTCAGGGATTCAACAAGATTCTTCTATGTTTCATGGATTAGAAGTAACTGAAATCATTATTCAGGAAGACCCTGATCTTTCAAATCAGGATTTATTTTTTACCGCCAGTCCTATTTTCATAAAGAGAAGGGTAGGAGAAAAAGTTGATCATATCCTATTTAACGATCCCCGGGCAAACGGATGCCTTAAAGAAACGCTTCAAGCAAAGATGAATGAAGCCGGATTAAGAGATGATTCATTTGAAATTCTGTTTGATGCTTCATATCCAAAAGCGGGAACGAAAAAGATCACTTATAACAATATTGAAAACAGAACCAGCTGGTGTCCGGTACTCATAAAGGGAAAGCCGGAAACCAAGCTGTTTGCCTGGAATGTTGGATTGGGTAATTCAACCGGAATCGGATTTGGTGCAATTAAGTAATAACCAAAAACTGACGGTTTTCAAAACCTGTCGGGTTAAGAAAAAAATCGAGTTATGTTATACGTGGTAAAATATTCAGGTCCATTCGGCTTTATAAAACCCTGGACTGCAGTGAGGGACGGAAAAACTTTCAGCCAGCAATTTCTCACGCCTTCTATCGTGGAAGGAATTGAAAAAAAGCTATTCCCTGAATTACTTCAACAAAAAGGACAAATTCATAAAATAATTCGACATCGAATTAATTATTGTGGAATTGATATTCAACAGGAACGTACTTGGTCAAAAGGTGGTTTTGTTGCAAAAAAAGAAAAAGGTATTTACAAAACAAATATGGGGATCATTGAAAGAGGTGTGATGTTAAACCCTAACCTTTACTTAGCCTTCTCTAAAGAAAAAGATGCACAAAGAGCTTTATTACAGGCCATTTGCTTTTGTCGCAATGAAGATTTACTTTTTCCGGAATTGATGGAAGAAATGACTATTGATGAATTTGAGAAAATTCATGGTTTTGAATTACTTTTTACTTATGACGAATCTGGTTTTAAGGTTGGACACAACCGTTTTGACAATGCCCGCGAAATGTTCGGTGAACTAATTGTTATTGGAAATCCAATCAGGTCAGCAAATGAATACTATTGATACAATATTGGCCAAAAGCATTAATTACGGAAATCTAAGTTTATCTGAACATATAGAACAAGTAATTGATGCCATCGAATTTTTTTCTCAACATTTTGATTTTGAGTTTGATGTATTACTCGCTCGAAAAGGTGCACTACTGCATGACTTAGGTAAAGCTCATCCTCACTTCCAACGAAGAATGCAAAATATTAAGGCCACCTCAATTACTGAAGAACGAGAGGATAATTTTATTCACCGTCATGAATTATCATCTTTGGCTTTTTTACCCGCATTTCCTAAAAAGGAATGGAATACGTTAATCGACATGGTTGTTGCACATCATAAATCAATTATTAATGATTCTAAAGAGAGGGGCATTCTTGATTTAAATGAAAATTACAGATTTTGGATAGATAATCATTTAAAGGATTGGGAATGTTGGAGCAGCTCTGTTTTTCAAATTTTAGAACAACATGGAATCAAGGCTAAATTCTCAAAAGAAATAGCATTTGAGGCCATTGAATACGCTGTCAGTTATTGCGAGACGAAAGCTTTAGGATGGTCACCATGGAGGGGGCTATTGATGACTGCAGACCATTTTGCTTCAGCATTTATGTATAAAACAAAGAATCAACTACAACATTTATTTGAGATTCCAAATCTCAGCTATTATTTTGACCCATCCCGAAAGAGCTCAACATTTCCACTCACACAAATTAGTATAAATGATCATCGCCCACATACTTTGTTAGTAGCTCCAACTGGAGCAGGTAAAACCGACTTTTTGTTAAAAAGGTGCAAAGGACGCATCTTTTATACACTTCCGTTTCAGGCCTCAATTAATGCAATGTGGGAACGTATGAAGAAAACTATTCCCAATAAGGATATACGATTACAACATGCAACATCTAAAATTGTAGTTGGTAATAGTTTGGAGGAAAAGCTGCTACAATCTTTGCCTGGTTCTACAGTGAAAGTACTTACACCCCACCAGATGGCGGCCGTAATCTTTGGAACAGCAGGATATGAAAGTGTTATGCTCGATTTAAAAGGTTGTGATATCATTTTGGATGAAATTCACACTTATTCAGATTTTTCGCAATCCATGGTTTTGGAAATTGTAAAGATGTTGCTGATGCTTGATTGTAAACTTCATATTGGTACGGCAACAATGCCCTCGGTTCTATATACTGAAATACTTCATATTCTAGGAGGAGAAGAACAAGTCTATCAGGTAAAACTTCCGGTTGAAATTTTGGATTCCTTTAATCGCCACCAAATTTATAAACTTGATGATGAATCTGAAATAGAAAAAATACTTACTAATGCTTTTATAAACAATGAAAAGGTCTTGGTAATTTATAATACGGTTAAAAAAGCACAACTAGAATTTAAAAAGTTCAGAGAGGTTTTTCCCGAGATTCCAATGCTTTTAATTCATAGCCGCTTTAAACGAGCGGATCGTATTGCAATCGAAACACGGCTAAAAAGCGAATTTAATGGTGATAGCAGTATAAAATTTGGAGACGGATTAAAGCCATGCTTGGTTGTCTCAACTCAGGTTGTGGAAGTTAGTCTGGACATTAGTTTCGACAGAATGATTACACAATGTGCTCCGTTGGATGGTTTAATTCAGCGTTTTGGTAGAGTAAACAGAAAACGTTCTGCTAAGACTATCGGAAAGTTTAAACCAATCCATGTTATTGCACCCACGGGAAGTGCATTGCCATATAAAATGGATATTTTGGAAGCAACTTTCAACCAATTACCTAGTTATGGTGAAGTATTGGAAGAAAGAAGTTTACAAAGTAAAATCGATATAGTTTACCCAGAGTTGAATAAGAAAGAGATTGACGTCCATTTGATCTTTAAAAATAATCAATTCATATTAACTGAACTAACTAATAGAAAAAATGCCATATTAGTTGATGCACTGGAAATCGAAAGCGCCTCCTGCATTCTTTCCGATGACCGAGACAAATACCTAATTGCTGACTGGGAAGAACGAATAGGAATGGAAATTCCGGTAAATTGGAAGACGATATCCCGTTATCGAGACGAATATCCGCAATTATCGGTTGGGTCCAATCCTTTTGTGGTTCCACAAAACATTAATGATTATCTGATTTACGGATTACAACTAATCGAAATCGAAAAATTTCTTTAAATATGTACACCAGTTATATAGGCAAAAAGTTTTTAAAACTTTATAATAAAAGGAAAGGGACTAATCTTTCTGCAGAACGGTTTTTCAGAGAAATACAGTTTCCTATTTTTTTTGATTCTGATAAACACTTAATGCATGTCCATGGTTCGACATTCTTCCAGTCAATTTCTTTAGAAAAGATAAAAGAGAGTGATACAGAACCGTTAGCACGTCTTAAAAGACTACAGGAGGATATTTTAAACGGTAAGGTTAGCGGTTCAACCTATGTTGGCTATGCAGCTGGAGAAGTAACTGCCGTTACCTCGGGCCAGGTGACAAGTATGAATTATGAAATTTCTAGCGAAGAAATTTATCTTTCCTGGATTGGTCAAGGATTTGCTATCGGATTAAAAGGCGGTTTGGTATTTATTGATGACGAAAAAATCTTTTGGCATTTATTTAAAGGATGGAATGTCTATCGAAAACATCATGACCAAACACCAAATCTTAAACCAAGGCAAATTGAAACATGGAATGGGCAATGGCTATTTTTTTGCTCTCGATTTAAAATGCCTGAATTGGTTTATGAGGATAGTTTCCAAATTGAAATTGACTCTGCCGAAAAGGAAGGAGGGATAAAATCAATTGCCACAATGCAATGGGCTAAAATTATTTTCGCTTTGACTAGAATGTTTGGGAATAAAACACTTATTTCACATGCTTTTATTTCATCCAAAACGAATTCAACTTTTGGATTTGTAAATATTTATCTCAAGGAAATCCATAGGATATATGAGGTTCGTAATAGTTTATTTTTTGATGGAAAATATATACTAAAAGAGGAAGAAATAGAATCATTAGTAACTTTCTATGGATTCAGAGAAGTATGTAGGATTGGAACAATCGGACTGAAAGCCATTGAACCGGCACAATTGCGTGAGTATATGCCAAAAAGTTCATTTAAATATTCTCAGGGCAAAGATTTTGTATTTTCTAATGAAGAATCATTTAAAAACTATCAACTAATTAAAATTTGGATAATAGCTATGCTAAACAAAACTGAATTATTGAAATTTGCTACTGAAGTAGCTGTCGGCTTAATCGAAATTGAAAAATTGGATGAGCGGGGCAAAAAAGTATTCTTTACATTGTCACAAGAAATTAGAGAATCGGGTAATGTAAAATTATTTATTGACAAACTCACTCAAATTCTGATTCATCAAAATGAAAAGGCTGATGTATATAGAAATGTTGTAGAGGAAGTCTTAAAAATGCCATCTGATGTTTTCCCACTATTTTTAACTCTGATTCGATTTGAATATGCCTATAAAAAAAATAAAAATTAATTAAAACTATTAGTTATGAAGAATTCACCATTTATTTATTTACGTGGACTGCGCCATGTTGAACATACAGTTTTTGCTGTGAATGACGGACAGAAATTTTACTATGACCCACAGTTTGGAAAGAAAATGGCTTATTCGAGTGGTCAGCAGGTGAAACGTTCTGTCATCGAATCATTAAATATGCCCTTCGCGGCGATAACCTTTAATTGGGAAATTGATAAAAAAGAAAATAAAGCTAGTCAGAAAGAGCCACATTCTCCTTGTGATCCAACTTTTGCTGATCAGCTAATAGGTGGATATATGAAAGCGGAAAGTGGAAATATGACAGTTAAAAGAAGAAGTCCTCTTTCTATTTCAGCTATGCGTCCCTTACACCCTTTACTTGGAGGAATTGAGAGTCCAACTGAAAACTTAACCTTCGACCGGACTTCTCACCCCGATCATCATGATGTTAAAGTATTTTGGTTGGATAATAAGAAACGTGGTGCAGAATTGACAAAAGAAGAATTGAACCAATGGTTGAAGAGTAATCGTAGAAGTCTTCCTAGTAGAGCTTTCATACAGGATCAATCTCGGGCTTCAGGTTTATTCGTTTTTGATGCAGGTATTGATCTTCGGACATTATTTTGTGTCTCAACAAATAAGTTGGAACCGGAACTATTTCCGGAAATTGAAGAAAAACTCAAAAATGCAGGCTGGATGGAGGGAGAAAATGTTTTCGGAAATTGCTTAATTTGTCCTAAAGAAAAAAGAGATGAATTAATTACTAAATTGGCCGATGCTATTATTAATTGGCGTATAACATCAAATCAAGCCCGCACATTTAGTCTAATGGAAACTGTTGCTATAGCAATCAGTGACGATGCAAACCAAATTGCTTTTGCAATTCGAGGTGATTTGCGAGAAGATACAAATCGTTTACAAGCTATCCCCATAATTGATGAAACGGTAAAGGCTGATATATTTGTCACACCATCGGCATCAAGTTATGTTGTTGGTTCTATAGGAAGTGCTGACGCACTTGAAAAAGCAGAGGAAAAACTCATTGAAATGATGATGGCTTTCGACTATGAAAATCAGTTAATTGAAATTTAATGCACAATTCTTTGCATTAACGGTGTGCCAAACCTGACAGGCTTTCAAAACCTGTCCGGTTATGAAGCACAACAACAGGTCATGCAACAATTCGAACCTCTGACACCCGGCTATTTTTACCACGTCTACAACCATGGTGCAGGAGAACGCGATTTGTTTCGCGAACCGGATAATTATGAATATTTTCTCCGTTTGTACAACACGTACATTTCTCCAGTTGCCGAAACATTTGCATGGGTATTAATGAAAAACCATTTTCACCTGCTGATAAGGATTAAGGAGGATACATTGGTGCAAATCCCTGACAGGGTTTCAAACCCTGTCAGGGATGATTACGACCTCAACATCTCCTCATTACAGTTTTCTAAGTTATTTAATTCCTATGCACAGGCCTTTAATAAACGATTCGGTTTACATGGTGCCCTCTTCGAACGTCCTTTTAAACGAAAACGAATTGAGTCAGAACAATACCTGAAGCAAGTTATCCTGTACATCCATAATAACCCCGTTCATCATGGATTTTGCCAACATCCGGTTGAATATCCATGGAGCAGCTATCTGACCTGTGTATCATTAAAGCCGACAAATCTGAAACGGGAACAGGTCATCGGCTGGTTCGACAATGAAGCTCATTTTAAAACCCAGCATAACAACATAAATGAGACCGAAGACATCGAAAGATGGCTTGAAATATAACAAAATCGTATCGTTTGCAAACCTGTCAGGTTTATAAAAATTCCCATTCCAATGCGTATCACCGGAACCCATTTCAACTATTACCAGGTTTGCCACCGCAAATTGTGGCTGTTTTCCAATGGGATCAGCATGGAACACACCAGCGACCTGGTTTATGAGGGTAAGCTGATCCATGAAACCACTTATCCCCAACGTTCCGAAAAGTATACTGAGATTGAGCTGGACGGCATCAAGATCGATTATTTTGATGCCAGGAATAAGATCGTTCATGAAATCAAGAAAAGCGACAGTTATGAGGAGGCTCATGAATGGCAACTGAAATATTACCTCTATGTGCTTGAACTAAATGGTGTCGAAAATCCTTCCGGGATCCTCGAATATCCAAAGCACCGGATCCGGAAAGAATTGAAACTGCACGATGAGGACCGGAAGGAGCTGGAAAAAATGAAATCTGAAATTCAGGGAATAATATCCAATCCTGTCTGTCCACAAAGGTTGACCAGAAGCCAATGCAAAAACTGCAGTTATTTTGATTTTTGTTGGAGCGGAGATGCCCCGGAGGAAGAAAGTTGAAAAACAGGAAAGCCAGCCATTTGAGCCGTTGACGCATATAACCAGAGCCAATGAAAAAGACTTATTATCTCTTTAATCCCGGAGTTTTGTCACGTCGTGATAATACGCTAAAATTCACCCCGGTGGATGAGCAGGGCAACTCCCTTCAACCAAGATATCTACCCGTGGAAGGAGTGGAAGACCTTTACGTGTTCGGATCGCTCGATGCGAATAGTGCCTTGTATAATTTTCTTGGAAAGAATAACATTGGCGTTCATTTCTTCGACTATTATGAGAACTATTCCGGTTCATTCATGCCGAAAGACCAATTGCTCTCAGGCAGAATGTTATTATCCCAGACCGGACATCATGCCGATATCACAAAACGGATGGTCATCGCCAGGAAATTCATCGAGGGAGCATCATATAATATGGTCAAAAACCTCAAATACTACGATAAAAGGGGTAAGGACCTTGAACCGGTGATTGGAAATATTGAACGTTATGGCAAAGGTATTGAATCCACTCAGGAGATTGATGAGCTGATGGGTGTTGAAGGGAACATGAGACGTATGTATTATGAAGGCTTCAATCTGATTATCAATGATTTTGTGATGGGAAACCGAACAAAACAACCTCCGGGAAATGAAATCAATGCCCTGATATCATTCGGAAATATGATGTGTTACAGTCAGTGTCTGAGGGCCATCCATCAAACTCAGTTAAATCCCACGATCAGTTATCTCCATTCTCCCGGTGAACGCCGTTACTCACTGGCATTGGATATTTCGGAAATTTTTAAGCCGATCATGGTTGACCGCGTCATTTTTAAAGTTCTCAATAAGAAGATCATCCAGGATAAACATTTTGACAGGTCGCTGAACCGGTGTCTGCTCAACGGGACCGGTAAAAAACTCTTCGTTCAGGCATTTGAGGAACGTCTGTGTGAAACCATCCAGCACAGGACCTTAAAACGAAATGTGAGTTATAAGCATCTGGTCAGGCTCGAATGTTATAAGCTTACCAAGCATATTCTTGATATCGAAGAATATAAACCTTTTAAAATGTATTGGTGATGTATGTTATCTTTGTATATGATATCGGCGAGAAGCGGGTTGGAAAGATGTTAAAACTCTGCCGGAAATATCTGAACTGGATCCAGAATTCCGTATTTGAAGGAGAGATCACAGAGGTAAAATTAAAAGAATTACGGATCAAAGCGGATTCCCTCATGGAAGATGACGACAGCGTCATTGTTTTTAAGTCGCGTAATGAAGAGTGGCTTGAAAAAGAGGTCATTGGAAAAGAGAAAAATGAGTTGGGCAATATTTTATAGTTGTCGATCTTGTGTAAAAGGTGAAAAAATGGGCTGTCAGAATTTTGCGATCAAAAGAAAAAGTTCTTTGACATACTGATTTCCAAAACATTATATAAAAGTGTCGATACCCCGGTCATTTTTTATGATCTGGGGTCGACAACTTTCCTGCCTGTAAAAGGGTATAAGAATCGTTCTCAAAGCCGTATAATATCATTATTTTTTTTAGTTTTGTCGACGGCTCTCAATCGGACCATACTGGAATTGAAATACATGCTTATAATGTTGACTCTGATAAGTCGTATGCTCTCAATCGCACCATACTGGAATTGAAATATCAGTGATCATCGGATGACATGGACAAATGACCGTCACTCTCAATCGCACCATACTGGAATTGAAATTCGATAATGTCATCGATCATTACTCTAACCTATCATGCTCTCAATCGGACCATACTGGAATTGAAATGTATACTAGCATACAGATATATGATCAAGTATCTCTCTCAATCGGACCATACTGGAATTGAAATATATAGATCATTGCAAGTATTGACGTATAATCATGTATCTCTCAATCGCACCATACTGGAATTGAAATGAGCTATATGGCCATAGCCATCAGGATGTACGTAAATTCTCTCAATCGGACCATACTGGAATTGAAATTCGATAGTGATATTCGAAAGTCGCTAAAGTCATCAGTCTCTCAATCGGACCATACTGGAATTGAAATCATAGCATCAGAATTATCAGATTCTCACAATCGGACCATACTGGAATTGAAATGAATAACTCTCAATCGGACCATACTGGAATTGTCACAATCGGACCATACTGGAATTGAATTGAAGATCTCGATTATCGACAGGTACTCTCAATCGGACCATACTGGAATTGAAATATGTACGATGATGCAGCTACATGATGCATTTGTACAACTCTCAATCGCACCATACTGGAATTGAAATATGACAATAGCTCAACCGATAATTTCTGAGATATTGTCACTCTCAATCGGACCATACTGGAATTGAAATATGAGATATACCGTAGCTCGTCGATCGGATGACATACTCTCAATCGCACCATACTGGAATTGAAATGAATGATAATAGTATACGAGCTGTACGTCAATATCTCTCTCAATCGCACCATACTGGAATTGAAATTGAGTTAAGATCTAATCGCCTAATTACGCTTCAGACCTCTCAATCGCACCATACTGGAATTGAAATGAAGTATCAGCGGTATTGACCTGAATCGATCAGTATACTCTCAATCGCACCATACTGGAATTGAAATACGAACGATGCAATCGACTGACTCGGAAATGTTCAATCTCTCAATCGCACCATACTGGAATTGAAATTAATGCAGAATCGTTATCACGATTCAGCTATGGTATCCTCTCAATCGCACCATACTGGAATTGAAATAAGGTTAATATCGTATAATCATGATGCATCAGTATCTCTCAATCGCACCATACTGGAATTGAAATCGTGAATAGCTGCTACAGCTGATCGTACTGATCTAGACTCTCAATCGCACCATACTGGAATTGAAATGAGTACATGCATTATCGCACGCTATTGATCATGAATCTCTCAATCGCACCATACTGGAATTGAAATATGCATTACTGCATCGACGATACATCAGCGTTCAATTCTCTCAATCGCACCATACTGGAATTGAAATCTGAGTAATAACTGTCGACAGTACATCGATGCATTACCTCTCAATCGCACCATACTGGAATTGAAATTGATGAATCGAGCATGACAGATAGCTCGTCATATGTACTCTCAATCGCACCATACTGGAATTGAAATAACGACTGTAATCGCGATCGCTAAGCATTGATCATCTCTCAATCGCACCATACTGGAATTGAAATAAGCTATATGACCGTCGATGTTCATGGACAGCATGACCTCTCAATCGCACCATACTGGAATTGAAATGATGCATGACATTAATGCAAGATCCCGTGAGTCATACTCTCAATCGCACCATACTGGAATTGAAATATAGATTACATCAATGACTCTCAGTGATGGCGTGACACTCTCAATCGCACCATACTGGAATTGAAATTCGATAGTACTAGCTGATGCATCAGTACGATAGTCAGTCTCTCAATCGCACCATACTGGAATTGAAATATGATGTACTAGCACAGTATCTGATCATGCTGTAACTGTCTCTCAATCGCACCATACTGGAATTGAAATATCATGTACAATCAGTCTGATACCGTTAGCCTGATTCTCTCAATCGCACCATACTGGAATTGAAATGTGATTCGACAGGTAACATGTATTGTATGCATGATACTCTCAATCGCACCATACTGGAATTGAAATTGAATCAGCAACTCATGCAGTCAGTGATCATGCTAACTCTCAATCGCACCATACTGGAATTGAAATACGTAAGAGTCTTCAGATGTCATGCTCTGATCATTCCTCTCAATCGCACCATACTGGAATTGAAATTACGATCGATCCGTGAAGTTCGATCAGCCAATTCTCTCTCAATCGCACCATACTGGAATTGAAATGAAGTAATATCGATGTACCGTCGATGCTGTAACAATCCTCTCAATCGCACCATACTGGAATTGAAATATGTTCAGCATACGCATCGTAATCAGTCGCAGATCAACTCTCAATCGCACCATACTGGAATTGAAATATCATTGAAGTGTCACATCTTTGACGTCTGCATTATGCTCTCAATCGCACCATACTGGAATTGAAATGCTAATGATACGATGATCTATGACACGTTGATGACTACTCTCAATCGCACCATACTGGAATTGAAATAACGATACAGGTCGTTACATGATATTACATCAGTGCACTCTCAATCGCACCATACTGGAATTGAAATACAGTAATCAGTACGCTACCGATAAATGGTAAATTACCTCTCAATCGCACCATACTGGAATTGAAATCATGTCTTACAGTGATCGCACTAGTCAGTTAATCGCATTCTCTCAATCGCACCATACTGGAATTGAAATGTTAACATATTCAGGTCGCAAGCTATGTTGTCATTGACTCTCAATCGCACCATACTGGAATTGAAATATCATAATTGCTGAAGTACATCGATTGACGATCCTGCTCTCAATCGCACCATACTGGAATTGAAATAATCATCATCTGCAATTACATCAGCCGATGCTGATTGCTCTCAATCGCACCATACTGGAATTGAAATTACTGAATGATCATTCAGATATGCATGATATGATTACTCTCAATCGCACCATACTGGAATTGAAATTCGTAATCATGTGACAGCATCCGAATGTCATATACTACTCTCAATCGCACCATACTGGAATTGAAATTGAGAATCGGTCATCGACGTACTCGACGAATCTGACCTCTCAATCGCACCATACTGGAATTGAAATATAGTATCAGAACATACGGATTCAATTGATATCAGTTACTCTCAATCGCACCATACTGGAATTGAAATTGGATATCAGATGTATCAGCCTATGCGATTATCAGTACTCTCAATCGCACCATACTGGAATTGAAATTAATTGTTGCATACATGATTCGTTGACATAGATTGCCTCTCAATCGCACCATACTGGAATTGAAATATGCATGAAGGTTATCAATGCGATAACGCTGATATCGCCTCTCAATCGCACCATACTGGAATTGAAATTCGTGAAGTTCCTGCAAGTCATGACGTTAGATATCCTCTCAATCGCACCATACTGGAATTGAAATCAGGATACATATTAAAGCTGACAGTCATCATTCGTATCTCTCAATCGCACCATACTGGAATTGAAATGCATGAGCATTACAGCATTGCCGAGACTGATCGTCATCTCCCAATCGCACCATACTGGAATTGAAATTGACATCGTAATGCTCGCTGATATGTCAGCTCAATGACTCTCAATCGCACCATACTGGAATTGAAATGTTGAATTATCAATCATTCTAGCCGATTACTGATACTCTCACAATCGCACCATACTGGAATTGAAATCGATATGATAGCATCATGATGAATCGTTAGTTCGAATCGCTCCCAATCGCACCATACTGGAATTGAAATATGATAGTGCTCTATTGTATTGACTGCACCAACTTCCTCTCAATCGCACCATACTGGAATTGAAATAGTTGATAGCTTGTCGAACATTACATTCATGTCAAGCTCCCAATCGCACCATACTGGAATTGAAATACAGCATTAACATCCGCATAGTCTGCGAACATTTAGCCTCCCAATCGCACCATACTGGAATTGAAATATCAGCAAAACCGTCGATCATCAAGAGCTATGACGTTCTCCCAATCGCACCATACTGGAATTGAAATGTGCTATTGCAAGCGTATCTGTTATCAGGTAATCGCCTCCCAATCGCACCATACTGGAATTGAAATATGATGAGATCTGACATGTTTTAATCAGCCGTGCCGCTCCCAATCGCACCATACTGGAATTGAAATTTGCGATCTCGTAATCCTGATGCAATCGGTAATGAACTCCCAATCGCACCATACTGGAATTGAAATGCTGCATAGACTCGTAGCATTATCGCCTATCGATGTAGTCTCCCAATCGCACCATACTGGAATTGAAATGAACATATTGTCTGGAATGATGCGGTAAATTGCATTCTCACAATCGCACCATACTGGAATTGAAATTCAGTATTTAATGTCTACTGCATGAATTAGCAACGATTCTCACAATCGCACCATACTGGAATTGAAATATGTGTATCGTATCATCTACAGACTGTAGCATACTGACTCCCAATCGCACCATACTGGAATTGAAATTCGGATATGTACCGTATATCGTTGACACTGATCACAGCTCTCCCAATCGCACCATACTGGAATTGAAATACATATCTGGCATCGTACTCGTAATCGCTAATCCTTCTCCCAATCGCACCATACTGGAATTGAAATAGGATACATTGAGGTAACATGTTCTGAATGCTATCTGCTCTCAATCGCACCATACTGGAATTGAAATTAAGCAGTATAATGAACTGTCATGGCAAACATCAATACTCACAATCGCACCATACTGGAATTGAAATGTAAGACCGTTATCTGATCATGATCAGACATAGCTATACTCCCAATCGCACCATACTGGAATTGAAATATGCATTAAGTTGTTCTGGTATCCATGGACGTGCACGTCTCACAATCGCACCATACTGGAATTGAAATCAGGAATATACCAGTACTGTTTAATTAATTCAATCCTCACAATCGCACCATACTGGAATTGAAATATGATAAGTTCGATGTCCACGATAGACCAGGGCGATCTCCCAATCGCACCATACTGGAATTGAAATTCGAGTAAATGGCTTATACAACTGATCGATGATAAACTCCCAATCGCACCATACTGGAATTGAAATTAATAGAATCAGTCAATAGTACTAATCTCATCTGATACTCACAATCGCACCATACTGGAATTGAAATTCTATATAGTGCGCTACCCATCACGTCATACCTGCTCTCCCAATCGCACCATACTGGAATTGAAATACAGATCCGGCAGTGTATACACTTTTAAGACACTTCTCCCAATCGCACCATACTGGAATTGAAATGTCAATAAGCAATATACATGACTTTGAACGCAGTCATACTCACAATCGCACCATACTGGAATTGAAATGAAGTTCAGTTGCCATCTCTAAACGTGTCTTATTTCTCCCAATCGCACCATACTGGAATTGAAATGATTAATGTCCTCAATAACTGATGCAGTTAACGAACTCACAATCGCACCATACTGGAATTGAAATATGAAATGCCAGTAAAATGAATAATTTTGAATTGTACTCCCAATCGGACCATACTGGAATTGAAATAACAGAAGATACCCGTGAGAGATGTTACCTGTATTCTCACAATCGCACCATACTGGAATTGAAATTGCAAATGAACGGTTTTTAAATTTCAATTCACGGTATCTCCCAATCGGACCATACTGGAATTGAAATGTTCAATAGATAATTGTTATCCGGGTTCGATTTATTACTCCCAATCGCACCATACTGGAATTGAAATCCTAATGACAGCAACGACATACCGTATTTCTATTCTCCTCACAATCGCACCATACTGGAATTGAAATGCCAGATTGTTGACCTGATACGTGACGGCGCTTACTTGCTCCCAATCGCACCATACTGGAATTGAAATTCAAATAAGAAGGATGCCTCCTGAATCAACCTCGAACTCCCAATCGCACCATACTGGAATTGAAATACATTATTGAATTCTATTGTTGCATTGTTAATGTCCTCCCAATCGCACCATACTGGAATTGAAATTTCGCTGTCATGTATAATACCTGACAGCATCATTATTCTCACAATCGGACCATACTGGAATTGAAATAACTGCTCGTTGATAGCGGCAACATCATTTTCCTTCCTCACAATCGCACCATACTGGAATTGAAATTTATAAGTCACATATCCGTTATGAAAGTCTAACAATCTCACAATCGCACCATACTGGAATTGAAATGATACAATATTGACAAGGACAACGCCATGTAACCAGCTCACAATCGGACCATACTGGAATTGAAATAGTGCCTTTCCCCATGTGTTAGTATTGCCTTTAGCTCACAATCGGACCATACTGGAATTGAAATTCGTAGTTATCTCTGCAATTCTGTCCGTCAAGTGACTCACAATCGGACCATACTGGAATTGAAATGGGATACGAAACCTTTCAATCCTTTTACGATCATTCTCACAATCGGACCATACTGGAATTGAAATTCATTACCGCAATGGCTTCCGCATTCTATTTTATTCCTCACAATCGCACCATACTGGAATTGAAATTTTGAATTATTGTTTTAATCCGCTTGCATTCCATGCTCACAATCGGACCATACTGGAATTGAAATGAGGAAGAAGCGATTGATATTTGTCATTTTGAACGACTCCCAATCGGACCATACTGGAATTGAAATTGATCTGGGCCTTAAAGATGAAAGCAAGGTTGAACACTCACAATCGCACCATACTGGAATTGAAATATCTTACAACTGGTTACATGGCGTTGTCCTTGTCACTCACAATCGCACCATACTGGAATTGAAATGGATATGACGGGATGAAGATTGAAAGAGCGAATGGACTCCCAATCGGACCATACTGGAATTGAAATCGATATCAGTGGATTCTTTTTGACGACTTATTTGTCTCACAATCGGACCATACTGGAATTGAAATAGATTTAAGAACTCACAATAAGGCAATGGATATACTCACAATCGGACCATACTGGAATTGAAATAATACGGCTACGTTAACTTTACCCGTATTAACTACTCACAATCGGACCATACTGGAATTGAAATAGAACAGATCTTTAACGGGTCTTTCTTCGTACACACTCACAATCGGACCATACTGGAATTGAAATACAATGGGACTTGCAGCAGTCGACTGGCTGAAATTCTCACAATCGGACCATACTGGAATTGAAATTAAAAGGGATATCGAAAAGGCAATGAAAATACGGTGCTCACAATCGGACCATACTGGAATTGAAATGACAATGTGCTCGGGCAGATACGGCAAATTGAAAGCTCACAATCGGACCATACTGGAATTGAAATTGTACTCGGCCAGTTTCTCCGCTGTGCGATGCGTCTCTCACAATCGGACCATACTGGAATTGAAATGGTGGTTCTGAGGAAGGTTTTGAACTTGAATGAGCCTCACAATCGGACCATACTGGAATTGAAATGGGTATGTTTGTGGGTGGAGTACACTGCCGCGGCACCTCACAATCGCACCATACTGGAATTGAAATTCGCCAGTCGTTTCGACACGTAAATTTGTCATCGGGCTCACAATCGGACCATACTGGAATTGAAATCGGTTTTTTCCCGGACGCCGACCTTCGACGCGTAGCTCACAATCGGACCATACTGGAATTGAAATTTCACAATAAACTGTTTTGACAGGTTAGACAAGTCCTCACAATCGGACCATACTGGAATTGAAATTCATCAGTCGTTTCGACACGTAAATTTGTCATCGGCTCACAATCGGACCATACTGGAATTGAAATGTAGTAAAATGAGTTACGGGAAGGAGGGAACATATCTCTCACAATCGGACCATACTGGAATTGAAATGGCGTATATAAACACCTGATGAGGGTGGGTAAAACCCTCACAATCGGACCATACTGGAATTGAAATACCTGTATGGAGCCGACCTGCGTAGAGCCAACCTGCTCACAATCGGACCATACTGGAATTGAAATTTTTAAAGATAAGGCTCCGTTATACAAAACTTACACACTCACAATCGGACCATACTGGAATTGAAATTAGGAAAATCCGTCCGTATAGCCACCGTGCCCTGATCTCACAATCGGACCATACTGGAATTGAAATATGTCTGTTGTTTTGGGCAGAATTTCGTGAAACACTCACAATCGGACCATACTGGAATTGAAATTCCGAATATCGGCACTTTGATTTTATTACCATTGATTCTCACAATCGGACCATACTGGAATTGAAATAACGATGTGTTCTGGCAGATACGGCAAATTGAAAGCTCACAATCGGACCATACTGGAATTGAAATAATGGATTTGCTATCGCTTATCAAACCTACGGGACTCACAATCGGACCATACTGGAATTGAAATCCATTTGAAATTGCATCTTTGAAAATAGATGCTTCCTCACAATCGGACCATACTGGAATTGAAATGTATTTGAGTCCGGACTTTGCTGTGATAGTGACCTCTCACAATCGGACCATACTGGAATTGAAATAGGACAATCCAATCAGGATCAGATAACGGTCTTCACTCACAATCGGACCATACTGGAATTGAAATATCGAATCCAGGAACGTATCATCCGATAAAGTGGAACTCACAATCGGACCATACTGGAATTGAAATGGGGAACTTGTGAGCGGTCGCAATCTGGATGTCAAACTCACAATCGGACCATACTGGAATTGAAATATACCACAAGGTTAAAAATCAACAGGTTCCCGGTGCTCACAATCGGACCATACTGGAATTGAAATGGAGATACAGGATACGGAAGACCTGAGTGGTGTTCACTCACAATCGCACCATACTGGAATTGAAATCTTATATGCGATGAATTCAAGCTTCTGCCATTTCAGTCTCACAATCGGACCATACTGGAATTGAAATAAGCGCAGATCGATGCGCACATGAGAATACAATATCTCACAATCGGACCATACTGGAATTGAAATCGATGACCACGATCAGTCATAATGAGGCCGGTAGAGTCTCACAATCGGACCATACTGGAATTGAAATAAATTCTGTATTCACTGCTCTGTTAACGATATTGTATACTCACAATCGGACCATACTGGAATTGAAATGGGCGATGACATATCGAGACTCCCGGATCTTCCACTCACAATCGGACCATACTGGAATTGAAATGAACTGATGATAGCTAGTATCTTATCTGGATCTATTACTCACAATCGGACCATACTGGAATTGAAATACGGTATGCATCAAGCGCCATCCAGGCAACATGGAAATCTCACAATCGGACCATACTGGAATTGAAATTAAAGGTTATTGCTCCGGCATTTCCAATGGAGAGACTCTCACAATCGGACCATACTGGAATTGAAATGAGGTAACATTTCAGGGGTAATATCGATCTCATTGACTCACAATCGGACCATACTGGAATTGAAATTGCCATCACCTTCCATGTTTTATTCTTGAAAGTGCTCACAATCGGACCATACTGGAATTGAAATGATGAAATCCTGTCGCAGTTTCCCCGGAGATCCGTCTCACAATCGGACCATACTGGAATTGAAATACGAAACCAAGTCACTGAGCATCTACCATCGGAAATACTCACAATCGGACCATACTGGAATTGAAATCCGATCCATTGACCCGTATTTTTCTAAAGCCAATACTCACAATCGGACCATACTGGAATTGAAATTCGGTACAGGTCAACATACCTTGCGGCAATATCTCTCACAATCGGACCATACTGGAATTGAAATGGAGGTCAAAAAGCACAATACGACAATTGCAAAGCATCTCACAATCGGACCATACTGGAATTGAAATATGGGTCGTTTACCGAACTCCAGGGAGACGTATTTACCTC
Organism: uncultured Bacteroidales bacterium; assembly: GCA_963763215.1. Taxonomy (GTDB): domain Bacteria; phylum Bacteroidota; class Bacteroidia; order Bacteroidales; genus DASQZK01. Next base: position 574,145 of record CAVXNX010000005.1, read on the forward strand.
ACAATCGGACCATACTGGAATTGAAATGGGTGAACAATGTCCTTAATATTGACATGTACGTAAGCTCACAATCGGACCATACTGGAATTGAAATATAATACCTGGCATCATGTAGCGGCAGTCCTCGACCTCACAATCGGACCATACTGGAATTGAAATTGTCAATCCCATATTTGTCAATAATCTCAAACATACTCACAATCGGACCATACTGGAATTGAAATGAATTAAGTCGAATGTAATTACCGTTGCTGGATCCTCTCACAATCGGACCATACTGGAATTGAAATGGATAAACATAACACCGAATGGACAGCAGACCTGATCGGCTCACAATCGGACCATACTGGAATTGAAATCAAGCAAGGGAACCATTGTACCCGCTATCAGAAAAGAAAACGAATCTAAGACGTTGTGTCATTAGTCCTCAACCAACACTTTATTACAGGTTTAATGGGGAACATGTTGAAGACCAACAGACGAATTTACCTGACTGAACTGTTTATCCAGAATACGCGCCCTTCTCACATCCTCCCATAACCCCATAACCCCATAACTCCCTAACTCCCAGATCCCATAAATGAAACAAACTCCCGAATAAGATGTTTTATGTCATCAAAATTCATCAGCGGGTGTTAACTCAGATTTGTAAAACAAAATGATTTCTTCCGCAGAAGAGAGGAAAATATTTTCAGGAATGCGTCCTTAACTCCCATAAAATTCTATTTTTGCCTCCTAAATTTTAATATGGCATCTCATGACACGAGACAAACACGTGGGAAGTAAAATAACCGGACTTCGCGAGCTGAGAAACATCAGCCGTACCGAACTGGCCGAAAGATCAGGTATCGCAGAAGCAATCCTGGCTGATGTTGAAGAAGGCAACGATCCCCCTGCCCTCGGGGTGCTGATCCGCATCGCCCGTGCCCTGGGCGTACGCCTGGGAACCTTTCTCGATGATACCGAGGTCGATGCACCGGTTGTGACCCGGAGCGGGGAGCAAAGGGAAGGATTGAGTGTTTCAGGTAAAACCAGCAACGCCAATCCCCACCTCGAATTTTTATCCCTGGCCCGCGGTAAAGCCGGCCGCCACATGGAACCATTCCTGATCGACATCGATCCTTCCGTGAGCACGAACTTCGTGCGCTCCTCACATGAAGGCGAAGAATTTCTCTTTGTCCTTGAAGGGGAGATCGAAATCCTTTACGGGAAGGACCGCTATACGCTCCGCGAAGGCGATAGCATCTATTATGACTCCGTGATCGAACATCACGTGCATGCGTCGGGAAGCTCTCCGGCAAAGATCCTGGGCGTTGTCTACGTGCCGGTGTAGGGGAGGTGAGGAAGTGATGAGGTGATGAGGTGAGGGTGATGAGGTGATGAGGTGTTATAGACCTCAACAAATCAACAAATCAACAAATCAACACATCAACTTGAAATTGAATGCCGAATAAAAAAACGATTCCAAAAAAATGGAACTGACCAATAAAACCCTGGGCGCTTACCTCGAAGAGTGGGCTGAAAAGATGCCCGAAAAGGACTGCATCGTTTATCCCGACCGCAATCTGCGGTTTTCATGGAAGGAATTCAATGACCGGGTCGACAGGCTGGCCAAAGGACTGCTCGCTGCCGGACTTCAGCCCGGCGATAAACTCGGCATCTGGGCCAACAATGTCCCCGACTGGCTCACTTTTATGTTTGCCACTGCCAAAGCAGGAATCGTCCTGGTTACCGTCAATACGAACTACCGGCTTCATGAACTCGAATACCTGATCAGGAATTCCGATCTCAAAGCTTTATGCCTCGTCAACGGCGTCCGGGACAGCGACTATGTGAGCATGGTCTATGAGCTGATCCCCGAGCTAAAAATATGTGAACGCGGCCGGCTGCAGAGCGCCCGTTTCCCCGAACTGAAACATGTGATTTTTATCGGTCCGGAGAAACACCGCGGTATGTACAGTTCGGCTGAACTGATCCTCATGGGCAGCCAGTGTGATGATTCACGGCTCCGGGAGATCAAGCCGGCAGGTCGATTGCCACGATGTGGTCAATATGCAATATACCTCAGGTACCACCGGTTTTCCCAAAGGCGTGATGCTGACCCATCACAACATCGTGAACAACGGGCTGACCATCGGCGACTGCATGAACTACACCACCGAGGATAAACTCTGTGTCTGCGTGCCGCTGTTCCACTGTTTCGGATGCGTGCTGGCCGTATGTGCCGCGCTTACCCACGGGGTAACCATGGTGCTGGTCGAAAATTTCGATCCGCTGCTGGTGCTGGCTTCTGTCCAGAAAGAAAAATGCACGGCCCTCTACGGTGTGCCGACCATGTTTATCGCCGAACTTGCACCACCCGATGTTCGGCATGTTCGACCTTTCTTCCCTCCGGACCGGCATCATGGCCGGCTCCCTCTGTCCCATGAACACCATGAGCGACGTGATGGAAAAAATGCACATGAACGAGATCATCATCGTTTACGGCCTGACCGAATCTTCGCCGGGCATGACGGCAACCCGCACCACTGATCCGGCTGAAATCAGGGCCACGACGGTCGGGCGTGCCCTGCCTTTCGTGGAAGTCAGCGTGAGGACCCTGAAACCGGTCAGGAATGTGCGCCGGACGAGCAGGGCGAACTCTGCTGCCGGGGATACAACATGATGAAGGGCTATTACAAGAACCCCGAAGAAACCGACCGGGTCATCGATGCCGATGGCTGGCTGCACTCGGGTGATCTCGGGCGTGATGGACGCCGATGGCTATGTACGGGTCACCGGCCGCATCAAGGACATGATCATCCGGGGAGGGGAGAACATCTATCCCCGCGAGATCGAGAACTTCCTTTACCAGATGCCGCAGATCAAAAACATTGAAGTGGCCGGTGTGCCGAGTCCCAAATATGGCGAGGAGGTTGGCGCTTTCATCATCCTGAAGGAGAAGGCTCACCTCACGGAAGAGGACGTCAAGGATTTCTGCCGGGGAAAAATCTCCCGCCACAAAATCCCCCGGTACATCTTCTTTGTCAACGAATACCCCATGACCGCCAGCGGGAAAATCCAGAAATTCA